>JBCBZD010000003.1:0-340157 GCA_039815485.1 Pseudomonadota bacterium | reverse complement strand
ATAAGACTGCGCATCACCACCGCCAGCTTCTGCCAGACACATCGTGATCGCCGCCGTCAGCGTCGTCTTACCATGATCAACGTGACCAATCGTGCCGATGTTAACATGCGGCTTGTTACGCTCAAACTTCTCCTTGGCCATGGGATACTCCTCTAAATAGCCTTATCTACAGCCCTGATGAGGCCAATTCGGTGACCGATATCGGTCTTGATATAATGCCGAACCCTATGTTCTACCCTTCAAGGGCTAACAAGGGGTCGGCTGCTTGTTAGCCCGCCAGTTCTGAAACCAGCTTCTGTGCTTCTGCTTTCGGCACTTCTGCATAGTGCTCGAACTGCATCGTAAACTGCGCGCGACCTTGCGACATGCCGCGGAGGTTGGACACATAACCAAACATGTTCACCAGCGGCACAAACGCGTTGATCGCCGTTGCGTTACCGCGCGGCTCAGACCCCTGGATCTGACCACGACGTGAGTTCAGGTCGCCGATGATATCGCCCATATAATCTTCAGGTGTCACCACCTCGACCTTCATGACTGGCTCCATCAAGCGTGGATCGCCTTCAGATTTCAGCTCACGGAAGGCTGCGCGGGCGGCAATTTCGAACGCCAGAACGCTTGAGTCGACATCGTGGAAAGCGCCATCGTAAAGCACCGCCTTGAAATCCGTCATCGGATAGCCAGCCAGCAGGCCGTTCTCCTTGGCCATATCCAGGCCCTTTTCAACGCCCGGAATGTACTCTTTAGGAACGTTACCACCAACGATTTCGCTCTCGAACTGGAAGCCAGAACCTGGCTCCAGCGGCTCAAAACGAAGCTTAACGCGTGCAAACTGTCCAGTACCACCAGACTGTTTCTTGTGCGTGTAGTCGATATCCGCGCGCTTGCCGAGCGCCTCACGATAAGCCACCTGTGGCTGGCCGATATTCGCCTCAACCTTGAACTCGCGCTTCAGGCGATCAACCAGGATATCGAGGTGAAGCTCACCCATACCCTTCATGATTGTCTGTCCGCTTTCATGGTCAGACTCGACCTGGAAGCTTGGATCTTCAGCCGCCAGACGTGCCAGACCAGCAGACATCTTCTCCTGGTCCGCTTTGGTTTTCGGCTCAACCGCAATCTCAATCACAGGATCGGGGAAATTCATGGTTTCAAGGACAACCGGGCTTTGCTTGTCAGCAAGCGTATCACCTGTCGTCGTGCCTTTGAGACCCGCCAACGCGATAATGTCACCGGCAAACGCTTCTTCGATTTCTTCACGATCATTAGAGTGCATGATCATCATACGACCAACGCGCTCCGGCTTGCCCTTGGTTGAGTTCAGGACAGACCCACCCTTAGTCAGTGTACCAGAATAGATACGAACGAATGTCAGCGAGCCAACAAAAGGGTCATTCCAGATCTTGAACGCGAGCCCAGAGAATGGCTCATCATCAGACGCTGTGCGTGCAATGTCGCGTGTCTCAGTCTCGTCGCCGGGCTTGAAGCCCATATAGGCTGGCACATCCAGCGGACTTGGCAGGAAATCGATTACGGCGTTCAGCATTGGCTGGACACCCTTGTTCTTGAATGCAGAACCACAGAGCACCGGCACAAAGGCCATTTCCAGCGTACCTTTGCGGATAAGCGCGCGCAGCTCGTCAACAGATGGCTCTTCCCCCTCAAGGTAAGCCATCATGGCATCTTCATCCAGTTCAACCGCAAGTTCGACCAGTGTCGCACGCATCTCGTCGCACTTGTCCTTGAGCTCATCACGGATTTCACGCAGCTCCCAGCTCGCGCCGAGATCCTCACCAGCCCAAACCCATTCCTGCATCGTGATCAGGTCGACGTGACCCTCAAGCTCGTTCTCTGCGCCAATCGGGCACTGGATCGGCGCAGCTGTTGTGCCCGTCCGGTCCTTGATCATCTCGACACAGTTGAAGAAGTCAGCGCCGATCTTGTCCATCTTGTTGACGAACACGATGCGCGGCACCTTGTAGCGATCCGCCTGACGCCAGACAGTCTCGGTCTGAGGTTCAACACCGGCATTCGCATCAAGCACACAAACCGCACCATCGAGAACCGCCAGAGAGCGCTCAACCTCAATCGTGAAGTCCACGTGTCCCGGTGTATCAATGATGTTCAGGCGATGCTTGTCCGTCTGGGCGGTCTGCCCATCATCAGTGCGTTCCCAGAACGTAGTCACAGCCGCGGAGGTAATCGTAATTCCGCGCTCTTGCTCCTGCTCCATGTGATCCATGGTGGCCGCACCGTCATGGACTTCACCAATCTTGTGAGACTTACCTGTATAAAACAAAATGCGCTCAGACGTCGTTGTTTTACCGGCGTCGATATGCGCCATGATACCAAAGTTACGATAGCGCTCCAGCGGATATTCGCGGGCCATGAGCTTCACCTTTTTAGTCGGTTCTGAGAGGATTCAGGAGTGGAAGGAGTTTACCAGCGGTAGTGCGAGAAGGCACGGTTGGCTTCAGCCATCTTGTGCGTGTCTTCACGCTTCTTGACGGCATTACCACGGCCCTGGCTTGCATCCATAAGTTCGCCAGCCAGACGTTCACGCATAGTGTTTTCGTTGCGGCTGCCAGCAGCAGCAGCAAGCCAGCGAATCGCCAGCGCCTGACGGCGCTCAGGACGCACTTCCACCGGCACCTGATAAGTTGCACCACCCACACGGCGTGAGCGAACCTCAACCGCAGGAGAAATCGACTCAAGTGCTTCGTGGAACACCTCAACCGGGTCTTTCTTGGCACGGGCTTCAACCAGGTCCAGCGCACCGTAAACGATACGCTCAGCAGTCGACTTTTTGCCGTCCTGCATGATCTGGTTCATGAACTTTGACAGGACAATGTCCTTGAATTTCGGATCAGGAAGGACCTGACGTTTTTCAGCGCGGTGACGACGTGACATTTGCGGTCTCCCTTATTTTGGTTTCTTAACGCCGTAATGCGAACGGCGCTGCTTACGGTCTTTAACGCCCTGGGTATCCAGAACACCGCGGAGGATGTGATAACGCACACCCGGAAGGTCTTTCACACGGCCACCGCGGATCAGCACCACAGAGTGCTCCTGCAGATTGTGGCCTTCACCCGGAATGTAGCAAAGTGATTCAAATCCGGTGGTCAGACGCACTTTGGCAACCTTGCGAAGCGCCGAGTTCGGCTTTTTCGGTGTCGTTGTATAGACGCGTGTACACACGCCGCGACGTTGAGGATTGCCTTTAAGGGCGGGGGTCTTGGAGCGTTGCGGCTTAGGCTTGCGCGGCTTCCGGATCAGCTGTTGAATCGTTGGCATAGGGGCCTTGATACTCTCTCGATTAACGTGGCCCCTTTTGGACCAATTTCACAGATAGATGTCCGCCGGGCCGTGAGGTGCCCTCAAAACATCCGCTTTCGGGTGTTTGCCAAACCGGTAGTTCCCAAAAGAACTACCGGGCAGGCCTTAAAAAAAGACCTGCCCAGCCAGCATGTCGCGCGTGTTAAGGCCACTGAGCGGCCTCGTCAAGCCTTGGGGACAGGACACAGCACACATAGCGCCCTGCCCCAAAAGCTCTGTCTTTACTCAGCCGCGTCAGGGGCTGGCAGCGCAGACGCTGCCGCCTTGGCTGCTGCTTCGCGTTTCTGACGCAACTTGTTGTCCCGCTGGGTCGCAACCCGGCGCATGGAGCGCATTCCGCCGCCTGTCCCGGCCGGGATGAGACGTCCAACAATGACGTTCTCTTTCAGGCCTTCAAGCGTATCGACTTTGCCCTGGATCGCTGCTTCGGTCAGGACGCGAGTTGTCTCCTGGAACGAGGCTGCAGAGATGAAGCTGCGGGTTTGCAGCGACGCCTTGGTGATCCCCAGCAGAACTGGCGTCCCGGTTGCTTCGCGCTGGTCGGCCTTGCGAGACCGGCGCACAGCGGCATTGGCCTCTTCCAGCTCAACCAGATCCACATGCTCACCCTTGATCAGGGTCGTCGTGCCCGGATCGGTGACCTCATACTTTTGCAGCATCTGGCGCACGATCACTTCGATATGCTTATCGTTGATCGGCACACCTTGCAGGCGGTAGACTTTCTGAACTTCGTCGACGAGATAGTTAGCCAGAGCCTCAATCCCGAGCGTCGCCAGAATGTCTTGCGGAGCCGGATTACCATCAATGATGTAATCACCGCGCTTGACATAATCGCCATCCTGAACGTCGAGACGACGCGCCTTTGGCACCAGGAATTCAATCGCATCCTTGTCCGGATCATCCGGGATGATCGCGATCTTGCGCTTCTGCTTGTACTCGCGGATGAAGGCAATTCGGCCATCCGTTTCAGCGATAACAGCATTGTCCTTCGGACGCCGCGCTTCGAACAGCTCAGCCACGCGGGGCAGACCACCGGTAATATCCTTGGTCTTGGCACCGCTGGTTGCGATACGCGCCATGGACTGACCAACTTTGATCTCGTCGCCATCCTCAATCGACAGGATCGCGCCCGGTGACAGCATGTAGCGGGCTTCGTTGCCGTTTGGCAGCTCAAGCGCTTCACCCTTGTCATTGACGATCATCACGGACGGACGAAGGTCAGCCCCTTTGGAGCCACGTCCATCGATAATCACACGAGAGGAAATACCGGTTGCTTCATCAGTCTCTTCACGAGACGTCAGGCCGTCCACGATGTCGACGAGACGCGCCGTCCCCTCAACTTCGGAGATGATCGGTTGGGCAAATGGATCCCAGTCAGCGAGCTTGTCGCCCGGCTTGACCTTTTTCTTGTCCTTGACGTGCAGCGTCGTACCGTAAGTCGGCTTGAACGTCTGGCGTGTCCGGCCATCGCCATCGAGGATGGAAACGATCATGTGGCGACCGGTCACGACTAGCGTGCCGTCTTCACGTGTAACGAAAGTCGGGCTTTCGAACTTGATCTTCCCTTCGACTTGAGCTTCGGCAGAGCTATCCTCAGCAACCGAGGCGGCGCCGCCAATGTGGAAGGTCCGCATGGTCAGCTGGGTACCCGGCTCACCGATGGACTGGGCCGCAATAACCCCAACCGCTTCGCCGCGATTGACGACTGTCCCGCGCGCGAGGTCGCGGCCATAACAGGCCACACAGACCCCGACCTTGGTTTCACAGGTCAGCGGTGAACGCACCTTGATGCGGTCGACACCGGCATCTTCGATTTTCTGGGCCAGCGCTTCGTCAATATAGGTGTTTGCAGGTGCAATCAGCTCGTCCGATTTGGATGATTTGACGTCCTCGCCGGTTGTCCGGCCAAGAATACGCTCTGACAGAGATACAACCGTATCTGCGCCTTCCATAACCGCCGAAAGCTCAATCCCGCGATCGGTTCCGCAATCATCCTCATTGACGATACAGTCCTGTGCAACATCAACCAGACGACGCGTCAGATAACCGGAGTTCGCGGTTTTCAAAGCCGTATCGGCCAGACCCTTACGGGCCCCGTGGGTCGAGTTAAAGTACTCCTGAACCGTCAGGCCTTCCTTGAAGTTCGAGATGATTGGCGTTTCGATGATCGAGCCATCTGGACGCGCCATGAGGCCGCGCATACCGGCCAGCTGTTTCATCTGGTTCTTCGACCCACGCGCGCCAGAGTGTGCCATCATGAAGACTGAGTTGGTCTCTTTCAGGCGGCCCGTCTCTTCGTCGATCTCTGCTTCGCCCGCAGCGTCCATCATGGCGTCAGCCACTTTGTCCGTACAGGTCGACCAGGCATCGACGACCTTGTTGTACTTCTCGCCGCGCGTAATCAAGCCGTCAGCATATTGACGCTCATACTCGGTCACGAGTTCGCGCGTTTGCTCAACCAGCTTGACCTTCGAGCTTGGGATTTTCATATCGTCCATACCGAACGAGATGCCAGCTTTCGCCGCCTCACGGAAACCGAGGCCCATCAGCTTATCCGCAAAGATCACCGTCGCCTTCTGACCACAGGTTCGGTAGACCTCGTCGATCAGTTTTCCGACATTCTTCTTGACCATCAGGTCGGCCAGAAGACGCTCCGGATCGATCGCTGGGTGGCGCGGCAGGATATCAGCAATCATGTAACGACCCGGGGTCGTGTCGATGATCTTGCTGGTGGTGTTTCCGTCTGCATCAACACCATCAAAGCGCGCTTTGATCTTGGCGTGAACGGACAGGTGACCCGTCGAAAGCGCGTGCTCAAGCTCGGCCATGTCAGAGATCATGGCGCCCTCGCCCGGCTCATTGTCCTTGTCGAGTGACAGGTAATAGAGACCCAGTACGATGTCCTGAGACGGTACGATAATCGGCTTACCATTCGCAGGCGATAGGATGTTGTTCGTGGACATCATCAGCACGCGGGCTTCCAGCTGCGCCTCAAGGCTCAGCGGCACGTGAACAGCCATCTGGTCACCATCAAAGTCAGCGTTAAACGCCGCACAGACCAGCGGGTGCAGGTTGATCGCCTTACCCTCAATCAGCTTCGGCTCAAACGCCTGGATACCCAGACGGTGCAGGGTTGGCGCGCGGTTCAGCATGACCGGATGCTCGCGGATCACCTCTTCGAGAATATCCCAGACTTCCGGCTTTTCTTTTTCCACCAGCTTTTTGGCCGCCTTCACCGTACCGGCGAGACCTTTGGCGTCGAGACGCGCGTAGATAAAGGGTTTGAACAGCTCCAGCGCCATCTTCTTCGGAAGACCACACTCATGCAGTTTCAGGTTCGGACCAACCACGATGACAGAGCGGCCAGAATAGTCGACGCGCTTACCGAGCAGGTTCTGACGGAACCGGCCATGCTTACCTTTCAGCATGTCTGAAAGCGATTTCAGCGGACGCTTGTTGGTACCCGTAATCGTGCGGCCGCGGCGGCCATTGTCGAACAGGGCGTCGACAGATTCCTGCAACATCCGCTTCTCGTTCCGGATGATGATATCAGGCGCACGCAGCTCCATCAGGCGCTTCAAGCGATTGTTGCGGTTGATCACCCGGCGATAGAGATCGTTCAGGTCAGACGTGGCAAACCGGCCGCCATCCAGCGGCACAAGTGGGCGCAGATCTGGCGGAATGACCGGAACGACGCTCATGATCATCCATTCCGGCTTCGCGCCAGATGCGAGGAAGGACTCAACCACTTTCAGGCGCTTGGAATACTTCTTGGTCTTCAGCTCTGATGTGGACTCAGCGAGGTCCTCACGAAGCGTGTCAGCCAGCAGGTCAAGATCCAGGCCTTGCAGGATTTCCTTGACCGCCTCGGCACCGATCATCGCAGTGAAAGCGTCTTCACCATGCTCGTCCTGCAGGTCCATATACTCTTCTTCAGAGAGCATCTGGCGTGGCTCCAGCGGGGTCAGACCCGGCTCGATCACGACATAGCTTTCGAAGTACAGAACGCGCTCAACATCTTTCAATGTCATGTCGAGCAGGGTCGCAATCCGGGATGGCAGGGACTTCAGGAACCAGATATGCGCGACAGGTGAAGCGAGCTCGATATGGCCCATACGCTCCCGGCGCACCTTGGCCAGAGTGACCTCAACGCCGCACTTCTCACAGATAATGCCGCGATACTTGATCCGCTTATACTTCCCGCACAGACACTCATAGTCCTTGATCGGACCAAAGATCCGCGCACAGAACAGACCATCGCGTTCCGGCTTGAACGTTCGGTAGTTGATGGTTTCAGGCTTTTTAATCTCACCTGAAGACCAGCCACGGATCTTCTCCGGGCTCGCAATCGTGATGCGGATCGCATCAAATGTCGGGACTTCGTCTTTTTGCTTGTAAATGCTGGCTACATCTTGGCGCATGGTGTGTTTCCGCTCCTTGGGAGGGTTTGGCCGAATTCCCCACCGAAAATCCGGCCCGTTTAACTGTAAACTCTACCGCCTGTCGGCGCACATGATGACTATTCTGCCGCCACGTTTGAGCTTCCGTCATTATCTCCGATCAGTTCGACATTAAGTCCGAGCGATCGCATTTCCTTGATCAGCACGTTGAAGCTTTCCGGGATACCGGCTTCGAACGTGTCATCGCCGCGAACGATCGCTTCGTACACTTTGGCCCGGCCTGCCGTGTCATCCGACTTGACCGTAAGCATTTCCTGCAGCGTGTAAGCCGCACCATAGGCCTCAAGTGCCCAGACCTCCATCTCCCCGAAGCGCTGACCGCCGAACTGGGCTTTACCGCCCAGAGGCTGCTGCGTGACGAGAGAGTATGGGCCGGTTGACCGCGCGTGGATTTTCTCGTCCACGAGGTGGTGCAATTTCAGCAGGTACTTGTACCCGACCGTAACAGGGCGCTTGAACTGCTCGCCTGTGCGACCATCAAAGACAATCGATTGACCCGAGCCATCAAGACCTGCGCGTTCCAGCATGGTCACGATGTCAGGCTCACGCGCACCGTCAAAGACCGGCGTTGCCATTGGCACACCCTTGTGAAGATTGCCTGCAAGTTCGACCAACTCTTCTTCGGTATCCGGCAGAGGTTCGCCCTCGCCATAAACCGTCTGAAGCGTCTCGCGAAGCGCATCCGCATCATGGTTTTCATGCCACTCAGCGAGCGACTCGGTCACAACCTTGCCGAGACCGGCTGCAGCCCAACCAAGGTGGGTTTCAAGGATCTGTCCGACATTCATCCGCGATGGAACACCAAGCGGATTGAGAACAATGTCCACAGGGGTCCCATCCTCCAGGAAGGGCATGTCCTCAATCGGGTTGATCTTGGAGATCACACCCTTGTTGCCGTGACGTCCGGCCATTTTGTCACCCGGCTGCAGCTTGCGCTTCACAGCGAGGAAGACTTTGACGACTTTCATCACACCTGGTGGCAGATCGTCGCCCTGCTGAACCTTGTCGACTTTATCGTTGAACCGGGCATCCAGCTCACGGATCGACTCATTGAACGCCATTTGCAGAGCATCAATCTCAGCCTGAGCTTTCTCAGACTTGAGCGCGATTTCCCACATGCTGCTTTCAGAGATCGCATCGAGATCGGCTTCTGAGACCTTACCCGGCTTGAAACCTGAGGGCCCAGCGGCTGCATCCTTGCCAACCAGAAGCTGACGCAGACGCTTATACGTGTTGCGTTCAAGGATCGACTGCTCGTCTTCCTTGTCTTCCTGCAGCTGCTCAATCTGCTCCCGCTCGATCTGAAGCGCGCGTTGGTCTTTGTCGATGCCGTGGCGATTAAATACCCGGACCTCAACAACTGTTCCAGCATCGCCCGGAGGCACACGCAGGGAAGTATCGCGAACATCAGAAGCTTTCTCACCAAAGATCGCGCGAAGCAGTTTCTCTTCCGGCGTCATCGGGCTTTCGCCTTTTGGCGTCACCTTGCCGACCAGAATATCACCAGCCTTCACCTCGGCGCCAACAGCAACAATGCCCGCTTCGTCGAGGTTTCGCAGAGCTTCTTCACCGACATTTGGAATGTCGCGCGTGATCTCTTCCGGGCCGAGCTTGGTATCGCGAGCCATGATCTCGAACTCTTCGAGGTGGATCGAGGTATAGACATCATCGCGCACAATGCGTTCTGAAATCAGGATCGAGTCCTCAAAGTTGTAGCCATTCCACGGCATGAACGCGACGAGCACGTTACGGCCAAGTGCCAGCTCACCGAGATCTGTGGATGGACCGTCAGCAATGATATCGCCCTTGGTCACCACATCGCCAACCTTGGCGATTGGGCGCTGGTTGATACAGCTGTTCTGGTTTGAACGGCGGAACTTGGACAGGCGATAGATGTCAACGCCCGAAGCTGACGTATCAAGATCCTCTGTTGCGCGAATAACGATCCGCACACCGTCCACTTGCTCGACCACACCGCCGCGGCGGGCCACAATGGCCGCCCGGCTGTCGCGGGCCACAACAGCTTCCATACCGGTCCCGACCAGCGGCGCATCGGTTTGCACCAGCGGCACGGCCTGACGTTGCATGTTTGACCCCATAAGAGCCCGGTTCGCATCGTCATTTTCAAGGAATGGGATGAGCGCTGCAGCCACCGAGACAACCTGTTTCGGTGAAACGTCCATATACTGAATGTCGTCTTTCATCACGAGCATCGCTTCGCCGTTGACACGAGCGTTCGCAAATTCGTTGACGATTTCACCCTTGTCATCGACCAGCGTGTTCGCCTGCGCGATGGAATAAAGCTGCTCTTCCATGGCTGAGAGATACTCAACATCCTTGGTCAGCTTGCCATCCACCACCTTGCGGTACGGGCTTTCAATGAAGCCATACTTGTTGACCCGCGCATGGGTCGCGAGCGAGTTGATCAGACCAATGTTCGGCCCTTCCGGTGTCTCAATCGGACAGATGCGACCATAATGGGTCGGGTGCACGTCGCGCACCTCAAAGCCAGCACGCTCCCGCGTCAGACCGCCCGGCCCAAGCGCCGAGAGACGGCGCTTATGCGTAATCTCTGATAGCGGGTTGGTCTGGTCCATGAACTGCGACAGCTGCGATGAGCCAAAGAATTCGCGAACAGAGGCAACGACCGGCTTCGCATTGATCAGATCGTTCGGCATGACCGTATCGATATCAACAGAGCTCATCCGCTCCTTGATCGCGCGCTCCATGCGCACAAGACCAATGCGGTAATTATTCTCCATCAACTCACCGACAGAGCGCACACGGCGGTTACCGAGGTTATCGATATCGTCAACGTCGCCCTTGCCGTCCTTCAGGTCCAGAATGACCTGCATGACGCCGACAATGTCTTCCTTGCGGAGCGTCCGCTCAGTGTCTTCGGCAGGCTCATAGCCTTCGACCGCGACCTTGAGGCGCGTGTTCATTTTCACACGACCAACCGCAGACAGGTCATAACGCTCGCCATCGAAGAAGAGTTGATTGAACAGCGCGTCTGCCGCTTCCTGAGTTGGCGGTTCACCAGGGCGCATCACACGGTAAATGTCTGACAGCGCCTCAAAGCGCGTATCATTCTTATCCGCCTTCAGCGTGTTGCGCAGCCATGGACCGCGCGCACCATTATCGACGTCAAGGATTTCGATCGCCTTGATCCCTTGATCGCGCAGTTCGGCCAGGAGTTCTTCTTCGAGCAGGTCACCAGACTCGCCATAAATCTCACCGGTTTCGCGATTGACGATATCCCGGGCGAGGAATTTACCCTCTAGCGCGATAGACGGCAGCAGAAGCTCCTCGGTTCCACCTTCCGCGATCCGCTTGACCGCGAGCGCCGTCAGTTTGCGATCGGCCGGCGAGACGACTTTTCCGCCCTTCGCATCAACCAGATCATAGGCAGGCTTCTGCCCTTTCCAGGCCGCAGGATCAAACCCGCAAATCCAGCCCTTCTTATCAAGGCGATAGACCGACTTGGTGTAGAACATGTCGAGGATCTGGTCGGCGTCATAGCCCAGCGCCATAAGCAGCGTTGTGGCCGGCAGCTTACGCTTGCGGTCGATCCGGACGTTCAAAACATCCTTCGCATCAAATTCAAAGTCGAGCCAGGATCCGCGGTATGGAATAATCCGCGCAGCAAAGAGCAGCTTGCCAGACGAATGGGTCTTGCCTTTGTCATGGTCGAAGAACACACCCGGCGACCGGTGCATCTGTGACACGATAACCCGCTCGGTGCCGTTCACGATGAACGTCCCCTTATTGGTCATCAGAGGGATATCACCGAGATAGACCTCTTGTTCTTTGACTTCCTTGACCGACTTCGCGCCAGTATCTTCGTCGATATCGAAGACGACCAGTTGAAGGCGGACTTTCAGCGGCGCGGCGTAAGTCAGGTCGCGCTGCATACATTCTTCTGTATCGAACTTCGGTGGCTCGAACTCATACGAGACATACTCGAGTGAGGCCCGCTCGTTGAAATCAACGATTGGGAAAACACCCTTGAAGACGCCGCCAAGACCATCATCGGTCCGCTCGGCTTGCGCCGTGTGCATCTGCAGAAAGTGTTCATATGAGGAGCGCTGAACCTCGATGAGGTTTGGCATATCGATGGCTTCGGGGATTTTGCCGAAGGATTTACGGATGCGTTTCTTTTCAGTGAAAGAGAGTGCCATCTTGTGTCCCGTATTATGCTGTCTGGGGAGGGGCCAGATCAGCGTGTCGCCTAAAACGCGCGGACGCGGCAAAGCCAAATTGACTTTGCCGCGCTAAATTCATCAGGGTCCAATTCCGCGCGAATATGAAACCCGTTACTCAACACGCCCTCAAATGAGGGCAAGAGATCTATTTGATCTCGACGGTCGCACCAGCTTCTTCGAACTTTTTCTTGAGTTCTTCAGCTTCGTCTTTTGATACGCCTTCTTTGATCGCCTTCGGCGCAGCTTCGACCATTTCCTTGGCTTCTTTCAGACCAAGGCCGCTGACGACTTCGCGAACGACTTTAATGACGCCAATTTTCTTGGCACCAGCGTCTGTCAGAACGACGTCGAACTCGGTCTTTTCAGCAGCAGCTTCGCCACCAGCGTCACCGCCAGCACCAGGCATTGCCATAACCATACCGCCGCCAGTTGCAGCTGTTACGCCCCACTTGTCTTCGAGCAGGGTTGCGAGTTCAGCCGCCTCGAGGACGGTCAGTGCAGAGAGGTCTTCTGCGATTTGTTCCAGTTTGGACATTTTGTAATTCCTTTAAAACAGGGTGAGATTGAAGGTCTGTGTGTGTCGGAAATGACCTACGCGGCGTCCTTTTCAGCATACGCCTTGAATACAGCCGCCAGTTTGCTTGCCGGTGCCTGGGCCACAGTTGCGAGCTTGGTCGCTGGGGCCTGAATAACGCCGATAATCTTGGCACGAAGCTCATCAAGTGATGGTAGTTTGGCAAGCGCCTCTACCCCACTCTTGTCGAGAACCTGCTCATCCATAATGCCGCCAATGATCACGAGCTTGTCGTTTTCCTTGGCATAGTCTGCAGCGCCCTTGGCAGCCGCTACAGGATCAGATGAGTAAGCAATGACGGTTTGATCAACGAACATGTTCGCCGCATCGTCGCCGCCCTTGCCGTCCAGTGCTTTTTTGACCAGACGGTTCTTGACCACTTTCGCCAGGGCGCCCTGCTCTCGCAGCTTGCCCCGAAACTGGGTCATCTCCGCAACAGTCAGACCGGTATAACGCGCCACGACGACGCTGCCTGAGTCAGCGAACACGCCTTTCAGCGTATCGATGGCTTCGGCTTTTCCGGCTCTATCCATTACGGATCTCCTTGGCTAAGGCGATCGGACCATCCGAGCGCCCGGGTATTTGCCTTTTGTCGTCACTCCTTTATAAGGAGCTCAAACGTCGGGCACCTGCCCAGGGCCTGGCAGACCGCCTGTCACCATATGGCAACAAACCTGCCTCACCCCGTCTATCATGGGACTTATAAGGCCAAATCACCTTACCCATGGTCTCGGACAGGAAACGGGAGACCAGCTACGCTCATCTCCCGCAAGGAGCGTCAGTTAACGCATTGCCCACAACCGCGCAAGAGCTAATTTCAGAAAAGTCAAGAGGCGCCTGAAAAAAGCTGTTCGCGCCACTTTTCACCGATGTGGAGGCGCGGGCTGCACGCGGGACGAATAATAGTTAACAAACAAGGGCCCGCCGGAGTGATCCAGCGGGCCTGTCTATTCTTGGGTCTGAAACAGACTTAGCTTGGGATAACGTCAGCGGTGTCGACACCGATGCCAGGGCCCATGGTCGAAGACACGGTGATCTTCTTCATGTATGTGCCTTTAGCGCCAGATGGCTTGGCCTTGAGAAGCGCTTCAACGAAAGCGCGGACGTTCTTCTCAATCGCATCTTCGTCGAAAGAGGTCTTGCCAATACCAGCATGGATAATGCCAAGCTTTTCAACGCGGAATTCCACTGAACCGCCTTTGGCATCTTTAACAGCCTGACCGACATTTGGTGTCACAGTACCGACTTTCGGGTTTGGCATCAGACCGCGCGGGCCCAGCACTTTACCAAGGCGACCGACAACTGACATCATATCAGGTGACGCGATCACGCGGTCAAAGTCGGATTTGCCGTTCTGAATCTCTTCCATCAGGTCTTCTGCGCCAACAATCTCAGCGCCAGCTTCCCGGGCTTCGTCAGCTTTCGCATCGCGTGCAAACACAGCGACACGGACGTCCTTGCCGGTGCCGGATGGCAGCGAGACAACGCCGCGCACCATCTGATCCGCATATTTCGGATCAACACCCAGATTGACCGCAATGTCGATCGTTTCGTCAAACTTCGTTGTGGCGTTTGCTTTCACCAGCTTTACAGCCTCTGCGACAGGGTAAGCTTTTTGAGCTTCAACTGCTTCAGCAGCGGCGCGATATCTTTTTCCTGCAGCCATCGTCCTACTCCGTCACTTCCAGACCCATAGAGCGCGCAGAGCCCTCAATGATCTTGGTTGCCTGGTCGAGATCGTTGGCGTTCAGATCCACCATTTTCGCCTCGGCGATTTCACGGCACTGGGCACGTGTCACTTTACCCGCGACCGAACGGCCTGGCTCTTGTGACCCGGACTTCAGCCCGGCTGCTTTCTTGAGCAACACAGAGGCCGGCGCCGTTTTGACGATGAAGGTAAAGGATTTGTCCTGATAATAGTCGATGACCACTGGCAGGGGCAGGCCTTTTTCCATCTTCTCTGTCTTGGCGTTGAATGCCTTACAGAATTCCATGATGTTGATGCCGCGCTGACCGAGTGCCGGACCGACTGGCGGTGACGGGTTGGCCGCACCAGCGGGAATCTGGAGCTTGAGCTGCCCCAGCAGTTTCTTAGCCATGATAACCTCTCTGGCTTTGTGATGACCGGGGGTCTTTCGATCCGGTCGCCGTGGATTAGAGGGCTCGTGGTCCAAGGCTGGCACCCCTTCCACAAGCGTTTGTTTTCACCGACAAGCAGCGAAGCGCGGCATAAAGCCGAAAAGCCGCTAAGGGTCAAGCCTGCCTGGCAGGCCGGCCCTCAACTGGGACCGTTGGTGGCCGACGGCAAGTACGTACTGAGAAAAGCCAATACGCGATCATACTCTTCAGCGCGCTCTTCCCAGCTGCGATAGCTATGTCCGGCTTTCTCCATGCGGTAGAAGGCGTAGGTCTTTCCGGCCTCTTCCAGGGCCTCTTCCATAAGTTCAGACTGTTTGATCGGAACAACGCGGTCACGCTCTCCGTGGATCAGCAGAATTGGGGCGGTGATCTGCGCAGCATTGCGGGCTGGCGAGACCGCCTCCAGTTCTGCGCGATTGGCTTTTGGATCGCCGATATGATTGACCCAGTATCGATAACTCGCAGAGGAAGACCCACCTTCGGCGCGCTCCCAGGATAACATTTTCAAAAGATCTGACGGAGCCGCGACCGCGATGACACATTGGTAGAGATCAGGCGTCAATGTCGCCGCAACAAGAGCCGCATATCCGCCATATGAGCCGCCATAGATACAAGCCTCATCCGCGGAGGCTAAGCCGCGTGCAACCAAAGCTGCAAAGCCATCATCAACATCGGTTTGCATCGCCCGACCCCATTGCCCGCGGCCGAGATCCTCAAACGCGCGACCAAACCCGGATGACCCACGAAATGTCGGCTGAAACACCTGATAGCCCTTTGAAGCCAGGATCTGAACGGTCGGCTGATACGAAATTATATCTCGCGATGCGGGTCCACCATGTGGCATAACGACCAGCGGCGCGGGGCCGACATCGGCATGTTGTATCGGTTGGGTAAGATACCCTTTCAAAGCAAGGCCGTCGCGTGCCTGATATTCTATCACCTGCGCAGGAGCGAGCGCTTTGTCAGAGAGCGATACATGCCGAGACGCGATCATGTCGACGGAACCAAGTTCGCGATCATAGATGTAGTAGCCGCCTGAATCGTGCGGGCCGGACACGCTCAACAACCAGCGCTGACCATCCATCCGGATGTCTTGCGGAAAGACGTTCAGATTCGCACCGAAATAGTCTCTTAGAGCACGGTAATGGCTCTGCAGGTCCTCATCGACAAAATCGATCTCGACAACGTCATCATAATAGTATGCGCCGACATAGGGCGTATCGGTTCGATCATACAGAACGCCCCGAATATCAAATTCGCTGTGGGCGCCGACTGTCTCAATGTATTCCTTCGCTTGATAGTCGTAGAGATAAATCTCTACCTTGTCCTCACCGTCACGGCTCTCTGCGATGTAGAACGTGTTGTCAGCTTGCCCTGCGAAGAATGGCAGGAAGGTAACAGTACGGTTGATGTTGTCCTGAGCGTTAAACCGAATGGTTTTCAGCTTTTCCCATTTAGACCGGCCCGAGTCAGATTTGACGTTAGAGTAGAAAGTGACCTCTGAACGCCCTGACCATTCACGTCGAAAGGCAGGCCGTCCCGACGCGTCCACATACCAAGTACTTGTGCGATAGTTTCCGTTCGCGACTTTCTTGGCCTCTCCGGTATAGACATTGACACGGTAGAGATTGTGATCGCTGCGCGCCCAGGCTGACATCAGGATATGATCTTCATCGTTAGTTAGCGGATCAACAAAATTGCCGAGTCGTGAGTCCTTCTTAAATCCGCCATCGGGGAACATTGCAGCCTTGTTGCTCCCGTCACGGTCGACAGCCAAAATACGTTGGAAATAGAAGATGTCGGCGTCCGGGTCGGCTGCATTCATGGCCTTTCGTGACATCAGATCGGCGTCATTGCTTCCGCGATAGCCGGTAACGCCTACGACCAGACGCTCATCGGAGACCCATTCTACCCAGTTTATGTTGAACTCACCGACGCCGATTGAAGAAAGATCAAAGTCGGCGGCGTCCAGATCCATGACCAACAGAGTGTCGCGCGTCCCCAAGCGTTTGACCCCGGCAACGTACCGTCCGGACGGGGACATTGAGGGTGAGACAAAGTCCTGGAGTTGCAAAAAGTCAGAAACCGCTGGTCTCGAACTGAGCGTTTCTTGTCCTGAAGCCTTAAGCAAAAGGCTGCAAATAGAAATCAGAGCAATAATTCGAAATAATACGACCAAATGACCGCCCCCTTATCTTCGAAGACGGAAAGATAGCGTCACTTTCTGAAAAATAAACAGGCGAGTTTCGAAGCGACGAGCTGTGCAATATCCGCGGGCTTTACCCTGCGTTTGAGCAATAATCGTTCTCTCAGCTCATTTTTTTGGTTGTCGCGCGGCACAAATTTTCCCAGAAGAGAGCCATGAAACTGACAATCCTGAAAGAAACAGTGTCTGGAGAGGTACGCGTTGCGGCTACACCAGAAACTGTGAAGAAACTCGTGGGCATGGAGCACGACGTCACTTTGCAAAAAGGGGCTGGTCTCGCTGCAGGCTTTACTGATGACGCTTATAAGGAGGCAGGCGGCAAGATCGCGGCTGGCATTCCGAGTGCTCTGAAGGACGCAGACGTGCTTTTGAAAGTGCGCGGGCCATCTGATGCCGAAATCGGCAAGTTGCCGGAAGGGCTGACTGTGATTGGTCTGATGGACCCGTTCGGGCTCGACCCCGCTGCGCTGAACGCTGCCAACATCACGGCGCTGTCCATGGAATTCACGCCGCGGATTACGCGGGCCCAAAGCATGGACGCGCTGTCATCGCAGTCGAACCTTGCAGGCTATCGCGCTGTCATTGAGGGGGCCACTATTTATGGCCGGGCCATGCCGATGATGATGACAGCGGCGGGTACAGTTGCGCCCGCAAAGGTCTTTGTCATGGGCGCCGGGGTGGCCGGACTGCAGGCGATTGCGACGGCCCGCCGTTTAGGCGCGGTTGTGACCGCTACCGATGTTCGCCCCGCTGCCAAGGAACAAGTCGCCTCGCTCGGTGCCAAGTTCATCGCCGTCGAAGATGAAGAATTTGAGCAGGCCCAGACCGCTGGTGGCTACGCCAAGCAGATGTCTGAGGAATATCAGGCCAAACAAGCTGAACTCACTGCGAGCCACATCGCCAAGCAGGATATCGTGGTCACGACCGCGCTGATCCCGGGTCGACCTGCGCCGGTTCTGGTAACGGATGCGATGGTGAAGACCATGCGCCCCGGTTCCGTCATCGTGGATATGGCGGTCAGCGCTGGCGGCAATTGCCCGCTGTCTGAACCAGATAAGATCGTTGAGGTCGAGGGCGTAAAAGTCGCTGGGTTTACCAACCTGCCGGCGCATCTGCCCGCCGATGCCAGCTCGCTTTACGCCAAGAACCTGCTTGCATTCCTGCCACTGATTACGGCCGAGGATGGCAGCCTGAACCTTGAGACTGATGATGAAATTGTCACCGCAATGCTGCTGACGCGCGGCGGTGTAACTGTGAATGAGAGGATTTCCGCATGAGAAAAGCCCTGATCCTGGGCACGGTGGCGGGGGCTCTTGCCCTGCCCGCCCATGCTGCTGAAGCCAGCGCAATCAGCCCGACTGTGTTCCTGGCCGCGATTTTCGCGATGGCCTGTTTCGTCGGATATTATGTTGTCTGGTCGGTCACCCCGGCCCTGCACACGCCGCTTATGGCTGTGACCAACGCGATTTCATCGGTCATCATCGTCGGCGCGATTATCGCTGTAACCGCATCTGGTACCATTCAGGGCGGTTGGGTCGCCAAGGCGCTCGGCGGCATAGGTGTCGCACTTGCCAGCGTAAACATCTTTGGCGGCTTTCTGGTGACCCAGCGCATGCTCGCCATGTATAAAAAGAAAGGGGACTGATCGATGGAACAGTTCCAATCCACTTGGGCCCCGCTCCTCTATCTGGTTTCGGGCATCCTCTTCATTCTGGCCCTGCGCGGCCTTTCCAGCCCCGCCACCAGCCGCGCTGGCAATCGCAATGGCATGATCGGCATGGCCATCGCTGTTGCGACAACGCTGATCCTGTTCTGGGAATCTCTCGATCCAACGACTTTGGCCATTCTGGCTGCGGGCGCTGTGATCGGCGGCTCGGTCGGGGCTTTCATTGCCCGCAAGATCCCGATGACGGATATGCCACAGCTGGTTGCGGCGTTCCACTCGCTTGTTGGACTTGCAGCGGTGCTCGTAGCAGCTGCGGCGCTCTATGCACCCGAGAGCTTCGGTATTGGCGTTGTCGGCATGCTCGCAACCGCTTCTTTGATTGAGCTTTCGCTCGGCTCGGCGATTGGGGCGCTGACCTTTACCGGTTCCGTCATCGCCTTTGCCAAACTCAATGGGAACATGTCTGGCGCGCCGATCCTGTTGCCCGCTCGGCATATCCTGAACATCCTGATTGGCGTTGGTATACTGGCCCTAATTGTTGTTCTGGTTGGCAGTGGTGGCAGCGCGACGTGGGCCTTCTGGGGCCTGACTGTGCTCGCTCTCATTCTTGGCATAACTTTAATTATTCCGATTGGCGGCGCCGATATGCCTGTCGTGGTTTCTATGCTAAACTCCTACTCAGGATGGGCCGCTGCGGCGTTAGGTTTCACGCTTGGAAATTTTGCCCTGATCATAACTGGCGCGCTCGTCGGCTCATCCGGTGCAATCCTCTCCTACATCATGTGTAAGGGGATGAACCGAAGCTTCATTTCGGTCATCCTTGGCGGCTTTGGCGGCGATGATGCCGCGGCAGCGACAGCGGGGCAGGAAGAGCGGCCCTTTAAACGCGGCTCGGCTGAAGACGCGGCCTTCATCATGAAGAATGCCTCAAAGGTGATTATCGTGCCCGGCTATGGCATGGCCGTTGCCCAGGCGCAGCACGCGCTGAAAGAGATGTGCGACAAGCTGAAAGAAGAAGGCGTGGAGGTAAAATATGCCATCCACCCTGTGGCAGGCCGGATGCCGGGACATATGAATGTTCTGCTGGCCGAAGCGCAGGTGCCGTATGATGAGGTGTTCGAGCTTGAGGATATCAACTCCGACTTCCGTAACTCTGAAGTCGCTTTTGTGATCGGCGCGAATGACGTGACCAACCCAAGTGCGAAAACCGATAAGACAAGTCCGATCTATGGCATGCCCGTCCTTGATGTGGAGAATGCGGGTACGGTCCTCTTCATCAAGCGATCCATGGGCTCTGGCTATGCGGGCATCCAGAACGAACTTTTCTTCCGCGACAACACAATGATGCTTCTGTCGGACGCGAAGAAGATGGTCGAAGAGATCGTCAAGTCGCTATAGGGCAGATCTGGTCAGAGCATAAACGAAAAGCCCGGCAAGCTAAAAAGCTTGCCGGGTGAGTTGCGAGCACAGTTCTAAGAACTGCTTCAGCCGACCGCGCTCTCCCCCACCCAGACGGAGAATTTGGTAGGCGTTGGTGAAAAGCACAATCACCAACTGAATCTGAAACTGCACGATTGTTGGGGTGCTGTCAGGTCAACATGTGTTGCTATTGACCCTCTGAATCAGGTCAAAATGCCCATGGCAATTGCCTTGACGATCAACTGATTGTTGTTCGTTATCCCCAGTTTGTCGCGAATATACATGAAGGATTTCCGCGTCCATTGCGCCGTTGTGCCGGTCGCACGTGCGATCTGTACCGCACTATAGCCATCACAGTGCAAGCGAATGAGTTGGACTTCCCGCTCCGTCAGACCTGCGATCTCGGACATTTTGTCGGCGTGATAGGCCGCCATCACATGGTCGAACAGTTTCGCTGCTGCGGTCAGTCGGTTGATCTGCTCATCCGTTGGGCGGCTTTCCGATGATGTTGCAGACAAGCCTGCGACCAGCCCATTCGCCCGCGCGAGGGGAATAGCAAAGCCGTTCAAGCGGCCATATGCCTGGGCATCTTTAGTGAACGCTGCTTCCGCCTTGGACAGATCCCGCTTTGGTGGATCGAACCGGAACCCATGCGTAGAGGTTCTGATGGCCGCAATAGCCCAGTCGGACTCAATATAGTTCTCGCCGTCATAGACGTCTTTCCAGGCGGGGTCCCATATCTGAAATCCCTGCAAACTCGCCTGGTGTTTCTCATCATAGACCCGGCGCCCATAGTAGGTTTCGTCGAAGCCAAGGTTTTCAGCGTATCGCTGGAAAAGGCGATAGCGCTCTTCGAGCGTGATATCATCTGATATCCGGGTATAGAATTCGATCTCTGGGTCGGACACGATCGTGCGGCCTTTAGTGTGCTTTTTGCCAATTGAGCACACCCTGCCGATGTGACGCAAGGTCAATCTCGTCGCAGTCTCAAAATATCCGCCAACGGACCAATAAATGGCCCTTAGATAAAGGCGTATCCGCGGGCATTGATGTAATTGATCATGTCAGTGCGACGGCGCGCCGGATCAGGATGCGTTGATGTAAACTCAGGCGGGCGATTGCCGGCGCTCTTCTTATCCATCAGCTCCCAAAGGCGCGGGGCTTCGCGAACATCATACCCGGCCTTGTGCATGTAATCGACGCCGAGCTTGTCAGCTTCCAGCTCATGCTGTCGGCTATAAGGCAGCAATACACCAAACTGCAGCGCCGCGCCGCCAAGAGCGACAATCTCATTGCCATACTTTCGGCCCGTCTCGGTTTGCGCAACGGCGATAGAGCCAGCAACCAAAGCGACTTGAGACACAACCTGCATCGATGCACGGGCCGCTGAATGCTGTCCGTCAATATGACCTGCTTCGTGGCCCAGAATGGAGGCGAGCTGGTCTTCATTCTCGGTAAGCTCGGTAATACCGCGATAGACGCCCACCTGCTGACCTGGCATCACGAAGGCGTTCACATCATCGGTATCAAAGACCGCGATTTCCCACTCACTCGCATTATAAGGAACGTTCTGATTATAGAGATCGCGTAGCGCCTCGGTACGCCCGACTGCAGTACGCTCCCATGTGTTCAACACACTGTTTTTAAGACGTTGGTCACTGGTTTGCGGTGTTTGCGCCTTCATATCCGTCCAAGCCGATTGCGACATTGCGGCCAGCGAGGCATTATCGAAGCCGGGCAGGATAATCTGGCTCGCTCCGGTAACCGGATTGGTCGTACAGCCAACAATCATCGGCACGATTGTCCCGCAGGCAAGGCCTTTGACGAGGCCGCGGCGCGACATCCGAACAGCGGGGGCATTCTCCAGAAAATCGCGCGGTGCATCTATGCGCGGCGCGGTATCGAGCGTTTTTTCGTCAATCATGTTGGCCTCCAATTCAATCCTATTTTAACCCCAAAGCCCGGAATGACAAAAGGACAATTATATCAATGATTTCCGGAAGGATTACACAATATGACCTGAACGCGGCATGAAAGGTCTAGGCATCAACCGTTTCTTTGGCTGAATTCAGCGACTTGGCCTGCTCGACCCAGCTTTCACGTGCGACACGGCCATTGAACGCAAGATGATCATCGACCCAGAGTTGGTTCTCTTCTGTCCATGCCGCAACCTGTTCATACGTCCAGATTCCAAGGTCGTTCAGAACAGTTGCGATGCGCGGACCAATTCCACCGATCGCGGTCAGGTCATCTGCACCGTTTGAGGGCTTCTCGATCGCAACAGGTTGTATAAGGCCTGCCTCAGTGTCCAGCATATCACCAAGCTCCTGCAAAACAGCTTCTGATGGATGCGCCTCGGGAGCGGCAGCGACCTCCGGTTCAGAAGGGGCACTGTCTGTTTCCTCTTCCTCGACTTCCGTTGCTTCGTTTTCCGCTGTCTCAGAGTCTTGTACCTCAACAGGCGTATCGTCTTCTGTAGTAGGTTCAGGTTCCGCGATCGCCGCTTCAACTTCGACCACTTCCGGTTCAGCGCTGTCTTCAGCTGTCTCTTCTATGCTCTCTGCTTCTTCAACGGTTTCAGAAGGCTCTTCTTCCACAGGTTCAGTGGGCTCTTCCGATTCTTGTGAGGCCTCGGCCTCATTTTCTGTTTCTTCCGATGCCGAAGTTTCCGGCTCTGCCTCGGTCAGGCTTTCAACCATGGTCGGCGTCGCCAGAGCCACAACCGTATCGGAGTGGTCTTCAGTCGCCTCGTCTGCGGTGTCTTCTTCAGACACAGCGTCAGCGGGCGTAGCCGCCTCCGCCTGGCCTTCCTCATAATAGGCGAGACGGCCTTCAAGATAACGATTTCGCCAGCGCAAACGGGCCAGTTCTTCATCGGCCGCAGAGGTTTCCTCTTCGGAGACAGACGCATCGGGCACAGCAGCCAAGGCTGGCGGAGACTCGGAGCCGGCGTCTTGCACATTAGCGGCTGGCACCGTCGGCGCTGCAATAAGAGAGCCCTCAAGCGCCTCAACACGTTGGCGCAAATAGGCATTCTGCCATTGCATTTTCTCAAGTCCGAGATTGGTCTCAGCAGGTTCGGGGGCTTCTGCAGGTTCAGCGACAAGCGCCGCCGCAGCAACGGGTTCCACAGCCGCGACCTCAGACAGCTCAGTTTCGAGGCTTGCAACCCGGGCCTCAAGCCAGGTGTTACGCTCGGTTAGTTCGTTCAGCTTCATTCCGTCGGCAGGCTCAGCATCTGCCGAAGCAGTCGCGGTTGCCGCAATCGCTGCGCCCGCCACAGCAGCTCCGGCGGTTGAGACAACACCTGACAGGCCCTGAGCCGACTGTTCATCCGCAAAGCGCTTCAACTCATCGCGCGCGTCTTTCAACGCGTTGGACAAGTTGTTTATTGTGGTATCGCGGCTGTTTAATTCCTGCAAAAGCTCGTTTTCACGCGTGCCCTGCTCGGCCGTATAGGCATCTTTATGCTTACGCTGGGCAGCGTACAGATCGTCCACTTCGGCGCGGGTCTGTTGCAGCTCTGTCTTGGCGACATCGCGGTCAACCTCAGCGCGGCGGACGCGATTTGAAACAAAGAAGCCGCGCGCACCGAAGCCCGCAAGCAGTCCGAGAAACCCTGCCAGAAGCAGCGACACCCACATATGGGTCAACAACCATTGCATTTATTTGCTCCCATTCTGAAAGCCAGAATCGATCCGTTGATTAGTCATGCTGCGTCCCAAACGTAAAGTCTCGGGTTCAGTTCCGGCTCTGGTTGGGCCGCTATGCCGTCTGATTGCGCAGTGTTTTGGTGGCGCGTGGTTTCGCCAATCAGCAAGTCGCGAGAGCGCGGCACATCCTCAAACTTGGTTACAACACCGGTAATACCACCTCTAAGCCAGCCGCCTTCACCAGCGGCTGTGAGCGCTGCTTCCTCTGCAGCAGAGGCGGCCGCCCGATTTGGCGGCGTGCCGTACAGCGTTGCGTATTGTCCGTCCATTTCAACGGCAGCCCAATCAAACCCGCCCGCTTGCAGAGCATTGGCCACCCTTGTTTCCAGCAGTGCCTCAAGGTCTGCAGCACTTTTGTGATACAAAGACGATCCGTTCACCGTCACCCAACCCAGAATAACGAAGCTCATCACCGCGAATGCGACAATAAAAGTATCATAGGCCTTCATGGGTTTCTCCCCTGAACTGTACACGCCCCGTTCTCCGTCTGCCTTATCGCTGGGAATCAGGCAAGCCTGTGATACAGGGCGAGGATGACAGTTTCTATAGATCTCATCACCTCGGCCAGTAATCCGCTGATCAAGACAATCAGGGCACTGGACCGGAAGAAAGTCCGATCAGAAACGGGCTTATTTATGGCCGAAGGCGGACGCCTTGTTGAGCAAGCTATAGATCGAGGTTGGGAGCTGGACACACTGATCGTCTCTGCCACCGGTTTAGAGCGTCCGCACACCGAAGCGCTTCTTAGCCGCGCCGCCGCTGCAGGCGCGCGGATCGTTCAGGTCCCGGATCGGCTGGCGAGCGCAATTGCCCGCAAAGATAACCCGCAAACGGTCATGGCGAGTGTGAAACAGCGGGCCCTTGAGCTGGATCAGCTAGACGCCGCACACCCCGGACTATGGATTGGACTGTATGAGATTCGCGACCCTGGAAATCTGGGGACAATCTTACGGACGGCAGACTGCGCTGATGTCGCGGGCATTGTCATGATCGGACAGTGTTGTGACCCCTACAGCGTTGAATCCGTTCGCGCTTCGATGGGGTCGCTGTTTGACGTCCGGCTCGGCAAGGCGGCGAGCTTCGACGCCTTCAACATGTGGCGGCAGTCAGCCGGGCTGAACATGGTGGCTGCCAGTGTGAATGGCGACACCACGCACACAGCGGTCAATTTCAAACAGCCAAGTCTGATCCTGATGGGGACAGAGCAATCTGGATTGCCAGACAGTGCTGAAGCTGAATGCGATACGCTATGCCTCATCCCGATGCGCGGCGGCGCAGACAGTCTCAACCTCGCGCAGGCGACCGCAATCATGCTTTATGAAGGCTGGCGACAGAGGGGGTTTGAATGACGCAGTTTTCATCAACTTTGTTTCTCGCCGACCAGTGGGACCCGAAGCAATATGCGCTGATCGACAGCGGCGACGGCCACAAGCTGGAGCAATTTGGGTCACAGAAGGTCATCCGGCCTGACCCGCAAGCCTTCTGGCCGCCCAAACGCCCGGTCCAGACCTGGCAAGCCGATGCGCGGTTTGATGCAAAGTCAGGCGATGATGACCGCGGCAGCTGGGCCCTGCTGAACCCAGCTGCCCCTGACACGTGGCCGATGGACTGGCGCGGTCTGTCCTTCAGCGCTCGCCGCACTCCATTTCGGCATCTCGGCGTGTTTCAGGAACACAGCATCCACTGGGCGTATGCGCAAGATCAAATTCGGGCAGCTGGCCGCCCGATCAAACTGCTTAATCTATTTGGCTATACCGGAATGATGAGCCTTGCTGCTGCGCAGGCGGGCGCGGAGGTGACGCATCTTGATGCGAGCCCTAAATCAAACGGCTTTGGCAAAGACCATCAGGAGATGAGCGGGCTTGCCGACCGCCGTATCCGCTGGATTGCTGACGATGCGATGAAGTTCACAGCACGGGAAATCCGGCGCGGGAATCAATATGACGCGATCGTTCTCGACCCGCCAAAGTTTGGGCGCGGCATCAAGAATGAAACCTGGCGGTTCGAAGAAGACCTGCCGGGCCTGCTCGCGAACGTTCGCGCGCTCCTCTCAGATCGTCCGCTCTTTGTTATCCTGACGGCTTATGCGGTTCGTCTGTCTCACATTGCCTTGGCACAAGCGCTTGCGGGTCATCTTGGGGGGCTTGGCGGTATAATCGAAATGGGCGAAATGGCCCTGCCCCACCGCGACGATGATCGCTTGCTCCCGACCTCGATTTGCGCTCGCTGGCGCGCTGACAGCTAGGCCCGCTCGCTCAGCACGATTGCAAAGCAAGAGAGTGCCACGATGCCGATGGCGGCGAACCAGAGCGGGTTGAGCGGCATGGTTTGCGCGGACAGGTCTGTCGCTTGCGCGAGTGCGAAGCTATTGTCCGGCATCCATTCAGAGACCATGCCCAACAGATTGCTGGCCTGAGATATCGCTGCCCCAACGCCGATGCCGCCAGCACCAAACAGTAAGGGTGCACGCCACCGCGCGCGCCGGTGGATAGGCCGCATCACATCATCCACGAAACCGTCCGACCGCAACACCTCATCCTGGCGTTCGAACATCGTGGTCAGATCGTCATATGATTGCTCATCGTGCATCATTGTACTCCATCACGCCACATCTTCTGCGGCAAGCTGTTTGCGAAGTGCCGTGACACCTCGATTGACGTGTGACTTAACCGTACCCAGTGGCCATCCGGTTGCCTGAGCTGCTTCGGAGTGGGTCATCCCCGATGCGACACACAAGATCACACAAATGCGTTGATTTTCCGGCAGGGTCTTCAAGGCGCGGTCCAGATCGAGACGCTCGGCCATACGGGACGCTGAGACATCAAACGCAATAACATGAGTGGCCTCATCAAACTCGACCTCGGGTTTCTGTTTTCGCCGGGCCTGCAGGAATTCGCGATAAGCAATCGTACAGAGCCAGGACTTGAATGAACCGCCGCGATAAGATGCGATCCTGCGCCAGGCCGTCATGAATGCGGCCTGGGCGAGATCATCTGCCTCAACGGCCTGTCCGGTCAGCCTGCGGCTCAGGCCACGAATGGTGGCCTGATGGCGGCGGACCAGCGTTTCAAATGCCGCGTCCGCCCCTTTTGCAGCTTCGGCCGCGAGATCCTGATCGGTCTGCATTGTGACGACCCTGATCAAAAACCGCTACCGGTCATGCCCGAAACGCCAGAGCCCGAGATAGGCAAACCCCAGAATGATCGGGAAAGACGAAACGCCCAACATACCGCGAAACGCCTCTGGCTCATCTGTCGGAATGAGCAGTCCAAGTGAAATGATCGCAAGTCCAAAGCCAACCAGCAGGACGCCGCGGCGCAGATCAGATTTAACCGGATCATTGAAGAACGACATCCGCTCAACCAATTCGGGCGACAGCTCCTGACCTTTCTCAACTGCCAGACGCAGTGTTTCATGCGCCGTCGCGCGTTTCTTATAGTTATAGTGGCTGAACAACCAGATCACCGCCACGATACTGGCGAAGAGAAAAATCGGTATCAGTGTTTCGTCCATAGTCTTATCCTTCGTCTTGGGCCCAGTTTGTGGGCTCGGGAGTAAGGATGCAATCAAGCTCGCTTTTGGATGCAGCCGATCTGAAAATAATCAGAAACGCGCCTCCGCTGCCAAGCTGACCACCTGTTTCCAGGCCGCACTCATCGGCTCTGTCCATGCCTCACCCGCAAGCGATCGGAAGACCTCCGCCATGACCGTGTAGAAGCCTTCAAACACCTCATCATCAATGCCATAGCCCGCATGGTTCATCCGCTCTGAAGCCACGAAGTTATGAGCCATCGGATCGGCGGCCAGCAAACCCTCAGCCATGCCCAATGCTTCATTCAGCATATGCCCACGTGCGCCATGATCTATATCGAGGACGAACAGTTTCTCCAACTCTGGATAAGCCTCGAACAAGGCAGCATAGACCGGCGGAACGACATCCTCACAGCGCGCTGCGACGCATTCGAGACTGGCCGTAAATGCCGCAAGATGAGTAAGAGTTTCCGCCTCGCTCATGGGGCCTCAAACAGGATGAATACCGTTGCCGCGCAAATGACTGTCCGCATATCTGTCCTCCACACGCCTTTTTCTTGAGCGTAGGAGCGCGTGCAGCGAAGCGCAACTGCCGTCAGCTACACGTCTGGAAACAGGACTTCGGGGTGCTTCATCGACTTGATCTCAAGTACATTGTTATTGGGGTCAGCGATGAAGAAGGTTTCCTGCTCATACTTATCGCCTTTGAAGCGGCGATAAGGCGGATCAATATAGTCGAGGCCCGCTGCCGCGATGCGATCCTTGACGGCATCAAAATCGGCTTGTGTCAGGTGAATTCCGAAATGCGGCACCAGGACCGCGCCCATATCGACATTGTGGCGGACATTCGGCATTTGCTCTTCGCTCTGGTGCAGGGTGAGCTCATTACCCCAGAAATTGACATCGACCCAACGCCCCGCCTCACCGTTGCCGAGCGTACACCCCAACACATCGGTATAGAATTTCACAGTGGTCCCAAGATCGCCCGCCGGAATGGCAAGATGCACAATGGCAGACATGAGTTCCTCCTGGTTTGTCTCACTTGCAACTAAATTACGGGAATTCTGAGAGAGAGGGAAGGCTTTTGTCTTGGGTCAGCGGAGGGCGATCTGCTCGGATTGCCGATGAAGGTCAAATTTCAACTTAGAGTTTATTTACATAGCTGCGCTACTTAAGCGTACTGGAGTACGCTTATGTTCAAACGCTCATTGTCGCGGTCCCAAAAAGTCGATATCTCAAGGGCAACCCGGCAACCATCTCGACCCACCTCAGCACCGACCACCGCCATTCAAATTGCAAGGCGGGATGCACGCAAACATGTCTGGTCCGAGTGCACGATCATGCTTCCTTCCGGGGGAACGCGGATCGGCGTGCTTCTGGATGTCTCAGCCTCGGGGGCACGTGTCCGCTTCCGCACGCGAGGGGCCTTGCCAAATTGCGTCGGCGTTGTGGCCCCAAGACTGAGTTTGAAACGCACTGCGACAGTGGTTTGGCAGGATACGTTTACGGCGGGTCTGCAGTTTCGAGTCTGATAAGATCAAGCAATCAAACCAGCGATCACGTAAAGCAGCGTTGCCGCACCGCCCGCAGCCAGCGCGTAAGGCAACTGTGTTTTCACATGCTCGATATGGTCACAACCCGCCGCTAGAGAGGCGATAATCGTTGTGTCTGAAATCGGCGAGCAATGGTCACCGAATACGCCGCCGCCAATCACAGCCGCCATGACGAGTGGAAACGGGATGCCCGCGCCCATGGCTAGCGGGATCGCGATGGGAACCAGAATTCCATAGGTGCCCCAGCTTGTTCCGGTGGTAAAACTGGTGACGCCTGCCACGACAAAGAGAATGGCCGGGATCGCCCCGGGTGCAGGGATGGTCGCGGCCACGCCCGCAATGAAATCACCAGTACCGAGCGCTCGTAAACTGTCACCGAGCACCAGGGCCATAAAAATCACCGTTACGGCGGGCAGCAGATCACCCATGCCCTGAAATCCGATACTGACCAGTTCGCCTTTGGCGCGTTGGCTAAACGCGAGAAAAGCGAACGCCGCTGCTGTCGCGAGCACGACGGCCCAAAGGATGGACTGCGAGCCTGAGCCCTTGGTGATGTCGCCTTCGCCAGTCCAAATCATGAAAGCCAGCGCCCCGCCGACAAGAATCAGCATTGGCAGGCCCATATAGACGGCGCGGCTGGGTGTTACACTGGTGTCGCTATCAGGAATGCCTTCTGCAAGTCCGACAGGCGATGTCCAGTTCGCATCGGCGGTCGCCATTGCGCCAAAGGTGCGGTTGAGCATGATCGTGGCAAACACACCCGCAATGGTCAGCAAGGCATAGAAGTTTAGCGCGATCGTTTGAAACAGGACCGGGACGGGTGACTCGACCCCGTTCGCCATCATCAGGCTTAGAAGATAAGCTCCCCACCCGTTCAGCAGCACAAGCACACAGATCGGCGAACAGGTACTGTCGATGATATAGGCAAGCCGGGCACGGCTCACCTTGAGGCGGTCGAATAGAGGCCGCCCCAGCACACCGGTCGCCAGCAGGCTGACATTGGTTTCGACAAAGATGATCACGCCAGAGAGGGCCGTCACCAGCCCGGCCCGGCGCGGCGTCGAGGCTAGCCCCGTACTGTGCAACCGCTCAACCATGGCTGCAATACCGCCGGAGCGCTGCATATAGACAATCAGCGCGCCAATGATCAGGCAAAAGAGAAGAATACGAGTATTCCCCTCGCTGCCAAAAACGCCAACAGCGCGATCGATACTGCCCAGTGCGCCCATTGCTGGATTGAAACCAGCCACAAGCGTTTCAGACAACCAGATTGCGAGACCGAGCGACCAGTAGACATTGCGCGTCCACACCGCGACGACCAACGCCGCGACAGGGGGAAGAACCGTGAGCCATTCCATTTCGGCCGGGCCCTAATTCACAATATTCGGAGAGCCGATTTCGGCCGTCTTTGCGGCTTCAACCTCTCGCAACAGGCGCATCATGTTGCCGCCCCAGAACTTGGCGAGGTCTTCCTCATCATAGCCCGCATCGAGCAGCGCCTGAGTGACCTTTGGCAGATCGGTAATGTCACTCATCCCTTCGACACCGCCGCCGCCATCCCAGTCCGCGCCGATGCCGACATGATCGATACCGACCAATTCAATCGTATAGAAGACGTGCTCGAGATACTTCTCGAAGGTCGATCTTGGCGCGGGATGAACTGCGTCGAGCGCTCGGCGGGCCGCCCGCACTTGTGCGATTGTTTCAGGCGACATGCTTGCAAAGTCCGTCCCAAATTCTGCAGCAATCTCGGCAAGGCCAGCCGCCCGTTCTGGCGTAGGCTCCAGGGCTTCCAGGTAGGCGCCAAGCGCGTTGATCTGGATAACACCGCCATCTTCTGCGATCCGCAAAAGCAGGTCGTCGGGGACATTGCGCGGGTGACCGTAAATCGCCTTGGGTCCACTGTGTGACAGGATAATCGGCGTCGTCGACAGCTCCAGCATGTCTTCAACTGTGCTATCGGCAACGTGGCTACCGTCGAGGATCAGGCCGAGCCGGTTGGCCTCGCGCACCAGCTCTTCGCCGAGGGGACTAAGCCCGTCATGCTGGGCAGAAACATCCGTTGCACTATCGCCAAACTGATTGTTTCGAAAGTGGGCTGGCGAGACCATACGCAAGCCGCCGATATAGAACGTCTCTAGCAGCGAAACATCTTCGCCAAGCGGATAGGCGTTTTCCATACTCTGAAAGACGACACGTTTGCCTTCGCTGATGATCCGGTCTGCATCATCGGCTGTGAAGGCGAGTTCGAGGTCTTCATGGTACTTCGCCGTAAGTTCACGGATTGACGTCATGCGCATGAGCGACTGATTACGCGCCGCGCGGTAGGCCACATCAGTTAGCGGGCCTTGCGCGGTGTAGATGACCCAGAAACCGCCATCAAGACCGCCCTCTTTCATGCGCGGCAGATCGACTTGCGTGCGATCTTCTTCATAGGATCCGCGTGCCCCAAAATCATAATCAGCGGTGTGGAAGATGGCCGGAATATCGAGGTGGCTGTCATAAACGACCAAGCTCTGATGCAAGGCGTCAATGTCGGTGACGTCGTCGGCTTGCCCAGGTGCAGAAATCTGGCTGCCCACCTCGTCGCTCATCGGCGTACAAGCCGTTAGCAGTAGGGCTGCAAGCGCGGTTTGTCCTAAACGCATCATCTAAAAAAACTCCATCAGCTTGGTCCCAACCGATCAGAAGCCTGCGACTCGCGCAAGCCCGGACGCTATCTCTGAGCTAAATTCGCAATATTCGACCTATTTCAGGGCCTCACTGCGCAGGCTTGCCAATTGACATCCGGCACACCGACAAGGCGCGCCAGACGCGCAAGTTCCGCATCAAGCTTGCTTGCCCGCGCCTCGGTCCATTTCACTTTGGGCTCGGCCCATAGATTTAGCACATTCAGACGCCGTGCCTTTCGGTCGGCCTTGACCTCTATCCGGCCGACGAACCGGTCGCCCTCCAGCAGTGGATAGACGTAATAACCCCAAATGCGTTTGGCGGCGGGCACGAACATCTCAACAGTATATTCAAATCCAAACAGGCGGCTGAGACGGGCGCGGTCGCGAATGACCGGATCGAACGGATTGAGTATCCGCAGTCGGGATGTCGCCGCTGGCGCAGAAGCGAGACGTGTCTCAATATCAGCGGGTGCGAGCGCTTCGCGCCAAACTTTATCATCGCCTTCAATCTCGACCGGGATCAGCGCTGTTTGCGCCTCACACCATGATTTGACATGCGGATTATCCACCGCAGCCCAGAAGCGCTGAATATCGCCTGGCGTGCCGAAGCTGAGCCGGTCCAGCGCGGTCGTGCAAAGAGCATCCACCTGCTCATCATCCGGCATATCGTGGTTCAGATGCGCCTCCGGGATGACACGCTCTGACAGGTCATAGAACTTTGTGAACCCTTCGCGGTGGGAGGTCGAAAGCTCCCCCGCATACCACATGTAATCGAGCGCCAGCTTGTGCGGTGGGCGCGACCACATCTTCTTCTCACCGACAACTTTCGTGTCGAACGCCTTGGTACAGAGCGGCCCTTCAGCGCGAATACGATCCTTGATGTGATTGCGGCCATTCACGTCGAGCATGCCCCGATGCCATTCCCATTTGCGGACCTTGGCCTCCAACCGCTCAAACTGGCGTTTCCACATCGGATAGAACTCCATCGGGATGACCGAGGCATCATGGGTAAAGTGTTCGAAGACCCCGCGATGTTTCGCCATCAATGTATTCAGCATCGGCTCGCGATAATTCTGGTTTCGGCTCCACAGGATATGATGGTGCGCGCGGGCGACAACCTGAATGGTATCAAGCTGAACAAAGCCGAGCTGTTTGATCAGCGCGAGCAGGTCCAGCTCACCGGTCGGCGTTGGCGCGAGCCCCTGAGCCGCCAGCCAAAGCCGCCGCGCATCGCGATTGGGGATTTTGAGGGCGGTAGCCATGGGTTACCCCTCACCTCTTTCCTTGCGCCAGGCCTTCAGCTTGGTGAGACGGTCGGCGATTGGGGCTTCGCGGCCATGGCCTTTGGGTTGGTAGAAGTCCTGGCGCGGCATTTCATCGGGGAAGTAATTCTGGCCGGAAAAGCTGTCCTCGGCATCGTGATCATACTGGTAGCCTTTGCCATAGCCTTCGTCTTTCATAAGCTTGGTCGGTGCGTTGAGGATGTGCTTTGGCGGCATGAGCGAACCGGTTTCGCGGGCTGCAGCGCGGGCGCGTTTCAGGCCCACATAAGACGCATTCGATTTCGGCGCTGTGGCAAGATGAACAACCGCGTGGGCAAGTGGGATCAGGCCTTCCGGTTCGCCGATCCGCTCAAAAGCGCGGGTCGCTTCACCCGCCACCATCATCGCGGTCGGGTCGGCCAGACCGATATCCTCGCTCGCCATGACGATCAGACGGCGCGCAATAAAGAGCGGGTCCTCCCCGCCTTCAATCATCCGCGCAAACCAGTAAAGCGCAGCATCCGGGTCAGACCCGCGAACCGATTTGTGTAGCGCGGAGATGAGATTGTAATGCTCCTCGCGGTCCTTGTCATAGCTCGGCGCGCGCTTTTGCAAGGCGTCGGTCAGTTGCTTCGGCTCGAGCTGTTGGCCATCAGAGACGAGGTCGAAGACCTGTTCCATAAGGTTCAGGAGGTAGCGCCCATCCCCGTCCGCCATCGCGATCAACATGTCGCGCGCTGCTTCGCTGAGAGGCATCTCTCGGTTCATCTCGGCGCAGGCCCGCTCAATGAGTTCCAAACCGGAGGCATGGCCCAGCTTGCGCAAGACAAGGACACGGCACCTTGAGAGCAGCGCACCGTTTAACTCAAAGCTGGGATTTTCGGTTGTGGCCCCGACCAGCGTGACTGTACCAGCCTCAACATACGGCAAAAACCCATCCTGCTGCGCTCGGTTGAAACGATGGATCTCATCCACAAACAAGAGCGTGCCCCGCCCCATATTGCGGCGCTGTTCAGCCGCCTCGAAGACCGCGCGCAGGTCCTTTACGCCTGAAAAAATCGCCGAGATGGCTTCAAAGTGGAGGTCCGTCTCGTCAGCAAGCAACCGGGCGATTGTCGTCTTGCCGACACCGGGCGGGCCCCAGAGAATAATCGAGGAGAGACGGCCAGATGCAAGCATTCGCCCAAGCGGGGCCTCTGGCCCAAGCAAGTGGTCCTGCCCGACCACCTCAGCCAGCGACCCTGGCCGCATCCGGTCGGCAAGCGGGCGCGGGGCATCGCTGGCCATATCAGACGCTGCAAACAGATCACTCATGCGCTACCCTACCCTCTCTCGACCCGCGCGGTAAACAAATCCATTGACTCCATTTGTGTCAAAGCACAAGATCAAAACGGGAACACGTGGAGGCTCATATGACGGATAAACTCACTTTCTACACCAACCCGATGTCGCGCGGACGGATCATTCGCTGGATGCTGGAGGAGGTTGGAGCGCCTTATGAGACCGAGTATCTTGGCTATGGCGGCACGATGAAAGGCGAAGACTATCTGGCCATCAATCCCATGGGCAAAGTCCCGGCGATCAAGCATGGCGATACAGTCGTCACCGAGTGCGCGGCGATCTGTGCCTATCTCGCAGATGCCTTTCCGGAAGCCGGTCTTGCCCCGCCTCTATCCGATCGCGGTAGCTATTATCGCTGGCTGTTCTTTGCAGCTGGCCCGGTTGAAAGCGCGACGACGAATAAAGCGATCGGCGTCTCAAGCGAGGGGCATGAGCAGATGGCGGGCTATGGTGACTTTGAGACCACGCGTAGCACGTTGATCAAGGCGGTCTCGCAAGGCGACTATATTTGCGGTGATCAATTCACGGCAGCTGACGTTTATGTCGGCTCACAAATCGGCTGGGGCCTACAATTTGGAACCATGCCTACAAGCCCCGAACTGGAGGCTTATCGGGACCGGGTCTATGCACGCGATGCCTGGCAGCGGGCAAATGCGCTGGATGATGCGGCGATGGCCGAGCATGGACCGGCAATGCCAGAAAGCTAGGGCAAGGCCTTGCCCTAAAGGATAATGGTTCCATTAATCCGGCGACCGTTGCGATCAATCTCAATCGCCCATCGCCCGGTGCCGCGATCCAGGGCCTGCTCAAGATCGTCAATCGAGGTGACGACCTGTCCATCGACCGAGATAATCAGGTCACCCGGGCGCACAACACGCCAGGCATAGGCGCGGCGCTGAATTCGAGTAACCAGAATGCCTGCATCAAACGGGTCGCGGCCAAGCTCCTCGGCAAGCCTTGGAGACAATTCGGCAACCTCAGCGCCCGTAAATGGATGGGCCCCTTGCAGCAGAACCAGATCGGCATCGGTTGCACCCGGTGGGGGCTCCAGTTGAACCCGAATAGCTTCCTCACGTCCGCCGCGCAAAACATCCAATTCAACAAATTCGCCCGGTGACCGGGTCGCCGCGAGGAATTTCAGACCTTTCTCGTCGAACACTTCGCGGTCATCAATGCGCAGGACGAGGTCACCGCGGCGCAGATCCGCCTTGTCGGCTGGACCATCATCATAGACTTCGCTGACAATTACGCCGAGCGGGCGATCCAACCCTTGAGCGGTGGCGATATCGAAGGTGACGGACTGGCCTTTCAGACCCAACCATGGCCGGACAATCATACCTTCATTTACGGCTGCATCGACAACGCGTTTCACCATTTCAGAGGGGATCGCAAAGCCAATCCCATTTGATCCGCCCGAGCGGGAAAAGATCGCTGTGTTGACCCCGACCAGTTCACCGCGCGTATTGACGAGCGCACCGCCAGAGTTACCGGGATTCACAGCGGCATCTGTCTGCAGGAAGAACGCATAATCAGTCACGCCGACATCGGTTCGCGCCGTGGCGGAAATGATACCGCTGGTCACGGTCTGACCGACCCCAAATGGGTTGCCGATGGCGAGCACAAGGTCGCCCACTTCGACGCGGGTCGTGTCAGCATAGTCGAGCGCTGGCAATGGCGCGTCGCCTGTATCGATTTTCAACACTGCGAGATCGGTTCTCTCATCTGCAAGGATCAGCTCTGCGGGGTATTCACGGCGATCAGATAGAACGATCAGGAACTCGTCAGCGCCGCTGATCACGTGATTATTTGTCACGATCACACCGTCCGCAGACAGGATGACGCCGGAGCCCAGTGAGTTCTGAACGCGCTCCTCAGTCTGAGGCCCTGTTGTGAAGCGCCGCCCGAAAAAGTCGCGCATAACCTGCCCGCGCTGCACCGTCTTCTTGGTGTAGACGTTGACGACTGCGGGTGAGACGCCGCGCACGAGCGGCGCATAACTCATCTCGACTTGAGCTTGAGTTTGCGGAACCTGCTTTACCAAAGCGTCCTGCGCATAAGCATGGCCAATAAAGAGCGGTCCAATAAGCAGGATCACCAAGGCCAGCAGGAGAAAAACCACTGCTGCCAGAAGTTTGGAGACGTGTTTCGTCATAGAATACAGGTAAGTCATGATTATGGCTCTATTCCGGCACGCCCGCGGAGGCAATTAGGCAGAAATGACATTTCAGTCAGGTAATCACATACCCTGAGACTTGCAATCACGTAGCGTTGCGTCTGCCGAGTTCAGCGAGGTTTTCCTCGTGATCGGCCCGGCTGATCCTGTAAAAGCTGATACTGATCAGCATCAGCGTCCAGATCAGAAGCAGCATGAGCCCATACCCCCATCCGAGCATTCGGATGGATTCCGGACTTGTCTCTGCCAAACGCATTCCCGGGACAATCGCAGCAATGCCCAGAATGAAAGAGGCTGTCAGAACACCAATCCCTTGCGAGAGCTTGCGGATGAAAGTGATCCCGGCGAAGAAGATGCCTTCAGAGCGCCGCCCTGTTTTCAGCTCGTTCTGCTCCACGATGTCTGCGATCATCGATGCAGCGAGCATCTGATACGCGATAATCAACGCAACATCGATCAGGGTGATGAACAGGACGGTATAGAAGAGCGCATCTGTGCCATTGGGCGGCATCAATCCAAACTGGCGGGCAAGGACAGGCGCTGGCGCAATTGTGAAGGCAAGCGCGCCAACAACAATGGCGGCTTTTTTCTTTCCGAGCGCCTTACCAGCGACGGGCGCGATGACCAACGCCAGGATGGCCGAGACATAGACAGAGAAGGTAATGATCCCGATCTGATCGCTCGTCAGCTCCCAGAAAAAGCCATTAATGTACTGGTTCAAGGTTGCTGAAATGCCGGTTGCAAGGAACCCGAACAAGGAAGCGATGAACAAGGCCCGGAAGGACGGGTTTGTGAATATCTGAAAGATCTCGCCAAAGACCTGGGCGGGTTTCAACACGCGTTGCGGCGGCGGCGCTTTCAAATGCGGAATATGCCTGTGCGTCCCAAATGTCGTGATCGCGATTGCGAAGAATATGGTTGTTGCGCCAAGCAGGCCATACGTATGCCAGCCATCGATATGGAAATAGCCGGAAGGGTCGCCTTCACTTGGCTCCAGCAGGAACAGGAAGAGAATGATCTGGACCGTCAAGCCGCCAACCCAGGCGAAAAAGTAGCGGAACGACATCAGCGACGTGCGCTCATCATAATCTTGCGAAAGCTCTGCGGCGAGCGCGTGGTGGGGTACCTCAAAAAGCGTGTACATAATACGGGTCGCGACTGTCATAGCCAGCAACCAGAAGAACAAATGCAGCTGGCCAAGATCGGCAGGCGGGTTCCAGACAAAGAAATAGGCCAGCGCAATCGGCACCAGCGCGATATACATAAACGGATGTCGCCGGCCGAGACGCGTTCGCAGATTGTCGGACCAGTATCCGACAACCGGATCGGACACTGCATCAAAGATCAGGGCGATCCAGATCGCCGCAGCGACGTAGAACGCGGACAGGCCAAGGACCTGACTGTAGAACAGGAGAAGGACGTAATCGAAGCCGTTATTCTTGATCCCGCCTGCAGCCCCGCCAACGCCATAGGCGATGCGGGTCAACAGGCCGGGTTTCTGGTGTGCTGCCGCACTGGCTGCGAGTTCCGCCATTCAATCTCCCATATGTTTGGTGGCAGGCCTCTCTAGCGGGCCCGCTCATCCATTGGATCGCTTCGCCCTAAAGACCGAGGACCATTTTCGACATGATGTTACGCTGGATCTCATTCGACCCTGCATAGATAGATGTCTTGCGATAATTGAAGTAACTTGGCGCAACCGTGGCCGCATAGTCTGGGGTTGGAAGATCGGCATTCGCCCCCGCGCGCGCAATCGCGAATGTGTCCTCCACAAAAGGTGCAGCATAGCCGCCAACCGCCTCTAGAGAGAGTTCCGAAATCGCCTGCTGGGCTTCGGAGCCGGCACATTTCAGCATTGAGCTCTCAGGTCCAACCGACTGACCGGCAGACAGGGCAGAGAAGATGCGCAGCTCTGTGGCATTCAGCGCATCAATTTTCATTTCCATATTCGCCAACTTGCGCCGGAAATCCTGATCCTCGATAAGTGGACGCCCGCCTGATTGCTCGATTGCAGCGAGCTTTTTGGTTTTGTCCAAAGCGTTCTTGAGCCCCGGCGCATAAGCATTGCCGCGCTCAAACTGCAGCAGGTATTTCGCGTAGGTCCAGCCCTTGTTCTCTTCACCAATCAGCGATTCCTCGATCGGCACGCGAACGTCCTCAAAGAATACCTGATTGATTTCCTGCTGGCCATCGACCGGGCCGTCGAGGGTCGGCAAGGACGACACTGAAATGCCCGGCAGATCCATCGGGAACACAAGGAAGCTGATCCCTTCCTGAGGTTTGCCTTCCTTACTCGTGCGCACCAGACAGAAAATCCAGTCGGCGAATTGCGCCTGGGTCGTCCAGATTTTCGAGCCGTTGAGGACCTACTCATCGCCATCACGGACCGCACTCATTTGCAAGCTGGCAAGGTCTGACCCAGCGCCCGGCTCTGAATAGCCCTGGCACCACCAGATCGTGGAATTCTTGATCTTGGGCAGATGCTCCGTCTTTTGCGCGTCATTTCCAAACGCCATGATGACCGGCGCGACCATGGACTTACCCATGGGGCTTGTGCTCGGTGTGCCTGCGGCAGACATTTCCATATTCAGGATGTAGCGCTGGCTGGATGTCAGGGCGGGACCGCCATACTCTTCGGGCCAGTTGATCACGAACCAGCCTTTCTCATCGAGCTTGCGTTGCCATTCCAGCATGCCGTCCTTGTCGAGATATCCATTCTTCGACATGGCATTTTTAGCGCGCAGTTCCGGCGTATAAGCCTCGGCGATCCAGTCGCGGACTTCTTTTTGAAAGGCTAGCTCTTCCTTGGTGAAAGACAGGTCCATGAGACGCTCCTATTCTACGATATCGAGATATTGAATGCCAGGCGCCCCGGCGAGACATGGGCCAATCTTAGGGCCTGCAGCAACGAAATGCTCAGACTTGCCATGTGCAGCCAGCGCCTCAGCACTGGCATACTGTTCCATGATGACATAGGTCGTTTCAGACCCCTTCTCTTTATACAACTGATAAGTCAGACAGCCGGGCTCGTTAGCCTTCACCTTGGCCATCAGATCCTGGACGACAGCTTCAAATTCAGCCTGTTTCCCATCCTGGACTTCGAGTTTTGCGACGACACCGATCATGGCGCTCTCCCTGTACAATTTGCTGTTGAAGAGACTATGGACGTTGACGCGAACAGCAACCCCTAACGCGGCGGGAGCTGCGACCCCTAGCTCCGGAAAGCGGTGACCTCGACCTCGATCAGCATTTCAGGTGCAATCAGGCCAGCAATAATCATCGTGGCCGCTGGACGAATTTCGCCAAGAAAGCGTTCAAGGACGGGGCTGAGGCTTGCCACCAATGCCCGATCAGTGACCGTATATTGAACCCGGGCGATATCCGCCATGGAGAACCCCGCCTCGGCCAGAACAGATTCTATCGTTTGAAAGCAATTTTCGGCCTGGGCCGCAGCCTCTTCCGGCATCGTCATGGTCGCGTAGTCATAGCCGGTTACGCCGGACACGAAACACCAGTCGCCCTGCACCACGGCGCGGGAATACCCCATCGTCTTCTCGAAAGGTGATCCAGTTGAGATGAGACGGCGCACGCGATCACTTTCCTTCAAACACTGGCACGCGCTTTTCAAGGATCGCATCAACACCTTCCATGTGATCCTCAGTATGGTGCATCATTGATTGGGCTGCCGCCGACATTTCCATGATGGTCTCATAGCTCGCCGTTGTGCCATGACGCAGCAAGGTTTTGGCCAGTCGCAGCGATTGTGGCGGTTGCTGTGCCATACGTGTCGCAAGCGCCATCGCCTCCTCCATCAGCGCTTCCGGCGCTACCGCCTTTGAGATCAGCCCCCATTCGGCTGCGGTCGCCGCATCGATGACATCGCCGGTAAAGAGAAGTTCAGCGGCTCTGCTCGCTCCGATTATGCGCGGCAAGAGCCAGGCCCCGCCATCACCGGGAATCAGCCCGAGCTTGAGGAAGGTGACACCAAACCTGGCCCTTTCAGACGCGATGCGGACGTCCGCCATGCAAGCCACATCACAGCCAAGACCAATCGCCGCGCCGTTGACAGCCGCGATCAGCGGCACCTCCAGATTGTAGAGGGCTTTGACGATCTGATGGATGTTGCGCCGATAGCCTTCACGCACATCATACGGTGAGCCAGCGAACGCGCCCGTGCGGTTCTTCATCGCTTTCACATCACCGCCAGCGGAGAACGCGCGCCCTTCGCCTGTTAAAATGGCGCAGCGAATGCTCTGATCACTCTCGATTTCAGCGCACGCGGCAACGACCTCTGCGCCATCACCTTCTTGTCCTAGTGCATTCATCATGTCTGGACGGGTCAGCGTCAGGACTGCAATGGTGCCATGCTTTTCGAGTTTGATGACAGACATTCGGCATCCTCCGGACAGTTGTTTCGACTGTCTTCTAGCGCGCCTGTTGCCGGAGTCGATATTGGTAAGGGAAGGACCTCGCGGAAGGCTGACGCCCCGGTTTAAAGCTGGTCGCTCTCAGCGCGTCGATAGATGCCGGTAAACCAGACGCCCCACTCTCCTTTTTCTTCGGAGTATTGCTCGAAATGTTGGGTAACAGAGCCGTCCTCATTCGAGGTCCACTCACCGAAGAAAGGCGCTGTGGCTGCGCCATTCTGGTAGGTGATTGTACCTTCAAGCTTCATTGATCCAGTTTCGGTCAAGCCGCCCTCATAGTCGATGATCGCGCCCGTACTGACCCAGACCTGTCGCCATTTATCAGTTGCCGGGTCGTAGAAGTTATAGCTCTGCCCCGTATCGCCAGCCGAGGACACCCAACGCTCAACAATCAAACAGCCGCTCTCCTCAGCGGTGATGACGTTGCGCCCCTGAACAACACCGTCGGGACTGGTGACTTCCCAGTCTCCAATCCAGAAATCAAACTGATGATAGCCCGGCGCATCGCAGGGGGCTGAGGCGCCTGGATCCTGGGCAAATGCGGAACCGGTGAGCGCGATAGCTGCAAGATATGGCATAAAGACACGCATCGTGACCTCCAAAGAAAAACCCCGTCTCGCAGGATCGCGAAACGGGGTTCTTTGTCAAATCAGCGATTTGTACGAGCTTATTCAGCTGCCAGCTTCATGTCGCCAGCGCTAAGATCGGTATAACGACGCAGGTGGTGGTCAACATTCCCAAACTCGCTGTCAATCATGGTCAGACGCTTGAAATAGTGACCAACGGCCAGCTCTTCCGTCATACCCATGCCGCCATGAATCTGGATTGCTTCCTGACCTACGAAACGCCCGGCCTGACCGATGCGGACTTTCGCAGCAGACACCGCCTTCTTCCGCTCGACGTCAGATTCGCCCAGCTTCAACGTGGCCATATAAGTCATGGAAATGGACTGCTCATGCTCCATGAACATATCCACCATCCGGTGCTGGAGCACCTGGAACTTACCGATCGGCGTGCCGAACTGCTTGCGCTGGCGGCTATACTCAACTGTCATGGTATGCGCGACGCCCATGGCACCGGCAGCTTCGGCGCACGTTGCCGCGATGGCCTCGTCAACTACCTGCTCGATCAGTGGCAGGCCTTCGCCCTCGCCGCCGATCAAGGCCTCTGCGCCAACAGCAACATTCTCGAAATAGACTTCTGAAGCCCGGCGACCGTCAACAGTTGGATAGTCACGTGTGCTGACGCCGGTGGCAGACTTGTCGACGATGAAGACCGAGACGCCGCCAGCATCGCGGCGATCTCCGCCCGTGCGTGCGGTCACGATCAGTTTGTCAGCCCAGGGCGCGCCAACGACAACCGCCTTGTGACCGTTGAGGACATAACCTTCGCCATTCTTCTTGGCGGTGGTTTCGAGGTCAGCGAGATTGTAGCGCCCGCGAGGCTCTGCATAAGCAAACGCGAAAGTGCTCTCAGCCCCCATAATGGCGGTCAGATGCTCTTCTTTTTGAGCCGCAGTGCCCGCATGCTTCAGGAAACCACCTGCGCAGACAACACTTGGCACGAAGGGCTCGACAACGAGGCCTTTACCGAACTCTTCCATGACCACCATGGCATCGATTGGACCGCCGCCGAGGCCGCCATCTTCCTCTGAGAAGGGTGCCATAAGCAGACCAAGCTCAGCGAATTGTGCCCACATTTCCGGACGCCAGCCCGCCTCGCTTTTTACAACGCTCTGGCGTGTGTCGAAATCATATTGCTCGCGGATCAGCCGTGATAGGCTGTCGCGGATCATGCTCTGTTCTTCGGTAAAGTTAAAATCCATCTCGTATCTCCCGTCTTAGGTGTTGTTTCTGTGTTCTATTCAGGTTGCAGTGTCTCAACGAACAGGGGTGTGCACTGATCCAGAAAAGTCAGAGACTCAGGCGACAGCGGCTCCTGCTCTTTCGTCCCGGTTACAAGCATAATCCTATCGATTGAGGTGTCATCCCAGTCAATTTGCACTGTGAGCTTAAGGTCGTCGAGCACAATGAGTTTCTCGTCAAAATTCTCTTCTTCTGTGGAGGTATCATACTTGACTTCGACGTGATGCGCAGCGCGTTCAGCCCCCATCAGGAAGTACTGTGTCGGAGCGCCAATGATGACGGTGGCGCCGCCATCGCTGGTGATTGAAACCTCGTCGCCTTCGGTCAAAGGCCACAGGCCCGCAAGTGCCTCACGTTCCTCAGCCGTTGGCATTTCCTGATCACAGCCCCGAAACAAGATGCCCGAAAAGAGCGCGAAGAAGCTCGATCCGTCGAGAAAGTCATCTTCCTCTCCGGAGCGAAACAGTTCTGCATCGCTTGTGACACGCAGGACCTTTTCGCGGAAACCGTCCGCGCTGGAGCCTTCGAAAACACTCGCCCAGTATAGCGATGAGCCAACGCCGTAGCGCTCGCTCAAAGGTGTTTCTGAATATGCAAGGCCTGAGGCAGAAAGCCCCAGGCCAAATGCGCAAATTGCGGCCGCGACCTTCATGATTAGAGGCCCAGGATCATCTTGGTAATAATGTTTCTCTGAATCTCGTTCGAGCCACCATAAATCGATGTCTTACGCATGTTGAAATAGTTCGATGCCGACCCGAAGGAGTATTCCGGCCCGATACCGAACTCATTCGCACCATCTTCCGGGAAACCGCGGAAATATGGATTGCCATAGTGACCGACCGCTTGAAGGGTAAGCTCTGTGAGGCGTTGCTGGATTTCAGTCCCCTTGACCTTCAGGATCGAGCTTTCCGGCCCGGGGCCTTTGCCCTGCGCTTCACTCGCCAATGTGCGCAGCTCTGTAAACTCAAGCGCCGAGAGGTCGATTTCAAGTTGTGAGATCTTTGAGGCGAAGCTGTTATCGTCGATCAACGGCTCACCATCGATAATTTCTGTTGAGGCGATGGAACGCAGCTTTTCGATACCCCGTTTGGAGCGCGCAACACCGGCAATCCCGGAGCGTTCGTGCGCGAGCAGGAACTTCGCATAGGTCCAGCCCATATTCTCTTCACCGACACGGTTTTCCACTGGAACGCGGACATCCGTCAGCCAGACTTCGTTGACTTCGTGGCCGCCATCAATCGTGATAATTGGGCGAACTTCGATGCCGGGCGTCGTCATATCGATGAGGATGAAGCTGATGCCTTCCTGACGCTTTGTCGCGGTCGGGTCTGTCCGGCAAAGGAAGAAGCCCCAATCGGCGTGTTGCGCCAATGTCGTCCAGGTTTTCTGGCCATTAATCACGTAATGATCACCATCGCGAACCGCAGTTGTTTTGACCGCAGCAAGGTCTGACCCCGCGCCTGGCTCAGAATAGCCCTGGCACCACCACTCTTCGCCAGAGCGGATTTTTGGCAGAAAGCGTTCTTTCTGGGCATCGGACCCGAATGTGTAGATAACAGGCGCGACCATCGCGACGCCGAAGGGCAGCGGCGGGATCGCATCGACGCGTGCATTTTCTTCAGACCAGATATAGCGCTGTGTCGAAGTCCAGCCTGTACCGCCATACTCAGTCGGCCATGCAGGTGTTGACCAGCCCTTCTCGCCCAGCACTTTGTGCCATGCAAGATACTGATCGCGAGTCAGGTCGCCCTGACCGGGTTTCGGTCGCATATCGTTGGGATAGTTCTCTTCGATGAATGTGCGAACTTCATCGCGAAACGCAATTTCTTCAGGTGAAAAATCTAGATTCATAACGGTTCTTCCCGACTAATGTTTTGTCCAGTCTTGTGCCGACGTCCATCGCATAAAGCAAGGTGACGCGAACGTAAACGTAATATGATACGAAGCATTAATTCAGGCAATGCGACCGGTTGGCAGGTTTTTGATTAAGCAGGCTTCGCCACGAAGGGCGCGCAGGCTGTATTCAGCAGACCGATCGCCGCAGCAGCGCCCATACCGCCGCCCGTGTTGAAACCAAGATCAGTCAAAGGCGCGATCCCAATTCGCTCCAATGCTGCTTCATGAGCCGGCCTGCGCGTGACATGCGCAGCTTTAACATGATCAATCGCCAGCGGATTAATCGCGTGGACAATGCCAGCCGCGATCGTGGTGGCAAAACCATCGATCAGGACCGGCACACCTTGCTGGCGCGCGGCAATGATCGTCCCGACACAGGCCGCCATTTCGCGCCCGCCGAGACACCGCAGGGCCTCAAGCGGATCATTCAATCGCCCGCGATGCAGCTTCAAAGCGGTATTGACGGTACTGATCCGCTGGTCACTCATTTCACGAGGCACCTGCGGACCCGGCCGGACCCAGTATTCCGGCGAACCGCCGTAGAGCGCGCAGGCAACCGCCGCAGCCGCTGTCCCGATACCCGCGCCAACCACGCCAAGCGCAACCACATCCGGGTTGCCTTCAAGCGCCTCAAACCCATAAGCAATCGTTGCGGCGCATTCGCGCTCGCTCATGGCAGCATCTTCAGCGATGTTCGGGGTGGGTTTGTCAATCGCGAGTTCAAATACACGAATGTTCGTCCCCACCTGAGCCGCAATGGCAGAGAGGGGGGCCGTGCCGCTCTGCAACGCTGAGACAACTTTCTTCGTACTCTCATTTGTAGAGAGCGAAACACCGGCTGCAGTCAGCCCATGCGATCCAGCGAAAATCGCGAGTGTCGGGTTCTCAACGCGTGGCGGATAACGTTTCTGCCAGCCTGCAAGCCACGCAGCGGCATCCCCCAGCTTTCCGAAATCGCCTTCGCGGCCCATGCCGAGTAGGGCTTCATAGACTTTTTGCGCGCACGAATCATCGGCCGCCGCTGGACGCGTCGCCAATTCACGTACATCATCAAAAGGCCTCGCAGCGTTAGCAGCGCTCTGCACAGGGAACCTCACATGTCAGCGAGTGTATAAAACGCCATTATATTGTTACATAAGTCAATCAGCGAGTTGGATTTTTCTTAAAAGAATCACACTTGTAAACGAATATAAATATTTAAAGAGGACCTATAGGCCATGGTTCAGAAGGCGATTGAAAGCCCGTGCATCAAAGTGTGCGCCATAAATGGCACGCTTGGAATGTGCATTGGATGCGGACGCACGCTACAGGAAGTCGCGAGCTGGACCAAACTTGACGACGCGCAAAGACGGGAGATCATGGACGTTTTGCCGGAGCGACTGGATGACCTGTCAAAGCAATTTGCGAGCGGCAAGCGGCTATGAAATTCGGGCAGCTTATCGGATTTGTGATCGCCTGCGGCGGTATCGCCATTTTCATGTCGGCAGTGCTGAGCCCACAATTTGATGAGTCGCAAACGACATCGGCGATTGAGACTGATGAGGCCGAAACACTCTCTAACGTCCAGCCTGTGTCAGCCACGCAAAGCCGCCGTTCTGCTACACTGACGCAACGCAATGACGGGCATTACTGGGCGCGCGCTCTGGTCAACCGGAAATCCAGTATCGAGTTTCTGGTTGATACCGGCGCCAGCGTGGTGGCCTTGAGTTACCGGGACGCCCAGCGCATGGGGCTGAGACCCGAAACGCTGGACTATAAGTGGCGGATTCAAACCGCAGGTGGGGAAACCTTTGGCGCGAGCGTCGTGATTGACTCAATCAAGATCAACCAGATCCATATTCGCAATGTCGACGCGATGGTGCTGCGAAGCGATCTTGAAACATCCCTGCTCGGGATGAGCTTTCTTAATGAGCTTTATGCCTATGAGTTTCGTGGCAACCGCCTGATCCTGAAACAATAGGGCTCAGCCTTGCGCGAACTGCGCAATCACATCGTCAAGATCCGCGCCCGGGCGATCCAGAATAGCGGTAATCTGAGCGCGCTGTTCAATCGCCAGCCAGATGCCGGAAAACTCCAGATCTACAACTTGCCAGTTCTCGCCCCGGCGCAGCATCCGCCAGCGCAGGGTCAGGCGGTCATCACCGGTCTCAATCAGGGTTGTCACAATCGCATCCCGATCATTCCGGTGCACCGTCTTGGTGACCGTCATTGAGATGCCTTGAAGGCGATGGGCATTCGTCTCGATTTGACGACGTAGATAGTCTTCGAAAGCGACAGCGTACTGATCGGCCTTTTCAGTCTCGACAGACTTGGCATACCGACCAAGCGTGAAGCGCGCGATCGCACGCACATCCATACGCTCAAGAATAGCCTCAGCCAGATCATCCCGGTCGGCCGAAACAATCTCTTGCGCGGCGTCCGATATGAGCTGCTCAGCCGAATAGCTGTTCTCAGTCCCAGCGAAAGCTGTGGGGGCCATCATCGCGACCCAGATGGAAGCAAAAATGATACGGATCATGTCAGTCCTCATGCATATCTCACGCCACTCTGGCGTTTCTATGACTGGGATGTGATGACTATGGGGCGTCGCTACCAGATCGATATTTCGATATGGCCTATGCACTTTGTGTATGGATCGTCGTCTGGACTAGATCGCGGCCTGAACCTGAACCGCCCTACCCAGCGCACTGAGCGCTTCATCCAGGATATCGAGATTTGCACCGGGTTTAGGCGCTTTTTCGCTCAAGGTGCGCCGCCAGGCTCGCGCGCCCGGAACTCCATTGAAAAGCCCCAGCATATGCCGGGTCATCGCAGACAGACGGACACCCTGATCAAGTTGGGCCTGTATATAAGGCCTGTAGCGTTCAATCGCCTGAAAGGCACTAACCGTCTGCGAGCTGCCAAACACGCGCGCGTCTACATGACCCAGCAATGCAGGATTTTGATAGGCGGCCCGTCCAAGCATGACACCATCAAATGGCTCAAGGTGACGTTCGCAGGCCTCCAGGGTCTGAATGCCGCCATTCAGAATAACGGTCAGGTCAGGTCGCTCTGCCTTGAGCGCCGCTACCAGATCATAGTCCAGAGGTGGAACCTCGCGGTTCTGTTTCGGACTAAGCCCCTTCAGCCAGGCCTTGCGCGCGTGAACTGTGAATACGCTGCATCCCGCATCTGACACCTGATCAATAAATCCGAACAGGGTCTCGCGCGGCGGGTCTTCATCTATGGCAATCCGGCATTTCACCGTGACGGGAATGGAAACAGCAGCCTGCATGGCTGTGACGCAAGCTGCCACGGTTTCTGGATACCGCATCAAAATCGCCCCGAAGGCGCCAGACTGAACCCGGTCAGACGGGCAGCCACAATTGATGTTCACCTCATCATAGCCGAACGCTTCGGCAATGCGGGCCGCCTCAGCCATCTTGTCCGGTTCATTGCCGCCAAGCTGCAGCACGATTGGGTGTTCAACATCAGAGAAGCCGATCAGCCGCTCACGGTCACCGTGGATCACAGCGTCGGCCGTGACCATCTCGCTCCAGAGCAATGCCTTTCTGGACAAACTGCGGTGGAAAGCCCGGCAATGACGGTCCGTCCAATCCATCATGGGCGCGACGGAAAAGCGGTATGTGTCAGGACTAGTCATTCAAGTAACGGATCAGGTCTGCGAAGATGCTGACCCCTTTCTCCAGCTCGCTGACCTTGATGAACTCGTTCGGCTTGTGCGCCTGTTCTATGGATCCGGGGCCGCAGACGATGGCGGGAATACCGGCCCGGTGGAACTGCCCCGCCTCGGTCGCAAACGTCACCGCGCGCAGTGTGTTATCGCCGGTCAAGGCCCGTGCCAGGCGCTCAGCCGGGTTATCCGGAACCGCAGCTAGCGGGGGAACGTTGCTATGGCGGGTCACAGTCACACCGCATTCGGGAAACTGAGCCCGGATGCGTTGGTCCATCACTTCAACAGCGGCATTGAAGGGCTTCAGGATCTGATCGGGTTCAAAGCCCGGCGGGCAGCGCAAATCGAACCCAAAGGCACAGCGCCGCGCGAGGATATTGGTGGCAGTGCCGCCTGCAATCTCGCCAATCGTCAGTGTCGGGTAAGGCGGATCAAAGGGGGAGTCTTCAGGCGCCGCTGCGATAAGGCCTGCCTGAATGGCTTTCAGAGAGCTTAACAGCTCAATCGCTTCGCCAATCGCAGATACACCGAGATGTGGCAGGCTGGAATGGGCTTCCTTGCCGATGACCTCGACCTCGGTGACCATGATGCCTTTATGGCTCGAAACGACTTGCCATTCTGTCGGTTCCCCGACCCAGACAGCGTCAGGTGCAGCGCCCCGATCCACAATCTCATGGATCATGTCAGGCGCGCCCTGACAGCCCACTTCCTCATCATAAGAGAAAGCGAAATGTACCGGTCGACGAAGATCAAGCTTTGAAAATTCAGGCGCAAAGGCCAGACAAAGCGCGATGAAGGATTTCATATCCGCCGTGCCCCGGCCGAACAATTGGTCCTCAAGTCTGGTCATCTGAAAGGGGTCTGTGGTCCAGTCCTGACCATCTACCGGGACAACATCGGTATGGCCGGACAGAATGATCCCACCCGGTTGATCAGGCCCGATGCGTACCCAAAGATTGGATTTCTCACCGCTTGAGTTCGGGATCCGCACACTTGCAGCCCCAATGGGCTCCAACTGGGTTTCGATCCAGCTGATAATGTCGAGATTGGAGTATCGCGATGTCGTATCAAAGGCGATTAACTGATCCAGGATATCGATGGTGCGAGCAAGTGTTGGCATGGCGAGGTCTATCGCTGAGTTACCGACAGGGATCAACTCAAATTGCAACGCCCGGCTAGAGCGGAGCCAGCGTGTGGCCCCCGTCAACTACAATCGATGACCCCGTCATAAAAGCGCCAGCCTCTGACGCCAGCAAAAGAAGGGGGCCATCCAGGTCCTGATAGTTGCCAAAACGGCGCAGCGCGATCCGCTGACGCATCCGATCTCCCGCATCGCTATCAAGATAATCGTCATTGATCTCGGTCTTGAAATAGCCGGGCGCGATCGCGTTCACGCGGATGTTGTAGCGGGCAAGCTCAAGCGCCATGGTCCGCGTGAGGTGATCGACGGCAGCCTTTGAAGCAGCGTAGCCTGTATTCATCAAAGCTGGCTGGTACGCTGTGATCGAGGCAATATTAATGATCGATCCGGGCTTGCCATCCTTGATCATCGCCCGGCTGGCCTGTTGGGCAACACGCCAGACACCGGTCAGATTGGTATCGATAATGCCCGCCCACTCTTCCTCCGTTGTATTTATGAACCAGGATTCCTGACCGACGCCGGAATTATTGACGAGAATTTCACACGCGCTTCCAAACCGCTCGGAAATCGCCTCAAATGCATCAGACACTGACTCTGGCGAGGTCACGTCCATTGAAACCGGGAAAGCTGTCCCGCCAGCAGCTTCAATATCAGCCTGAAGCTTCTGCAAACGCTCGACCCGCCGCGCGGCAAGGACAACAGCGGCCCCCTGCCCCGCGAGCACGGTGGCAAAGTGCGCGCCCAAGCCACTCGATGCGCCCGTAATGAGCGCTGTTTTTCCGGAAAGATTGAGGGAAAGGGACATGTTTTCAGATACTTCCTGTTTGTTTTGATTATTGCGGAGTTACACCCTGCCAGACACGGGCAGCAAGGCGCCGGTGACCCCGCTTGCGGCCTCCGACAAGAGAAATCCGATCACATGGGCCAGCTCTTCGCGCGTGACCCAGGCAGAGAAATCCGCGTCCGGCATGTCGCTTCGATTAGCCTCTGTGTCGATGATCGATGGCAGGACGGCATTGACTCGGATGCGGCGCGGCTTGAGTTCCTCTGCCAGAGCTTCGGTTAGCCTTGCCACGCCTGACTTGGAAGCGGCGTACGCGCCCATGCCCATTGCCGCCTTGGCCGCAGCGCCCGCACCAATATTGACAATGGAGCTTGTCCCATCCTGCAGATGTGGGATCACCGCACGCGACATATTCAGCGCGGTTTTGACATTCATGGTCCACATCCGGTCCCAGCTTGCCGGGTCGCCCTCCATAATGGTTTCCCACGCAAAGCCTCCGGCGACATTGACCAGCCCGGTAACCTGATGACCGCCCGCAGCAATCGTCGACACGGCCGCCTCAACAGACGCAGCATCCGCGAGATCGACATCTGATATCTGCATCGTTAGCCGCGGGTCGGGATCTGAGGGCTCCAATAAATCAATTCCGGTCACAGCCGCGCCCACAGCCAGCAGATGACGACAGACCGTCTTGCCAAGCGCGCCGGACGCTCCCGTTACGACTACATGCATGCCTTGCCCCTCCGCGTGTTCCTCGTTGAGTTCACCTGAATGTATAAAACGGTTAAATCAATTCGTGACCAGCCGGAAACTCAAGTTGATATCGCGTTTATATGCTGGGCCTATACCCATCTCAGGCGCATCTGCGTCAAAGACTGGAGCGTTTGAGAAAGATGGCGCGAGTGACGCGCCCAAATCCAGGAATCGGTTGCGAACGAAGCCACTGAAAAGCAGCCGCATTAGAACCCGAATTAAAGCAGGTTTTCTCCAGAATCTTGAGTAAGTCCTGAATACTCTACTCAAATTTTGCCGATGAAAGGATGCTGTCATTGATGATCTCATGAACACTAAATCCGAGACAGGCGACCAACCCGTTAAATGCTGACGCATATGTCTCTAACTCACCTGCCGCGTTTGACCTTCCCAATAGGGCTCGCGCAAATCCTTGCGCAATATCTTTCCAGAAGCATTTCGAGGCAGCGCCTCAATAAAGTCGACCGATTTCGGGCATTTGTAGCCAGCAATTTTCGACTTGGCCCATTCGATGACATCTTCGGGTGACGGGCTTGAACCTTCTGACTTGACGACCAAAGCTTTAACGGTCTCGCCCCATTTTTGGTCTGGTACGCCGATCACCGCGACATCAGCGATCCCCGGCATCCCAAAGATCGCATTCTCCACCTCGGCGGGATAAATGTTTTCCCCGCCAGAAATGATCATGTCTTTTACGCGATCATGGATGAAGAGATAGCCATCCTCGTCGAGATATCCGGCATCTCCGGTACGCAACCAACCCTCTGGTCCAATGGTCTCAGCCGTCGCCTCAGATTGTTTCCAATAGCCCGTCATATTGCAATGACTTTTGATTGCGATTTCTCCGACGGCGTTGACTGGCAAGGGCGCTCCGGTTTCATCCTGTATTCGGATTTGAACATCGCTTAGGGCTTTGCCGGCCGAGCGCATGCGTTCATTACCGTTCGGATCATGATCGTCCGGCGGCAAGGCAACGACCGTACCGGCTGTTTCAGTCATACCATACATCTGGACAAAGCCGCAGCCAAACACGTCCATACACTTTCGAAGCAAATCAACAGGAATAGGTGACGCGCCGTAGAGCATGTATTTGAGCTGGGAGAAATCCACCTCTCTTGCTTTAGGTTGGTTGACCACGATCTGCATCGCGGCCGGGACCAGAAACAGCTTAGAAATCTTGAACTGGTCGATAAAGTTTAGAACCTCAAATGGGTCGAAGTCGCGCATGATAACGCCGCGGGCACCGGAATAGAGACCGTTTAGTCCCCAAACTGTTCCACCGACATGAAAACACGGCATGGCAACGAGACTGACATCATCATAGGTCCAAGTGTTCCATTCAGGTGTGTCAGGAAGTTCTGAACGACGTTTCAGTTCCACGAGTGCTGTGTGGGATAAAACAACCCCTTTCGGGTGACCGGTTGTACCTGACGTATATAGCTGCGCCATATCATGCGATGGCGGGAACTCAACTTGTGGATCAATATCCTCGAAACTGTCCCGCCAATCTTCATAAGAGGCATGGTGCTCGGTCGCGTATTCAACAGGGATAATGAACTTCAATCCTGGAATGGCTTGCGAGAGCGGCTCGGCGAGATCCGCAAAATCCTTGCCCAAGAAGAGGATCTCAACCTCCGCATTCTCAAGAATGTAGGTGATTTCCGGGACTGCAAGACGCCAATTCACAGGCGTGATCACGCCGCCGATTTTGGCCAAGGATAAAAGAATCTCCCAATACTCAGGACGGTTCTTTCCCAAATATCCGACACGGCTTCCGAGCGTAACACCATAAGAGATGAGCCCCTGAGCAAGCCGGTTTGTATTGGCGTTCAGCTCAGCATACGTGATATCGCGGCCCTCGAAAGTCAAAGCGATGCGATTAGGTATCTTTTCGGCATAAAGGCGTGGGACATCGCCGAGTTTGTTGAACGTGATTGCATCTATCGCGGGCACGAATGAGTCTCCCATTTTTTCAGAATTGGCCATAGCTACGGATTTCGATAGTTTCCAAAAGGCATTGGACGTCTGTACTCTAAGCTCACAGAGAAGGAAACAGTCAATGCTGATGGTTTCAGATGACTTGGTTGCAGAAACGAATGATGGGTTCGCCCTTATTGGGGGAAAGAGCAAATCGTCTGAGAAATATGCGTTTCCAATGCCCACAGGTGCGGACGCAGATTATTACGACGCCGTCCCGCTTAAGCGTCAGGGCACATTATGGTCGTACACGGTTCAAAGATTTCCGCCCAAGACCCCCTATATCGGAGCGCAAGACCCGGCGACGTTTAAACCTTATATCGTTGGTTACATAGAATTGCGCGAGCAAGTGATTGTTGAGGGCTATATCGTCAATGCCGATCTGGACCAGCTACATATTGGAGCTGAGTTACAAGTTACGGTGACGGCGTTCACCAAAAATGAAGATGGTGAACCGGTTCACATTTATGCATTCGAACCGGTGCCGAAGGAGGTGTCATGAACGATGTCGTTATTATCGGAGCAGGCATTCATCCGTTTGGTCGCCATGACTTGTCAGGCTTGGAGCAAGGGGTATTTGCCGTTCGCCAAGCGCTCTTGGATGCGGGTGTGGAATGGCGTGACATTCAATTTGCTTTTGGCGGCTCAGTGTCGGCTGGCGCAGCCGACGCAGTGTTGCCTCGTCTTGGACTGACCGGCGCGCAATTCATCAATATTTCAAATGGTTGCGCAACGGGTGGGTCATCGCTCTTATCTGGTTACTGGGCGATCAAATCTGGCGAGTTTGATCTTGGAATAGCCGTTGGCTTCGACAAACATGATCGCGGCGCTTTCAACGCCAAACCATCAGATATGGGACTGCCCGACTGGTATGGGGAAGCAGGCCTAATGCTCACCACGCAGTTCTTCGCGATGAAGATTCAGCGCTATAGAGAGCTTTATGGCATCTCTGAAGATGTGCTTGGCATGGTCGCTGAAAAAGCCTTTTCCAATGGGGCCAAGACCGAGCATGCTTGGCGGCGCGATCCGGTTGAGCTGGAGACAATAATGTCCTCCCCGATGGTAAGCGATCCCTTGCGCAAATTCATGTTTTGCTCGCCAGGAGAAGGCGGCGCAGCGCTTATTTTGGCGAGCGCAAAGAAAGCCCGCGAACTTGGCGTGCAGGGTGTTTCCATTCGCGGCGCAGCTGTCCGGACCCGGCCGGAAGGGTCGTTTGAAGTGTTTGCGCCAAGTCTTGATGTCAAGCGCGGCGGATCGGCCACAGAACTTGCATCAAGCGCAGCCTTTGAGATGGCTGGCTTGGGCGCAGAGGACATGGACGTTCTGCAGATTCAAGATACCGAAAGTGGAGCTGAAATCATGCACATGGCTGAGAATGGCTTTTGTGCAGATGGCGACCAGGAGAAACTGATCCGTGATGGCGAAACACGTCTTGATGGCAAAATGCCGATCAATACCGATGGCGGCTGTCTGGCTTGCGGCGAGCCGATCGGCGCATCAGGTTTGCGCCAAGTGTACGAGAACGTTCAGCAGCTACGTGGCCGCTGCGGCGCGCGTCAAGTCGAAGGGGCTCGGGTCGGTTATAGCCAAGTTTATGGTGCGCCCGGCATATCAGGCGTTTGCATCATTGGCGCTTAGCAGCAGGTTTTCCATCGCTGAGTTGTAAGGGTCAATCAAAGGACAACCACCGTGTCGCAAAGACTGTGCTCAGCCTATGAGTTAGCCCCTATTCTTCACGGAGGGTCTGGATCGCGTCGAACAGAAATTTTCGCACTTTCTGACGTCTCCTTTTTGAGCCAACCACCTTCTTTTGAATGTAGAGACCAATCACAGCGACGTTCACCAAATCATGGGCTAATTGACGCCGCTCTGCATCCGTATTGGCCCATTCAGGGAAGATTTCAGGAATGAGCGTAGCAACAAGCCTATCGTATTTTTGCGCTTTTGGTGTGAAAACAAGGCTGAGTTCATCATCTGCGCGCGCGGCCGCTGCGAGTTCTGTCCAGGCTTGGTATTCTTCTGATTGGGTTTGATCCCAAAACACTTCCATACCAAGGCCGACATCTTTTCGTTCGGTATCGGACAATTCGCTAATTTGATCGGCATATCTTTGAAGCATCGTCGAATAGATAAAGTCTATTGTTGACGCGATCAGCTTGGCGCGCGTTGCGTAATGATGAAGAAGCGCGCCGCGTGAAACATCTGCTTTTTCCGCGACCAGTTGGGTCGTTGTCGCTGAATATCCATGTTCGCTCAAACACTTTACAGCTGTCCGTAAAATGTTGAGCTGCATTTGGGCGCTTTTCTTTTCTTGTCTGCCCCCATCGCCTGAAAGAACAACTGTTGGATTTTGCAAACGATACGCTGCCTCAATTTTTTTAAGCGCCGCGCTTGTTTTTGTCATACTTTATAGCCCACCTGATCCGCGATCCGACTGCATCTGGCTTGAATGCATTTTCAATTAAGCACTCTGCATGCCGGATAATAGCACATATTTCCACAATGCCCGTCCGCCGATAACTCGAATAAGAACAGGTTTCAACGGACCATACGGCAAGCAGACAGACAGTGTAAAGCGCACCACGCTCCACCCCCTTTTGAGCGTGGCGCAGACGTCCTGCATTACGAAAACCTGCGCAAAACGCCAATCGGAACCGGTGCTTGAATGGAGGCAAGCAAAAAACCAAAAACCATCAATCTTGATGGTTTTATATTCAGCACGCTAAACGATGTAGAGTGCAGCGCCCATCTGTAGCGTCTGCCGTCTCCTCTTTTGCCCACTTGCCTAAGGGTTGTCACTAAAAAAACAATCAGATATGCTTGTTATATACATCTGCCGCAGGATGCGTGGCAACGGTTAGACTTATCAAGAGATCACAAGAACGAGGCAATCGCGCGATGAAAGATGATACAAAAGAGATCGCCTTAAAAGACTCCGGCACGGCGCGGTGTCCGGGACCGTCTACGCGCGACATTATTCTTGAAGACACAGGCCCGAAGGCGCCCGCGGTGATTACAGACGAGGTCTACGAGTTTCTCGGCGATGAAGATCTCGACTATAGCGTTTACACAGATCCCAGCATTCATGTCCTTGAAATGCAGAAACTCTGGAATGAGGTCTGGCAGTTTGCATGTCGTGTCGAACATATCCCGCAGTCCGGAGACTCATATGTGTATGATGTTGGTGACTATTCGATTCTGATCATTCGCCAGGCAGACGAGAGCATCAAAGCATTTATAAACTCGTGCAAGCATCGCGGCATGCAATTGCAGCCCTGCGGCGCGCGTGCGCACAACCGCACCATACGTTGTCCATTTCACGGGTTCACATGGGCAAATAATGGCCAGCTTATGACAATCCCTTGCGAATGGGATTTCCCACATGTCGACAAAAAGGATTTTGCGCTGGATGAGGTCCATGTCGAAACATGGGGTGGGTTCGTATTCGTCAACTTTTCAGATAATCCGCCCCCCTTGCAAAACTATCTGGAAGTCATGCCGGAACATTTTCGGCATTGGCCAATGGAGCGGCGCCATATCGCGCTTCATATCGAAAAGAAACTACCGGCAAACTGGAAAATAGCCCAAGAAGCTTTTCTTGAAGCCTATCACGTGATTGCGACCCACCCTCAGGGCCTCAAAACGGCCGGAGATGCAAACGCCCAATACGATGTTTACGGCGAGAACACGTCCCGATTTGCACACACGATCGGGTTCCCAAGCCCGCATCTAAAAGGCAAACGCTCTGAAGCACTGATCCTGTCTGATCTGGGCGGTGATGAGCTTGGCCTGTCGATCGAGCCGGGCCAATCGGCGCGCGAAGTTTTTGCGGCTCACTTGCGGCAATCGCTCGGCGAGGCAATGGGTGTAGATCTCAGCGAATATTCGACGAGTGAGATGGTTGACTCAATCGAGTATCATTGTTTCCCAAATTTTATGGTGTTCCCAGGCGTGAGCATGCCAATGGTCTATCGATTTAGACCTGATGGAGACGACCCAGATAACTCCATATTCGACTTGATCTTCATGGCGCTGACCCCCGATGGAGAGGCAGCGCCCGCTGCGCCAGATCCGATCCGCATTGATGCGGAAACATCCTTTACGACCGTTGCAGAAATGTCTCCGGCTTTGGCAGAAATTTACGACCAAGACACAGACAATTTAATCATGCAGACACGCGGGATAAAAGCGAGCCGGAAGGCCGGGCAAACGCTCGGAAACTATCAAGAGGTTCGCATAAGACGGGTCCGCAAAACGCTACATAAGTATCTTTTTGGCAACGCTTAGTAACTTTTCTGACCCGTTCTGCGTCTCGCAAGGCGCGACACGGGCAATCGCTTGGGCGCTATCATCGACTTGGCATCGCCACCACAACCGTAACTCCTACGCCGCCACCGGCGATTTCGCGTCAATCGTACTCCCCTCTTGGAGCGTTGAGCTTCAATTGGACGGTTTGTGAGAGCTGAAAATATACAAGCAGCACTGCTGGCTTTTTTATTTTTCTGTTATAGAGTGGAGCGGGGTCAAAAAGAACCGAGCATCGGTCACGACCTTTGAAAAATATCCACTCAGGCCGAGCGCTTGAGCTAAAGGGAGGATTACAAGATGAACCGTTTTCAGAAACGGCTGTTAGGAGCATGTCTGCTCTCCACAGCCTTTGCACCAATTGCGTTTGCACAAGATGCGTCCAGCGCGCAAGATGCATCTGAAGAAGTAGAAACCAAACAACTCGACACAATTACCGTTACGGCTCGTAAGCGCACAGAATCTCTGCAAGACGTGCCCTTAGCGGTAACCGCTTTTGATCAAGCCGCATTGGAGGCCACCCATGCCGACACAATTAATGAGATCGAGAAGTTTGTTCCAAACGTAGAATTTTCAGACATTAGTTTCTCCGGTCAAACACTGGGCGCAACCATTCGTGGCATTGGCTTCGCTGACATCGAAAAAACCTACGAACCCGCCGTCGGGGTGTCAGTAGACGGCGTATTCCTGGCAACAAATACAGGTGCGTCGGTTGATTTGTTCGATGTCGAGGCTGTTGAAGTGCTTCGCGGGCCACAAGGAACCTTGTATGGGCGAAACACGGTCGGCGGTGTGCTGAACATAAACCGGACACGTCCGACTGGAGAGGCTGGTTTGCGCCTGCTGGGCCGGTTGGGCAATAATGGTCAGGAAGAGTTCATGGCGGTTGCGAATGCACCGCAAATTGGCGACGTTCTGTCGAGCAAGTTTTACGTATTTTCTGATTCAAGCGAGACTTTTTCCGACAATCTTGCCACCGGCGAACCAGACAAATTAGCCGACTCGCTTTCATATGGTGCAGCTTTCCTGTTCGAGCCGAATGAGAAGTTACAGGCTCTGGTTTCTGTCGATTTCATCGATGATGAATCGGGCACCCAGCCAATTTATAATTTGAGCCAGGACACAGAGGTGTTTTGTATCCTGACGTTGGGTATTCCGGGGGTCAGTGTGACATCTGATGCGTCGGGATGCGCTTCGACCTCGTTCGATATTGTTGAAGCCTCTGGCTTCGACGTGCACGTACGTGATTTCCCATCCTTGAACGCACTTGAGTCGCAGGCACTTACCGCCAATGTGACGTATGAGATTAACCCTAATCTGAATTTTACGTCCATCACCGGATACCGCAGCACAGAAGAAGAAATCCTGCTTGACAATATTGGTGCCCCCAATGCCGCGATTGTTCCCGGCGTGGTTGAAGTTCCAATTTTTATCTCTACTCGGCTTCAGGATTTGGATCAGCTGAGTCAGGAATTCCGCCTGGATGGTCAGCTAAACAGCGCGACTGACTTTGTAGCCGGTCTGTTCTATATGAATACAGAGTACGATCTCGCAGCCGGCGATGGCGGTCCTGACCTTATGGGGCCAGCAACTGTTTTTGTGTTTGGTGCACCGTCTGGGAATTACACTGCAGGACAGGAATTGAACGCGTATGCGGCATTCTTCGATGCAACGTATCAGATCACTGACCAATTGTCGGTTTCTGGTGGATTACGCTACACATACGAAGAAAAAGACTTTGACATTGACTTCATTTTTGACGGTTTGGGCGCGTTCTCCGTGAGTGACGACTGGAATGAGGTCACTGGCCGTCTCATCCTGCAATATGATTTCTCTGACGACATCATGGCATTTGGTGGATGGTCGAGAGGGTTCCGCTCAGGCGGTTTCAATGGCCGCGCGACGGTACCTGATGAGATCGGTCCTTTTGATCCTGAAACGGTCGATAGTTTTGAGGCGGGTTTGCGTATGGAACTCGCAGATCGCAGGCTGCGCTTAAATCCAACCGTATTTTTCACACAGTATAACGACAAGCAGGAACCGATTATTGGGGCCTCGCCCATCAATCCAAATGTCACAGCTACGGTGATCGAGAACTCATCCAAAGTTGAGTATTCAGGGTTTGAGCTTGAGGCTCTATTCCTCGCGACAGATGAGTTGACGTTACGTGGGTCATTGGGGCTGCTGGACGCTGAGGTGAGTGAGTTCCTTGTGCCCGATTTGACATCGACGACGGTGCCCGCGCCGCTGATCGATGTGTCCGACGGCCGGATCGTCACAAACGCGCCTGAGACAACATATTCTGTTGGGTTCGACTATGTACGTCCATTTTCAAACGAGTTTGAGTTACGAGTGAATGGTAGTCATAGCTACACGGCTGAGCATTCCATTCAGCAAACACCGGACCCTTTTGGCCGTAACATTATTGACGCACAGGACAGCACAGATCTGTCGATAACCTTAGCAACGACAAGGGGTGATCAACCAAATTACGCGATCACCTTGTTCGGTCTTGATATCTTTGACGAGGATCCTGGCGTGTTGGATGCGGGTCTGAATGCTGGGGTATTCTATTTTGGTGTCGGTGCGCCGACCAGAAGATATGGCATCGAACTCAGCGCTGAATTCTAAGTTTCCTCCCACTCGCCCGTCACTTTTGAGAGGTGACGGGCGATTTTTTAAGTTCTCGAAGGCGTGTCCACAGCTGGCACCCATGTCAAAGCTCAAGACTGAGTTGAGCAAGGGCGGAAAATCGAAAAAAGATCAGAATTGATTGTTTTTTTTCTTTAGCAGGCTACACTCCTTTTGGATTTCAAAACGCTCATGCTAACGGGAGGGCCTCATGGACCTGCATCTAAAAGGAAAAAATGTTCTTATGGCTGGAGCAAGCCGAGGGATCGGACTTGCGACCGCCAAAACGTTCGCTGCAGAAGGCGCGAATGTCGCGATCTGCGCGCGCGGCCAAGAAGGTGTTGACGCAGCTGTTTCTCAAATTGATGCGGCCGGATCCGGCAAGACAATCGGGACCGCCGTGGACCTCACCAATGCAGATGCGATTTCTGCCTGGATAGAGAACGCCGCCAATACGTTCGGTGGATGCGATATTATGATTCCAATGGCATCTGCTGGCGGCGGAGCTCATGCCAGCGAAGAATCTTGGCAAAAGAATTTCGAAGTTGATCTGCTCTCGACATTTCGTTGCATCGAAGCAGCGATGCCACATCTGGAGCAGTCTGACAGTGCTTCAATCATTGTGCTCGGCACAACGGCTGCACTTGAAGAATTTGCAGGCCCGCAATCGATGAATTCGATGAAGGCTGCGTTGATCAACTATGCGTCAAACCTGTCGCGCTCAGTCGCGCCAAAAGGCATTCGCGTAAACACGATTTCTCCAGGTCCCATTCAAATCCCTGGTGGGGCATGGGATTATATTCAGGCCAATCTTCCAGATTTCTACAATGCGATTCATGCCTCCATCCCAACAGGTCGATTGGGCAACGCTGAGGAAGTCGCAAATCTAATTGTCTTTGCCGCCTCTTCCGCGGCTCCGTTCCTGACAGGCGCAAACATTGTCATCGACGGCGCAATGACTCAGCGCGTCCAATACTAACTCGGCGGCGATCAGGGGCTTGTTGAGGTTCTGCAACCGGGTCCTGATTCGATCGAGTTTTTTGAAATGATGAAACAGTCCGCACGCGACTGGGACGGCTCTGACCCGTTTCGTCCAATCGCCTGAACGCGGTGAAGGATTTTATGCTGAACGTTGTAGTGGTTCAGCGACAGTGAGACACTTTGGTTGTTTTGCTTAAGGAGGATTTTTGGCTCATCGTAACTGAACCAAGGAGTGAAGATGAGCAAAAAATCAGTTCTGTGCCAAAGTCACTCAAACATCAGCACTGAAAGTCGTTTTCAGACTTTGAGTATTCGCCATGCTCTTGCGAGCTGTAATGGTTGCCAATGATCCTTCGCAATGTTGTGGTCAGCAGATTGCGTTCATCGGTAGGACCAAAATTCAGCATTCGGGGCTCTTATGGCATTGGGCAAACAACTGTCCACGGCTCCCTTTTTGGCAGCATTTCGCAATATACAGTCATTGTTGCTTTTTTTTGGATCGTTTTTTGCTAGCTTGAACAGCACAACGACCGCGAATAATTTTGATAAGTTATAGGTCTGGAGAGGAAACACCGATGACGTTTGCCGCTTCTTCAACGGTGGTAAAGGCTGAAGGCGACATTAGACGCGCTGCCGAAGCCCTGCGAGACATCGCCTGGGAACTTGGAAGATTTCGTGTCGCGACCTGTTCGAACATCGCTTCCAAAACACCAATGACGGATCAAGACGGTCGCGTGCTTGCGACAGATGTCTTTGGCTGGGAAGAAACACCGGATGCCTGGTGGAACCGGCCTTTGATGGCGCTAAGTTCTCCAATCGTGCGGGCTTGCAGATACGAAAGCGAGGCATTTTGGGTCGATGACAAGGCCATCTATCCTCGCCAAAGCAATGCCTGGCTGCACGATATAGACTTGTCAGAAGTGGAAGCCTTTAAAAACTCTGGAACGCTCATTTGCGTACCAGTTCATTTGCCATTTGGGCAGATTGGGAGTGTCAGTTTCTCGCCGCAAGGCGAAAAACCGCAAGACTTTGCAAAACTGTTCGAAGAGGTCAGTTACACGCTGGAGGATGCGTCTCGTCGGTTTTTAGCGGGTTACGTCAAAGTCCGCGAACACCGCGCCTGGATTCCGTCAGATTGCAAACTGTCCAAGCGAGAAATCGAGTGCCTGAAATGGGTGGCGATTGGCAAAACTGATAAAGAGATTGGACTATTGCTGTCGCGCAGTAGTGCAACAGTCCGGTTCCATTTGAAACACGCTTGCCGAAAGCTGAATGCAGTCAGCCGCAGTCAGGCTGTGTTCAAGGCCAGCCAACTTGGCTTTCTTGGGACTGCAGCGGTTGGTCGATAAGGACGGATTGGTGATCAGGGATGATCCTGATGGGTCACCATCGCGCCAGCTCAATTACTCGAACTTAGCAAAGAATGCGTAAGACGGATCCTCTGCATCCGCGCGGCCTTGCCAAATCGTGACACCATCCTCGCTTGGGACTTCCTGAAGCGGCGACATATCCGTCCAGTCTACCACAAAGTTTCGAAGCGTTATGCGCCAAACCCCGTCTCGTTTTTCCATCGTGTCGAGGTAGCGACCGGACACCCTCATCTGAAGCGGCCCTTCGGGTCCAGCAAGCACATGGTGAGAATAGAAATAACTCTCGCACCCCGCTTTTGTACCATTGATCTTGACGGTTTGTGTGTTGATCATGTGTTGAGTACGCTCATAGCGCGCGAGCTCATTCAAGACCCAGGGCACAAATTCGTCGACCGTGCCTTTGAACATGCCATGATCATCAATCCCATCGGGATGAAAGCAGGCCCGGATCGCGTCTGCATCGCGCCGGTCTAACGCGCGTGCAAAGGCATGCGGGATGGCCTCAATGGTAACGATGTCTTCGGCTTTGCTATTTTCACCAGACATTGGAAATCCTGTCGACATTGAAAAACAATCCCGTTAGACTGTTTTATAGGCGATGTAAATAAGTGCTCTATCCAGGGAGAACACATATGGGCAAACTAGAGAACATATCTGCGACAGCGCTGATAGACACAACAAAAGTCGCCGATCCCAAATTGGGCGACACCCCACTTACCGGTGAGCGTTACTTCTCGGATAAGTACATGCAAATGGAGTGGGATAAGCTCTGGACCAAAACCTGGCTGATTGCGGGTGTCGAAGCCGATCTATCGCAGCCCGGAGATATTATCAGTACGGAGATCGGAAAAGAGTCTGTCATCTGTATGCGCGGAACGGATCAAAAGATCCGGGCATTCTACAATGTCTGTCCGCATCGAGGAAACCGCCTGATCGATGATGCGAGCTCGCACCAGAAAAACGTGACCTGCCGCTATCATGGCTGGAGATTTAGCCTGGAAGGACAACTCAAGTTCGCCCCATGTGCGGAAGACTATCCGCAAGGCAATCCATGCGGAAAGCTGAGCCTGTCAGAATTGCCTTGTGAAGTCTGGGCCGGCTTCGTTTGGTATTCTCTGGATGAGGAGATTGCCCCCCTCGAGCAGCATTTGGGCCCTTTGAAGGCTCAGATCGATACCTATCAAATGGAACAGATGAAGCGGATCCACCATGTAACCATTGAAGGCGATTTCAACTGGAAAATACCACAGGACAATTTCAACGAGTCCTACCACCTTCCCTTCGTCCATCCACAAACGAAATACGTGATGGAGCAGCATTACTCGTTCAGTCAGTTCGATATGTATGAGCCGTTGGGTCATACGCGCCTGATTATGCCTGGCGGAGGGCCGAGCCGTTCTCTCAAAGGAGAAACCGATACCATTCTGGAGATGATGGCCAATGAGCTGAAATTCTGGGATCTTGAGCCAGAAGACTTTCGCGCCAACCCTCATTCCATGCGCATGGCGCTACAAAAAGCCAAACGAGAAAAGGGCAGCGAAAAAGGGTTTGACTATTCTGGATTTGTTGATGCCCAACTCACAGATAATTTTCACTACATTCTCTTTCCCAATTTGTCGCTCAGCCTAAAGCCTGACGGCGCGATCTTTACACGAACGAACCCGCACCCCACTGATCCAAGCAAGTGCTTATTCGACTTCTGGTATTTCATGTGGTTCCCGCATGGCGAGCGCGAATACTATTGCGCTGTGATGGACCAAACCTTCCCGGCTGATTTCGTTCCTGAACATATTCAAGGCCCATTTCCAGAGGTGTCGTGTGGTCCCGCAATTGATCAAGATGTCGAAGTTTGGAGTTCGCAACAAAAGGGGCTGAGTTCGCGCGGGTTTAAGCGCGAATACTTGTCAGGACAGGAGTCACGTATTCGCTTCTGGCATGAAACGCTCGACCGAATGCTGAGCAATTAAACCGACATACAACCATTGAATTTACAGGAAGACCTTTCGGCATGGATTTATCAGGAAAAATAGCGATTATTCTTGGCGCCGCCGGAGCCGGCAATATGGGGCAAGCGATTGCCAAACGCTTTGCGACTGAGGGAGCAAAAGTCGTTGTCGCCGGGCGCCATGAAGCGCCTCTTAAATCTCTCGCATCCGAGATTGGCGGCTCTTATTTTATTTCGGACATTACTCAAAAAGCGGACCTCGAAAATCTCGTTAAACATACAGTCAAAACATATGGCGGCTGCGATGTCGGGGTGAACGCCGTTGGTCTTAATTTGCTGACCCCCAGCTTAGATGTCACCGAAGAAGAGTTAGACACAATCTCCAGCATTCATTTCAAAGGAGCATATTTCTTCGTTCAAGCCGTCGGCGGATACATGAAAGACAATGGCGGTGGGTCTCTCATCCAGGTGTCTTCGGCGACGGTTGAAGCGATTATTGAAAACCATGCCGCTTATATCGCAACCAAGGCGGCCAGCGAGTCGCTCATGCGCTGTTTTGCGGTCGAACTCGGCCCATTCGGCGTTAAACTAAACACCGTTTCTCCGGGTTATACAAAAACCCCGATGACGACCGAATTCGGCGCTATTCCTGGACTGGAAGATGCGTTTGTGGCGCGTTATCCGCTCGGTCGGGTCGGAACATCTGAAGATATTGCAGATGCAGCGGTATGGCTGGCGCAAGATGGCAGTTTCATTTCCGGACAAACGCTCCAAATCAATGGCGGCTTAACGTTACGCGGCAACCCAACCGGCGCAGATGTCAACGCCTCCATCGCGGCGGCGTCGCAAACCTAGTCGCTTTGTTCAGCTATTCAGTAAGCTAAAGCAAACAAAGCGTGCGGTGGTAATTGTTTGTTGCGGACGGCTGGTTCATGTCAAAGAGTCCAAACTCTCTGGAAAACGTAATGGCAGATAGTTCAACCAAGACGACGATTATCGGCGAGGCTTCTTTGTGTAAGTGACATTTAAATTGGTCACACCGCGCAAAAGAATGCTCGGCAAATACTCAAACGCATCGCCATTCTGTATTCAAGCGAGAAAACCGCCATCGATCGCGAGGTCGGTACCCGTTGTAAACGAGGCTTCGTCGGAGGCGAGAAAGGCAGCCGCGTTTGCGACCTCCTCAGCTTCGCCCAAACGTTTCATGGGATGAGTGCTTGCGAAGCCCTCGATAACGTCCTCACGCGTTTGACCGGCATTGATACCGGCTGCGATGTAACCTTCCACCATTTCCGTCGCAATCGCGCCAGGGAGCACCGTATTTACGCGTATGTCATAGCCTTGCTCTGCGCAGTGGAGCGCCACCGAGCGGCTTAGAATGCGCATACCGCCTTTCGAGGATGAGTAAGCCGCGAAAATCGCACCAGGCCGAATACTCAGGGTCGAACCGATATTTATGATCGCGCCGCCCGTTCCGTCCTTCATCGCTTCAACGCCATATTTACATCCAAGAAACACACCTTCCAAATTCACCTGCAGGATCGCTCGAAACTGTTCCAGATCGATGTCTTCGATTGAACCGGGAATTGAAATGCCTGCCGAGTTGATCACCGTCGTGACGGCCCCGACTTCAGCAGCTAATGTGAAGGCGGACTGCCACTGTGCCGGGTCGCGCACATCCAGCATAATTGCCTTAGCGCCAGGCCCAAGCGCTGCAGCCAATGCCTCAGCTTTTTCAAGGTTCACGTCCCCAAGAATAACCTGCGCGCCATCCTCGATAAAACGCCGCGCTGTTGCAGCACCGATGCCACTCGCGCCGCCACTAATTAGCGCGATTTTGCCTTTTAGCCGTTCGCTTCCCATGGGCTCGACGTGTCTCCCGTCAGTATTATGGCCTGCAGTAAAACAAATCATCTAACACGAAACAAGCGCGATTGTCTTTTTTATGTTGGCCGCAAATGAGCCAAGAAGAGCGGTTAAAAGCCTATCGAAGTATGTCGACCATTCGGCCGTTCGAGGAACGCATTGAAAGGGAATTCGCGCTCGGAAACATTCCGGGCTTCGCGCACGTCTATCTGGGTAAGAGGCATCCGGTCTCGGAATTTGCCAGGAACTAACCCAAGAGGACTGGGTCGGTAAAACCCATCATAGTCATGGGCACTGGATTGCTAAAAGCTGTGAGATCGGGCGTATGACAATAGCGATGGATGGCATCGATTATCGCGAAACGATCCTCTACAGTGTTTTCTTGAGGGGCCATGAATATCTACTCCGGCACAATTCCGGCGACCGCTGACATTGCATTATCCACTCGGATAGCAGCGCCGTTGATGAACTTGGATTCGTCTGAAGCCAGGAATACAACTGTGTGAGCAACATCGTCGGGTTCGCCGAGTTTACTAGCCTGTGACGCGGCGTCCAAATCTTCAAGTGAAATCAAGCCGGCACTCACAACCTTCTGTCCGATGCCCATGACCATTGGTGTGACAATACCGGATGGATGGATGGAGTTACACCGGATCGTATATTTTGAAAGCGCGCAATGAACCGCGATAGAGCGGCTTAGCGCTTCGACCGCGCCCTTCGCGGCTGAATAGGCAGCCACATAGGGTTCACCTTGCACTGATGCGATCGATGCCATGTTGATGATGGAGCACATGCCAGACTTTTTCATCAATCGCATCGCATGCTTGCAACCATAAAACGTTCCGTCCGCGCTCACGGCCATCACAAAGCGAAAGTCTTCGGCCGATTGCGTCTCAATGTTTCCAGCCTCAACAATCCCGGCATTATTGACCAGCACATTGAGCTGCCCATAGTCCCGCTCAATTTCGGATATCAAGTCTTTCCAGGCCTCTTCCTGCGAGACGTCGAGCTGCTTGAACACAGCAGACTGACCGATATCGTCGGCGACTGCGCGTCCAGCTTCTGTATCCACGTCTGCAACGATGACTTGAGCCCCTTCCATCGCCATTCGTCTCGCATCGGCTTCGCCCAATCCCTTTGATCCACCAGTTACGAGCGCAACTTTTCCTGCCAGTCTGGCCATTGGAATTTCCTCTCATTTTTATAATCCAGCTCTTGCAAACTGTTATATTTAACTAAAACAGTCTAACAAGTATAATTTAGGGCGAGACGCACCCTGAGATGGTCCATCAAACGCGTTCGAAAATCGAGCTTTAGCGGTCCAGTTTCTCACTTGCGGAAAATCGGATAAAGCGCGGTCTCCACTTAACCGAAACAGACACCGCCCCCCTATTGGATCGACGGTGCCAGATGTATCTTTTGGACAAAATGGAGATTGTCGTCACACACCACAGATTGCTGATACTCTCCCCCTCAACGGCTTGTAGAGTTTGTTTCGTTCAATCGCGCTGGAGGTTGATGTTGTGCTCAATTTGCCGCTTATATACGGCAAAAAATGTTACTCGTTCAGTTGTTCTGGTTGGATCTTGATTTTTGATCTGGAAAACATCCAACAAAAACAATCGTTTATTATATTGAAAATGGCGCGAGTGACGGGGCTCGAACCCGCGACCTCCGGCGTGACAGGCCGGCACTCTAACCAGCTGAGCTACACCCGCGCATTTCCAATCGCTGTCATTCCAGCGAAGCGGTGATTTAGACAGTGCTTTTAAGCCGGTCAAGCCGCAATTGCCATGACTTTGACATGAGATGCACATAAGAGCAGTAGGAAGAGATAAAACCGGATTGAGACTCCCATGAAACGCTTTGCATTTATCATTGGTGGTTTGGTTGTTGTCCTTGTGGCGGCGCTGATCATCGTCCCGAATCTGATCCCCTCCTCGGTCTACAAATCTCAGATTGAGCAAACAGCCAGCACGGCGCTGGACCGCGAGGTGACGCTTCTCGGTGACGCCCGACTGTCCCTCTTCCCAAGCATCTCAGCGCGAATTGAAGGCGCGCAGGTTGCCAACCCGGAGGGTTTTGAAGGCGAGCATATGATCGAGGCAGGTGAACTGATCGGGAAGGTCAAGCTGCTACCGCTGCTGACGGGCAAGGTGGAAATCAGCGAAGTCGGCCTGCGTGACACACGGATACGCCTTGAACAATTGGAAGATGGCCGTGCAAACTGGATTGTCGGGACGACATCAGAGGCGTCAGAGACAACAGAGACCGAAGAAGGCGGCAGCTTCGAAACCGGCATTGACCGGGCCTTTATCGAGAACGCTTCCGTCACCTACATTGATCGCAAAACCGGCGACCAATATGCGCTGAGCGAGTTTAGTGCCGAAGCGCGGCTGACGGCACTTAATCAGCCTTTCTCCTCAAACGGAAGTGGGCGCATCAATGGACAGGCCTTCGCCTACGATGTCGCGCTCGATACGATTGAACAGCTACTGGCCGCTGAAGCGGCGGATCTGGAGATCGAACTCGATACAGATTATGGCCGCGTCGCTTATAATGGCGCACTCACTCTGGGTGATCTGCCAACGCTTGGCGGTTCTTTTGATATCAGTTCCGAAACGATCGGCACACTGATCCAGTTTATCGGAGCTGACCTGCCTTTCAAAGGCAACGAGATCGAGACCCTGATCGCGCGTGGCACCGTTTCAGGGCCAGCCACCGGGCCAAAAATCGATTTTTCAAGAATGACGTTCGAGGCTACCGGGATTGAGCTCGATGTGACAGGCGGTGTCGATCTTGGCGCAGCGCAGTCTATCAATGCCTCAATCGACCTGAAAACGGACCGTATTGAACGCTTTCTGACACTTGACCCGGCGCTTATGACAGCCCTTGCGACGCTCGGTGAGGTTGATTTGCAGGCAGATCTCTCTGGCGCGCTCGACAGTCCCAACCTCAGCAACATCAAACTGAACCAGAATAGTGACCTGCTTTCGACGCTTTATTCCGGGGCTTTTTCCCTAGGCGGTGATCAGGCACTTGATGGCTCACTTGAGGTTTCAAGCGGCGACTTGAGGCGCTTGCTTGCCCAGTTCGGTACAGAGCTTGCGGATGGCGAGGGGCTCGGCTCGTTCTCGATCAAAGGCCAGACGCAGGGCTCCCTGACCCGCCCATCCCTGAGCGAGGCGACACTACAACTCGACGATCAAACCGTAACAGGCTCTCTCGGAGCTGACATCTCAGGCCCTCGCCCCAAAATCGAAGCGGATCTCACGACCGGGGCGCTGGACCTGTCGCCGTTCCTAGGTGGCGAGGCTGAGGCCGACACCGAGCCATCGCTCAACGAGGACTGGAGTGACGACCCGCTCGCGCTCGATAGTTTGAACCTTGTCGACGCCGATGTTCGCGTCTCCGCGAGTTCGGTAACGCTAAACCAGATCACGCTGGATGATGCCTTGCTGGACGTCGACCTTGTCGCCGGCAAGTTGAGCGCAGCGTTTCAGCAGGAGGATGACAGGCCAGGTTTTCGGGCTTTTGATGGCGACTGGGCGGGGGCTCTCGAGCTGAATGCCAGTAGTGCAACCCCGCGCATGAGCGTTGATGCAAGTGCCACCGGGATCGCAGCACAGAAGCTTCTGGAGGCGTTCACCGGCTATAGTGGGATGACGGGTATTGGCGGGGTAAACCTCAACCTGTCGTCCAACGGGAATAGTCTCAAAGCTCTGATCAATGATCTCGATGGCTCATTTGGGACCGAACTGGCAGAAGGCGCTGTTGCAGGCGTCAATCTTGGACAGTGGGCGCGCACGGCGCAGAACCTCAGTACGTTGGACATCAACAATCTAAGTCTTGATGCCTTCTCAGGTGCCTTGTCACCCGGCGCGGAGACAGACTTCTCCAGCCTGCTTGGTGATCTGGAGTTTGTGAACGGCGTCGCGACGATTGATGAGCTGAGCTTTGATAATCCGGTCGTATCGGTGGCTGGCAGCGGCTCAATCGATCTCGGCGCGCGGACGCTGAATATTCGCCTCGTGCCCTCCGTTGATGTGAATGCCGCTGGGCAAGGCACCAGCGTGGCCCTGAATGATATTCCAATCCCGGTTCTGATTTCCGGGTCGTGGACAAGCCCTAGCATCGGGCCTGACTATGATATGATCTCGCAGATTGTTGCGGATCAGGCGAAGTCACGCATTGCCGATGAGATCACCAGCCGTGTTGAGGGACCGCTCGGGTCCATTCTGGGTGACGTTGTCGGCTCAGGCGATGCGGATGACGGAGCATCCTCAGATATCGAATCTCAGCTTCGCGATGAGGCCAACAGCGCGCTCGGATCACTGTTTGGCCGCAACCGAGACAACGATGATGATGACGACAAGGACGACTAAGTGCGCGGCGATTAGCGCTCGGTGAAGAAGGCGCGGACCTCATCCGCTTTGCTTTCACTCAGCGCGATACAGAGCTGCATACGTTCTTTGGTTTGCTCGAATGACAGCTCATAGCCCGGCACCAGATCTGCATTTGCCTCAAACAAGGCGGCCATTTCGGATAGACCTCTGTCACTGCAAAGTGGCCGCGCCAAAGCCGGTGTCGACAATCCGCGCTGGCGTGGAATAACCTCGACAAACTCGGCGAAATTGGCCTGTAACCAATCCCAGGTCTGAGCCTGCGTTTCAGGTTGCCACATCTGCCCCGAAACGAGCGTCAGGCTTTCGCGGCTCCCCAAATCGCCGGAGAGCGCGAGATCCAAAATGCGGGGTGTCAGCGCCGGATCTGAATTTTCGCCGATCGCGTAGGCGATCGCCATCTCTAATACCGGATCGTCGGAGCTTTGGCGCACTTCCAGCAGCGTCTCAAGCATCGGCCCGCCACCCTCCTGCATGGCAATGGCGAACGCGGTGTAGAAATTATCGCTTGTTATCTCAGACGATGCCCCAGGATCGCGGATATAGTTGGTTGCAGCCTCCGCAAGGGCGCGTCTTCGCTCTGCGTCCTCAGCGACAACAACCATGAGACTGTCCAGTTCGGTTCGCAGAATGACCTCATTTTCACCATCGCCGCCCTGCCGCTCAAGCGCTTCAAGGCGCGCCTCAAATATATCTGCGACGCTGGCCTTATACCCTGCAAAAGCTGCTGGATCGCTTTCGACCAGAGGCTTGAAACGTCCTGCTTGTCTTATCGCCGCCGAAACCACCCTGCGTTCCTCAGCCTTTGCGCCCTCATCGATGAACCGCCATACGGTATCAACGCCAATTCGCCCGGCGGCGAACTCGGCCCCAACACTATCCAGCGCTGCCATTTGCTCGCTGGGTGAGAGTTGATCAAAGCCGCGGCCAAGTGCCTGCCACATGTCATGCGGCATCGAAAAACGCCAATAGCCCGACCCGTTTGAATTAGGCAAAAGCCACGTATTCTTCCAAGCATCCTCGCGTATCAAATAGCCGAAAGAATAGATCTTCTGCGAAAAGATCGTGCAAAAGCTGGTCTGGCGGTCGGGTCTGCCGACACGAACGCAGAAGGGGATCACCCACAACCGATCATCTTCAAGCTCACTCCCAAGCGGCGCATAGCGTGACTGGGTGAAGACCTCACGCCCATCCTCGAGTTCGGAAACCGTGATAAGAGGTAAGCCACTCTGCTCCACGAAACTCTGAAACACATCGGTCAACTGCGGTTCGAAAGTCACATCCCCGATAACGTCAAAGAATTGCGGGCTATCAGCGATCCCGTCTTCATAGGCCTTCACATATTCGCCGAGCGCCGGGCGGAAGACATCTGCGCCGAAATACGCATCGACCATTCCAATCACGGCAAGGCCTTTATTGTAGGTTATCGCATCATAAGCACTGCGGATGGTCTCGCTTCGGGTAATAGGCTCACGAACGGCGCGGGCGCTCGCCAGACTGTCGAGTTCCATGGCGCGGATGCCATCGGCAATCGCATCGAGCTCATAGCCGCCATCCGGTTCCCAGACAGAAAGGCTCGCCCCCTCGCCCCAGCTTGCAAAGGCCTCTTTCAGCCAGAGATCATCCCACCAGGGCGGTGTCACGAGGTTGCCGAACCACATATGCCCAATTTCATGCGCATGGATCGCGAGCAGCGAGCGGCGCGCGGCGGGACCAATGTCCGGCCCGGCGAGAATACGGCTTTCGCGATAAGTAAGCGCTGCTGCTAGCTCTGTGGCTCCCGAGGGCCATTGCGGCGCAGCGACGATATCGAGCTTTTTGTAGGGGTAAGGCAGCTGAAGCGCTTCCTCGAAGATTTCGACCAGGTCCGGCGCAGTTTCAAGCGCAAAGGCGAGTTCCGGCCCTTTACCGCGCCGCGCAAACCCGCGCAGGGGGATCGGCTCTGAGCGCACATCATTCGGCGGCAGGACGCCTGCTTCAACAACGTCAAAGTTCCCGACGGCCAGCGACAAGAGGTATGTCGGCAAGGGCCGCGTGACGGCAAAGACAATCCGCTCATGCCCGCTGCCAGTGAGGTCTCGCTCGACTTCCAAAGTGTTCGTAATCGCCTGCATGCCCTCCGGGATGGTCAGGATCGTTGTCACCGGAGCCTTGAAAGCAGGCTGGTCAAAGCCCGGCATGAACCGCCGCGCCTGAATGCTCTCTGACTTGGCGAGCGCGTAGGCATCGCCTTGCTCGGTCACTTTAAAGAGGCCCGACAGGTTCACATCAAACGCTGTCGAATAGTCGATAGCGACGGAGACAGTGCCCGGGCCCATTATTACCGGAAACTGTATCCACGCAACGCCGGTTTCGTGCACATCATACCAAGTGCCAGAAACCGTCTCACCGTCCATAGTCAGCTCAACCGCGCTGACATCAAGTCCTCTTCCATGCAGGTAAAATCCGCTTGAGGACGTATCGAATTGAACGTCCATCGTAACGGTTCCGCCAAATCTGGTCTCCCGAGGATCAACAGCTAGATCAATTGTGTAAGATGTTGGATAAGGTGAGGCGGGCAATGGTCCTGTCGGTGCAGCCTCGCGGACTGCAAGTTCAGAGAACGGCTCAGATGTTTCGACCTCAGCGGAGCAAGCGACCAGTATCAGTCCAACCAGGGTATACAGCCACACACGCATATTCTTCTCCAGCCTTGTGCATCGAATCTGTTTCGCCCAGAACGCTTGCATGAGACCGGTTCTGTCAATCCTTGACCCCTCACCAATCTTTGAAGGCCGCAATGCCCGCGACGCACTTCAACAGACCCGCGCGCTGGCGAAAGCGGCTGACGGGATGCGATATCGATCCTATTGGGTTCAGGAACATCACAATACGAACAGCTTTGCTGGCACAGCGCCAGAAGTCCTGATTGCTGATCTTGCCGCGCGGACATCGCGTTTGAAGATCGGATCGGGCGGCATCATGCTGCCGAATTACTCGCCGCTAAAGATCGCAGAAGTCGCAAATACGCTGAGCGCGCTTCATCCTGGGCGCACTGAAATCGGCCTTGGCCGCGCGACAGGCGCTGATCCACGCGCTTCGGCAGCTTTGCTTGGCCCCGGAGCGCAGGCCTTTCCGCAAATGCTGCGTATGTTGCTGGACTGGCTGCTGGACGCAAGCGGCCACACGGCCCTGCCGGATGATCATCGCGCCCGGGGCATTGCAGCCCGCCCAAATGCCGACCTGCCGGACATGTGGATGCTCTGCTCCTCTCAAGAATCAGCCGCTTTTGCCGGTGCCATGGGGCTGAAACTGGCCTTTGCAGACTTTCTCAACCCCGGCGGCGCGGCGGCCGCCTTAGCCGCCTATAGGGAGGCGTTCAAGCCGTCCCCGTTCGCGCAAAATCCATGGTGCGCCATCGGGCTTGCAGCTTTGGCTGCCAAAACCGAGGAAGAAGCGCAGCATCTTGCAAGCTCCATGGCGGCGTGGACCTTACGGCGAACGGCTGGACATTTTCATCCCTACCAGAGCGCTGATGATGCGGCGGTGTATCTCAGGGAAGCTCCGCTGGTTCAGCCTTCGCGAGCCGTCATCGGAGAAGCAGGTGCGGTCGCTCAGCAGCTCTTGGCAAAGGCTCAAGAAGCCGAAGCAAATGAGCTCTTCATTCTGTCGATCACAGACGGTACGGCGTCTCGGATCGAAAGCTATCGCCTAATCGATCAGGCCTGGGCCGAGCTTACTTAAGATCCGGCAAGACGGTCAGGATCGCCTCAATCACGTTCGCGCCGAGCCGTTTGGATCGTAAGGGCGACCAGCCAACACGCTCGTCTGGCAGTTCAGCATTGTCCTTGAACGGCATTTCCAGCGTCATGGCGAGGCAGTCGAACCGTTCAGCGAGTGCATTGCTGCAAATGTTCAGATTGGCGTTTCCGGGTTTATTGACCGGGTAGCCATGTTTGGTCTGAAACTCGCCGCCGCTGGATGAGACATAAGCATGTTTAAAACCGTTCAGGAGCGCCGCCTGTGTCTCCGTCCAGCTCGGGATGCCTTCCGTGCCCGCGATGAAATTGTAAGGCAGAGCCTCATCGCCGTGGACATCGAGCGCGAAATCAACACCGGTTTTCTTCATCTCTTCAAGCACCAGATAGACTTCCGGGCTCTTTTCCATGGTCGGGGTTTGCCATTCACGGTTGAGGTTCACGCCGGCCGCATTCGTGCGCAAGTGCCCACGCGCGCTGCCATCCGGGTTCATGTTCGGCACAATATGTAGCACCGCCTGCTCTCGTAGTTTCATCGCCATCTCATCGGTCAGATCGAGCAGGCGTTCGAGAAAGCCTTCCATCCACCACTCAGCCATTGTCTCACCGGGATGCTGGCGGGCCGTAATCCAAAGGTTTGGTTTGCCCTCGTCCGGCTGGCCAATGGTCAGCAAGTCCATGTCGCGGCCATCCAGCGTTTGTCCAAGAATGGAGAGCCGCGCAGCGCCGCTGCCCTGCGCACCAGCCACAAGCTGCGCGTGGCGGTCGCTTGGATAGGGCGCGAAGTAGGCGATATAGACAGAGTCGCGGCTCAACTTGGTTTCGATGGTGAGCGCCGTGCCGTCATAGGATGTCGGAACGCGTGTCCACTCCATAAGGTCATAGGACACAACAGCATTGTAATTGTCCCAGCCCAAGGGATAGGCCGCACCACCTGCATTTTCAATTATTAGGCGAATTTCGGCCCCGCGCTCGCCTGTGACGCGAAAATAGAACCATTGGTAGAAGTCAGAATCATTGTCCTTATTGATCTCGAGGCGAACATTGGACGGGTCAGACGCATCCTTCACTAGGATGTTGCCGCTATCGAACGCGGACGAAATGTTCAAAGTCATGCAAGCTGTCTCTCTTTCAGGGCTGCCTGATAGGCGCTGACCAAATCGGACGCAATGGCAATCTATTGCGGTCTTGCCGCCTTAGCGGGCCGATTGGGAATTTCTACGCCACATCGGAGAGTTAATGACGTATTAATCATACTCGTCATGATGGAAGTCCTTGGAATCACCTAGCGAATGGGCTTACGGGGAAAGAAACCACTATGGGCGCTGCAAAGCAAACGAACCTTTTCGACGATATGACCCCTGATCCATCTGGATATTCCGCCAAGGACATTGAAGTCCTCGAAGGCCTTGAGCCGGTCCGCAAACGGCCCGGCATGTATATTGGTGGCACCGATGAGCGTGCCTATCACCACCTGTTTGCTGAAATTCTCGACAACTCGATGGATGAAGCTGTCGCTGGCCACGCCTCGCGTATTGAGGTCGAGGTCGCGGCGGATGGCTATGTCAGCGTAACGGACAATGGCCGCGGTATCCCGGTGGGTGAACACCCAAAATACCCTGGTAAGTCTGCACTTGAAGTCATTATGACCACGCTGCATGCGGGCGGTAAGTTCTCGAACAAGGCGTATCAGACCGCTGGCGGTCTGCACGGGGTCGGCTCTTCTGTCGTGAATGCCTTGTCAGAGCGGATGGAAGTCGAAGTTGCGCGTGACAAGAAGCTGTATTTTCAAGCCTTTGAGCGCGGTGTCGTCACGGGACCGCTTGAGCTGAAGGGCGCAGCCCCCAACCGGCGCGGTACAACCGTCCGATTCAAGCCCGATTATGAGATCTTTGGCGAGAAGCTGCGCTTTAAACCGCAACGCCTGTTCCAGATGACACGCTCTAAGGCGTATCTCTATCGCGGTGTGGAAGTGCGCTGGAGCTGCGCCCCTGAACTGCTGCCGGAGGACTCAAAAGTCCCGGCTGAAGCAACGCTGTCTTACCCGAACGGCCTCGCTGATCAGCTAGATGAAGTGTTCAAGGGCAAGGCCACAATCACAGAGCAGCACTTTAGCGGGCTCGTCGAAACCGGCGAAGGCAAGGTCGAATGGGCAATTGCCTGGACCGCCGCTGGCTTTGGTGAGAATGACGGGTTTGCCCGATCTTACTGTAATACGATCCCAACGCCGGATGGTGGCACGCATGAAGCTGGATTTCGCTCTGCGATTACTAAAGCGATGCGCAATTATGCTGACCTGACGGGTCAGAAGAAGGGTACGTCAATCACAGCAGATGACATTATGGGCCATTCGGGTCTGCTTTTGTCTGTATTTATCAGTAATCCGGAATTCGTCGGCCAGACGAAAGACAAGCTCTCGACCACCGCAGCGTTCCGGCTGGTTGAAAACGCGGTGCGTGACCGTTTCGATCACTGGCTGGCTGGTAGCCCCAAGGAGGCTGACAAGCTGCTTGTCTGGGCGATTGATCGCGCCGACGAGCGCGCAAAGCGGCGCAAAGCCAAGGAAATCTCCCGCAAGTCGGCAACAAAACGTCTGCGCCTGCCCGGCAAGCTGGCGGATTGTTCGAACCCCGGGCCCGAAGGCACAGAGATCTTCTTTGTGGAGGGGGATTCAGCGGGCGGCACAGCGAAACAAGCGCGTGACCGCAAAACTCAAGCCATCCATCCCCTGCGCGGTAAGATATTGAACGTGGCCTCAGCGACGGCTGAAAAGATGGAAGCCAATCAGGAATTATCCGACCTGTTGCTGGCGCTTGGCGTTGGGACCGGATCTCGCTTCAGCCTTGACGATCTTCGCTATGAAAAAATCATCATCATGACCGATGCGGATGTGGATGGAGCGCACATCGCGGCGCTGCTAATCACGTTTTTCTTCAAGATGATGCCGGGCCTGATCGAAAGCGGGCGCCTCTATATGGCGCTGCCACCGCTCTATCGCCTGTCCTACAAAGGCAAGATTGTCTACGCGATGGATGATGAAGAGAAAGAACTGCTGCTTGAGCTGGAGTTTAAACCCAGTCAGGCCGTTGAGATCGGACGCTTCAAGGGTCTTGGTGAGATGAATTCCGGTCAGTTGAAAGATACAACTATGAACCCGGAAACGCGCACATTGGCGCGTATTACCTTGCCGGACAGTATAGATGAACTGACCGAAGTGAAGCCGGCGCAGCTGATCGATACACTGATGGGCAAAAAGGCAGAGCACCGCTTCCGGTTCATTCAGGAAAATGCCCACTTTGCCGATGATCTCGATATCTAGGCCGCTTCAAAAAGCAGCGAGTTTAGCTTTCGCGGACCTGACTTGGCCTCTGTATCCGTAGTGCGGTATACAGATTGCATTCCTGTGCGCAGATAGTCTGTAGAGATGCATTTAGAAGAAAGAGAATGCCATGAATGTAACGTGGCCGAGCAACGCTAAAGCGCGATTTGGCTCTGATATCTTGCAAGCCTCGCATGATCTTGGCAGCCAGGCGGCCTTTTCAGACGAAGGCCTGGCCGCGCTACTGGATGCCTATCCACGGGAAGATCTTGGCATCTGGACCTTTGGCGCACACGGAGAGGGTGAGGCCCCCGCGATCCGAGGGACGGCGAGGGACGCGACCGGCGCTGAAATCATGCAAGCGGTCCAGCGCGGCCAGATCTGGTTGAACCTGAGAGAAGCCAACCTGAAACTACCTGAGCTGCAACCCATCGCCAACGAGATTTTCGGTAGCCTTGAAACTGCCGTCTCACGCAAGCTGCGCAAGAAGGATATGGGGCTGCTAATCTCGTCGCCGAATGTGCATGTCCATTATCATCTGGACGTTCCGATTGTCGCTCTGCTGCAATTGCGGGGGAAGAAACGTATCTGGCTCTATCCAGCCGATGAGGCCTTTGCCCCCAGCGCGATAATCGAAGACCTAGTACACATGCGTAAGGAAGAGGGATTGCCCTTCGAAACGCATTTTGATGATCACGCGACAGTCATTGATCTCTTGCCAGGGATGGGACTGACCTGGCCCCAAATGGCGCCGCACCGGGTTCAGAATGAAGACTGCGTCAATGTCTCACTATCGTGTGAGTACATGACCATCGGATCCCTGATCGAAGCCAATTCGGTCTACACTGACAGCTTCATTCGAGATCAATTTCGATTGTCACCAACCCGATCAGGAACGCATAGCGCGATCAAGGTTGGCAAGGCTGCGTTGGCACGGGCGATCAAAACAGTGGCGCGCAAGACGCACCAAACGTCTCCCACCGCGCCCACTTTCGAAGTCGATCTATCGGAGGAAAGCTGCATTCGCCAGCTGTGATCCGACATCTCCACTTTCAGAACTTTGGGTTAGCATGTTACTCAACAGCAAGTAAGCAATTGGGGTACTGATGAAGCGATCACATCTATTTGCCGGAGCCTTGACCGGTCTGCTTGTAATGATGGCGGCCTGTGGCGGCGGGGGCTCTAGCGGTGAATCCAGCGCGGATGAGGACAAGGTCGAGATCAACCTCAACCCCTATCCGTCGACCTATACGCCCTACCCTTCAGATACGGTTTTGCTGAAGGACGCCACAGTTCTCGATGGGCTTGGCGGTTTGATTGAGAATGGCGATGTCCTGCTAACCGATGGCAAGGTCAGCGACATCGGCGCGGAGCTTGAAGCCCCGGAAGGCGCTGAAGTCATCGATGCGACTGGGCGCTGGGTGACACCGGGCATCATCGACAACCACTCCCACCTGGGCGTTTATCCGAGCCCAAGCGTCTCAGCGCACGGCGATGGAAATGAGATCTCAGGCGCGGTAACAGCTGAGGTTTGGGCCGAGCATGGCGTGTGGCCACAAGACCCGGGCTTCTCCCGCGCTCTTGCAGGCGGGATTACATCGCTCCAGGTCCTGCCTGGCTCAGCCAACCTGTTTGGCGGGCGCGGTGTGATCCTGAAAAATGTCCCCAGCCGCACCGTGCAGGGCATGAAGTTCCCAGATGCCCCCTACACATTGAAAATGGCCTGCGGCGAGAACCCGAAACGCGTCTATGGCTATGGTGGTGGGCGTTTCCCGGGCGGTGCACCTTATTCCCGAATGGGCAATCTTGCTGGTTATCGCATGGCCTGGGCGAAGGCCGTCGAATACAAGCGCGCGTGGGACACCTATGCCGAGGAAGGCGGAACGCCGCCGACACGCGATCTTGAGCTGGACACCCTGATGGGCGTGTTGAACGGCGAAATTCTGGTTCACATGCACTGCTACCGCGCCGATGAAATGGCGCAGATCATGGATCTGTCGAATGAGTTTGGTTACAAGGTGACCAGTTTTCACCACGCAGTGGAAAGCTACAAAATCGCCGACAAGCTTGCTGATTACGGCGCCTGTTCTGCAATGTGGGCCGACTGGTGGGGCTTCAAGATGGAGGCCTATGACGGCGTCCGGGAGAACATTCCGATGGTGCACAAGGCAGGCGCATGCGCGATCGTGCACTCAGATGATGATATTGGTATCCAGCGCCTGAACCAGGAAGCTGCGAAAGCGCTGGCGGATGGTCAGCGGGCGGGTATAGACATTTCCAAGGCTGAAGCCTGGTTATGGCTCTCAGCCAACCCGGCAAAGTCGCTCGGTGTGTTTGACCAGACCGGCTCTCTGGAGCCCGGCAAGGATGCCGACGTGGTCGTATGGTCCGGGGATCCGTTCAGCGTCTACACAAAGGCCGATCTCGTCATGGTCGACGGGGCTGTGATGTACGAGCGCGGTAATCCAGATCGTATCCCGGTGATGGATTTCGAGCTTGGACAACCTGGTGAGGGAGACGTCAAATGATCCGCACGCTTACACTTTCTACAGTTTCAGCGCTTGTGCTTTCCATGAATGCCGCAGCGCAAGACTTTGCCATCGTCAATGCCAAGGTCTGGACAGGCACCAATGCCGGCACGCTGAACAGCGCCACGGTGATCGTTTCTGACGGAGAGATTACCGGTGTCGGGATAAACCTTGCCCCGCCAAGCAGCTTCGAGACCATCAACGCCGATGGGAAATGGCTGACACCGGGTATTATCTCAGCTTTCTCCCGTGTCGGTTTGTCGGAAGTTGGCGCTGAAGACGCTAGCAATGATATCAGCGCCGGGGCATCGCCGCTATCGGTCGCGTTGGAAGCCGCAGACGGGTTCAACCCAGCTGCAACAAATGTCGCCGTGACTCGCATTGAAGGGGTTACCCGTATCGCCGGTGCACCGGGCAACGGGGCCAGCATGATTGCCGGTCAGGGCTTTCTGGCCGACACGTCCGGCCGACCGGGCTCCATCACGAACGACCGGGCCTTTGTGTATATCGATCTCAGCGAAGGTGGCGCGGACATGGCAGGCGGCTCGCGGCCAGCCGCGTGGGCTGCTTTGCGCGGTGCATTTGCCGATGCGCGTGGGTATCCTGGGCGGTTCATCACTCATAATGAAGGCGATACCCTGACACGCAATGACGCACAGGCTTTCGGACCGGCGGTGCGTGGCCAGCAGCTGATGATGATTGAGGCCAGCCGCGCCAGCGATATTCGCAAAGTTATCGCGCTGAAGGAAGAAAATCCGCTTCTGAATATCACCATCCTTGATGCCGATGAGGGTTGGCTCGTCGCGGATGAGCTCGCGGCCGCTGATATTTCTGTCATCATCGATCCGTTTGACAATTTGCCGAGCAGTTTCGCGGCGCTGGGGGCAACCTCCCGAAACGCTGAACGCCTGCTATCGGCTGGGGTCACAACCGCCTTTGTCCATTTGAGCAATAGCGGTCACCAGACACGGCTGACCCTGCAAAGCGCGGGTAATGCCGTGGCAAATGGAGTGAGTTTTGACGATGCGATGGCGTCGATCACCACCACACCCGCTGACATGTTCGGATTTGAGGGCCTGGGCCGTGTCACCCCGGGCGCTGTCGCCGATCTAGTCTTATGGGATGGCGATCCTCTGGAAGTGATGAGCGCGCCTGAGCTGGTCGTTATCGATGGTCAACGCCAATCACTCGAATCCCGTCAGACGAAGTTGCGGGACCGCTATCTCGAGCTTGATGAAAGCCAGCAACCGCTCGCCTATAAGCGCTAATCAAAATCCAGACTGGCAACGTATTTACCGCCGCCGACTTCCTGAAAGATCAGAATGTACGGGCTGGCCCCGGTCAACGGGTTGTCGCTATATCGCGGATGCCCTGGAATGGAACGAAGACCGCCTCCTCAGCAAAAGCGTTTAGGTGAAAACGAATAGCTATTCAGACACGGGGACTGGCTTACTCAGCAGCCATTGGCTGAGGTTTCTCCCCTGCCCCATAGTTTGCAGCAAAAGGAAACTCGGACTTGTAAACCTCGCGCCCCTCACCGGGCACAACATAGTGGCAAGCGATCAGACTGCGCACCATGTCAAACAGAACAAACCGGTCTGACTTCAGATAACGATCACCCAGTATCGGGCGTATCGCCTCCGTCGCCTCTTTCAGATGATAGTGCGGGATAGTCGGGAACAGGTGATGGATCACGTGATAGTTGCCTGTATTATGGGTGATCCAGTTGAACGGTCCGTAATTGCGATCAACTGAGCTGAGCGCTCCGTTCAAAAAGGTCCAGTCCTCACCCGTATAGACCGGCACTTCCTCCGAGACGTGCTGCATCCATGTCATGAAGGTGAGCCAGGCCCCATAGATCAAATAAGGGGCAAGGATGTATTTCACGACAAAGCCCCAGCCATAGGCGTAGCTCAGGGAGATATAGATAGCCAGAAACACAGCATTGGCGGCAATACTGGCGAGCCACGATCCGCGTATGGACGGCGTGTAGAGCTTACTGGTCGTGAGGTAGTGGCTGCCACTGATCGGACTATAGGTGCCAATATTCCGAAAGCCCAATTTATACATTGGCCATCCCAATAAGATAAATATGCCAGAACGGAAAAGGATTTTGCGGAACAGCCGATCATCTTCCTGCCGGCACGCACGAAACACCTCCTCGCGTTCGAAATGCCCCGTTCCACCATGATGCAGAGCATGTGAGCGTTGCCACCCGCGATACGGCACAAGCAGCGGTCCATGCGTCACCACGCCGGCAATCGTATTGCCTAGTCTGGTCTTTGCGAAAACCCCGTGACCGGCATCATGACCAAGCACGAAAAGTGACCAACAGAGTGTTCCGATAAGGAAAATAAGCAGCCACTCAAAGTACCAGGCCGATGTATTGGCGAGCAGAGCGTAACATATCCCGATACATATGAGATCAAACAGCAAATACGCGATCGAACGCGCTGGATTCACCTCGAAGCACCGCTCTGGAACAGCATCCTTGATCTGCTTTAGGGTTAGTTCAGAAGCCACCCGTTTCTACTCCAAAAAGGCTATTACTATAGCTCTATACGCTTCTTCATAATAAATCACATAGAAGACTTTAATGAGGATTCAGATTTCTGGTAATGTGTTATGGTTGCATAGCAGCTATTACTTCCGCGCAACATTGGCAACTTTGCCGAGTGGCTCAGTCGTTTGAATATAGGCCGCTTCGGCAGGGATATGTAGGCAAGGCGCTCCATCTGCGTCTTTCCCCACCTCCGGTAATACTGTCACTACAGTCTCTGAAGCAAACCTTTTTATGGCTGCGTCAACGCTTTGAACCTCGGCAAGTTTTCCAAGGTTCATGCGTGTCGGGAAGATCACTGTCGCTTCGCCCGCCGCTTCCATATCCAGCGCCTGCTGTCCCCCCAGCCAGACAGCATCGGTGGTTTCGCGGCCATCAAACTCTGCGACCTGATCCGGCGGGGTCGGCGCAAGATAAAAATGTGTATCAAATCGCTTTGGCATCATGGTCGGCGTGATCCAGTGACCAAAGTGAACCAGTGTATCGAGCGCCAATACCAGATTATGCGCACGCATCAGCTCCAGAAAACTTTCCTCACGGCGATCAATCGCAGCGCGCATCGGGTCCAGCGCCTTCGCGATATCCGGTCCGACCAAAGCACCGCCCGCCCCACGTTCGCCTGCATGCCGTGCCAGAATAATGCCTGCCTCTTCATAAGCTTCACGAACAGCAGCGATGCGCGCGGCGCGGTCCTGTCCGTCGCAATCTCCATCGCAGAGCTCGGCCCAGGCCGGATCACTGTCTTCAGGATTGGCTTTCCCACCTGGAAAGACGAGCGCGCCTGCGGCAAAGTCGATTTGATAGTGGCGCTTCACCATCAGAACCTGCAAATCAGGTGCATCCCGCAGCAACAGGACGGTGGCTGAAAGACGGGGGGTGTCGGGGGTTTCGCTCATGGGGTTTCCTGCCAAACTAAATCAAATTTCTCGAAAATCCGCGCCTCTGAATGCGCGTGATCTCAATATGACTGCGATACATGCACGCCTTAACCCAGCGTTACGGAAGCAGAATGCCTCAGTCCCATACCCCTTCATCTTCGTCCAAACTCACGCCCGCCTTCCGGTTTGCCCCGGTAGTCCATCTGCAAACAGGCGAAACGACTAACCTGTATGTGGAAACGGAGCGACGGTTTGAAGACCGGGCTGTCTTCGGCCCGAGAGCGCAAGCCCTGTTTGGCGGGCCTGATGATGCCCAGTCTCCGGCTGAGTGGTTCAGCGATCACCTTGAGACGGTTGCAAATGAAGCCCACAAGCGGACGACGGAACGTCCGGTCATCGTATCTGCCCCATTGGCAAGCCTGATCCATCCAGATACGGCGGTGCTTTGTGACGCGGCCATCCATCGCACGCACCTCTGTCCGCAGGAGATCTGTATCGAGGTCTCTGACGCGGCGCTCGCACTCCCCTCCAAAACCGCACAATCCGGTATCGAAGCCCTACGCCGCTGCGGCTTTCGGGTATCTGTTGATCTCACGAAGACCTGGACCGCTCCGCTTGGGTCCAGCCTGCGTCTTCTGTTCGACAGCCTGCGCATTGATGCACGTCACCTGAACCACGAACCGGATCTGAACAAGCGCGTGGAAGCAGCGAATGCGAGTGGCATGTACGTTATCGCAGAAAACGCCCCGTGGCGTGACGGCGACTATCTTGCCTCGCTTGGCGTTGATTATGGCATTCGCCCGCGAGCTGACGCCTAAGCGGCTGACTCGTCGCGCCGTTTGGCCTGCTCAGCATAAGCGTCTAGCTTCTCAAGCAGGTAATCCAGGTCTTCTTTTGGGATCGCCTGAAACTGCGTCAGGACGCGTTCGATCATTCGCATTCTGAAACGGGCGCGATCATTGTCCTCGCCGTCGAGTTCAAGCTCGTGAAAGACTTTAACCGCAGCGCGGAACGCGGGCAAAAGCTTACGATGCAAGCCAGCGCGGTCAAAGATGGCCTGCAGACCGAGCGGCCCGGCATCATGGATCATCAGCCAGACCCGCGTATGAGGTACCCCTGACAGCTCTGCCAGCGCATGCTCGACAAAGGGCATATGGCCGACGCACAATGCACGCATGATCAAGGAATGGGTCAGACGACCGTTTAGACACAGCTGCTGAACGAAACGCGGCATGTCGGTCGTGCGCCCGGCTTGCTCAACCAAATCAATCGTGGCCCGTTCGCGGGCCCCAGCCGCCAGATCAATTGCCATCTGTGCGGGTAACTCATGACGGTTGATAAGCATGTCAAACACTTCGCCAGACACAAGCGAGACCATCTTCTCGGCAATGTGAACCGGGACATGATTGCGCATCACGATCGATTCCTGAACCGATGGATTGGTCGGGAACCGCCCGACAGTGTCCTCAAAGGCTTTATCGGTGAGGTCAGCGCCCGCATTTGCGGCTACGGCCTCAACAGCATTCTCCGAGGCGTACTCACAGATCACCTCAGCGAGCGCGCTTGAAACTGTTCCGCGGGACGCGATAGCGGTCTGTTTCGCGCTGCTGACGGCGAGTACCAACTCTATCAGATCTTCATCGGTAAAGACCGGTGAGTTTTCCAGTACGGGAATCGCAACTGATTCGACATCCTGAGCGAGCTGGAGGGCAATCTCACGCGGCAAACGCGGCGAGTTGCGCAGTGTAACCGACAAGGTTCGGCGCACCAGCTCAGCCGTATCCCGCGCGAGAATTGAGATAATCTCGTCAGCGTATCGCCGTTCTTCCTCGCTTAAAACATCAATAGCTATGCGGCGGCAGACACGATGCGCGACCGTTGCGCGCTCCTCGGATGTCTCACCTTTCATCAGGCGGACAATGTCGCTCTCGCTTAACTCAGGACGCATACTCTGAACGGTCATATGCCTGCTCTCTCATTGACCTCGGGGACATCTCGACAGTTGCCCGTTTCGGGTTAACACCTAGTTTACCAACCCCGACGGGGAACGCCACAAGATCTCGGAGGAAATAATGCTGGACGGCATTCGGGTCATTGAACACGCAACTTATATGGCCGCGCCCGGTGCCGGGAGTATACTGAGTGACTGGGGCGCTGATGTGATCAAGATTGAGCCACCCGGCGGCGATCCAATTCGGAACTTCTTTTCGACAATCGGAACCGACATTGCCGATAATCCGGTGTTTGACTTTGACAATCGCGGCAAGAAATCGATCGTTCTGGATACGAGAACGCCCGAAGGTGTGAAAATCCTTCACCAGCTTGCAAGTGACGCCGATGTCTTCCTGACAAATGTTCGCCCGGGCGGTTTGGAGCGCGCTGGGCTCGATCACGCGACGCTTATGGCAGCCAATCCAAAGCTCGTTTATTGCACCCTGACGGGCTATGGTCTTGAAGGGCCAGATGCCAACCGGCCAGGATTTGATGTTGCGTCCTTCTGGTCACGGGCCGGTGTCGGCGCCCTTACCGTACCGAAGGGACAAGACCCTTTCGCGCTTCGCACTGCGTTCGGAGATCACACGACCAGTATGGCAGCGGCGGCGGGTATTTGCGCAGCGCTGGTTCAGGCCGCACGCACCGGAAAAGGCCAACTGGTGGAAGCTTCTCTTTTACGGGCAGCCCTTTTCGCGCTTGGGTCTGATTTTGCAATCCAGCTTTTCTTTAATCGTATTGGGTCAACAAAATCCCGCCATGAACAAATTCAGCCACTCATGAACTTCTTCAAAACGAGCGATGGGTCATGGATCTGTATCGTGTCGCGTCAGGGCAATGTTGACTGGCCGCCGATTTGCCGGGCTGCGGGGCTCGATCACTTGATTGAAGATGAGCGTTTCACCTCCTCCAAAGGCCGCCGGACGAATTCTGCGGAGCTGGTTAAAATGCTCGATGCAGCTTTTGGGGCGTTCACAAAAGCTGAACTGGCCGAACGTCTGGATACTGAGTCACTGGCCTGGGCGCCGGTTCAAACGCTGGCCGAGGTAGCCAAGGACCCGCAAGTCATGGCGGCCGGCGGTATTACTCAGGTGCCAAGTGCCAGTGGGGATGGATCGACCTTCTCCTCACCCGCCTCGCCCATTCGCTTTCCGGGAACCCATGACGGTCCAAAGGGGCCGTCTCCTCGCATGGGGGAACATTCCAGATCCGTGCTTGAGGGCCTTGGGTATGCCGGCGCTGATATTGATCAGTTGCTTGAAGCAGGTGTAATCGCCTGATCTTCAGGCGCAAGTCGTCGATAAAGCGCGACGGCCAAGGCATGCCCAAGCCACCAGAAGGGTGCAAGCAAAAACGTGCGGATTGCCGTACCGATGCCAATTTGATCCAAGGTGCGCTCAGCCTCACCAAACTCAAACTGAAGCGTCGACTCCCGTTCGAACGTCAATAAGAGCGTAGATGGAACGCCAAGAGCGTTCGTCAGCGCTTCGCCCGCAGCGAACAAAACGGCGAAGACAAGCGCCTGCAGGACGATCGCCAGCCCTAGAATCTTCAACACATGCCGCTTGGTCCACGCCCAGGATTGGAACACCGTGACCTTACCAGCCGCTACGGTCGCTGCACCGAACACGATCATACGAAGCGCAAACCAGACCATCCCTGCAATCGATGCGGCGAGCAGAATGTAGAGTGGCCAGATGGTTCCGCTTTCCTGAAGCGCTGCCAGTGAACTCGCAATTTCGGATGGGTCAGCATTTGAGGGATCATAGTCGGTCAGGCCAACCATTACGCCGCTGAAAATGGAAAGAAACAGCGCGAGGATAAACAAGATGATCAACACCGCCATGTAGAGCAGCAGATTTGCCAGACTAAGCCGCAAGGCGATGCTTCGTAGCTTTGATCCGGTCTCAGGAAGCAAGCGCTTGTACATTACCGCTGAAAACAAGCACCCGACATATAGCAGGCAGAGGAACAGACCCGCCTCAACAGCTAAGCTGGCTTGGCTGCCCGCAAGTCCCGCGCTGGTCCAGGCACGATAGCCTGCAACGAATGCAAACAATGCTAACCATGGCAGCGAGGGGACGATTACCGCACGTGCACCGTCCAAGCTTTCTTTAAAAATAGAGCCCAGGCTCATATCCGCATTCGTCATGTCGCCTAGCTAAAGGTGAGATACAAAAGCGCAACTGCCAAACTGATCAGAACCAGCCAGGACAGCATGATCGCTATCTGCCGGAAGATCAAAGGCCCACCGGACATGCCGATCGGATGCAGCAAGCGGGCCAGGGTCAGCGTGCCGCCAATGGCATGGATCATCCACACTGGTGCGGAGAGCAAGGCGATCAGCACAAGACCGACCAAAGCCCCCGGCACATACTCTGTCGCGTTGCCATGCACGCGTATCGCGACGGCGAGTTCTTCCGACCCGCCGTCGCCCATTGAAATTCGTCCCTTAATCCGGTGGGACACAACCCTTATGGCCAACCAGACCAGAATGAGCAGGTTTGCGGCCACATAGACTGCAGCAACTTGGAGTAAAGTCATTCCCGTCCCATCGTCTTCTCAGGTTCTAGTCGTCGCGCCGCGCATCAGGCAAACGATCATTAATGTCATCGCGGATATCGAGCAGCGTGACGATCAAGCCCGCTACAACACTCGCAACAACCCAGCCGCCGACAGCAAAGAAGACAAAGGTCAACACCTGCCCCAGCTGCCCGCCAATCTGGAAGACCTCTTCCATAAATGCGCCCTTGTGGACGATGCCGTTAAAATAGGCCAAGCCCAAGCCAACCACGATGGTGGCGATATACGCCACATAAACCATCAGGCGAAAGCTATTGATAATAAAGAATTTCATTGCTCTATTTCCTAAATCTACAAGACCTGTTCTTGGTCCGACCGAAACTTCGGTATCCCCTAAATATCAACACGGAAAGGGTGTTTAGCCCATCACGTTGCAGGTTGTCATCGCGCCCATCATGACACCCATGAACTGGCTTTGCTGTTCGGGTGTGAACTCCGTCATGATCTCCATCATTGCAGCATCACTGTCTTCTGCCTCGGACGCATCGACCATCTTGGACAGCAAGTCATTATCCAGACCATCAACAGCCGCAGTCGTCATGCATTCACACTGCTCCTCGGTCATATCCCCGTCTTCAAGACAGGATGCTGTAAGCTTTGCTTCGAGATTGCCGCCACCGCCACATGCGGCGAGTGTCATTGCCGCTACGGACGCTATAATGACCTTTTTCATGTGCGAACCCCTTCCTTTGTCGTTTCGCACGGGCAAGTTTCCACGAATCTCGAACAGTGGCCAGCAAAAAAGCCCTCATTCGCGGCGCAGGATACGATCAAGCGAGAGTTTGGCAGCGCGTGTCTGCAGAAACGCCTGCTTCACATTTTCCCGGTCATAGTCTTGCTCAAGCCAGTGCTCAAAGGGCTTTGGTTCAGCCTCATTCGCTGCGAGATAAGCTTCAAAGAAAGCGTCCAGAAGCCCGGTTTTCCCCTCACGCAGATGCAGGAAACGCTTCGACAATTGCTGCAGAGCAACCTGAACCGGCTGCTTTTGACGGAAGATCATATACAAGACACTCATCAAACCAGCGCGGTCTGCGCCTGACTTGCAGTGCATGAGTGCGGGATAGTCGATGCGCTCAAACAGATCACGCGCTGCGAGCACCGTCTCAACGGTTGGCGTGTCGCGCGAGAAGACCTGAAAATCGATGAGTTCAATCCCAAGCTCGTCGCACTTTTCCTTCTCCAGCAGATAGTAGCCCCGCGTACTGGGACCGCGAAGATTGATAATCGTCTTGATGCCCCGCTGTTGGGCGTGCTCGGCAATCTGGCGCGGATTGGGCTGGTTTGAGCGCCACATCTCGCCGCTGATCTGGTGTAGGTTCTGAAAGCCTTCGCGCAGAAACCCGTGATCCTCCAGGGTCAGTTCCCGCTCTGCGCGTGCGCGTCCGGGTACAGAGCCGAGGTCTGCCGCGACGTGTTTGTGGCGTTTCTTACCAAACAGTTTCATGGTTTCGCATCTAGTCGACAGGCCTCGCCCTCGCAAGCACCTGTGTGGTTTTGGAAACCCCTCAGTAACCCTGTTGAGCTAAGCATTTGAGAAGATGATCTCTTTTTCTCGAAGGAATGCGCAAACAATGCGATTTATGAAAGCTCTGAAAACTGGATTTATTGCGTCTGCTCTTGTGCTGGCTATCGCCCCGGCAAGCGGCTTCGGAATTGGCTTGCAGCCGACGACCGTTGAGATGACGGTTGAGCCAGGCGAACGTCAGCGCCAGATTGTAAACCTTGGTAATGTTCATCAAGAACAGAAAATCGCACTGACGATTGGTCTCGCCGACTGGACGTTAGACGATCAAGGCCAGATCCAGCTCGCGCCGCCCGGGGAACGCGAGGATTCTGCATCAGAGTGGGTGCGTTTCAGCCCGGCCTTCATAACGCTTGAACCGGGTGAGACACAGCAAGTCGTCGTCGACATGTCAGCCCCGATGCGCACAACGCGTGAGGGCGACTTCCGCTTCGCGCTGATTGCGTCCACGATTTTGCCCGAAGAACGCTCTGGTCAGTCCGGTGTCTGGAAAAAGTATCAGATCGCAAGCCTGTTCTACCTGACAATGGGCAATGCCGAGAGCAAACCCGAGATCAAGGCTGCAAACCTGTCACTTGATGAGACCGGGGCACCTGCCCTTGATCTCACATTTGAGAATGACGGCAATGCCCATGCCCGGCTTCGCGGCGAGGTAGAAATTACTGGCGACACCGGCGAACCGCTTGTCATGCCGATCAATAATCTGGTTGTCCTGAACGAAGGCCGCCGTGACCTGACAATGCCTCTGACTGGCGATCTACCTGCCAATCCCAGCATCAAAGTTGCGCTCGAAAACATCTTCGCGCCACAAAATTCGAGTGGCGTAAGCGTGATGCAAGCCTTTGAAGCACCGCTTGTACTGGAAGAAGCTGCAGTCGAGATGACGCCAGTAGGAACGGATGAAGACACAAGTCTGGAATAAGGCAACGCGATATATATCGCGGATATCCGGGCTCCTGGCACTCGCTTGGGGCCCGTTTATGCTTGTGCCAGCATATGCATCCTGGCTCGATTCAGATTTTTATTGCCGCAACTATGGCTGCGTTGTTGTGCATGATGGCGTCAGCTTCGACGTCTATGACAACTATGTTTTCGCAACCGGCGGGAATGTGCCGGTTGGTGGGCGCATGATCCCGTGGACCGGTAACCCGTTTCAAGGCACAGGCGAGGTCAATCCAGTCATCACTGGCTCAATCACTGAAGGCCTGACAACCGCTCCGCTTGAAGAGCAGAGCATTATGCTTGGCATAGATACCAATGGTGACGGCACCCCAGATTTGATGCCGGGTGACTTGAACAATAGCGGCTTTCTGGATGCCGGGGACACGATGGACCCGTTCAACCTAACGGTTGCAACAGACCTTGTGGCGGCCAACACATCGGCACAACGTAGCTTCTATGTGTCGTCAACAACCGACTTCTATCTGACCGGGCAAGCGATCGCGACAGGGTCCGGCTTCGGGACAGTCGCAGATCTTTCAGGCATATCGCTGACCTATGACGTCAACCGCTCCGGCACCGATGCCGGCATGTCCTATGGCAGCAACACGCGTAACGGTAATTACATCCGCGAGATTGCGAATGTATCGAGCCTGGCCGATTTAAGCAGTGGCCCGGTTCGCTTGCTGGAGTTTCGTAATTCCATCCGCCTTCGCGATGCGACTTTGCTGCCGACCCAATCGGTCCGGTTCGATTATGTCTACGATTTTGGAAATTACGACCTCTCAATGGGGCGCGGCGATCTGCAATACGAAATCGAGTTCGACTTTTACAACCGGTAGCCAAACCCGCGCAGCAAACTCAGCGTTTCAAAAAGGGGCAGCCCGACAATACCGGTATAACTACCGCTAATCTGTCTGACGAAACCGCCCGCCGAACCCTGAATGCCGTACCCACCGGCTTTGCCGATACCCTCGCCGCTATCGCAATAGGCCTTGATTTCCTCACCTGTAAGGCGCTTAAGGATAACACGCGTGTCGTTCAAACGATCCGCAGTCTCGCCGTTTGGGCCGATCAGCGTAACAGACGTCATGACATGATGAGCGCGGCCTGACATCAGGTTCAGACAGTCACGCACCTCATCCGCCGTCTCCGCCTTGGGCAAGATGCGACGCCCCACAGATACAACGGTGTCCCCGGCCAGTGTAAACTGACCAGCGGCATGAACAGCCTGCGCTTTCTCGCGCCCCATACGAATGGCATAGGCGCGTGGCAGCTCATCCTTGCGGGGCGTTTCATCTATGTTAGCGGGTTTTATCTTGTCAGGCGTGATGCCGACCTGCGCCAACAATTGCTGACGACGCGGCGACGCACTGGCCAGAACCAAAGGAGCGTTCCCCATCAGAGTATCTTGAAAGTCGCGTTCGCCATAGCGACGGGCGTTCCATCACCGCGCACCAGGGCTCGCACAAAGCAGATCGAGCCCCCGACCTTCACTGGCTCAGGATCAATTTCCAACCACTCACCAAGCTTGGCGCTGCCCAGATAGTCGACACCAAGGGATATGGTCACCAGGCCTTTGCCGACCCCGCGCCCTGTCGACATCAAAGCCCCGACGCAGGACAATCCCATAGCATTGTCAGAAAGCGCCGCAATGACGCCCCCATGAACCAGACCGCGTGAGTTGCAATGCGCCTCGGCAAGGACGAGCCCCATCTGAAGCGAAGTATCAGTTTTTCTGGAATAGATTGGTTCCCATGGATCGGTGACTGCGGAACGGCGAAAGTGCCGTTCAAATCCATCTGGAACCTTGGGGTCGCTCACGCGAGCACCCTATTTGAAACGGTAGGTGATGCGACCTTTGGTGAGGTCGTACGGGGTCATTTCGACCAATACCTTGTCGCCGGTCAGAATACGGATGCGGTTCTTGCGCATCTTGCCAGCCGTGTAGCCGATGATTTCGTGATCATTTTCAAGCTTCACTCGAAATGTTGCATTCGGCAGGAGTTCCACGATGGTGCCGTTAAACTCCAAGATCTCTTCTTTTGACATCCTGTCTCCATTTAAAACGGCGCGAGATGCCGCGCCGTTAAAGATATGGGGTGCTTCGTAGCTTTCGTCACCCTATGGTGCAAGCAGCGATGTCTGTGACGCTGCGTCGAGGCCCTATTCTGCTGCAATCCGATCAGAGGCATTCACAACATGCAGCGGAGGTTGGGTTGCCCAGTCTGCGACCTGCTCAAGATCATAGTAACGACACGCCTCCATCAGGATGCGCACCTCGGTCCACATGTCCCCATCGACAATCGGCATGAACAGGTCATTGATATTGTCGATGCCGAGATAAGTCCGCACACCGGCTTCCTTGAACTTCACAAACGGTCCGATCGAGTTGTGCAGCGGAGCGGTCATCGGCAGCTGCTTCATGCTGAGCGCGGCCGATGGACAGATCACAATGCCCACATCAGCTTCCTTGCAAAGCTTGGCGATACGGTTCTGCTCACTCTCGTCTTTTGCCGCAACGGAGATGGAATGGATACCGTAAACCCGGCCCTGCATACCGTGCTCGATCGTTTTCAGACAGAGCAGCTCCGTCTCATTCTGATAAGGATTGTTCTCTTGATCGACATGAACCTCGACCATCTTACCTAGCTCTTTGGCCGTATTCATAACGATGTCGAGGTGCTTTTCCTCCTGCGGGCGATCGCGGGACGGCAAGCCACCGCAGAAATCAGCGAGCTTACATGCCTCGATATACTGCGCCTGTGAAGCTTCATCGAGCACGCCTTCGAGGGGCTGCACGCCAATTTCGAAATTGATCTTGTGCTTAAACCGGTCCTTGACCTCAACAGCCGCATGGATCGGCTTCAAACCGATAATGCTGTCAGCGTCCACCATGGTCCGACAATATTGAGCGCCCTGGTCCACGACGGTTTGCAAGGCGCGTGAGATCCGCTCGACGAGATCTTCGTGTGTGTAGTTCTCTTTCAGGTGGCGATAAAGTTCCCACTTCTTCTCCATATCAGCAAAACCGAGGGCCAGGTTTTCCGGTGAAATCAGATAAGCTTTGTCGAAATGGCCATGATGGTTTGAGAAGCCGCCCTTTTGGCGCACAAGCTCAAGGAAGCGCGCCTTCAAATCCCATGGGCTGTCATCCGATCTGATCTTGTAACTATAGGTGCCAGCCTCGAGGTCTTTGACGACCAGCCGGATCGTTTCGCGAGCAACATCACGGTCCGTATAGATCGGAATCCCATGCTTGACCGAAAGCGAGCGAATGCTGGCAGCATCAGAAGCTTCATCATAAGTTGTGTCACCCGTGAGGATGTTGACAACGAAATCGACCTTGCCATTGCTGATCAGCGTCTGGATGTTCGGCTCCTCGCCGCTGGAGATCTTCCGGGCCGCAATCGACTCAACCCCGTGCTCCTTGAGGAAGCGATGCGTGCCCGGTGTTGCGTAAAGTCCAACCCCAATCGCCTCCATCTTCTTGCATGCTTCAAGCAGAAACGCCTTGTCCTCCATCGAACCTGCGCTGATCAGAAGGGAGCGTTTGTGTCCCTTCGCCAGCATTTTCAGATTGAAACCGATCAGATCAATTTTTGAATATGGATCCTGTGCCGCCATAGTGATGCCCTCCTGTCAGTACCGCCTGCCACCGCCGCCGAGTGGCCAAACGCTCAGAACATTGGATGATTCCGGCAACTGCGGAACCACTCAATTCGCTTTCGCTGTGAAATTTATATGCTGAGAGGCACCCGAACCATTTTGGCCGCGCTTTGGCAAGCCCCCCACGCAGATGTGAATACGGGTCTTTTGTTCGCGCCACACGAGAGTTCAAAGCCTTGAATGCGCCAACTGGCGTGAATCTTGCTACAATTCAGGCAATTCTCGGCTAGAGATTGGCGGTCTTGTTCACGCGGTCTTCAGTCAGGAAGAGTATAACGTCTTTGAAATGTAACAATTCCTCGCATTTTTGCCACGCTCGGGTGTATAGTGAAGATTATGAGTGAAGTAGAAACCGTCATCGTGCATCGTCCTAATCAAGCCATCGACAGGCTCGATCAAGCGCGATCGCAATCGAGTTGGATCGTCTGGTCCGGTCTTGGCTTAGCCCTGCTCTGGTGGGGTGCCAGCATAACCGGATTACTTGCTGTGTTTGGCTGGCCGACCATCGCCGCAACCGGTCCCGTCGCTCTTGTCGCTGGCGGTCTCGGTCTGTTCATTCCTGGCGCAATGCTGATTATGGCCGGGTTCATGGCGCATGAGCACAAACGCGCAGCCGCGACCAATGCGGTTGTCCTTGAGGCCGCTGCCAGACTTCTGACACCCGCTGAGAATGCCGGAGAAGGCGCCAAAGCCTTTGCCGACCAAATGGTTCAAGCGACGGCTGATGTTGATCGCGCCATGGGGCATGCCTTGTCTGCGATGAAAGCCATGGCAGGTGAAATCGGCGACGAGAGACAGCGTCTGGAATCCGTTACCTATGCGAGCGCTGATAATGCCCGCGATCTTGCGGTACGTCTTGAACTTGAGCGCACCGGACTTGAAAAGCTCGCCAAGGATCTGCGCGAGCAGGCCAGTCTGATCAACGAGGCTATTCCGCGCCAGTCCGAGCTGATGGTTGAATCAGCCAAGACGGCAGCAACTGAAGTCGCTCGCGCCGAAAGCAATCTGGAACATCGCCTTGGGACGCTGGATCAAACGGGGCGTTCACTGGCACAGAAGATTGCCGCTATGGACACATTGGCAGCCGAGGCGGGTCAGAGAAATGAAACGCTTCTCTTTGCGATTGCGCGCATGGAAGAGAAACTGGAACAGTCTCGCAAGACTGTTGAAACCGCATCACGCGCCGGTGAACTTGCGGCGGCTGCGGCTGGCACAACAGGCGATCGTCTGCTCGAAGCTGTGCGCACAGCACTGGATGGTGCCCGCGAAGCGAGCGCCGAGATCCAGAAACGCACATTGGAGTCCTCTGAAGCGGCGGCCAAGTCGCTGGCTGGATTGAAAGATGCCGGCAAGCAGGCCGCTGCCGCGGTCAGGGCTGCCGGTATGGCGGCGCGCGCCGAAATGGATATTGCCGAGCGCCGGGCCTACGTCGCCTCAAACCCGAATGTTGGCAACCCGCCAACGCCGCAGCGGGCGGTCATACGTCAGGCTGCTGAACCAACACCTGCTGAGGCAGCCGAAGCCATTTTCGACACGGCCGATACGCCGTCGCAAAAGCCGGTCGCAGAAGCAGCGCCGCCGATCACAATGGAAGCTCCGAAAGCAGCACCGGCGGAATCTCCGTCGCAAGCCGTTGAGGACGACCTATTTGAGACCAGCGCGGACCGCATGGCACAGGCGATGCTGAAAGATGCCGAGGCTGAGCTGAAAGGCGAAACACGGCATGTTGCAGATACGGGACAGCCAGAGACCGAGATCGAGGCGCTGATCGAAGACGCTGTGTTCGATGAAGTCATCGACGAACCAAGCGCTGAGGATGACGTCATGCAAGGCGGGCATCTGCCCCCGCTATTGCAAACGAACGGAAACTCGCTCAGCGAAATTATTGCAGATATGGAACGTGAAGAGCGTCCAACCCTGTCCCGCGAAGAAACAGCGGAAGGCCTGGTCGCCCGTCTTGAAGACTCTGGCATACGCCTGACAGAGGTCTTCCGCCCGCGTGACAAGAAGAAAGTTGCCGCTGCAGCTCGCAAAGGCGAAGTTCAGCGCAAGAGTGCGATCAATCAAACCGTTGGGCGTCAGGTCGACCGCGTACGCAAACGGCTTGCGACCGACAGTGAACTAATGGTCCTGGCACGTGATTTCCTGGCACTTGAAGCGTCCGATGCGCTGAACGCTCTGGAGAACACTTACGCCTCCAACAAGAATGCCAGCGCGCGCCTTGCAACTTACCTGCTGATCGACGCCGCGCTGACCTAAGCTTATCGCGATCTAGTCCTCGCCGATCCATTCGAACCCGGGTTTTTCCCACCATGGGAAGAAGTTCGGCATGCCGTCAGACACTTTAACCGGATAAACCGGTTTACGTTTCTCAAGGAAACTCATCACACCTTCTTTGGCGTCTTCGGTTTGGCCGCGTGAGTAAATCGCTGCGCTGTCAACGATATGAGCCTCCATCGGATGGCTTGCGCCGAGCATCCGCCACATCATCTGCCGGGTCAGGGTTGTCGAAACAGCAGCGGTGTTTTCAGCGATCTCGTTCGCCATGGCTTTGGCCACACTGATAAGATCTGCCTGCGGGTGAATCGAGTGAATGAGGCCTCCCTTTAGCGCCTCTTCGGCTGGAAAAACCCGGCCTGAGTAACACCATTCAAGCGCTTGCTGGATGCCCACGAGACGCGGCAGGAACCAGCTTGAGGCGGCTTCCGGGTTGATCCCGCGGCGATTGAAGACGAAGCCAAAACGCGCATTGTCAGATGCAATCCGAATATCCATTGGCAGCTGCATCGTGACGCCAATCCCGACAGCCGCACCATTAATCGCGCCGATAACAGGCTTGAGGCTGTCAAATATCCGAAGGGTGACCCGGCCACCGCCATCACGCTGAATGTCGGTCTTGTCAGTTCGGCCTGCCTCGCCTGAATCCGCGCGCGCCTCATAGTCAAAGGTCTTGGCCCCTTCGGAAAGGTCAGCCCCCGCGCAGAAGGCCCTTTCGCCAGCACCGGTCATGATCACCGCACGAATCTCATCATTTGCATCTGTCTTATCGAACGCATCAATGATTTCCTGCATCATCTTGCCGGTGAAGGCGTTCATTTTTTCCGGGCGGTTCAGGGTCAGAATTGCAATCGCCCCCTCTTGCTCCAGTTTGATTTGCTCATACTCGCCAAGGCTGCTCATGACGCTCTCCTGTCTGATCGTTCGAGCACAGGAAGCGACCTCTCTTTAACCTCGTCAAGCACTGACGCAGCGTCGTTCAAAATAAGACCGGTGCGCCTCTCGCGAAGACAGCGATAGACTCCCGAAAGGTGTGAGCTAGTCTGCCCGAAACAAAAGCTGCCAAAGAGCAGCCTTGGAGGAAATTCGATATGCACCCGTGCCACCACGCCAAAACGCACCCTGACAAAGCCGCTTATATTATGTTGGGCACAGGCGAGACGGTGACCTTCTCACAACTGGACAAGCGGTCCAATCAGATCGCCCACGCGTTTCGAGACCTTGGCCTCAACCATGGCGACACATTCGCCATCTTTGCAGAGAACTCAGCGCGGTACTTTGAAATCTGCTGGGCCGCACAGCGCGCCGGGTTGTACTTCGTTTGCATCTCGTCACGCCTGACGACGCCAGAGGTCGAGTACATACTCGACAATTCCGGCTCGCGCGCGCTCATCGCATCGCATGGTTTGCGCACTATCGCAGCAGATGTGGCCACCAAAACCGATCTGGAGGCCTACTGGTCGATTGATGGTGAGATTGAGGGCTATACAGCGCTGGAACGGTTGCGCGACAGCCACCCAGAAACCCCGGTTTCTGACGAGCGGGCGGGTTCAGATATGCTCTACTCATCGGGGACGACCGGGACGCCCAAAGGTATTCGCGCGCCTTTGCCCGAAGACCCCGCTATTGATGGTACAAATGCACTCACAATGATTGCACAGGCACTTTTCAAAACGACAGGCGACGGAACCTATCTTTCGCCCGCGCCTCTCTACCATGCTGCCCCTCTGCGCTGGTGTATGGCGATGACCAAATTCGGCATGACGCTGGTCATCATGGAGAAGTTTGACGCAGAAGCCTATCTCGCCGCAATTGAGACGTATGGGGTCACGCACACGCAAGTCGTGCCGACCATGTTTGTCAAAATGCTGAAACTGCCCAAGGAGGTGCGTGATAAGTATGACGTCTCAAGCCTTGTCGCTGCTGTGCATGCTGCAGCCCCCTGCCCGGTACCGGTCAAGGAGCAGATGATCGAGTGGTGGGGTCCGGTAATTGAGGAATATTATGCCGGCTCGGAAGGCAATGGCATGACCTGGGCAACCTCGGAGCAATGGCTCGGCCACAAAGGCACGGTCGGCTTTCCGATCTATGGGGAATTGCACATCTGCAACGAGGACGGTGATGAACTCCCCGCTGGTGAGGAAGGCCAGATCTATTTCGGAGGCACGCCAACGCCGACCTATCACAATGATGCGGAGAAAACGAAAGGCGCACTGAACCCGAAGCATTCTGACTGGTCATCACTGGGCGATGTTGGGAAAGTCGACGAAGATGGCTTCCTGTATCTCACCGATCGCAAAGCCTTCATGATCATTTCTGGCGGCGTGAACATCTATCCGCAAGAGGCAGAGAACATTCTGATTACACATCCATCTGTGGCGGATGTCGCGGTTATCGGTGTTCCAGACGAGGAGTTCGGAGAAGCTGTGAAAGCAGTCGTGCAAACTATGCCCGGCATCGCAGAGACAGAAGAGCTCGCTGATGAGTTGCTGGACTACTGCCGGAAGCACCTGGCAAAAATCAAATGCCCGAAGAGTGTTGATTTTGATCCGGAGCTGCCACGCCACCCAACCGGAAAATTGTATAAGCGCCTCGTTCGTGATCGTTATTGGGGCAATAAAGACAGCCGCATCGTTTAGGCTGCGACGTCTTCTGCCTCATTATTGGGTTTCGATCGCTTCTGCCCGCCGCGACGCGCGTCCAGCTGGTCAACGAAGTCATGATTGACATCGCGGTGCTCAGCTTCATCTGCGCGCACGACGATGATCACATCTCTTAGCCGCGCGCTTTCAGACAGCCCCCAATAGTCAATTGCAAGCTGGGGCGCCGCAACATTCTCATGACGCCCTTCATCGACTTCTTTCAAATAGGCTGTGTAGCTGATGACCGCTTCTTCCTCAAAATATCCGACAACCCGGTGGGCTGTTCGCGGCGCAAACAGGTAGAGGAAGAAATAGCAATTATAGAAGACGAATTGCACGATCATGATGAGCATGCGTTCGATCCAGCTGGGCTTTGCAATCTCGATAAACGTCATCAGGTGCATGCGTTCATTCTCGGCTTCATCCAGCAAGGTTCGGATCCACCCCTGATCGTCCTTCATCCGGCGCAAGGCCCGCAGATGTTGCAGCAAGCCGCCTACCATGCCCGGAACAGCCGCCACCGTTTCCAGCACAACCGCCCGGTGGCCATAGCGACGTGCGAAGAACGTATCGGCGACGAGGCGTAGCGCTTTTACAAAGCCAAAAGCGATCTTGTCGCTGAAAGACTTGGGCGGCACATGGCTGTCGATCGGACGGTCGAGATCAACGGTTCGTTGCAATCGAATATGTGAATTGGTCACCAGAGTTTTCCTTTCGATACATCCTAAGTAGAAATACATAGCCTGTATGTTGAATGAGCGGTGTTGCCGCGCGTCAGGATGACGCTGGGGAAATGATAGCCTTGAGCGCAACGTTACCCCTTGCACGAACGGGTTGCGCGCGCTTGATTGCCTGCAAAACTCACAGGAAGGAAGTTTAATGGCTGATCCAAAAATCGTAGAATATGCAGACCTTGAGGGTCTGGTCGGCGAAACCCTTGGCCCGTCTGACTGGTTTGAGGTGGACCAGAGCCGCATCAACACATTTGCCGATGCGACAGGCGACCATCAATGGATTCACATCAACGAAGAAATGGCGAAACAAGTGTTCGGGTCAACGATCGCTCATGGCTATCTGACGCTGTCACTGATCCCGATGTTTGGACCACAAGTGCTGAGCGTTCAGGGCGTCACACGTGGCATCAACTATGGCGCCAATAAAGTCCGCTTTACGAACATGGTGCCGGTCAATTCAAAGCTGCGGATGACCCAGACCGTCAAGGAAGTGAACGAGAAAGCGGGCGGCAAGCAGATGATCTCTGAATGCGTCATCGAAATTGAGGGCCAGGAACGCCCGGCCTGTGTCGCCGAAACAATTACAGTCCTCTACGGCTAGGACTAATCCGTCAGGGTCCTCTGCCGTCGTAGAATTCCCCGGTGGAGGACCTATATCACTGATACGGACATATCAGGAGCAAGATCATGATCGCGCCAATGCCGAAGCCCAATGTCAAACGGATCCAGCGATCTGATGCGGAATGGCGGGACTTGCTGACCCCTGAACAATATCGTGTCGGTGTCAAGGAAGGCACAGAGCGCGCCTTCTCCCCCGGCAACCATAATGATGAAAAGCGCGACGGGATGTATCACTGCGTCGGATGCGACACCCCGCTTTGGTCTTCTGAACACAAGTTTGACAGCGGCACGGGCTGGCCAAGTTTCTGGCAACCGGTCCGTGAGAGCGCCATTGAAACCAAGACCGATTTCAAACTCGTCTATCCGCGCCGCGAATGCCACTGTGCGACCTGCGGCATGCACATGGGACATGTCTTCAAGGATGGCCCGGACCCCACCGGCCAGCGCTGGTGCATCAATGGCGTTGTTCTGAACTTCCGCGTTGCTGGCGTTTAATTCAAACTGGCAATTAAACGAGACTGGACAGCGGCGAACGAGGCGTTAACCCTTTCGGCAAGATCCAGCCTTCGGAGTCCCATCATGCGCAGATTTGCAGCAATCATTAGCGTCGCATCGCTGACGTTTCTATCTGGCTGTGTTGCAGCTCCCTCCACAACCAATATCGCGGAAACAACAGAAGACATGCCCCTCACAGAAAGTATGCCTGTGTCAGAAACGACGCCAGTCACCCCTCCAACCGCGAAACGTATTCCGGAAACGATTACTCAGGTTGGGCGCACGCGCGTTGATCCCTATCACTGGATGAAGGACGAAAACTGGCAACAGGTTATGCGTGACCCAAGCGTGCTGCGTGCCGATATCCGCGACTATCTGGAAGCTGAAAACGCCTATACAAAAAGCGTTCTGGAGACCCCCACCACCGCGCTGCAGGAAGAGTTGTTCACCGAAATGCGTGGGCGGATCAAGGAGGATGACAGCTCCCTACCCTCAATTGACGGACCCTATGCATATCTGACGCGCTATCGCACGGGCGGAGAGTATCCGATTGTCGCGCGCAAACCGGCCGCCGAGATCTACAACACTGACTATGAGCCCGAGACCCTGCTCGACGGCGATGAAATGGGCGACGGCAAGGCCTATTTCAGTTTCGGTGAGGTCGCTCACAGCCCCGATCACAAGCTGATCGCTTATGCCGTCGATGAGCAAGGCAGCGAGTATTACGATATCCACTTCAAGAATCTGGAAACCGGAGAGGTCCTGACCGACACGATTGAAAAGACTTATGGTGATTTCGTCTGGGGTGGAAAGTCAGACCGGATTTTCTGGGTCGAACGCAATGAAGAAGGCCGTCCCGCCGCGATCCACCAGTATAAGCTCGGTAGTGAGGGCTCAACCGAGCTTTACCGCGAACCAGATCCTGGCTTTTTCATTGGGGTCAGCGACAGTCAGTCCGGCGAGTATATTTTCCTGCGCGCCTCCAGCCACACAACGTCCGAATACAGGTTCTTTCCAGCCGATGCTGAAACGCCCGCACCTGTATTGATCGCAGCGCGCGAAACGGATGTTGAATATGCGCCCGAGCATTGGGGGGATCAGTTTGTTATCTCAACCAATGCCGATGGCGCGGTTGACTTCAAACTCGTTACCGCGCCGGTAAGCGATCCGGGCAAGGAAAACTGGACCGATATAGTCCCGCATGAACCGGGCACACTGATCCTGGGCATTGATGCCTTGAAGGATCATCTCATACGGCTGGAGCGCCACGAAGGCTTGCCGCGGATCATTGTGCGCGAAGCGAATGGCGACGAGCACACAATCGCGTTTGATGAGGCGGCTTACAATCTTGGTATGTCTGTCGGGTATGAATACGACACCACATTGATGCGGATCAACTATTCCTCGCCATCAACGCCAAGTCAGGTGTTTGACTATGATCTCGTCACAAAAGAACGAGTGCTGCGTAAAGAGCAAGAGGTACCATCCGGCCATGATGCGCGTGACTACGTTGTCGAGCGATTGATGGCGCCTGCACGCGATGGCGAGACGGTTCCGGTCACAATCCTGCGCCACAAGGACACGCCCGTGGACGGCAGCGCGCCTATGTTGCTCTATGGTTATGGTTCCTATGGAAGCACGATATCGGCCGGGTTCCGCACCACACCCCTTGCGCTTGCAAATCGCGGTCTGGTCTATGCCATCGTCCACCCAAGAGGGTCCATGGCAAAGGGCTATCAGTGGTATCTGGATGGCAAACTGGAAAAGAAAGAAAATACGTTCAATGACTATGTCGATGCGGGTCGTCATCTAATTGCAGGGGGCTATACGCGCGAAGGTCATATCGTGGGTATGGGCGGATCGGCAGGTGGCTTGCTGATGGGTGCGGTGGTCAATCAGGACCCTGAGATGTTTGCTGGTATTATCGCGGCGGTGCCCTTCGTTGATGTGATCAATACAATGTCAGATGAGAGCCTGCCCCTGACGCCGCCGGAATGGCCGGAATGGGGCAACCCGCTCACCAGCGCTGCGGACTATGATACGATCCTGGCCTATAGCCCTTATGACAATACGATTGAGCGGCCCTACCCGCCAATGCTGATCACGGGCGGTCTGTCAGATCCACGCGTGACCTATTGGGAGCCCAGCAAGTGGGCCGCGCGCCTGCGCCACGAGGCCCCTGAGGCCGGCCCCTACTTCCTGAGAGTCAACATGGAGGCGGGGCATGGCGGTGCATCAGGACGGTTTGAGGGCTTGAAGGAAACGGCGCTTGAGTTTGCTTTCGCGCTCGCTGTCGTCGGAAAAGCAGACACGCTCGATCTGACACCCTAAAACGTGAGCTAATCCTTGCCTTATAGTTAAAGCCCGGATCAAATCCGGCTGACCAGTTCAGCGTAATCTGAACACTGTACCTGTAAGACGGCTTTTAGGTTTTGCAGGAAGCAGACATGCGCGTTCAAGAAGAACATTTCAGAGAATCAGCAATTTTCTTCGCCATGGTGACGCTCACTGCGGTGTCTCTATCGTTTGTTTTTTCTCTTGTCATGTATCGCATCGGCCTGCCCGAGCATCCAAACCGCTTCATTGCGACGAGTTTGTATATTGCATGTTGCGTCGGCATACCAACCGCAGTGATCGCCTCACAGGAACACATTCGTCTTATTTCACATCGCGAAGTCCTCGAGGAGCTTGCCTCTACCGATCTGCTAACGGGCCTGCAAAACCGGCGCTTCTTCACGATGGCAGCTAATGAAGAGCTGGCACGCATGGCGCGAACTGAGTCCACAGCCGGGATTATGTTGTTCGACATTGATCACTTTAAAAGCTTCAACGATGCGCACGGCCATCATTTTGGCGATGAAGTTCTGAAACAAATTGCCCAGATCACGCATGATGAGCTGCGAGGTCCATTCGACCGGATCGGCCGCTGGGGCGGGGAAGAGTTCGTTGTTTTGCTCCACGACGTAACCCCCGATCAAGTCGACCTTGTCGCTGAACGCATTCGGCGTCGTATCAGCTCAACTACTGTTCACCATCAGGGCAAGTCAGCCCGTGTCACGGCGAGCTTTGGCGTGACCCTGATGACGAAAGACATTGCCTTCAATCACGCTCTGGCTCAGGCAGACAAAGCGCTCTATCTTGCGAAAAGCCTCGGACGTGACCGGGTCGAATTCGGCGCATAAAAGAACCCGCCCCTTATAAAAAGAGGCGGGTTCCAAAAAAGTCGTAGGGATAGCGACTAGCTGTAGATCTCGAACAGACCTGCAGCGCCCATACCACCGCCAATACACATGGTCACAACACCCCATTTGGCGCCGCGCCGCTTGCCTTCAAGCAGAAGTGAACCGGTGCAACGCGCGCCGGTCATGCCGAATGGGTGCCCAATAGAGATCGAACCGCCATTCACGTTGTACTTCTCAGGATCAATGCCGAGACGGTCACGTGAATAGAGACACTGTGATGCAAACGCCTCGTTCAGTTCCCAAAGATCGATATCGTCAACCGTTAGACCATGGCGCTCCAGCAGACGCGGAACCGCGAAGACAGGGCCGATACCCATTTCATCCGGGTCACATCCAGCGACGTTGAAACCTGCCATACGACCAAGAGGTTCGATATTGCGGCGTGCTGCTTCTTCGGCTTCCATAACAACCACGGCAGCAGCGCCATCAGACAGCTGTGAGGCATTCCCGGCTGTGATGTTGGTGCCCTCTTTAACGACCATACCGCCAGAGAAGACAGGCTTCAGACCAGCCAGCGTTTCGTAAGTCGTGCCGGGACGATTACACTCGTCGCGGTCGCAGACAACGTCCTGATAGGTTTCTTCACCAGTTTCGCGATTGACCAGCTTCATGCGGGTTTCCAGCGGCACAATCTCCTCCGCCATCTTGCCAGACTCCTGAAACGCTGCGGTGCGCTTCTGGCTCTCGGCAGAATACATGTCCTGCTGCTCGCGGGTTACGCCATAACGGTCCGCAACAATCTCAGCTGTTTCGATCATGGTCATCCAGATCGCTGGCCACTCGGCCATAAGCTTGTCTTCTGTGTAGCGGTGAATGTTCATGTGGCCGGAGCGTGACACCAGTGAGAGGCTCTCAACACCGCCACCAATTGCAACAGGTGCACCTTCATTCACAACGGTCTGCGCCGCGTTGGCGATGGCCTGCAGGCCTGATGAACAGAACCGGTTGATTGTCGCGCCAGCTGTGCTGGACGGGCAGCCAGCCCAAAGCGCTGCATTACGTGCAACATTGTGGCCGGTCGCGCCTTCTGGCTGAGCCGCGCCCAGAAAGACGTCTTCGACAGCAGCGGCCTCAACGCCGGCACGGTCCAAAGCGCCCTTGATGACATGACCCGCCATCGTGATGCCGTGCGTGTCATTTAGTGAGCCGCGACTGGCTTTTGCCAATCCTGTCCGTGCAGTAGATACGATGACTGCTTCGCGCATTAGAAACTCCCATTTGTATGAAATTTGGTTGTACTCTACTGGCCCGAGCGTCCTGCGGCTAGGGGTGACGTTGACGTAAACAGGAACGACGTCGCGGAAACCTCTTTCAGTTTCAGGCATTTTCCTTATGGTTGCGCGAAACAAAGGGAGAAATAGGCTGATGAGTATCTTCAAGTTCGCAAAAACCAAGGGCAAGGAGCTGATTGCCGCGCGGGACCGCGTGGCCGAAGCTGCGATTAAAAAAGAAGTCGAGACACTTGGACTGGATGATGACCTTGGCGGTGACTTTCGCGTTCTGGTAGATGGACCAAAGGTGAAGCTGGAAGGCAAAGCGCCGGATCAAGCGACCAAGGAAAAGATCATCCTTGCGGCAGGCAATGTTAGCGGCATTTCCGAAGTCGAAGATGCAATGAAGACCAAATCCCGAAAAGCGGCAAAGCCATCGGCTTTTCACACCGTCAAATCCGGCGATAGCTTGTCCAAGATCGCGAAGAAGTACTACGGCGACGCAATGCGTTACCCGGACATATTTGAGGCCAATACCCCTATGTTGAAACATCCTGACAAGATCTATCCAGGTCAAGTTCTACGCATTCCAGGGGTCGAAGCGAAAGCCTGATCCCTCCCGGCAAACCAAAGCGGCAACGATCGCCTTTCAGTTAGACTCACAACACGCTTTACCCCGGTTTGCGTTGCCAGCCGGGAAAACCTCCTCCATGCCGAATGATAGGGAGATACTTGTAATGATAAAGCGCTTGTTTGCTTCACTCGCACTATCTGGATTTTTGGCAGCTTGTGGCCCCGGCAACGAAGCCACGGTCGAGGCCGTAGAGGCCGCAAGCACTTCAGATGCCGTTATTGACGATCACACCCCGCCGCCACTGGCCGAAGGTGAGATTGCCGCGACCGGCTTCGTCACACCGGCCACAATCAGTGTTCCAGAGACAGCCGACCTCAGTCGCGGCGACGTTCCGCGTGACAGTTATGGTCGCCCTTTTACGTATGAAAATCTTGGTCTGGAGCTGCCCGAATTTGCCGGTGACATGGCGACCGGTGAAGCTTTTTCCTCACAATCTTTAAGCGGTAAGTGGGTCGTAATCGACGTTTGGGGCCTGTGGTGCGGCGACTGTATGCGCGACGCCAAGTACGCAGCAGCGCTGTCGGTCGCAGTCGAGCAGGACCCGGATCTGGACTTTCTCTCGATCCATACCCCGCCAAGTGCCGCACGAGCCGATGAGGCCTACAAGAAGTATGAGTCCGTATCAGCCTATTTTGAGGAGGTTGGATACAGCTACCCTACTCTGCTTGATGTCGATGCTTCAATCAGAGACGCAATCAAAGTCCGCTGGACCCCATCTTACCTTCTCCTCGCGCCCGATGGCACCGTGCAGGGCTTTCGCACCGAGTTTGCTGCCGCCGAGGGCGAGCCGGTAAAGGACTTCCTACGCGACATTGCAGAAGTCCGCGCTGATTGGAGCGCCGCAGACGAGATCGATTAAGGCCCCAAATCGACACCGAACCTTGTCAGAAAAGAGACAACCGCACAGGTGTACGAATCATTTTGCCAGAATCAGCCCTCTAACCAGAATTTCATCCAGTTTTGCAGAGGCAAACCTTTGATCACCTGCGCCTGACGCGGTAAACGATTGGGTGAATTCGATAATAAGGTGGACCTTCCTGATGCTGCATCCTTCGACAAAGAAATTGATCGACCGATTGTCAGACATGACCGCACGCGGAAAACTGACCTGGAAGGAAGGTCATGATGACTCTGTCGTCTACGCCACCGAAGGTTATTCTGTTGCGCTCAGCACCGCGCCACATGAGCTGATCATTACCAGCAAAGACGGTAAGGAGCTGGAGCGCGCAACGACTGAGGAACTTGCCGCGACCCCTTTGGAAAGTGGCGGCACATATACAGAGGCGATTGCCAGCATGCGCGCGCAGGCTGCACGTATCGCGCGTGGAACTGAAACCGCGATCTCTTCACTTCTAGCAGGCATTGAGCAGAGCGAGGTCCCGGCAGCCGAAGCGGCGCCAGTTTCTGAAGAGTCTGACGTAGCTGAGGCAATGATTGAGGACCCCACTGACGAATCGACAACCCAGGCCATGTTTGCCTCTGCGCCGGAAGACCCGGCTGAACCTGCAGCACAGCCCGAAGATGAGCCGGATATGACCGCTGCGGTGGCGCGTCTGGCTGATGAAGTGAATACGCGCGAGCAAGCGCAGACACCGAGTCTCGCCTCCGGCACGCTCACCGCCGCCGCCACAGATCTTGCAGTATCCGTTGCGCTGGCAGAGCGCAGTGACGCAAGTGACCAGGCATCAGAGAGCGAGGCCCTCGCGGCGGAGCCTTCTGAGGCCCTTGTAACCGAGACAGATTCTGAGCCTGAACTGGAAACACCGGACACACCTGACATTCAGGCGGCACCAATCGAACAGCTCGACACCACCGAAGCAGAAACCAGCGACGAGACGCCTGCTTATTCCTCAATGTCTTCAGAAACAAATGCAGTTCTTGAAGCATCGGAATCTACCCTTGAGGCCGAGGTCGAAACCGTCGAGACAGCTGCAGCAGAGCCTGAGCAGTCCGCCGTTTGGACACCTACGGAACCCTCAACGCCAGAAACCGAAACGTATGTGCCATTCGGTCTCTCTGAAAAAAGCGAGACCGCGAGTGAAACCGTAACAGGCGACCCGAAGCCTGTGACCGATCTCGATGCAACGCAAGAGCCCGACCTTACCGAACCCCAACCAGAGCCCGAGCAAGCCCCCGAAGCCGGTGCTGTGCCTTTCACGATTGCGACATCGGAAACTCAAGGACCAGAGGTCGAAACAGGGGAAGCCTCAATTCTCGGCGACCCACAATCAGAGTCACTGAGTTTCGGTGATGCTGCCCCGGAAACAGAACTGCCATCGGACCCGCTTACCACAGCAACCTCTAATGAGGAGGTCGTAACACCGGAGCCCGAACTTGCTGCTCCCGTAACAGAGACCGCTGATGCTCTGGTCTCAGAAGCGCTTTCTTCTGAAACGCTTTCTGTTGAAGAAACGCAGGCAGTAGAGGTAGTGGAAACTGGGGCCACGCCGGTAGAAACCGCACTGACTGAGCCAGATCTCGCTGCAACGGCGGAACTTGAAAGTGAGCCCGTCGCGCCACCACCTCTTGAAACGGCAAGTGAACCTGTCCTTACGACTGAAGAGCCTTCTGAACTGGCTGAGACGCCGCCGTCTGCACCGGCCGAAACAAGCGAACCCCGCTCCTACAGCCTGAGCGGTATTGGTGCCGGTTTCGGCTTGGGTGCGATGACATCAACTGTCGGTGCCACAGGTGGACCGGTCGGTTCAGGCACCGCTGGTTCAGAGAAGATCATTATCGATGCCACTGATGAGGTGCCCCTGTCGGACGTTCCGGCGATGGCCACGGCTGAACCAGAGCCAGAGCTTGCAACGGCTGCCCCTGTGGCCACGGAAGGGCCTTTGGCTGAGGCGGCGACCGAGCCAGCCACAGACCCTGTTTCAGAACCGCCAGTCGCCACAGAGCACACCGCTCCGGAAACCGAGACTGCTCCTGAAGCGGAGGCTGCCAAGCCTGAGGAAGAAGCCGAAGAAGAGGCACCGGTCAGTCTGACCACGCCGCGCACGCGCTTTAATCCATGGAGCTAAACGCTCGGGCAGGTCTTATTCAGCTGGCACCTGCGCCGGGTGCGCCCATCCACGCCCGCGCAGCAACGCCCATAGGCGGCTGAACGGTCGCATCGTCATCAAGCGGAAGACGGCTGGTGTGAATGTCAGCGCCAGGATTGCTGAACCCGCAACGCCGCCAAAGACCGCCCCGGCCAATGGCATCCAGAAAATGTCGCCGGTTAGGATGATCGGTACAAAACCGCCCATGGTCGTCAGCGTCGTCGCAACGATATGGCGCGTCGCCGCCACGACGGTTTCGCGCTGTGCAATAACATCATCCGCTAAAGCCTTTGGATTACCCTGAAGCAAGGACAGGACAACAATAGAACCATTGATCGCGATACCGAGCAGGCCCAACGCGCCGATAATGGCGTTGAAGCCCAGCGGCAGGTTGAACATCCATACACCACCAAAAGCGAGCCCCATGGACATGCCGCCAACACTCATAATCAACAAGGCCATGCGGAACGAGTTGAAGACGAGCGCGATTGCCCCTGCCATGATCAGGACAAGCGGTACAGCAAGGCCCAGCAGGTCTGCAACAGCATCAGCCTGTGTGCCAGCCGCACCGCCAATAATAATCTTGTAGCCAGGCGGAAGTTCAAACCCTGCAGCTTCGAGACGGGCCTGAAAGTCGGCAAGTATCGGATCCGGCAGCGCATACGGTTCAACAAAGCCGAAGATCTGATTGACCCGCCGTCCGTCTAGTCGACCGATGACGGCTGTTTGAGGATCAAGGGTGATTTCACCCAGCGCAGAAATCGGCGCGCCAGCCCCATTTGGACCGTTATTTATGGTCTTGGATCGCAGGTTTGATAGATCCCCGCGGCGATCATTGGGCGCGATCACGCGCACCGGCACTTCTTCAATCCCCTCTAGGATCGAGCCTGCAGGAACCCCTTCGAGCTCAGCGCGGACATCTGCTGCCAGCTCGGCAAGCCGTTGGCCCGAATAGGCCGCCGCCGTCTCGTCGGCGCGAATCGTTACAGTTGGCGCACCAAGCTGCAATCTCGCGGTTGTGAAGGTCACACCGGGCGTGGACGCCAACACGCGTCTTGCCTCATTACCGAGGTCATTCAGGATGGCGAGATTGTCGCCTTCCAGGGAGAACTCAATCGGCGCAGGTACCGGTGGTCCCTGTTCAAACGGGGTTGCTAGAATCTGGGCCTTGGGGAATGCAAAGCGCAGGTCCGCCTGGATCTGGGTGACCATCTGGCGGGCTGAACGATCTGAACTGAGCTGCACAAAGCCAGATGCAAATCCGGCTACACCTTGGGTATTATTGAACGAGTTGTAGTAGACGCGCGGTCCCGGTTCACCGACCGAGAAATGGACACTCTCTACCGTGTCATAGCCAAGAATGATCTCAGTTGCACGCTTTGCCGCGGCTTCAGCTTCATCGATAGATGCTTGCGCCGGAAGTGTAATCTCTACCTGGAACTGGTCACGTTCTGTCGATGGGAAAAATTGTGTTGGCAATGTTCTGGCCAGCATGAACCCGGCACAGACCGGCACAATGCCAAGGATAATGCCATACAACGGGAAGCGCAAAATCCGCTCGATCCCCCAGCGATAGCCATCGGTGACGATATCAATCTTGATCCCATCCCGCCAGAAGCGTGAGGCCTCGCCGGGCACGCGTGGCCGATCGAGCCACCCCGCCACTGCAGGAATAATCGTCATTGCAATGACGAAAGACATGACGACGGAGAATATCACAGAAATACCCAACATGCCGATAAACTCGCCAGCTCCACCAGGAGAAAAGGCGATGGGCGCAAAGGCCAGCGCTGTAGTCAAAGTCGATGCGAAGAGCGGACCAAACAGCTTGCCAAGCGAGTGTTCGATCGCCTCCGTTATGGATCGCCCACCTGTTCGCTCTTGATCGTATTCATCGACCACCACGATCGCATTATCGATCAGAAGCCCAAGCGAGATCACCAATCCCGTGACCGACATCTGGTGTAAGGGATAGTTAAAGAACCGGAACAACATCAGCACAAGTGCAATGGTGAGCGGCAGGGCCAGACCGACCACAATCGCTGATCGCCAACCCATAACGAAGAATAACACAGCGAAGACGATCAGTGCGGAATAGATGAGATTCATCGCCAAGCCATTCAGACGCGCATCTGTGTAGCCGCTTTGATCAAAGATGATCTTGACGCCGATGTCTTCCGGAACGCCTTCCGCGAAGTCTTCCAAAGCGGCCCTTGCAGCCCTCGCCCAGACATCAACGCGTTGATTGGGTTCAATGTAGCCGAGTACGAAAATTGCCCGCTCGCCACTGCTAAGGGCAAGACTGCCAATCGGATCTTCAACGCCTTTTACGACCTCTGCGACATCCCCGACCCGCAGCGCCCGCCCGTCGGGGCGCTGGAGCAATGGAACCGACCGAATACGCGCGATACCGTCAAATTCACCGCCAATCTCGAGGCCAATCTCACTGCTAGACCCGCGCAGAATACCCGCTGGTGCTTTGGCATCTGCGGCCCGGATCAGTTGCGCTGCCTGCTCTAGCGACAAGCCTGCTGCAGCCAAGGCCTCGGGATCTGCGATGACCCGAACTTCCTCGCGCGGCAGACCGATGATATCGGTTTGCTCGGTCGCGTTTAAGTTCCCAAAACGATCTTCAAGCGAACGCGCGACACGAGACATAACCGCGAGGGGCGCATCACCTTCACCCTCCCAGACCAGTGAGACCACCAGGGTCGCCGCCCCTACAAAGGACCGCTCAACGAAAGGCGTTGAAGCCTCGGCCGGAAGCTCTGGCTCAGCCAAGGAAACTTGCTGACGAATTAGCGTCCATGCATTGTCGACTTCGGTTTCACTCAAATCCTCACGGATATCGATATTGATCTGAGAGACGTTCGCGCGCGAGGAGGAACGGACCTCAGAAACCTCGGGCAATTCGAGCAGCCTCTGCTCAATCGGGTCCGTAACGGTCGCTTCGATCCTTTCGGCATCGGCCCCGGGAAGCTGCGTCAGCACATAACCGTAACGTTCAACCAGTGTTGGGTCTTCTTGTCGGCCCAGTGTCAGGATCGCAAAGAAGCCACTGACAAAAGCCACAATTATGGCAAGCAGTGTCAGCCGCGGCAGTTTATAAAACAGGGTCGCCATGGTTTAGCCCGCCTCGCCGGTTGAAGCCGTTGCTTGATCGCTCAAATCGGGCGTGACGCGCTGTCCTGGCGTGATCCTTTGCAAGCCATCGCGGACCACAAGATCACCATCGCGAATAGCGCCGCGAACATAGACGCGTTCACCCTCGGAGTGGATAATCTCAACTGTTCCAGGTGCCGTCACCCAATAGTCGCCATCTTCGCGCGCAATATAAACCGACCAAAGCCCGCGTTCACCTTCGCGCAAAGCCGTTACGGGCAACCACAGTCCCTGCTCGTTCAAGGTCTGCTTCAAAGACAGACGCACGACCGCGCCGGGCGTCAGACGGGATGTATCCTCCACATCAAACACGGTTGTGATGGTTCGCTGACCGGCATCAATTACACCGGTCTTGGCCCGAAGACGCGCTGCTACATCACCGCTTGAGGTTCGCAAACGATAGGTTTCCCCTTCGATCAGGTTTGCAGCAAGGGCTTCCGTCAAACCAATCCGCGCTTCCAAAGCACCGCTTTCGACGAGTTCAAAAATCGGTTGCCCAGCCCCGGCTATCGCCCCTTCATCTGCCATGCGATCGGTAATCGTTCCGGCAAATGGCGCATCAATCGCCGACAGATCGATCTGCACCGAAAGCGCATCGACATTTGCTCTGGCCGCTTCGATACGGGCTAGTGCTGTGTTTGCCTGAGCGGTTGCTTCATCCACCAGTTGCTTTGACACATGCCCCTTCTCCAGGAGCGTTACCTGCCGCGTCACGGTTGCCAGCGCCAGTTCATGAGACGCTTCCGCCTCTGTCACACTCGCCGCCGCGGCGCTGCGCTGCGCCTGTAAAGCGCGGGTATCGAGAACACCAAGCCGCTGCCCACGCTGAACCCGGTCGCCTACGTCAACGGTCAGACTTTGAACGCGGCCTCCGGTTGAAAAGCCGAGCTGACTAGTGCGCCGCGGTGTTGCAAGGCCTGTAAATGCCTCATCAATGGTGAAACGCTCCTGCAGCTTCGCGGTCACTACATTGACCTGAAGCGGCAAGGGCTCCGACTCGATCACCAGCGGCCCTTCGACAGATCGGTTCTGGATCACGAAGAAGCCAAGGACGGCGAAGATCGCCACGACGACGAGCAGGAAAACACCGCCTTTCCAGGCCGCAGGTTTTGGCTGTTTCGTGATTGTCTGATCAATATCTGTCATGAGTCTAACTCCAGGCCGCGCACGACCAAATCTGCATGAAACGCTGTAAAGTCTTCGGGTGCCATCACGACCTTATCGGGACTAAACGCCGGAAATGTCGGGACATGGATCCGCATCATGGCCAAGCCATGACAAGACGCCCAAATCGATTTGGCAGCCAGTGATGCATTGAGTTCGGGGCGAAGATGCCCGTCATCAATCCCTTCCTGAACCATCTTCTTGAGAACCGAAAAGGCGAGGCCCTTCTTGGTCTCGACAAATCCAGGGTCGTCTTCCGTGGGCCCGGGGTCCGAAATCTGGCCAGCAAAGGCTGCGGCATAGTGATGAGGTTTGTCGACGGCAATCCCGACATAAGTTGCCACGCAGCCTCTTGCGCGCAGGTGGTAGGGCGTATTCTGGTCGACAATATAGTCAATTTTCTCCAGAATTTTCTCGAAAAAGGCTTCCTTCAGCTCAAATACGAGTTCGTCCTTCGATCCAAAATACTTGTAGATCGCGGATGGGGAGTAATCGATTTTCTCCGCCAGACGGCGAATGGACAACCCCTCTGCGCCATCAGATGCGAAGACGGACTCAGCAGCTGACAGAATAAGAGAGCGCACCTTGTGGCGTCGACGTTCAGCAGGAGAGTTGGGAGGAAAGGCTGTCATCGGTCCGTTTATAGTTTCTTCTGAACAGGAACTAGTATCACTGTTCAAAAAGTAAACACCGTTCACTCAGATTCTTTCTGTAACTTTTGAGCAAGTGGCTTAAAGAGACCGAATGACCCTTGAATTCCCATCCGCTCCACCGCTTGGATCGCCAATGGCAGCGACCAATCCCAGCGCAGATGCCCGCACCTTGATCGCGCTCAGACGCTCCGTCAGCAAAAGAGGCTTTACCTCTCCCGGGCCAGACCGCGAGCAACTCGATACCCTTCTTACGGTTGCAACCCGGGTGCCGGATCACCGCCGTTTAGCGCCATGGCGTTTCATTGTCTTTGAAGGTGCGGTCAGGGAGGCGGTCAGCACGTCATTCGTGGACATTCAAAAGCGCGAAGATCCTGACGCAACGCAGACAATGCTGGACGATACGGCTGGATATTTTCTGCGTGCGCCGGTTGTTGTCGCCATCGTCTCAAGCCCCGATCACGCTCACAAGACACCGGTTTGGGAGCAGGAACTATCCGCAGGCGCGCTCTGCCTAAATCTGCTGCTCGCTGCCAATGCAAGTGGTTGGTCCGGGTGCTGGCTAACCGAATGGATCAGCTTTAGCGCAGGCGTAAAGACGCTTCTTGGCCTTGCCGAACATGAACGCTTTGCAGGCTTTATCTATCTTGGGACAGCCACAGCCGATCCGCAGGAACGGCTTAGACCAGACCCAGCGCCTTTGATCCAGCGCTGGACAAATGACTGACAAATTTTGACTAGGTGATCCCGAACAGGGCTTCGCTCTCGGCCAGCATTGCTGCACCACCGCGCGTGATACCTGGCAAGGCCCCGGGGGCTGCACTCAGGCGGGTCTCGGCAAAGAACCGCGCCATGGCCGTGATCCGCGACCGCATATGATCATCCTGCCCGCGTGCTGCAACTGCACCGCGCGTCAGATAATGACCTCCGAAAACGTCGCCAGCGAGCGCAAGATAAGCGGTTGCACCGGCAAGAGCGGTTTCCCGTTCGCTTTGCATCGCCGCCTGCATCCAGTCAGTTGCCTCCTTTAAGGCCGCATTGCCGCCCGCCAGTCGATCCGCGATCTCCACCAGAACCGGGTCATTGGTCTCACGTGCATCGCGCACAGTAGCTTCGATATCGGCCAACATATCCGCCATGGCCTGACCATCTGCCATTGAGAGCTTCCGGCCCACCAGATCAATCGCCTGAATGCCATTGGTACCCTCATAGATGGGGGCGATCCGCGCATCGCGATAAAGCTGCGCGGCGAGCGTTTCATCCATGAAGCCCATACCGCCATGCACCTGGACACCAAGGCTTGCAACTTCAACCCCCATATCGGTCGACCATGCTTTGGCGATGGGTGTCAGCAATTCCTCACGCAGGCGCGCATCCTGTCTTTCTGATTCAGTTTCGGCATTCTCTGCGAGGTCGGCTGCGACACCGCAGGCATAACAGATCGCACGTGCAGCCATAACGTCTGCCCGCATAGCCATAAGCGTGCGCCTGATATCAGGGTGATACAGGATGGGGGCTGCGCCGGACACGCCAGAAGCTTTTCCCTGCTTGCGCTCCTGAGCGTAGGCAAAGGCTGTTTGCCATGCCGCTTCACCGACCGCGACGCCTTCCATGCCGACATTGACGCGCGCTGAATTCATCATCGTGAACATGCAAGCAAGGCCCTTATTTGCCTCGCCGATCAGCCAGCCGCGCGCGCCATCATATTCCATGACGCAAGTTGGAGAGGCGTGAATGCCAAGCTTTTTCTCCAGGCCAATACAACGAACCGCATTTTGTTCACCCGGCGCTCCATCATCGCCAACCGCAAACTTCGGGACGATAAACAGCGAGACCCCACGTGAGCCCTCTGGTGCATCGGGCAAACGCGCCAGCACGAGGTGGATGATATTCTCGGCAATATCGTGGTCGCCCCAGGTGATGTATATTTTCTGTCCGGTGATCGCGTAGGAGCCGTCCCCATTTGGAACGGCTTTCGTTTTCAACGCGCCAACATCAGAGCCCGCTTGCGGCTCCGTCAGGTTCATCGTGCCGGTCCATTCACCGGAGACCAGTTTTGGCAGATACTTGGTTTTTTGCGCTTCTGTTCCATGCGCCAGGAGGGCTTCGATCGCGCCAAAGCTGAGCATTGGAGCCAATGCGAAAGACATGTTTGCCCCGTGAAACATCTCCATAACCGCAAGCGCCAGCGCTTTCGGCAGGCCCTGCCCGCCCCACTCCTCTGGTGCAGACAGGCCCATCCATCCACCTTGCTGGAACGCAGTATAAGCCTCGGCAAACCCCGGCGCGGCCTCAACGCCATGTTCGCCCAGTTTTGCACCCTTCTGATCGCCGACCTGGTTCAACGGGGCCAGAACATCTCGCGCGAGCTTGCCCGCCTCTTCCAGAATTGGCTCCAGCAGATCCCGATCATAGGCATCAAACCCGGAGAGTGACTCAAGCTGCTGCATTCCAGCGATATCTGACAAGGTAAAGGCGATATCCGAGACAGGGGCTTCGTAGGGCATGATATGCGTCTCCAGCATAAAAGTTATATCAAGGCATGCATTTATACTGACTAGCCAAGGACGAAACCTGCATTACCTTTATGTCGCAACCTTAACGACGGAGCCTCCCAATGCGCAATCTCTTATTCGCTGCCAGTGCCCTTGCACTTGTCCTGCCTGCAACCGCCGATCAAACGCTGGAAGGTGCTGCGACAGGCCTCTATGAACTCGAGAAGTCACACGCCTTTCTGACATGGACTGTCGGTCACGGTGGCGGTCTATCTGGATATACCGTCAACTTCACAGACTTTGACGCGGTAATTGATTTCAATCCGGAAGATCCTGAAACATCCTCAATCGAGGTTTCCATCAACCCAATGGCTTTGCAGACCAACTATCCTGATCCGGTTGAGAAAGTTGAGTGGGAAACCAAGCTCAGCACAGGCGACCAGTTCTTCAAAGCCAACGAATTTCCGACAATTACTTTCGTCTCAACCGGTGCGACCCTGACCGACGAGTTCGAGGGTGAAGTCACCGGCGATCTGACTTTCCTGGGTCAAACCAAGCCTGTGACCCTCGAAGTGACATACAATGGGACGGGCAATGCCCCTTGGTTTGGCCAGCGCGATCTAATTGGCTTTGATGCTACAGCGACCATCATGCGCTCTGAATTCGGCATGACGTCCATGATCCCAAACATCTCAGACGAAGTTGTGATTGAGTTCTCGGGCGAGTTCCTGCAGGCTGAATAACAGATTTCACCAAGAAGGGCTGATCTTATGAAGTCACTTTCAATTATCGCTATGGGCGCGGCAGGTCTGGCTCTCGCCAGCTGCGGCGCCCCCGCCACCGAAGTGCCGGCTGAAACGACTGAAACGGAAATCGATCCGGGCTTTGCGCCGCTCGAAGGCGTTGCCGCGGCTGAATACGGTCTTGAAAAGTCGCACGCCTTCCTGACCTTCAAGGTCGGACATAGCGGAGGTCTCTCCAGTTACCGCGTCAGTTTCACAGACTTTGACGCAACACTGGACTTCGACCCGGAAAACCCGGAAGCAGCGACACTGTCTGCAACAGTGAACCCGCTATCAGTCGAGACCAACTATCCCGGTGATTACAAGGCGGGACATGCCGACAGCCCCTATGAGACCTGGAACGAGGATCTTGGCCGAAACCCGCAATGGCTGAACGGTGACGCATTTCCAGTGATCGAATTTGTATCGACTGAAATTGTACGAAACTCTGACGATACAGGCACTGTGACAGGTGACCTGAGCTTCCTTGGTCAAACCAAGCCAGTGACATTGGACGTCACCTATAATGGCGTCGGAAGTGCGCCATGGTTTGGGGAAAGAGACCTTATCGGATTTGACGCCACAACATCGATTACACGGTCAGAATGGGGTATGGGTGCCTATCTGCCGCTGATCGGCGACGAGGTTGAAATCATCTTCTCTGGTGAATTTTTGCAGGCTGAATAGTCATGTCTGAACACAGCGCTCGATATACCACCGTCGCGATCACGCTGCATTGGCTGATTGCATTAGCCATTGTCGGCATGATCTTCGGCGGCTGGTATATGAGCGACCTGCCTGATGGTGCACCGGGGCAATACTTCCTGTACCAGATGCACAAATCGATCGGCATCACGATCCTGTTGCTGACCGTTGCCCGCATAATCTGGCGCGCCATGAACCCGCCGCCGCCTCTACCCGAAGACATGAATGGCCTGGAAAAGACCGCCAGCCACCTGGTACATGTCGGCTTTTACGGCCTGATGATCGTCATGCCGCTGACGGGGTGGCTGTACAGTTCCGTCAGCATCAAACTCGATGTCCCAACCGTCCTCTTCGGTCTGATCAGCTGGCCAGATGTTCCATTCGTCTCCGGGCTGAAAACAGAAGCTGGCAGTGGTGTCGTGAACTTCATTCACTCAAAGCTCGCCTGGGTCGCACTTGGTCTGCTTGCCTTGCATGTGGCCGGCGCATTGAAGCATGAGTTCAGCGCCGAAGAAGGCGTCCTGAAACGCATGCTGCCGGGCCTGTTCGGAAAAACGGGCAAACCGGCTGCCCCTGCCCGCGGTGCGGGTACCGCGTTTGGAGCGTCCGCTGCTCTCTTCCTGACGGTGACAGGGCTGCCTGTGCTTGTCGGGGCACTCTCAGGCGGCACAAAAGCCGCCACAGAAGCGAGCTTTACCCCGAACTGGACTATCGATTATGACGCCTCATCCATCAGCTTTTCCGGTATCCATGACGGCAATCCATACACTGGCAGCTTTGGCGACTGGGATGCCGCCATCGACTTTGACCCCGCATCTCCAGAAAATGGACGCGCTGAAATTTCGGTCAGTACGGGCTCTGCGACCGCCAGTCAGAAGCTCTATACTGACAGCCTGAAATCGGATGAGTGGTTCAATATCGCCAATTTCCCGCTGGCTTCGGTCACTGTTAGTTCGATTGCCGAAACGCCCGAGGGGTTCACAGCAACGGCGAGCCTGACCTTGAAAGGGATCACGGTTGAAACACCGCTCGATTTCACCCTGGACGTCACCGACAGTACTGCGACTATGACCGGTCAGGCTGTGTTCCAGCGCCAACCTCTTGATCTTGGACAGGCTTCAGACCCAGGCGCAGACTGGGTTGACGAGGATGTTGTCGTTGATGTGGTGGTTGAGGCCTCGCGCACAAACTGATCTCGTGCTAGGCGCGCGCCATGACTGCGCCCATACATCCTGCCAGTGATGACGCCATTGCTGACGCTGTCCGCATTCTGAAGGCTGGCGGGTTAGTCGCGTTGCCGACGGAAACGGTCTATGGGCTCGCCGCGGATGCCTCGAATCCAGACGCTGTTGGACGGATTTACGAGGCCAAAGGGAGGCCAAGCTTCAACCCGCTGATTGCGCATGTCGCCTCGCTAAAGGGTGCACAACGCGAAGGTCAGTTCAGCGCTAAAGCTATCGATCTCGCCGATGCATTTTGGCCAGGCGCGATGACCCAGGTTGTCGACAACGCTCCGACAACTTGCATTTGCGATCTGGCGCGCGCAGGTCTCAAAACCATCGCCCTTCGCGTGCCGGCACACCCGGTGGCCTTGGCTGTGCTGAAGGCTTTCGACGGACCGCTCGTTGCCCCCTCCGCGAACCCATCGGGACAGATGAGCCCAACAGAAGCGCGCCATGTCAGCGCAGATATGGGTGACCGCGTTGACCTCATTCTGGACGGCGGTGCCTGCAACATTGGGCTGGAGTCCACCATTATCGATGCACGCGGTGAGACCCCTGTCATTCTAAGGCATGGGCTTGTTACGGCTGAGGACATTAACCAGGTCTGGCCAGGTGTCTCTCAGTCTGATGGCAACCCTGGCGCACCGTCCGCGCCCGGGCAATTGCTGCGCCACTATGCACCAAAAGCGAAACTTGAATTGAACCGCACTGCGGCAGCGCCAGGCGGCGCTTTGCTCGGCTTTGGCGCGGTCGGTGGGACGCTCAACCTGTCGTCTGAAGGCAATCTTCGAGAGGCCGCAGCGAACCTTTTCTCCATGCTACGGAAGCTGGATGAAAGCTACAGTCAGATCGCGGTTGCTCCGATCCCGGATCAAGGCCTCGGGCTTGCGATCAATGACCGCCTGCAGCGCGCCGCGGCCGACTAAAGCCGCCTTGGCCAAAAGGCTTATCCAGTCTATTCAAACTCCGTGAACTCAATAAAGGCAGGTCATGACAAAGCCCGTTCTACCAGAGGATTTCATCACCCGCGCCAAGGCGCTGCTGGGCCCATCCGGGTTCCGCGCCGATGAGACAACGCGTGAGGCGGCCGAAACGCCCTGGCGCGGCACCTACAGGGGCTCAACGCCTCTGGTTGCGCGGCCGGACTCGACGCAAATGTGCGCAGCCTTTGTGAAACTCTGCGCAGAGTTCGGCATCGCCATAACCCCGCAAGGCGGCAATACGGGACTGGTGGATGCCGGCACACCGCATGGTGAGGTCACCCTTTCTCTACAGCGTATGACGGCGGTCCGTGCTGTTGATCCGATCAACAACTCCCTGACGATTGAAGCCGGGGCGGCTTTGGTGGTGGCTCAAGAAACAGCCGACAAGAGCAATCGTCTGTTTCCACTCTCCCTTGGCTCAGAGGGGACCGCGACAATCGGCGGCTTGATCTCAACCAATGCAGGCGGCGTTGCCGTGCTCCGCTATGGCATGATGCGCGATCTGCTCCTCGGCCTTGAGGTCGTTCTGCCAAGCGGCGAGATCTGGAACGGCCTGTCGGGCCTGCGCAAAAACAATACCGGATATGATCTGAAGCACGTGTTTGCGGGCGCAGAAGGCACGCTCGGTATCGTCACTGCAGCAACACTGAAACTGTTTCCGAAAGTCGCCAAGGCAACCGCCTGGATCACCTGCGAGACGGCAGAAAACATTGTCGATCTGCTGGCCCTTGTGCGTGATCATGCCGGTGACACGGTTACAAGTTTTGAGATGATTCCGGCAGCTGCGATTGATATGATCCGCGCCGAGCGCCCCGAGGTTCGCGACCCCAATCCATCCAACCGGGCCTGGCGTGTCTTGTGCGAGGTATCCATGGCCCGCGAGGATCATGCGCGAGAGCTCCTGGAAACTGCGTTGGAAGCCGCCTTCAATCATGACCTGATCTGCGATGCGATCATTGCAGAAAACCTGACCCAGGCGCAGTCCTTCTGGACAATCCGCGAAACCATACCGCTCTCGAAGCGCGCCTATGGCACAGCCATCAATCACGATGTTTCTGTCCCGGTCTCCCAGATCCCGAATTTTCTTGCCAGGACCGAAGCAGAAATCACGTCGGCTTATCCCGGGTCAGAGATCATTGCCTTTGGACATGTCGGAGACGGCAACCTTCATTACTCTGCGTGTGAAGCCAGCAGAACCGAGCCCCCTGTTCTGGCTAATCACGCTGATGAGATCACCCGGATCGTACATCATCAAACCATGCTGCATGACGGATCAATCAGCGCTGAGCACGGCGTCGGCCGCCTCAAGCGCGATGAGCTCGAAACCATTCGCTCGCCCGCGGCGACAGCCGCCATGAAGGCGATCAAACGAGCTCTGGATCCACAAGGTCTGATGAATCCAAATCGGGTTGTGTCGTCGGACTGACCTTACCGCGTACCCCATACAGCAACAGCAAGCTGACCATGGCGATGCTGGTCCCTTGCGACGAAAACACTTCCAGCATCAAAGCGAAAAACCAGGATGGCAACGCCTGTTTCACAATCACAGCGTCAGCCTGCAAGACATCGCCGTCGCCCAGGAGTTCGGCACGCGCAGTCGCGATTTGCGCTTCCAGATCAGCCCGCCGTTTGGCAAGGCCAAGTTCATTCTGAGCATCGCGGTAAGGCTTTTGGTGGGTCAGACCGACCGCTTCAACACCGGCAAGATAGTCCTCCAACCCAGCTACAGACCGGGTCTCAGGTGGGATACCGCGCAATTGGAAGCTCCAGTCCTCAATCTGAGCCTCGATCAAGGCGCGGCCCTGAACTGCGCGGTCAACTTGCGCCTGCTGAAACGTCTGATTGTTGCCCATGAACATAGCGGTCCCGGCGAGACTGGTCGCGGCCCCCGCGAGCGCAAAGACCAGCGACCGCAGACTTTCCCGCCACCGCTTTGCTGAGGCGTGCCACCAGAAGAAGGTAAAGCCTCCGAAAGAGCAGACCGAAGCGATGACCCCGCTCCACCCCCAGATGCGCCCCTGTATCGGATCACGCACGCTTTCGCTGAACGCCTGATAATTTGCGAAACCAGACAAGGACGCCGCCGCGAGCCCCGCAAGCAGGAACACGCTCGCCAAAACCGTAATAATAATCCGTTCCCCCAGACGACCTGCCGCCTCCGGGTCTCTTGGCCGCTTTGGTCGCTTTACTTCAGGTTCGGGCGGCGCTTCGGTTACGACCGGCTCTATGATCGGCTCGACCTCAACTGGCCTCGCGACAATAGGCGTCAGGATCGGGATTATCTCTGCTTCGTGGCAAGGTTCAGGCTCGGACTCGAATTCGACACCTTCAATCCGTTCGCGCAAATACGTCAGAAGCGGCCCTTCCATGCCGCAGAAGGAGCACTGAACCCGCTCTGTTCGCAGGCTGAGCCGCAAAGTGCGCTTCTGACGACAGGCCGGACAATCATCAAAGACAACACTCCGCTCCGCAAACTGCTCTTCAAGCCCCGAAGCCTGCAGTGCTTCTGTCAGTTCCCTGTTTTCAAAGCTCAGCGCATCCATGATCGCCTCTTGATCCACTTTTGTTCCTTTTATGTTTCATGAATAGTCTCGTCAAGACGGAAAATTCGGGTCCGGCGGATCTTCTGGCTGCGATTTGGCTGGCTGCAGATGTGCGATAAAACATGCCAAACAAGTATTAGGTGTGAAGATGATCTGTCCTGCAACTCGACGATCCAGTGTTCTCAGCGTATAAGCCTTTCATGAACAGACTTCGCAAAACCTCACCGGCCAGCGGACAACGCCGCCTGCACAAACGTAGGTGGCGCACCCCAGGTCAACCCAAGCCAAGTGTTGATGACCTGATCGAGGCCGCCCGCGAGGAAGCCCAGCTGGAGGGCAAGTCGCTGACGCATATTCGCAAACATGTGCTGCAAGTCTTGTTGAACGCGGCGCGCCCGCTGACTGCTTACGAAGTTCTGGATGCGCTTGACGGTGTCGGGTCTTCGTCGCCGCCCACGGCATATCGCGCGCTCGACTTTCTAACCGATCTCGGCTTCGTCAAGCGGATTGAGAGCCTGAATGCTTACCTTGCGCTCGATCAGGGGCCGAGTGATGCGCCGATTGCGCTATTCGTTTGTGATGAGTGCGGGCAAGCCCGTGAGATACCTACCAATGATGTGGCGGAAGCCCTGACACTGGCCGCAAGTGCGGAAGGCTTGCTGGCAAGGCAAGTGTCGGTTGAAATCCGCGGCACCTGTCAGGGGACGCTTGGCTGCCTCTCCCCCCTTCAGGATCAGAGCGAGACGCGCTCAACGACGATCGACCAGCACAGCCACAAATAAAGCAGGCTCGTCGCCATCCACTGCCCAGGCGTGATTAGTGGCGCGCTGAATCACAACATCGCCTGGCCCGATGACGGTTTCTTCCTTGTCCAGGATCAGCCGTACGCGCCCCTTTACCAGAATGATCGCATCGATCGTATGTGTCGTATGCATGGCCGGGTGTTTGCTGGTATCGGGCTGATGATCACCGGCCCCAATCGCGATGAAGGCCTGCCGTGTCAGATCAGCAATCATCTCTGCAGGGGCATCAGGCGGCGTAGGTCCGGCTGTAAACCAACGAATTTTTATCTTGCCTTCATCCGGGGACAAGATCGCAGGTCCAGCCCCTTTGTCGTCGCAAGGCGATGGGTCCAGCGGCCCACCCACATCATCCTGCCAGATCTCCAGAAGGCCACCGAGATCACCTGTCCTGAATTCAGCCGCCGGGCCTCCATCAATCATGATATGCGATTTGCCAGCTGTATCATTGGCCGTCACGATCCGGCGCAGACCTGACAGCATTTCTTCCATTTTGCTCATCTTTTCCTCCCGCTTTACCTCCAAGCTAAGACCCGCGCACAGGCCAGCGCAAGGGATGATCGAAACGGGCGCTTTATGTGCTTTTACAGCGACAGACTGCACTCAAAGGCCGCATGCGCTATTTTGCCGGTGCGAATGAGTCTTAACTGAATAGACATTCTGCGCCATGGAGAGTGTAGAAAGAAAAATACGCACCGGAGATGACAGAATGATCCCTCGCTCGAAAGCGATTCCCAAGAACTGGTCGACCTTTAACGCGGCGAGTTTCTTCTCCGCTGTTCTTTACCCGGCGCTCGGGCTTGTGACGCTGATTACGATGATCGTTCTCGGCTTCGCGCTCTCTGGTCTGACTCTGCGGTGGTACTATCTCCCGCTTGGGCTTGGCATCATCGCGCTGTCGATCTTTGTGTGTAACGCAGGTATTGGCCCGCTGCATCGGGTCATTCAGCACCGCGCAGGTGAACTGCGCGCGCCGGCGCAATTTCTCACCATGATCAATCTGATGATTGCCATGCAAGGCAATGTGAAGGACTGGGTCAACTATCACAGCCAGCATCACCGGTTTTCAGACAAACCAGGCGACCCCCACAACCCGTTTGAGTCAAAGCGTTGGGCATGGGTCGGCTGGATTATCTTCCGGGATGCAAAGGACATGATGCGCCCCATGCCGCTATGGCTGAAGCGCCAGCCTGTGGTGGTCTGGATGGATGGTTTCTATAACTCGCTCTCGCTGGTGCTGCATCTGGTCGTGCCGGCTGTAATTTACCTGATTGTCTGGGCCGCCGGTGGCTCTCTGGTTCTGACCGCGATCTGTCATGCCTGTTTCGTGATCGGGCGTGCGATCCAGTTCCACGCGACCGTGTATGGCATCAATGTTCTCGGGCACTTGCCCACCCCGACATGGGCAGATCATGTGATTGGGCTTCTGACCGGCGGCGAAGCGTTTCATGACCATCACCATGACGAGCCACAAAGTGCGCTTCACAGACCGCGCAAGGGCGTCTGGAACCGTATTGTCGACTATAATGGCACAATTCTGCTGGTGTATGAGAAGCTCGGCTGGGTCCGAAACCTCAAAATCGCACCGCAGTTTGCCTGAACGGTCGAATTCCCCGACGGCAAAAGCGATACCGCTATAGAAGCACGAAGGCCTGTGTTATGCTCTCTAAAAGTTTTGGAGGAACACAATGGCCTATGATGCTGACACCGGATTTACGCAGTTCGAACCGCGCTTGCTATCGCCTGCAATTGGCGCTGAGTTGCTTGGCGCAGACCTGACAAACCCGGATGAAACACTCATTCGCGAGGTCCGCGCGGCGCTGCTCAAGTATCAAGTCGTCTTCTTTCGCGATCAGCATGACCTGACACGCGCGCAGCATATGGATTTCGCCCGCGCTTTTGGGGAGCTTGAAATTCATCCAGCAACGCCAAAAGACCAGCCTGACCCGGAAGTGCTTCGTATTGCGCATGGACCAAACTCGCGCGGTCAGGAAAACAATTGGCATTCCGACGTGACATGGCGGGCCGAACCATCACTCGGCTCCATCCTGCGCGCCATGGAATTACCAGAGATTGGCGGCGACACACTGTTCTCCAATATGGTCATGGCCTACGAGGATCTGGATGAAGACCTGAAGGCGCGGCTGTGTGACATGACGGCGATGCACGACATCGCACGCGTCTTCGCAAAACGGCTCGGCAAGGATGCGTCCGCGCTGCACGACAAGTTCCCGCCTCAGGAACACCCGGTCATCCGAACCCATCCTGAAACAGGTCAGCGCGGGCTCTATGTGAATATCGCCTTCACCGATTACATTATCGGCATGGACAAGGCCGAAAGCGATGAGTTGCTCAACTTCCTCTACAAGCGCGCTTGGCTGCCGGAATATCAGTGCCGCTTCCGCTGGGCACCGGGATCACTTGCCTTCTGGGACAACCGCGCCTGCCAGCATTATGCCGCCAGTGACTATTATCCGAACGTGCGGATCATGGAGCGAGTCACCATAGCGGGTGATCGCCCGTATTTCGAGGCGACAGCCTAGAGGATTAGCAAAATGGGCAAATGGGTAAAACGCCTCGGCGCTGTTGTCGTCGCGCTTGGTTTGCTTGCGGGTCTTGGATGGTGGAGCATCGGACCGGACTGGCGCACCATGCTGTCTGATCCGCCCGGCGACAATAACGTCCTGTTCTGGAATCAGTCTCAGCGCGATACGGGCTTTCGAATGTTGGACAAGCTGACAATGCTGGTTGAAACCAACCCAATCGAAGCGGGCTCAGAAACACTTGAACTGCCGGAAGGGGCACCCCTTGATCTTGGCATGGATATGGACGCTTTCGTCGAAGACAACAGGCTCGCGGGCCTGGTCATCCTGCAGGATGGCAAAATCCGGCACGAGCAATACGGTCTCGGTTTTGAAGCGGATGAGCGCTGGACCAGCTTCTCGGTTGCCAAATCGCTGACCTCAAGTCTCGTCGGCGCAGCCATCACCGATGGATACATCAGCAGCATCGATGACAAGGTCTCCGATTATATCGAAGGTCTCAGAGGTTCTCCATATGACGACGTTACGCTCGCGCAACTCCTGACGATGACCTCTGGTGTGGACTGGAACGAGGACTATTACGATCCACAATCTGACGTTGCCCTGTTCAATGAACATGTGCCGACAGAGGGCGACCCGATCATTGTCAGCTATATGCGCACTCTGACGCGCGCGCATCCGCCGGGCGAGGTCTGGAACTATTCAACCGGAGAAACCAACCTGATTGGCATTCTGGTCAGCGAGGCCACAGGCAAACCGGTTTCGCAGTACCTTTCCGAGAAAATCTGGAAACCCTATGGCATGAGCCAGAATGCAAGCTGGCTGCTCGGTGAAGACGGTCAAGAAATCAGCGGATGCTGCATTCAAGCCACCGTTCGTGACTTTGCCCGTTTCGGCCTGTTTACACTCGACAAAGGCGTGATCAATGGCACACCAGTTCTCCCTGAAGACTGGATTGACACAGCCACAACGAAACAAGCCGACATCGGTGCCCCGGGCTTCGGTTACGGCTATCAGTGGTGGACTTATGACAGTGGCGCCTACAGCGCGCGCGGCATTTTCGGTCAAGGCATTTTCATCGACCCGACCCGCAATCTGGTTATCGCCATGAATAGCAGCTGGGGCGACGCCCTCGGCACCACAAACGGCGAACGCAATGCCCGCGAAGCCTTGTATGAAACCGTACAGGCCGCAATCGATGCGGAGTGAGTCTTTCTGCGACTCTCCCCATGACATTATGGCAGCTTACGCCTAAGTGCCTAAAACACCCATCTGCTGCGGGCCTTGAACCCGTTTGGAGACCGACATGATTGATATCAAGGCGCTGACGGCGCCGGAACCTGCCCCTGCGCCTGGCGCGCTCAATTCGATTGGCTTTGCTAAGGCCCCCGCTGACACACGCGTGGTCGCTGCCATGTCCGGCGGTGTCGATAGTTCTGTTGTCGCGGCGCTTCTGAAAGCCCGCGGGTATGACGTGATCGGGATCACGCTGCAGCTTTACGACCATGGCGCGGCGATTGAGAAGAAGGGTGCATGCTGCGCCGGTCAGGACATTCACGACGCCCGAAATGTGTCGGATCAGATTGGCATTCCGCACTATGTGCTCGACTATGAGAGCCGGTTCAAAGAACAAGTCATGGAAGACTTCGCCGACACCTACCTGTCGGGTGCGACGCCAATCCCATGCGTGCGATGCAACCAAACTGTAAAGTTCTCCGACCTCTTGCGTACGGCCAAAGACCTTGGGGCAGACTGCCTCGCGACGGGACATTACATTCGGCGCGAGCATGGGGCCGCCGCACCCGAACTGCACCGCGCCGCAGATGCGAGCCGGGATCAATCCTACTTCCTGTTTGCAACGACGCGGGAGCAGCTCGACTATGTCCGCTTCCCGCTGGGCGACCTGCCCAAGACGGAAGTCCGCGCACTCGCGGAGTATTTTGACTTGCCCGTGGCTGCCAAGCCCGACAGTCAGGATATCTGTTTCGTTCCGGAAGGCTCCTACGCCAAGGTTGTAGCGAAGCTGCGCCCTGGCTCGGGACGCGGCGGTGAGATCGTACACCTTGATGGCCGGGTTCTGGGGCAGCACGAAGGCGTCATTCACTATACGATCGGACAACGCCGCGGGCTTCGTATCGCGACGGGCGACCCGCTCTATGTCGTCAAGATTGATGCGCCCAAACGGCAAGTCATCGTCGGGCCACGCGAGGCGCTGCTGACGGCTGCGCTGACCATGGAAGACATTAACTGGCTCGGCGATGGCGACCTGGATCAGGCTTGTACGGCTGAAACAGCTGTCCTCGCCCGTGTCCGCTCAACGCGGGAGCCTTTGCCCGCCCGCCTCGGATACTTTGACGGGACACCCGCCGTCTGGTTTGACGGTGCAGAGGAAGGCGTCGCACGTGGGCAAGCCTGCGTCCTCTATGACCCTGATGGGTCAACCCGTATTCTGGGCGGCGGCTTTATCGCCAGCACAATCGCTGCCGATGAGCGCCTGCGCGCCTGATCCAGACGGTTGCACCGCCCGCGTACCTGCTATTGGCAGCGTATCAGATCAAAGATAAGCCTTGAAACGCTCTAGCGTTGCCGCGCCGAGGCTGTCTTTCAATGCTTGCAATTGTGGTTCAACTCGACGCCAAAGCCCGATACTGCCGGTATAGAGCGGCTGGCGGACTTGCTCACTACTGGCTGTCCGGACCGCGCGCTGTGTCTCATGAAAATTCAGGCACGCCTCCTGAAACGGTATGCCGATATGATCAAGCATGCGATGTATAACCTGCTCTGGTGACTGGATAAGATCCTCGTATTGAACACGCAGCACCCTGCCGGGCAGCACAGCGTCCCAGTGATCCATCATCTTGAGATAGCCATTATAATAGGCGCCAATATGGCTGAGGTCTGAACTGAATTCTGACCCCCGTGCAAAATGTTGTTTGTATAGGCTAAGTCCACAATCCATCGGATGACGGCGCGCATCAATAATTAGAGCCTGTGGCAGTATCTTGTGGATCAGCCCCACATGCTCAAAGTTGAAAGGCAGTTTGTCCGTGAAGTAAGGCGACCCATCTGTTCTAAACACACGGCCCTCGTCCAGATAAGCCTGCCCCAGTTCTGTCAGCATTGACGGGCTTAGCTCTCCAACGCCCTCCAGATAATCCATTCCGAAGCTGCTACGGCAGAGGGCATGGGCGCGACTTTTGACGGCTGGTAGAACAGGCTGCTCCATGGTGCCCTCGATCTGAGAGTGGCTTGCCAGAATCTGTTCGACCAATGTAGATCCCGAGCGAGGCAAACCGACGATAAAAATCGGGATGGGTCCATCCGGAGGCGGCTCGGCTTGCTGCGATAGTGCTGGCGAAGACAAAGCTCCAGTCACACGATCCACCGCTGCGCCGAACTGCCGGGGGTCAAATCGGTTTGACGGCCGCACTGCATTCGCCTGCGTATAAAGCACCATCGCTTTCGGCCAATCCCCTGCACTTTCATGCGCTTTTGCAAGCGCAAAACTTGCCAGGCTCTTTTGTTCAGAACGGGTCTGTTCGTCATTCAGCAGAGTGTGAAGGGCTTGTTTGTCAGCATCGGTAAAGCTGTAGGTCTTCATGTCTGCCAAGCCCCACCAGGCTGCGGCGTTACTTGCATTATGGTCCAGACAAGCGTGGAAGGCAGCGACACTTGCACCCGGCTGCCCAAGGATACGCAACACTTGCCCCCGAACCAGTGCGATTTCGCTTTGCTTGAGAGGATCATCTACCGCGAGGGGGGCAGCGCGGGCGCACGCCTCTAACGCGGCTTCGTTCTGACCATAGCGGAGCAGGACCGTTATCAGTGTCCACAGCGTATCGAATGTTTCCTGAGTTGCGACAAGGCTTTGTGCAGTCTCAATCGCGCCGCCGTAGCGCCCAATGTTTTCCAGCGCACTGACCAGCATCGTTTTCAGCATGATGTTGGCAGGTGAAAACCCCAGCCCATATTCGAGGGCCTTGACCGCGTTCTCGCCATCCCCTCGGGCCTGCGCCAGATGCGCTAATGTGAAAACAGCGCGGGGGTGACCGGGCTCCTTTGTCAGCATGGCATTTGCCTCAGCGCGCGCCTGACTGAAACGTCCGGCTTGAACATGCTGTTGGACCTGCACGAACTCCGCTTGTAGAGGGTCCTTCTGCTCGGCCGTTTGCCCGGCTTGGATCGCACCTGCATGATCGCCAGCCTCATGAAGTGCCTTCGCGAGCTTGAGCCAGGTCCGAAACGCATTTGGGCGGGCGGCAAGCGCGTGTTTCAGACAGCCAATCGCATCAGCCATCTTGCCCGCTGCAAGCAGTTCATCGGCATTTCGCACGAGTTGATCGTGAGCTTCACTGGTCACCATGACAGACCCCTAACAAAAAATGCGGAGGCTTTCGCCTCCGCATTCCAGTTTTCCTAAAAGGTGGACCGTTTAGTTTCTGAACGTCACACCAAAGAAGAAGAAGCGTCCACGTGGACCAACAGGCCAAGCTGTTTGGGTGGAGAATGGCTCTTCATCAGCGAGGTTGTTGATACCGCCGTAAACACTCACAGCATCGCTGATTTCATAGCTTGCATTCACATCAAAGATGTAAGTTTCGTCGAAGAAGCCATCATCACCATAGAGATCAGTATTGCCGTTCAGGCCAAGAACATCTTCGATTTCATCAACAGCCTGCTCGCTCTGGTAGGAGGTCTGGAAAGACGCACTTAGAGGGCCGCGATCCCAAGTCAGAGTGAGGTTACCTGACCATTCAGGGATCTGAATTTCTTGTACCTCTGGATCAACTTCACTCAGGTCCGAGGGGTTGAAGAAACGATCCAACTTATCCTGCTGAGAACCCACAAGGCTCGCGCCGAAAGTGTTCTCGCCATAGTCGAAGCTGTAATTCACGGCGAAATCGACGCCTGAAGCTTCGAGTTGGGCAAAGTTGATCTGGCCCGTTTCAAGGAAATTCAGACCACCATCAGCACGACGCGTGAATTGGTCACAAAAAGCCAGGCTCGGGAAGCTCGCTGAATCGTGACACCCATCCAGGATATCGGATGCGCCAACGGCAGAAATCGCGTCCTCGATAGTGACATCCCAATAATCGACGGTAACCGACAAGCCATCAACGAAACTTGGCGTGAAGACGGCACCAATTGTCACAGTTTCTGCCGTTTCGACATCCAGTTCCGGGTTACCACCCGAAACACCCGCAAAACGCGCTGTTAGCGGGTTCACCCAAGCATAGTTTCCTCCGGCATCGACAATATCAGCAAGCGGAACACCGGCAGCCTGAAGCCCTGCAATACAGTTCGCTTCACGATTGGCTGTACCATTGCCAACATTGTTCGGATCACATGGGTCAGTTGTAGACCCAACCGTGATTGGCAGTTGTGGATCAAAAAGTTCAGAAATGTTTGGCGCACGAACCGCTTCAGATAGAGTGGCTCGGAAGCTGATATCAGAAACAGGTGCCCATGAACCGCCGATTTTCCAACTCGTTGTTTCACCAAGTGTCGAATAGTCTGAGAGGCGGATCGCGCCGTCGACTGTCAGTTCTTTGGCGAAAGGACGATCCCGGAAGATTGGTAGCCGAACCTCTGTGAATATATCGTACACATCGTAGCCGCCAGACGTATTGAACTGCTGGTCGTTATCGATGCTGGTGAACGAGTTCAGGAACGGATCCACCTCACTGACCAAAATACCCGGCGTAAAGGATGTTCCTTCAGGCAGGATCCCGAGCGTTAGAGGATCGAGCTGATTGTCGCTCGATTCATCGCGATACTCAATACCAGCGGCGTAGCCGATCGGACCATCAAGCACGACATCAAGCACGTCAAATGTACCTGTTGCGAAGGCTGAAATAACCAACTGTTCGACTTCTAGAACATCAGTGAGGTCGGCCGTGATGAAGTTTTGAGCCTCTGCGCTGACAGAATTGCTCCCGAAGGGATTGAGCGGCTGACACTGACCATCACCTGGGGTGAAGGAATAGTACCGATTAGACGCAAACGCACCATTGGCAAAGCCATTGCCCGCTGTGAAATAGTCAATCTCGTAGAACGCGTCTGGATCCAAATCGGAACGACATACGATCTCACCTGTTGTCGGATCTTCTACGGCATCAATTGAGGCAAAGATGCGGTCGAGGTAAAGGCCCGTCTCTTCCGTTCGGTTCTTGAACTTGCCGTAGTTTGCTGAGAATTCCAGGAAGTGTCCCTCAAACGGTTCCCACTCAAGACCACCAACAAAACGCCAAGTCTCACGTGTAAATTTGGAAGGGTTATTGTCACTAAAATCAATAGGGTCTTGTGTCAGGAGCAACCCGCCAGTGACATCTGTTACAGGTGTCAGTTCGTCAGGAATGAACGGGTTATCAGCTGGGATAAACAACGTGTCATAGAACGTATCAAGCTCACCAAAAGTCGTCGACTGAGCATTGACATACTTGCCCTCAAAGAAGAGCGACATGTCGTCCGACAGGTCATATGTGGAATTCATATTGAACACATACTTGTCGGTTTCCGGGAACAGCGTGTCACGATCGAAACTGAGACGTCCGCCATCACCGCCAATAGCCCAAAGGTTGTTCAGAACCACGCCATCCTGGTTCACGCGAACAGAACCATCCGGATTGGTCAGCCAACACCCTGCAAGGAAGCCAACACGGCCGCCTTCTGACTCCTGACAGTCAGCAGTTCCGTTACCGTTAATATCTACATAGGTCACATCGCGACCGCCAAAGGTCGGTGCGATAGAGCCCTCCTGAGAGGTGAGCCAGAAAGTTGGGTTCGCAATCACAGCGCGCGCGGGCGCGTCCGGGTCTGTCAGACTAGCCGGGTTGGTCTGGGTAAAGTTTATGCCGTTGTCGCGAGACCACTCTCGATCTCCATATGTGATGGCCGAGTCGTCCTCGATCGTGACCGCGAACACCACGTTACCCCGATCGTTCGCGAAGTTCATACCATAGATGCCATCCAGGGTGAATGTGCCAGCATCGCCTTCGCCGGATATGCCCCCCGTTGCATCAAGCTGGAAGCCTTCAAAATCATCTTTGAGGATGAAGTTCACAACACCCGTCACAGCGTCAGCACCATAGACCGCAGAGGCGCCGCCGGTTGTCACCTCAACGCTCTCAACCAGCGCGCGTGGAATAGTCCCGATATCAACCGCCTGAGTTCCGCGAAAACCTGCGACGTGACGACGACCGTTTACCAGGGTTAGCGTTCGTTCTTCACCCAAGGCACGAAGGTTCAAGGCGTTCGCACCTGTCACCGAATTTTCTGCAGTTAGTGATGAAACAAGCGCCGGAATGTCGTTCACGACATCCGCAAGATTAAGCTCACCTGACAAACGGATGTCATCTTCACTCACGGACTGGACTGGAACCGAAGAAACCAGGTTAGGGTCAGTCGGAATGCGCGACCCCGTCACCGTGATTGTTTCCTGAACGCTAACCTCGTCTTCTTGCGCAGTAGCGATGCCCGCCGTTGCCATAGACATAGATAGGACGGAAGCTCCCATAAGGAGCTTTGCAGTCACATTTTTCATGTTGAACCCTCTCAATTTTCAACCCGAATTTTGAAAGCCCAGCAGTCTCCAGTTGCTGAACCATGACTTTTCTGTAAGCGCGACTGCGAGGATCAACCGAATGACAATTACATATTTTCGCCACATTTAGTGAAGGTGCGAGTATTTTGAGCAACACTTTTGCGACACGGCGACTTCAAACCCACCCGATTGGCAGATTCAGCCTATAAGGTATTGCATTTAAACAGGTTTATTTTGGAACCGCAGATTCCATTCATCCGGTCTCGGACCATTTTGCCTGCCCAATTGACAGGCAAGGTCCGCTACATTTGTAACCACCCGGCCTGTTTACCTACTTGCCAAAGCACCAGCGAAGGATCGCTTTCTGGACATGCAAACGGTTCTCGGCCTCGTCGAAAACAACCGACTGCGGTCCATCAATAACCTCTGCGTCCACCTCTTCACCGCGATGCGCAGGCAGGCAGTGCAGGAACTTGGCGCTTGGTTTGGCAAGCTGCATCAGGTCCGTCGTCACAGCATAGGGATCAAGCTCGGCCAGACGCGCCCCTGCATCAGCGTCGCCCATGGAAACGAACGTGTCAGCGATAACAACGTCAGCGCCAGCGACCGCCGCCTCAGCGGTGTCGTAAAGATCAATCCGCCCCTGCAACCTGCGGGCAAGGTCCACATCTTCGTCATCTGGGGCATACCGATCCGGCGTTCCCACCGCGAAAGAGAAGCCAAACTTCGGCGCGGCATGCATGAAGCTTGAGCAGACATTGTTGCCATCGCCAACCCAGCCCAGCCGGGCGCCGTTCAGGTTGAGACCGTGCTCTTCGAGGGTCATCAGGTCGGCCATAATCTGACAGGGGTGAGAGCGGTCTGTCAGGCCGTTGATCACCGGGACACTGGCATGTTCAGCGAAGGTCTCAACGTCTTCATGGCTGTTGGCGCGGATCATCACGGCATCAACATAGCGGCTGAGGACGCGGGCGGTATCCTCAACGGTCTCACCGCGGCCAAGCTGCATATCGGCTGCGGTGGCGTTGATTGAGGACCCACCCAACTGACGGATCGCCATGTCAAAACTGAAGCGCGTCCGGGTCGACGATTTCTCGAAAATCATCGCCAGCGTGTGCCCGGCCAGCGGCGCATCAGCGTCTGCCTTCCCCTTAGGCCAGCCTGTTCGGGCACGCTTCATCGCATGGGCTTGATCGAGAATCGCGCGCAGCTCGCTCGCGTCCAATTGCCAAATATCGATGAAATGCCGAAAGGCCATTTTTGCTCCTCCAGTGAAAGGGAAGCGGCGCTCTTAGCGGATTTTTATCGTTAACGCTACTGGCGTTTGACGTTGCGCAAGAATACTGGATGCGCGCTGCAACATTCGCTACAGACGAGGCTCTATTTGGATGGGTTTGTAGAGGGTGATTCCATGGACCGTGTTTTGATCATTGGAGCCGGCGCCGCAGGCTCTGTCGTGGCGCAGAAATGTGCGATGGACCGGGAGACGTTTAAGCACATTACGCTCGCCAGCCGCAGGATTGTGTCGTGCGAGAAAGTTGCTGCGCTCTGTGAAACGCCGATTGAGATTGCGCAGGTCGATGCCGATGTCGTCGAACAAGTCGTCGCGCTGATCGAGAAGGTCAAACCAGACCTCGTGATCAATATGGCCCTACCCTATCAGGACCTGCCCATCATGGATGCCTGCGTAATCACCGGCTGCAACTATATGGACACCGCCAATTACGAGCCACGTGATGTCGCCAAGTTCGAGTATCACTGGCAGTGGGCCTATCAGGACAAGTTTGTGGACAAAGGTATCACGGCCATTCTTGGCTGCGGCTTTGATCCCGGCGTTACCAATATTATGTGCGCTTACGCCCAGCAGGAAGGCCTGCTGGATGAGATTGAGTATATCGACATTGTCGACTGCAATGCCGGGGATCACGGCAAGACCTTCGCGACCAATTTCAACCCGGAAATCAACCTGCGCGAGGTGACCCAGGACGGTCGTTACTGGAAAGACGGCGAATGGATCGAGATTCCGGCGCTCTCGATCAGAACCATGATTGATTATCCCGAGGTCGGTCCGCGCATGTCCTACCTCATCTATCACGAGGAAGAGGAAAGCCTCGTCAAGCACATCAAAGGCCTGAAACAGATCCGCTTCTGGATGACCTTTGGCGACGAATACATCAAACATCTCGACGTGTTCAAATCCATCGGTCTGATTGGCCTTGAGCCGATCAAACATAAAGGCATGGACATTATCCCGATGGAATTCTTGAAAGACCTCCTGCCCGTGCCGAGCAGCCTTGCTGTCGATTATACCGGCAAGACCTCTATCGGTGTCATCCTGCGCGGCACCAAAGACGGCGAGCCGATCACCAAGATGATCTATCAGGTCTCTGATCATGCCAAGACGAATGACGAAGTCTCCGCGCAGGCCGTGAGCTATACTACTGGCGTCCCACCTGTGTCGGGCGCAAAAATGTTCTTCTCGGGGCTCTGGTCCGGCAAAGGCGTCTTCAATGTCGAACAGTTCCCGGCCAAGCCATTCCTCGAAGACGTCGCCAAACGCGGCCTGCCCTGGCATGTCATTGATGTCCCCACAGGCACGCAGGACGATCTGTTTGAGGTGGAGACCTAGTCAGAGCCATTAAGCACTCCGGACCGACCTATCGCCGCTCCTGCGACAAAGGAGAGTAACGACCCTAAAACGCTAAACGCTCTTTCGAACACAGTAACTTCAGGCTGAAGTGCACCTACAATTCCGCCAGCAATACCCAGAATTAGCATAACGCCAACTAGTAGGATCGCGATGAATAAAGCAGCGCCATGAGCCTTATCATCTGTCCCATAGGTCATGCCAAACCACTTTATTCTAAAAACTCGCTCGTCAACCGGACCTTCGGACGTGAAGTCCTTACCAGCCTTCTTGGTGGCTTCATCTGGCTCTGAGTTTGTGTTAGTCGGCGGCTTGATCGCCATCGCCAGCCGCCTTCTTTTTAAAAACTTCAGCGATAAGCTCGTTCGGAATATTGGGCTTACCATCTAACGTTTTGTATTTGTTTCTAATAATTGCCCAAGGCTCTCCCTGAGCATGTGTAGAATTAGAAAGCTGGATACCACTAAACGGCTTATGAACACGCCAAATTTCTTCCAGAAACTTCAAAGTCTCTGGGTCAGTAATTGACGCTGGCTTGTACTCCCAGTCCAAGGCGCCGTCTCCAGATTTCACTAAATAAGTAAATCGTTTGGTTATCGGCTTGCGGCCATACTCTCGGGTCTGATTGTATATTTCACGAACAACCGGTCCCCAAGGCCAAGCCTCGATATCTTCATCAAATAATGGCTGCTCTTTTAGAGCCAAGCACCAAGCATGAGCATAGAATAAGAGTTTCTGAATTTTCATCTGATCGATCGGCGGATGAGTGTCCGAATCAAATTCGGAGAAGCTCAAGAAAGCATTCGCGCATGCAGCAGCGTTAGGGGCATAGGCTGTAATCATAGAATAAACCTCACGCAAATTTTTACATGATCTCTTTTTGTTCTCATATTGTTCATATAGCGTGTAACGTCATACATTACCAGCCACTACATAGAATAAGGCCATAATCTTACGCATAAGATCTTAATCCGCTTGAAGGCTTACTCGCAGCAAGCCTTTATCTTTTTACGGGCCGCAGCACGGTCTGCCTCTGACATGGGTTTGTATTCGGAAAGCTCTCCATCGCCGTCGCGCAGGTCGTGGCCATAGGTTGGGATCGTCTCCATCGAGTGGAACATCTCCCAGACGACACCTTGCGGGTCTTTTGCCCAATGCTTGTTTGAATGTGCGTAACAGCAGTTTGCGCCCGGCTCCGCCAAGGTCGATTGCTCTGCGGCCATAAGCGCCTCGTTCAGCCCTTCCAGCTCTGCGTCGCTGTCGACTTGAATGCCAACATGGTCGACACCGCGAACAGCGCCGTCACGCTGACTGACCGCCAGATTGATGCGCGGATCATCCAACATCCACTTCATATAGTCAGGCTTATCGACGGTCGGTTCCATGCCAAACAAGGCTGAATAGAACCGCTTCGTCGCCGGCAAATCCTGCGCGCTGATATGAATGTGTAAGCGTTTCATCTAGGCCTCCTGCTGGTTCATAAGTGATGTTTCGAGAACGGGGATGCCGGCACAGCAATCCTTCATCAGATACCCCGCCAATTGCCCAACAGCCTCAAAATCGACCGAGGACATAACCTCCCGGCCGTTTCGGCTCTGCAAGATCAGTCCCGCATCCACGAGCGCGCGCAAGTGGTGGGCAAATGTCGACGCTGGCACGCCAAGCGCCTGCCGAAGCTGTCCGACAGACAGGCCATCCGAACCGGCCTGAACCAGTTTACGCAAGACCCGCACCCGGTTGGGATGCCCAAGGGCGGCGAACATGTTTGCTGAGCGTGCTTCATCCATAATTTCTATATACCTAGTTTTTTAGTTATGTCAAATCAGGCATGGAACCCGGGTCTTGTTTGCTCAAATGACGGGCTGTTTACAGTTGGCCAGAGAACGCCCTAAGCTCCCCTGATGTTCGACACGATCTTGTATGACATCGAAAATGGCCGCGCGCGGATTACGCTGAACCGGCCGGATAAACTCAACGCGATGAGCCTGAAAATGCAGGCTGAACTGGCAGAGGCACTCTGGGACGCAGACGCCCGCAAGGACGTTCACTGCGCCATCATCAAAGGCGCAGGGCGAGCCTTTTCAGCAGGGTATGATCTTTCCGGCGGGGACAGTGTTCCAGTCTCTCGTCTGCAGGACGCCAACCCGGACGCGCCCTATCGCGGTGCGCGCAGCGTCGATGATGATATCTGGCAGCTGGAACGGGCCCAGCGCTATCGCATGGCCATTTTTGATATGCACAAGCCCGTCATTGCGCAGGTGCACGGCCACTGCAAAGCCGGTGGGACTGATCTCGCCCTGCTTTGCGACATGGTCATCATCGCGGGCGATGCGGAGATTGGCTTTCCGGCCGGGCGCGACCTCGGCTCCTTGCCCAACCAGCTCTGGCTCCACACGGTCGGCCCGCAATGGGCCAAGCGTCTATTGCTGACCGGTGACAGCCTGACGGGCGCTGAGGCGGCGCAGATCGGCTTTGCGCTGAAAGCCGTCCCCGCAGACCTGCTTGAAGCAGAAGTCGAAGGCCTTGCCGACCGCCTCGCCCTGATCGATCCGGATATCCTCGCCGCGAATAAGCGTGTTGTGAATATGGGCCTGGAACTGATGGGCGCGCGAACGCTGCAACGCTACGCCGTAGAGAACGATGCACGCGGGCATCAGGCCGCCAGCGCCCGCGCCTTTATGAAGCGTGCTGCAGAGGTCGGTCTGAAGACCGCTTTGAAAGAACGCGATGCGCCATTCGGCGATGGCAAAGCGCGTGTCGACGGGCCAGAACGCCGCGACGACCATGGGCGCTTGATAGACGACGAATAATTGCGCACATGCGCAGCATGACCGAAGACGATCTCCCAACACCGTGTTTCCTGCTCGACGCCGCGCGCCTGCGCGCAAACTTGGAAACAGCACAGCGCCTTCGCGAGGAAGCCGAGTGCAAGGTCTTGCTGGCGACAAAGGCTTTTGCCCTGCCCGCCGCGTTCCCAATGATGCGCGGCTATCTTGATGGAACCACCGCGAGCGGCGAGCACGAAGCCATGCTTGGCGCTGAGGCCTTTGGCAAAGAGGTCCATGTCTATTCACCCGCCTATACGCAAGGCGAAGTCGAGCGGCTGACAGAGATCGCCCAACATATCTATTTCAACAGCGCTGAGCAGCTCGGGCAATTTGGGAGCATTGCGCGCGGCGCTGGATGTCAGGTCGGCCTGCGGATCAACCCCGGCTACTCAAACGCCACGCTCGGAGGAGACTTGTACGACCCATGCGCTCCGGGGTCCCGGTTCGGCGAGGTCGCCTCAAAGCTGAACTTAATCGATTGGTCCAAAGTCGATATCCTGCATGTCCATACGCTCTGTGAAAGCTTGCACGACGGCTCAGTAGGGCTGATCAACCATGTGGCGAAAAATTTCGCGTCTGAGGTGAGTATGGTTAACGCCGTAAATTTCGGCGGTGGGCATTTCCTCAATAAGCCGGGTTATGACCTCGACGCCCTCATCAAGGCGATCAAGGCGTTCAAGGCTGAGTTTGGCGTCGAGGTCGTGCTCGAACCAGGCGCGGGGCTGGTTGTGAATACAGGCGAGCTACACGCCAGCGTGCTTGCGCTGCATTGGAACGAGGACGATCTCGCCATTCTGGATGCGAGCGCCTCAACCCATATGCCGGATGTACTGGAGGTCCCCTATCGGCCAGAGATTATCGGTGCCGGAAAGGCAGGTGAGAAGGCCCACACCTATACGCTCGGCGGCAAGACCTGCATGACCGGAGATGTCATCGGAAAATACAGCTTCGACACCCCTCTGAAGCCCGGCGACCGCCTGATCTTCACCGATCAGATGCACTATTCCTTTGTGAAAACCAACACGTTTAACGGCACACCCCTGGCCAATCTCGCGATCCGACAGGAAGATGGCCGGATCGAAATGCTGAGTGATTTCGGCTACGCGGAATTTCGCAGAAGGCTCGGAAACTAGGACAAAAGTTCGATCACGCTGGCCTTCGGAGAGAAAAGAACATGACCCATAAAACACCGAGTTGGATCGCAAAGGACTGTCTGGATGTCGGGCTATTCACCAACCGCCTCGAAGAGATGCTCGCCTTTTGGCAGGCTGAAATAGGCTTGCAGTTTGACCATATGCTGCCCGTCGGCGGCGGCGTGCGCCAGCATCGCCATGATTACGAGACCGCAGTTCTGAAGCTCAACCATACGCGCGACGCACTGGAACCGGCTACGCCCGGCGGATACCAGCGCCTCATCATTGCCAAGGATGATATCGCTTCAACGCGCGATCTCACTGACCCCGATGGCAACGCGGTTCGACTTGTTCCGAGAGGCATGGATGGGATCGATCATTGGGCCATTGAAGTCGCGACCCGGACCAGAGATAGCTTTTTCAACCACTATCATAGCGCGCTCGGACTACCGAAAGACGAGGCTATGCCATGTGCCGTCCGCTGCGGGCGAAGCCTGATTATTGGGGTCGAAGCCCCCGACATTGCGGATGCAACCGGCAGCGACCAGATGCAGGCACTGGGATTTCGCTACACCACACTTCAGGTCGCAAAGGTCGATAGCGTTCATGCAAAAGCTGTTGAAGCTGGCGCACAGGAAGGCCGCCCGCCAACAACCCTTGGAAAGACAGCTAGAATATCCTTCCTGAAAGATATGTATGGCAACTGGATGGAACTCTCCCAAAGAGCATCCATAACCGGATCTTTAGCGCCTGGGTGATGCAAGTTTCACTGTACAAAATCACGTCTGCCACCGCGCCATTCAGCCCCCGTAAATCTCTCTCGGTCACAGTCGGGTTAAAGTTAATATAGCTTGCCCAAGTCCGGCCTCAATTCCGAGAGATGCGTTGCCTTAATGACCTTTCTGTTAAGTGTTCTCTTCCCGCTCGCAACTGGCGCTGGTCCAATGGATGAAGCGCTCAAGGCAACCGAAGCGCCAGATACGTTGCGCGCGGCTTTTTCAGTAACCATGTCGAGCCGGAAGGGCGAGCGCGTGCTGCGGTTTGACCCCAGACTGGAGCCTAACAAGCGCTGGCAGCTTGTCTCTGCCTGGGGCGAGGACAGCGCGCTCGATGATGCGGCGGCCTCATGGGGCGCGGAAGTTGCGCCCGATGGCCGGCTGTTCCCGGATGACCTGCGCGCCAGCCTAGGTGCATCGGTTGAGGTTGACGATCTTGGGGTTGGCTGGCGCCTCGCCTTCGAGCATGCGCCATCCGCGAATGATACCGCCCTAGACATCTGGGCGACACAGCGACTGGAGGCAGAGGCCTGGCTGGAACCCTCCCACGGTCGGTTTCTTCGTATCGATTATAATCTGCCCCGACCGGTGCCGGGCCCAAATGGCGGGCGACTGACAAAGTTCAAACAGTCCTATCTGCTGGATGTCGAACCCCAGTGGGGCTTTTCTTACATCTCGCAATTCAGACTGGAGTTCGAAGCCAAGGCTGCGCTTCGAACCATAAGACAGGATTATTCAGCGACCATCACGGAAGCGACCTTCTTCTTCTCAAGCCCGGGTGCAGAACGTTTTTACGCTCAGGCTGAAAAGATGGATCTTGGCGATCCGACAACCGGGCGTTGAGGACCTAGCTCTCGAACTCTGTCCAGACCTGTGTCTGACAAATCGGGCCGATACAGCCTTTGACTTGCAGCGATCCATTGTCGAGACGTTTCAGGCGTGAGGCATAGGATTTGTCCGCCTCTGGGTCATAAATCGTCCCGCCGCGCCAGTCTCTTCGTTTCTTGTCGAAGCCGTTCAGCATCAAGAGCCCCAGAACCGGGTCACCCGCTTTCGTCTTTGCCGTTTCCGGCGTCACCCCGGGCTCCATCGCGGTTGGATCAATCCATGCGACCGTCCCACACGGCGTGCCATCACCGCAGTCAGTAATCGTGACACGTGAGGTACCTGCCTCGGTTACAAAGGTTCCGAAGACATTATGGCTATCCGCCTGAGCGACCCCTGTGATCGCAATGGCGGCAAGGCCTGCAAGTCCTGTTTTGATCATAAGCGGCTCCCAAATTGTTCTGATCAATCCTTATTCGATTTAGAGCGGTTATGTCTCCTTACCAGACTGCAAGATTTGATCGCATTCTCGTGAGGCGAGTGCCGGGTTTCCTTATCAGGGTCGAGGAACTAGCTTCTGCACCATGACGATTCACATGATGAAGCTCTGCGTGGGCGCCGACGATGTTGGCGATCTGATCAACTGGCAACAGCGCCTGATGCAGGACAGACCAAAGCCCTATCACCACACACGTATGGTGCCGAAGCGCGGCAGCGAACTCGCCGATGGCGGCTCCATCTATTGGGTCATCCGAAACGTCGTGCAGGTCCGTCAACAGATTATCGAAGTGAAAGAGATTACCGATCGCGGCGGGCGGAAAGCTTGCGAGCTTGTTTTCGAGCCGGAACTGCATCTGGTTGAGCCAACGCCTAAACGACCGTTTCAGGGCTGGCGCTACCTGAAGCCTGACGATGCACCCGCCGACCTGCCGGGGGACTGGAACAGTGATGTTCCTGCGGCGCTTAGAGCCGAGCTGAAAGAAGCAATGGTCTGGTGATCAGCGCAGCGCGTAGAGCGCGGCTTCGGCACTTGCAGGACATGCAGCTGGCGCAGTCTTTGACCGACCTGTCGCAACGTAGGTGCGGCGCGAGCTGGCGACTGCTATGACTTCGGCGTCTGCAAACATACTGGCGAGGCGCCTTAGCGCGGCGCGGGTTTCCCCTTGCCCTGAACTCGTATCCAGCGCTTCAAGCTGCAACTCACCCTCGGCGGCCATGCCGCGAAAGATACAGCCAAGATCGGGGGCTGATCCGGTTTGCTCGATCCAGTGACCAAGACGCGACGCATTGATTGCGAAACGCTCCACCTCGTAAAGAAACTCGGGATTGAAAGTCGGCAGCTCCCCCTGATCGATCTGGGAAATGAGATCGCTGGTCTCAGCGTGCAAATCAGCGGCCTTGTATCCCCACTGTGCGGCGAGCTCAGGCGTCGCGGCTGCGTTGAGCGGGACACATAACAGGCAGATCGCAAGCAGGAGACGTCTCATCGTGGCACGGCCTTTCACGGTTTCCCGCATCAGGCGAGCAAGGGGCGTGCCGTTTGACGGTGCGCGAGCAATCGACACCATCGCGTTTTTCTTCCCGAATACCGAGATTTGTAGTATTTATTGAAGACTGGGGGGATGAATTGGGGAGTACTATGTCGGGAATACAGGAATTTAACCGCACTAGAGTGGCAATCATACGCTCCGTCGCATCAAGCATCATTGCTGTCGCAGCAATGGCGCAACTGGCACGCGCACAAGAGCGGACCGTCTATGAAAGCGAGGGTGCGATCAAAGTTGTAACCGGGGAAGCTTGCGGTCGCATGGCGGGAGAGAATCGTACCTTTGGTTCGACGTTCGAGTTTCTTATTCCTCCCGTCAAATTCTCACCCCAGGTCAGGTCGGGACCAAATATCTCGCTCGACCCAATTGTGATGGATGTTCCTGCTTATGCAGATGAAAGCCTGGTATTCCTCAACGGCTTCAAAGGGACGTATGAAAGCAACGATCATCACATTGGTAGTCTTGGTGCCTCTGTTGGAACCTTGACCCCTGACTATTCAGTGCCGAGTGGGGTTGAGATTGCTGACAAGGGTACCGATGACGAGGTTACGGGTTGCTTTTACTATACCGGGATCGCCTGGTCTTATGCGGGAATGAATGCTCGCGTCGAAACAAATATCGAGCCTGTTGATGATCGCGAGCAGGCTACAGTTTCCTCAATTGAGTGGAGCTATCCTCCCGTCAGCGGGCTGCGCATTGCGCTGCCACTCCGCTACTTGATGACAACCAACCGGGGCGATCGGCATCTTATTCAATACGCTTATAATCTTACTCAAGATCGGGTTTCGCCATTGCGGCAGCGCGTCCGCGCCGAAGCGATTATGAAAGACAATGATCGTTCGTCGAAGATCAACTTCTATGGTGATATCACGATGATGGTCAGTATTACCGCACGGTTTCTGGAGGCACCTTTCGAGCTTGAGCCTCGCAACGGCAATTGCAGCTTTTGGAGTGGCTGCTCTCAGTTTGGTCGTAGTACACCGTATCGACAGTTAAGGCGCCTAGGAGCTAATGAGAACGAGATTATCATTCCCGTCTTGACGGGGTTCGATCTGGACTCTTCAAACGACGATGATCACATCAAGCATGTTGGCGCATGGATCGATGATTTCCGGTTTAATCCAGAGTTACGGACATTTGAGTGGTATGAGAATGCCGACTTTCGCGACAAGGGCGACAGCGTCTTCAATCACCGGCTAAACGTTGCTCAGTTACGTTTGACATATACACCTGTCGGTCCGCTCGCCGATGTGCGTGTGCCTGGCGGGATCGAAATACCAACCCAAGAAAACGAAGCTGATAGTCCTGAGACGTCCGACGGCTCCGCCATTCTTGCCCCAATACCGGGCGATTTGGACGTGCCAGGAGAGATTCAGGAATAATTTCCTCAGGATGATACCAGATTGACATGCCACGGCCTGCTGACTATGTCGGCGCCCATGAAAACAGTTTTGCATCACCATCATCAACATAAGTGACGCGCCGAAGAGGCGCGAACCAGATCGGTGTGCCTCAAATAGTTTTCATAAGACCCCTGAACCTGATGCCTGAAGCCCACCGTGACGAGACCTCTGCCGGGTCGTCTAAAGGTAGGACAACACGTTTTGACCGTGTCAATGCTGGTTCGAGTCCAGCTCCGGCATCCAGACTTCACACGCCGTGGGGCTTCGTTTATGCGATGCACCGGCAAACGATAAAAGGCTGACACTATGGGCAAAAAGGGTCCTAAACCTATAGACCTCGCGCGTAAGCCGCGCGGGTTCCCAGACAAACGTGAGGCCTTGATCCATGCCGAACGGGCAATGATCGACCGTGTCACAGGCGTCTATCGCAGATGGGGATTCGAAGGTCTTGATACCGGCGCTTTTGAATATGCCGACGCTTTGGGCAAATTCCTGCCCGACGAGGATCGCCCAAATGCAGGCGTGTTCGCTCTGCAAGACGATGACGAGCAATGGATGAGCCTGCGTTATGATTTGACCGCGCCTCTCGCCCGTTTTGCAGCTGAGAACTGGCAGACCCTCGCTAAACCCTTCCGCCGTTATGCTTTTGGCCCGGTCTGGCGAAATGAGAAGCCCGGTCCCGGGCGCTTCCGTGAGTTCCTGCAGTGCGACGCCGATACAGTTGGCGCGCCAGGCGCGCACGCTGATGCCGAGATGATTGCTATGGCTGCAGAGGCAATGCGCGCCGCCGGTGCCAGCGACGGTGAGTTCGTCATACGGGTCAACACGCGCCAGCTGCTCAACGCGGTTTTGGAGGGCGTCGGCGCGAATGACGCGGCCGCGCGGCTGACCATCCTGCGCGCGCTCGACAAACTCGACAAGTTCGGGACAGGCGGCGTCGTAGACCTGCTTGGCGAGGGCCGGATGGATGAAAGCGGCGACTTCACGAAAGGCGCTGGGCTGGACGCAGATGCAGTCAAGCGCGTCCTTGCTTTTGCTGAAGCCGGTCGTAGCAGCCGCTCCGAAACACTGGACGCGCTTGGAAGCGCGGTTGGAACCGGCGAGAGCGCGCAGGCCGGACTGTCTGAACTGGAAGAGATTTCGAAAGCACTCGAAGCCCTCGGCACACCCGAAGCCGATGTCATCTTTGACCCGTCTGTTGTGCGCGGTCTGGAATACTATACCGGACCCGTGTTTGAAGCAGAACTCCTCAAGGAAACCATAGATGAAGACGGCAATACCGTCCGGATTGGATCTGTCGGCGGCGGCGGACGCTATGATGATCTGGTTGCACGGTTCACCGGCCAGGCTGTCCCGGCAACCGGTTTCTCAGTGGGCATCAGCCGCCTTGCTGCTGCGTTTGCCATCTCCGGCGAGATTGGCGCTCTGAACGGTCCCGTGGTCGTGCTCAATCTCAACCGCGAAGACCCATCAGAGGCGTTGCGGCTCGCATCAGAGCTACGCGAGGCGGGCATCCGGTCCGAGCCATATATGGGAAGTTCTGGCATGCGCCCTCAGATGAAGTATGCAGACCGACGCGGCGCCCCAGCCGTCGTGATGGTTGGAGAGGACGAGCTGGCAAAAGGCATCGTCACGATCAAGGATCTGAAAGAAGGCGCAAGGCAAGCTGCCGCGATCGAATCCAATCAGGCGTATCGTGAGGCACGCCCTGGCCAATTTGAAGCCCCGCGTGCGGAACTCGTCGCGCGCATTCGTGCCATATTGGAGTCAGACACATGAGCGCCCTCGAAATCTTTTCTGGTGTCGCAGATGAGGTTGAGCAACCGGAAATCGTCCTCAACGCTTCGGTACCGCTTGAACTCTCCGGCGAAGCTGTACGCGGACGAATTTGCACGTTCACCGATGAGAATGGAACGGAATGGGCCCTGCGCCCGGATCTGACCCTGCCAATTGCGCTTGAAGAGATCACCCGCCGCAAAGCTGGCACGACAGGTCGATCTTCGCGTTACTATAGTGGTCCAGTCTTCCGCCTTCCGTCTCTGGCAAGCGAACCGATTGAATACACGCAAACCGGATTTGAGCTGTTTGGTTTCGATAATGGGCCTGAACAGGATGCGACCGTCTTTTCAACAGTGTGTCAGGCCTGCGAGGCCGAGAAGGTCTCTATTGGGCAAACCTGGATCGGTGATCTGTCGATCTTTCCGGCCTTTGTCGATGCACTGAATATTGCCGAAGAAACCCGAAAGGGACTGAAGCGTGCCTTCCGCCAAGCCGGGGGGATCGACGCTTATCTGAACGGTGAAACCAGCGGCGCAGCTTCTGGATTGGCCAAGCGCATGCAAGGTATGAAGCGCGAAGACGTTGCAGCTTTCGTTGAGGATATCTTCGCACTCACTGGCATTCGCCCGGTCGGAGAGCGCAGCGGCGATGAGGTCGTCGAGCGGCTTTATGAACGCGCCAATAAGGGTCACGGCGAATTGCTGTCGCATGACAGTCGCTCGGTTCTGGAGGCTGCTGTCGCCGTTCGCGGACCTGCTGAACAGACAGTTGAAAGACTTGCCGACATTGCCAAAAGCGCTGACCTTCCGAAAGCACAGCAAGCGATAGAGCAGCTCCAAGTCACCATCGCCCTGATGACAGAGCGCCAGCCTGACTTTATGGCATCGGCGATGTTCGCGACATCCTTCGGTCGCCGGTTTACCTATTATGACGGGCTCGTCTTTGAAATCTCAGAAGCAAACAACCCTGACAGTGCCGCCCGCCCATTTGCTGCCGGGGGACGATATGATCAACTCCTTTCAAACCTTTCAGGCGCTGCCGTTTCGGCATCGGCGGTTGGCGGCATTGTCGTTCCACACCGGCTTGAACGCGTGGCGGGAGCCAAGTCATGACACAGTTTAACATCGCCATCCCATCCAAGGGACGGTTGAAAGACAAGAGCGAGGAATGGCTGCTGTCGAGCGGCTTCAAGCTCTCCCAGAAAGGCGGTGGCCGCGGCTATACCGCCGAGCTTGATGGGCTGCCCGAAGCGAATGTCATGTTACTTTCGGCACGTGAAATTGCCGAAGAGCTTATCCGCGGAAATCTACATGTCGGCGTGACCGGGCAGGATCTCGTGCATGACCTGTCCGCGGATGTTGCGCGCGATGTTCATGTCATCAAGCCGCTCGGTTTTGGCGGCGCGGATGTGATTGTTGCGGTACCGGCCGCCTGGCTGGATGTCGACACTATGGCCGATCTGGAAGCGGCAGGCGCATTGTTCCGTGAGCGGCACGGCCGGCGCATGCGCGTTGCAACCAAATATCTTCGTCTGACGCGCCGATTCTTTGCCGATAAATCAGTCGGAGAGTACCGCCTGATTGAGAGTGCCGGGGCGACAGAAGCTGCTCCAGCTGCTGGAAGTGCCGAAGTCATCGTCGATATCACGTCCACAGGCGCAACTTTGAAGGCAAATGGGCTGAAAATCCTGTCTGACGGCGTGATTCTGAAAAGTCAGGCCGCCTTGATCGGGTCAAGGCAGGCCGTTTGGGACGAGCCAGCGACCGACGTCCTGCGCAAACTTATTGATGGTGTTGAGGCCTCGTCGAACGCAAAGAAACTGAGCCGGCTGGAACCAACCGGCTCCATTCCTGACGACCTCGCCGCACAATTGGGACTTCGTTTGCTCGCGACCGGAAGTGCGCTTTGCCCGACTCAAAATGCGTCAAAAGCGTGTCGTGAACTCGTCACACAAGGGCTAGGACCTGTTGCAATTACAACGGTTAAGCATGTTTATGGATTTGACAGCGATGTCTTTCAGGAAATCATTGCCAGCCTGTCACAAACCGCTTGACACTGTGGCAGAACGATGGCGATAACGTCCTTGCAAGTTTCTGGGAGGAAACGCTGCAATCACTTTCAAGGCGTAGCCATTGGCTGCGCCTTTTCTTTTTTCTGACATTGCAGCTCAAAAAGAAACGGCCCCTGTGAAGGGGCCGAAAAAGTGGATCGGAGTGTTTATTAACGTGCTGGCGTTCGGGGAGAGGATTGAGAGTGTCCAGCGCGTCTTATTATTGAATAACAATAACTGTTTATCGTTTTTCGTCAATACCCGTTTTTCGATTTAACCTAAACTTTTGGTAATGTCTTCGGTTATCCCGCCTAACGTTACGACTGTAACATCAGAGCAGACTCCACCATCCGTGTCGTGTGAACTCTGTGTAATAGTTTGACATGAGTTGACTTTAGATTCGCAAATGGCAAAGCCTCGCGCGTGTCCTGCTCGTTACGCGGACGCAAAGATACAGGAGCGCCTAATGTCAGACCCCCGCCAGCACATCATGCCGGTCTATCGCCCGCCCGAGGAGGCGTTCGAACGCGGTGATGGTGTTCGCCTGACAACCGACGAAGGTAAGTCTTATCTGGACTTTATCGGTGGCATTGCTGTCAGCGCTCTAGGCCACTCTCATCCGGCCATGGTTGAAGCTCTGCAAGAGCAGGCGGGAAAGCTGTGGCATACTTCGAACATGTTCCGCGTGCCTGCAGGCGAGGAACTCGCTCGAAAGATCTGTGAGGACACATTTGCAGACCGGGTCTTTTTCACCAATTCCGGCACTGAAGCGGTTGAGTGCGCGATCAAGACGGCCCGCAAATACCATTGGGCAAAGGGTGACACTGACCGGTATGAAATCATCACATTCAGCGGGGCTTTTCACGGCCGCTCCTTGGGGGCGATCAATGCTGGCGGAAACCCGAAGTATCTTGAAGGCTTCGGCCCTGCCCTGCCCGGCTTCACGCAAGTTGAGTGGGGCGATCCGGAGGCGCTGAAAGCCGCTGTTACTGACAAGACTGCGGCTGTGTTCATTGAACCGGTTCAAGGCGAGGGCGGTGTCCGTGCTCTGCCTACAGAACAGTTAACCGCGATGCGTGAGCTTTGTGATGAGACTGGCGCGCTTCTGATTTATGATGGCGTCCAGTGCGGTATGGGACGCACCGGCAAACTCTACTCGCATGAATGGGCAGAGAATGCTGAGCCGGATATCATGTCGACTGCCAAGGGGATTGGCGGCGGCTTTCCGTTCGGCGCATGTCTCGCCACTGAAGACGTCGCGCAATACATGCAGCCCGGCAGTCACGGCTCGACCTATGGCGGCAATCCACTTGCCATGGCCGTCGGGAATGTCGTTTGGGACATCATTTCGGACGAAGCTTTTCTGGCGCAGGTTCGCCGCGTCGGTGGAACGCTGGCACAGGGTCTGAAATCGCTTGCCGATACTCATCCTGACAAAGTTGAAGGCGTAACCGGTAAAGGCCTGTTGATCGGGTTAAAGCTGAAAGCGCTGCCAAAGCCTGTTCAGAACCTGTGCCGCGAGAAGGGTCTGCTGACCGGCGTCGCCGGCAATAATGTTCTGCGCCTCGCGCCGCCCCTGATCATTGAGGACAGCGATGTTCGCGAGGCTGTTGGCATCATCGATGAGGCCCTTTCGGAGTGGGAAATCGCAACCTAGCTGCCTGGCGAGGCTGCACTTCCGGCAAGTAAACCGCCATCCAGGGTAAGGGTCTCTCCGGTCATATAGGCGGCCTCATCGCTTGCGAGCATGACCGCGAGCGCAGCAACTTCTTCTGGCGTGCCAAATCGCTTCAGCGGCGTATCAGCCACCAGACTGGCCATCTTGTCTTCACGGTCAGCCCCTTCTCCCAGCATTGGCTCCCAGATATCGGTCAGGATGGCCGCCGGGGCGATCGCATTGCAGCGAATCTGCCAGCCCTGCTGCGCGCAATAGAGCGCGACGCTGCGAGTATGATTGAGAATCGCAGCCTTTGAACTCGCATAAGCCGCTGCGCCCGGAATTCCAACCAGACCGGAGCGCGATGAAATATTGATAATGCTGCCACTCCCGCGCGCCTTCATGGCTCGTATCGCGAACTGACAGCCAAGCATCGTCCCGCCGAGATTGATGTCATGCACACGCTGCCACTCATTGGTGGAAACGTGCTCCGGGTCATGCGCAGCGGGCCCCTCCTCAAAACCGGTTATCCCGGCATTGTTGACCAGTATGTCAAGCTGAGGCGCGACCTCAGACAGTCGCGCCCAGGCCGTTTCAGACGATGCATCGAGATGGTGATAATCCGCCCCGATTGAAGCGGCAGCCCGCGCCCCTTCCTCATCATCAATATCGGTTAGAACCACATGCGCGCCTTCGTCCCGGAAAGCTTTGGCAATCGCAAAGCCAATCCCGCGCGCCGCACCCGTGATAAGCGCTGTCTTGTCTTCCAGTCTGGCCATGATCAGATGCTCCTTTGAGTTGCTTGAAATAAATCCAAGCCCCGCTTTTCGTCGGTCTTCTTTCGAGTCATACTCAGTTTACGGCTATAGGGAGGATGCCATGTCAGAGAAAGAGCGGATCACGGGTTTTGGCGGGTTCTTTTTTCGCGCCGAGGACCCAAAAGCACTCGCTGAATGGTACCACGAGAATTTTGGCATTGATCCGGTCCCGTCTGACTATGACACCCAACCCTGGCATCAGAATGAAGGCCCAACCGTTTTCGCCCCGTTCGCTGGCGACACAGACTATTTCGATACGTCGAAAGCCTTCATGATGAATTTTCGGGTTCGCAACCTTGAGAAAATGGTTGCGCAATTGCGGGCTAATGGCAACGACGTGACGATGGATGCAGGCAATCCCTATCCGAATGGCCTGTTTGCGAATGTTACTGATCCAGAGGGCAATCCTATTCAGCTGTGGCAGCCAACCGGCTAAGCTGAGACATAGCTGCACATGTTCGCAGGTCACACCTGCGACAAGACAAGCAATCCCTATTGCCGCCGCATGCGCTTGAACCATGTCTCGAGTCCAGCGTCAGTTTAAAGGACGGCGCCTGTTAAATGAGTGTAGCACTTCGCTGCTAGCACTCCGCCAACTCTGACTTGAACAAGGCAAGCTTCATGAACCTCGTAAAACTCTCGTTGCTGTCAGCCTCTGTCAGCGCCCTCGCCCTGACCGCCGCAGCTGAAGAGCACCGCGCGAAGAATGTCATTCTGATGGTTTCAGACGGGATTGGCTTCAATGGCTGGCTTGCAACGGATTACTATCAGGGCCTTGCGGGTCAGCAGTCTTACCAGGTCACGCGCCCCGATGGGACAGAGCCGGTTGTGTTGGGTCTCGCCCACAGCGCTCTGAACTTGATTGATACAGAGGGCAACATCCTGCCCGGCAACACAGACCCTGCTGAAGCGGCAGGCGCGATCGCGCAAGGCTATGATCCGACAACGCGCTGGAACGCTCTGGAGAATGCTTTCATCAACGACTTTGATCCGGTTGGCATCTCTTACACAACATATACAGACAGCGCTGCGGCGGGCACAGCCTTGATGGCGGGCCGGAAAACCTCGAATGGCCGGATCAATATGGATTGGACAGGTCAGGAACGGTTCCAGTCGATTGCCGAGATCGCGATGGATAAAGACCGCTCTGCCGGGTCCGTCGCGTCCGTCATGGTCTCGCACGCAACTCCAGCAGCGACGATCGCCCATAATGTCTCTCGCAATAATTATGTTCAGATCTTCAACGAAATGGCTGCGAGTCAGCTGGACGTAATCATGGGGGCTGGCCATCCGTTATTTGACAATAGCGGCAGGCCTTTCTCACCAGAGGAAGAGAGCGCGTTTCAATTCGTTGGCGGGGAAGAAACGCTTGCTGCCATTACCAGCAAAGACGGCCTGAATGGTTTCGCATTCATAGATTCAAAGACTGATTTTGAGAAGCTGGCAGCAGGTGAGGACGTTCCAGATCGTGTGATCGGGATCGCCCGGTCAGGCGCGACGTTACAAGCGCTGCGCGAAGATCTCGCCGAGGCGGATGCCCCATCCGGCATGGCCTACAATCAAGCCGTTCCTGATCTTGCAACAATGACCGTTGGCGCGCTGAACGTGTTGAACCAGAATGAAAACGGCTTCTTCCTGATGTCCGAAGGCGGCGCCGTCGATTGGATGGGTCACGCCAATAATATGCCGCGTTTCATCGAGGAACAGATCGATTTCAATCTTGCTGTCGATGCAGTTATCGACTGGGTTGAAGAAAACTCAAGCTGGGACGAGACCCTGTTGATCATCACCTCAGATCATGAATGCGGCGGCATTTGGGGCGAAGGCACCTGGACCAATAGTGAGGGCGGCGCGGTCGCGGCTGATCGCGAAGACACGACCATCAAAGCCGCCCGGTTTGATCCAGGCGACGACACATTCAACGAATTCCTCGCCGTTCAGGATCGCGGCGCAGGCAATATCCCCGGATATCAGTGGGCATCTGGCAACCATACCAACGAACTCGTCCCACTTTGGGCGATCGGTGCAGGCGCGGACCGATTTGCCGAGTTTACCGTCACCGATTTGGCGGCAGCTGAGCTTTGGGGCGAGCCTTATGGCTGGACGGGCAACTTTGTGGAGAACACAGCCGTGTTCCACGTCATGAATGCAGCGCTTTCACAACACTGACCAGACTCTGGACCTGCGCCGTCACCACGGCGCTTTGATGCGATAAAGCACGCGCGCGCCCTCACCGGTAATAAACAGGCTGCCATCTTCGTCCATCGCAATGCCATTGAAGATTTGAGAGGGCGGCAGGCCCGGTGTTTCAGGTGATCCTGCAGGTATCTCTGCGAGCACACGGCGTGTGCCCGTTGCATCGATGAGCGTAACACGCGCTGCGGCGGCTTCCACCACAATGATGCCCTGTGCGGTGACCAGAAACCCTTCCGGCGCCTCAAGGTCTGTGGCGATGATCTCTGGCGCGTCAAGAGCAACACCATCGCGCGCAATAAGAGAGATTTGTCCAAGTTCCCGATCCCCGACATAAAGCGCGCCATCCGCTGCAAAGAGCCCCGTCGGTGCAGACAACCCCTCAGCCAAGGCAATCGGCTGTTCATCCGCCCCATAGAGGAATACACCACCTTTATAATGCTCAGCAATGGCCAGTCCGCCTGCATAGCGCACCGCTGCGACAGGACCAGCCAGGTTTGGATAATGTGCTAGGCGCTGTTTCGTGACCGGGTCCCAGAGGCGAACATCACCATCGAACCAGGATGTCAGAACGAGATTTTCACCATCCACGGACAGATTGATAGAGCCACCAAGATCACCCATGCCGACAACGTTTCTTTGGGTCTCGACCTCTTCGCCGGTCTTGCGGTCAAAGCCTCTGATCGCATGCACGTCAGCGACCCAAACAATATCGCCAAGGATCGCGACGCCGCCGGGGTGCGCTATACCGCCTGGCTGTATCGTGGTAATCGACCCGTCCGCATTCACCCGTTTGATAAAGCCATCCGCGTAGCTGGAGATAAATGGGGTGTCGTCTGTATCAAACGCAAAGTTATCGAGGCCAGGCGTCAACGTTGCAATGACCGTTCTTTCCACATCTTCGAGGCGTATCAACTCACCCGTCGCCGTATCGAGGACATGCAAAACGCCTTGACTGTCAAACTTGATCGCAGCGGGCGTCACGAAGCCGGTTGCCTCCGTCCGCCGCTCATTTGTATCGACATTATAGCTGACGACTTCACCAGCAAACCAACGCGGACCATAGAGGCGATCATCAGGCCCCCAGTCCATGCCGTTGAGACCGCAGCCCGGCCCTAAATCATCAGCGATCAAACGCGGCGGCTTGTCCCCGGCGGGGTCCAGTTCATAAAGATTGGTGCCCAGAAAACACTGCGAGACGAACAGCCGGTCGTCATTTGAAAAAGTGATGGGGTTCGGGCCCGGCGGTAGTTGGGCGGCAATGATTTTCTCCCCATCGGGATTAAACCCAGCCACCTGACCTGCCAAAATTGATGTCCAATAGAATGACCCGTCCGAGGCAAACGCGATATCGTCCGGGCCAATCACACCATCTTCGGCTGTGAAGCGCTTTATCTCTTCACCGGACTGAGGGTCGACAACGGTAATATCAGATCCGATGACGGAGGTGATGTAGAGCAACCCGTCGGGACCAAAGTGAATACCGTTGGCGCCGGCAATGTTCGCGCCCTCTGCAATGACTTCCAGAACAGGCGCGGTCACTGCTGGTTCAGCGTCAGGCGCACGAGCCGCCATCTCTGTTGGGCTGGACGTCCCGCTACAGGCCGCCACAGCGCAGCTCGCGATCAAAACAGAAACTATCGTACGCATCATTTATCTCCTCCGGCGCGATCTTCGTCTGTCGCAAAGTATCGCTGTCAATGATGCTGGGTATCAGATCTGCCTGATCTGTAAAAGGAAACCACGTGCTCGCGGTTGAGACACGTTCGTGGAGCGTAACCTGAATTCGAACGCGATCAGCTACGAATCCCGAAATCTGTTAGTAATCGGATAGCGGCGGTCGCGACCGAAATTCTTGCCGCCGACCTTTACGCCGGGCGGGGCCTGACGGCGCTTGTATTCGGCAATGTAGAGCAAGTGTTCGATCCGGCGGACCGTCGCGGCGTCATGGCCACGCGCCAGAATGACATCGACATCTTCCTCCAGATCCACCAGACCGCGCAGGATATCGTCGAGCACCTCATAGGGCGGCAGGCTGTCATCATCGCGCTGGTCCTCGCGCAGTTCCGCGCTTGGCGGCTTGGTAATGATACGGTTCGGGATCACCTCTCCGGCCGGGCCGAGCGCGCCTGTGGGCACAGCGGTGTTGCGCCATTTGGCAAGCTCAAACACTTCAGTCTTGTAAAAGTCTTTCAGTGCATTGTAGCCGCCGCACATGTCACCATAGAGCGTTGCATAGCCGACCGCCATTTCCGACTTGTTGCCGGTCGTGACAACCATATGGCCAAACTTGTTGGAGAGCGCCATCAGCGTCACGGCACGCAGACGTGACTGAATGTTCTCTTCAGCTGTGTTGGGCTCCAGACCTTCAAAATGCGGCCCGAGCATTTCATCCAGCGCATCAACGCCAGGTGCGATATTGATCGTGTCATACTTGGCCCCGAGCGCCCGTGTACAGGCCATGGCGTCTTCAAGACTATGGGCGCTGGTATACTTGCTCGGCAGCATCACACACCACACCCGCTCCGGCCCGAGCGCATCCACCGCAATTGCCGCCGTCAGCGCGCTATCAATGCCGCCGGACATGCCAAGCACGACACCGGGAAAGCGGTTCTTGTCGACATAGTCGCCCAGCGCCAGGACAGCGGCGCGGTACTCTGCCTCCCACCCCTCGGTGAGACTTGCGCCTTGCCCCTCCGGTACGAAACGATGGCTGGTGCCGTCATAGGTCACGACCGCCGTTCCGGTGACGAAATCGCCGAGAAGTTGGTGCTCACTGCCGTCATGGTCGACGGCATACGAGCTGCCGTCAAAAACCAGTTCATCCTGACCGCCAACTTGATTGACGAAGAGATACGGCACGCCTGTCTTGGCCCAGGCAGAGAAAGTCGTATGGCGCTCAGTATGCACCGTGCGCCGCCAGGGCGAGGCATTGGGGACAATCAAAACTTCCGCCCCCGCATCATGCAGGGCGGCTGGCACGCGGTTATACCAGATGTCTTCACAGATCGCGATGCCGATAAGAACGCCGCCAATCTCATAGAGCTGATGCGGCGCGGTGCCCGGATCGAAGATGCGAACCTCATCAAATACGCCATAGTTTGGCAGCTCACGCTTGTCATAGCGGCCGCGAATCTCACCCTCCTGCAGCAGGAACGCAGCATTGTAGAGCTTGTCGTCTTCAGCCCAGGGCGACCCGATCAGAATGGCCGGTCCGCCCTGTGTCTCGGCGGCGAGCGTTTCGATCGCTTGCATGGATTTGGCCACCGCACTTGGCTTCAGCACCAGATCTTCTGCCGGATAGCCGAGCATGAACAGCTCTGAGAGGACTACAAGGTCCACACCTTTTGAACGCCCCTCGGCAAGCGTCTGGCGCGCGAGGTCAAGATTGCCCTGGATGTCGCCAACAACCGGGTTGAGCTGGGCAGCAAGCATTTTCAACGATTTGGTCATGGCGTTGAGTTAGGGAGTTTTGACGCGGGTGACAATCGCACTCGCGCGGCGCAGGGTGTGACAGATGGCAAATTCTCTTCAGATCGCAATTGTTGGCGCGGGGATTGGCGGGCTGGCGGCGGCTACATTGCTTGCGCGGTCTGGCCATTCTGTGCGGGTGTTTGATCAGTTCGATGCGCCAAAGCCAATCGGGTCCGGCCTGATGCTACAGCAGACAGGCCTTGCAGTCCTCGGTGAGCTTGGCCTGCGATATCGGATGGAAACGCTGGGCAGCCGGATCGACAGGCTTTGGGGTCTGACAACGCCTGCACTACGCCCGGTTCTCGATGTTCAATATCACAAATGGAAATCAGACCTTTATGGCATCGGGGTCCAGCGCGGCCTCGTGTTTAACAGCCTGCTGGAAACGGCGCTCTCCAGCGGTGTTGAACTGGTTCCGAACACGCTCATTTCCGGTCTTGAGGCGGATGGTGCAGAGCTGATCCTGAAGTCAGGTGAACGGATAACCGGAATGGATCTCGTTGTGCTGGCCCACGGAGCACGGTCCAATCTGACGCAGAAAGGCCGAGGACAAGACCTGCCTTATGGCGCGCTATGGGCGACCCTGCCCTGGCCAGAGAATTCACCTTTCGATTCCACTGCTCTAGAACAACGCTATCTGGGCGCGCGGCAGATGAGCGGGGTCATGGCGTCAGGCCGTCTGGCAGAAGAGGCTCCGGAGACGCTTACCTATTTCTGGTCAATCAAAGCCAATCAGGAGCCGGTTTGGCGTATCGCCCCGCTGGAGGTCTGGAAAGCGAAAGCAGAATCGCTCTGGCCGGAGACCAAAATGCTGCTGGACCAGTTTGACAGCCACGATCAACTCACCTTCGCACGGTATCGCCATCACACCGCGCCTACACCGCTCGCTGGTCGCAAAGCTGTCCGGCTGGGGGATTCCTGGCACGCCGCCTCACCGCAACTTGGACAGGGGGCAAATATGGCGCTGCTGGACGCCTGGGCGCTGAGCAAAGCGCTGTCGGAAATGGATGATCTGTCCGAGGCGTTCAAACACTATGTCAAACTGCGCCAGTTTCATGTGCGTCTTTACCAGCTGATGACATGGGCGTTTACACCAGTCTATCAGGGCGACAGCCACGTCCTGCCCTGGTTACGCGACTGGCTCGCTGCACCGCTCAGCAAGATCTGGCCTGCACCGCCTTTGCTGGCTGCCATGGTTAGCGGGCTGATCGGCGCGCCTCTGGGGCGACTTGACCTACTGCAACGCAACGAAATTAAAACAGTTGGTTCAGCTAAGGTTTAACCTCATTCCGCTATCGATTTGGAATGCTGGCGATTTTCTCGAAAATCAAAAACGTTCCAGGCGACCTGCTCAGCAAGGCGGGCCTGATTGGCTTTGTCGGCTTTTTGGTGGCAACCCCGGTTGCGATGAACCTATTCGCCATCCTGAACACGCCTTTTATCACTGAAGTTGAGATGCTGATCCTGGCACCTGCCATCGCTGTGATGACCGGGCTTGGCATCTTCATTCTCTATCTCGGTCACAAAGGCGTAGTGGAGGTCCAGCCTATGATCACCCGCGCCGCAATTGTCCCCGGCTTCTTTCTCGCCTTCAAATGCGGCTTGATCCTGTCCCTGTTCGTACATGGCGCAGATGGCCCGTGGCGCGCAGCGTTTGAAGGAGTTTCAGGCCCGGTTGCAGACGGGTTCGTCGCCGGGGCGTTCTGGCCCGTGACCTTTATCATCGGCTCATCCATAGGTGCATTGGTCTGCTACTGGATCGTCCAAAGCATCAAACGGCGCCTCGAACAAACCGATACGGTTGAAGATACAGAGCAGGCTGTACCTTTTGGAACTTAGGCGTTATGCGCCGCGATCAGCACATCGCAAACCTTGTTGATCTGTCCCTTTGAGAGATAGGGATGCATGGGCAGGCTGAGGCTTTCGAGCGCTGCCTTTTCACATTCCGGCAGTGTGCCTTCTTCCGCGCAATGGGCAAAGGCTGGCATCTGGTGAATGGCCATATCGTAATAGATACCTGACGGAATGCCGGCCGCCCCAAGTGCCTTGCGCACCGCATCGCGATTGCGAACCCGCACGGTATAAAGCCCATAGCCATTCTCTTGCCCCTCCAGCGCCTCCTGATGCTCGATAATGCCATCAAGGCGCGCGTCATAGATCGCCGCAGCTGCTGCCCGACGTGCGCGCTCTTCTTCGAACAGGCCGAGCTTCTCAGCCACGACAGCGCACTGAATGGAATCGCAGCGCCCATTAATGCCAACCCGAACAGACTCCTTGCGATTGTCACCCGTGCCATGCCAGCGGATGGACCGCATACGGTCCGCGAAATCCTTGTCCTGACAAAGGATCGCACCGCCATCGCCATAGCCGCCAAGCGTCTTGGTGGGATAGAAGCTGGTCGCGGTGATCTCTGCAAGATTGCCGACCCATTTGCCATTGTCCTTGCCGCCAAAGGCTTGCGCGCCATCTGCAACGACACGCAGATTGTGCGCATCTGCGACCGCCTGAATAGCCTTATAGTCGGCTGGCAAGCCATAGAGATCGACCGGCATCACACAGCGCGGGGTCAGTTCACCCTTCGCCTTGACCGCCTCAATACGGCGTTGGAGATCGGCCGGGTCCATGTTGAACGTCTTTGGATCAATATCGACGATAACCGGGAATGCACCGGCAAGCAGAACGGCATTGGCCGTCGCATTATAGGTGAACCCCGGAATGAAAACCGCATCGCCCGGTCCCAGCCCCATGGCGAGCAGCGGCATGACCAGCGCCTGCGTCCCAGAGCCAACGGCAACGGCGTCAGCTGCCCCGGTAAATGCCGCCAGCTTCTCTTCGCATTCGGTGACCTCCGGCCCGCCAATATAACGGCCATGGTCCAGAATTGTGATCCAGCGCTGCTCCAGTGCCGGGCGGATGGCGGCCTGCTGCATCTTCAGATCAAAAAGCTGGATCGGCGTATCTTCTGGAAGGTCAATCAGGACACTTGGATCAGTTTCGGAATAGGCCATGGGTCAAGCTCCAATCGTGTGCAGCGCGGATAGCTCCGCTTGTTCAGCCAGATGCACTGCTTGTGCAGCCTCCCGGCCTGGAATGGCGCAGGTGCGTTCCCCAAGGCACGCTGCAAAAAAGGCTTCGTCTGCGGCCCCCAACGGATCCGGCAGAATGGCAGACACGTCCGCCTTCACCTCGTAAGGCGTCGTATTTTCAATCGCGCGGGTTAGAAAATCGATTGCGATCGTCCCGCTGGAATAAGTCAGGATCATCCGGCGGTCACGATCTTTGGCGCAGCGGCTGGCTGTGACTTCCGCACGTCCGCAGGGATAACTGATCTGCGCGGTGGCTTGATCGACATGCGCAGTGTGCGCAATCTTGCCCGTGGCTTCGACCTGTACAAAATGGTCATTCGCTTCGCCGATCAGCTTTGCCACCATATCAAGGTCATGGGTCATCAGATCCCAGATGACCGACACATCGCCGGCCCGGCCGTCGGGCGCGGGTGGGCCCATCCGGTAAGCTTCAATTCGGGTCGGCACCTCGGGAATGTCGAACAATCCCATCGCCTGCAGCACAAAACGTTCCTGATGCCCAACCTGAAGGATGAGGTTTTTTTCATCTGCAAGGTCTGCGAGTTGGTCAGCGGCATGGCCGGTCAGCGCCAGAGGCTTCTCAACCATAACATGACAACCGCCTTCAAGTGCGCCCCGAACAACCGCCTCATGATAGGTCGCGGGACAGGCAACCAAGACAGCATCACACGCATTGAACAGATCAGACTGAGACGCAAAGGCTGTCACGTCTTCACGCTCAGCCAGCGCCGCACACCGCTCTGTATCCGGGTCAAACAGGCCGATAAAGTCGGTACGCTCAGACGCACTGATCTTTCCGGCATGATAGCCGCCAAAGACGCCTGCTCCGATCAATCCTGTCTTGAGTTTCGGCATTAACTACTCCGCACACATCGCCCCCCATTGCCCGTCCTTCCCGGTCGCTGCAAGCCGACGGTCCAGTTACGGCGATCAAAACGCATTACGATTTCTTACCAGCGGTCGCGTGGTCACCCCGGGGGCACCCCTTTTCTTACAAATCCGAACACCCCAAATAGCCGTAAAGACAAACACGGAGGAACCCTCATGACATCGATTTCATCTCGCGGCTGGGCACTTGCAAAGCGCCCTGTTGGCGAACCTGTAGCAGCCGACTTTGAAATGCAGACCAGCGAAGCCCCTGCACCAGGAGAGGGAGAGATCCAGGTCCGCAATAGCTGGATGTCGGTGGACCCTTATATGCGCGGCCGGATGTATGATCGCGAAAGCTATGTCCCACCCTTCCAAATCGGTGAGATGTTGCAAGGCGGCGCTGTTGGCCATGTCACCGCCTCCAACCATCCAGACTATGCCGAAGGCGATCTGGTCCTCTCTATGGCAGGCTGGCGCGAAGCCTGGACAGCGAAGCCGGAACTTGTCGCCGCAAACAAACTGCCCGCCGATATAGGTCTGCCAGAAAGCGCGTTTCTGGGCATTGCTGGCATGCCTGGCCTGACAGCCTATGCCGGGATCCTGCGTGTCGCAGAGCTCAAGGAAGGCGACACCGTCTTCGTATCTGGGGCTGCAGGCGCTGTCGGTTCTGCTGTGGTTCAGATTGCCAAGATCAAAGGCTGCACCGTGATTGGTTCTGCCGGCGGCGCAGAAAAAGTCGCGCTCGTCAAATCCCTCGGGGCCGATGCGTGTGTCGATTATCGCGAGGCTGCAAACTATGACGAATTGCTGGCCGCGCTAAAACAGGCCGCCCCAAAGGGCATCGATGTCTACTTTGACAATGTCGGCGGGGATCACTTTCAGGCAGCGATTGAACTCGCCCGCCCGTTCGCCCGCATGGCAATCTGCGGCATGATCAGCCAGTACAATGACACAGAGCCCTCACCGGGCCCAAACAATGTCATTCAGATTGTCGGTAAACAGCTGCAAATTCGCGGCTTCATCGTGTCCACTCATGCCGATATGCAACCGCAATTCATGGCGGATATGGCCAGCTGGATCAGCTCTGGCCAACTGAAGTTTGAGGAAACGGTCATGGAAGGCGTCACCGAGGCGCCGCATGCCTTTATCGGCCTGTTCTCCGGTCGCAACAAAGGCAAGATGCTGGTCAAGCTGAGCTAGACCTCTACTTATGGCGGGGCGTCATACAGACGCCCCGTTCAGTGGAGAAAGAAAAATGCCAGACACCCGCATGTATCACGCCTTTCGCAGCCCCTTTTCGCGGCTGGGATTGCATATGTTGATCAATGCTGGCGTCGAGTTTGAGCTGGTGCCGATCATTACCTGGCCCGATGGCATGACCTTTTCAGACCCGGTCGCGAACCCGATCAAGCGAGACTATGTCGCCTTTGATGCATTTCGGATGACCGGCCGCATGGGGCTGCCGATTGCACTCCCGGACCCGTTTGAGGTCGACTATACGCCCGCGACCCGCGTGCAAGCAAAGGCGCGAGAGGTCGGCAAAGACATCACCTTTGCAAAGGCCGTCTCGGATGCAAGATGGGGAGAGGGCAAGAACATTTCCGACCTCAACGTTCTGGCAGAGTGTGCCGAAGCCACTGGCTTGCCCCATGAGATCGTCACTGAGGCACAAACCGACCCTGCCATAGATACCATTACTGCCGAATGGACAGCCCTGATCCATCAGGACAAGCCATTTGGTGTCCCGTTTGCGGTCTCTGGCAATGCAAAATACTGGGGCCATGACCGTTTTGCACTGTTGCTGGAAGACCTCGGCCTGACCGTTAAAAACTAAGCGACCCTTGCCAAACCCCCTCTAAAGTCTGACGCTTCCCCGAGAAGGGAGGTCGTTATGCAAAAGATCCGAACTTTGAGCCTAGCATTGTGGTTAATTGTGAGTGCCCCACTCGCTTCTGCCGATCAGGTGCTTTACCAATTCAGCACCTGGTACATCAAGGACAGCAAGTCTGGTCCGATCGCCACATTCCAGGACGCGCTCAACGATACCCTTGAGACCTGCGGTATCGATGTACGCCTCAACCCGGATGGTGTTTTTGGCGGCGGGACAAAGTCTGCCATCACGAAAGTTACAGCCTGCGAGGGCATTTCTGAGAACCTCGTCGCCGACAGTCCGGCCCGTGAAGGCGCGATTACCGCAGACCTCTGGCCACTGGTCGTCAAAGATATGCCAGCTCCGGATGTTGGCGAACGTGCGGCTGCCTTGAAGCTAACCTTCGAGGCGACCGACTATGACCGGATGCAATGGAATTTCTGCCAGAACCGTCCATTCTATAACCCGTCAGACAGTGAACCGGTCTGTTTCAGCAATGATCGGGCCTCCTTTATCACGTGGGGACCAAATGGCGCGACGGCAGGCCATGGCCGCGAAGTTCAGGCCATTCTGAACGCGTATCTGGAGGCGCCCAACGCGGGCGCAACCTTCGATGCTGCATTCGGGTCTGAGGCAAGCTCTGTCCGACGTATGCTGACACTCGATCATTCGCCAAACGGCCCACTTGAGACTTATTTGTGTAGCGTGTGGATGGATGCGGGTCGACGCTCGGCCTGGAGAGATGGCTTCAGGACGATCGGCCAGGAGCCTGAGATCAAGTCCATCTATCGAGAAGTCTATGCCTCACAATCCTTCGACGGCGGCAAAATCAAACGGTTCTATGATGTGTGGACCTCTGATGCGTTTAGCCTGCAAGTGACAGAGCTTGATCACGCCTGGTTCGTTGACCGCTCAGCCCATATGAGCATTTCGAAGAGCAAACTGACCGCGGCAATGACAGCTCTGAAAGCCTCAGCAGGGGAAAAATGGCCCCTGCCCGCAGCAGATGTACGGCGCTATATTTCGCAAAACGTCATCCCATCGAACCGGCAGAAGGACCGACTTGGCCGAGATGTCGCCTATTACATCTCCGGCGTCGGTAAAGTACGCCTTAGTACCGCTGAAAACGAAGCGTGGGTTGCGCGCGGCCGTCGCAATGCGGTCGACATTGGGCTCAGCGATGACCGGCTGATGGCCGCTTACACAGTCGGCAAGGCCATACCGCACCCGATGCCAGACGGAACGCTTACCTCAGCAGAGCAAGCACTTTGCCCCGCAGCTGTCCTTAACCCACAACGACCAGGCTGATCAGCAGCGGTAATTTTACCGCTTCCCCCAAGGATAGTCTTGCAGGTGTCAAACCTGCCGTTTACGTCAACGACATGACTCAAAAGCACTCTGGCTATGAAGCGCTAACCTCAATCGATGCCATTACGGCAGGATTGGGCAGCGTCGGATACATTTCGACGCGCGAAATCTCAACCGCAATCTACCTTGCGCATCATCTGCGCAAGCCGGTCCTGATCGAAGGCCCCGCCGGGGTCGGCAAGACCGATCTGGCGGCCTCCATGGCCCGATTCCTGGACGTGCCGATGACACGCCTGCAATGCTATGAGGGCCTCGATGAAGGCAAGGCGCTCTATGAGTGGAAGTATGGGAAGCAGCTGCTTTACACCCAGCTTCTGAAGGAGAAGCTGGGCGAGGTTATGGACGGCGCAGCGACCCTCGATGCCGCCTTCTCCAAGCTCAACAGTTTCGAGGATTTGTTCTTTTCAGAAAGCTTCCTTGAGCCGCGGCCTCTTCTCACCGCGATGCAGCAGGAACGCGGATCAGTGCTACTCATCGATGAGATCGACAAATCAGACGAAGAATTTGAAGCTTATCTGCTTGAGGTTCTCTCCGACTATCAGGTCACCGTGCCCGAGATCGGCACGATTAAAGCAGATGTTCCCCCACTTGTGGTGCTGACCTCCAACAATATCAGAGAACTCGGCGACGCGCTGAAGCGGCGCTGTCTGCATTTACATATCGACTTCCCGGAAGCTGAACGTGAACGTCAGATTGTCCGCGCGCGGGTGGAGAATGTCTCCGACGCCTTGCTCGGCCAGCTGGTTGATTTCGTGCAGGGGCTTCGCGATCTCGATATCCGCAAACGTCCCTCAATCTCTGAAACCGTCGACTGGGCCAGAACGCTACTTCTGATGCATGTGAGTGAGCTTGATGAAGAAATGGTGCGATCAACCCTGAACGTCCTGTTGAAGCATGAGAGTGATATTGCCGCTGTCGATCGCGATCTCCCCAAGCTGACCCGTGAGGTCACACGGGTATAAGTAGAGATGGCAGAACAGGTCCTCACTGACTTCATTCGCGCGCTGCGCTCCGCTGATGTCCGTGTTTCCACCGGCGAGGCCATTGATGCTGCGCGGGCGGTCGCCATGATCGGCTATAGTGACCGGGTCCGGCTGTCTGATACGCTGCGCTGCGTTCTCGCCAAATCGCCAGTTGAAAAAGAAACCCATGACAGGCTGTTCGATCTCTATTTCGCACGGTCCAAGTCCCCGGACACGTCATCTTCAGACGCCGCAGACCAGCAGACCAGCGATGACAGCGAGACCACGCCTGACATGCTGTCCCTGCTCGAAAACGGTGATGAAACACAGATCGCTATCGCGATGGAACAGGCGGCGCGAGAGGTTGATCTCGCTGACATTCAATTTGCAACGCAGGTCCCGTATTACAGCCAGCAGATGATGAAAGCCCTCGGCGTTGAGCGCCTCGAGAGCGAGATGATGGACGCCTTCCGAGAGCGGTCCGAAGCGGGTGACACGCGCGCGCAAGAGCTGATCGATGGACGACAGGAGATGTTCGGGCGTGCCCGTGAACATGCCCAGCAGGCTTTTGAAACCTTCGGCGCAGGCGCAACAGAACTGTTTCGGCAGGATTTCCTGTCGGAAAAATCAATTACCGCGCTCGACAGACGTGATCTGGAGCGGATGCGGGCACTGGTTGAGAAAATGGCCAAACGCCTCGCGACGAAGCACTCCCGCAGGCGCCGCAAGAAAAATCGGGGCCAGCTCGATATCCGCAAGACGCTGCGCGCGAATGCCGGTTTCGACGGTGTGCCGTTTGACCTTGCCTGGAAGCAAACCAAGAAAGACCGACCTAAAATCGTTGCGATTTGCGATGTTTCAGGATCGGTGGCGCAGGTCGTGCGCTTTTTCCTGATGCTGCTCTACAGCCTGAATGATGTCGTTCCGGATATTGAAAGCTATGCCTTTTCCGGGCGCCTGAAAGCCGTCGGTGATACGCTGGAACGCCAGGACTTCAATCCCGCAATGGATGAGATTATCAATACGATCGGCATGAGCTCCACCGATTATGGCCAATCCCTCTCAGACCTGAAGACAGAACATTGGAATGTGATCGATCGGCGCACAACCGTCATCATACTTGGCGACGGGCGCTCCAATTATGGTGACCCGCGCATTGATCTGTTTCAGGAAATGGCAAGCCGGGCAAAGCGGTTGATTTGGCTCACGCCCGAAGGCGCCGGGCAATGGGGCAGCGGCGACAGCGAAATGCTGCGCTATCGCCCCTACTGCAATGCAATGGTCCATGTAACCACGATGAAGGATCTTGAACGCGTCCTCGATGAGGCCCTGGCGACTTATAGCTAAGCCGCTAGCGGTATATGGCTTCGATCTTGTAAATGTCCTGATAACCGGCCTTGGTCATCTCTGCAAAGCGCACTGTGCCGCGATTGAGGTCAATGGTCAGTGTAAAGTCGCGCGATGGATCAAACAAGACGACACCATTTGACGACCGTTCCACCTCTTCAAACTTGAAACGCCCCTCGCCCTTCGGGCCATATTCGACCCAGACTTTACCATCTTGATACTCAAACCGGCCGCCCTGAAAATCTACGCAAGCCAGATTATCGACAGTCACGCTGTCCGATATCGTACAAGGCAAAACTTCCAGCGCAGGCGCAGCGCTATAGAGTTGCGTCTGCTGGATCTGCTGAATTTGTTGCTTTTGCTGGGTGTAACCATAGGCGGTTGACTGCTGGACCATGCCGGACACCGCCCCGATTTTCATCTGCAGGACTGGCCAGTCGGTCGTGTTGCACTGCCCAGCACTGACCGCAGTCTGGAACACGCCGTCATTCAGACGGTCATGCTCATAAGCACGGCAGACCTCGTTGATCTCGCTCCAGCGTCTCTGCACGCACTTACCGTTGCGGACATAGGCGTCAATGCAGACAAGTGAGCTGGTAAAATCGCCTTCGATTGCAGCATTCTTTTCCCGGAAGTCTTCTTCCTTGGCATAGTCCAGCGTGTAGCGTTTGGATAAGGCTGGCCAGTTATCCGCATTGCACTGCCCCGCCGCGACCTGCTCAAGCAGACGCCCATCATCCAGCAGAACATGCTCATGCGTGCGGCAATTCTGATAGACCGTGCTCCAGTCATTCGGCTCGCATTTGCCGACTTTCGCATAGTCCCCGACGCAAGCGAGGGACTCGGCAAAACTCGCACCGGCACTCAGTATAGGCACCACAACCAGTTCTTCCTCATCGGCTGGACTGTCCGCAGCGGTTGGCGTGTCTGTTGGGGTACCGTCTTCGTCCAGCTCGCGGCTCGTTGCCGTAGCCGCACTCGCATTACATCCCACCGCGCGGGCACGCGCCAAACCGGCGAGCGGGCTTTCAGGATACTGGTCGACAAAGGCAGCATACTCACATGGCGAGTCCGATAGCTCAAATACCATTCGTTCCGTTTCTGTGACACCCGTCTCATCGCGTGAGTCACATGACGAGAAACAGAAATCATCACCGGTCAAACCTGAATTATAAAATGGAGTCTGCGCGCCAGCTGTCGAATCGCGAACCCGGTCCGCGACACGTTTGAACACTTGTTCGGCGATCAGGCCTTCCGTCGGCAGTACAGTTGCCAGCGCCTCGGTAAAAGGACTGTTCTCGCCCGTCCCGTCCGACGCGGTAAACCCTGGCTCCGTGGCATAGGCAATCAGGAGACCACTGGCGCGACCAACCGGCGCGAGACCACCGCTAAGGTCGCGGTTCGCACTTGGCAGGGGATTGTTGCGACACGCGTCGAGAATAACAAAATTGACGCTATTCCCGGCGCTGCGAATAAACTGAAGCGCTTCTCCGAGACGTGGGGCCTGACGCCAGATATCCTGCTCTGTCTGAGCGCGCGCATCGACCGGGATAAGGTAATTAAAGCCCTGAGACTGCACCCCATGGCCAGCGAAGTAAAAGACGCCAACGGCGCCCTCGCCAGCTGCGGTCAAACGCGCGCCGTGCTCAGCAAAAGCGTCTTCCATTTCCTCTTCGGTCAGATCGGTTTCCAGCGTGACGGCAAATCCGATCTCTTCAAGCGTATCTGCGATCAGCCGGGCATCACGGGTCGGGTTTGGTAACTGCCACCCGGTCATTTCATACTGGCTGTTTCCAATCACCAGCGCGACTTTTTTGTTCTGAGCAGCAGCCGTGAGCGAGAGGCTCAAGACCGAGAACAAGGCAACAATCCAACGCAACATACCTGTCGTCCCCTATCTGTTAACTCTAGTATAAGCTCAACAGTCCACCTCTGTGAAGCGTTGAGTGTTCGGTACGTCCCGTGCTCAGTGAGATCGGCGAATTGTGGCCATGTTGGGATCAAGTTTCGTGAAAACGCCGTAATGTGCACATTGCAGCGCCCCAATACCTTGGTTTTACTGACAATCCAGAAGCCGGGGGCTTCCGGCGGCCTTCGAACCATGGTTCAACAGCGCTCAAGATGTCAGCCCGGACGAATATGGGCGTTTTGACACGAGGAGGTTGATTGATGACGACGCTGGCCCTGGTAGATGATGACGAAAATATCGTCGCGTCCCTGAAGATCTTTTTTGAAGCTGAAGGCTATAACGTACAGACCTATCATGACGGTCTGTCCGCGCTGACCGGCCTGACCGACAGTACACCTGATATTGCCATTCTGGATGTGAAAATGCCGAAAATGGATGGCATGGAGCTGCTCAAACGCTTGCGTCAAACCTCAGAACTCCCGGTCATCTTCCTGACCTCCAAGGATGAAGAGATTGACGAGGTTATCGGCTTTAATATCGGTGCCGATGATTTTGTCCGCAAACCTTGTTCAAATCGCCTGTTATCAGAACGCGTCAAAGCCGTGCTACGCCGGGCGCGTGGCAGTGACGCTAGCGCTGAAGACGGCGACCTGAAGCCAATTGTGCGCGGGCGGCTGACCCTTGATCCGAACCGTCACGCCTGTTCCTGGGATGGGCACCCGGTGCGCCTCACCGTAACCGAGTTCCTGATCCTGCAGGCCTTGGCGACCCGGCCAGGCTATGTGAAGTCACGCGATCAGCTGATGGATGCGGCCTATGACGATCAGATCTATGTCGATGACCGCACAATCGACAGTCATATCAAACGCCTGCGCAAAAAATTCCGGGAAAGCGATGGCGAGTTCGATGCGATCGAAACGCTGTATGGCGTCGGCTATCGCTATAATGAGAGCTAAACCATCCCGACACTGGAGGGGACACAATGAAAACGATGATGCTGGCATTGGCAGGGATTGCCCTTCTGGCCGCATGCGAGCCGTCGCCTGGCGAGCCTGAGCCCTATTCCGATCTTGGCGGCGCGCTACGGGTCACTTTCTCTGACAATCCGGAGGTCGCAGATGGCCAGTGCAATCCACTTGTCGAGTATGCCTTGCGGTCTGAAGACCCCGCGCTTCGCCTCAATGTCGCGTATCTTATTGATGACGAAACGTTCGCATCGTCCGGCTTCGCTATCGTGGACCGATCCGACGATGGTGACCTCAACATCCTGACGGCGAGCGATACAATGTCGATGTTTGACCCGTTTGAAGGAGCCTGCTCAGACATCACGGTCAAGGTGCACGATTTCACCTGTCAGGCCGGCGAGAGCGACGAAAACGTGCCCTGTCCTGACACAGCCTTTGTCGGCACCGACATGTTCGCGAGCTTTACCGAGTAAAGAGCGCTCTAGTTCGCGAGCTGCAGCCAGGCGCGTGCCGCAGCAAGGGCTGACTTGATGTCTTCCTTGTCGAGCATGTCCGCCATTTCTTCGCGGCAGACCTTGGCATCATCGTGCCCCTTCAGGACAGCAAGATTAAACCACTTATGCGCAGCGATCAGATCCTGCTCGCAGTCTACACCTTCAGAGTAGGCAAGCCCTACGCGGTAAAGGTCTTCGCCCGTTGCAACGTCGGCAACCAGACCAAATTCGGGCTCGACACCCTCAGCCATATCAGAATAAGCCATTGTTTTTCCTCTCGGTTCGAGAGGCACCCCGGCGCTATTTTTAACGTCCGGGACACCCACCATCACATCGCCATACACCCCAGCGATGCCCTCAGAGTGCCGGACAGGATTTGCGTTAAGGTTAACGCCCAAGCCCCTGAAATAGCAGTGTATTAATAGATCTCACCGATGCGATTAACTTTCGGGGGTATTTTCTGTTAAAACCGGCGATGGACATGAAACAATCGCAACGTCGCGGCGCGCGGATTGGGGCTGTCACGCGAAATTCACATGATCCACATCTTCCATGACCATCGTGCCACCAGCAAGTTAGCCGAATTGAAAATACGAGGGTCGTGACATCGCGTTCAGCCCGATAATTTGGTAGTGAGAGATATGCTCAACCGTCTGCCTCCCCTGAACGCAATCAAAGCCTTTCATGCCGCCTGCAGGCATCTCAATTTTTCCCGAGCTGCCGATGAACTTGGCGTTACGCAAAGTGCTGTCAGCAAACAGATCATAGCGCTTGAAGACTATATCGGAGCCAGACTTTTCGAACGTGTCGCAACCGGGCTGGAACTGACGGCAGAGGGAAACTCACTAAAGAACGTGACCCTGCCCGCCTTTGAGATGCTGATGTCGGGCTTTTCGCGCTACGAGCGGCGACCACCGAGATCAGAACGCATCCGCATCTCGACGTTGGCCTCATTTGCATCAAGCTATCTGGCGCCGAGGCTCGATCAGTTGGAAGCGGCATTCCCGGATGTGCAGCTGGAAATTCTGACGTCGGACCGGTTACTTGACCATTCGCGAGAGGAAATTGACTTCAGCATACGCTATGGCAGAGGCTCTTCCCCTGACCTTATTTGCGAGCGGATTGGCAGCACGGCCCTTATTCCTGTCTGTCACCCGAAATTCGATCTGTCGCGCCCCAATATCCGAAGGCTGCAGGTCTTCTCAACGAATGAATGGCAAATCTGGGAAGAAAAGCGCGGCGATGCCTTGCTGCGAAATGGGTCGGTGATCATTGCCGAAGAGTTCGTTGTCGCCCTTAGCGCGGCCAGGACACAACAAGGCATCGCTCTCCTGCCGGAGCTGATTGTCCGGGATCACATTCACAACGGGAAGCTGAAGGTCCTGGGTGAGCCGCTGGAGGAATTTCCATACGCCTATTACATCGCCATGTTGCCGAAAGCGGCAAGGCGTCCGCGGATCAGCAAAATTATTGCCTGGTTGAGGGAAGACATTGCCAGCTTGTCTGGCACTTAACACGCCCATGAAAAAAACTCATACCCATGTCGCGAAAGACGCGATTCCGCTGCCGTTCATCTCCTGACATCTTTGGAACAGCTCACCTGAGCGAACCTAAGGAGACTGTCATGAACATTAAAATGAAACTGGTCGGATTGCTCGCCGCAGTGTGCTTGACGACCCCTATCGCAAGCGCCGCAAATGAAACCACTATGCAGGTTGCGTTCGAATATGATCGCAGCGCGCCGGTCGATGAAAGCTACAATAAAGCGAAGCGTACCGCTGAACATGCCTGTGATTTTCATGTCCGCGTGGCACCGCTGCGGCCATCTATCCAACGCGAATGCGTGGCCCCGATGCTGAGCCAGTTCGTCACCAAAACAGGTGACCTTGAGCTGATCGCATATCATGAGGCGCGTATTGGAGAGGCGATCCAGCGCACCCACTTCGTCGCACGCTAGACCGAATTCGGTTCGGGCTGGTCCGATGATCAGCCCGGGACGACCGCTGCAATCAAACGCGGCCCCGGGGCTTCAATCGCGGCCTGCAGCGCCTCATCGAATGCTTCCGCCGTCGTCGCCTCAACCGCATGCACACCCATCGCAGTTGAAAGCGCGACCCAGTCAATATCCGGTCCGCCAATTGACAACATGTTCTTGGCCGTCGGGCCTGGATTGCCGGCACCGGTGCGATACAGCTCGATGTTGAGAATGCGGTAGGAGTGGTTGACGAAGACAATCGTGGTGACGTCAGCCTGCTCACGCGCCATGCTCCACAGCGCCTGATTGGTGTACATGCCAGCCCCATCACCGCTGAGGCAGATCACCTTGCGATCAGGCGCGGCGATTGCCGCGCCAAGCGCCAATGGCATGCCTTGTCCGATCGCCCCGCCGGTCAGCATCATCCAGTCATGCGGGCGCGCGGTCTCTGTCGGTTGATACGACATCAGGCCATTTGAGACCCCGTCATCCGAAACCAGTCCATTGTCCGGCATATGCCGCGCCAGACTCTGGCCAACGCTGACGGCGGTCAATTCCCCCATAGGCTTATCTGGCAAACTCAGCTCCGCTACCGGCGCGCTGGCCTCAGCGCTCATCGCGTCTGCAAGCTTCAATAGCGTGACCGCACTGTCCGTATCAGCGCCGCCCAGATCAACCGTCATACAACCTTCCGGCACCAACAAGCTTGGCTTGCCTGGATAAGAGAAGAACGCCACTGGCAAATTGGTCCCTGCGACCAGCATCAGATCAGTTCCCTCAAGATCTGACATCGCCATCTCAGCAAAGTACTGCAGACGCTCAGGTGCGAAGATCCCTGCCCCACGTCGCATCTTGGCATAGAATGTGTCGGTGAGCACACGCACACCAGCGGCTTTCAGCCTGGCCGCCGCAGCGAGCCCCGTCTCGCTAAGCGCCGTACCATTTATAATAATAACCGGCGCTTTAGCTGCTTTGATGGCAGTCACGCCCTCATGGATGACCGTCTCTGAGACTGTGCGCAAGGCAGGAGGCTGAGCCACAGCGCCCTTGATGCCGCCCTCTTCCCATGCGCTGTCAGCAGGCAATAGAAGCGAAACAGGCCCGGGCTTTGGACCAAAGCTCGCCGCAAACGCCTCGCTTGCCAGCTTGCCGGTATCTTCGACTTTATCGGCAGATTTGATCCAGTTGGAGTTTGGCCCTGCCAGACCAAGAATGTTAGAGGTCAACGGCGCATCATACTTAAGATGCGGGACGGCATGATCCCCGATCACATTAATCATTGGGGTCTTGGCCCGCCCGGCATTATGGATGTTCGCGCCGGCATTCATGTATCCCGCCCCAAGGTGCAGCAGTGTCATGGCTGGCATCCCGCTGACACGCGCGAAGCCATCGGCTGCGCCGGTCGCAACGCCTTCAAACAGGCAAAGTACAGATCTGATCCGCGTTTCACCGTCCAGCGCGGTCACAAGGTGCATTTCCGATGTGCCCGGATTGGCAAAACACGCAGCGACCCCATTGTCAGCAAGGGTTGAGACCAGTGCCTGCGCCCCCGTCATGCCTTCAGTCAGATCGGTCATAATACACGCCCTCCTCGCCCGCATGTGTCATCTGTAACAAGTAAGATGTTTTAAAACAAAGGTCTAAACGAATACAGGACGATCTGCCTATTCCGGCAAAACGTCCTGCATCGGTCCGTAGACAAGCCACAAAGGGGATATCGCTGTGAGAGATGATATCCATCAGCCTCACACAATCAATATCTGACGAGGGGTAAACGAATACAACCCCGACTTTCCAGTATTTTTGAAATATACTCGCAAATACATGGTTATCATATCACAGTCGCAAAACTTTAGGGTCACCGGAGGCCTCAAATAACCTGTCTACATCGGCGGCGCGGCGGGCCTGAACCTTGAATTGATTGAGGTAACCCTTCTCTGTAATTTCTCCAGAATCGGCGTCAGGCGGAGATTGCATAAGTGTTATGCAGGAAATGCGTGAAGCGGTGTTCGGGTGCACCTGATTGTGCCGTCGTAATCCGGCGCGAACCGCCTCGATCACCTCTTCGGCTTCAGTCAGTTCCGCTAGAGACCGCGAATCACCGACAAGCTTTTGGCAGAAGGTCTGGTTAAGGAAACCCAACAGTCGGATATCGTCCCGGTTAAGACCGCAAACCACGACATCAGAAAGAACGCCTTCGGTTGCCTGAATTGCTTGTACCCGGAGCTTCCCGGCCGAAACCCAGGTGCCACTGGCAAGTTTGAACTCTTCGACGGTACGGCCATCGAAAGCCAACCCCATCTTCGGATCTTCAGCATCGGCGAAGCGCACCGCGTCCCCCAGACAATAGAACCCCTCATCGTCAAACGCGTCACGGGTCTTCTCCGGGTTGCGATAGTAGCCGGGCGTCACATTCACGCCCTTTACGCGCAGCTCGTATGACTGCGAATGCGGCACCAACTTGAACACATTGCCCGGCAGCGGACAGCCAATCAGCCCCATCGTGTCATTCGGCCAATGTACATTGCTCGCGGTCGGCGAAGTTTCAGTTGCGCCATAGCCCGCCGAGAGTGAGATACGCTGCCCGGTTTGGGCGACTGCGACCTTCTGTATGCGCTCATAGATATCCTGTCCCATGGCCGCGCCGCCATAGGCCATGCTGACAATCCGTTTGAAGAAAGTTGTTGCCAGCGCCTCATCGCGCTCAAACTCGGTCGCCAGCGCTGCCCAGGCTGCCGGAACGGTTGTATGCTGTGTCGTCGACACCTCGCGCAGGTTCCGCAGCATTTCCGGCAGACGGTCCGGCGTTGGCGCGCCCCAGTCTATGTAAAGCGTTCCCCCCCAGTCCGTAATATTGTGCAGGATTGCATTCGCCCCATAGGTGTGGCTCCACGGCAGGAAGGTACACATCACCTGCGGGCCACCGCAAATCTCATCAAGACGCGGTTCGTCCCAGACGGACCGGATCATCTTGGCGTTTGCCGCGATCATTTCGTGGGTATTGATGACCGCCTTCGGATCGCCTGTGGAGCCAGACGTCATCATGTATTTGGCAACCATGTCGGGGTTCAGCGCGCTGTAGGCTTGGTCGACCGCGCCGCTGGCGGGCTCAGCAAACGCCTCGAGCGATACAGACTTGTACCCGGAAGGTGCATTGCGAGAAAAAAGCACAAGGCGATCACCAACCGTCATGCCCTCAAGCCCGCGCTGATACTCCGCACCATTCTCAACATAGATAAATTTCGGCTCCGTCAGCCTGTCGATATAGTTGAGGCGCTGAAAATCCTGACTGAGCAGCGCATAGGCCGGGGTCACCGGAACAACCGGACTGCCAGCCAGCATAGCCGCATACATAACAAGCGCATGGTCAATCGCATTGCGCGAGAGGATCATCAGCGGAGCATCGGGCCCAGCTCCCGCGGCCAGAAAGCCTTCAGCGAGATCCTGAATTCGACCCCAGGCCTTGGCGTAAGTGATCTCCTGCCAGCCGGGCTTTGAGGGATCGACAGGGTCGCGTTGTGCAAGCCAGATCCGGTCCGGCGCGGTTTCAGCCCAGTGCTGTATCGGCTCCAGCATATGATCTGGATAGGGCTTCAGAGGCTGACCGTTTTCAATCAGGATCGAGCCGTCTTCGCGGCGATCAACACTCAGTTTCTGCGACAGGTAAGGCACTTCGCGAAACGGAACATTGGCTGTACTCATGACCTTGGCTCTCCGGACCGCAGCGCTCTTTTGGACAGCGCCTGATCCTATCACCATCACGTGATTGCAGTTTGATCAAGCGTGCAATGATTTTGTCGACGCACTGCCCCATATGAAGGGTGTTCCAGTTGTTCCTCCCAGGTGACGGAACGCTCATCTGACGTTCCTCCCCTCAACGTCAGAACAGACAAATAGGTGCCTGTCCCCCTCCAGGACCTATTTTTGACCCCGGCCGCGTCCCTTAGCGCATAAGTCCGGGGTCGCCCTTTTTCGACAAGGCCATGACAAAGAACAGCAGCGCGACTACATGGCTGCTTATGTCCTCTCCGTTTGCCTATCTTCCGCATCGCGCCGTCATCAGTCTGACCGGGCCTGACACAATCATCCTGCTTGAGCGCCTTGTGACCAATAACACAGCGAACTGGGCGCCGGGTGAAGCCCGTTATGGCGCCTTGCTGACCCCGCAAGGCAAGGTCATTGCCGACTATCTCGCCTTACGCACAGCTGAGGGCATTCTGCTTGATGTGGATCGCGAGACTGTCGAAGCTTTTGCCAAACGATTGAAAATGTTCCGGATGCGCAGCGCAGTTGAGATCAACCTTGAGACCGACCTCTTCGTCATTGCCGGTCTGGAGCCTGCCGAGCATGGGGTTCGTCCTGTCTCTGGTGCGCGCCATGTCTTCATTGATCCGCGTTACCCGCAGGGCCGTTTGAGAGCCTTTGCAACACAGGAAGACTGGGCGGCCTGGTATGGCTATCACCCGGCCGAATGGTCCCGGCCGCTGGATGCCTATCATAGCGATCGGATCCGCAACGCCGTGCCGGAACAAGGGGCCGACTTTGACACCGCGTCGGTTTTTCCAGCCGATATCAATATGGATCAGCTTGGCGGTGTGGACCTCAAAAAAGGCTGCTTTGTTGGTCAGGAAGTGGTCAGCCGGATGCACCGCCGCAGCAATATCCGCAAGCGCACGCTGCCTGTCGAGGGGGCTGCCAACGCGGACCTTATATCCGGTATTGATATCCTCGCGAAAGCACCGATCGGCAAGACCACAAGTGTGGAAGGCCCGCTTGGACTGGCGCTGATCCGCGTCGACCGCCTCGCCAAAGCCGAACAGGAGAATGCGACCTTCAGTGTCGATGACAATCTGGTCAGGATTGAAAAACCTGATTGGCTTCCTGCCGAAATGGCGGCATTCGTCAAAGATGACTGAACCTTCATTACCGTGCGCCTGGGCACCAGCCGACGATAAACTGTACCGCGATTACCATGATCAGGAGTGGGGCATGCCAGAGTATGATGGCCGCGCGCTCTGGGAAAAACTACAGCTGGATGGCATGCAGGCAGGCCTCGCCTGGATCACAATTCTGCGCAAGCGCGAAACCATGAGAGAAGAGTTCGATGGCTTCGATCCAGAGAAGATTGCCCGCTGGGACCAGACGCGGATCGACAAGGCCTTAACCAATCCTGGCATCATTCGCAGCCCGAAAAAGATCGAGGCCTGCATTGGGAACGCAAAAGCATTTCTTGAGGCGGTTGAGACCGGCGAAGACTTTTCCGACTGGTGCTGGTCATTTGTCGATGGCAAACCCATCGTCAATCACTTTCAGGACTATCGCGATGGCCCAACCAAAACCGACATATCCGAAAAACTCTCAAAGGCGTTGAAGAAACGCGGGCACAAATTTGTCGGACCTACAATTGTCTATGCCTGGATGCAGGCCTGTGGTCTGTACAATGATCACGAAATTGGCTGCCCTCGGCACGCCGAAGTACAGGAGTTCTATCGATGAAACATATCGGATTGATGATCACGTTGATCGCCTTGTCTGGCTGCGTCAGTGCGCGGGAGGAAGACAGAGGGACCGCCTTTGATAAGTGTCGCACCATAACGGACAAGAATTTCCGGGACCGCTGCATCTCCGAAGCGCTTCAGGATGCCGAACGCGAGCGCCGGGCTGCCCAGGAAGACCTTCAAAAAGAGATTGAAGAAAGTGAACAGCGCGAATTGAACCGCGTCATTGGCGGCGTGGAACAAGACTGATGCGCACCGCGCTCACCCTTTTGACCCTGCTCAGTCTTTCCGGCTGTTTCATCGTTCAGGACGCCTATGATCAAGAGGCGATCGACCAGTGCCGCGAACTTCCCAACACGGCGGAACGGATCGACTGCGAGTACCAGGCAGAAGAAGCCGCGCGGGATCGGCGCAATGAACGACGCAACAAAGAGTAGACAAATCGGCCCAATTAAGTTAGTAAACGCATGCTCACAAAGGAGAGTGCTATGCGTTTACCCCTTCTTGCAGCCTTGTCTGGCCTCGCTCTGGTCTCGTGCAGCCCATCGGCGACCTCAGCCCCGGAAGACCTGAAACCATGGGAAAGCGTTCTCGATGACGAAGGTCTGTCGGCCGCAATCGCGAATATTGAAGCGCGCCCTGACGCACCAGAACATCAGTTCCTGATCGGCGGTCTTGAGTTTCTAAGCGCGACGGAAGCCATTATGCAGGTGCGCTATCAGAACTCGGCGCAATCGCTTGCCATCCTGCCGGGCATGCGAAACGAACTACCGGGCAATCCTGATGGCGTTTTTGATCCGGCCTTCCTCGAAACCGCGATGAACGAAGCCCTCGTCCACCTGGCCCGCGCCGAAACCGCACTCGCGATGGCGGGTGATGACTTCGCGCTCGAGTTCCCGCTAACCGCAATCTGGTTCGACGTGAATCAGAATGGAACGAAGGAAGTCTGGGAAACCGGTCTTGCTGTGATGAACAGTCTGAACGCCGCCCCGGGCGAAGACTTCGATGGGATTATCCGCTTCGACACCGCCGATGCGCACTGGCTGAAAGCCTATGTCCACGTTATGGCAGGCATGGCTGAGCTGACCCTTGCGGCAGACCCGACCCCAGCCATTCGCGCGGTCTATGAGGGACGCGAGAAGATGGACGCGATAGGCACGATTGAAGGCATCTTCCTCAGCAATGATGATATCGACTCGATTGCGGCAGTCCTGCTGACCTTGCGCGGTGTCCCTGATCAGGCCCGCACAAGGGAAGCACATCGCCACTTCAAAGAGATGATTTCCGAGAACAAGGCCTTCTGGGCTAGCGTGATGGAAGAGACCGACAACCAAGCCGAATGGCTGCCGAACCCGAATCAGCAATCCGCGTTCGGCATCGAAGTAACGGCTGATCTTGCGGCAAGCTGGCAAAGCGTTCTGGAAGAAATTGACGCCCTCTTAAATGGGGATGCGCTGGTACCGTATTGGCGGTTTAACAATGGCTATAACGCAACCGAAGGGGTTGGCGTAAATCTCGCCAAATATCTGCAGGACCCGGGCGATCTCGACATCATCCTCTGGCTGCATGGCACCGCCGCGACGCCTTACCTTGAGCGTGGGCCACTGGCAGATATGGCCGCCTGGAACCAGTTCACGCGCATGACCCGCGGTGACGGGCTGATGTTTGCTGTCTGGTTCAATTGACAAAATAGCCTCGACGCTGGGATAGGCACAGACTAGTTTCTTCGAATAACAATCACCGCAGCACATGCGGATTATGAGGACGCCAGTATGAGCACCCCGGTTATTTCGGCGACGGGCCTGTGGACCCCGCCTAACTCCGTCTCCAATGAGGAATTGGTTGAAAGCTACAATGCCTGGTCGGACAAATGGAACGCAGACCATGCCGCCGACATTGAAGCCGGGCGTGTGGACGCCAAAACACATTCCAATGTCGGCTTTATCGAGAAGGCCTCGGGCATCAAATCCCGCTTTGTGATCGACAAATCGGGGGTCATCGATCCAGACGTCATGCGCCCGAATATTCCCGAGCGTCCAAATGAAGATATTTCGGTCCTCGCAGAGATCGCCGTCGAGGCTGCGAAACAGGCGCTCGACGCGGCCGGGCGGGATCCAAAGGATGTCGACGCGGTTCTCTGCGCCGCCTCAAACATGCAGCGCGCCTACCCCGCGATGGCCGTCGAGATACAGGATGCACTGGGCATTGAAGGCTTTGGCTTTGACATGAATGTTGCTTGCTCCAGCGCGACGTTTGGCATTCAGACCGCTGCAGATTTTGTCCGCTCCGGCAGTGCCAAATCGGTTCTGATGGTCAACCCGGAAATCTGTACCGGCCACCTCAACTTCACCGATCGCGATAGTCATTTCATTTTCGGCGACGTCGCCACAGCCGTGCTCATAGAGGCCGAAGAGATCGCCCCGGCAGCCCATTGGAAAATTCTCGGAACAAGTCTCAAGACGCAGTTTTCCAACAATATTCGGAACAATTTCGGCTTCCTGAACCGCGCCGCACCGGACGGCATTGGCACAACCGATAAGCTGTTTGTTCAGGAAGGACGCAAGGTGTTCAAGGAAGTCGTCCCGATGGTCGCAAAGATGATCCAGGCCGAGCTTGAGCGGCTCGACATTGAAGCGCCAGACCTGCGCCGGATGTGGCTACATCAGGCCAACGCGAACATGAACCGTCTGATCGCTTCAAAGGTGCTGGGACGTGAAGCTACTGCGGACGAGAGCCCGACAGTTCTGGATACCTATGCGAACACCTCTTCAGCCGGATCGATTATCGCCTTCCACAAACATCAGAGCGATATTTCGGCAGGTGAAAAAGGGCTGATCTGTTCCTTTGGCGCGGGCTATTCTGCCGGTACTGTTTTTGTCGAAAAGGCCGCATAAGCCTGTCATATAGTCTCACTACAGAGAGAGAAAATCTGGAGAGACTGACATGCTTGCTTCGCGCCGCCACTTCTTAAGATCTGCTGTCGCAGTTGCCAGCGCAGCGCCCGCTTACTCGGCGCTGTCGGGATGCACCTCGACAACCAGCGCAGAAGACGTCGGGCTTGTCGCGGATCCAGAGGGTTGGCTCGATCTGCCGCCGGGCTTTTCCTATGTCCGGTTTTCGACAACTGGCGAATTGATGAGTGATGGATTGCTTGTGCCCGAACGACATGACGGCATGGGCGCATTTGCTGTCGACGGTGAACCGGACAAAGTGCGTCTGGTCCGCAATCATGAGGTCAGGCCAGATCGGAATGCCGTCGGCGCATTTGACAATGTGCCAGCAGACCAAACCTTCCCGTCGACGGACCTGATCTATGATTTCAGTCCAGATGGGCACCCTCTGAAAGGCGGCACGACCACCCTCCTCTACAATACCAGAACGCAAGAACTCGAAAGCGCGCACCTCTCAATCGCAGGCACAGCAACAAATTGCGCGGGCGGTGTGACGCCATGGGGCAGCTGGCTGACCTGCGAAGAAACCTATGAGATGCCGGGCGCGCATGCGACCAAGGCGCATGGATTTGTGTTTGAAGTCCCTGCCGCTAATCCGGGCCTCGCTGAGCCGATCCCGCTCACCGATATGGGCCGCTACAAGCATGAGGCCGCAGCCGTCGATCCCCGCACCGGTATCGTCTACCTGACCGAAGACCATGAAGAAGGTCTGATCTATCGCTTCCTGCCGAACGCCAGAGGGGAGCTGGCAAAAGGTGGCCGGCTTCAAGCGCTGGCCCTGATGGATCAGATAAGCGCTGACACCCGCAACTGGCGCGCCGCAGACTATACGGCCGGGCAATCTCTACCCGTCCGCTGGATCGACATGCAGGATGTCACCGCGCCGGATGGCGACTTGCACTTGCGCGGCTATGCGACCGGTGCTGCCCGCTTTGCACGCGGCGAAGGCATGGCCTGGGCCGTTGAGCCACGAGGCAGCGCAGTCTATTTTGCCTGCACCACGGGCGGCGTCGCCAGGAAGGGGCAAATCTGGCGCTACCAGCCAAGCCCGGTTGAGGGAACACCGGATGAAACCTCAGCGCCGGGCCAACTGGTGCTGCACTATGAAAGCCCGGGGCCGCAGACGATGGATATGTGCGATAACATCGTCGCTGCGCCGTGGGGACATTTGATCATCTGTGAGGATGGCGACAATGATGAATTCGTGCACGGCCTCACCCCGTCTGGTGGGGTCTACACAATCGCGCGCAATGCCCATCCTGACAAAAGCGAGTTTGCCGGGGCCTGTTTCTCACCGGATGGCTCAACTCTGTTTGTAAATGTGCAAAGCCCCGGAGCGACATTTGCGATCACGGGGCCTTGGCGAAATCTGGTCGTCTGATCAGGGTGGCGGGACTTACTCGTCCTCATCCACCATGTCGCCCCAGAGGGTCGTCTTACTGACGCGCGCTGCTTCAACAACGATAATCAAAGCGGCGCCCGCAAGCACCCACCACGCTGAGCTCGGCCTTGCGGCCCATTCCATCATAACTTCCATCATCACCACGCCTCGGGGTCTTTTTCTTGAAACCCATAATGCGCCCGACGTCTTAACGAGACCTGAGTCAAAACGGGCTCAATCAGGGCAATTGGTAATCAAAACAGCGGCATTTCTTTACCAAGCGGCGCAATTGCGTAAACAAGAGCCATGGCTTCGCGAACTGCTTCCCGAAAACCCCCGGCGCGTGTCTGGCAACGTATGTTGTCAGGGCGTCGGCTTGATCTGATGGACCCTTCACCTGTTGACGTGGAAATCGAGGATATCGCGCATGGTCTTGCGCGCGTCGCCCGATGGAACGGTCAAACCCGCGGCGAGCACGCCTTCTCGGTGGCCCAGCATAGCGTGATTGTCGAACAACTAACGGTTCAACTTGAACCAAGACTGGATCCGAAATCGCGGCTGATGGCAGTCCTGCATGATGCCCCCGAATATGTCATTGGCGACATGATCTCTCCGTTCAAAGCCGTGCTGGGGGATTCCTACAAGGCGATTGAGGCGCGGCTGGCTTATGCCATCCATGCCCGCTTTGGATTGCCCGCCGAGACCCCGGCCAGCTTGAAACGGTTGATCAAACGCGCGGATAATATCTGCGCCTGGTTCGAGGCGACCCAGCTTGCCGGGTTTTCGCCGCTTGAGGCTGACCGGTTCTTCGGCCCACCCCCCGCAGATATTCAACTCTCGCTCAGGCCGCAAAAGGTCGAAATAGCACAAGCTGAGTTTATTCAACGTACCGAGCATCTCTTGTCGGCGATGGAGGCCGCAGCGTGAGCCTGCTCATCGGCTTATCCGTTGTGATTGTGGCGTATGATGGTGAGAAGCCAAGAGTGCTGGCCACGCGGCGCCAGAGTGATATTGCCGCTCTGCCCTTCGGGGCGTTTGATCCTGAAGTGCACCGTACTTTCGAACTCGCGCTGCGCGGCTGGGTGAAACAACAGACAGGTTTCCAGCTTGGTTATGTCGAACAGCTCTATACGTTTGGCGACCGGGACCGGGAAAGCCAGGAAGCAAATCTGTTCGATGCACCGCCGGGCACACGGATCGTCAGCGTCGGGTATATTGCACTGACGCCTGAAGCTGAGCGCCTGCCGGATGCGTTTGAGGCCCGCTGGCGGGGCTGGTATCGCCATTTTCCATGGGAAGACCATCGTAGCGGCCGCCCGTCGCTTCTGGATGCGGTCATTGCGCCGCGTCTACGCACTTGGGCTGCTGGCAATGATGAACGTCTGTCCAGGGCTGGCAACGCGTTTGGTCTTGATGGCAAACCCTGGATCGATGAGGCGGTTCTGGAACGCTATGAGCTCTTGTATGAGGCTGGCCTGGTAGAGGAATGCGCCCGCGACCGCCGCCTGCCTTTGCCGGGCACACGGCTGGGGGAGCCGATGGCGAGTGATCACCGCCGCATCCTTGCAACCGCAATCGGTCGCTTACGGTCAAAGATCCGCTACCGACCGATCATCTTTGAAGTCATGCCAGACCGCTTCACGCTGTCTGCCCTCCAGCGCACCGCAGAAGCGATGCTCGGACAAACCCTTCACAAACAGAATTTCCGAAGAGCACTCGACCGGACCGGACTTGTGGAAGGCACTGGACAGCAGGAAAGCGGCACCGGTGGACGCCCGGCAGAACTGTTCAGAGTGAAGCGCGATAGCTTGCGGCGCAGCGGCGCGCGAGGGCTCAACACACCAATGCTGAAAACGCCGGCAACCGAGCCCTAGAGCTGCGGCTGTTGCAAGGCCAGCGTCGCACGATCAACTTTCATATCATCGGCGATCTGGTAAATCAGATTTGATTCGCTGGGGTGCAGCTCGCCATCACAGATGGCCATGACCCAGAGCAGCTGGACGGTACGCTCACGAACACGCGGCTTGGAGTTCATCAAAGTGGTAACCGCATCAGACACAGAGTGTTTCAGCAGGAACCTTAGCTCTTTCAGAATGTCGGCCTTGCGTAGGCGGCCAAATCCACCGCATTCCTTCGCCATGGCGATAGCGGTTCGAATTTCAGCATCGCATATCGAACCATCAACATACGCAACATGCGCCAAGAGAACTTTTTGAGCGTCGATTTCAGCCAAATACACCTCCAGATCCTCCGTGTGCGGTATCAATTCTCCACTGAACCTTCTATGAATGGACAATTGCCCCTTCACATTCCGTGCCGAATAGCCAACATGGGTCTCATGTCTGAAACGCATAATCACATCCACGCGAACACACCGTGTAGCCCGACGGACGTCGAAACCTTTCTCAAACAGGCTGAGGAGATATCGGCTCAGCGCGGTCAGAAACTGACGCGGATCCGGCGCAAGGTCCTTCAGCTCCTGCTTGAAAGCCCTGCCCCCGCCAAAGCCTATGACCTGATCGACAAGCTTGACGGTGAAGGCGCCGCCAAGCCGCCCACCGTCTACCGCGCGCTGGACTTCCTTCAGGAGGCGGGCCTCGCCCACAAGATCGAGAGTCTTAACGGCTATGTTGCGTGTGGTCATGCCGGCCACAATCACTCTGCAGTCTTCCTGATCTGTAATGATTGCGGCGGCGCGGAGGAATTGCACGCGACCTTAACCACAGATGCTCTCAAGGCAGAAACCGATGCCGCTGGCTTCGTGCTTGACCAGGCCATTATTGAAGCGCGCGGCACCTGTCGAGACTGTCTCCCATGATCCCCCTCTGGAAGGGGAGTACCAATTCCTGGGACTGCGACGAGATGGGGCACATGAATGTGCGCGTCTATGTCGAGAAAGCGATGGAAGGATTGGGCGAGCTTGCCGCCGCCCTGCACATGCCGCATGCCTTTAAGCCCAACGCGACCTCAACCCTGCTGATCGGTGAGCAGCATATCCGCTTCATCCGCGAATCACGTGCCGGGGAACCGCTGACCATGACGGGCTGTGTTCTGGAATGGGACGAGACCAGCGCCCTGTTGTATCAGGAAATGAACCACCGGGATGGACGCACGGCAGCGGCTTTTCGCACACGAGTGTTTCATGTCGCGGCTAAAACCGGCCTGCAATTTCCCTGGAGCACACGCTCGCGCGCTCAGCTTGAGGCGCTCATAGACACGCCGCCAGACAGCACCAAACCGCGCAGCCTCAACCCCGATGAGGCGCCGCTACCACCACAAGACGCGCATATGCGAACGGTCAAAAAAGTCGGCGCGCCAGAGATTGGCCGCGGCCTCGTACCAGCCAGACACTGCGATGTGCATGGCCGGATGGAAGCCTCTCATTTCATCGGGCGACTGTCTGACTCGGTCCCGAACCTGCTCTATGACTGGCGCAAAGCCGTCGCCGCCAGTCATGACGTGACTGAGACGGGCAGCGCTGTCCTTGAGTATCGACTGATCTATCGCAAATGGCCGCGGGCTGGAGATCGCTTTGTGATCCACAGTTCTCTCGCCGACTCGACCGAAAAGACGCATGCACTGGCACACTGGGTGCTAGACCCAGAAAGCGGCGACGCCTGGCTTACATGTGTTGCGATTGCCGTGGCCTTCGATCTTGAAAAGCGCAAAATCATTCCCTCACCACCCGGCCATTTGGAACAGCTTCAAGAGATCGCGCCCGCAGGTCTGGGTCTTTGACGTAAACTCAGGCGCGTAAACTGCGTTTCACGGTACCGACTTCATCATCGCTGAGGCCTTCAATCAGGCTGGAAATGTAAGCCGACAACTGATCGCGCACATCATAAGGGGCCTCCATAGGCAGGAAGTGCGTCGTGTTCACACGTTCCTTCAGCACCAGATGTGGACACTTGCGGTTAATCTGCAGAGCCACCTGATCGGTCATCACAGAATCGCGTTCTGGCCGAAGCACGGTAATCGGTATCTTGTGCTTGCGGAGTTTTGCAAGTGCATGCCAGGGGCGATTGCGCTGCGCAGCAAAGGTCGCCGCTTCCCACTTTGGATCGCACAGCAAGCGCCAGGTCTGATCCTCGCTTTCAGGATCATTATCGTCCACGCGGTCAAACCCATCCAGAAGATAGTCATGCAGGAAAGGTTCGCGCCACGTCTTGAACGCACCGCGGCCCGTATAGCTTTTGATAATTTCTTCCTGTGATCCAAACTCTGAACGGCGCCGCCGCGCCTGACGCGACATGCCCGAATTGTCTCCACCGAACGGCCAGAGGTGGCGATTGCGATACAGCACAGGCGGCAGGATCACCGGATCGACCAGAACCAGACCCGCAACCTTTTCCGGACGCGCCGCTGCAACCAGAAGCGCGACACACCCGCCCATGGAATGACCACCAAGAACGACTGGCTTGGTCGGCGCTTCACGATCCAGATAAGCCAGAACATCATTGCGATAGACATTCCAGGATGTCAGCTGTTTCGGATCAGCTGGCAGGGTTGATCGCCCATGCCCTCTCAGATCAACCGCCTGCACCTTTGTCCTCAGCCCAAGAGGGGCCAGAATGGATTGATAGGTCATGGCATTGAAGCCCGTCGCATGTAGCCAGAGGGCCGCCAGACGATCGGCTGGATTGCCGAACTCAAGCGCGGACATATCGCCCTCTGGAGTTTCGAAAGTAAATCTACGCATGGATCAGACTGAGCCGAATACCTTTCTCAGCAAGTCAGTGGTTCGGGCCACTGGATTCTCGCGAATTTTCTGCTCTTCAAGGGCCAGATAATCGAACAGTCCGTCAAGGCCGTATTGCACCGCATGGGTGGTCAGGTCCGACTTGTAATCGGTCGCTGCAATGGCGAGCATGGGCACGGTTGAAACAGCCGAATCGAGCGCCTGATACGCCCCGGATGAACCCAGCGCATCCTCGACATAGGGCTTAAAGAGGGCCTGCAGGCTGGTTTCGGTCCGCCCACGCAGGAAGTCCGTCGCAGCGGTGTCACCCCCATTCAGAAGTCCGATAGCATCCTCAATCGTGATCGACTTCACCGCATCGATAACGATCGTCTTGCCCGCAGGAACGGCTTGTTCGGCAGCCCGGTTCATGCGCAGTTGAAGGTCATCCAGAGGTGCAGACAGGCCGATATCTGACAACTGATCCTGAACCTGCCCCAGCCGACCCGGCAACGGGATCTGGATTTGGGGGTCTTTCCAGAAGCCATCGGTAACCCCGATCTGGTCGGACACGCGTGTCGCTCCAATCTCCAGCGCCTGGCGCAGAGCCGCATCGATCTCCAGCGTTGAGAGTGCAGACGCATCGCCCGTCTCCCCGGTTGTAACCTCTCCGAGGATCTCCCCCAGCACGGCTCCGAACTCATCGCTCGAGCCCGTTTCGCACCCTACGGGCACCGTGCACACGGCCAACGCCGCCAGGATCTTTATACGCATCACTATCTCCCCTTGTGTCTGACATGTCAGTGAAGCCGATTTTGAGCCTGAATCAAAGGCTTTAAAGGCTGTCCCAAGGTCATGCTGGTTTCAAATACCAATCTCAGCTACTCTGGTGGCAGACACAGGGAGTGCCATCATGCTTAAGAAAACATATGACTGTTTCAGCGTTTCAATCGAAGACAAGGTTGCACACATCCGGCTAAACCGTCCCAAAGTCATGAATGCCATGAACAAGGCCTTCTGGAACGAGTTACCGGCGATTGTAAAAGAGATTGATGCCTCCGCATCAGCCCGCGTCATCGTTATCTCCTCAACCGGAAAGCACTTTTCAGCTGGGATGGACCTCTCCGTCTTTGGCAGCGACGGGGCCGTCACCCACGGCAAGGTTGACCGGCACGTGGCCGCAGAAGCATTCCGCTCAAATATCAAACAGATCCAGTCCTCATTCAATGCCCTTGAAGATGCGCGCATGCCGGTTCTGATCGCCTGCCAAGGCGGTGTCATTGGCGGTGCGATTGACATGATCTCAGCCGGTGACATTCGCTGGTGCACCAAGGATGCTTTCTTCTGTATTCAGGAAACCAACATCGCGATGACAGCCGATGTTGGCACTTTCCCGCGCCTGCAACGCTACATTCCGGAAGGCTGGGTCAAGCAGATGGCTTATACCGGCGAACGCCTCGGCTCAGAGAAAGCCAAGGAAATTGGCCTTGTGAACGATGTGTTCGATACCCAGGAAGAGATGATGGAAGCCGTGATGGCTGTGGCAAAAGAAATTGCATCGAAGAATCCTCTCGCGGTGACAGGCTGCAAAGTCCTGATCAACTATGGCCGTGATCATTCAACAGCGGATACACTGGATTATATTGGCGTCTGGAATTCTGGTATGCTGCCACCCTCACACATGCAGGAAGCGTTCACAGCAAAAGCCGAAAAGCGCGAAGCCGACTTCCCGGATCTTCTACCGCTACGCACAACGCCGATGTAGTGTAAGCTATAAAGAGGCGCTGGCATGACGAAACCGTTTCGCTGGAGCCTTGCCAAGCGCGAACAACTCGGCAGCTGGCCTGACACACAAGACTCCAGCTTAAATGAAGCGTTTCTCACTGAATTGCGAGAGGCCTCAGCCCGCGTTCTGTCCTTCTCCGGAGATGCGCGCCTCGCATTTATAGGTCGGACGCCGGAGAACCTGTTTGATTATCTGTCCGGTGCTTTCGCCGAGGTTTCAAATGCGCCGAAAGTACACCTTGTACAGTATTCCCTCAGGTGGGCAGGTACTGGCGGTGTGGAAGCCCTGCCCCAGCATAAGTTCGATGCCCTGTTCGACTATTTTCGCGACGAGGGTATCGCGCCAGAGACCATCGCCTCCTCGCGGCAAAGAACCGCTCTCGTTGATTTCGTCGCCTACGGCGGCACCATGCAAACCTTTGTCGGCTTGTTGAAACGCCAGGCGGCGCAAGACGGCACAGACTGGAACAGTGTGCAGCGTAAACTGATGATTGTCGGGCTGACCACGCGCGGCAAGAACAGCCCGAACCACTGGCGCTGGCAGCAGCATCAGGACTGGCTGCGGGATATCCCTGACGCGGTCATCAAGAATGTATCGGTGCCATGGGGGTTTATCATCCCGCTCGCCAATGATGCCCCCAAAGTCACTCACTCTTTTCATCCGGGGCGGTGGGGCGAAGAGACCGGACAACGAAGATATACGCCGACTGAAGATCAGCTGAAGGGGCTTTCAATCGCACTCAAGCTGTTCAATCTCGGCAACTCCAAACCGGAGCGTCGAACACTGGCGCGTGAGATTGCCGACACAGACGGAATGAAAGAGGCAAGCGTTCGAAAGCTTGTATTGAACCTGAAACGCTAAGCGATCCGGTAAATTGTCGTCATGCGCAGGACGGGTCCGCCATTCTGGGTCGCCTCCCCGCCAATAAAAATAAGTGTGCGTGTGCGCCGATCGAGCCGGGTTTCAAACGCCACCTCGCCAGCTTTAAGCGGTCCCGTTACATCGGTGGAAACCGTTACCAGATCAACCGCCTGCGGAGCCGCGAGCTTCTCTGCTTCCGTCTCAATGACGCGCAGTAGCAGCGCACTCGCAGAGATCCGGTCACCATCGGCCACCGCCGCGCTTGCTGTACCATCGGCAGCGATCGAAAGCTTGGAATACTCAATCGTCAGGTCTGTCATGAGCTTGGCTTAGAGGCATGGCGGAAAAAAGAAAAGACCCGAAGCCTTGGCGGCACGGGCCTTTGAAACACAAGATGTTTTCGCCTGAACGGTTAGGCCGCGACAGCAGACTTTTGCGCTACCCCTGCCATATCAGCAACCACCAGATCACCAATATGACCGAACGCTTCCATGCCATAGGTCAGCTGCATATAGCCGCTGATGGACGGCAACAGTTTCGCAATCTGTTCGTGGCCAAGGCCAGCCTTATGCAGGTTGGTGAACATGCCTTCGCCAATATAGCGGCGTCCGCCCGGCGTCTGTTCGATCAGGCGTGCAATCGGGCTGGTATCAGCGCCAAGCTGAGATCCCGTTTTCGCTGAGAGCGTCCGCGCACCTGGCATTTTCTGGAAAACCGCTTCTGAGAGCGGCGAGCCCTGACGCTCGGCCGTATTCAACACAATGCCGATCGCTTCCTTTGTCTTAACCTGGCTCAGGCCGGTCGCTTCGGCAGCAGATTTGATCATGTTTTTTAGCATCAGATACGGGCTCCTTGTGTCATCACTGCAGGTGAGACTAGGTGCAGGCCCTTGCGGAATAGTTACCAGAACGCCCCCGAATCTTCATTTTTTACATCGAAAGGGCTGAATTCTGTTAGGAAGCTGGCAATAAAATCAGGCTTTTTGGCCTTTTATCGCTGTTTACATGCGCTCTGGCGCGGTGATGCCCAGCAGCGTCAGCCCAGCCGTCATTTGCGCAAGTACTGCTTCACACAGCCCCAGACGCGACGCCCGCAGCGCGCTATCCGCCTCCTTGGCAATTGGGTGGGCCCCATAGAACGCGCTGAAAGCCTGCGCCAGGGTGTAGACATGCTCGCAGATGAAATGCGGCATGCGCTTGTCGCGCGCCAGGTTGAGCGCCAGCGTGAAACCATCCAGGGTCAGGGCGAGCTTGCGTTCAGTCTCGCTTTCAATCTGGATCGTACCGGGTTCATGTCCATCGGCTTTCGCTGTCCGCAGCAGCGACTTCAGGCGCGCAACCGCATAGAGGAGATACGGCCCGGTCTTGCCTTCAAAGCTGGTGAACCGTTCCAGATCGAACACATAGTTTGTCGTACGCTGGTTCTGCAGATCAGCAAAGCGCAGCGCAGCCCGGGCCACGAGCCGCCCAATTTCGTCTTTCTCATCTGGCCCAATATCGCCAGAGAGATTGGTCTCGCCAATCTTCTTTGTCGCTTCTTCCAGCGCCATGGCATTGAGGTCCGCCAGACGCAGGGTTCCGCCAGCGCGGGTCTTGAACGGTTTGCCATCTTTACCATTCACCGTGCCAAAGCCGATATGCTCAAAGCGTTCCCGCGCCATCAGACCGGCCTTATCAGCCGCGCGGTAGACCTGCTCAAAGTGCAGGGCCTGACGCTGATCCACGACGTATAGAATACGGTCCGGGCCAATCGTCTCGACGCGGTCCAGGATCGTGGCAAGATCAGTCGTGTGGTAGCCGGTCCCACCTCGCGAATTGACCAGCATGATTGGCGGCATTGGGTTCTTGAGCTGAGATTTACCCTCAATCGGGACATTCTCTCCCTCGCGGGCGACATCCACAATCACGGCCCCGTCATCGTCAACGGCGAGGCCCTTGTCCTTGAACAATTGCACAAGAGCCGGGATCAGCGCATCAACATCGCTCTCGCCTTTCCAGAGGTCGAAATGGACATCCAGAAAGCTGTAATCGACCTTAAGGGCCGCAACAGAAACATCGATAAAGTGTTGCAGCAAGGCGCGGTAACCAGCCCGGCCTGCTTGCATTTCGGCGACCGCGCTCTGGGCACGTGCCATATAGGCCTCGTCTTCCTTGGACCGCGCAGACGCCATAGGATAGAGCCGGGACAGGTCCTCCATGTCGACCGGCGGCTCAGCCGGGAAAGGCCCCAAATTACCCTCATCAAAATATGGCAGGTCTGGCTGCTCATCCAAGACCGCGATAATCAGCAAGCCCATCTGCAGACCCCAGTCACCAAGATGGGCATCACCGGTAATCTTATCGCCCATGAAGCGTAGCAGCCGGACCAATGTGTCACCGATAACAGCAGACCGAATATGCCCAACATGCATCGGCTTGGCGACATTTGGCCCGCCAAAATCAACCACGATCTTTTCTGTTTTCTCCGCCGTTTCAGCCCCCGCCCGCAGGTCGCTGCGCACACGATCTGCAACACTGGCCAGCGCGCCCGCGGTAACCACTATGTTCAGAAAGCCCGGACCAGCCACATCAACGCGCTCAACCGCTTCGTGCTCGGCGATACGCGGGGCAATTCTGGCCGCCAGTTCACGCGGATTGGTCTTGGCCTGTTTCGCCGCGCCCATGCAGCCGTTGCACTGAAAGTCAGCCAGCTCCGGGCGGTCAGATTGTTTAACCGCGCCCCAACGCGCTTCCAGTCCCTCGGCTTCAAATGCCGCTATACACGCACCCGTAAGCTGGGCTGCGAGAGTCGCCATAGCTGGTTCTCCGAATATCTTAAGTCTATTGGCCAGCGTTCAAACGGAACCGGTGGCCTTCCTTATTGTACGCAAGCTGCTCGTCTGTGAGGTCAAACCCGATCAGAACCTCAAAGTTGGCCGCTGAAATTGTTTCATCGAGACGCGGGATAGTAATGTTCTGGATAAGCTCGGATGCCCCGACAATATCGCCATCACCAAAGTCGGCGCGTACCGTGAAATACTCCTTGTTCAGAACTTTACCGCTGCGCCGGGCAACCGCGACCCAGTAGGTATAATCCTTGACGGTCTCAGCGCCCAACGGCCCCCGCCCGAACGCGAAATCAATCTCGATTTCAGCATCAACAGGATCTGCAGCGGTATACCGGCAATACATGCGCACATCGACGACCTCACCGGTATAGGTGATCGAGTTGAAGTTGTTTTCGTTATTCTGCAGCTCAACAATCCGCGCGGCGTTGTAAATCGCTCCGGCCGGTGGGCAGGCCCCGACATTCCTTCGTGTGTCAAACGAATCGGACAGATCGCCGCCGCCGCATGCGGTTACCATCAGAACGGCCATAAAAAGGGCTGAAATGCGCATTGCGATGCCTTGTCACTCTTGGCCTCTTGATCGAGGCTATCCATGTTCCGGTGAGAGTGTTACCGGGCACGAGCACACCGTGCAACGGCCTATGTGTGAGACGTCATATGAGGAAGCGTTAATGATGCCCCGCCCCCTGACCATATTGCTGGCCGCCCCGCGCGGGTTCTGCGCTGGTGTTGATCGCGCCATTCAGATTGTCGAAGAAGCGCTGGGCAAATGGGGACGTCCTGTCTATGTGCGACATGAAATCGTCCACAATCAGCATGTCGTCTCAAGACTGGAAGCCATGGGCGCGGTTTTCGTTGAAGAACTCAAAGACTGCCCGGACGATCGCCCTGTCGTCTTCTCTGCGCACGGCGTGCCAAAAGCCGTTCCCGCAGCAGCCGCAGCGCGCGATATGGTTTTTGTGGATGCCACCTGCCCGCTTGTCTCTAAGGTCCATGTCGAAGCCGAACGCCACCACCGCGCCGGGCGGGAAATCATTCTCATCGGGCATGCCGGACACCCCGAAGTCATCGGCACAACCGGACAGCTTCCAGACGGGGCGATGACTCTGATCGAAACCGTTGAGGATGTCGCGCACTTCGCCCCCCGTGATCCCGCGAACCTCGCCTTCGTCACGCAAACGACACTCAGCGTTGATGACACAGCCGAGATCGTCGCGGCCTTGCAAAAGCGCTTTCCCGGCATCAGCGCCCCGCACAAGGAAGATATCTGCTACGCTACCACAAATCGCCAGGACGCCGTGAAAGTCATGGCCGAGCGGGCTGACCTGTTTCTGGTGATTGGTGCAGAGACCTCCTCCAATTCCAAACGCCTCGTCGAGGTCGCCATTCGGGCCGGGTCGCAAGACGCAAGATTGGTCGCCAGCGCCGAAGACGTCGACTGGGACTGGCTCGAAGATGTGGACACGCTTGGCCTCACCGCCGGGGCAAGTGCGCCGGAAGATTTGGTTCAAGGCCTGATCGCGGCCTGCCGCGCCCGGTTTGAGATTACAGTGGAAGAGATCACTACCGCCAAGGAAAGCGTCGTTTTCAAACTGCCGCGTGTTCTGGAGCGACTTGGCTAGTGTGGCCAAAGCTACCTCCGCCGAAAATTGCTTCGGATGGCGCCTCGGTCATACTGGAACACTATCCATTTCCCAGAAAGCGGACGCGAAGCATCGCACCCGCCGACTGCGAAGCGCTCGTCGATTGGTTCCCGCTCGCCATGTTCCTGAAAAATGGTGATATTGTCTTTCTGTCTCGCGAAAGAGCTAGCAAAGTTGTCGCCTTTGCGGAGACGAATGGCGTCCCCTTTGAGCGTCGCCACGATATGTGGTCGATGATTCTCGATCCTTTTCTCGATACAGAATACGCCGAGACTTACTATCAGCAGACCTCCAGCCAGATGGCTAAAATGGGCCTGGCGCACGAGCAGGTTGAAGCCTTGAGAGATCGGCTGGGACCTAAAATGCTCTTGCTGACGGCAATGAGTTGGGAATGGCAATACTATGGCCTGTTCGATGCACTCGCAGTCATGCGCCCTGCGACGCCCTTCCGCAAAAGGCGCTGGCAGGCCTTTTATAAGGAGGCCATTCGTATCGCGCGACTTGGTCAGGTTATCGGCGATGCAAAGCTTGCAGACAGCTAGACATAAAATGCCCCCGCAAGCGAACCTTGCGAGGGCAAAATCAACTAGACTGTGATCAGCCTTAGAACGGTGAGACGCCGAGGCTCTCAACCGTTGAAACCGTCAGATATCCAACCGGCAGGCCATTGGCACGCTGATAGGCTTCCATCGCATTCAGCGTTGTTGGGCCAAAAGAACCATCCGCAGGAACGGAATAGCCAGCAGATGTCAGGGCTGTCTGAATTTCGCTGATTTTGGCTGATGTGGTGTTTGTATCGCACAGCACTTCGCGCCATTCGAGACCACCGCCGCCCGTGACAACGCGTTTCTCAACGGTCTTGTATGTCGCCGGGATATCAATCCGCTCTTCAAAGGCTGGGGTGACCAGCTGCTGAACAGTAACTGTCTCGTATTCTGCAGGAATGGTCTCTTCAACCACTTGTGGCGGCGTAACGACGACCTGTTTGGTCACAGTTTGCGTTACCGCAGGAATAGTCTGAATTTCAGTCCGCTCCGCTGATACAAGGCGCGTCCGTGTTACGGTGTCATACTGCGCTGGCACTTCGACCATGCAAAGCAGTTCACCGGTGGCAACAGCATCCGTGCCAGCTGGCAGAGCGCTCGCATTGATGACAGTCCCACTGTCGCGACCGAACAGACCTGCACCAGGCTTCCAGGTTGTGTAAGCCTCGCGGACCAGAACCTGCTCTGTGTAGGTTTCGTACGCAGCTGGAATGACGATCTTTTCTTCGCGTGCTGGCTCGATAACGATGGTTTCGGTCACTGTTTCATAGACAGCCGGGATGGTCGTGAAGATGGTTGTACCTTCCTTGACCAGACGCTGTTCTGTCACCGTTTGATAAGCAGCCGGCACCACGTTGATCTCGAAAGACGCTTCACGGTCGACAACCTGTTCGGTCACAACCTGCGTGGTTTCCGGGATAAGAACGCGAGCGAAACATTCACCCGCATTCGCTGTCATTGGCATGTCAGCCGCTTGACCGAATGCAACACCGGCGAGCGTCGTCGCCGACGCCGTCGCGATAAGATATTTATTCATTTGTATTCCCCTTTGTGTGGACGTGATTCTCTACGTCCGGGTTCAGTAAACCAAACTCTACTCACACCTTCAACTGCATTATCGCAGTCTGCTCGAGCCCCCACAGCCCATTTCGATGGCGAAATATTCATACATGGTTAATTTCAACACGACCAGCAAAATCGACGATTAATCCCGGTGATTACAAGGCTAACGCGAGCAAATCTGGGGCAGCACCCGTAGAAGGTTAATTGCCGGAAGAGACGACTAGCGATATACGCGCGCCAGCTAAGCATAAAGGCCCCGCATGATTCCTCGTTACGCCCGCCCCGCCATGACCGCTATCTGGGAACCGGAGGCCAAATATGGCATCTGGTTGGAAATCGAAACGCTCGCTGCCGAAGCGATGGAAGAGCTGGGCCAGATCCCGAAGGGCACCAGCGCAGTTGTACGCCAGAAAGGCGCCTTCAACATTGAGCGCATTGACGAGATTGAGCGCGAGACCAAACACGACGTCATCGCCTTCCTGACCAATGTGGCCGAACATGTCGGTGAGCCAGCTCGCTTTCTACACAAGGGTATGACCAGCTCTGACGTGCTTGATACTTGCCTGAATGTGCAGCTGGTACGAGCCACAGATCTTCTGATGGAAGGCTTAACCCGCGTCCTCGCCGCCCTCGAAAAACGCGCGTTCGAGCATAAACTGACCCCTACCATTGGCCGCAGTCACGGCATTCACGCTGAGCCAACCACGTTCGGCATCAAACTCGCCACTTTCCACGCGGAGTTTCAGCGCGCTAAAAGACGTCTTATCACCGCGCGCGAAGAAATTGCCACCTGCGCGATCTCAGGTGCGGTCGGCACTTTCGCAAATATTGATCCGCGCATCGAAGAGTATGTCGCCGAAAAGCTTGGCCTGACCCCAGAACCTGTCTCGACACAGGTCATCCCGCGCGACCGGCACGCCGCCTATTTCGCGGCGCTGGGCGTGATCGCCTCCAGCATCGAACGCCTCGCAACGGAAATCCGCCACTTGCAACGCACCGAGCTTTATGAGGCCGAAGAATTCTTCTCCAAGGGCCAGAAAGGCTCCAGCGCGATGCCGCACAAGCGCAATCCGGTGCTGACCGAAAACCTCACAGGCCTCGCCCGTCTCGTTCGTATGGCGGTCGTGCCCGCGATGGAGAATGTCGCCCTCTGGCATGAGCGGGACATCTCCCACTCTTCGGTTGAGCGCGGCATTGGGCCGGACACGACAGTTCACCTCGACTTTGCCTTGCACCGCCTCGCCGGTGTGGTCGAGAACCTGCTCGTCTACCCGGAGAATATGCAAGCGGTGATGGACAAGATGGGCGGCCTGCACAATTCACAGCGTGTGCTTCTGGCGCTGGTCGAAGCCGGGAACAGCCGTGAAGACAGCTACCGCATGGTTCAACGCAACGCGATGAAAACCTGGGCCGGCGAAGGCGCATTTCTGGGCCATCTGAAAGCCGATGCAGACGTCACGGCAAAGCTTTCAGACGAAAAGCTGGAAAGCCTGTTCGATGACGCCTACCACTTCAGCCGCGTCGACTATATTTTCGAGCGTGTGTTCGGGCGCAGTTCATAACGCCTCTGTGAAATGCGTCTTATGCCTATGAATGGTAGAACTCTATAGCCGGATGAAAGGGTTTCATATGCGGTTTCTGTTTCTGAGCCTTTTGGCGATCATGTCATGGACCAGTCTCGCCTCGGCCGAGCCATCACTGCGAATCATCAACTTCACCGCCGACTGGTGTCCAAACTGTCAGATCTTGAACCCGCGTATCGATGAAGCGATCAAAGATTACCCTGAAGGATCGATCGAACTGGTCAATCTGGATGTCACAAATGCTGGTCGCGGCGCAGACGAACTTAGCCGGACAGCCGCCTTTGCGGATGCCATCCGCCTCGCCGATCAGAACAAGGCTGGTTATCTCTGGGACTGGTATGGTGGGATCACCGGTATCGCTGTGGTTATTGCAGCAGACACGGGGGAGCCTATTACTTGCCTGATGCGTCCTTTGGCAGCCAAGGACATCTCGGACCGCCTGAAACACGCAAAAATACTCGCTGAGCGCGCGCCTGCCGGACAGCGAAAACCGGGTGGACCGGACTGCCCCGCCCCAATGCGCGGCTGAGCACAGCCTAATTACAGTTAATTTGACCCGCCTTCACCCCGCCGTAATCTTGCGCGAGCTATAGCTCACGCGACGGATTTCAAATGGAGCCCTCGCGTGGCGGTGAAGAAGAGAAAGCCAGGTTTGAAACGGCCGCCAATTAAGGCTGCGCCCACAAAAAGCCGTGGCCGAGCCAAGACGGGGAAACGGCGGCCAGTGCTGAAATACGGTCTCATTGCAGCTACAGTGCTTGCCCTGATTGGTGGTCTGGCCGCTTTCATGTTCTGGCAGAGCATGTACCGCGACATGCCGACCCTGCCAGAGAATGACGCGCTCTGGGAAGCCAATGCGGGCGCAGCGATCGAGTTTGTCGATGCCAGCGGCAACACACTCGCCATTCGCGGGCCGCGCTATGGGCGCAAGGTCACCCTTGAAGAACTGCCCGCCTATGTACCGCGCGCCTTTATCGCCGCCGAGGACAAGCGCTTTTACGAGCATGATGGCGCTGACACTCAAGCCATGATCCGTGCCCTGTGGTCGAATGTCACCTCAGGCCGGACCGTCTCGGGCGCCTCGACGATTACGCAGCAAGTGGTCAAGAATCTCGTCCTCTCATCCGAGCAGACCGTCAAACGCAAGCTACAGGAAGTTCGCCTCGCGCGGCAGCTGGAAAAGCGGATTGCAAAAGACGACATCCTCGAACTTTATCTCAATCAGATCTATTTTGGCTCCGGCTTCTACGGCCTGGGCGCGGCGACACGGTTCTATTTCGGCAAGGAACCGCAAGACCTGACCCTCGCAGAGGCTTCGCTTCTCGCCACCCTGCCGCAGGCGCCCTCTCGCCTCGCGCTCAATCGCAACATGGATGATGCGAAGACAAGACAATCCTACGTGCTGTCTGAAATGGTCGATTCCGGTTTCATCACCCCGGAAAGCGCTCAGATTGCACGCGACTCTGATGTGTCTCTAACCGAGCCTTCAGAGAAAGACCCGCAATTCGGTTACATACTCGATCTTGCCAAGGAACGCGCTGAGCGGCTTTTGCCGAACATTCCGAATGATCTGGTGATTACCCTCACTGTGGACCGCGATATTCAGAATCAAATTGTCGAGGTCATTGAGACACGAATGACGGAAGAGGCCGATGAGTCTCAAGCCAGTCAGGCCTCCGCCATCATCATGAAGAAAACCGGTGAGATTGTCGCGCTATATGGTGGCCGCGACTATCTCGAAAACCAGTATAATCGCGCCACGCAGGCCAAGCGACAGCCCGGCTCTGCCTTCAAGCCGTTCGTCTATGCCGCCGCGCTAGAGGCGGGCGTCACCCCTTATGATGTCCGCATTGATGAACCCGTGAAGATCGGGTCCTGGGCCCCAAAAAACTTTACCCGTGTCTATGTGGGTCCGGTGACCGTGAACGAGGCGCTGCGCGACAGTCTGAACACAGTTGCCGCCACGCTCGGTCAGGAAACCGGTGAGGACAGCATCATCAAACTGGCACAGCGGTTTGGAATTGGCTCCCCCATGCGTCCCCTCCCCTCTATCGCGCTTGGCAGTCAGGAGCTCAGCCTCTGGGAAATAACGCGGGCCTATGGGCCTTTCATGACTGGCGGAAAACGCGTTGATCCCTTTCTGGTGGCCAAGATCGAAACGTCTCGGGGCGAGGTCTTGTACGAGCGCCCGGAATATGAAGCTGCGATTGTCTACCCAGAAGAAAACGCGGACCTGATGGCAGGCATGCTGGCCTCTGTGGTGCGGAACGGAACCGGCAAGGCTGCGGAGCTTGAAGGCTGGGCAATCGCCGGCAAGACCGGGACAAGCCAATCCTTCCGCGATGCCTGGTTCATTGGCTTCAGCGCGGAATTGCTGGGCGGGGTCTGGACGGGCAATGATGATGACACGCCTATGGCAGATGTCACCGGCGGCGGCCTGCCTGCGCGCATCTGGCATGACATGATGGTGGTCGCGCATGACGGATTACGCCCCAGCGCGCTTAACGGAGCCTCCCGTCTGATGTTGCTAACTCCGGATCAGGAACAACGCGTCGCCTATTACCGCGATCTCGGCCTCGCCTTTTCCGGCGTCGTTTCCAACTGATCACAGGTTTGCGACTGGCATCCCGCAGGCGCGCTCTGTAAGCAAGCGGCATGTTACAAAGCCTTCGCCTGACCCTGCTCACCTGTCTCGCCATGTTGGCTTTTGCCGCAAACTCGGTTCTGGCGCGTCTGGCCCTGATTGATGCAGAAATCGGGGCCGGAGGGTTCACCCTGATCCGCCTCGTTAGCGGCGCTGTTGTCCTCGCCTTGATCGTGATCTTCCATCAGCGCAGGCCGATACTAGTCATCCGCAGCGGCTCCTGGCCGGGCGCAATCGCCTTACTGACCTATGCTGCCTTTTTTTCTTACGCCTATATCGCGCTGCCGACAGGGACCGGCGCAATCATCCTGTTCGCAACGGTTCAGATTGTCATGCTGGCTTGGGCCATTTTTAGCGGTGAACGTCTGGCCGCGCTGCAATGGTTGGGCTTGCTCCTGGCCAGCGTCGCCCTGATCTGGCTTGTCTCGCCCAGCGTTAAAGCCCCACCGCTGCTCGGCGCGTTTGCCATGGTCCTCGCAGGGATTGGCTGGGGCGCTTACTCCTTGCTGGGCCGGTCTGGCGGTGATCCGACGCAGCAAACCGCCGGTAACTTCATGCGCGCGAGCCTCGTCATGGCAGCCTTGGCCCCGCCACTTCTGATGCTGTTTCCTGAAACCAGTCCAGACACCCAGGGCATATTGCTCGCGGTGATCTCTGGCGCAGTCACGTCCGGGCTTGGCTATGCCATCTGGTATACGGCGCTGAAAGATCTGGCGGCAAGCATTGCCGGGATAGCCCAACTTTCTGTTCCCGCCATCGCAGCAATCGGAGGGGTCGTATTTCTGGCAGAGCCGATCACGCTCCGCTTTGCACTCGCCAGCAGCGCGATCCTGGCTGGCGTTGCGCTGGCCACTCTTGCCGCACCCCGGCAGAGAAAGGTTTGACCTTAAAGACCAAACGCCGCAAAGCAGAGGCATGACCGAAACAATCGCGCCTGCGTCCAAGCCCGGCAAAAATGCCTTCTTTTTCGTGGTTGTTGCGGTGATCCTGAACATGCTTTCGTTCGGCCTGATCATGCCGGTAATGCCGGCCTTGCTGTTTGATCTGACCGGGCGAACTGCAGAGGAAACCGTTGCGATTGGTGGCTGGCTGAGCGCGACATTCGCGATTGCTAACTTCTTCGCAATGCCGATTCTGGGTGGGCTATCCGATCGCTATGGTCGCCGCCCGGTCCTGCTCGCATCGATCGCTATGCTAGGGGTCGATATGATCATCATGGCGCTTGCGCCGACGCTGGCCTTTCTATTCCTTGGGCGGGCGCTGGGCGGGCTGTTCTCAGCCACTTATTCAGTCGCAAATGCCTATATTGCCGATGTCACAGAGCCGGAAGATCGCGGCCGCGCCTTTGGGATGATGGGGGCCGCTTTTGGGATCGGGTTTATTCTCGGGCCTGTCGTCGGCGGCCTGCTTGGGGAAGTCGATACGCGGCTGCCCTTTTTTGCCGCTGCCGGTATTTGCGGACTGAACTTCCTTTACGGCGTGTTCGTTCTGCCAGAAAGCCTGCCAGCAAATCGCCGCCGCCCATTCAACCTTGCGCGTGCCAACCCTTTTGGGGCCATGGTGCACTTCTCAAAACTCCCGAAAGTTGCATGGTTCATCGTGGCGATCGGCCTGTTTCAGATTGCTCACGCGGTTTATCCGAGCACCTGGAACTTCCATGGCGAGATCCGCTATGATTGGAGTGAGTTTGAGATTGGACTCTCACTTGGCGCGGTCGGCATTGGATCAGCCGTATCGCAAGCGCTGCTTACAGGATACCTGATCAAACGGTTCGGGCCGATGCGCGCAGCGGCATTTGGCCTGGCAATGAATGCAGCAGCTTTAGCCCTGTTTTCAATCGCCGATGCGCCGTGGGGCGCTTATGCGATTATCGCGGTTTCAGCCGTGGGCGGTGTTGCAATGCCGGCGATCAACACAATCACATCAAATCTGACGCCGCCTAACGCGCAAGGCGAGTTGCAAGGCGCGCAGGCCAGTATGATGGCCTTCACGCTAATCTTCAGTCCGATCCTGATGAGCCAGACCCTGCAAACCTTTTCGGCGCCAGATGCAGCTGTTTATTTCCCGGGCGCTGCATTCCTGCTGGCTGCGTTGATAACAATGGCGGCCTTTGTACCCTTTGTGATTGGTGTCGGGGTCAATCGCCGCGCTATAACGGAAACAGCACAGGCCGAGTAGAAAAGGGGTGCGATTGCTCGCACCCCTCTCATTCAGTCCAAACTCAAAGACTATTTCGCGCGATTGATCACACCGATAATTCCGCCGAGGACACCGCCGCCAATACCGCCTTGCAGCAGCTCACCAAGCATCCCGACAAGACCCGTGCCACTCAGCAGCTGCAGATCCGCCGCATCCATACCGAAGCCACCGGCAACCCCGCCCGCGATCCCCGCCAGAAGACCAGTCGCGCCCTTTCCGCCAAGCAGCTTGGAGAGAATCGGTCCAATGATGGCACCGCCAGCTCCATTCAGAAGAAGTGGTAGTAATTGTTCCATTTTATAGCCCTCCCAAGGCAATTTGGGATCGTTCTTTGCGATCCTGAGGCATATTCTGCTCAGAAGTTCTCCGCGGCGGCAAGCCCTCTCGCGCAGAGCGGGACTCTGGGATAAAGCTCAACCATGTCCAAACCCAAACCCGCCCTCTTTCTTGATCGTGATGGCATCCTGAATGTCGATCGGGGCTATGTCGCACGGGTCGAGGATATCGAATGGGTCGACGGCGCGATTGACTGTATCAAGGCGTTTCGGGCCCGCGACTGGCATATTTTCGTGGTCACCAATCAAAGCGGGATCGCCTTTGGCTTCTACACAGAAGAGGACATGCACGCGGTTCATGCATCGCTGGAAAAAACCATGGCAGACGCCGGCACCGGCGTAGATAAAATCTACTTCTGCCCCTACCACGAGAATGGAACCGATCCGCGCTATCGCAAGGACAGTTTTGACCGCAAACCCAAGCCTGGGATGATGCTGCGCGCGATGGCCGATTTTCCTGTAAAACGCGAGTCGAGTTTCCTGATTGGGGATAAGGAAACCGATATTCAGGCCGCCCATGCGGCCGGACTTGGCGGATTTCTGTTCAGGGGCGGCAATCTCGCCCATTTCGCAGAATGGGCGCTGGCAAGTTTTGAGGATGGGGCAAGATGAAGACGATTGGCATGATTGGCGGGGTGAGCACGGAAGCCACGCTGATTTACTACAAACAGATCAATGCAGGCATTCGCGCGCGCCTTGGCGGGTTCAACAGCGCCGAACTGCGCATCCATTCTGTGAACTTCCACGACTATAACAATGCCCACGAGCGCCACGACTGGTCGTTTGTTCGGGCTGGTTTTGATCACGCGGCCAAGGGCCTGAAAGGCAGCGGGGCAGAGTTTCTCGTGCTCGCCTGCAATACGCTGCATAAGGTTGCCGACAGTATTGAGCAGGCGACGGACCTGCCTTTTCTGCATATCGTGGACGCCTGCGGGGATCGCCTGATAGCGGATGGCCGAACCCGCCCGGCTCTGATCGGTACAGCCTATACGATGGCCGATAATTACTTCGTGGATCGCCTGCGACTGCGCACGGGCCTTGAGGCGATACGCCCGGATGCCGAGACCCAGAAGGAACTCAGCCGGATCATCTTTGAGGAACTGACCCATGGCCTGATCAAGCCGGAAAGCGTCGACTATTACATCAAGGCGGCGCAGGCGTTGAAACAAGCTGGCGCGGACAGCCTGATCATGGGCTGTACGGAACTTGGCATGCTGCTGAACGAGGATAATTGCCCGATACCGCCCTATGACACAGCGCGCATTCACTGCGACGCCATCGTAGAGGCCGCTCTCTTCGAACTGGCCTAAGCAAAAAGGCTGCCCCCTGAGGGACAGCCTTCATAATGCGGGACGCATTGGGGACGGGCATCCCGCCGAGGGGGCTTTTTTAGACGTAACGAACACCGCGATAGACGTGTTCGAACGGCTGAACCTGCTCTGTTGGGCGCACGCCATCATGGGCAACGCCGCGATACACGAGGTCTTTCTTGCGCATCTGCTCAACAAGCGTGGGCGCAGACTTTTGCTCAGTGTCATATGCAACACCGCGATATACCAGTTTAGTCATTGCGATCTCCTTTCGCGCAACCGACCCGCCATCTTTTTGACTTCAGGTCTTTCCGTTTGATGAGCTGTATATATGCAAGGTGTGTAACTTTGTCAACAAGCTAATATTTGTAATTTTAGCAAAGCTGTGTTTTCTAGGTATGGAGTGTGGAGAGACATCGGAATTATGGACAAACTAGATCAGCGAATTCAGCTTGTGGCCTCGCAGGATTTTTCAAAAACAGTCGATGAGTGGAGGCGTGGGCAAGGCGATTTACCGTCTCGTTCAGAAGCTATTCGACGCCTCGTGCAGCTCGGCCTGCGCTATGACAAGGAGCACCCCATGCATATGATTACAGCCGTTATTCGTCCCCATAAATATGAAGAGATCCGAACCGCTCTGATCGATCTGGGCGTAGAAGGCATAACCGTGACGCAAGTCAAAGGCTTCGGCCGCCAGCGCGGTCAGACCGAAATCTATCGCGGCGCGGAATATGAGACCGTCGAGGTGCCGAAACTACGGCTCGAGATCGCGGTCGGGCAAAACATCCTCAACCAGGTGACAGAAACAATCCAGAAGATGGCCTCCACCGGCAAGATTGGTGATGGCAAACTGTTCGTGCACTCGCTCGACGAGGTTGTTCGCATCCGAACCGGCGAACGCGACACCGACGCGATCACTTAGATTGGCCATCACCACTTTACAGGATAGCGAAGAACATCAGTCACTTCGCCATCCTTGAAGGTAACTTGCAGCGACAGGTAGCCCGTTTCGGGCGGGATGCGGAAAACATGCGACTCGTCGCGTTGAACCTCCAAGGGTTTCAGTGGACGGCATGATTGAATATTGATCGGTACATTCGGTTCATCGCTCTCGATCGCGTAAAACGCAGACTCAACGGCACAGCCATAGTCGGAGATAACGAGTGTCGTGTTGAGGTATTCGGGGTTTTCTTCGTCATCCCCCACCTCAGCGTAGTAGATCCACTGTTTCTCGCTTACTTTTGCGTAGGACTTCACTGAATCGAAAAGTGTCGTTTCAGGGTCAAATCCTATCTTATACGGTCCCTGCTCTACACCGTTCGCATCTACATATTTGATGTCGAACTCAATCGCCGGTGTTTCGAACGGCAGATAGAAGTACGTGATGGGCATGCGTTCGCCATTGGTAGAGTTCCTGAAGTCGTGAAGCCCCAACGACTGATAGTCTTCATCTGGTAGTTTGATGAAGACCTCACGGAAAAAAAGATCAGCGACAGCGACATTGATTTGGAACTCACCGCCGGTGATACTTTTTGACACCGTAACCGGATTTTCCATCACGTCCTCTGACATCACCGACAGGGCCGCAAGGCGGTTTTCAGCGTCTTCGATCTCGGTCTCGGCGGCTGGCTTGTCGATGAAATATTTCACATATTCACCAAGCTCATGCAGTTCCATGAACCGCTCCAGCAGTTCGCGCTCACGGCGTTTGTCCGCCGTGGTCTGCGATCCAAGCCGGCGCTGTGAATAGTCGAGGCTCAGCGCATATAACGCAGGCGCGAAATCCGGATTGTCCGCAACAAAGGCTTCAAGTTGCACCTTGCGCTGCGGCGGGCTCTGCAACAGGGCCGCCGCATATTGCAGGACATGATCATCCGGGCGGTCAAACTTCATTTCATTGTAGATTTCTCGCGAGGCCATCCGCCCCTCTGTCGCCCGCAAATAGCGCTGATACTGATAGTGCGGATCAACATAGTCGGGCGAGAAGGTGAGATACTTCTCATACATCCGCACCGCATTGGCGGCGTCCCCGCGCAGCTCATAAACCCGCGCATTGGCGTAGAACTCATACGGCTCTTTCGGCTCATCGGTGACAACACCATAGGCCACCTGCCGATTGATCGAGTCCGCAACTGCATCGCCGCTGAGCTTCGCCTCTTTCTCCAGGCCGCGCAGACGCGCCTCTGCCGCGCCAGCGAATGGGCCCTCCGGATATTGGTCCAGAAAAGCCTGCAAGACATCTTCAGACTGCGATCCTTTGGCATCATTCCAGAGCTGTAACTGAATCTGGCTATCGCTCAGCTCAAGCCCTTTGATGGCTTCAAGATCAGCGTCAACACCCTCTGGCGGCGGAGTGAGGAACACATCGCCCGTCAGCGAAGAATGGTCCCAGGGCACCTGAGTGCTGTTGGTTTCTTCAAGCACGCTCGCGCGCACCCGGCGCATCATCTGCTGCAGCTCCAGTCCCGGCGTATTGGCATGCTGCAGAAATGCGCTCGTGAACGGGCTGTTGCGTCCGGTGCCATCGGCAGCCGTCGCACCGGGTTGCGTGGAATAGACGATCAGCGTGCCGACCGACTCTGTTTCCATCGGTGCCAGCCCGCCGCCAGACAGTGATCTTTGCAGCGACGCCGCGAACGGGTTGTCCCGGCAGGCATCCAGTACGATCACATTGACCCGCGGCTCACGCTCCATCTGGGCGAGGACGAGATTCATATCGACCGCTTCAAACTGCAGGGCCTGCTCGCTGCGCAAGACAGTATCGACCGGCAACATGTAATTGCGGCCATCAACCTGCAGCCCATGCCCGGCATAGAAGAAAAAGCCCGTGGTCGCCCCATCGAGCAGCTCAACAAACTCGCGGATCGTCTGCATCATATCCTGATGGGTCAGATCGCGGCCCTCGATGACTTCAAAGCCAGCCAGCGTCAGCGCTTCGGCCATATCAGCGGCATCATTGCCGGGATTGGGCAGCGCTGGCACATTCTGATACGCGCCATTTCCAATGACGAGAGCAATCCGGCGCTCTTCGGCAGCGTTGGCCGCCATTGTACTGACCGAGAAAACCGAGACCACAAAAAGGACCAGTCGAAGGGTTATCCGAAGCTGTTTCATAACGCGTCCTGCCACCACTCAAGCTCTACAGAATAAGCCTTAGACTTATGGCCGCAATGGGGCGAGCGAGAACCTGCTTGAAGCACACACATCCACCCTTTCCAAATGGGTCCAAAAGTGCGATACGCGCGCGATTGAGGCGAGCTTTCGCGGCTTCTAGCCCGGCTGGACGACATCCTGGCCACGGCTGAATGGCGCGGCGCCCGCCCCAAACACAAGGCCCAATGGCCGATACATCAACCGCCGCAAGGCGAAACAGAAAGAGTATGCCGATGTCGATCACTGCAGAGCGTAAAGCTGAACTGATCAAGAAATTTGCCCGCACCGAAGGTGATACGGGTTCCCCGGAAGTCCAGGTCGCGATCCTTACAGAGCGGATCAATAATCTGACCGATCACTTCCAGACCAATAAAAAAGACAATCACTCCCGCCGCGGGCTGCTGACCATGGTCGCCACCCGCCGCAAACTCCTCGACTATGTAAAGAGGAAAGAAGAGGCGCGTTATTCCGCCCTCATTAAAGAGCTCGGCATCCGCCGCTAAGCTCTCAAAACAACCCGCTGGCCATAGGGGCGAGCGGGTTTTTCGTATGTAAGAAAGCAAAACGTATGTTTGATAAGCAATCAGTCTCGCTGGAATGGGCCGGCCGGACACTGAAAATCGAGACGGGCCAGGTGGCACGTCAAGCCGATGGCGCGGTTATGATTACCTATGGTGAGACCACGCTGCTCGCGACCGCAACTTTCGCAAAATCTGCGAAGCCGGGACAGGACTTCTTCCCGCTGACGGTCAACTATATGGAAAAATACTATGCCTCCGGCCGTATTCCCGGTGGCTTCTTTAAGCGCGAAGGTCGCCCAACAGAGAAAGAGACACTGACGTCTCGACTGATCGACCGCCCGATCCGACCGCTTTTCGTCGATGGGTTCAAGAACGAGGTTCAGGTTGTTCTGACGGCTGTCTCTTATGACCTCGAAAACGATCCGGACGTGATCGGCATGATCGGCGCGTCTGCTGCGCTGGTTCTGTCTGGCGCCCCGTTCATGGGCCCAATTGGTGCGGCGCGCGTTGGCTACAAGGATGGCGCCTACATAATCAACCCAACCGTTGATGAACTGCCTGAGTCTGAACTTGATCTCGTTGTTGCCGGTACAGCCGATGCGGTGATGATGGTTGAGTCTGAAGCCAAGGAACTCTCCGAAGACGTCATGCTCGGCGCGGTCATGGCTGGCCACGAAGCGATGCAGCCTGTGATCGACGCGATCATCAAGCTGGCTGAAGCAGCTGCCAAAGAACCGTTCGAGTTTGAAGCTGAAGATCTGTCCTCTGAACTGGACGCGATCCAGTCTCTGGTTGGTGCCGACCTCTCCAAAGCCTATCAGATCACTGAAAAGCTGGAGCGTCAGGCCGCTGTCGGTGAAGCCAAGGCGAAAGCCGCTGAAGCACTGATGGCAACCGAAGAAAAGCCCGAAGGCATGGATGCGACCGTCTTCGGCGCAGCCTTCAAGAAAGCCGAAGCGAAAGTGGTTCGCGGCGATATCATCAAGACCGGCAAGCGGATTGATGGCCGGTCACTCGATCAGGTCCGCCCGATCCTCGCCGAAGCTGGCTTCCTGCCTCGCACGCACGGCTCTGCCCTGTTCACACGCGGCGAGACCCAAGCCATCTGTGTGGCCACTCTCGGCACCAGCGATGATGAGCAATTCATCGATGGCCTCGACGGAACCTACAAGCAGAAGTTCATGCTGCACTATAACTTCCCGCCTTACTCTGTTGGTGAGACAGGCCGGATGGGTGGCACCAGCCGCCGTGAAACCGGTCACGGAAAGCTGGCCTGGCGCGCGCTTCAAGCAGTACTGCCAGAGCATGAGGACTTCCCTTACACGATCCGCATGGTGTCAGAGATCACCGAGTCAAACGGCTCGTCTTCCATGGCAACTGTCTGTGGCTGTTCGCTGGCCATGATGGATGCCGGTGTGCCCCTGAAGCGTCCGGTCTCCGGTATCGCGATGGGCCTGATCAAGGATGATGAGGGCATTGCGGTGCTCTCAGACATCCTTGGCGATGAAGACCATCTCGGCGACATGGACTTCAAAGTGGCGGGCACAGAAAAAGGTCTGACCTCTCTGCAGATGGACATCAAGATTGCCGGGATCACGAAAGAGATCATGGAAACGGCGCTTGAGCAGGCCAAAGGCGGCCGCGCTCATATTCTGGGTGAAATGGCAAAAGGCCTCGACGAGGCGCGCACTGAACTCGCTGACAACGCCCCGCAAATGGAAATCATCAAAGTGCCTTCTGACAAGATCCGTGACGTGATCGGTTCAGGCGGCAAGGTGATCCGCGGTATCGTTGATGAGTCAGGCGCCAAAGTGAACATTGACGATGAGGGCACCGTTCAGGTTTCTGCGACCGATCGCGCCTCCATCGACAAGGCTCTGAAGATGATCAAGGAGATCGTTGCCGAGCCGGAAGTTGGCGAAATCTACGAAGGTAAAGTCGTCTCGATCAAGGATTTCGGCGCATTCGTGAACTTCTTCGGACCAAAGGACGGCCTTGTTCATGTCAGCCAGATGGCGAACGAGCGTATTGGTCATCCAAAAGACGTGGTCTCTGAAGGCCAGGCCGTCTTCGTCAAGCTGATGGGCTTTGATGATCGCGGTAAAGTCCGTCTGTCGATGAAGAATATCGACCAGGAAACCGGAAAAGAAGTGGTAGCTGAGGAAGACTAGCCCCAGCTCCAACCTTCAACAAACACGATAGAAAGCCGCTCTTCACAGGGCGGCTTTCTTGCTTTTATGTCCGATACCGGATTATTTTTAGTCCGATACCGGACATTGTTTATTGACATATATCTGTCACAAACGCTATGTGTCAGTTATGTTACAAAAATATGACAAACTGAAATCCACCTCGCTGCTGGCTCTTGCGGCCGCCGGTGGATTCGCATTTTCTCCCGCTGCGCTTGCCAATATTCCATGTCAGGCGAGCGACGGGTATGGCACCGCCCTGCCGGCTTATGTCAGTGAGGCAACCGCTTGCATTAAAGCATCCGACTTGTTGAACGCGGCCCTTTCGGACGCTCTGTTCGACCAGGTAAATGCAGACCGGCAGAGCGCGGACCTGCCCACCCTGCAGCGACGCACCAGCCTCGATCAGGCGGCGGCGGCTCATGCACTCGACATGGCTGAGCGCTCCTATGCCGCTCATACGGATCTGGAGAACCGGGATCACCTCTATCGCATTCGCGCCTTTGACCGCAGCATGCTGTTTGGCAGCACAGGCGCGAACGTGGTTCAGACCGCCGCAAGTGAAGATGCCGCCGCGCTCTATGCTGCAATCAAGCAAGACTCGCTGAACGCCGCCAATCTGGTACGTGATGGCTTTTCCGACGTTGGCATCGCCGTCGCGGTCAAGGATGGCAAAGCTTACATCGTACAGGTCTTTGCGACAGTAGAAGGCGAGCTGAAGACACAATTGCCGCTGAGTCTGACTGGCAGCACCACTATTCATGCAGAATTTATGGATAAAGACAGCGAAGCCGTTGGCTGGGGTCTGATTGATCCACGCACGGGCGAACTGGTGGCCGATGGCAAAGCACCGCGGGTTCAGTCTAATACGTTTGCTGATGTGGATACCGCAGCTCTGGATATCCTGATCAGCACCCGAACGGGCACATATGTGTTCAAAGGGCCATTGGTTTCTGCGGACTAATATCCCCACCCATATTCGCAGAAAACTGGAGCCGGGTCAGGACACTGACCCGGTTTCCTAATTCTGGAGCTTTACCACTCCATACCCATCGTCTTCTTCATCCAGTCGGCAAACGTTGCGGGCTTTTCCAGAGACTTGGGGTCCAGCGTACCAAAGGCGACAATCGGACCCTCAACTGTTTCGAGCCTCACGCCGCTAAGCTTCTGATGCGTACCACTCCAGTCGCCGTAATTGGTCTTCGGATCGAGTAACAGCATGATGCGCTCGCCGCCCTGCCCGTCTTCATCCTGGCCAAAGACCAGCCCATAGACTTTCTCGCGGCCAAACATGCCATAGGACGTCGCATAGCTTTTGCCATCCAGCAGCACCGCATCATGGGTCAGATGACGACGCCATTGCAGAACATGCATCCGCTCCCCAATCACAACCTTGATATCAACCTCGTGCAGGCTGAGACGGACAATATCTGCGCGCATTTTTCTGACCTTCGAAAGCTTATTGATAAACAATAAGCCTTTTTGATCATTTATCAAGAAAAAACCCCCGCAGCTACAAGCTGCAGGGGTCGTGTATCGCGTGGCGCGCGCTTTATTCGCTGACCGCCGTGACGGTCGCGGTACCAGCCGTTCCAGCACTTGTCGTATATCTGGACGTTTCACCGACCACGCCCTCGCCTGCAGATTCGAATGTCGCACACACCTCGCCAGCATCTGGAACCTGCGCGCATAGCGTCCGCGTCGCTTCGTCATAAGTATAGTCAACCACAGAGCCATCTGGCGCGGTCGCCTTGCCATCGTCGCCAAGGGTCCAAACCTGCGTCGTGCCATCATCGCCCGCAAAGGATACGGTCATCGACGCAGCAAAGGCTGGCGCACTCATCGCAGCGGTCAGAGCCGCTGCCAGAATAATCTTCTTCATCAACCAATCTCCCAAATCTTGGTTCATCGCGGCGATCTCGCCAATCACATGGTTAACCGCAACGCTGAGGAAAGCAAACGGGTTCACCTCAAGCGCTCTGAAACTGAAAGCGTGTTGCCATCAGGATCCTTGAACCAGACAATTTTCGCGCCGCCATCCGGGCTGGTCCAGATGTGCTTGTCGTCCTGGCCCATCCCTTCAAAAACCAGAAACGACACCCCCTTGCCTGAGAGCGTCGCGTGGGCTGCATCTATGTCTGCCACTTGCCAGTCGAGCACGGTGAAAGGTAACGGCGTGAAGGCAGGCACCTTGGACAATCTCAGCTCTGCGCCTGCAAGCTGATACACGAGCGCGAAGGGATCATCACTCTCAAGGTTTAATCCCAGCACCTCCTCGTAAAAGCTGCGTGCCGCATCGGCGTCAGCGGTTGCCAGAAATACTGTTGGCTTTGCAGTCTTGAGATCCATCGTCATCCTCCCCAATGAAGGATAAGTGTGCCGAAAGTGACCGCGCTCAGCAAGCCCCGGGAAAACAGCGCAAGAAAAAACGCCCCGACCTTGAGCCGGGGCGTCATTTAACTGGGCTGAGCTAAAAGCCTATTGTCCGGCGAAGCGGAGGAAGCGATTGCGCAGGTCCTTGTCTGTTTTGAACACGCCGGTGAACTGGGTCGTGATCGTCGCAACATTCTTGTGATGCACACCGCGCGTCGTCATGCACTGGTGTTTCGCGTCGATCAGAACCGCGACGCCGGCGGGTTGCAAGACTTCGGTGATACAATCAGCAACCTGCGCTGTCATGGTTTCCTGTGTTTGCAGGCGCTTACCGAAAATTTCGACAACGCGGGCAATCTTGGAAATACCGACAACCGCTTGTGTCGGCATGTAAGCAACATGCGCTGTACCGAGGATTGGCACCATGTGATGCTCACAATGGCTCTCAACATCGATGTCTTTCAGCATGACGATATCGTCATAGCCCTGCACATCTTCGAATGTACGTGACAGCTCTTTCACAGGGTCCATTTCGTAACCCGCGAAGAATTCTTTATAGGCATTTACAACGCGCTTTGGCGTGTCGATCAGGCCTTCGCGGCGAGGATCATCTCCGGCCCAGGCGAGCAATGTGCGCACAGCATCCATTGCTTCTTCCTTGCTTGGACGTTCAATTTCGTTCGCGCGTGTGATCTGATCTTCTGGAGTGATGGCATCCATAGCCATATTCGGTATTCCTTAATTCTGAGGGACGGAGGTCGAGCCGTGATGACAGATGTGACCATTCAAGGACCCTGCCAAACCTGGACTTAACGCCCGCCCGGGGTTTGTACCCTCAGGGCGATGACAGAAACATAGGGTGAAATTACCAAAGTTTCTATAGAGAGTTACGGTAGCGCCCGTCAGGCAGATCAAAATTAGTTTGTATTTTGTGTTACGCGCGAGAAGAACTCCGCGTAAAACCCCGCTGCTTCGTCGCCTAAAATGCCGAGCTCGATCTTGACCCCGGCCTCGCGCAGCCGCGCCAGACCTCCGGCCCCATTCGGATGTGGATCACGCACCGCGATACAAACCACTCCGATACCCGCTGACAGCAAATGTTCAGAGCAGGATGCCCCGCCCGCGGAACGCTCCCGACAGGGCTCCAGCGTCACATAGGCCGTCCCGCCCATGGCTGCGCCTTCTGGCAAGCCTCTCAAGGCGGCTTCTTCTGCATGCAGCTTTCCGCCATCTCCGGTTGCCGCTTCAGAAATGACCCGTCCGTCACGATTGAGGATCACGCACCCGACACTTGGGTTCGTGCCCGTGCGTCCATGCTGAAAGCGCGCGAGCTCCATAGCGCGTTTCATATGCTGGGTGTGGTCTGTCATTCCGTTATCCTTAGCAAGGCAGCCATCTGAGCGCACCGCCTACTCAAACACAACCGTACGTTTCCCATTCAGGAAGACCCGGCCTTCGGCATGCGCGGTTACCGCTCTTGCCAGAACGCGGGCTTCGATGTCACGGCCAAGTTCAACCATGCGCTCAGGCGTCATCCGATGATCAACCGGGCTGACATCCTGTGCGATGATCGGCCCCTCATCGAGATCAGCCGTCACATAATGCGCGGTCGCTCCAACAAGTTTGACCCCGCGATCATGCGCCTGATGATACGGGCGCGCACCTTTAAAGCTCGGCAAGGCTGAATGGTGGATATTGATACAGCGCCCGGACAGGTCCGCACTCAGCGCGTTGGACAGGATCTGCATGTACCGCGCGAGGACGACGAAGTCGGCGGCTGTCTCTTCGATCAGGCCGCGCAGTTCATTCTCGGCGGCCGCTTTGGTCTCTTTCGTCACCGGGACATGAAAAAACGGAACATCGTGGCGTTCAGCGTGCCATTTGGCATCCTCATGATTGGACACGATGGCGCAAATGTCTGCGCCCAGCCGGTCACGGCGGTGCCGGTAGAGAAGGTCGTTCAGACAATGATCGCCCTTTGAGGCCAGCACCAACGCCCGCGGCCGCTCGGCTTCCCGGCGCAAGGACCAGTCCATCGCCCGCCGCTCTGCCAGCGCCGAGAACCCGTCTTCAAACGCAGCGGGCTGAAAGCCGGGTTCAGCATCAAACTTCGCCCAGATGTAGAACCGCTTCGTCAGTGGATCGCCAAAGTCGTGGTTCTCCGTCACGCTCAGGCGGTGGCTGGCCAGATGCCCCATGACATCGGCGATGATACCGATCGCGTCAGGTGCCGCCGCTCTCAGGATATATCGGTTCCTGGTCAAGGCAGCTCAGGCAGATCTTTGGCGCGGCTCTCATCCAGATAGCGCGCCGCCAGCGGCTTGAGGTTCGCATCGATATCAATCACCAAAGGATTGCCGGTTGGAATCTCAACACCGGTAATCGTCTCGTCCGGCACAGCAAAAAGATGTTTGACCAGCGCGCGCAGCGAATTGCCGTGCGCGGAAATGATCGTGTCTTCTCCAGCTTTCAGAACCGGCGCGACATCACTTTCCCAATAGGGCAGCACGCGCTCGAGCGTCAGTTTCAGGCTCTCGGAGGATGGCACTGGCACGCCGGCATAGCGCGGGTCTTTCGACAAATCGAATTCGCTCCCAGCGTCCATGGGCGGCGGTGGAACGTCGTAGGAGCGACGCCAGATATGCACCTGATCCGCGCCGTGCTTTTCAGCTGTTTGTGCCTTGTCCAGCCCGGTCAGCCCGCCATAGTGGCGCTCATTCAACCGCCAGTGTTTCTGTACCGGCAGCCAGGCTCGGTCCATGGCCAGCAGGCTGATCCACAGCGTTCGAATGGCGCGGGTCTGATAGCTGGTAAAGGCCTGCGTTGGTGACACACCTGCTGCAACCAGCAATTCGCCACCTTTTTTGGCCTCGGCCTCCCCCTTTTCAGTCAGGTCAGCGTCCCACCAGCCGGTGAAACGGTTTTCAAGGTTCCATTGGCTTTGGCCATGGCGGGTCAAAACAAGTGTAGGCATCAGCGAATTCCGTGACAAAGTGTTATGGTGACAGTCTGTAAACAGGCTGTCGCCTTCCAGTGGCCGCGTTGCTATCAGAGGCAAAGCATGTTTTCCAGCCATCGGGACTCGCCGTGGCGTCGCAGGAGCCAGATTTTGAAGGATAGTGTCTTCTTTCCGATCGTTTTGCTGGTCGCCATCCTGATGGTGGCGGGCGCCATGATATCGGATGATGGACGGCGTCTTTGCGGCCCGATGAGCGGCGGTGCAGGTCCGGCAGACTATTCTTACGCCATTGTTGAAGGCCGCGACCTCTGCCGGATGGAGGCTGGTCCCTCTTCAAATCTCAATCGCATTGGTGGCCAAGCTGATGAAGCCTATATCACCATTCTCGCCGTCGAGGATGAGCACCGCGATGCACCAGAGTTCAACTCGCACGTCAAACTCGCCGCTGATCTTGAATATCAGTATGCTGGCCAAAAGCTCCGAATGCAGATCACTGCGCGTCCATCCGAGGCCAATGGAGCCGAAGCCTTCGAAGTGAATTACTCCACTGGAAAGGCGGGAGAAACCGGCTGGATCCGCTTTAACATGCAGCCCGGCTGGGACACCTACCGGTTCGACTATAATGTGCCAGAAAAGCTGCTCGCAGATTCTGTCGCTTTTGATTATTTCGCGATTCGCCCGGTGATTGACGGCAAGGCCCGCTCGATGGACCTCCAGCGGATCGAATTTCGGAAACTTGGAAAATGGGGCGTGACGGGGTCATGACCGATAAAGAAACTGTTCTCGCGGCCGGGCGCCGCGTGATCGAGATTGAACGCGATGCCCTGTCTCAACTGGAAGCGTCCCTCGGCGATGCATTCGCTGCTGCGGTCGATACCTGTACTCGGGCGAGCGGGCGCATTGTTCTCGCCGGGGTTGGCAAGAGCGGGCATGTGGCGCGCAAGATCGCCGCGACCATGGCCTCAACCGGCACCCCAAGCCTGTACATCCATCCAACTGAAGCCAGTCATGGCGACCTTGGCATGATCGCCAGCGGGGATGTCGTTATCGCGCTGTCGCGCTCCGGTGAGACCAAGGAGCTTTCCGACCTGATTGAATATACACGCCGCTTCTCGGTTTCTCTGATCGCGATCACGGCAATCGAAACCTCGACGCTGGGTCGGGCAGCTGATATCTGCCTGACCATTCCGGACGCCCCGGAAGCGTGCAAGGAAACCCGTGCACCGACGACCAGTACAACGCTCTCCATGGCGCTTGGCGATGCTATAGCCATCGCCGTTCTCGAACAACGCGGCTTTACCGCCGATGATTTCAAGATCTTCCACCCGGGCGGCAAACTCGGCGCGATGCTGCGTACAGTGGGAGACCTGATGAGTTCCGGTGCGCAATTGCCCCGGGTCTCGGTTGGAACACGAATGGGCGACGCCCTCTCGACCATGTCGAATGGCGGACTTGGCTTCATTGCGGTGGTTGATGAGGCGGATCACTCGCTCGCTGGCATGGTCACCGATGGCGATATCCGCCGCCTGATGGCACGCGGGCAGATCGCTGAAACGATCGATCAGGCCATGACCCGTGATCCGATTACGGTGGAGGCGGGCACACTGGCCAGTCAGGCACTTGCGATGATGAATGAGCGTCGCATCACCCAACTGATCGTCGTTGACGGAACAGTCCCGATTGGCGCACTGCATATGCATGACCTGCTCAAAGCGGGTGTAGTTTAAGCTCCGGCGAATCCTGTCAAAGCTTGTACATGCGTGAAACCTTCACGCCTCTGTTAATGTCCTGCTCACGCCCTGCGTGGCATATAGGGGGATCATGCGCGCTCAGGCTTCATACTTCTTGCGCACAGCAAGTCTGGCGATCGTCACGGCGATCGCGCTGCCTGCCTTTGCCTCGAAGGGCGATGTCTCCCGCGACGACCTTGCCAAGCTCGAGACCGAACGCGACGCCGCAGTTGAAGCCCTGCAAGCGCTGGAAACCGCCAGCGGCGAGACCGCATCCGATCTGGAAAACCTTGAGCGCAAACTGATCGCCGCCGCCATGGAAAGCCAGCGCCGCGAAGAACAGGCAACCGCATCCGAATTGAAACTCGTCTCGCTGCGCGCACGTCAATCGGCCGCCAAGCGTGAACTGGTCGATGGCGAGTCGACCCTGGACAGTCTGATGGCCTCGCTCGCCGTTTCCGGTCGGCACCGCCCGCCTGCCCTCGTTTCGAATCCATCTGATGCGAATGCCGCAATCCGGGCAGCCATCCTGATGGGCTACACTACGCCGCAGGTGCAGAATCAGACCGATGCCTTGTCAGAAGAGATTACCGGTCTTCGCAAGCTCGAGCAGCAAGTCGTCCGGGAAGTTGCGCGCCTCGAAGCCTCAGAAGCCGCTCTCAACCTGAAACGCGCCGAGATTGTACAAATGACGGCCAGCAAGCGCGCAGCCTTCGCTGACGTCAACGGCGACCTGTCGGCCTTGCGCGACCGGGTGACCCTGCTTGGGCGTGAGGCTGAGACCATTCGCGGCCTGCTGGCTGCGCTGGAAGCAAATGCGCCCTCAGCGCCCGCGATGAAGCCAAAGCTGCAATTTGTAGCGGCCTCTCCAACACCGGGCATCCGCAGCGATGCGCCGCGAACGCCGATCCCGCGTCAGGCCATTTCGCCGGGGCGGGCCTTGCTTGGCGGATTGCTGCAACCGACCGCCGGCCGGATGGTTCGAAGCTGGGGCGACAAGATGCCTGGCGGGTCCAAATCTGAGGGCCTCGCCTTTGCTACAAGAGCAGAGGCGCAAGTTGCAGCCCCCGTCGATGGCAAGGTCGAATTCTCTGGTCCGTTCCGGACTTACGGACAGCTCTTGATTATTTCGACATCTGATGACTACCATGTCCTTCTAAGCGGTATGGCCAATACCTATGTAGATGTTGGACAGACTGTTAAACGCGGCGAACCGGTTGCCCACATGACCAATCGTGTCATGCCAGAACCTGAACTCTATATGGAGGTCAGGAAAGACGGCAAACCGATGAACCCGGCAAATTGGATGAAGCGCGGCTAGACGCGCGAAACTGGAGGATACGTGAATGAGAGCTATGCTGACCGGAGCCGCGCTGGGTGTTGTAATCGGAGCTGTAGGGGTCGGTGTCTCGGCTGTTGCCTGGCCCGATGCGAAACGCGATGCCAGCCGTATGGCAACCTATCAGCAGCTTGACCTGTTCACCGAAGTTCTGGCCCGCGCGAAAGCTGACTATGTTGAAGACATCAACGAGGTTGATGCGATCGAAGCGGCAATCGATGGCATGTTGAATTCGCTCGATCCACATTCCAGCTTCCTGTCAGCCTCCGACTTCGAAGCCATGCAAGTCACCACTTCCGGCGAGTATGGCGGCCTTGGCATTGAGGTCACAATGGAAGACGGCTTCGTCAAAGTCGTCACGCCAATGGACGATACACCCGCCAGCCGCGCCGGGTTGCAGCCGGGCGATCTTTTCACCTCGATCAATGGGCGTCCGATTATCGGACTGAACCTTGATGACGCTGTTCGCGACATGCGCGGTGAGCCCGGAACCGACCTCACGGTTACAGTCCTGCGCAAGGGCGAGGACCCTTTTGATGTCACCCTGACCCGTGAAGTTATTCAACCCAAGTCGGTCACGTGGCGCGCTGAAGAAGGCGACATTGCCTATTTCCGGGTTTCAACTTTCAATGAGCGCACGACAGAGCTGCTTGAAAACGCAATTGCTGACGCTCAGGATGAAGTTGGGCGTCGCCCCGCTGGCATCATCCTCGACCTGCGCAACAATGGCGGCGGCCTGCTTGATCAGGCAATTTCAGTCAGCGATCTCTTCCTGTCTGGCGGCGAAGTTGTTTCAACCGTTGGACGCCGCTCAGGTGACATTGCCCGCTACAATGCCCGCAGCGGCGAACAGTTCAAGAATGTGCCAATTGTGGTCCTGATCAATCAGGGCTCGGCCTCGGCTTCAGAGATTGTCGCAGGCGCCTTGCAGGACCGTGATCGCGCGACAATCCTCGGCATGACCAGCTTCGGCAAAGGCTCGGTCCAGACCGTGATCCCGCTTGGCGGAGAGCGCGGTGCCATCCGCCTGACAACCGCTCGCTACTATACCCCATCTGGCGGCTCCATTCAGGCCACAGGCATTGAGCCTGATGTTGAAGTCGCCAATGTGCGTCTCAGCGAGGAAGAGATGGAACGCGTGCGCCGCTATACTGAAGCTGACCTACCGAACTCCCTCAGCAATGAGGATGGCAAGGACCGCGTCAAGCCGCACATTCCGGAAGATCAACCGCCCGTCGATTATGAAGGTGATGATTATCAGCTGGAACGCGCCCTTGAGCTGCTTCGCGCCGGACAGGTTCTGGCCAGCGGAAACCTCCGCGCCGGATAAGCCAAAGCATCCAGCTCAAGCTGGACGGCATCCCGTCCCTTCCAGAGGATAGACCTCGCCGGTTTCCCGGTGAACCAGCAGGCATGAGCCCGCCTCCAGCACCAGGTCGAATTGAACCGGCATAGCTGTGCTGCGTCCCTCAAGCGGGTTCAGTTTTGGGGGCAAGACTGAAACCGCGCTGCTGGTCGACAGGTCTTCCGGGCCAAGCTGTACCCGCGCCTGCCCCAAAGCCGATGCCAGCGAGGCCCGCAATGCGCTGACCGCGCCTTCATCCGTGCTCTCGAGCACTGCGGGCACGGGCCTGTCTGGCAATTTACAACCGCCAAGTACGAGCAGCGCCGCCGCTAAAGATAGTCCACGCATGCATCCCTCCCTCGGGTCGTCTATTCAGGCATCCGCATATCGCGGTTGCTTGAGAGGAAATCCTCTTCCGGGGTCATCGTCGTCGTCGCAACCTGCAGGCTGTTCGTGCCAAGGAAGCGGGTCTGAGGCGCAGCGACTGTGGTCGGCGGAACCGCCGGGCAAGAGCCATCTTCCCTGTATTGCAGAGCCGCCGCAAGCAAGTCTTCACTCGGGTCGCCAAGTTCGGCGCTAAAATCGTCAGCAACGATACAGCCCTGAACCCGTTCGCCAAAATTGAAGGTTGAGTTCATCGGAACAAAACCGTCGGAATAATCGCCAAACCCTTTATCATTCACACCGCGGAACTGGATCGTGTAATAGGTCTCACCGCAATTGTCGGTCGGGTAGAACCCATAGGGTTTGCCGCAGGTGATATCTCCGATCAGGACAATCTCCACATCAGCCCCGCGCAATCCGTTGAGCACCGCTTCACTGGCGCTACATGTCCCATCCGTCGACAAGATGAAGACCCGCGGCAGATCAAGGCTGTCAAGCGGCGTGCCCTCGGCCAGCGAGAAACCAACACCCTCATCAATGAACGGAATGGGCTGATTGATCTGACCCGTCACCGGATTACGGTTACCGGCATTGTCATTGAACTGCAGCAACTCAAATGTTTTGCCAGTGGTCTGGGCATCTCCCGCAATCATATAGCCAAGCTGGGCCGCAACGGCCAGCAAGCCGCCGCCATTATAACGCAGGTCCAACACCAGATCGGTCACCCCTTCGGTCTTCAGGGCGGAAATTGCATTGGCAATATCCTCTTCCGAAGAGAACGGACTGAACGTGTTGAACAGGATATAGCCGACCTTCCCGCTTGGCGTATCGATCGTGCTGAACCGATTAACGGGCTGCGGGGCGATATCCTCAGACGCCAGCGTAACCGTGCGCGTCGTTCCATCTGCCTCGCGGATCACAAACGTATGTTCCTCGCCTGCCGTCTCCGGAAACAGACCTTCATTCAGGATATCAATCTCGGCTTGGGTGCTGCCACCATTGACCAGATCGACACCGTCAATTTCGAGAATGCGTGCCCCGCGCGGAAAATTGACCAGACCGCCCACTATGGCAGATGCGGGCGAGTTCGGTTCGGTATAGCGAATCCGATAGTCGCGCGGCGGCGATGTTTGAAAGGCCACAATGCTGGCACCATAGCCCGAACTTGCCGCTGAGTTGCGCTGCTCCAGAAATTCCTGACTGGACTGACTGAAATGGAAATCATCCAGGTCCTCGCCAGACGCTGTAACGGCAGATGTCTTCAATGTGTTGAAGTAAACGATCCGGTCATCAAACCCGGCCGGGTCTTGATCCGGCACCTGATCATTCCAAAGGTATGTCTCCTCAGTCCAGGAGCGCAGCCAGAAATTCTCCTCGAGCAGGCTACCTGCCTGATCGGGGAAGGCATTGCCCTCAAGGTCCACACCGCTGCGGGGGTTTTCACACTGATTGATAAATGTACTGGCCGGCTCAAACACGCCTGGAGTCCAGGTCGGACCGCTTGCAACAGGCGGCGGCGGCGGCGGCGGTGGAGGTGGAGGCGGTGAAGCAACAACAGTGGTTGTCGGCGAAGACGATCCACCCCCTCCCCCACCGCAAGCCGCCAGTGTGATAAACGCAGCCGACGCCATCGCTGTACCTGTTAGAAAACGCACCGAATTTCGCGCCATGAACAGTCTCTCTTTATGATTTCCTATCCAGTATAGAATTAGATAAAAACACATCATGCAATATAAATGCTCAGTGCTCCTGAGATTGTGATGAGGTTACACTTTAATAACGTAAATTCAGGTCAGTCATGATCAGATCATGACACTGTCCCAGAGCAGTTTCACCCCCACACTGAAGATGAGCGCATACATCACCCGGTAGAACAGGGTCTGGTCCATTCGCTTCAGCAGCCAGACGCCAAACAGGACACCGACAGGTGCAAACGGGATCAGCAATAGTGAAGTCGTTAGATTGGTCTGATCGAACTGTCCGAGCAGAGCATAAGGCACGACTTTCACCATATTGACCACGAAGAAGAACATGACCGAGGTCCCGGCATAGGTCTGTTTCTCAAACCCTTGTGGAATGGCGTAGGCCTGAAAGGGCGGCCCGCCAGCATGCGCAACAAAACTGGTAAATCCGGACACACCACCTGCAATCACGCCGAGCGGACGGTTGCCCTCGATCACATCCGCGCGGCCTTGCGGCTTGAACACCGCATAGATCGGAAAAACAACTGCGATCAGGCCGACACACAGGCGCACGAACTGGTCATCAACATAGCCTGCCAGCAAGCCGCCAATCGCTATCCCAACAACCGCTCCGGGCAACATAAGCCAAAGCAGGCTGCGGTCCCAATGTTTGCGATACGACCACACGCTGACCCAGTCCATGACGATCAGGATAGGCAGCATGATCCCGGCAGCCTGAATCGGCGAAACGACAAGCGCCATCAGTGGCACAGCCAGCAAGGCGAGACCGCCAAACCCTCCCTTAGATACGCCCGTAATCAGGACAGAGAAGATCGCGACGCCCCAGAAAACAGGGTCTGTAATCACAACTATCAAGTATTCATGTCAGCGATCGCCGCGGCGACAGCAACCGTGCGCTGAGCTTCTTCCAGATGCAGCAATTCAGTCATCTTGCCATTCACCTTCAACACGCCTTTGCCCGCATTGGCAGGATCAGCAAACGCCTCGATCACGGCCCCTGCCTGCGCGACATCTGCTTCGGCAGGTGCAAAAACCGCGTTGGCGATCGCAATCTGGGAGGGATGGATCAGTGTCTTGCCATCAAAGCCCAGCAAGCGCCCCTGCCGGGCTTCGGCTTCCAGGCTTGCCTCATCACCAATCCCATTAAACACCCCATCAATCGCCAGCAGGTCATAAGCCCGCGCCGCCGCCACAGTCAGGCCGAACGCCGTCTGGAACGCTGTCCGCGTCGGTGGGTCATTCACCGCGCGCAACTCCTTGGCAAGATCATTGGTGCCCATCACAAAGGCGTTCAGACGGGTGCGCCCGACAGCCTCGGCAAGGTCATGGATGTTGAACAGAGCCTTGGGCATCTCGATCATCACCCACAGCCCCATATCGGGGCCCGCGCCCGCTCGGCTCATGGCATCATCCAGCCGGTCAATGTCACCGCCATCAATGACCTTTGGCGCAAGGATCGCATCCGGCCCAGCCGCCACTGCAGCCTTGATATCTTCAAGTCCCCATTCGGTATCGAGACCATTGACCCGGATAACGATCTCCCGCGCGCCATAGCCTCCGGCTGCAACCGCGCTGCAAACGGTGTCGCGGGCCTCGCCCTTGGCCTCTGGCGCAACCGCATCCTCAAGATCAAAGATCAGCGTATCTGCGGGAAGTGTTTTCGCCTTCTCCAGTGCGCGCGCATTCGCCCCCGGCATGTAGAGACAGGACCGGCGCGGACGGTGGGCGGATACAGGCATGGGCGATCTCCTTGACGGGCCGTTTTAATCGCGACAGGAGTGCCTGCCTGCGTACATAAAATCAACCGCGCCCTGAGGTTAACATGACTGACTATCCCATCTCAGGTTTTGTCGCCCCGGGTTTCGAGCCTGTCCGAGACATATTTGAAGAGAATTTCACCAGCGACCAGGAACTCGGCGCGGGGTTTTCGACCTTTATCGATGGCGAACTGATCATCGACTTGCATGGCGGATGGGCCGACCGGAAAAAAACCAGGGCCTGGGATAATCGAACGATTGTCCCGGTCTTCTCCACCACAAAACCGATCGCAGCCCTGGTTCTGGCGAGCCAGATAGATGCGTTGCCAGCTGGCTATGACACGCCCGTTGCCGATATCTGGCCTGCATTTGGCGCGGCTGGGAAACAGGCAGTTACGATAGCCGAAATGGTATCGCATCAGGCTGGCCTGCCAGGCTTTGTTGAGCCGATTGATCCAGCCCTCTGGCTCGACCCACCTGCTTGCGCTGCAGCACTGGCAGATCTGGCGCCCATGTGGTCACTCAGATCAGCGCACGGTTATCACCCTTTGAGCTGGGGCTATCTGATTGGCGAACTGGTCCTGCGCCTCAGCGGCAAGAGCCTTGGCACATGCCTGCGAGAGACATTCACGGCCCCGGGCAAGATCGACTTCCAGATTGGCACACCTGCAGCTGAGCATGACCGCATCGCTGACATCATGCGGCCCCGCGCGCTGCCGGATCTAGGGGAAATCAATGACGCCACACGCGCTGCCTTTCTGACGAAATGGGCGGCCCCGGATCGCGGCGGTGCCATCTGGCGCGAGATTGAGATTCCGTCCGCCAATGGAATTGGGACGAGTAAGGCGGTGGCAGACCTGTATGGCGTGTACGCACATGGCGGTGTTCTGAACGGTCGGCGCGTCATCTCCGAAACAGTATTTGACGCCCTGACCGAAAGCCGTGTGCAGGGTCAGGACCTTGTTCTGCCCTTCATCACGGAATTTGCGGCTGGCGTCATGCGGAACAATCTCGGCATTTATGGTCCAAATCGAAACACGTTGTGCCATTCCGGTTGGGGTGGCTCACTCGCGCTAGGCGACCCTGACCGGCACTTATCGGCTGCTTACGTGATGAATCGTCAATCCAATTCCCTGCAGGGAGACCCACGGGCACAGCGTTTGGTGCAGACTCTGTATGGCTGTCTCTGATCGGGACTCGCCTGTTACGGGAAACTGGCATGGGCTTTGCAATCTTTCAGACAGAGTTTGGAAGCTCTCCATCATACCCTTTTCGCCCGGCCTTGTGCCGGGCTTTTTTTTAGCGCACGGAAGCGGCGGCGCGGGCGGCCCGCTGCGCTTTCGCTTCGCCCATAACGCTGTCGACAGTGAATACAACCAAAGCCGTCCAGATCAGCCCAAAGGCGAGCGCATGGGTCATCGTGAACACTTCCTGAAAGACCAGCACCGAAATCAGGAACTGCAAGGTCGGCCCGATATATTGCATCATGCCAATCGTGGAGAGGCGCAGGCGCTTTGCCGCAATGGCAAACAGGATCAGCGGTACCGCCGTGACCGGACCCGACAAAAGAATAAGCGGAATATCCCACCCGCCATCACCCATAATCCGTCCCTCTGGCTGGCCGATGAACCAGCCCATCCAGATCAATGCCAGAGGTGCCAGAAGGGCTGCTTCAACCACAAAGCCTGCGCGGCTATCAACCTGAACCTGTTTGCGAATGACAGAGTATAGCGCGAACGTCATGCACAGGATCAAAGCGACCCAGGGAACATAGCCAAGCGCCACAGTCATCACGCCCACCGCAACCGTAGCAATCAAGACTGCCAACCATTGCGCCGGGCGCAGCTTCTCTGAAAAGAACACCGCGCCAATCAGAACATTGACCAAAGGGTTGATGTAATAGCCAAGGCTCGCCTCCATCACCCGTTCTTCGCCAACTGCCCAGATGTAGACAAACCAGTTCAAACCGATCAGTAGCCCGGACACGGAAAGCCACATCAAATGCGTTCGTGTCAGGGCCGCGCGCAGCTGCACCCAGTTACGCGCAATCACAATCAGGATCAGGCCGGTCGGCACGCTCCAGATAATGCGCTGTGCCAACATCTCATTCGGCTGAATGTGATCAAGCGCGCGGAAGTAGAGCGGCAACAGTCCCCAGATTATATAACACCCAAGGCAGCACAGAAATCCAAGACGTAGGGAAGCAGACATTCGGCGCTGTTATCACACACCGTCCATCTGACCATCCGATTCTTGCGATCCGGGTCTAGGACGTTTTGATTGGCTTGATTTCGAGCTCGACGACCAGCGGCGCGGTCGAGAAATTGTCCAGCTGCAGCAGGATTTCGCCATCGATCGGCTCAAACGTCATCGAACCGCCATACAGTGAATGATTATACTCCGTCAGCGGGTCGCCATCGGAAACATTGGCAAACCCGATACAGCTGCGCCTCGCCTTGCCATACCCGTAATCCAGTCGCTGACAGTCGGCCGTGGCATAATCGCTCGAGATGATGACAGAGACTTTCGCATCACTCTCACTGAGGATCGGCATCTGCGTTGTCTGGCCGGGGGCCAGTGAAAGAACCTGAACCCGGGTCGTATCCGCCAGGCTCGACTCTGCAACGATAAGGCCTGTAAGAATTGCGGCAGCTGGCAGTCTCAGTTTCATATTAATGTTCCCCGGCGTCTGGTTAACATCTTACGAGAAATTTATTTCCAGCCGGTTTACATTTTTTTGCGCTCGGAATGTTGACGCTGAGGCGTCACGATCTTAACTCCCCCGCATCGTTAGCAGACGAGGGGTACGAGTGCTAAAACACGTATCTTGCTGGCGAGACTGACAAACAACCCGACGAACAAAGGGATACATCCATGAAGTTCCGTCCACTTGGCGACCGTGTACTGGTCCGCCGCGTTGAAGAAGCCACAAAAACCGCTGGTGGCATCATCATTCCAGATACAGCTACTGAAAAGCCGCAGGAAGGTGAAGTCCTCGCTGTCGGCAATGGCGCTATCGGCGACGACAATGAGCGCGTGGCGCTTGATGTTAAGCCCGGTGACAAAATCCTGTTTGGTAAATGGGGTGGCACCGAGGTCAAAATCGACGGTGAAGACCTGCTGATCATGAAAGAAAGCGACATTATGGGTGTAATCGAAGGCTAAGCCTCGCCCGTCGCTCCTCCTGACAACTCTAAATTTGAAAGGTACCAGAAATGGCTGCCAAAGATGTAAAATTCGGCTCAGAAGCCCGTCAGAAAATGCTTAGCGGTGTCGATACGCTCGCCAACGCTGTTAAAGTCACGCTCGGCCCTAAAGGTCGTAACGTCGTGATCGAGAAATCTTTCGGCGCTCCGCGCACAACGAAAGACGGCGTGACTGTCGCCAAGGAAATCGAGCTTGATGACAAGTTCGAAAACATGGGCGCACAAATGCTGCGCGAAGTCGCCTCAAAGGCGAATGACGTTGCTGGTGACGGCACAACTACAGCGACCGTTCTCGCTCAAGCCATCGTTCGCGAAGGCATGAAGCGCGTTGCTGCTGGCATGAACCCAATGGACCTGAAGCGCGGTATCGACAAGGCAGCTGCTGAAGTCGTCAAAGACCTCGCGCACCATTCTCGCAAGGTCAAAGTGAACAGCGAGATTGCACAGGTTGGTTCTATCTCTGCGAACGGCGACGCTGAAATTGGTGACATGATCGCCAAGGCGATGGAAAAAGTCGGCAATGAAGGCGTCATCACGGTTGAAGAAGCCAAGTCACTGGAAACTGAACTCGACGTTGTTGAAGGTATGCAGTTCGACCGCGGTTACCTGTCTCCTTACTTCGTCACCAATGCTGACAAGATGACCACTGAGCTGGAAGACCCGTACATTCTTCTGCACGAGAGCAAACTGTCGTCCCTGCAGCCTATGCTGCCAATCCTGGAAGCTGTTGTTCAGTCACAGCGCCCGCTTCTGATCATCGCTGAAGATGTCGATGGCGAAGCTCTGGCAACATTGGTTGTGAACAAGCTGCGCGGCGGTCTGAAAATCGCGGCCGTTAAAGCGCCAGGCTTCGGCGATCGCCGTAAAGCCATGCTCCAGGACATTGCGGTTCTGACAGGCGGCGACGTGATCTCTGAAGATCTCGGCATCAAGCTCGAAAACGTGTCACTCGATATGCTCGGCACAGCCAAGCGCGTGAACATCACCAAGGATGACACAACCGTCGTCGATGGTGCGGGCACCAAGGGCGACATCGAAGCTCGTGTGGGCCAGATCCGCAAGCAGATCGAAGACACGTCTTCCGATTACGACCGCGAGAAGCTGCAAGAGCGTCTGGCGAAACTCGCTGGCGGTGTTGCTGTGATCAAGGTTGGCGGCGCAACTGAAATCGAAGTGAAAGAGCGTAAGGACCGCGTTGATGACGCCCTGAACGCGACCCGCGCTGCCGTTGAAGAAGGCATCGTCCCTGGCGGCGGTACTGCGCTTCTGTCTGCTGCAGGCAACATTGACGCCAAAGGCGAAAATGATGACGAGCAAGCTGGTATCGATATTGTCAGCAAGGCGCTGGAAGCTCCAATCCGCCAGATCGCTGAAAATGCCGGTGTTGAAGGCTCAGTCGTCGTGAACACAATCCGTAACGGCAAGGGCAAAGGCTTCGGCTTCAACGCTCAGACCGAAGAGTATGGCGACCTGGTCGACATGGGTGTTATCGATCCTGCGAAAGTGGTTCGCTCTGCGCTTCAGAACGCAGCCTCAGTTGCGGGTCTTCTAATCACAACAGAAGCTGGTATCGCAGAAACACCGAAAGACGATGCTGCCCCGGCAATGCCAGGCGGCGGAATGCCAGACATGGGCGGCATGGGTTTCTAAGCTGATTGGCTGCGCCAAAAATTTGGTCCAGTGGACCAAATTTAAGCTTAGAAGGCCGGAGCTTAAGCGAACGGCTTTTGCTTACGGACCTAGCAAACCGCGGCAGCAAAAGTTGCCCCGCATAACACCAATAACATCAAGGGCGGCTCTTAACGGGCCGCCCTTTTTCTATGGCTTCCCCGATAGTCTTTGACATCGGTGTCGAAGCTGCCAAAATGAAACCAATGGCAAGCGGAATGCACCCGCACAAAAAACCAAGACAATAATGACCGCGCTTTCAGCTCAGTCGCCGTGGGAGGAAACAAAATGGCGAAAGACCAATCACCAGCCAAAATTGATAGCGTTAACAGACGTGGCCTTCTGCGCCTTGCAGCGGGCGGTATGATCGCACTGCCCTTCGCCAGTTCGCTCGCTGCCTGCACGCAGGCAGATACCCCTGTCGCTGACGCAATATCACAGCACATGCAGCTGATTTCAGAAATTGCAGAGCTGGTCATTCCCGAGACCGATACACCCGGCGCAGCGCAGGCCGGCGTTCCCGAGTATATCGCAATGATCCTCAGCGACTGGCTGAAACCCGAAGACAGCGAGGCCATGATTGCTGGCCTCTTCGTATTTGATGACGCGGCTGCCGCTCAAGGCGCAGAGGCTTTCCTGGCCGCGTCACCTGATCAGAAAGCCGCCGCACTGACTGCGATGGAAGCCGAAGACGCCCCCGCCTTTCTCGACCTCAAACAGATGATCGTGTTTGGCTATTGCACCTCCGAAGCGGCTACAGAGCTTTTGAACTATGACCCTGTGCCCGGCCCGCTCAGCGTCTGTCTTTCTCTCGAAGAAGCAGGCCCGGCGGCCATGCTGTACGGACACTAGGATAGATTTGCGATGAGTGAGACAACCGACTTTGACGTAATCGTCGTCGGCTCCGGCATGTCTGGTGGATGGGCGGCCAAGGAGTTTTGCGAAAAGGGCTTCAAAACACTGGTGCTGGAACGGGGCCGCAGCATTGATCCGATGACCGACTATGTCGGCGAAAATGTGCCGCCATGGGAGCTACCCTATCGCGGTAATATCCACCCCGACGAGATCAATGCGAAGTATCCCAAACAAAGCGAATGCTATGCACTGAACGATCACACCAAGACGTTCTTCATCAACGATATTGAGAACCCATATTCGACGCCGGAGGATAAGCCTTTCTCGTGGATTCGCGGTGATCAAGTCGGCGGACGCTCTCTGTTGTGGGCCCGTCAGACGTACCGTTGGAGCGATCTTGATTTTGAGGCCAATAAGAAAGACGGCCACGGCGTCGACTGGCCGATCCGTTATGCTGATATTGCGCCATGGTATGACTATGTCGAAAAATTCGTCGGCGTCAGCGGCTCCGTAGAGAACATCCCGCAACTGCCAGATGGGCCTTTCCTGCCCGCCATGGAAATGAATTGCGTAGAGAAGGACATCAAGTCAAAGCTCGAAGCGACCTTCGAAGATCGCAAGATGATCATTGGCCGGACAGCACACCTGACCGAACCCACGCAAGAGCATCTCGAACTCGGCCGGGGCATGTGCCAGAACCGGGCTATGTGTCAGCGCGGCTGCTCGTTCGGCGCTTTCTTCTCCAGTGTTAGCGCCACCCTGCCCGCCGCACGGCGCACCGGTAACCTCACCCTGATCTCAGACAGTCATGTTCTGGACATCATGTACGATCCCGAAACCGGCAAAGCGACTGGCGTTCGGGCGCTCAATCGCATCACCCGGGAAACCTCGGAATATACTGCGCGGGTCATCTTCCTTTGCGCCTCCACGCTTGCCAGCCTGCAGATAATGTTGAGTTCAATGTCAGAGGCGATGCCTTCCGGATTTGCCAATTCCAGCGGCGCACTCGGCCTCGGCATCATGGACCACCATTCAGGTGCGGGCGCGTCCGGCACGCATCCCGGGTTCAAGGACCGCTACTATACCGGACGGCGTCCGAACGGGATTTACATACCGCGCTTCCGCAATGTCGGGGATGATCAGCAGGACTTTGTCAGAGGCTATGGCTTTCAAGGCGGCGCAGGGCGTGGGTCGTGGAAGTCGACGGGTGCGAAGAAAGGTTTCGGGGCCGACTATAAAGCAAGCCTCGGACAGCCCGCGGACTGGACCTTTGGCCTCGGCGGGTTCGGAGAAATTCTGCCGCAGGACACCAATAAGGTCACCCTGCATCCAACCAAGGTCGATGCATGGGGCGTCCCGCAAATTCATGTGGAATGCTCGCTTTCAGCCAATGAAACCGCGATGCGCGAGGATATGTCGGCCAGCGCGAAAGCCATGCTTGAGGCAGCTGGGCTGGTGAATGTAAACGCATACATCTCCAACTATCGTCCCGGTATCGGCATTCACGAGATGGGCGGCGCACGCATGGGACGTGATCCGGCAACGTCCGTTCTCAACAAGTTCAATCAGTGTCACGATGTCAGCAATGTCTTCGTCACCGATGGTGCCGCACTATCCTCCAGCGCCTGCCAGAACCCGTCACTGACCTATATGGCGCTCACCGCCCGCGCCGCGGACTATGCCGCCAGCCAAATGAAAGAGGGTCTGCTCTAACGCTCTGTTAGGGCGCAGTGACAGTAGGTGCTTCAGTGAACGGCTTAATCCCGAATGCGGGATAGATTTCGCTTGGGAAATAAACTGTACCGTCTTTCACGACCATCGAGATTGTCTTGATGGCTTTCAGGTCTTCGGTTGGATCACCGGGGATCAAGAAGAAATCGGCGAATTTGCCTTCCTCGATTGAGCCAAGCGTTTCCGACTGCCCGACATAATCGGCCATGCCCTGTGTCGCCCAGGCCAGGATTTCCGGCGCGGTCATCCCGACTTTCTGATACAGTTCCAGCTCGCGATGATAGACGAAGGACCCGCCCATATCTGTGCCGGGCACCAGCATTATCCCAGCCTCGCGCATGGCCGTGACCGTCTCGATGATCTTGTCGAACGCCTGATAGTATGCCTCATCATCGCCGGGCGCGGAGACATCTGACCAAGCTGTTTTGGCTGCGCGCTGCGCCGAGACTGGCATGTTCTCGATATAATCGACAACACCGGCGCGCACCTCACCATTGCGAGAGCGCAGCAGCGCCTCATGGATGGCAAGGGTTGGATCAATCGCGGTGCCGCGCTCTGCCATCGCATTGATTGTTGCCTGCACGCGCGGATCGTCGAGTTCGAGATCTGGCAGGCGTTTGAGCGCGGTCAGCCGCAGGAGTGACCGCGTATCTTCGCCTTCTTCCAATACCCAGCCCAGCATGACCTGATTGATATGGGTCATCTCATCATAGCCTGCTGCGATCATTTGATCGGCATTGGAGAAGGCTGGCACGTGCCCGGCAACGCGCAGGCCCAGTTCACGCGCCTCCTCAATCATCGCAGGCACCCATTCACCCTTCATCGAGTTATAGATCTTGATCTGATAGAAATCGCCATTGCCATAGCGGCGAACCGCTTCGATGGCTTCTTCCTGAGTTGAAACCAGTTCACCATTGTTGGAGCTGAACGGGCTTTTGCCCTCAATGAAGCCGCTGCGAATGATGCGCGGGCCAGCGATGCGCCCGCTTTCAATCTTGTCAATCAGCTCAGCAAGAACGTCATTCGAGTTGCCCATGTCGCGCACCGATGTGATCCCGGCTGCGATGCTGAGCAGCGCGCTGTTCTGACCAAGGTGACCGTGCATTTCGTACATGCCCGCAACCAGCGTTCCGCCTGCGCCGTCGATCAGGGTTTCGCCGTCTGCACGGACATTCGGCGTATCGATTGCGGTGACTTTGTCGCCTTCAAAGACCACTGAGACCGGATCTGTGAGCGTCTCGGTCTCCGGATCGAAAATACGGACATTGGCGATACGAACCGGCCCGTCATAATTGTTTGCAACGTCCGCTTGTATCGACTCAAAACGCTGCGCTGAATACTCGACGGCGCGCGCGCGCAGGGCTTCGTCTTCGCCTTCATAGCCTTCGCGGAGCACGGCAAAACGCGGTGTGATGAAGCCCAGCATGGTGCCAGCTGAATCGAGGACGATATAGGACGGGTTCTGGCTGATCCCGGACAAGGCATAGGCTGTAACCGACTCGTCTCCATCGGGTCCGGCAACGCTTAGCGTTTCCATCTCCGTCAGACTAAGCGTGCCACCCGGCAGGACCGGCGCGGCATTGTCAGCGTCCGCAAGCAGGATACGGGCATACAGCCAAAGCGCGTAAGGACTTGCATCCTGCGCAACATAGATCGCAGGCGCGGTGAGCTCCGCTGACCCGGGCCCGGTTGCGTCTTTCCAGCTCGCGGATGTCCCCTCCAACGCAAACGTTTCATCGACTTTGTTGCCAAATGTCGTTGCCCCTTCAATGCTCCACGCGGCCGGAAAGCCGCTCTCATCAAGACTGATCGTCTCCGCGATGGTCGGTCCGCGCCCATTATTGCGATACTCAAAATCAATCACGGTGCTGCCGGAGGTATGATCAACGGCAAGTTTGCCGATTTCAGTGCCGCTCGTTAGGATGGTGAACTGTTCTGTGCCCGTCAACGCCGGGAGGGTGGCCAGCATCTCCTCACCTACCTCCGCCGCCGGTGTTTCCGGTGCAGTGCAGGCCCCAAGCCCCAGACTTGCTAGCGCTGCGGCAAAAATCGCGTTCCGCATTCCCATCATATCCTCCGTTTCCTGCGGCTTAAGCTGAATTGGAACATCCGTACAAGAACAGTTTCAGAGATACCATTGATGCCCCTAGAACAAAAAATGTACAAAGTGCTCGACAGGGGAAGAGAACAAATATACAACCCTAGGTATTTTTCCCCCTTTGATTGTATTTTTGATGGCTTCTCTAGGCCTTCCTATGGCGGCTGCTGATCAGCTGCCGGGACCGATCCCGGCGGAGGTTATCAAGATTGTTGACGGCGATACGATCAAGGTCCGGGCAACTATCTGGGTTGATCAGACGGTTGAGGTCTCGGTGCGCCTTCGCGGTGTGGACGCCCCGGAACTCTATCGCCCCAAATGCGCGGCGGAGAAGTCACTCGCGCGCCTCGCCAAGGACTCCGTTGCCGCCTCTGCGCCGCTGGGCAGCCAGGTGACTTTGACGGGCGTGACCCGGGACAAGTATGGCGGCCGGGTCGTTGCCTCTGTGGTCACCTCTGACGGCGAGACGCTTGCTGCGCGCCTGCTCGCTCAGGGTCAGGCGATTGCCATGGGCAGCACCAAACCCTGGTGTGGGGTCTAACCACAGCGCGACTTGGCAGATCGCCTGCCTGTGATACGCCTAGCCTGACACATGATCAGACGGGGCACTCATATGAAACTCTCACGCATCGCCGCTGCAGCGGCAACAGTCCTGCTCAGCGCCTGCCAGATGCAGGAGGTCGCAGCACAATCTGAGACCGAGACTGCCGTGACCGCAGAGCCGGTTGCTGAGCCTGAAATCTGGCGGGATGTCGATCCGGAAAATCTGCTTCTGATCAATACAGAGCATGGCCAGACCGCGATTGAACTGAACCCCGAATTCGCGCCCAGTCATGTCACACAAATCCGTCAACTCGCGCGCGGCGGCATCTATGACGGTATACGCTTTTACCGTGTCATAGAGGCTTTCGTCGCTCAGGGCGGTTTGCAGGATGAGACGTTGATCGAACCGTACCCAACGCTGATCAATGAAAACGATCGACCCATCTCGGAAGACACCTTGGTCCCACTCGGCAATCAGGACCTCTTCACAGATCTGGTCGGGCACATGAAGGGCTTTGCCGTCGCCCGTGATGAAACCCTCGGCACGGAATGGCTACTCCACTGCCCCGGGGCGATGGCCATGGCCCGCGATACCGATCCGGACTCCGGCAGTACCGAATTCTACATCGTGCTGGATGCACAGCGCTATCTTGATCGAAATCTGACGGTCTTTGGACGCGTTATTGACGGCATGCCCTATATTCAAAAACTCAAGCGCGGCGTTCGTGCGATTGAGAATGGCGTCATTCAAGCCCCGGACCAGGGCGACTTGATCATCTCCATGCAAATCGCCGCTGATCTGCCAGCGGCAGATCGCCCCGCCTATCAGGTGATGATCTCAGACACCGCCGCTTTCGAAGAGGCCAAAACCGCCAAACGCGTTCGCGAGGAAGACTTCTTCTATCGCAAACCCCCGGAAGTGCTGGATATTTGCAGTTTCGAAGTGCCGGTTCAGCGGGTCGACTAAAGCCCTTTCAGCCGCACCACCTCAACCGTCTCGCCCGCTTGGCAAGCCTCGGCCCCGGCGACCCGGCGGATTAGCACATTTGCCTGCAGGAAGGGTGAGATCAGAGAGCTGTCCTGATCAGGGAAAGTCTGCACGCTAAGGTGCCCGCTATCGGATATCTGCGCTCTCGCGCGCAGGAACGTCTCACGGCGACCATTTGCCGGCAGATCCTCAGCCAGAACAGCCCGCACTGTCTCATGTCCTTCCCCGGTAATCAGCGGTCGCAAGAACAGCTGCGCGCAGACGAAGGCAGACGCCGGATTGCCGGGCAGTCCCAGAACGCGCGTCTCACCCCGCGCCGAAAACCAGGTCGGCTTGCCCGGCTTTACAGCGATTTTCTCAAACACAGTTTCAAACCCGGCCTCGGCGAAGGTAGAGCGCATATAATCGTGATCGCCAACCGAAGCCCCGCCAATCGGCACGATGATGTCAGCTTCGCCGGCCTTATCGATATGCGCGCGAATGTCTTCAGGGCTGTCAGTCGCGATGCCAAGATCAATCCCGGTCGCGCCCCAGGCCTCAATTGAGGCAAGCAGGCCCGGCGGGTTGGAATTGACAATCTGCCCCCTCGCCAGCGGACTACCGGGCGGGCGCAACTCGTCACCATTTGCCAGCAAGGCCACACGCGGGCGGCGATATACACTCACCATATCAACATTCGCAGACGCGATGGCCGCAAGCTCCGCCGGACCAATCACCGAGCCTGCTTCGATAATCCGGTCGCCGCGTTTAAAGTCCAATCCCGCTGGTCGAATGTGCGCCGCCGCCGTGCTGGGTTCGACAACGGTTACACCCTCACCGTCACGCGTCGCATTCTCCTGGATCAGGACATGGTCTGCGCCCTCTGGCACCTCCGCCCCGGTAAAAATCCGAACCGCCTGACCGGCCTCAACACGTTCCTCAAAGGTCTGCCCGGCAGGCGCTTCACCAATCACCTGAAGCTGCGCGCCTGCCTGCGCGACATCGGCGAGCCTGACCGCATAGCCATCCATCGCAGACATGTTCGCAGGTGGACGGTCAACGGTTGCAAAAACCGGGGCGGCGAGCCGCGCCCCTTTCGCCTCAGACAAAGCAACGGTATCGACCGCCAGCGTCGGCCGATTGGCGAGTAAAAGTGCCAGCGCCGCGTCGACTGAAATCAGGCTCACTTGGCATCACCTTTAAGATAGTCTCCAGACTTGCCGCCGGTCTTTTCCAGCAGCTCGACCGCGCCGATCACCATCGCCTTGTCGATCGCTTTCAGCATATCGTAGAGCGTCAGACAGGCCGCTGTCACAGCCGTCAGCGCCTCCATCTCAACCCCGGTCTGGCCAGATGTTTTGACCACAGCCTCAACCACCAGCGTGTCATCGCCCGGCCCCGCCTCGATCTTCACCTTGACCGAGCTTAAAGCCAGCGGATGACAGAGCGGGATCAGGTCAGCGGTGCGCTTCGCGGCCATAATCCCCGCCAGCTCGGCAATCACAATCGGGTCGCCTTTCTTGGTGTCGCGCGATAGCGCCCGCTCTCGCGTCGCCGCGGCCATGCGCACTTCGCCGCGCGCGCGCGCCATGCGCTCGGTCGTTGCTTTAGCGCCAATATCCACCATGCGTGCGCGACCGTCCGGGCCGATATGGGTCAGGTCACTCACCGGCTCAGCGCTCCATTAATCGCGGCATCAGCTCAACCAGATTGCAGGGCTTGTGGCGACTATCCAGCTGGAACGAAATCACCTTGTCCCAACCGTCTTTCACCGCGCCGTTTGATCCCGGAAGGCAGAAAATGAACGTGCCTCTGGCCAGCCCGGCAACGGCGCGCGATTGCAGCGTCGAAAGCCCAACGGACTGAAAACTCACCTGATGAAAAATCACGGAGAACCCTTCAATCGTCTTCTCGAACAGGGGCGTCAGCGCCTCGACCGTGACATCGCGCCCGGTCAGACCTGTTCCGCCACTGGTAATCACGACATCGACGCTCGCATCCTCAATCCAGGCTTCAACCTCGCTGCGGATCACCGGGATATCGTCCCGGACGACCTTGCGCGTCACAGCGGTATGCCCTGCCGCTTCGATACGTTGGACAAGGGCCTGACCGGACGTGTCTGTTTCCAGTGTCCGCGTATCGCTGACAATCAGCACCGCAATACGGACCGGCTTGAACTCCAGCTCTTCATTTATCCCGTGCACGCGTATTCTCCTTACGCGCCCCAGCGGGCGCGGTCCTTATAATCTTCAGTTCGTGGTTCGATCCAGCTTGCCCCCTGCGCCCCGGTTTCTTTCTTCCAGAACACCGCTTCTGTCTTGAGATAATCCATCAGGAAGTCGGCCGCCTCAAACGCTGCACGCCGATGCGCAGACGCCGCCGCGACAAACACGATGGCCTCTCCAGGTTGCATCTCGCCAATCCGATGAATGACCCGAACGGCTGAAAGCGGCCAGCGCGCCTTGGCCCGCTCGACTGCCTCGCGAATGCCATTCTCAGTCAGCGGCGAATAGGCCTGTAGATAAAGCGTTGTGACCGGCCCGCTTGCGGCCGCCGGACGAACATGACCCGAAAAGCTCACCACAGCCCCAGCGCCCGCAATCTGCGCATTAAACTCGCCCAAGGCCTCAGCCGGATCAAACGGAGCTTCGAGGAGATCAATCATCAGATCACCCGCCCCCAACCGGCGGCATCAAGGCAACTTCATCACCGTCTCGCACCTTTGCCGGCTCAGCGACAATCTCGCTATTGATGGCCAGCCGGACTGACGGCTCAAGCAAGGCCCCATCGGCTTGATACGCCTCATCCAGCCAGGTTCGTAGCGCCGCGGTATCTTGCACCTCGTCTGGCAAGACGCGCTCCACCATCATTGCCCCCGACACATCTGCAAGTTTGCCCATGAAGAGAAGCTGCACCATCTCAGCCCCCGGTCATCGACATATGGCGTTCGAGGCTTGGCGCCTGCCCCCGGCGCTCGATAGCAAACTCATGGCGCTCCGGTTTTGCTCCGAGGGCCTTATCGAGCGCGGCATGCAAGGGCGCATCATCGCCCGGCGACTCGCGCAAGATTGCGCGCAGATCGACATGATCATCCTGCCCCAGACACATGTAAATCCTGCCCGTACAAGTAACGCGAACGCGGTTGCACCCGGCGCAGAAATTATTCGTCAGCGGCGTAATGAAGCCAACCCGCCCGCCTGTCTCAGCGATCTCCGCATAAGCCGAGGGCCCGCCCAGTTGATCGGCGCGCGGCAGGTCCCGCAAGGTCCAGCGCGTCTCCAGCTGATCACGGATCATCGGTAGCGGCACATATTGATCAAAGCGATCTTCATCCGTATCGCCCAGTGGCATCACCTCAATCAACGTGATCTCCATCCCAAGACCGTGCGCCCAGGCGATCAGGTCCGGAATTTCATCCGCATTCTGCCCCTTCATGACGACGGTATTGAGTTTGATCTTGAGCCCTGCCTCAAGACCTGCGTGGATGCCGCCAAGCACTTTATCGAGATCGCCGCGCCGGGTGATCTTCGCGAACGTCTCAGGGTCGCGCGAGTCGAGGGAGACATTCAGCCGCTTCACCCCTGCCTCGACCAGCCCATCCGCATGCTGGGCCAGCAAGGTCGCATTGGTCGTCATGGTCAGCTCGTCCAGACCATGATCCAGATAGCGCCCCAAAGCCGAATAAAGATGACCAATATCACGCCGTACCAATGGCTCGCCGCCCGTCAGGCGGATCTTGCGCACCCCGCGCGCAATGAAAGCGGCAGCGACCCGGTCCAGCTCCTCCAGCGTCAGCAGATCCGTACGCGGCAGGAAGGTCATCCGCTCGGCCATGCAATAGGTACATCGCAAGTCACAGCGATCGGTCACCGACAAGCGCAAATAGGTCACTTGCCGGCCGAACCGGTCAATCAGAGGGGTAGCCTCTTCCTTGAAAACCTTATCCATCCGCATGCACGGCCTCCAGTTCTTGTAAGTCTTCCAACCAGTCCACATCCAGCCCTTCACGGCGTGAAAGCGAGACCGTTTCTGTCGTCTTAAGTGTTGCGAACACACCCCGTGCGCCCTGATCCCCGGTCAGATCTGTCAGTGCCTCAAAGGCTGAGCGGGCAAACAGCGCCGGCGGACATAACACGCCGTCAAGATCACTCATCACCGCTTGCGTTCCTTCAGCCATTGCACGCGCCATGGCATCAAGGTGCGCGCGCGATACACATGGCATATCCGCGAGCAGGATCAACGCGCGGGTTGCCTCGGTTTTCGCTGCCGCCGCAAGACCAAGGCTGAGCGACTGGCTCAATCCGGACTCAGGCGAGGGATTGAAACACATCTCCCAACCCAGCGCTGAAAGCGGGGCGTGCCGTGCATGCTGAGCGGTCCCGACCACGGCAATTCGCGCTGCCACACGCTCACCCGCCAGCAAAGTCCCCGCGTGATGGATCAGCGGCTTGCCGCGAAACGAAGCCAGCAATTTATCACCGGCTTCAAACCGCGATGATAACCCACTCGCCAGCAGGATCAGAGCTGTATTCGCAAAGCTCATGCAGTCTCCAGGTCCTTGTGCGCCTCGATAATCTGGGCGAGCGCGGAAACCGCCAGCAGAGACGCATCCCGAAGCGAGGGCACCAGCCCGATCGGCCCGCGAATACGGTCCACATCCGCCTCTGGCACACCAGCCTCAATCAGCTGCGCGCGCCGCTTCGCTTGGGTCGCTCGGCTGCCAACAGCCCCGACAAAGAAAGCCGGTCCAGCCAGCGCATCGGCCAGTAGCGCGGTTTCCCAATCTGTATCATGGAACATCAGTACGAACGCGGTCCAGCGATCATCATCATTGGCTGGCACGTCCAAAGGGGTCTGCAAGGCCACCCGTTTCAGTGACGGGTGATCAAGCTGCTCAAGGTCTCGCAGCACGTCGGGTGACTGTACCGTAATCGGCAGATTGCACGCCGCCGCAACCCGCGACAGCGCCACTATCTCTGCACCTTTGCCCGCGAACCGCAGTTTCAGTTTCGGTTGATACTGCAAGACAAGCCGCTCGCCTGCCCAACCGGTTTTCCGGTGCCGCGCAGCCTGAAGATCAACAAGCCCATCCAGCCCCAGAACCAGTTGCACGGGCTCTCTGCTCTGCAGTTTTGTTTTCGCCTCTCGCAGGATGGCTTGATCCGGCATCGGCCAGATCAGAACGTCGATCGCGCCGCCGCATGGCAGACGCAAATCCACGAAAGGCGAGCCCATGCCATAGCGCAGTGTCTCGATGTGGCCTGTGTGCAGCGCGCGTTGTGCCTGCCCGATCAGGTCGGCATCGATGCAGCCGCCAGAAACATACCCGGCAGCATCACCCGCTTCTGAAACGGCCATCATCGCTCCGGGGGCCCGAACCGCGCCGCCCTCGGTTGCCGTGACAATAGCTAGAGCCACGCGCTGCCCGCGATCAGCCATCTGCAGGGCTGAGGCGAACACATCCTCAGGATGTTCCTGAGCGGGATCAAGGTCAGGTGAAAGCGCAAGCATCGTCCCGATAGTAATGGTGAATTATATCGGCGCTAGTCTTTTTTCGCGCCGCCCGTCATACTCACCCGAGACAGCAAGCGCTCGCGCGTCTCTGTCGTGGCGTCGAAGGCGTCATTGCAAACCTGCTCATACAGCCCGAGCACCTCCACACCCAGCTCCGTCAGCCGGGCTCCGCCGCGTTGCGCGCCGCCATGATAGCGGTCCACGAGCGGCCGATGAAACTGCGCGTTCATATCATCGACCAGTCGCAGCGCGCGCGGATAAGACATGCTAAGGGCCCGCGCCGCCGCCGCAATCGATCCGTCCGTCTCAATCGCACGCATCAAGGCCGCCTTACCCGGCCCGAACCGTCCACCGCCCGGCAAATCGATCCGCAGACTAAGCGACGGCTTATCGCGTTCGGGTTCAGACACGGACGATCTCCTCAAACAGGCAGGGCTAATCCGATCCAGCGATAGAGCAATCGCGCACTGACATACAGGATCAACACCGCTGTCATCCGCCGGATCAGCCCGGTTGGCAAATGCACACTGCCCAATCTCGAGCCAATCTGCCCGCCGATCAGCACCGCCGGGAAGAGCAGCCAATAGCCGCCAATCGCCTGCAAAGCCGTCGTTTCGCCGAGCTTCATCACCTGTCCGAGCAGCCCCGAGGCGGAGTTCACCAGAATGAACACACTACACGCGCCGGCAATCTCGCGCACACTGCCCCACCGCCACAGATACAGGATGGGCGCGAGGAAGATCCCGCCGCCAATCCCCACCAGACCCGACAAGAACCCGATACCGCCGCCAACCAGCCCGGCCATCCAGCCCGGCGTGCGCGCCGCATCTGACGCCGCTGTTTCGTTCTCAGGCGCGCGCTGAAACAGCAAACGCAAGCCAGCAAAGGCAAGCGACAGTCCAAGCAGTCCAATAAAGATCTGCTCCGAGATGGGCAGCCGACCGCCAATCCACGCCGCCGGGATCGATGCTGCCAGAAACGGCACCAGCCTGCGCCAGCGCACATGTCCCTGCCGAGAGAATTGCCAAACGCCGCCCGAAACAACGATCATATTGCAGATCAGGGCAATCGCTGGAAAAATCCGGTAGTCGACACCCTGCAGCACCAGCAACGCATTATAGGTCGAACCGCCGCCAAACCCGACGGCAGCATAGAGGAGCGCCGTTACAAAGAAGAGCGCTGCCAGCAGGATCACGGCTGAACTGCATCTCCGCAGGTTACGGCTGTCAGCGGCTTGATCTCAATACCGCGCAGCTCCAGCGGATGGCTTTCCGCCTGCAGCGCAAAATAGCCACGCCCAAGGGAGAGATCGGTCTCAAACAAGCCAACTGTATCCCCGTCGCCGGGATCATATTGCGGGGCGAACAGCTCAAAGGACGGCTCACCATTCACATAGAGACGGATGCTGTCTGATCCACAGACTTCTGCCTCAAACGACACCCATTCCGTCAAGGGCCGCGCTTGCGCTTCGGAGTTGATACAGTGCCCCGTCACCAGTTCACCTTGCAGCTCGATATGCGTACCGGGCGTGCAGACATTGCCCGTCGTGCGCCCCGGCGCGTCGGCATCAATCGCGCCCAGGAACTGCGCTTCAATCGAAACCGGGAATGGCTGATCCAGGCGCATCGTCTCGGGAGGTTGCGCATGCAGCATGACACCGCTGTTCTGGATCGCCCAGTCCGGTCCCTCCGCGGTTTGCTCGCCGACAAAGCGATAGTCGAGCCGCAGGCGATAATGGGTGTATTCCGTCTCATAGAAGAGATGCCCAAAACGGTTATCAAAGGTTTCCAACTGATCAAATGACACAGTCAGCACGCCATCGCCCGCCCGGAACATGTCTCCGAAATTCTCACCGACCGGCGCGCCGCGCACCTTAGGGGTCCATCCCTCAAGGCTTTCGCCGTCAAAGATCGACTGCCAGCTGTCTTCAACCGTAGCGGCCTCGCGCACCGGCGCACACGCAACCAGCACAGCCGCAACCGCCGCGCAAAGCGCTACAGACCGCACACCTGAAAGGCCGAGACGTCCAGACACAGGCTCATCCCTACTCATAAGTGCATCCAAGTGCATCAAGGCCCTCTGGTGTTCCCTCTACCAGAACCTCAACGATACCCGCCGCGATCAGACACCGTTCAGCATCGTCCACCCGGGTTTCAGCTTGCAAATCCGCCATCAACTCCGCCACTGAATCGTTGCCCGCTTCAACGCGAATACCGCCATCTTGCGGGGTATCAAAATAGATTAGGCTCGCATTGTCGCCATAGACGGGCCAGACCGGATCGCCTTCACTGATCGGCGGCTTGCCGCGCGCGAAAGAGCCCCAGTAAGCGCCCATGGACCGGCTCAGCGTCTCGCGCGTTTCCAGTGTTGCAGCCGGAAACAGAATAGCATCTGCGGTGCCGAGCAATTGAAAGCGATTAAACACAAATGGGATTTCCAGCCCGTGCGCTGCGCCAAGCATCTTGGACAAATCCATTTGCATGAAAGCCCCGCCTTCGTCCCAGTCGAACCGATAAGCATAGACCGCGTCATGTCCGGCCGCCCGCATCAGCTTGGCAGGGCGATCCACCGCCCGGATCCGCCACAGCCGGCTGGAATAGTCAGAGGCGGCATCATAAAAATCCTGATCCTTTGCGACATAAAACTGACCATCGACCAGTTCGGTAAAGCGCTCATCCAGTAGGTAGAAGAGTTTCATTTCATCCCGATTGGTGCCGGTCATAATCGGCACCGTATGGAACGTTTCAGTGCTGGAAAACGCGTCCCGCAGCGGCGTTTCAGGCAACGAGACCCCGTCCTGAATGACCCGCGGAACCGTCAGGTAGCCAGCCTCATCGCGCTCAAACGCATCGAACACCTCCTGCAAGCTGGCTGTACGAAACCGCTCCGGACCGCCCAGTCGCTCTGCTGCAGCATTCGATGTGTTTTCCAGCGTCCCGGTTTCGCCGCGTGCATCGCTTACAGACACGCTGTCAAACCCGCCAGACTGAATGATCGCTTGATGGAACAGCCCTTCTGACAGGGGCGACGCGAGCAGGGTCGCCACATTATGCCCGCCCGCGCTTTCACCAAAAATGGTGACATTATCTGGATCACCGCCAAAGGCCTCGATATTCGTCTGCACCCATTGCAATGAGGCAATCAGATCAAGCGTACCGAAATTCGCTGCGGCGTCTTCGGGTTGCTCAGCCGTATCCGCCAGCGCGGCATGCGAAAACCAGCCTAGCGGCCCAAGCCTGTACTGCGTGCTGACAACGATCACGTCCTCATTCTTCGCCAGACTGTCGCCAACATAAAGCTGCGATGCCCCCGACATGTTGCTGCCGCCATGGATCCAGAACATAACCGGTCGCGGCGTATCAGACGCCGTTTCGGGCGCATAGATATCAACCGCGAGACAGTCTTCAGAACCGCCGACTTCCTTGTCGACAAAGCCCTCGACCTGCGTGAACGTGCTGGCGACCTGCGCGCACGGCGGCGCAAATTCACTCGCGTCACGCACATCCTCCCACGCGCGAGCAGGGCGCGGCGCTCGCCAGCGGTTCTCGCCCGATGTATCGGCAGCAAAGGGAACGCCTCGCCAGACCCGCGATCCGTTTTCAGCGCTAAAGCCCTGTAGCGCGCCCTGCTCAACCGTGACCGTAAGCGGCGCTGGCTCGGGCGCGCTCACCTCGGCCTCAGGCACCTCTACCGATTGTTGCGTACAGGCGACAAGCGCCAGTCCTGACAATGATGCGATGGCATATCTCATCCAGCTCTCCCTTATCTGTTTTCGCTTTTTATGCAGCGTTCTGTCAGGTGTAGATAGCCTGCTCTTGGGAAAAATCAGTCTTCTGCTTCGAGTTCGGGGTCCGGCTCAGCGTCGTCTTCGCGTCCAAAGTCAAAATCCCGTTTCCATTGAATGGTGAAACGGGGGGCAGCCTCCGAGCCGAGTTCAGCCCCGACTTCGACATTGCGCCGCGGTGTCCACTCGATCCCCAATCCCGGATCACCGCGTGTCCCGGTGCGCACTTCGACATAGACATCTTCGGCGACATATTTGCCTGCCCCGACCGAGGCGGTGCCATCCTCGGCAACCCCAAAATCCAGGCGATCAACATCAAGCGCATCTTCAAGCGACCCAACGACATCCGGGCCACCGCTCCCGGTCAGGCGCGCAACAGCGGCTGCAAGCTGCGCGGCCTGCAACCCGCTCAACTGGCTCGGCGATACGCCAAACAGAACGCGCGACAGAACCTCGTCATCGGGCAGCGCCGGGTCCGAACCAAGGCTGAATTCAGGCTCGGCAATCGTCCCAGTAACAGCGAAGTAGGCCAGCAAGTCAGCTGCCTCTTGCTCAGCGCGCATCGACAGGATTGCATCCGGCGGCGGGCCATTGAAACGCACAAACGAGTCCACAAACCGGAACTCCTGCCCAACAACATCGATATCGCCTCGAACAATGCGCGCGGATCCGGAAAGCTCAGGCGCGTGCGCCGATCCGGTCACCTGCGCGCCAATCCCCCATTCGGTTGAGAGCGACTGCCCCGTGACGAAAATCCGTCGGTCCGCTTGCAAACCGATATCGAAGAAGATCGGCAGTGTCGGTTCAGCAGTAACCTCTTCCTCACCCCGCTGCGGCCAGCGAATATCCAGCGTCGTAAATCCGCCTTGCGGCAGCCGATCAAGATTAATCTCCGCGCGATCAAAGGTCAGATCTCCGGTAACCTGCGCGGTCCGGTTTTCGCGGCGCACTGACAGCTCGCCAGAGACGGTGGCAACCGCGTCACTGCGCTGCAAGGCATTCAGCTTGTCCAGCGTCAGGTCAACATCGCCATTCCCGTCAAACGCATAGACACCCGCGCCGGAGACAGTACCACTTCGCCCGCCTGATGCCGTCACTGCGTTCACCCTGACCCCATCTGGCGTCACGGTTGCATCGACATGAATCTCCTTCAGCCTCAGCCCGACAAGCCCATCCTCAAACACCGCATCGGTCAGCATGATGTCGCCGCGCGGCCTAAGCTGATCCAGCGGCCCATTCGCCTCTGCGGTGATGTCGAACTGGCCTTCGAAGCGCATATCGGCTGGCCCGACCAGAGCCCACAGCGCCTCGATCCGGCCTGACCCATCCATGTCGAAACGCAGCGCGCCATCAGGCTGCGGCGCCAGCTCAAACGGGGCATAGCTCGCCAGCACGGGCAGCTCTGCGTTAGCGCTCAAGGTAATTTCGTTTTCTGCGCTGCTGATATCGGTCGTCAGGCGCGCCATGTTCCCCGTCAGGTCAGCCTGCACAAGGATCGACGTCGCAGACAAGTCGTTCCCTTCCTGGGCAAGCTCGCTCAGGGAAACCTCTGCCGATCCGGCCAGTGTCTCGCCTGCGCCGCGCAGATTGATGTCCCCGTTCACTCGCCCGCTCAGTGTTTCGCGCCCGGAAAGGCTTGCCAGATCCGCAACCGAAAGATCGCGGAGGCGCGCGCCAAACTCTAACCCGGCCTCCGTCTGACGCGCCTCCACATCCAGCGCGCCGCCCAGCAACGCTAATTCCGCAAGCAGGGCCGCCGCACCCTCAGTCTGTTGCAGCGTGATCGGCGCGATGGACCGCAACGGAACCTCATCAATCTCGCCCTCCAGCGTCAGTTCCAGCAAACGCTCCAGCGTCTTCAATGTATAGTCGGATCGGGTCCTGATCGGCACAGTCCGCGCGCCAAGCTCAGCTGACCCGACAAGGCTAAGCGCGCCCTCAATCTCGGCCCGCGATCCATTTGCAGTCAGGTCCACCGCATCCAGAACAACCGAACCCACAGCAACAGTTTCTGCGCGCAAATCCACCGCAGCCGTCTCTCCCGTCAACTGGATATTGCCCTCCACTCCGCCGACTTGCGGCAACAGGACCGATCGCCCGCGCACATTCAGATTAGCACTCAAGGCCGGCAGGGCAGCGCCTTCCCCCGACACTTCGCCAGCCACAACCAGGCCAAGAAGATCCCCTGAAATATCTGAGATACGCCACATGTCAGCCTGCTGCGCGACCTCGGCCTGAAAGTCGAACGCCGCTTCTTCCATCTCTGCTTCGGCGCTAAAACGACCCGTCAGTTCACCCGCTTCGCGGCGTCCGGCAAACCGGATCACCGGCTGTTCAAAAGCGTAGGTATCGACCACCAGCTCTTGCGGCTGGGCGGTGACCTCAATCCCCAAATCATCGATCGAGCCAGACAGATCAGCCCCGACATCCATACCGCCAACCTCAAGGCGCGCCATGGACGCAGGCCCGGCAGTCAGGTCGATCCGCGCCTCAACCTCACCGGCCAGATACTGCCCGGCCGCTTGCGCAGAAACAGCCTCACCCTGCACGTCAATTCCGCGAACGCGTAGCGCACCTGTCGGCTCCAGCACAAGATCAGACTGCACACTTAACGGCCCACTGAGCCATGGCGTTTCAGCCCCGAGACCCAAGTCGACCTCACCATTTGCCAAAAGCTCCAATGCGCCTCCGCTCTCACGCCTCGCCGTCCAATTGACGGGCGCAACGCTCGCCCCATTGGGAATAAAATCGAGATCAGCAGACGGCGTAATGACGCCCTCGAAACTCAAGGCCCGCGCAGCCAGATCGGTTTGACCTGACAGCGTTGCGGCGCCCGCGCGGGCAGCCAATTGCGCTCCATAGATCTGCAATTCAACCGCTTCGGTGTCATAGGCGAGATCAAGATCGACCCGCGGCCTTGCCCCAAGATACGTCTCCATCGCAGCCTCAGTGCCAGCGATACTGAGGCCCTCACTTTCAACATAGCCAACAAACTGAAACGCAGATCCAAGCCGCCCGACATCGCCCTGCACCGTCAGACGGTCATAGGTCAGCCCTTCCACATCGATCAGCGCAGGCGTGTCACTGTCCAGAGCCACCGCAACTTGCGTCAGATCCGGACGCAGCGTCCTCATATCCAGCGGCGCGCTGGCTTCAAGCCGGGCGGTTGAGGTGACAATCGTCAATCTGCCCGGCTCAGACCTCGAACCGGTCAGTCGCCCGGTCACGTCGCTCCCGAACCTGTCGCTCAAAGGCCCAAGAGCGCCAAAGGCTGACAAATCCGCGACGATATCCGCGCTGATGTCCTGCCGCGAGCGTTCGGCACTCAGCGTAACATAGGACACATCGCCCAGACGAACGCCGCCATCGGCGCGCCAGTCTGCGGGGTCGCCATTGGCTTCAAGCCGGATATCGACGCGTCCGGGCTGCGTAGCCCCCAATAGTCCCGCAATCAGCCCGCCTTCTGGGCCTGAGGCATCGATCTCGCCGGAGAAAGGCACAGCGCCGCCCCAGCTCAGCCTCGCATCAATCCGGTCACGACTTGCGGTCTCAGGTGTCAGAACAACTTCAAGCAGGCCGGTGCGAATATCTGTTTTTATGCCGCCGTTCAGCACACCTCTGACAGCCTCGCCAAACACCGGCTCGCCTATGGTCAGATCCGCGATGTCAAAGGTCCGCACCGCATAGTCGCTCAACCAGGAGCCACCACTATCTCGATCTGTGCTGTCACCAGACACCAGCACCGGGCGACGCGAAACCGAGAGCGTCTCAAGATCAATCGCTTTCACGTGCAGCCCACCGCCGAGCAAGTAAAGCGGGGCCCAGTCAAGCTTCACGTCGCGCGCGTCCAACCATACCCCATCACCATCGCGCACCCGGACTTCGGCAACGGAAAAATCGCCCAGCAAGTCGCCGCGTAGGCCATCAATCTCGATGGCTTGGCCTGAGACCGAAAGCGCCTCCACACGGGCTTCAACCCAGGTGTGGACCATCGGGGTTTGCACCAGTACGCGTACGATCCCGAGCAAAACCAAAAGGACCAGACACACCGCGATCAGCCCTTGCAAGGCGCGTCGCAGCCACAACCGCTCAGGCAGGAAAGACCAGACCCAAGCCATCAGAAGGCCTGCCCGATCGAGATATATATCTGTATCGGATCGTCGCCGTCCTCGCGATCGATCGGGGTTGCGAGATCAAATCGCAGCGGCCCGATCGCCGTGAAGTAGCGTACGCCAAACCCGGCACCATAGCGAACATTCGACAAGTCCGGCGCATCGCGTGATGACACAGACGCCCCATCAATGAACGCCGCAAAGCCAAGCGTATCACTGCGCCGCCAGCGCAGCTCGGCAGAGGTCTCAAACAGGCTACGTCCACCCTCAGGCTGGCCATCCTCGTCTTCGGGGCCAATCGACTGATAGGCAAATCCGCGCGCACTGCCGCCGCCGCCTGCAAAAAACCGCCGACTGGTCGGCAGGTCCAGCGACTCCGCGCCATAGACGACGCCGGAGCTTGCCCGCACCGCAGCCACCAGCCTGCGCGAGGAAACGAGCGGCTGATAGAGGCTCGCCTGCCCGGTCAGAGAGACAAAGTCGGATGTGGTGTCCCCGATCGCTGTGCCCGGTTCCACACGCGCTGAAAGGCGCCAGCCCGTTGTTGGGTCCAGCAAATCGTTAGAGTGATCCAGCAGCGCTGCGCCTGACACACTGAATATCTGCAAGTCGCGCTCGCCCGTCGTATCGGTCTCGCGGATAAACTCGCTCGCCGCGCCAAATGTGAAGTTCAGTTTCGGTGAGTATTCGATATCCACCGCCGCGCCGAGGATGATCCCTTCGCGGTCGAACGCGTCCGTTTCCTCGCGCCCCGCCTCACCCGTTACGCTCAAGGTGCGGCCATATCCAAACGCATGCGGCAAGCGCCACTCCCCATCGACCCCTCTTTGCTGAACGGCGGCCGTAACGCCGATGTTCAGGCGATCACCGCGGCGGGTGGCATTACGCCGAGTCCACTCCACGGTCAGGCCCCCGCCTTCATCGGTCGAAAAGCTCGCCCCTGCACTAACGGTATAGCGATCACGCTCAACCAGGGTCAGCACAACATCGCGGACCTCATCGCCATCTTCGGTCAGCGCGGCCACCCCATCTGAGAGCCTGGCGGCATAGACCGAATAGATCCGCGTCGCCCCGAGACGTCGATTATACTCTGCCAGCACGTCCGGTGCATAGACATCGCCGTGCTCAAATGGGATCAACCGCTCAGCATAGGCGCGGCGGGTGCGTAGCCCGGCCCCGAACAGGACCTCACCAAACCGCACCTTTGCCCCCGGTCTGATCTTGTAGATGACATCAATCGTCGCTGCCGCTTCATCGCCAATCACATCGCGAGGCTCAGCCAGAGCATTCGCATAACCGGCCGCTTTCAGTTGATCGACAATCGCGCGCTCATCCGCCAGCACACTTTCAGGCAAGGCGAGATCGCCCGTCAGCTCGGTCATCGCGCCCTGTGCCGCCATCTCAGCGGCCGCATCAGGCGAGGTGCCAATATACTCAATACTGACAGCCCCCAGCCGAAAGCGCGGCCCCGGATCAATCTCGACCCAGGCCCGTGGCGGCGGTCCCGGGTCGACACGCGGTGTCAGATCCGCAGCGAAATAGCCACGCGAATTCAGATAATTAGCGAGTCTATCAGCCGCACGCGTTGCCTGCCGGCGCGCCTCAAACCGTGTTTCAGGCACGGGCTCGGCCTCCAGCGCAGAGCGCAATTCCTCAGCTAGACTGTCTGAAAGCTGCGACTCGTCCAGATCAACACGCGCCGTTTGCGCCTGCCCATTGAGAGGGAAAGCGAACGTGCACGCAAGAACCAGAAGACTGACACGCAGGGTCATGAAAATGAGACGAACATCCAAACAAGAATCCAGGACTGTCAGGTATGCAATCCACAGTCCGGTTTTTTGATGACGATCATGTCTTAAGGTCCGGTATGTGACACATCGTACAGAAAAAGCCTGCACGGTGAGGTGGGTGCAGGCTTCTCGGTTTAGGGACGTACATTCAAAAAAAATCAGACGTACTGTTTTCCGGACCTGCCTCTCCTAAGTGCGTTCAGGCAGGGAGAGAGGGTCTGACGAGGCAGGCCCGGAAGCGGTGTCAGCTACGGTTCCCCACAGCTGCAAACTTCAATTTCAAGCCACTCGTGGTTGAGGCTTTCAGGTTCATCTCCACCCCTGACATTTCCATGCGAATGCCGTCATTGGAGAAGGTGGCCATGCCTGCGGTGGTTATCGCGGCCCCAACGAGGGCACTTGCAATCCAGCCTTTTGTGATAAGTCTTCGTGTCATTTTAATAGGTCCCCCTTGCTAAGGTTGATACTCTGTTCAGTTGCCTTCGAGATCGCGGAAGGCCCGCTTTAGACGCCATTCTTCGGACGTCACATTGCGTTCAAGATTGCGGAGCCGATCCTCAAGATCCATGAACGTGTATTTCAGGCCGGATGCGGTTACCCGAGGGCGGTCTGAGACATTCCGCCAGAAGGTCTCTTCTTCAGGTCGCATATGACTAAATCCCGATGGGGCCTTGGGCGTGATCATCGCGACGATGATATAGCCGACCAGGATGATGGGGCCGCCGCCAAAGATAAACAGCAGCACCGTCAGCAACCGAACCAGTGTCGGTTCCCAGCCAAACCGGTGGGCCATGCCACCACAGAGACCCAGCCAGACCTTGTCTGTGCGTGATCTGTAAAGTCGGTTCGGGTTCGGTGAGGAGAACATCGCGCTATCATCAGGCTCGCGATAATACTCGTCATTGAGAGGGCGGCGATATTTTCTCTTGCTCATTGTCTAATCCTCAAATCTTTCGGGGCGAAGCGGACGGCGGCTGTTGCGCGCATCCTCTTCTTCACTTTCGGAGATCAACGCTTCCATTGTCTCGATCCGGCGTTCCATCGCTTTGGCAGAGCGCCAGAGGTCTTCGAGCATGCGTTCATCGTCGGGCTGCAGGGTCTTCTGCTTGCGCCACAGGGTCACGTAGTGAAACACCAGGGCGGGGAAGACGATGAAGATTGAGGCAATCGCCACAATCGCAACTACAAACTCCTCCGCCATCAAGACTGTCCTTCACTGTCCGCCATTTTCCTACGGCGTTCTTCCAGAGATTGGGCAATCAGGCCCGGCGCGGTGATCAGCGTCATAAAGCCGGCGAGAAAGGCAAACGGTACCAACATGATTAGGCTTCCTTCTTGTCATTCGCCGCTTTCACGGCTTTTGGGACAGACTTCGTCCGGGACTTCTTGAGCGCTTCCAGCTCAGCCTCGATCGCATCATTCTGCTCCAGGGCGGCGAACTCGGCCTCAAGGCTCGGTTCAACCGGGCGGATGGTGTCAGCATAGGCTTCCAGCTCGTCGACCTTGCGCTCAACTTGTGAGTAACGATCAAGGGCTTCATCAACGCGGCTGTCATAGGTCTGTGAGCGCACGCGGATCCGCTGCTCAGCCGCCTCACGACGCATCATCAAAGCGCGGTGCTTGGCCTTGGCTTCGTCCAGCTTCAGTTGCAGACGAGACAGGTCGTCCTGACGCTTGGCGAAAGCATCTTCGGCAGCCGTCATGGCTTCGCGGCGACGCTCGATTTCAACATCGGCCTTCTGCTTGGCGATCAGGGCACCGCGGGCAAGATCTTCGCGGCCTTTATCGACGGCGAGGCCAGCCTTGCTGTCCCAGTCATTGCGGACATCGGTATAGTGCGCAATCTCGCGCTCCATTTCCTTCTTGTCGGCCATGGCACGCGCCGCAGCGGTGCGCACTTCAACAAGTGTATCTTCCATTTCCTGGATCATCAGGCGGGCGATCTTTTCGGGATTTTCAGCACTGTCCAAGATCGCGTTGATGTTGGAGTTAATGATGTCACCGAGGCGAGAAAACATTCCCATGAAGCTATTCCTTTTATTGTCTTTTCAGGGGTTGAGGGGAGAGGGAGGAAACGGCTGCGTTTCTTTGGCGCTTTTGCGCTCTAGAAGAAGAAACCGCCGAGGAACATGCCGACGACAAAGAACATCCAGCTCTCTGCAGGGCGTGTTGACAGGTAACGGCCGAAACGTCCGCTTTCGCGACGCGCTTCATCATAGTGGCTGTCATAAGAACGGTTGGTCATCTTCTTTTTGGTCCTTCTGTCTGGCGACCCCTATGGCCACCGATGCCAACTACATTTCAAAAGGCGTGCCAGTTTTGAATTAATTTACTAGATCATTGTTTTAATTGATAATATTTCTCAATTCGGTGAATCTCCTTCACACGATATGGCGCTTTTACCTAAATTATTTAGTTGATTTGACCATTTATATCGCTAAATACACCTCATGATTAGCTCACAAAGCCCTCAGCTGATTGGCGAAGCCCCCTCCTGGCTAGAAGCACAGGAGCATGTTTCCCGCCTCGCGCCTCTGGATCGACCCTGTCTGGTGATCGGCGAACGCGGAACCGGTAAAGAGCTGATCGGCGAGCGGATGCACTTTCTCTCGCGGCGCTGGGAAGGCCCGTTCATCAAGGTCAATTGCGCCGCCTTGTCAGAAGATCTGCTCGACAGCGAACTCTTTGGCCATGAGCGCGGCGCGTTTACCGGCGCAACCGAGCGTCGCATTGGCCGGTTCGAACTGGCCGACAAGGGCACCTTGTTTCTGGATGAGATCGCAACCGCCTCGATGCAGGTGCAGGAAAAGCTGCTCCGCGTCGTTGAGTATGGTGAGTTTCAGCGCCTCGGCGGTGAGAAAGTCCTGACCACGGATGTCCGGGTTGTGGCAGCAACCAATGTCGATCTGCCCAGCCGCGCCGCGCAGGGTGAGTTTCGGGCCGACCTGCTCGACCGCCTCGCCTTTGACGTCATCACCCTGCCCCCGTTGCGCGCCCGCGGCGATGACATCTCCCTTTTGGCAGACTTCTTTGCTCGCCGCATGGCGCGTGAGTTGGCGGAAGACTTTCCGGGCTTTGCCCCCTCCGCCATCGCTGCGATGGAAAGCCATGACTGGCCCGGCAATGTCCGCGAGCTGCGCAACTTTGCCCAGCGGCTGACATATCGCGCCATCAGCGAGGGCCAGACCGATCCGATCCGCTTTGATCCCGGCGCGCTCGATCCCTTTGCCTCACCCTGGCGCCCGTCAGCTCACCTGAGCCGCCAGGCCGATCATGCGCCCCAGACCGCGCCTCCGCCAGAGGCCCCGCCCGCGCCAATCGCAACCCCGGCCCCACTTGGCGAGCTTTCATTTGAAGATCAGGTCCGCCTGTTTGAAACCGCGCTGATTGATCAGGCCCTCGCCGCCTCACAAGGGCATCAAGGCCGCGCAGCCGAGCAGATGGGCCTCACCTATCACCAGTTTCGCGGCCTGCTCAAAAAACACAGTTACGGTAAGGGCGCCGGCAAGGCGAAAGCAGACCCCAAACCGCCAATGCCCAGCATGTAGGCCCGCAGCCCTCTAAGACACTTTCTGCTTCGCCGGGCCAGTCTTTTCGCGTTCGGGCTTTAACTGATCGCGCGTTCGCGTCAGCCGGTCCACCGCGAGATCAGCCTGGCACCGCACGCAATCTCGCCCGTCCCGCTTTGCCAAATACAGCGCATCGTCGGCGCGTGCGAGCGCATTGCGGATATTCTCGCCCGCATGCACTTGGGCGACGCCAAAGCTCGCGGTCACTTTGATCTCGCTATCATCGAACTGGAACGTCTTAGCCGCGATGACAACACGCAGGGTTTCGGCAATGCCTTTGACCTCGGACATGGGGACATTGCGGATTGCCAGAACAAATTCCTCACCACCAAGGCGAGCTGCAATCCGGCCTGGGCCAGCATAGGTTTGCAGCGCCTCACCGACCGCGATCAGAACATCATCGCCCGCTTTATGGCCATATGTGTCATTGATCCGTTTGAACCGGTCGAGATCGGCAAGAATAATCCCGACCTCAGACCTATCTCGCATCGAGGTCCAGCTATCGAATCGTGCCTCAAAACCCCGTCGATTATAAACGCCAGTGAGTTCATCAGTCAGGGAGTTGCTTTTCAGGTCCTGCAACAAATCGCGTATCAGGATGCCCAGTAAAAGCATGCCAGTCAGCACAGCGGCGACGCCCACAAACAGATGGAGCGTCATTAGCAACATTGCTTCGCTATGACTCTCAGATGTTACCGGTCCGGGGATCAGAAGCGCCACGATTATCGGGCGCAGCAAACACTGAATACAGCTCGATGCGTGAACAATCATCAGGGCCTTATCCAATGGCGTCAATCCGCGCTTTGGAAACGCAAGCAGTCCAACAAAGAAGATCAAACCGCAGCCAATATTGGCGGCAAAGGAGCGCCACCACGCAAACCCCTGCGCGTACAGCCAACCATAGATCAGCAGGTGGACGACCGTCATCATGATCAACAAACGCCACGGCGCACGCTCACGATAGTACAGCCACAACCCACCTGACAGGAGAACCGCCGTGACCGCATAGGCCCCGGCTATGACAACTCTGGCGGGGACAAATTCAATATGAGGAAAGGCCAGGTCCAGAACGAAAGCCAGCGCCCCGAAAATATAGGAACACGCGATCACAAGAGCCGCCTTGCCGGGGCGCGCTTGATAGACGCACAGGAAGCCAATCGCAAAGCCAGCAAAGACAAGCGGATTCAGCAGTTGGAAGTATAACTCAACTTGCAAAATATTCTCCCCACAGGCCGTCACCTCTTTGAAGGTCACGGCCGATAGGAAAACCTAGGAAGAATAGTCTAAGACAAGGTTACAATGCTCGTAAAAAAAACGGCCATCTAGTCTTTTGTAATCAAAAAAATTTTAGCGATCAGGGTCCTGCGATCCGCCCCTTAGAATGAAACGCCGGTCGCAATACATGCAATCAACGGCATCGTCCTTGCCCATCTCATAGAAAACGAGCGGGTGGCCCAGCGCGCCGCCGCCGCCATTGCAGGACACTTTTCGGCTCTCAACCATGATGATTTCGGGATTATCGGGCGAAGGGGTGTCTGACATGGGCTGTCCTGCAGGTCTGGTCATACTCACCGAATAGGGCACACCGCGCTAAAACGTCAATTGCCCTATGAAGCGCAGCCTTGCGGGCCTATGTATTGGCAGTCGATTCTCAGGAGGCTGCATGACCGCACCAGATTACGCCATCGAAGCCATAGACTTGGACAAGACTTACAAAGCGTCTGGCAAACTCCCTGAAATGCGCGCCTTGAAAGGCATCAACCTGAAAGTCAAACGCGGCTCCATCTTTGGACTTCTCGGCCCAAACGGCGCAGGCAAGTCAACCTTCATCAATATCCTCGCTGGCCTCGTCACCAAGACCGGTGGAACCGCCAGAATCTGGGGCTTCGACACCGAGAAACATCCCCGCTCTGCGCGCGCTGCCATCGGGGTGGTGAACCAGGAGATTACCATGGACCCGTTCTTCACGCCCCTGCAGGCGCTGGAGCTGCAGGCGGGTTATTATGGCGTCCCAAAGTCAGAACGGCGCAGCATGGAAATCCTTACCGCTGTCGGCCTTGATGACAAAAGCGACGCCTATGTGCGCCAGCTGTCAGGCGGGATGAAACGCCGATTGATGGTCGCCAAGGCGCTCGTCCACAATCCCCCGGTCCTGATCCTTGATGAGCCAACCGCCGGCGTCGATGTTGAACTTCGCCGCTCGCTCTGGGCCTATGTCCGCGAACTGCATGCCAATGGCACAACGATTATTCTTACCACCCACTATCTCGAAGAGGCTGAAGAGCTCTGCGACGAGATCGCGATCATCAGTCATGGTGAAGTTCTGGCGCAAGAGCCAACCCCGCAGCTGCTTAGCCGCCTCGATCAACGCGTCCTGAGGATCACACCGAACAGCCCGCTCAGCGCCATTCCGGCTGATCTGTCGAACCTCGACGCAGAACTCGAAGCAGATGGCACGCTCAGCATCACCTTCCGAAGCGCCGAGACCGGCATCGGCCGTTTGCTCGAACAGGTCCGCAGCGCCGGGATCAGCGTCGCGGACCTTTCCACGGACCAGCCAAATCTTGAGGATGTGTTTGTCGCCATGACGAGCGAGCCTGCCTGACCGGCCTGCCTCTGCCATAGCCGTCAGAGCCAGAGCGCGCGATGCTATCCATTCTGCAAGTCTTTCGGGTTGGCATCGGCGCGGTAAAAGCCGTCAACGTCGTGGAATGTTGAGGGTCAGTCTTGCATCAGGCGAAGCTCGATCCGCTTTAGCTCTTTCAATACGACCAGGTGGTTCATACGCAACCAGAACCAGACCTTGATTAGGCCGACTGAGAGCAACATCGAACTCATCAATGCAAACCACAGAATGGTGAGCCGGACGGTTTCGGCCTCCAGCATCTCAATGAGCGCCCAGATACCAACACCAAACATTACAAGCGACATCAGCACTGCATAAATGGTCCATCCGCCAAGCGGCCCACTAAAGGCTGGGCCCAGCTGTTGAAACAGACCAGACTCTTCCAGGTCTTTCAAAAACGCCTCGTCATCCTTGTCGAGACCATGTTTCAAACGTGTTTCAAAGTCACTCATCGTCTTCTCCTTTCAGTAGGGATTTCAAAGTTTTCCGCGCATTGAACAGGCGCGATTTGGCCGTTCCGACAGGGATATCCATGACGGCGGCAATCTCCACGAGGGTCAGACCCTCGCTAAAGAACAGAATAGCAGCAGTGCGATGATCAGGGGTCAGCTGATCCAGCGCCTGATTAATTGCGTGGCTTAGCTCAGCCCTTGGCGGTTGGCTTGGCTCTGGCGCTGATTCTAGCGGTGCTGTTCGATCACGGGCTTTCTGAGCGACCCTGATGCGGTCAGAGCATTTGCGGTGCAGGATCGTATACGCCCATGCTGGAAATCGGGTCGGGTTGGACAGCCGGGCCCACCCACGGCAGATCCCGATCCAGGTGTCCTGAACCGCATCGCGCGCCTGCTCCGGCTCTTGTATTAGACGCCGCGCGGTGCGCATCAGCCGAGGTTGCCAGCGTGCAGCAAGACGCTCCGCCGCACGCTGATCACCGGTGCGCATCAAGGTCAGCAGCAGCTGATCATAGACACGCTCTTTTTCAGTGTACGCCATCGCCTCACACGCTTACCTTGTTTCACCAAGATAGTCGCGCTGAGACGCTGAAAGGTTCAGTCGAGTGCCTATTCGCCCTCAGTATCGGCCTTGGCGGGATCGAACTTTTCGAACCAGCCCATGATATTATCCGTCTTGGCGATCAACCGGCTCGGGCGTGATGCAATCGAGTGCGAAGACCCCGGAATCCGGATCAGCGCGGTTTCGACACCGTTCATTTTCAAACCGGTATAAAACTGCTCAGCTTCCCAGGTCGGGGTGCGCCAGTCCTCTTCGCCAACCATCATCAGGGTCGGTGTGACGACTTTATCGACATGCATGATCGGAGAGAATTTCAGGAACGCATCCGGATCGCTCCACGGGTCAGCGCGGACCCAGTGGCGACGAATGAGCGGGCCAATATCAGCAGCCAGTGCCATGGTCATCCAGTTGATGACGGGCTTGATCGAGGCCGCCGCCGCAAACCGGTCCGTATGTCCGACAATCCAGGCGGTCAGAATACCGCCGCCAGACCCACCAGTCACGAACAAACGGTCCTCACTGACATAATTCTCGGCGACAAGGTAATCTGTGATATCCATCAGGTCGTGAAAGTCGTCGCCGGGATAGGCCAGATCAATCAACTGCGCAAACTCTTCACCATATCCGGTTGAACCGCGCGGGTTCACATAAACGGTTACATAGCCCTCGGCTGCAAAGCGCTGGATCTCCGCAGCAAAAAACGGCCCATACATCGCAAAGGGTCCGCCATGGATTTCCATTAGCATCGGAAAGCTGCCATCCGCGGTAAAGTCAGGCGGCAGCGCGACCCAGGCCTCAATCTCGCGCCCATCAACAGATGACGCCACCTTGATCTCTTCAAGCGGCGACATGTCGAGATAAGGCAGAATATCCGCGTTGAGATCCGTCAGCACCCGGTCATCAACCCGCGGGCCGGTAACGGCAATTTCCGCCGGACGATCAGCAAAGCCGGCTGTGTAGGCAAAGACCGGTCTTGAGGTCTCTGACACGCTGAAGCTACCGCCAGCATAGGGTCGCCCGATCGACGTCCCACCCATGCCGGTAATCACCGTCTCAACGTTACCCCTTCGATCAATCGAGATCACATCCAGCACACCGGCATTCTCAATCCCGGCATAAACAGTGGTGTTATTCTCTGACCACGCCACCGCGCCAATCGGATGGTCAAGCTCAGCCGCAATCTGCCGCTTGTTGGCACCGTCGGCATCCATCAGATAGAGACGCGGCTGCTGGTAGGATTTCAACTCATCATCATAACCAATATAGGCAATGGTCTCCCCATTCGGCGAGACGACAGGACTGCCGTCCGGTCCATCTCGATCGGTCAGCGCCGTGCGCGAAAGATCATCCAGCGACACGCGATAGATCTCGCTCTCTATCGGGTCCATCTCGCGATCTTCGGCTTCATTACCGACCACCAGTAGCGTGTCATTGTCCAGCCAGGCCGGGGAGCCGAAATCAACGTCTCCACTCGTGATCTGGCGCGGGGAGCCGCCTTCAGCCGAAATCGTATAGACGTGCGTTGCGCCTTCCTTGAGGTATCCAGCCCCATCAAAGCGGAAGGTAATGTCGTCAAACACCCTAACCGGTTCAGACCAGGTTGCGCCCTCCGGGGCCGCAATGGGCTTGGCAAAACTAGGCGCTTTTCCGGGCGTGAACATAGTAAACGCGATTGTGTCTCCATCCGGGGACCAGGTCGCCCCGCCCGGGCCCTGAAAGAACTGTCCGAGAGAATAGCTGTCGCCGCTATCCATGAAGTGAACCCGCAGGTCTGGGCGACCGTCACTTGAGGTCGAATACATCAGCCGCTCACCATCCGGCGACCAGCGCGGCCTTGCTGCAGATGCGCCCCCTGCGATAAGCGGGCGATGCGCGCCGCTATCGACATCGATCATCCAGATATCACCGCGATTGGTATCGGTTTGGCGATCCATAGACCGGCGGACATAGACAATGGTCTCACCATCCGGGGAAACTTGCGGATCGCTGGCATATTCAAGGTCAAACACGCGTTCTGCCGTAAACCGGTTCAACGCCTCATGATCATCCTTGGCAAGCGCTGGCAGGCTCGCCGCTATGGCCAAAACGCTGACCAGACCTAAAATACGCGGTTTCATACTGTCTCTCCCGACCTGTAAATCTCTCTGCAGATTGGGTTAACACGGCCCATCCTGAACGAATAGCCATGATCGAAACGAAGGGGGTGCGAGCTGCCCGAATTAGGCCTCGATCCCCAAAGCCTCAAGCGCGTAGGCTTTGACGCCCTTATAGTCCGCCTTGCCATTTGGTGCACGCTTCAGATCGGGCATGGCAACAACGCGTTTTGGCGCTTTGTAAGCCGCCAGCTTTGTTCGCACGAAGGCTTTCAGCGTATCTTCCTCCAGCGCCGCACCATCTGCCAGCTCCACAATGCCGGTAACCGCCTGGCCCCATTGCTCATCCGGTACCCCAACCACCAGCGCATCGCGCACGCTGTCATGCTCTTTCAGCACTTCCTCGACTTCTTCGGGATAGATTTTCTCACCGCCGGAATTGATACAAATCGAGCCGCGACCGAGCAGGGTCAGCGTGCCATCCACCGCAACCGTGCACCAATCCCCCGGCACAGCATAACGCACGCCATTGATCGTCTTGAACGTCTCAGCGCTCTTTGCTTCATCCTTATAGTAACCGAGCGGCACAGCCCCGCCGCGTGCGATGAAGCCCGGCTCATCAGACCCCGGCTCGATCTCCCGGCCATCTTCGGCGAAGACTTTGCAATGCGCCCCAATCTGAAATTTTGCTGTCTCCGAAACCCCGTCTGCGGTGGTAACAGACATGCCGAACCCAACCGCTTCAGACGCTCCGAAACTGTCCATCAGCGCCACTTGCGGAATTTGCGCAATCAGGCCGCGTTTGACCTCCATGCTCCACATCACACCGGACGAGGTGATGGATTGAACACTTGAAAGATCATACGTACCGGGATTGTCCTCCAGCACGCGCAACATTGGCTTGGCGAAGGCGTCCCCAACAATCGCCATTGCGGTCACGCCGCGCCGCTCAACCGTCGCCCACAGGTCTTCAGGATCAAACTTCACTTTCGATTCCAGCGTGACGATCGCCCCGCCATTCAGCATCGCTCCCAATGCGGTAAACAGCCCCGTGCCATGCATCAGAGGACAGGCCGGCATTTGCCGCCCATGCTGTCCCACCTCATTCACAAAGGCGCGGTGCTCCTCCCAGGTCTCCGGCGCACCGCCATAGATCCGGCGTATACTGTCGAGGCTCGACTCGCGCCAGATGCCATGAGACCACATCACACCCTTCGGCATACCTGTCGTTCCGCCAGTATAGAGAAACATCATGTCATCCGGTGAGCGCTCAATCTCCAACGGCGTCCCATCGCCCTCGCTGGCAAGCGCATCATAGGCGACCGCACCATCTGGCACATCGCGTCCGCCGCCTACCTCGACCCAGGCTTTCACCTTCGGCAACCGGGCGCGAACCCGCTCTACATTTTCGCGAAACTCGACATCATAGAGAACTGCCACACTGTCTGAATTGTCGATAATGTAGACCAGTTCATCATCCAGATAGCGGTAATTGACATTCACAGGCGTCAGCCGCGCTTTGAAACAAGCGGCAAGCCCTTCCATATATTCTGGCTGATTGCGCATATAGAAGCCGACCTTGTCGCCGGTTTCAGCGCCATGCGCGTGCAGGCCCCGCGCCACATTGTTTGATCGGGCCGTCATCTCTGGCCACGAAATCACCCGATCCCCATGGATCAGGGCGGGATTATCGGCCCCAAGATGGCGTCCATTATCGTCGAGAATATTTCCGAAATTAAACAGGGTCCTTGTCATGCGATGTCTTCCTCCTGATTATATTTTTGCTGCAGCCTAGTCGAAGATCGCCGCGCGATGAAGATGATTACGCGCCGGGGACCCGACGTCAGCTTGCCCCGATCTTGCGCATTTGCCCGGCAATCAGCGGCTCCTCCCGCCTCAAGCTGGATTTCGCGCGCAAGCTCGACATAAGATCGGTTAAAGACTCCAGGCCTGTTCGGATCCGGGGGAAGGGAGCTGATCGATGAACCTGCTCGACTATATCGTCGTCGCCATCTACCTCGCGGGCCTGATGGCATTTGGTTACATCTTGCGCCGTCAGGAAACCGAAAAGGACTATTTTCTCGGCGGTCAGGAAATGGGCTGGTTTCCGCTCACCCTGTCGACTATGGCGACGCAGCTTTCCGCGATCAGTTTCATCTCGGCCCCGGCTTTTGTCGGCCTGCGCGAAGGCGGCGGGCTTAAGTGGCTGACCTATGAGCTGTCGCTGCCGCTGGCGATGCTCTTTGTGATGTTCGTCATCGCCCCGGCGCTTTACCGCGCCAAAGTGGTCAGCATCTATGACTTCCTGCAAACGCGGTTTGGCTTTTCAACCCGCATCCTGATCAGCCTTTCGTTTCAGATCGTTCGCTCCTTCGGCACGGGCATTCTGATCTACGCGCCAGCCCTGCTTTTGAACGCCGTGATCGACATTCCGATGTGGCAGTCGATTGCCGTGGTCGGTGTGATCACGCTCATCTATTCGGCTTCCGGCGGCATGAAAGCGGTCGTCTACGGCGATGCCATTCAGATGGTGCTGATCTTCTTTGGCCTGCTGGTTGTCGCCGGTTTCGCGATTGCAGAGATTGGCGGCATCGGCGCGGCTGTAGCCGCCGTCGATCCAGAACGGCTCAGCGTCATTGATGTCGGCTCCCTCGGCTTCAATGGCGACGAGTTCGGCCTCATCCCGATGATGTTTGGCGGCTTTGTCCTTTACGCCTCCTATTATGGCTGCGACCAGACCCAGGCTCAAAGGCTGCTCTCTTCAAAAGATATCAAGTCGGCCCAGCGCCTGCTCTTGGCCAACGGTCTGATGCGCTTCCCGCTGGTGCTCATCTACTGCCTCACCGGCCTGGTGGTCGGCGCAGCCATCCTCGCCAGCCCGGATATGATGGCCAGGATCCCGGCTGACCGCCCAGACTATATGATGCCGGTCTATATCGTTGAGACCTTGCCCAACGGCATTATCGGCCTTCTCCTTGTCGCGATCCTTGCCGCAGCCATGTCTTCTGTGAGCTCCGGCATGAACTCGCTCGCGGCGGTAACCATGGAAGACTTGCGCACACTCGGCATCACCGCCAAGACCGGCGAAGGTGAAGTGCTTTATGCGCGCATCATCTCCGTCATCTGGGGTATTATCATTCTGGTCATGGCGACCTTTGCCGGAGAGATCGCGCCCACCGTGATCGAAGCCATCAACAAGGTCGGCTCGGCGCTCTATGGCCCAATCCTCGGGGTGTTCTCACTCGCCATCCTGTCGCGCAGGGTTAGCAGTGTCAGCGTCGATATCGGCCTACTCTGCGGGCTCGCGCTCAATCTCTATTTCTGGCTCTATCAGCCGCAGCTATTCTGGATGTGGTGGAACTTTATCGGCCTGATCGTGACCGTCGGCATCGCGCTCATCCTGTCTCTCGTGTTCAAACCCTCACCGCGCACCGCGACCAATCCCCCGGCGCTTGATCCGGCTGATCAGCCCACGCGCCAGACGGTCTATATTCTGGTTGCCGCTTTCATTCTGATGCTGATCATCAGCTTCGGGTTTACCGCCATCGCCGTTGACGGGCCCTGACCGCCCCCGACGCCATGCTTGACAAGACGCGCCCTGACGTCTCGTCTTCAATGAAAAGATAAGCGCGGCGCGCTCAGGGAGAAGAACGATGCAAACAGACAGGAATGCGGAGCTGCTGGCCCGCGCTGCGAAAGTCATCCCGAACGGCATGTATGGGCACCAGTCGACCGCCATGCTGCCCGGCCTCACCCCGCAATTCTTCTCCCGCGCCAAGGGCACCTATCTCTGGGACTATGATGGCAACCGCTTCATTGATCTGATGAGCGCCTATGGCCCGAACCTGTTCGGCTACGGCCATAGCGAAATAGACGCCGAATATATCCGCCAAATGGGGGAGATCGATGGCGCAACAGGCCCCTCTGGCGTGTTCGTCGAACTTGCAGAACGCTTTGCTGATCTTGTCACCCATGCCGACTGGGCGATGTTCTGCAAGAACGGGACGGACGCCACCACGATGGCGCTGATGACTTGCCGCGCGCATCGGGGAAAGCGCAAGGTTTTGATCGCGGACGGCGCTTATCACGGCGCCGCGCCCTGGTGCACCCCGGTCCCCTCTGGCGTCACCGCCGAAGAACGCGCTCACTTCATCTATTACCAGTACAATGATGTCAGCAGTCTCGAAGCCGCGCTCGCCGAAGCAGGCGACGATTTTGCTGGCATCTTCGCCACGCCGCACAAGCATGAAGTCGTTTCTGATCAAGAAGCCCCGGACCCAGCCTATGCGAAAGCGGTCCGCAGGATTTGCGACGACCATGACGGCCTTATGGTGGTCGATGATGTCCGCGCCGGATTTCGGATAGAGCGCGATTGCAGCTGGCACCATCTCGGCGTCGAGCCAGACCTCTCCAGCTGGGGCAAAGCCATCGCAAACGGGCATCCGATCTCCTGCCTGCTGGGCTCAGACCGAGCGCGAGAAGCTGCAGGCCAGATCTTCGTCACCGGCTCGTTCTGGTTCGCCGCAGCCGCGATGGCCGCCTCGATCAAGACACTCGGCATAATCCGTAACAGCGACTACCTCGAACGCACGATCGCTATGGGCGAGCGCCTTCGGTCCGGGCTGAACGCTGTCGCACAGTCGGCTGGCCTACCAATCAGCCAGACCGGCCCGGTGCAAATGCCGCTGATCATGTTCAACGCAGATCAAGGCGGCCGCGATCTCGCCCTGACTTACGCTTTCGCAGAGGGCATGATCCAGAACGGGGTCCACTTTCACCCCTACCACAACATGTTCATCAACGCTGCGATGACAGAGGCCGACATAGACGACATCATCGCCGCCGCCGACCGTACCGCTAAGACGCTGCCAAACCTGACAACATATGAGGTAAACCCAATTGCCAAGGCGGTGTTCGAAACCCGTCTCGCCCCGGCAGAGGCCTAGAGAAACAGCTCCAGCGGGTCCCGGCCCGCCTCAGACTCCAGAAACCCGAGCGCCTCGAACGTTGCTTTCATCGTGCCCGACAGCGGCGCTTGCAGGGTCAGTGCCTTGCCCCGCGCCCTCGGAATAACCAGCGCCCGCGCATGCAGGTGCAGTCCGCGCCCCACCCGTTCCGGCACTTCGCGCGCGGTCACATATTTCGTATCGCCCAGAATACTGGTGCCCAGCTCATGCATATGAAAGCGCAGCTGATGCGTCCGCCCCGTCTGCGGCTTCAGCGCAACCCAGGCCGCTTTCTGACCCGCCGTAGAGATCGTAACATAGTCGGTAATCGCATGCTTGGAGGCCCGGTCACCATGCGCGCCCATCACCATCCGCTCGCGCTCTTCAGGCTCAGTTCCTTTGCGCATCCAGCTACGCAGCTGGCCAGCCCGCGGATGCGGCGCGCCCACCGTCACGGCCCAATAGACCTTCTCCATCTCGCGGCCCTTGAATAACTGGCCCAGCCGCGCCGCCGCCTTTGGATGGCGCGCAATCACCAACAGGCCAGACGTCTCCTTGTCCAACCGATGGACCAGTTTCGGGCGATACTGCCCATCGCTCAGCGCATCCAGCATGCCATCAATATGCCGCCCGCCCTGGCCTGTCCCGCCCTGCACCGCGATCCCAGCCGGCTTGTTCAGCACGAACATGTCCTCATCCTCGTGCAGGATCAGCGGCTGCAGAAAGGCCAGCGCTTTTGCATTGGGTTTGGACGGCGCGCTCCACGGGCCGTCGCCGTCGCTTGCTGTCTTGCTCTCAAATGGCGGCAGGCGCACTTCCATCCCGGCCTGCAGCCGCGTGCTGGACTTCGCCCGGCTGCCATCAACCCGGATCTGCCCCGTCCGCAACAGCTTTTCAAGCTCGCCTTGCGTCATCGGCATCCGCCGCTTCACCCAGCGGTCCAGACGCACCCCAGCCTCTTTCTCGTGCACCGTTTCGGTGACCACCTGCCCGCTCATGCCAGCACCCGTTTCAGGATCAATAGCCCCGCCGTAAACGCCGCCAGCGCCCCGACCATATTGAGGCCCGCATAGACCATGCCCTTCATCACCTCACCGGTCATGAACATGTGGACGGTATCGCGAGAGAAGGCCGAAAAGGTCGTAAACGCGCCCAGCAAACCAACGCCGACAAACAGCCAGAGCGTGTTCTCCAGCGCCGGGTCGCGGCTAGTCAGCCAGCCCATCAGCACGCCGAGCGCAAAGCTCCCCGTCACATTCACAAACAGCGTCGCCCACGCCCCGGACACCCCGCCATGCGCCGCCATGGCGAGGCCGGTCCCATACCGCAAGCTCGCCCCAATCGCGCCGCCAAGCGCCACAAGAAGAAATCCATTCATCCCCGCCCCATACGCCGGTTCAGTGAATGGGGCTAGAGCTTAGGGCTGCGGAGGGGCGTCAAAGCTAAGTCGCTTATACTACTCCAAGTAAAAGCCGCATTGTCTGGAATTGAGTATGCCATCAACAGAACAAAAGCGCGCTCAATCCACTATAATAAAACAGACAACACTGCGAAGTTACTAAACAGTTCCCTTTGTAACGGCGTGACAGCGCCAGATCGGGCTTTACGCCTAGCGGAACCATGCTACCCTTTGCTTGGGCGCTAACTTGAGGGGAGCATGTCCACAAATAAACCACGAGTTATGTTATCGAGCACGTTTCTCGATCTGGAATCGCATCGAAAAATTGCCGCAAGCGCCATCCGTCAACACGGCATGGAAGTTATAGAGATGGAAAGCCATCCGCTCTCCACCAACAAAGACGTGATCGGTTCGTCTTTCGCCATGGTGGAGGAAGCAGACGCTTACTTTTGCCTGCTTGGAAAGCGCTATGGGGCCATCTACGAAGATGCTCGTAACCCAAACAGGCTGTCGACCACGGCGCTGGAATTCGAAAAAGCGAAAGAAAAAGAGCTTCCCTTTGCCGGTCTTCTATTCGGGCCCGCCTACCCGGTCAGCGATGATCAGAACGAATTTGATTCTGAGAAACGCGCTAAACTCGATGAGTTGCGCAGCGCACTTCACGCTCATCGCGTGGTGTATGCGATGAGCAAAGAAGACGAATTTGAGGGAAAGGCCAATCTTGCCGCACACAAACTCAAGGAAGAAATCGAAGAAAACAAAGCGATCACGCAATCTGCAGCATCGGTTGAAATCGTGACAAGGGCTCAGCGGGAGGACACATTGCCGCCAGCTCCGCCCGCTATCCATTTCGTGCCACCCTTTGCCCAGGGCATGCCATTCACTGGCCGCGCGCGTGAGCTGGACGAAATTACAGTCTGGGCGCGTTCGAACGATCCCATGCTGATCGTCGAGGCGATTGGCGGCATGGGCAAGAGCATGCTGACCCACCACTGGGCCACAGAGCATGCCCTCAATATCTTGCCAGATTTGGCAGGCCGGTTCTGGTATTCCTTCTATGAAGACGGCGCGAGCATGCGGGATTTCTGCGTACATGCCCTGTCATACATTGAGCATGCACCGGTTTCGGAATTTGCGGAAATGAACCGCGCCGATTTGCGCGACAGGCTTGTGCGACGCCTGAAAGCAAAGCCATATCTGATGGTGCTGGACGGGCTGGAACGTGTGCTGGTTGCCTACAATCGATATGACGCCGCGCAAGTGCGTGACGAGGACGCTGAAAAAGCACCAGAGGGTGACGAACGGGACCCGAATATCTGCATTCGCCCCGACGACGATGAATTGCTTCGCCTTCTGGCTGAGGCGGGGCCATCAAAACTGCTTGTGTCGACCCGAAACATGCCAACAGCCCTGCGCATCTCCGCAACTGGCGGTGGGCCTCGCGCTGGCGTGTCCCATGCACATCTCACGGGCTTGGCGAGTGACGATGCGGAACATCTGATGCGGCTAGCGGGGGTGACAGGCGACGGCACAAAAATACGCGCCTATCTGGACCGAAATTTCGGCGGTCATCCCCTGATGGTGGGTGTCGTTGCGGGACTTGTGACAGATCATGCCCCCGCGCCGGGGGATTTTGATCATTGGCTGAATGACCCGCTCGGCGCCAAAGCGCTGGATCTGTCTTCGATTGAGGGCTTGGTCGGTAAACGGGAACATGTGTTAAAAGTGGCGTTTGAGGGATTGGACGACGATACGCGAAAACTGCTCGCGCGCCTCTCCTTCTTCTCCAGCGCTGTCGCATATGCTGCTCTAGTGGTCCTCAATCCTACTCTGCCTGATCGACCGGAAAAGGTGGAGAATCCTGAGGAAACTTTTGTACCATCTAGTCGCCGTAAAGAGGCAAAAGAGGCTTACGCTGCCTACCTTAAAGCACTCGAAAGATGGGAGCATTCACCGGAGCGCCAAGCAGCAGAGCGTTGGCTTCGCGAAGCTCTGAAAAAACTGCACCGCCGCGGTCTGCTGATCCGCGAAGGAGCCAGTTATGATTTACACCCGCTTGTCCGCGGCTTCACCCGCGCAAGCCTCAGCCCCGCGGACCGCGACGAAACAGGCGGCGAAGTCGCCGACTATGCGCGCCAGCAGGCGCCGCGTAGCGTTTCTCGTGAGAGTTCTGGAGAAGAGTTACGAGCCTATTTCGAGATTGTCCGGGCCCTTCTGCTCGGTGACCGAATGGCAGAAGCAGCGGAGCTACTTGCAACTCCAATAGATACTGCAGTGCAAAGTTCGGGACTTAGCCGAGCACAATTTGAGCTGATAATGCAATTATTCAGCCCTACGTTGAAGGCTATCAAATCGGAAGTGGCGAACTTCAATATACCTATACTTTCAAATCAAGCGGCACTTGCAGCAAGTGAGCTTGGCCGCTTTAGCCAGGCCAATGCACTACACTTATTGGATCTTAAATCTGAATTGGATTTGGAACGCCGAGTCGCCTCTCTTAGAACGACGATCTCCAACCTTGCTATCACTCAAAGGGCATTAGGCCGATTAGCAGCCGAAACTCGTTTACTAGAGTTGGCGTCCGCTGTTGGTGTTGTTTTGACCACAGGCGCTAATGCTGCCACTGCCTACGCATTATGTCTAGCGAATTACCACCGCGGCAATCTCGATTGGCAGACTTACGCACCAGCGGCATCACTAAATGAGCCGGATGCATTTCAGGGACCAACATATATGATCCCTTGGTTAAGATATATCAAAGTTACTTTTGATAAACGTTCTGGCACGCTTAAGGAAGCCAATATCGACGCGGTTTTGGCACGCAAGAACATAAAGACTGATCTTTTGTCACAACACCTACTTTATAAAGAAAAGGCATTTTTCCTACAAGATCGCGGAGACGACGACGCGGCCCGTCAGGCATTCGAAAAGGCCATCCAACTCGGCCGACAAATCGACCGTCCGACATATGATACCGAAGCCCTGTACGTCGTCACCCTCGCGCGGCTTGGCGATCCTCAAACAGCCCGCGACTATGCAGAACGCCTCAGCCAACTGCGTGAGCCCCCGCATTTAGAACTCGCGAAACTCTGGCTGGAGCTTGGCGAAACGGAAAAAGCCCGAAAGCAGGTTTTGCTCGCATATCCAAAAGCCTGGGCAGACGGTCCCCCAAATGCCTTTCATTGGGAATTGCAGGACTGCCGCGCCATCCTAAAAACCCTTGGCGAACCGGAGCCGCAATTGCCCACCGTACGCCCCGAAGACCTGCCGCCTTTCGAGTTCGAAGCCGAAATCCTCGCCAAAATCGAGGAAGAAAAAGAGAAACAACGCAAGGCCGAAGAAGAAGACGAAGCTGACGACGGCAACTGAGACCGGCACTGCGCCCCCCCCCCAAAAAAAAGACGCGGAGCCAAAGAGGCTCCGCGTCCACGTGATCCTGCATTCGAGGGGCTGCAGAATGACGTTATTTCTGTGTCGCCTGAGCCATCCACTCCTCCCAACCACCCCAATGTTCGCCATGCTGTGGGGCGGTTGGGAGGGGGAGTAGGCGCCTCTGGAAACTAGCGGCGGTTCTCACCTTCGCGTTCCTTGACCTCTTCTTCGCCGGCGACCGCCCGGTCTTCGGCGTCAAAGATGATCTCGTCGGATTCGCCCTTGCCATAGTCGCGGGCTTTCTTGGCGAGGCGTTGCTGGGTCTCGTACAACTGGTCCTTGCCGACCGCCATAGTGCGAGAGCTGGTCACGCCGACGCCTTGCGCATCGCCAAAGCTTGCAAACTCAGCGCCGAGGAACACAACTTCCCAGCCCTTTTCCTTGGCCCGGTCCATCGCCGCTTTCGCGCCTTCACGGGTCACTTCGCGAGAGCTGTTTTCCAGCCCATCGGTCATGATCACGATCACGGCTTTCTCCGGGTTGTCAGCTTCGGCCAGCGTGATCGTGCGGTTGATCGCGTCAAACAAAGGCGTCATCCCGCGCGGGCTCACCTCATCATTGGTGACATTGGCCCAGGCATCGGGGGTCACGCCCTGGCGCAGCACGTCATACTGAAAGCCGTCCTGAAAATCGAACGCGGCCAGTGTCACCGTCGTCTCGAGATCATCGACCTCGCCCTCTTCCTCGGTGCCGACAGCCTCGGCATAAGCGTTCACACTGGACAGGGCCTCGGCCCAGATATCAGACATGGACCCGGTCCGGTCGAGCAGAATGTAAGAATGCACAGATTGAGCCTCCTCTGGTTGCACAAGTTGGTCTGGTTGGCTGGCACAGGCCGCAAAGGTCAGGCTCGCGACAGCCGCAATCGCGGTAAGGGTGGTTTTCATGATGCGTCTCCCATCTAAAATTGTGAGTAAACGCTGACACGCAATCATGGCCCTGCGCGGGACCAAATTGCGGCAATTTACGATCAATTAAGGACAATTGTGGCGGGCCGGGATTGCAAGCGCCGTCCATCCGGCAATGTAAAACGGGAGAGCCGTTCGGGCCCTCCCGCCTCGACACTAGTTGTTTTGCGCGAAGACACGCCGCGTGTTCGGAAGGACTTCTCCGTCCATATGATGCGCTGAGAGCTCAGGGCTATCAATACGCTCGACAACGCGGTCCATAAGCTGCTCTGTGCACAACCGTCCGAGCTTTGCACGCGCGGCCATTGAGCGCTCACGACGATACTCTGCCCGGCACGCTGCTTTGGCTGTTTTCTCAAGCGCGCTATAGGTCTGCTCGACCGGGGCACCTGGCGTATAACCAAACGTCACAGTGAAGGATTGAGCGCTGGCAGCGCCCGTTGCGATATTCAGAGCTGCGATGGCTGAAAGGGCTTTAAGGGTTGAGGTCATGGTAAGTCTCCGTGGTCTGAAATGAACAGCATTGCCTGCTGCCCAATCACCATGACCCGCCCCCCACACCACGTCCCGATGGCTCCCTGAGGCGTTACCGATCTTTTCCTGATGAAAATACGAGGTCTTTGATTCTATTGACTTTAAATCTTCTTCGTCGCCTATATTGTCGAATGGAAAAGAAGTAGAGTACAGGCAAGACGCTGTGATTTGAGACTGGAACCATGCCGCACCGCCCGCCCTTCACAATGGGACCTGCCAGAGTTGAACCGGATACAAACAGGCTCGTCTACGATTCTCAGAACGTTTCACTGGAACCGCGCATCATGGACGTCCTTGTCATGCTGGCATCTACGCCGGGTGACGTGGTCACACGAAACGATCTGATTGATACCATTTGGAAAGTTGAGCACGGCGCAGATGAAAGTCTGACACGGGCAATTTCCGTGATCCGAAAGACGCTGCGTGAGATGGGATGTGAAGGGACGTACATAGAGACCATCCCTCGCCGCGGGTATCGGCTCACGCAAGCGATCAAACCGGCTGTTCAGATTGAGCAGGACAAACCGCAAGACGCACCAAACGCGCCGGCCCCGGATCAACCGCAAACGGGTCGAAACCCTGTCTATCTTGCAGTTGCTTGTCTCGCTATTGCAGCAGCTGTGCTGCTCTTCATCTTCCGATCCAATCACCCCACTGAAAGCATCACGGTTACTGCAGATCAATCAATCACAGAGAAATCGATCGCGGTTTTGCCGTTTGAACCCTTCTCTGATGATCCACAAGACATGCGGTTTAGCAATGGCATCACCGAAGATCTGGTCAACAGCCTGTCCAAGACGCAGGGCCTCGCCGTCGCGGCGCGAACATCATCCTTCACCTATCAAGGCAAGGACGTCGATGTGCGCGAAATCGGCAGGGCGCTGGGGGTCTCATTTCTTGTTGATGGAACAGTTCGGCGCAGTGGAGATCAGGTTCGCGTAACGGCTCAACTTATCCGCACATCAGATGGCTTCGTGGTGTGGTCAGATACACTCGAAGATACCGTGTCCGGTACCTTCGCCCTGGAAGACACAATGGTGCGAGAGATCGGACGGGCGCTAGAATTGCGATTGGGCGTCGGCTCGGGTGAGGGGTGGACGCCATCGCCGGACGTCAATCCGAGGGCCGTGGAATTCTACTATGAGGGTCTCCAGCTTTACGGCTTACGCTTTGTTGAGAACGGTGCAGTCCTCGCTGCCAGTGAAGCGCTGCGCACCGCTGTTGAGTTGGAACCCGACTTTGCCAAGGCCTCGAGCGCGCTCGCTCAAATCGGAATTGGGTGGTCGAGCAGCCCGCTGTCGCGGGACAAAGAGAATTTCGTTGCAGTGTTGAAAACGGATATTGAAAGAGCGCTCGCGTTAAATCCTGATGACCATACTTTGCACGCGACGTTGGTCGGGTGGCATGCCTACTCGACCATGGATTTGCCTCAGGCACGCTACCACCTGGAGCGCACGGCGGCACTCGCCCCAGCCTCAGTTGAGGCCCTACAGGCCGGTGCCATGTATTACTGGATCGTCGGCGAAGGTGAAAAATCACTCGCTTTGTCGAAACAGGTTGAACGCCGTGACCCGATCAATGACGTGTTGAAGCTCGGTGTCGCACGTCGGCTAACCGTTCTGGGCAAGTATGATGATGCGTTTGAATTCTATGATGCCTGTCAGCAAGCCAATTGTTTGCAGGAAGGCTTCATCGGCTACGCCTCAGCTGCGGCGATTTACTCTGGCGACCCGCAGCGTATAGCGCGGTGGTCAGAAGTGTTCAGAGAATTCCTCGCATTTACTCGAACACTACCCGCTTCTCTCTTGCCCAAAGTTACCGAAATTCATGGCGCTTTTTTTGCCCACCAGCTCGGCTGGCCCCAGCCGGAGCTTGAAGCTGAGATCAAGAACGCACTGAACGTATTCGACCGAGAATTGATTACCGATCATATCGGCATGTGGGGCCCAACCTTCGCTGAGATTTTGCCAGAGGACATGTTCTTTGACACATTAGAGCTCGCACATGCGAGGAACGATCTGTTTTCTGCGCCCTACGGGTTGGCCCCGTATTATGGCGCGAATCCCTATCCAGACTGGGTGCTGCAGCACCCGCGCTATCATGCGCTCTGGACCGACTCGAGGCTCACCGCCCTTGCCGAGGTCCGCCGTGCAAACGGACAGCTGGACGGCTTGCCAAAGTGAACGCAACTCACACCCAGTCTCTATACGCGCCCGCTCCCACCAAGTTAGCCTTCCCGGCGCGAACACATGCTGATTATGTGCGCGTCTATCAGCCAGTCGCGGCAGACTGAGCTCCCGCGATCATCACAAGACTTGCACCGCGGCGCGGCACACGCCATACGCGCGTGAATTCACTACGCATCCCAGTCTTCGATGGAGTCGACCATGTCCTCTGCGCCTTCTGCACCCAAAAAAGTTGTCCTCGCCTATTCCGGCGGTCTCGACACCTCGATCATCCTGAAATGGCTACAGACCGAGTTTGGCGCAGAAGTCGTCACCTTCACCGCTGATCTCGGTCAGGGCGAAGAACTGGAACCGGCCCGCGCCAAGGCGCTCGCCGCTGGGGTGAAGCCGGAGAACATCTTCATCGAGGATGTCCGCGAAGAGTTTGTCCGCGATTTCATCTTCCCGATGTTCCGCGCCAATGCGGTCTATGAGGGCGTCTACCTGCTCGGCACATCCATCGCCCGCCCGCTCATCTCCAAGCGCCAGATCGAGATTGCGGATATGGTCGGCGCCGACGCGGTCTGTCACGGCGCAACCGGCAAGGGCAATGATCAGGTCCGGTTCGAGCTTGGTTATTATGGCCTGAACCCCGATATCAAGGTCATCGCCCCCTGGCGCGACTGGGACTTCAAGTCCCGCACCGACTTGCTCGCCTTCGCCGAAAGCCACGGCATTGAGATCACCAAGGACAAGCGCGGCGAGGCCCCGTTCAGCGTCGATGCGAACCTGCTTCACTCCTCCTCCGAAGGCAAAGTCCTCGAAGACCCCGCTGAGGAAGCCCCCGAATTCGTCCATATGCGAACCATCGCGCCAGAGGACGCCCCGGACGAGCCGGAAATCATCACGGTGGGCTTTGAGCGCGGCGATGCCTGCGCCATCAATGGCGAGGCGCTCTCGCCCGCAACGCTGCTGACCAAGCTCAACGAATATGGCCGCAAGCATGGCATTGGACGGCTGGACCTCTTGGAAAACCGCTTTGTCGGCATGAAGTCGCGCGGCATTTACGAGACCCCCGGCGGCACCATCCTGCTGTCTGCCCATCGCGGCATAGAAGAGATCACCCTCGACCGCGGCGCCGCCCATCTCAAAGACGAGCTGATGCCGCGCTATGCAGAGCTCATCTATAATGGCTTCTGGTGGAGCCCGGAGCGTGAGATGCTACAGGCGGCGATCGACCACTCGCAGCGTTTCGTGTCGGGCGAGGTCAAACTGAAACTCTATAAAGGCGGCGTCCACATGATGGGCCGCTCCAGCCCCTACTCCCTCTACCGCGAAGACATCGTCACCTTCGAAGACGACCACGGCGCCTATGACCAGAAAGACGCCGAAGGCTTCATCAAACTGAACGCCTTGAGGCTGCGGATTCTGGCAGGGAGAGACCGGAAGTTCGGGAAGAATGGGTAGTAGTCATGGCTAAGGTGGTGCTCGTCCAAAGTTCGTCATCGGTTTACGACGACGAAGCTGGCGATCGATATCACTTCCCAAACAGATACCTGAAACGCTTAGAAAAATGTGTTGACGACTGGGCTGTCTTTTTCTCGCCCGTGAAAGACACCGGAGTGAGTAAGGAAGCACGTGGAGCTTACTTTGCCACAGCCCAACTTGGCTCGATAAGCAAAGATCCGGCAAATCCGGAACTGAACTACATTTCTGTTCTATCCGGGACATATGCTGATTTCGCACAGCCCGTTCCGCGCAAATCAAAGGGTTCTTTTCTGGAAACTGCGATGCAGGGTCAAGGCGGCAATCCAAACGTGGGTGTTGCATTGCAAGCAGTCCGTCACATTTCTGAACGGACATTTGAGCGTATTATCTCGCTTGCGTGGCAGGACGTTGAAAAAGAACTACCCAGGTACGATAGCGATGCGCCCGCGGATCCAAAAAGAGGAATGCGCGAAGCTTCAACCCCATTCGAGTTCGAAGTAGATCGCCGTGTAGTTGCTCAATTGCTTAATAGGAAGATTAGGGACCCTAGATTCAGAGGTGCTGTACTTTTAGCGTATGAAAAGCGGTGCGCTGTGACTGGGTGGTCCTTCACAAATGGCGGCGGACGAGCGGAGGTGGAGGCCGCACACATTCGGCCAGTCGAGCATGGTGGTCCAGACAAGATTTCAAATGGGTTGGCTCTCTCGGGCACGGTGCATTGGATGTTCGACCGTGGTCTTATTGCCGTCGCTGCTAATGATGACATTTTAGTTTCAAGAAAAGTGAATGATCCATCGTCTGTGCGGAGGTTGATTAATCCCGCCGGTAAGATTGTACGTCCTCAAAAGAAAGAACATCAGCCGCACCCAGAGTTTCTGAGATGGCACCGAATTCATCATGGTTTCGCAGCTTAGTAAGCAATTAGCCGCCGTCGCGCCCTATCGCGTTCGAGGTACGAGACGAGCGACGCCAAATCTCCCAATCCGACCCAATCCACACCTCCAATAAACTCCCAGCCCATGATCCATCGCTGGCACGCCCCTCATTATCAGCACGTCCCGCTCTGGCTGTGGCCAGCGGTCTGGTGGTGGCTGCGCCGGGTGGATCAATGGACAGAACTCACCGGTCGGCGCGTCTTCGTCGAGGTCGCCCCAGACGGCACGGTCTACTCCCCCTGGTGGGACGGCATGTTCGACACCTGGGATGACGAGACCGGCCAGCCACTCCACACCAGTTGGCAACCGGGCGACATGAACCCGCATCTACCCGGAAGACTGGCTCAAGCCCTAAGCCCTGCAGAAGCTCAGTGGCGAGCAGCCCTGAGCGCGATCCATCGCGTAGGCGAGGCGCCAGCCGCCGCCGCAGCGGGGATCAACTCAAAATGCAACCTGCTTCGACGCCCGTGCCGCGCCAGCGGCTTAGCGGGCGTCCAAACCCAGACCTATCCAACACGCCCCCTCCAACTCGGCCTTCCTCCGCCTTCCCTGTCATCCCGGAAGCCGCGACTGCGGCTATCCGGGACCCAGCTGATCCCGGCTCTGCGCTAACGCTCCGTCCGGGATGACAAACACCTCAACAACACCTCACCCTCCCCCGCCCGGCTTCCCCGAAGTCCCGGGCCGCACGTGCTGACAAATCTCACCCCGTGTGTACGGTGTCACGCATAAAACTCATCGGGAGGAACAGACGTGGCCAAGACCAGACGACAAACCAGAACCGGCTATGCAACCAGCCTGCTCGCCGCGCTCTGTCTGACGGCCTGCGCCGTGGCCGATGTTGAGGCGCAAGAAGCCGCTGTCCTGCCCGCCGCCGAAACGGTTTCAACCGAGCAGATCGTGTTTGGCCCGGACGCCCCGTTCGCGTCCGAGATTTACAGCTTCTTTGTTGAAGATGAAGTCTTCACGCCAACCGCCTGCCGCACCGTGTTTACCGGCAGTTCCAGCATCCGTTTCTGGATGACGCTGGACGATGATTTTCCAGACCTTGAGCCGCTCAATCGCGGCTTTGGCGGGTCACAGATCACCGATGTGATCGGCTATTTCGACGCGCTGCTTACCCGGCACGCGCCAAAGGAAATCGTCTTCTATGCCGGGGAGAATGATCTGAATGCCGGGGTCGGCGCGGCCCAAACGCTCGAACGGTTCAAGGCGTTCATGGCGCTGAAAACAGATCGGCTCGGCGATGCGCCGGTCTATTTCCTGTCAGCCAAACCCTCGATCGCCCGGCTGGATGAGCTGGCCGAGCAGACCGCGCTCAACACTATGGTGCAAGCCTATGCCGAGGCCCGCGCGGACCTCATCTATGTCGACATCGCAAGCCCGATGCTTGAGGGCGGCACGCCGAAACCGATCTTCATTTCCGATCAGCTCCACATGACCCTCGACGGCTATGCAATCTGGACGGATGTGCTCAGCGGCGTTCTAAGCGACCCAGACCGCCCGAAGCGGGAGGGGTGTTAGCGTCCAGTCAGCTTCTTACCTTGTGATCGCGGACAGTCACTGCCACATGTGCTCGGCAATAGACGGCTGGAGGAGCCCCAAATGACCACACCTATCTACAAGTCGACAATCGGCGCATATCTGCGTCAGGCAGAGAGCCTTTCAGCCATTATGGCCAAGGGACGCGAGCATTTCGAAGCCAAAGGCATGGATATTGACGCCTTCGTGAATGAGAGCCTGCATGACGATATGCTGCCCTTCTCGTTCCAGATCCGCTCTGTCGCCCATCATGGCGATGTTGCGGAGGTCCTTCGCACCGGACAGGCAGGCCCGCCGCCACCGCTTGAAGTCAAAGACTATGCAACGCTGGAAACCCTCGTCACCGAGACCGTCAACAAACTGCGCGCCGTCACAGCCGATGAATTGGATAGCCTTCTCAACGCGGACGTCGTGTTCGCGCTTGGCGAGATGAAAATGCCCTTCACAGGCCTTGGATATCTGACCTCGTTCTCACTACCGAATTTCTATTTCCATACGACAACCGCCTACAACCTCCTGCGCCAGAAAGGCGTAGAGATCGGCAAGCGCGATTATCTCGGGGCGATAGATCTGAATGTTGGCTAGAGCGAAACCGCGTCTGAAGCGGTTTAGCTTCCAGCGTGGAACAGGGAGGTAATCATCTCTGTTCCACCAGCGCCTCCAGTTGGACCAGCCCGGCGACGACGGCGACGGCGCATCCGCGACTGGAAGGCTTCGCGCGCAACTTCGGTCGGCTGGGCGTCTGGCTGATTGGCCTTCAGGTCTTCCTGGTTGGCCAGGAAGTCGGCATAGGCTTCCAGCTCCGGCGCGAGATCAAAGGCGGCCAGATCTATCATGATCACATCGTCAAGGAACCCAACGCCCGGCAGATGGTCCGGAATGATGTCAGCTGGATCAGAGAAGTAGGCGAGCACTTCCAGCACCCGTTCGCGATCATCGTTCTCAAGCCGCCAGTCGCGGTCCTTGATCATGTCGACCATGTTCTGCAGCGTCAGCATGCGGGACGTCACGAAGGTTGGCGGCTTGGACTCCATCGCCTTGATCGCGAGCGCTTCGGCCCCGAGGATAACCCGGTCATCGTCTCGCAAGGCGCGGTTCTTGCGCGCTTTGGCCAGTCGCTCCCGGAAATAGCTGATATCGTCCGGGCCAAGCTCGAAATTGACGCGGATTGTAGGTTCGCTTTGAACGTCCATGTGGTCTAACTCCCCGACCATTAAATCTGATTGACAGGTTTGCCGATTGAGACGGCCTGAGGCAAGCCTCAAGACCCTGTTTTTTTGTCAGTTTGGAAATGCTGCATTATGATACACTCGGTGTGTAGTGCGAACACGCGGCAGCTATGATAGACAACATCTTATGACAGAAGGGGGTTCGATCATGTCCACACCGCGCGCAATGGCGCTTAAAATCGCAACTGTTCTCTGGATCATCTGGGGGCTGGTGCACCTGCTGGCGGGCGTCCTCGTCCTGAGCGGCTCAACAACTGAAGGTTTTCAGGCGATTGCCGATGGCGTTGAGCCTGCCTTGCTGGTCGCAGACTATCATCCGGCTGTTGGCGGTGTACAGGATCAACATGCCTGGAACCTGGCCTGGTTTGGTCTTGCGACGATCATTGGCGCTGTGTTCATTTGGCGTCAAAATAAGACGGCAATCTGGGTCACAGCTATGGTCGGCGGATTGGCCGATCTTGGGTACTTTATCTTCCTCGATTTACCGGGTTTTGTGCTATTTGTGCCGGGTACGGTTATGACACTTGTCTCTGGCAGCGCGATCCTGCTGACGGCATGGGTCTACTTCACCCACACTTGGCATGAGACGGATTAGCTCGCCCAGGCAAACTGTTTGAGAACCTCAAGCGGGACGATAGACAAGGTGGCTTCATGCGTTGCCTCAAGCACGACCTTTGGGGCCATTCCGGCCTCATAGGCCTCTGCCCAGCGGCTTGCGCACAGGCACCACTTGTCACCCGGTTTCAAGCCAGGAAATTGAAACTCGGGCCGCGGCGTCGACAGGTCGTTTCCGCGCGCTTTTGAAAAGTCGAGAAAGTCAGCCGTCACCCGCGCGCAGACAGTATGCACGCCGCGATCCATTGGGCCTGTATTGCAGCATCCATCCCGGAAGAACCCGGTCATCGGGTCCGTTCCGCAAGTAACGAGATCAGTCCCGAGGACATTCTTCGGCGGTGTTCCATCAAACATAAACCTGACTTAGCACGCCTGAAACGCACGGCAATCCATAGCCTCCTCAAGCGCCGTATCGGTCCTGGTCGAGGCAATGAACGGAACGCTTGGCTTAGATGAAAAGCGGCTAACTGCCCCGATAGGTTGAATACCCAAAGGGAGAGAGAAGAAGCGGCACATGATAGTGACGGCCTGTATCCGTGATCGTGAACTCAATCGGGATCGTCTTGTAAAACGTCTCTGTGTCACTCGCGGCAAAGTAAGCCGCAACATCGAACACGAACCTGTAGTCGCCAGCCTTCATCGCTTGCCCGGCCAGCAGGTCCCCGCACCGACCATCACTATCTGTCATGAACGTCCCCAGCTCTTGCCCGCCACAATAGACGGTCAGCGATATACCCTCAGCTGGCAGTCCGCTCTTGAGATCAAGAACATGCGTGGAAAGGCTCATTCTGCAGGCACTTTCTCGGCCGCAGCAGGGCTCCAATCGCTGACAAATTCCGGTTCATCATAAGACAGGTAATCGGCCATCCACTGATCCTTGTCATCCAGGAACAGCTGATTTGCGATACTCTTGGCAAGGCGCGGTATCGCATAGCCAAGCCCCGTCAGAGCAGCAGCTGACAATCCGAAATTCACCAATGCGGAATAGTTGAAGGCATACAGCCCATGCAGCGCGTCCGCATCAGCTGGCGTCTTGGGTTGGAACTCGAACCCCTCGCCGAGATACGGATGCGCATCAAGCAACGGCATGCTCGCTCCCTCCGGCGCGCTATAGCGGTCCTGCCAAAGCGCGATCTTGTCTGCCACAGCCGCGAGCTCCGGCCGCAGCGCATGATCTGTGACGAGGCCTGTGGATAAGACTAGATAATCAAACTCAAATGTGCCTTTCGGTGTGACCACTTCAACACCGCTTTCAACTTCGCGCAGGTTCTCCCAGGGCGATCCGAGATGCAGGGTGAAGTTCGGCCATGCGGCAGAACGTGTGAACGTGTCGTTCGTCGGCGGTTGAGAGCGCTTCATGAACGAGGTGATGACATCATACTTGGAGGCGTCATCAAGCGCGGCAAAGCGGGGTACGAGACCGGTCTGCTCCATAAACCGGATTGGATTGACACTCGGGATCACCTTGCGGCGAACGAACACATCCACGCTGCCAACGCCCAGCTTCAGCGCGTGCTGCGCATTATCAAATGATGAGGCTCCATTGCCGAGAATGGCGATCCGCTTGCCTTTCATGGCAGCATAATCAATGGCTTCCGAGGTATGAGCATAACGCGATTTCGGCAGCGATTGCTTGACGAAGTCGGGCGTATGCCACTGCCCACCGCCCTGAATGCCGGTGGCGAGAACCACCTTGCGAGCAAGCACGTCCCGCGCGCCATCCGGACCGGTCAGGTGTAGCTTGTAGAGCCCATCCGCCTGCGGCTCTAGTAGATCAAGCCGGGTCTTGTTCTCAATTGGAAGGTCGAGCACCTCGCGGTACCATTTCAGATAGTCGAGCCAGTCCTCGCGAGGGATCTTGTCGATCGCATCCCAGCTTTCCTCACCATGCTGGGCAGTCCAATAGGCCCTGAACGTCAAGGACGGAACGCCAAGATCAATCGACGTCAGGTGCTTGGGCGTGCGCAGTGTGATCATTCGCGCATATGTGCCCCACGGGCCTTCATCGCCTTTGTCATTCTCATCAATAATCAAGAGGTTGGTCACGCGTTCTTGCATCAGGCCAAAGGCAGCGCCCATGCCGCTCTGGCCCCCACCGACGATCACGACATCATAAACGCCATCTCTCGGTCGCACCCAGGTTGAGGCGCCAAGACCGATCGTCTCCAGATCCGTGCGAACGCTCTCGGTATAGGTCTTGAGATCCATCATGAGACTATTCCTTCCAGTCTTAGCCTGACAATCTTGCCGACTTCTGCAAGCGCGGTTTCAAATTCCTCGTCAGGCGTATTTTCCAGACGATCGGCGAGCGCTTGCAGAATGCCCGCCTTGGTGGTCAGCTTCACACAAATGATAAACGGGAACCCGAAGTGTTCGGAGTACGTAGAGTTCATCTGTGTCAGAGCGTCAAATTCGTGTTTGTGCATGCGATCAAGCCCGGCAGAGGCCTGCTCTTCAGTAGAGGCCTCCGTCAAAGTGCCATCAATTGCCGCTTTCCCCGCAAGTTCGGGGTGAGCGCGCAGAAGCGCCAATCGCTTCTCTCGCGCAGCATTTGAGACAACCGCCTCCATCTTGGCGAGCATATCCTCGGTATCGCGAAAAGGGCGGTGGTCGGCGGCAGCCTCTGCGATCCAGGGACTGTGCTCGTAAAGACCGCCAAAAGCCTCAACGAACGCGTCATTAGAGAGCGTGTTGATCTCGTCCAATGTCACGAAACATCTTTCTCCAATGAGACATGTGCAGACACGACTTTCCAGCCATCCTCGAACTTTACCCAGGTCTGGCTCTGGCGTCCGCGCACGGTTGTGTTGTCGCGAAAGAATTCGGCATTCGCGGTCGCCATATCGTCCCCATAGGAGCTGATCGCGACCTTGCCGAGCTTGCGCTGCGGTGACCCGCCCCGGCCCTTGCGAAACGCGGCAATCTCTTCATAGCCATAGAGACATTCACCAACACCGTAGCGCACAGTCTCTGGCGCATGACGGAACAGGTTTGCCATCGCGTCGAGGTCATCGCCCATCAAGGCCGCTTCATAGCTTTCAAAAGCCGCGGTGACTTCGGCGATTACGGTTGGGTCGTTGATCTTCATGCAGGGTGCTCCTTAAGCCAGTGGTTCGCGATATCGATGCGACGTGTGATCCAGACGGTTTCAGACGCCAGAATGTGATCCATGAAACGCGACAGTGCCTTGGCGCGCGCCGGGCGCCCAGCGATGCGCCCGTGCAGGCCAACAGACATCATGCGTCCGCCTTCGCTGTGCAGCATGTCAAACGTATCACGCAGGTAACGAAAGAAGGCCTCGCCTTCAGCAAAGCCATTATAGGCGACGAACTTCATGTCGTTCACATCCAGCGTATACGGCACGATCAGCTGCGCACGACCATGCTGGCGATCATAGTAAGGCAAGTCGTCAGCATAGCTGTCAGCATCGTATACGAAACCAGCCTCTTCAGCGATCAGCCGGGCCGTATTCGGGCTGGTACGCCCTTGATACCAGCCGAGCGGTCTTTGTCCCGTCAGCTCCCGGTGCAGCGCGATCGCTTCTTCGATATGCGCCGCTTCCATCTCTTCAGGCACATTCTGATAGTCGATCCAGCGCAGGCCATGGCTCGCAACTTCCCAGTCGGCTTTCAACATTGCCTCAACCGCTTGCGGATTCATTTCCAGCGCCTTGGCAACGCCAAACACAGTGACCGGGAGATTACGGCTGGTGAACAGGCGATGGAGCCGCCAGAACCCGGCCCGCGAGCCGTATTCATAGAGGCTTTCCATCGCCATTGCACGTGCGCCAATATGCGAGCCGGCCCCAACCATTTCTGACAGAAAGGCCTCCGATCCCGCATCCCCATTCAGGACGGAATTCTCCGCCCCTTCTTCATAATTCACCACGAACTGCACTGCCGTTCGTGCGCCTCCGGGCCAGTTGGCGGCAGGCGGGTTCGCCCCGTATCCAACCAGATCCCGGCTCATCCGCGATAGACCTCCATCGCTGCCTCGACTGCATCGCCCGCTGGAACGCTCATGCCTTCGCTGCGTAGCACGGCCTCGAGCGCACCGAGCGTCAGCAAGACCTTGTGCTTCATCGCATTATAACCCATCGCGCCGATCCGCCAGATCTTGCCCTGCAACGGTCCAAAGGCGGTCCCGATCTCAATCTCGAAGTCTTCGCGCATGCGCACCCGCACCCGCTCGCCATCAACCTCAGCGGGGATGTAGACGCCGGTGACATTGGTCATCCGGTGTTCTTCCTTGGTGAAGATCTTAAGCCCCATTGCACTGAGGCCAGCTGTCATCGCCGCGCCCGCAGCTGCATGCCGCGCATACCGCGCCTCAAGCCCTTCTTCCAAAGCGACACAGGCGCATTCCCGCGCGCCGTACAGCATTGTCGTTGCCTCAGTATGATGGTTCAGCCGCTTCTCTGACCAATAGTCCATGATCATCGCAAGATCGAAATAGTTCGAGCCAATCCGCTGTCCGCCGCCCTGAACCAGATCATCGCGCTGAATGCCAAGCTCGGTGTGACGCCGAGAGAAAATATGCTCCGCGGCTCGGTCAGAAATTGTGATCGGTGCAGACCCCGACGGGCCTCCCAGACACTTCTGCAGGCCGCCCGTGACAACATCAATGCCCCAGCGATCGGTCGCGATCTCCATCCCGCTAATCGTCGCAGTAACATCAGCGTAGGAATACGCCCCGGCCTGTCGGCAGAGCTCACCCAGTCCTTCCAGCGGCTGGGCCATCGTGGTCGATGTATCGCCGTGCACGCTGGCGACGACTTTTGGCTCATAGCGCTCAATCGCTGCAGCGATCTGCTCGAGTGGGACAATCTCACCCCATGGCGCATCAACCGTTTCGACCTTCGCACCGATCCGGTCGAAAATCTCTTTCAGGAGCAGACCAAACCTACCGAAATTCACCACCAGAACGGTATCACCCGGCGCAGCGAGGGAGATCAGCGCTGCTTCGATCCCGGCGCGCGACGTCCCATCAATCAGGAAGGTCCACTCATTCTCTGTCCCGAAGATCGGGCGATACAGCCCCATCACTTCGGTCATGTAATTGGTAAACTCAGGATCATACTGGCCAAGTAGATCTGCAGACATCGCCCGCAGCACGCGCGGATGCGCATTTACCGGGCCGGGGCCCATGAGCAGGCGTTGCGGTGGATCGATCTGGCGGAATGGCCGGTTCATGTTTCGCGTTCCTCCAGAAGGTCGATAAATTTGAGCATGACATCCAGCGCAGCTTGAGTATCAGCGATGGTAACCTGCTCTGCCGGATTATGGCTGACGCCCCCTTCGCAACGAACAAATAGCATAGCCGTCGGGCAAAGCGCAGACATCACCATCGCATCGTGTCCAGCGCCGCTGACGAGCGCGCGACGCGGGTGCCCAACCCGCTCCATCGCCGTTTCAAGCAGGTCGGTCAGGCCCTTGTCACAGGGCGAGCTGGCCAGATCCTGCAGCTTGGTCATTTCAAGTCTCAATCCGCGCCGAACGGCGATCGCATGCAGTTCATCATGTATCGCCCTGGTCGCCGCATCGCGATGGTTCATACCGCCAGATCTGACATCGAGCGAGAACGAGACCTCCCGCGCCACAACATTGGTTGAACCGGGTAATAGCTCTATCCGCCCGACAGTCGCCACCAGATCGCCGCCAAGCTCATTCGCAATTGTCTCAATCGCCATGATCATCTCAGCGGCGCCCGCCATCGCGTCCCGGCGCAGTTTCATGGTCGTCGTGCCGGCATGTGCGGCAACGCCGCCCACCACAATCTCAAAGCGGTTCTGCGCAGCGATACCGGTGACTGCGCCAACCGCGAGGTTCTCAGCCTCTAGCACTGGCCCCTGTTCGATATGCGTTTCAAGATAGGCCAACGCGTCCCGCGGTTCACGGCTCGCAGCCATTGGATCGATCTTCGTCATCGGGCGGTAAACCCACTCGCGAAACACTTCCAGAACTTCACGAGGTGTTCGCCCCGCACTGTCCTGCACGTCGAGATCCTGCTCGGTCAACGTGCCTGCCATGGCCCGTGAACAAATCATCGAGATCGGAAAGCGCGATCCCTCTTCATCCCCAAAGGCGACCACCTCGATCGCAAACGGCAAGCGTCGTCCCTGCTCACACAGCGCGGCCACACACTCAATCCCGAGCATTACTCCGAGTGGGCCATCATAGCGGCCTGCATTGAACACACTGTCGACGTGCGAACCAATAATCAGCGCCGGTGCATCAGGCCGATTGCCTTCATACCGGCCGATCAGATTGGCCGCTGAATCGAGCCTGGTCGACATGCCGGCTTCGCTCATCCAGCTGACAATCGTGTTTATCGTTGCGGCATGCGCCGGCGTCAGATAGGCCCGAAACAGACCCGTCTTGATATCGCTGAACGGCTGAACGCCAAGGCGATCACAACGCTCCACAACCCGCGCGCCTGAGACTTTGGAGAGCACGTCTACCACCCGCTCGCCTCCCCGTCGCTGCGCGGATCGCTCGCACCAATGAAGCCGCCTTTCGGCAAACCAACAAGCGCGCCCGCATGCCCCATTGTTTCAGAATAATCTGGCAAGATTTCAACCTCATGCCCAGCTATCTTAAGCGCTTCAATCAGGTCGGGGTCAAACCGGCTTTCGAGTTTCAAGCTGGTACTCGTATCGCCCCAGGTTCGACCAAGCAGCCAGCGCGGCGCAGAGACCGCCTCCTGCAAATCCATGCCGTACTGAGCGTAGCGCGAGAAGATTGCTGCTTGCGTCTGCGGTTGCCCCTCGCCGCCCATTGTACCGTAAACCATGCGACGGCCATCATCGAACAGCGCCATGGCCGGGTTCAGCGTATGGAACGGCTTGCGACCCGGTTTAAGGGCGTTCCAGCCACGCTCAGCCAACACGAAACTCGCGCCGCGATTCTGCCACGTGATTCCGGTCTTGGGCAGGACAATACCTGAGCCAAACTCGAAATAAGTCGACTGGATCGCACTTACACTCCAGCCGTCCGCATCCATCGCGCCGAACCAGGTCGTGTCACCGCCTTGCGTTGGTTCTGGCCATGGCCGCGCTTTTGCCGGATCAATTCCAGCCACAAGCTGCGCGATCAGATCTGAATCGCTCAGCGTTTCCTGAGCATCACGCAGCATCAGAGCCGGATCGCCCAGCTCAATACGCTTATAGAGCGCGAAGGCCTGTTTAGTGGCCTCCACCAGCCCATGCACATGGTCAAAACCCTCGCCCTCAGCGACCTTTAGTTGCTCAAACAGCGCAAGGATCATCAAGGAGGCAAAACCCTGCGTCGGCGGCGCGAAATTATAGAGCTCTGCGTCAAAGGCCCGGGTGTGGAGCGGCGTTGAGTCGATGGCGCGATGCGCGCTGAGGTCAGCGGCTGTAACCGGACTGCCTGCTTCAGCAAGATCAGACGCGATGTCTGCCGCGATCCCACCGGAATAATAGTCAGACAAGCCATCAGAGATCAGCCGCTCCAGCGTTTCGGCAAGCTTGGGTTGACGAAGGGTGTCTCCTTCACGCAGTGGGCGTCCCTCTGGCCGAAACGTCGCCGCATATTCTGAAAAGACAGACAATTCCGCGTCTTTGGAGGCCGCAACATTGGCACCGCTTTTGGTGACAGCAACACCCGTTCTGGCAAGTTCAATCGCGTCCCGCAGTAAACGCGACAGTGGCAACTGACCGCCAGCTTTCCCGAGCACCCGTTCCCATCCCGAAATCGTCCCGGCAACCGTATTGGCCGCGAGCGGTCCACGAAATGGGATCTGGCTGAGACCTTCGTTCTGATAAAGCTCAAGTGTGGCCGCCTCCGCAGATGCACCGCACGCATCCACAGCAAATACCTCTCCCGCCGGACTGCGCACCAGCCAGAAACTGTCACCGCCAATCCCCGTCATATGCGGATAGACCACCGCGAGCGTAGCAGCGATTGTAACCGCAGCCTCAACCGCATTTCCGCCATCTTGCAGCACGCTTCGCCCGGCGCGACTGGCCAGATAGTGCGGGCTGGTCACGATGCCCTGCTGGAAAGATGCGGCAGGATCACTCATGCTGAGACCTCCAGGATTTCTGGCGCTGTAAAGGCAACCAGCCCCGCCTCAACGAGATGTCGTGCGACCTCAAAAAGCCGCGCGTCCTCACCAACGCGTCCGATCAATTGAACGCCAAGCGGAAGCTTGCCAGGCCGCTTCAGCGGCACCGACAGGATCGGAACGCCAGCAACGCTTAAGGGCTGCGTGTAGAGCCCGAGATTAGCCCGCGCAGAGACCATTTTGCCATTCATCTCGATCAAACCATCAGAGATCTTTGGCGCCGTCGTCGGCGTGCTCGGCGCGATCAAGACATCGTAAGTTTCAAGCAACTGGCCAAGCTCAAACTTGAAGCGCTCAATCATTTCTTCGGCAGCCTTAACAGCCTCATCTGCCAAGATGGCACCGGCGATCAGGCGGTCTCTCACGAGTGGGTCATAAGCCATCGCGTGGGTCTTGAGGTCCGGCAAATGCAATTGCCCGCCATCCTTGGCCGTGATGAGGAACGCAGCTGACCGCACCGCCTCGGCCAGGGAAAGCTCAACCAATGGCGCGTCGCCAAGTGCCGCGCCGATTGCATCCACGCCGGCCAATCCTTCAGGGTCGCAATTGGACCGAAACCAGCCGTCCAGTCTGGCGACGTTCACCTCAGTGGAAGGCGCTTCCTTTGGCGGCGCGTCCGCCAGCACAGCATAAGCAAGCTCCATATCCTCAAGGGTTCGCGTGAATGGCCCAATCGTGTCCAGCCGCTCCACAAAGGGAAACACGCCTTCAATTGGCAAGCCGCCAAAACTTGGGCGTAACCCGAACAGACCGCACAGACTTGCGGGCACCCGAACCGAGCCATTCGTGTCCGAGCCAAGCGTCAGCGGAACAAACCCGGCCGCAACAGCGGATGCCGATCCACCAGATGACCCCCCTGCCAGACGCTCGGGGGCATGCGGATTGCGCGTCGTCCCATAGTGGGTGTTTACAGTCGCAAAGCCATAGGCAAACTCATCCATGTTTAACCGACCGAGACAGACCGCACCGGCGGCCTTCAAACGCTCAACCGCGAGCGCATCGGCGTCAGCAGGCGCGGCATCGTCGCGCAGTCGGGACCCGGCTTTTGTGATCTGACCGTTCAGATCGAACAGGTCCTTCACAGCAAACGGGACACCCGCCAAAGGCCCGGGATCGCGGCCTTCACTTATGGCTTTGTCGATCGTCTCGGCGGCCTCCAATGCGCTCGTCCGGTCGACGTGCATAAAGCAATTCAATTTGGCATCGCCGCCATCAATCTGTTTCAGCGCGCGCTCCACGCTCTCAACAGCCGTAATTTTCCCGGACCGAACAGCCTCGGCAACTTCGACCATGGAGGCAAAGTTGCGCGTCATGATCGGGCCTCGTCGCTCAAAGCCGTCAATACGGTTTCATAGTGAAAGCGCAGCAATTCGAGGTTCTGAGCAACGCCAGACTTCACATCTTCTTCAGACAGCACCTCAAGCTCCGACGCGCGTTCAAGCGCGTCCTGAACGAACTTTTCCAAGTCTGGTGTCTGCGGTGCAGCCATGTTGCCTCAGCGATTACGCGCTCTGTTATTGGCATCGGTCGCTCAACATCGCAATGAAAAATCAGGAAATACAACAAAACCTGCAAAACGGTAACGTTTCACCCATAAAAACGGACTGGATTGCTCGATTTTTAATCGCTTCAATTCAAACCATAAAGCATAAAGTGCTCTAATTTTTAGATCGAACTATAGCGATTTCTGCTTCCAGCTCTGCTTTTAATCCGTCAATCAAAGCAACGATATAATCGGCCAAAACCCGGCCCTTCGGAATAAGTAATGAGACGGTTGTCGGTTTGATCGTTCCGTCGGCAAGCGGGATCCAGACCAATTTGCGATCATGAATGTCCTGGCTCAACCCAATCGGCGACATGAAGGCGATGCCAAGGCCAGACTTTACAAGATTGCGAAGCATTCCAATCCGCTCCACCCGGGCCGCGATTTGAAACGGCAGGTCACGATCCTCAATCAGATCCTTGAGGATACTGTGATTGAGCCAGTTGCGGCTCGGCGCAATGATCGGGAAGTCAAGGCAATCAGAGAGGCTAACTGCATCACGGCGCGCCAGTGCATGATCCGGCGGCGCTATGACACCGATAGGCGATTTGATCGAAGTGACCGTCTCAGTTCTTGCATTCCCAACCACATCAAAGGCGCAGACGAGATCGGCATCTTTTGCGAGCAGGGCAGACTTTATCAAGTAATTGTCGCCTGAGATCAGATTGAAATCGATTTGCGGGTACAGCACCTGCAAAGCCGCCATAGACCTTGGCAGGATTTCGGTTGTGATACTCTCGGCAGCGGCAATATGGATTGTCCCGCGCACGCCGCCTTTCAGCCGGGCAATGTCCTGCCTTAGACTTTCAACATCCTGGGTCCATTGCTGAACCCGCGCAAGCAGGGCCTCACCCGCCGCCGTTGGACGAATACCGCGTGGCAGCCGCTCGAATAATTCGACCCCTAATTCCTTCTCGAGTTGCAAGAGCTGACGATTGACGGCAGACGATGCAACCTGTAGCCGGTCAGCCGCCTTTCGGATGGATCCATCACGAACAGCTTGATTGAAATACAAAAGACCGGTTTTGATGAGTGCCATGAACAATCTCGGTGGAATGAGGCTCCAGACTATAATGATGCAAAAATTCGTCCACTCGGAAAGAAAAAATAGCGCAGATATCGCGGCTGCGCCAGGAATGCGGGCAATACAATGAGCCGTTTCCTGCCAGATCGCTTTGTCATGCTGATGATGCTGAGCGTCATCCTCGCCCTGATTTTTCCCCAGATCGGTGCCAGCGACGGACCGCTAAAACTGGGGCTCGTGACGCAATTTGGCATTGCGCTGATCTTCTTCCTGCACGGCGCCAATCTCGCGCCTGAAAACCTGGTCGCGGGGTTAAAGAACTGGCGCGTTCATGTCCTGATACAGAGCACGACCTTTGTCATTTTTCCGATCCTTGGATTAATTCTCTATTTCGGACTGGCCGGCGCGCTACCGGAATCGCTCAGGCTTGGCTTCTTCTTTCTCGCCGCCTTGCCGTCTACCATCTCTTCTGCTGTTGCGATGACCGCGCTCGCCAAGGGCAACGTTCCGGTTGCTGTCTTCAACGCGACGCTGTCAGGCCTGCTTGGCCTGATCCTAACCCCCGCCATGATCTCACTGATCACTGCGGCTGGCGGCGCACAATTCTCCCTGATCGATGCAACGATCGATATCGCCAGGACCCTCCTATTGCCCTTTATCGTCGGACAGCTCGTCAGGCCTTTAATCAAGACGCTTCTAACCCGCTACAAACCCGTCATTTCACTGATTGATCGAGGCGTCATCCTGCTGATCGTGTTCAGCTCCTTTGCGTCCTCAACGGCGAGTGGCATCTGGTCTCAGTTCTCAGGTTATGAGTTCGCCGTCACGATTGCGCTTGTGCTATTGCTACTCGCTGTGGCCTTCAGCTTCACGACATTTACAGCCCGCAGGCTATCCATGTCTCGTGAAGACGAAGCTGCAACTGTCTTTTGCGGTTCAACCAAAAGCCTCGCTAATGGCGCGCCAATCGCGCAAGTCCTGTTTGCGGGCTCACCAATGCTGGGGGTCATGCTGCTGCCACTGATGCTTTATCATCAGCTTCAATTGATGGGCTGCGCTATACTTGCCCAACGCTATGCCAAATCCGCTGAGGCGGAGCCGGAAGTCGCTTAGGCCTTCGCCTCGCCTCGTGCAGCTTCGCCCCTTGCGGTTTCCACAGCCATCAGGATCCGCTCTGGCGTTGCGGGCGCATCCAGCTTCGGAAACACCTTGTGGCCGGCCGCGCCTGACACCGCATGCGTCAAAGCCGAAAAGACAGAGATTGCCAGCATGAAAGGCGGTTCCCCCACCGCTTTCGAGTGGTGGATTGTATGCTCCTGATTGCGGCCCTTGTCCCAGATTTCAATATTGAACTCGGCGGGTCGATCCGCGCTTGTGGGGATCTTGTAGGTCGATGGCGCGTGCGTGCGCAGCTGTCCCTGATCATCATAGACCAGCTCCTCCATAGTCAGCCAGCCCATGCCCTGAATGAAGCCGCCTTCGATCTGGCCCATATCAATGGCTGGGTTCAGTGACCGCCCGACATCGTGCAACACATCCGTTCGCACGACCCGGTTTTCCCCGGTCAGCGTATCAATCTCAACCTCTGAAACCGCCGCTCCATAAGCAAAATAGAAGAACGGTCGCCCGCGATGCAGCTCGCGATCATAGTGGATTTTCGGCGTGCGGTAATAGCCGGTCGCAGACAAGGAGACACGCCCGAAATAGGCCGCTTTTACAACCTCCTGAAACGTATACTCGGTCTCTCCTGCGCGAATGCGATTACTCTCAAATACAACCGTATCCGCAGGCACCCCGTCACGTTCCGCCATAAAAGCCACAAGCCGGTCCTTGATCTTTTTGGCGGCTGCTTGCGCCGCCATACCGTTGAGATCAGAACCTGAAGAAGCCGCCGTCGCCGAAGTGTTCGGCACCTTCTCCGTCGACGTCGCCATGATCTTGATCTGGTCAATATCGACCTGGAACTCATGCGCGACGACCTGAGCAACCTTGACCATCAGGCCCTGCCCCATCTCAGTGCCGCCATGGTTCAGCTGGATCGTCCCGTCGGCGTAAACATGGATCAGCGCGCCTGCCTGATTAAGATGCTTTGCAGTGAACGAAATCCCGAACTTCACCGGCGTCAGCGCGATGCCGCGCTTGATAATACCATCTTCCAGATTGGCCGCCTCAATCTCAGCCCGCCGCGCGCGATAGTTCGAAGAGGACGCCAGCGTCTCAATCAACTCACCCGCGACATTGTCTTCTACTGTCTGATGATACGGTGTCAGATCGCGCCCCGGGCCGCCATACAGATTGTCGAGCCGTACATCGAGCGGGTCGCGGCCGACCTCAAAGGCCAACTGATCCATCAAACGCTCAATCCCAAGCATCCCCTGCGGTCCGCCAAACCCACGAAACGCTGTGTTGGAAACTGTGTGAGTTCGCAAACGATGCGAGACGATCTCGGCATTGCGCAAGTAGTAGCAATTGTCACTGTGAAACATCGCCCGGTCATTGATCGCCAGTGACAGATCGGTCGAGAAGCCGCAGCGCGAGGCGAGATCAAACGTCACGCCGTTGAGCAGACCACGCTCATCAAATCCGGCCTGATACGCGATCTCGAAGTCATGCCGTTTGCCGGTCATGATCATGTCATCGTCCCGGTCCAGACGCAGCTTCGCGGCCTGTCCGGTTTTCTCCGTGACCAGCGCTGCAATCCCGGCAACCAGCGTCGACTGTGTTTCCTTGCCGCCAAACGCGCCGCCCATGCGGCGTACTTCCACCGTTACGGCCGAGCTTGGCTTGCACAGAAGGTGTGCAATCAGGTGCTGGGCTTCGGTTGGGTTCTGCGTGGAGGAATAGATGAGTAGCGCGCCATCTTCGCCCGGCACGGCAAGCGCGATCTGCCCCTCCAGATAGAAGTGGTCCTGCCCGCCCATTTCCAAGGTGCCGGTCAGGGTCTGTGTCGCCTGCGCAATGGCAGCGGGCGCATCACCCAAACGCATGGTCTGTGGGGCCTCAATAATATTGCCGGCGTCTCGCGCTGCCTGAAGCGTCAGCAAAGCCGGCGCATCTTCATAGGTAACCTTTGCCCGCATCGCCGCCAATCGCGCGGCCTTGCGAGATGTGGCAGCGACGGCAAATAGCGGCTGGCCGTGATAGAAGACCTCCGTCTCGGCAAAGACTGGGTCGTCATGAATGACCGGACCGATATCGTTTTTCCCCGGAATATCTTCAGCGGCAATAACACAGGCGACACCCGGCGCCGTCCTGACTTCTGACAGATCGAGGTCCGTGATTTTAGCATGCGCTCGATCTGAGGCCGCAACATAGATATGCAGACAGCCGTTTGGTTCCGGCAAATCATCGGTATAACGCGCCGCGCCTGAAACGTGCAGGTGCGCGCTATCATGACGACGTGGTGCGTGCACATCGCCTTTCAGCGCCGGTATGGCTTCGCCGCGATCAACCCGTTTCAGCATCAGCCCCTCACCCCTTCAAGAATACGCGTTCGTTTGCGCTCCCGGGTTTCCAGATAGGCTTTGCGAAGCAGGTTTTGCGCGGTTTTCATCCGGTAGCTTGCGGAGGCGCGCATATCGCTGATCGGCGCATAGTCATCCGCCATGGCTTTGGCCGCGGCCTCAATCGTTTCCTCGGTCCAGGCCTGTCCCATCAGCGCCCGCTCACAGGCAGCCGCGCGTTTCGGGGTGGCCGCCATACCCCCAAACGCGATGCGCGCATCTGCAACGACATTCTCTTCAAGACGAACCCAAAACGCCCCACACAGCGCCGAAATATCCTGATTGAACCGCTTGGAAATCTTGTAGGTGCGGAACACGGCTTTGTCGCCGGGCGGCGGCACCAAAACTGAGCGGACATACTCTCCCGGGCGCAAATCCTGCTTGCCATAATCGAGGAAAAAGTCCTCCAGTGCGATCACGCGTAAACCTTCAGCTGAGGCAAGCTCTAGCTCGGCGCCGAGCGCGATAAGCGGCGGCGGCGTGTCTCCAATCGGAGAGCCATTGGCAATGTTTCCGCCAATCGTTCCGCTATTGCGCACCTGCGTCGAACCGATCCGGCGAACCAACTCACCAAGATCGGCATGCAAGACGGCAAGATGCGCCATCGCATCGGAATACGTCACCATCGCGCCGAGACGCAGCCCCTGCTCTGACATCTCAACAGCTTTCAGGCTCTCTATGCCATTCAACACGATTGCTGTTTCGATCAAGCGATGCTGCTTGGTTACCCACAGTCCAACATCGGTCGCCCCAGCGACCATCGTCGCGCCGGGAAACTGTTTCAGAAGACGACCAAGCTCGGCCTCGGTATGGGGTTTGTGCCAGCTGCGGCCCGTCTCAAACAACGCGTCCTCATATGAGGCGTCCTGGCCCTGTTCGGGCTGGATCGATTTTAGAAGCGCGCGCGTCTCAGCGCCGCCGAACCGGCTTTGCAACTGCGCGTCGGGGGCAACGCTCGCGGCGGCTTCCTGGATCGGACGGTAGCCAGTACAGCGACAGAGATTTCCCGCCAGCACATCATCTACATCAGATAGAAGCGCCGGGTCAGCCGCCTGATAGCGGGCAAAGAGCGACATCACAAAGCCGGGCGTGCAAAACCCGCATTGCGTGCCATCGCCATCTGCCATGGCTTGCTGCACCGGGTGCAGCTTGTCAGGCGTCCCGATGGATTCAACCGTAACCAGCTCCTTACCGTCCAGCATCGGCATGAAATAGATACAGGTGTTGATGGCGCGGTAGCGAATGTGATCATCGATCAGTTCCCCGACCACCGCTGTACAGGCGCCGCAATCCCCCTCGGCGCACCCTTCCTTTGTGCCGACACGGCGCTGATCCTCACGCAGCCATTCCAGCACGGTCCGGGTTGGGTCAACCACGTCCAGCTGCCGTATCTCGCCATCCAGTACGAACCGGATCATGCACTCGCCTCCTGATATTCAGGTCTATTCTGCAGCTTTTGGGACGTGTTGTCAGGGGGAATTCGGCTCGTTTCTTTTCGCAGCCCTCAATTGCTCAAAGACTGGTCCAGAGCGCGCATTTTGAGAGCGCTGAGACGCGTAACTCCCCGAAGCGCGCTTCGCAGAAGCGTAATCACTGGATCATGAGCGGGGTGTGCTGCATTTTTTCGTCCACTCCGCAGGAGTGACAGGATTGAGGCAGGTAACGCAGAAATCGGCTGCAATAACAGGCCGGAAAGGTCTGTATCGATCCGAGCTCAGCTCCCGCATTGCCGGACCGGGACCACCCCGGCAGGATATGAATCAGACCTTGGTTGCGGCGGGAGGGCCCTTTCATGTTCAATGGTTATTTCAAGATCGCAGAGCGCGGCAGCACTGTACGACGTGAAATGATGGCGGGTGTGACGACCTTCCTCGCCATGTCCTACATCATCTTTGTAAACCCGGACATTCTGGCCAATGCAGGCATGGACCCGGGCGCTGTCTTCGTCGCGACCTGTCTTTCGGCAGCGATTGGCACACTGATCATGGGGCTTTACGCTAACTTCCCCATCGCCATTGCGCCGGGCATGGGCCTCAATGCCTTCTTTACGTTCGGAGTTGTTCTCGGCATGGGCATCCCCTGGGAAGCCGCGCTGATGGCAGTCTTTTTATCCGGCGTGCTGTTCGTCGTGATCAGCGTTCTGCCGATCCGGGAATGGGTGATCAATTCCATCCCGATGGAGCTGAAGCTTTCCATATCTGCAGGTATTGGCCTGTTCCTGATCATGATCGGCCTGACGAGTGTCGGTATTGTCGTCGATAATCCCGCGACGCTGGTTGGCCTTGGCGATCTCTCTGCGATGCCAGCCTTGCTTGCGATTGTCTGCTTCATCCTGATCGTGGTGCTGGAAGCGCGAGAAGTCCCCGGCGGTATTCTCCTCGGGATGCTGACGATTACGGCTGCAGGTGTTCTGCTCGGTGTTGCAGAGCCATCCGGCATCGTCTCACTGCCGCCATCTGTAGAGCCAACGCTGTTCGCGCTCGATTGGTCACAGGTCTTCGAACTGGGGCTTGTGGTTATTGTCATATCCTTCCTGTTTGTGGACGTCTTTGACACAGCCGGGACGCTGGTCGCCGTCGCGCACCGCGCCGGATTGCTCGACAGCAAGGGCCATATCATTGGCCTCCGCCGCGCCCTGCTTGCAGACAGTACCGCGACCATGGTCGGCGCGGTCGTCGGCACCTCATCCGCGACGAGCTATGTCGAGAGTATCGCAGGCGTAAAAGCGGGGGGACGTACCGGCCTGACGGCCATCACCGTCGCGGCGCTATTTCTTGTTGCACTGTTCTTCGCCCCGCTTGCAGGCGCGATCCAGAGTTATGCGACAGGCCCGGCTTTAGTGTTTGTCGGCTGCGTGATGGTCGGCGGTCTTGCCTCAGTGGACTGGGACGACATGACCGCCTTTGTGCCCGCTGTCATCACGGCCGTGGCCATGCCGCTCACCTATTCCATTGCAACAGGCATCGGCCTCGGCTTCATCACATATGCCGCGCTGAAAATTGGTGCCGGACGGTGGAAGCAGCTCAGCCCCAGCGTCCTGGTACTGGCCGTCTTGTTCCTGTTCAAATTCATCTTCCTGGACAGCTAACCGTATGAGTGTGCCTGCCGCTCCAGCGCCGCGGATATCTGCGCCCAAGGGGATGAGCCGGGAACAGCGCCGCGACCCGAATTACATGCCAGGCCTGCATGTGGCGATCCCGCTCGGCATTCAGCATGTCGTTGCGATGTTCATTGGAAATGTCACACCAGCGATCATCGTGGCTGGCGCTGCCGGGTTCGGCTATGGCTCAGAGGATCTCAGCAATCTCATCTACATGATCCAGATGTCGATGCTGTTTGCCGGTATCGCGACGCTGTTTCAGACCATTGGCATGGGGCCGATTGGTGCCAGACTACCCATCGTGCAAGGCACCAGCTTTGCCTTCCTGCCCATCATGATCCCGGTGGTTGCCGGAACGGGCGCTGCAGGCATGGCAGCCCTCACGACTGGCGCGCTGTTCGGCGGACTGTTTCATGCCGCGCTCAGCCCATTCATCGGGCGCATCCGGTTTGCGCTACCGCCGCTGGTGACCGGTCTCGTCGTCTCATTGATCGGATTATCACTCGTGAAAGTAGGCATCCAGTATGCCGCTGGCGGCGTCCCAGCCCAAGGCACCGAGGCATACGGATCTGCCCAAAGCTGGTTACTCGCTGGCACCGTGCTTGTCGCCACGCTCGGTCTCAAATTCTTCGGCAAGGGCCTGTTCTCGACCGCCTCTATCCTGCTTGGTCTTTTAGCGGGATACGTGCTTGCCCTGGCGCTTGGACTGGTCGATCTGTCACCGGTCAGCAACGCTGGATGGGTGATGATACCCGAGCCCTTCAAATTCGGATTTGCGCTGTCCGGACCCGCCATCGTCGGGTTCTGTTTCATGGGCGTCGTCTCAGCGATTGAAACCGTAGGCGATGTCAGCGGCATTACCGAGGGCGGCGCAGGACGCGGTGCCACAGACAAGGAACTGACCGGGGCCACCCTTGCTGACGGCGTTGGCACCTCCATAGCCGCTATCTTTGGCTCTTTACCGAACACATCCTTCAGCCAGAATGTTGGCCTGATCGCGATGACCGGCATTATGAGCCGCCATATCGTGACCTGCGGCGCAATCTTCCTGATCCTGTGCGGTCTGTTACCGAAAATCGGCGCGCTGATCACGACCATCCCTATTCAGGTTCTCGGCGGCGGTGTGATCATCATGTTCGGCATGGTTGTCTCAGCCGCACTTTCCATCCTGTCCGCTGTAAACTGGACACAGCGAAACATGCTGATCTTTGCGGTGTCGCTGTCATTGGGATTTGGCTTGCAGCTGGAGCCTGGCGCTCTACAACACCTTCCTGAAATGCCTCAAATTCTGCTCACTTCCGGCCTCCTGCCAGCGACCTTCCTTGCCGTTGTACTGAACCTGATCGTCCCCGAGGAAGCGCCTGAGGAGACAGGCGATGCGGCATGACCCTCACACTGGTTCTGCATGCCAATACACTTGTCTGTATGGACGATGCGGGTCGTGAAATTGCGGACGGCGCGATGCTTGTCGAGGACGGCGCCATTCATAGCGTCGGCACCAGCGCGGAGCTGGCAATCTGGGCAGACAAAGTTGATGAGATCGTTGAGGCAACCGGCTGTGTGATCACGCCGGGGCTCGTCAATACGCATCACCATATGTTTCAGTCGTTGACCCGCGCGGTACCAGCAGGGGTCGATGCGCCGCTATTTCCCTGGCTTCAGTCGCTATATCCGATTTGGGCCAACTACCGGCCCGAAGACATGTTCGTTTCGGCTCAGGTTGCGATGGCAGAGCTTGCCCTCTCAGGCTGTACGCTCAGCAGCGACCACCTTTATCTCTACCCTGACGGGGTAAAGCTAGAAGATACGATCGAGGCCGCCCGCACAATCGGCATGCGCTTTCACCCAACCCGCGGATCGATGAGCATTGGCGAGAGCAAAGGCGGTTTGCCGCCGGACCACCTTGTCGAAGATGAGAAAGCCATTCTCAACGATACAATTCGCGTCATTGATGCTTTTCATGACACCGCGCCAGACGCCATGGTGCGGGTCGGCGTCGCGCCCTGTTCGCCCTTCTCGGTCAGTCAGGGCCTGATGCGCGAGTCTGCGCTACTCGCCCGCGACAAGGGGGTGCGCCTGCACACACATCTCGCGGAAAACGTGGAAGATGTCGCTTATTCGCTTGAGCACTTTGGCTGTCGTCCCGGTCAGTATGCCGAAGACCTTGGTTGGGTTGGCCCAGATGTCTGGCACGCCCATTGTGTTCAGCTTGACGAGGAAGAGATCGACCTTTTCGCTCGCACGAAAACCGGCGTCGCCCACTGCCCTTGCTCGAATGGCCGCCTTGGCTCTGGCATTGCTCCGATTGCGGCCATGAACACCGCTGGAATTCCTGTCGGTCTCGGCGTTGACGGCTCCGCCTCGAATGACAGCAATCATCTTCTACTTGAGTCGCGTCAGGCTCTCCTCTTCCAGCGCGCGGTAAGCGGCGCAGATGCGCTGTCGGCGCGGGCCGCCCTTCGCCTTGCAACGCGCGGCGGCGCTGAGGTTCTGGGTTGGGAGAGCTGCGGCCAGCTTGCGGCCGGCATGCGCGCTGATTTCGTTCTTTGGGATACAAACGGTCTTGAAATGACCGGTGCCTGGGACGAGGTCGCCGCATTGGTCCTGTGCGCCAGCCTGCAGGCCCGCGACGTCTATGTTGAAGGCCGGGCCATCGTCCAAAGCGGCCTGCTAACCGGGGTCAATTTGCAAGATATTCTGACCCGGGCGGGCGCCTCCGTAAAACGCCTTATCGACCTCGCCTGAATCAAAAAGAACCCCGGCGAACATAATATCCGCCGGGGCTCAAAATTGACGCTAAATCGCGATCTAGAACTTAAAGATCACAGACGCCTGAACACTTCTTGGTCGCTCGGGCAGAACGATCGTGGAGCCGAACAGCTCGGTGAAGTTCGCGCGGAAATACTCTTCATCCGTTGCGTTCAGGATATTGACCCGAAGAAGCCAGTTATCGAACTCATAAGACGCGCCCAGGTCGACCAGTGTGTAAGCTGGCAGGGTCACGGCTTGTGACTGACCGGAGAAGACCTCTTCGACGTCGGTAACACTACCAGAAAGCGCGAGCCCGTTGTCGAACTCATATGTTGCTGTCAAAGAATACAGGTTCTCAGGAATACCCGCACGCTTTGCGTCATCTCTGGTTCCGCCCGTTGAAACAAGACCTCCCGGCTGACCGCCATAGTGAAGGGTTGGATCAACACCAGATAGATCTTCAGCACCCAGGAAGCTGAACTGAGAGCCAGCCTCCAGTATGCTCAAGTTGACAACCTCGGTGTTTGTATAAGACGCTGTGACAAGGAATTTGTCGGTTACAGCCCACCTTAGCTCAGCTTCGATACCTTCGGTCTGAATGTCCTGGTTCACCGTGATGGACTGAATGTTGCGGTCCGTTCTTTCCTGCTCATAGTAAGCAATGGCCGCATACAAACGGTCATCAAGGAAGTTCCCCTTGATACCGAACTCCGTCAACTCAGTGGCGCTCAAGAAGGCCTGATCACTGCCTTCACCAGTCGGTGAATCATTGTCGACCTGGGCCAGGGCTTCAGGAGAAATCTCAGCCCCCTGACCGGCAACGACGACGGTTTGTTCCGCAGCAGTGAAGTAAGGAATAATCCCGGTCCCCGGAATTTCATAAGACACAGACACGTTCCAGGACGTACCATTTTCCTCATCGGAAGCAGATAAGTCCTCATCGCGGAAGATTTCGAAGTCTGCAAACGCTGTTGATTCAGCGTCGACAACATCTTCACGAAGACCAAGGAGGAAGTTCAGACCAAAATCTGTCTCAATGTCGACCAAACCAGCGATGGCATAATTGGTGTAGTTACCTTCAACATAGTTTGAGAAGTTCGCATTCTCTTCAGTCGACAAGAGCCGGTTCGAACGGGCATCAAACCCTTGTGTCAGATCTACGCGGTGGAAGTACTCGAAGAAGAAGTCATCACCGTGCAGGAAGTCCGTATGACGAACAGAGGGTGAGACCTGCGCTGTGATATCAGCCCATTCGAGTTCGAACGCCTTGGTGATCACCAGTTTGTTTTCAAACACCCATGAGTCGTGGAACTGCGAGAAACCATAATCGTTTTCGTTCAGGTTCTCATAGCCTTCGTAGAACATCTGGTTCTTGATCTCGAGGCCCATATCATTTTCGTAGATCACGTCGAAATACAGGGTCAGCATCTCGTTCTCGAGCGTGTCATCCTCACTTTGGATGACGTTGCTACGCGAAAGCTGTGCGGTGCCAGTGTTTTCGAGCGCGAGGAATGGTGAGTCCGCAAAAGCAGCATCCGTTACGCCTGAAAGCGGCGTACCGAATGGCAGGAAGAACGGGTTAAAGTCGCCGACCGCCAGGAATTCGCCCGGTGACAGCTCACCATCAAAATCGGTATCGAGCGGCTGAGCTGTACCGGTGATATAAGTGCCATTGTCGATCAGGTCTTGCGTCACGCGGTTCCAACCACCGTTCTGCTTGCCCTTATAGTCATGGTACATCGCCCCAAACTCGAGCCGGATCTCATCGGTCAGGTCTGTGTCGAAAGCAGATTGCAAAATCGTCTGTTCGGTACCGATATTTTCGTAAAAGCTGCCTGAGTCTTCAACCTCTGCGTAAAGATGGTAGCCAAACTGCTGGCCGCCGATTTCACCCGGACCTGTGACAGAGGCCGCCAGAACACTTTTATCCCAGCTGCCGCCTGTATAGCGAATTTCGCCTGAGGCTTCGTCAGCATACTGGCCAGATCCAAGACGCGCAGTCTTGGGTACGAAGTTCATGTAACCACCAGACTTTGACGGGCCATAAATCGGTGAGGCTGGACCGCGAACAATATCAATCCGGTCAGACGCGCCGATGGGCGTTGGATAGTTACCAGGGTTGTCGAGACGGCGGACACCGCGGAAATAGGTCTCACCGGCCTGACCACGAATGTCGAGCGCACCACCAACACCAAAGAAGGAGTTGGTAAACGTACCCGGCGCCTGAGCAACCAGGCCGTAAATATCGGTAATGCCGAAACGCTCAATCTGATCGGAGCTGATAGTAGAGACGGCGCGCGGTATTTCGACGATATTCTTATCGAAGCCAAAAACGGAGCCCACATCCTCGACCGGCAGCGCCCGCAGGCTTCCGGTTACGACGACCGTTTCCTGGGTCAGGACCTCATCTTCCTCGACATCGTCCTGAGCGGTCGCCACCATTGGCGCCGACAGACAAAGTGCAGCAACTGCCGCCGCCGTCCGTACAGAGAAGGACCTGCCCCGTCTAACGGGTTCAGCATCAGGCACCTTCATCGATAGGGTATCGTTTTTCATCGCAACTATCTTTTCTCTAGGTTTAAAGCGGCTCAGTACACGACCCGCCCTCAGGTTAAATTCCTCAACTCGACTCATGCACCAGCCCACCCCAGCACATGGACGAAGGCCGGAAATCACTCCGGCAACTTCAAGTCAAAGGTTAACGACACACAGCAGTCACAACAGCGGCCTCTAAAAAGAAGCCTTTCGTTTTTCGGAGTGTGCTCATTAATTGCGCACTCATTTTTGCTGTTGCTGCACGCAAGCCCACGAATCAAACCGTTATCAGGGGACTGCTCAAATTCGTGGTGACTTGTATTTCTGCCACTATGAGTCGAAAAATGACTATAAATCTGCCGGAGTGAGCGAATTATTGCATCACATAAGACGCGAATATAGAGAGCACTTTAGCATTACAGTGTGACCGAAAGCCAACAAATCTGGTGACAATACTTTGCTAGAATCACGCCTGCATTGACGACGACAAGGATCCCCTGAATGAAAATTTGTGTGTTTTGCGGCTCGAATACCGGGCGCGGAGACGTCTATATGGACGCCGCATTTGAACTGGGCGCAATCATCGCCAAACGGGGATATGGCGTCGTGTATGGCGGGGCGCGTGACGGCACAATGGGTGCGGTCGCCAACGGGGCCATGTCGGTTGGCGGGGAAGCTATTGGCGTCTTGCCGCGGCAGCTCTTCGAGCTGGAGCAAGCTCACGAGTCCCTGACCAAGTTGCACATTGTCGATTCGATGCATGAGCGGAAGCAAATCATGCATGACCTTTCAGATGCCTTTATCTGCATGCCCGGTGGCATCGGCACGATGGAAGAAACGTTTGAAGTGTGGACCTGGACACAGCTTGGCGTGCATCGCAAACCGCTCGCCTTCTACAATGTGAACGGGTTCTACGACGCGCTGGAACGGTTTTTCGACGTCATGGTCGAACAAGGCTTTGTGCGCTCGGTTCACCGAAAAATGGCCCTCACCGGAAACGAACCGGAAGTGCTCTTGGATCAGCTGATTACTTATGAACCACCACAAGTGAAAAAGTGGCTTCAGCCGGAAGAGCGTTAAAGCAAATTCATAGCAAATCCGCGCATTTGCGTATGGAACATTTGTGCACAATCAAAGACCTCAAGTGGCCGAATGAGTCTGGTTGAAAGACCGCCGCTTCAGGACGCTTTGATCTTGCTCGGCTGACCGGCAATGTAAGTCTGGGAAATGCTGCGATCATCGCCCAGCGTCTGAAGCACAAACAGCTCTTCAGCGAGCGATTCCGCGCTCTCCATCCGTGTGCACATCGCGCTGGTGGCGAGGCTGTCCAATACAACAAGATCAGCCTCTGCACCCACCGCCAGCGTTCCAATCCGATCGGCCATAGAAAACGCTCCGGCATTGCCAAGGGTTAGACCATAATAGCTCTCAAAGGGATTAAGGCTGTACCCTTTCAGCTGGCAGACTTTGTAAGCATCCGCAGCCGTGGCGAGCATGGAATAGCTCGTACCAGCACCGACATCGGAGCCAAACCCGATCCGGATCCCGGCTTTGTGCATGGCCGCATAGTCGAAAAGGCCGCTTCCAAGGAACAGGTTTGAGGAGGGACAGAACACGGCAATCGATCCGCTGTTTCGAAGCGCTCCCATCTCTCTGTCCGACAGATGGATACAGTGCCCGAGCAGCGACTTCGGTCCTAGCAGCCCATAGCGCTCATACACGCCGGTATAATCCTTCGCCGACGAATAGAGGCGAAGGGTTTCCTCGATTTCGAACAGATTTTCGGACAGGTGGGTTTGGACATAGCAATCCGGGTATTCCAGCACGAGGGCCTGGATCATCTCCATCTGCGCTGGCGAAGACGTAATCGCAAAGCGCGGCGTGATGGCGTAGGAGAGGCGGCCTGAACCATGCCAGGCTTCGATCAGGGCCTTGCTTTCATCATAGGCACGTTGCGGCGTATCGCAGACATCCTCCGGGGCGCTACGATCCATCATCACTTTCCCGGCAATCATACGCATGTTTCGCGCCTGCGCTGCTTCGAAAAAGGACGCTGCGGAGCCGGGATGCGACGTCGCATAGACGGCCGCCGTGGTCACACCATGGTTCAACAGCTCGTCCAGAAACGTAGCAGCGATCTTCTGACTATGATCGCCCTGTTCAAATCGCGCTTCCTGTTTGAATGTATAGGTATTGAGCCAGTCCATGAGCTGCGCGCCATACGATCCGATCACGCCCATTTGCGGAAAGTGGGTATGGGCATCGATAAAGCCCGGCAGGATAAGGTGTTTGCCATGATCAGTGACCGGCAGATCACGATAGGCCGCTGGTAAAGCGTCCAGATGGCCGCGCCAGGCAATCTTGCCATTCTCGATAACCAGAGCGCCCGGATCGAAATAGTCGTAGCTTCCTTCGTCCTCGACACTTTCAGGTCGCCGCCGGAAACTCAGAAGTCGCCCCTTCAATACGTGTCCACTCATCGCCGCATCCATATCGTGACCATAGCCAATCGCTTACAACTGGACAGCCCGGACTTAACGTTGGCTTACGACCAACAGACATTCTGACCCGATCACGACAACCGATGCCAAAACCTGCTCACAAACAAGCACATCGACGCGGGTCTATTTCGGGACCGCATGCCGCCATTGACGCTGTCGCGGCGGCTGTCATCACGGTTAACAAAACATGAGAGAGAGAACGCGACCGATGACGAGAACACGCAAACACTGGACGTTAAAAGCTGGCCTGCTGGCTCTGCTGGCGAGCTTACTCTCCGGCTGCGTGACAGCTTCGGTGAGTTTTGGTGATGAAACCGCAGCAGAGCAATTGTGCGAACTCAACACCCCCTGTGAAACGCCGCTACCCGTCCGGGCCGTCATTGTCACCATGTTCGAGATTGGTGAGGATACTGGCGATACAGCAGGCGAATTCCAGCTCTGGAAAGAACGCCGGCCGTTCGACCTGGAAATCCCCTTCCCACACTCTCATCATGACCTTTACTATGACGGCGAAGCGCAAGCCCTGATCATGGTCACCGGGATCGGGTCTATCCGCTCCGCTTCGTCGACCATGGCACTTGGGCTCGACCCCCGTTTCGATCTCAGCAAGGCGTATTGGCTCGTCGCTGGGATTGCCGGCATTGACCCAGAAGATGCCTCAATCGGCTCTGCGGTCTGGTCAGCTTATCTCGTTGATGGCGACCTCTCCCACCATATCGACGCGCGCGAAAAACCCGATGACTGGCCGACCGGCTATTTTGCCCGCCGCACCCAATACCCCTACGCGCAGCCGAGACCTGAGGCGATGGGCGGCGAAATGTTCCTGATCAATGAAAAGCTGCGCGACTGGGCCTATGAGCTCACCAAAGACGTTGAGATCCCTGATCTCGAGGGCCTGCAGGAAACTCGGAACCTTTACACCCAACACCCGAATGCACAGCGCCCTCCCTTTGTCCTGAAAGGCGGGCACATCGCGGCGATGACCTTCTGGCACGGCGCGCTGATGAATGATTGGGCCAATGCCTGGGTCAGCTATTGGAGCGATGGGGCCACCGATTTCGTCACCTCTGCCATGGAAGATACCGGGTCTTACTCTTCTATCGCGTACCTGCACGAGATTGGCCGGGTGGATAAGAACCGCTTCATGGTCCTGCGCACCGGCAGCAATTATACGATGCAACCGCCTGGCAAAACTGCGGCTGAAAACCTGCTCGGTGAGAATGAAGGCTATGCAGGCCTCGAAGCCTCCGTCGAAGCACTCTATCTTGTCGGCGGATCGGTTCTGGACGAGATTACCAGCAATTGGGACCTGTATGAAAACACAATCCCGACACCGGACATGCTGGACCAATAGCCTGGCCCGCTCATCAGCTATGGCACAGAAATGATGTGGGAAACCATTCGATTTCCTTCGAACACCGCCGTGTCCTCGACATTTATGCCATCCTCAACAAAGACGAAGTCAAACACCCGGTCTTCATCGACATCTTTGTGAAGCATAACCAGAAACTGATCGCCCGGGTCGGCTGGGTGATCAATCTGGATCGTGGCCCCTTCGGTCGTGCCTTCACCGAGATAGGTATAGCCTGAAACCATATCGCCGTCTGGCCGCCCATCAATCACCGGGTGCAAGACGAGCCAGCTATTCTGCGCCACCGTAACTTCTGGAAATGTGATGGCTGTAGAATTGGCACGAAACGTCGAAAGCGCCGCCTCGTCGACACGCACTTCAGAGAAGACAGACACGTCCTCAACCCGCGTCATTCCGGACGTCTCGATCATGTTGAGCGTGCCATTTCCCATCGTGATCTGCGGCGCTGCAGGGGCTTCCTGCGCCGACATGCAGGACACGGAACCGAATACAAATAGAGCCAGTGTTGCGGTGTGTTTGAACGACATAGCGTTTCCTTTTCTTCTCCCTGATCAGGCTCGTGTATCACATGAACAGGGCAAGACAGAAGCGGGTTTAAAGCTTCACCAGAAATGCGGGGCCAGAGCTGAACGCTCGGCAGTCGGCCTCAAGGCGTCCAGTTGACGATGTCTGCCTCAAACACCTCAAACGCCTGCTCAAGCCGAAACTCGAGCGCGGCCTTGGGATGCGCGGACAGATAGGCAAGGCAGGTTGCGCCGCCACGCTTCAGGCAAGCACTCACAACAGGCCCGCCAACCTCGCCCACCCAGAGGCTCTCACCGGGCAGAAAGGCATAATGCGCACTGTTTCGAGACGCAGCCTTCAAGGCCGCATAATCCAATCCGTGTTCTATCGCGGCGCGAACATATTGCTCTGTCATATCCGTTCGCAAAACGCCAAGATCATCGGTCGAGAGGACAATCGGCACGCCCGACGCGCGGTAGAGATTGAGCGGATGATTGTCGCGGAGCACACCAAGAATAATCCGATTGCTGGAGAGGTTGATCTCAACGGCAATCTCCTCCCGGGCCATGCGGGCCAGGGTCTCACGGCTGTTCAACTCAAACGCGATCCCGACACCGTGCCCAATCCGGTCAGAGCCAGCAATATCGATCGCCTTGGCAATGTGATCGCGCAAGGCATAGCCCGGCACCAGACCAAGGGTCAGCTCACCCGCATGCAGGGAGACTTTCGCGCTTGGAAACTGGTCTGACAGAAAGCCGACCATACGCATATGCAAATCATAGTTGATCACCGCATTCGGATCATCCTCCGGCTGAACCAGAGATACGCCAAGAAACCGGGGATCAGCGTCAATCAGCGCAAAACAGGCAGCAAGCTGTCGGAACACTTGCTCCGCTGGCAACAGCCGCAGGCCGTAGCAGTTGAATGCAACGTCCGTTGCGCATCCCGGTTCAGGCGTCTCAGAAACACACTGCATCGTTTGACGGGCGCTTGTCTCTATGAGGTCGGCATCGGTTCGCGCGGCGCGCACAATCTCTGGCAGATCAGGTGCAAGCCGTTCAAAAGCGCGCGCAAGATCATCATTCCAGTCCGCTTCGACCCCGGCAAAAGCATACCCGTTGATTGCGGATGGATTATACATCAGCTCCAGATAGAGCACCCGGTCCTCTGCCGCCGCGCGCTGCGCAGAGACAAGTGCAAGATCCTGCTCGACGCTGACAATTGACAGGAAACGGTCAAAGGATCCGAAGAATTGTTGATGGCCCGATTCATCCGTCGGCCGGCCAGACAGCAAGGCTCGAACCGACATGGCATCGACAAGCTGTCCATAAAGCGCCGGATCAGTCTTGCGCAGCTGCTCTGTAGATTCTGCTTCCGGCCAGTCACAGGGCGGGGGCTCGATTGAAAGCGCTTCGGTATCAATGCAGAACGCCCGGTCCTCGGCCCATTTCAGGAACTCTTCGGCATAGGGCGTGCCCGACAAATGGGTATGCAAATCTCCCCCTTTCGGCATGTCCCGCAGGAAGATCCGCAATCGAACCGGATCATCCTGAATGTCATCAAACAGGGCGGCGACCCGGCCGGTTATCGATGTTTCAAGGGCTTGAGAAAAATTGCTCGTACAGCTCGCAAGGAACACACAAAGCGTCAGGCCGAAGAGAAAGCGCAGGGTCAATCAGAAGGCTCCTAAACGGCGACGGCGTATGAGCTATACCCCATCCTTGTAGGCAATCAGGAATTCGGCAAGAAACGCAGCCGCATTTTCCGCCGCCAGAACCTCGAAAATCGGATACTCATTGACGCCCCCGCCACCTCCGGCGAGATCAGACAAGCTGCGAAACCCGATATATGGGACGGCATTTGCGTAAGCGACCGTCGCAATGGCAGAGGTTTCCATCTCAACCACCTGGGCCTCGAAGGTTTCAAACAAGTATTCCCGGAAATCCGCATTGTCCTGAAAAATCGATCCGGTCACGCCATTGCCGCCAAGTACCACTTTCGGCGTCCGAGGAAGGCAGTTTTCTGCGTCTACACAGCTCTTGAACTCGACCGTTTCCGCCGCCTTCTCAGCAGCGATCATCAGTGTAGGATCAGCATGATACCAGAATGTGCGCTCCGCCGGTTTTGGATCAGCTTCGCTCGCGACATGCATTCCACGTGGCCCCATAAACATGTAGGGTTCAAATTGCGGCCCAAGACCAGGGTGCGGAATAAAGTCGCCATTTTCGTCCTCTCGCAGGAAGACCATCTCATTGTATTGTCCCCATTTTGCCGGAACCGTCACATCCGCAAATGACAGGGATGGATCAACGCCCCCGGCAACCCCGCTGACGAGGATCGCCTCAATATTGAAATAGTCGATCACCAGCTGGGTGTTCATCGACGCGTTAACGAGGCTGATGCCGGTCATAAACAAAACCACATCGACCCCTTCCATCGTTCCGGTGTAGAATGTCACGCCATTCACCTGATACGTCGCTTCCTGATCCAGAGCGGGCAAAAGCGCCTCAATCTCAGGCTGATATGCAGCCAGAATGGCAAGCCGTGGCGTCTCATCCAGATACCGGCTCTCGCTCACACTTGCCGCAATCTCAGCTGTAACCGTTTCAGACGGCGGCACTGTCTCACAGCCCGCCATGGCCAGAAGAAACGCGAAGATCATCGTTTTACGTATCATAGCTTTTACGCCCCAAGGTTTGGATTAACCATTCTATTTATGCGCTGATGTTTGGAGGCTGAGCACCCTTATGGAAACAATTCTGCCCATGCTGGACCCGCTTCCAGACCAACTGATTGTTTCGCTCTCTGTCTCAACGAACCGCCGCGCAATTCTTGGGCATTGGCCATATCAAACCACTGCGAACCTGCATGGCCCCAAAATCATCCGTCTTGCGCTCTGGAAATTTCCATTTGAAAAGTTAATGATCTTAACGTGTAGAATACGCAAGGGGACACAGCGTGACCATTCCAGACCAAGCTCAGGATCGCAGCTGGCTCGATTTGATCAGTCGAAAATTTCAGCCATCGATCGTTCATGAACTCGGCCCCGAGCAAGGCTCGCCTGTGCAACCGGAGACGATCTCGGTGGATGATCTGAAATATGTCAGCATCCGCTTGCTACACTTTGAGCACCCCTATGTCCGTAGCATCACAACCAATCTGAGGCCTGCCGTCTATGCCAGAGCGTCCTGGATCACGCCTCTGGAAGGTGAGCAGCCAATCGAGCGGATTTTCGATATGGGCTTGCCGGATGGCGAAGGCAGCACCGAAACCGGGGAAATCGCCTTTCGCGGGCGTACGTTCTTTGGTCCGGCCATTTTCAACGGCTCGATTGAGTTCGATCTTGGCATGTTTGTCTATCGCAACAACAAGATTGGCCGCGAATTCATGGATATCGCGGCGAAGGCCGGCAAAGTGGCCTCTATTATCGACGGTGCTATTTCCGGCACAGCCATTGGCGTCGCCAAAAGCGTGCTTCAGCGGTTCATGCAGGATGGCAAATCGCTTCACCTTGGTATCAGTGCGCCAATCCCAATGGGTGGAAACGAAACTGAGGTGAAAACAGGCTGCTGGGCCGTTCTGCCCGGACGCCACAAACTGAAACTCGACGATGTCCGGTTTGATCCAGACCGTAACCGCTTGCTGCGAACCAACCGACGGCCTGTAAAAACCCCTTACATCGTTTATGCAATCGAAGCTGCGACACGAAATCCGAACGCCAGCCGCATCCCCGAAATCAATACAGCCTGGGCCAACCTGCAGAACGCCCTGCGGTCAGGTACTCGCTCACTTGGATCGCTGGAAGAAGCCTTTCAGCACTACAGGCTTACTGTAATGAATTCCCGCAAGCTCACCTTTGAAGATCAGGACGCGCTTATTGATCAGGCGCAACGCCGGTTTGAACGACAAAAGTCTGTGCTCTCACTCGAGAGCGCGACAGCACCTGAGGTTATGACGCTAAGCGATGTCATGAAGGAGGGAGACGTCCGATCTGCGCTCCCCGGACTGGAAACCAACCCGTCCGGCCCCGAGCAGATGGCAGAGCAGGCGCATAGCGTCATCGTCGAAAGCGCAGGGCTCATCCAGGCAACCAGCAACCTTGCCAGTCTTGATGACACGATAGCTGATATTGAAGATGAGTCCGACAGGATTGCCCGCGCGATCCGCGACCTTGTCATGGCAGCGGTCAGATCACGTGACGACGCAAAAGATGAGATCATCGCCGCCGCAACCGCCCTGCGCAAGAGTCGGCGCTGGCGCCAGATCGCGCAACTTGGTTCAGAACTGCGCGGCGCGGGGATAGAATACACCCGCCTCACTTACCTCAACGCTGCAGCGCTGGTCGAAACCGGTCAATTACAAGCGGGCGAAGCGATGGTGTCTCGTGCGCAGCTGATGGCACGCCGTGAGGCTGATGACTTCAATCAGGCTGAGTCGCTCGCCCTGCGCGGCCGTATTTACAAACAGCGCTATGTCGCTGCGCTTCAGAACGACGATGAAGCCCGTGCAAAAGCCGCCTTGCAAAGCGCAATCGAGTTTTATCAGGCCGGGGCAGATGCGAATATAAGACCGAACGATCACTTCCAGAATGTGAATATGCTGGCCTGCCTTGCAGCTGCCGAGCGGCGCGGCTGGAAGATGCAATCAAAGCAAACGGCCGCTGGACTGGCCAAACGCATCTATAAGGACCTCACAAGTCCCAACCGTAATGCCGAACTGACAGTCTGGGATTATGGCAATGTCGCAGAAGCTGCGACTTATCTCGGGAATGAAGATGAGGCCGCAGACTGGCTGGAACGCTACCGCGCCCATGACCATGTCAGCCCCTTCGCCCTGAACGCCACGCGCCGGCAGTTCGTTGAGATCTGGGAAATCGATCCGCAATCTGGCACGGCCTTGTCAAAGGTTCTGACGCGAATGGCGGTCGGCGCGATGGCAAGCGAGACATCGCTCACCCTCACCAGCGCCGAAGTCTCAAAGCTTGCCAGCCTCGCTCTGGAAGAATCCGCAGGCGAGCTGGCTGATCTTGAAGCGGTGTTCGACAATCAGGGCGCAACCCCTGTCCGCCACCTCCTGCGCGCGGTGGCCATGGGGAAATTTGTCGGCGCCATCCGCAGAGCCAATGGCCGGGCCGTCGGAACCGGCTTTATTATGCGCGGCGATCTGATCTCTGACCATTGGCGCGGCGAATATGTCTTCCTGACCAATGATCATGTGATCAGCGAGGACCCGAAGCTCGGCATCGCGGTCCACCCCGATGAGGCTCGCATCTCATTCCTGCAGACAACATCAGATCAGGTCTACCGCATCGAAAATGAGCTTTGGCGCTCCAGCTACAAGAAACATGACGTTGCCATTTTCCGCCTGAACAAGCCCGTGCCGGACGAACTGATGCAAGCCGAACCGTTCGAAATTGCGCGCGGGTTGCCGCCGCGCTGGCGAACGCTAAAGGAAGCAGAGCGCCGCGGGCATGGGATGGCCCCTCCGAAAGTCTTCGTCATCGGTCATCCTTCCGGGCGAGATCTCGAAATCACCGTTGAGAACAATCTCCTCATAGACCACGGCCATAGTGAGATCGGATCGCCTGCCCCGCCAGAGCCGGTTCCCCTTCACTACCGCGCCCCGACTGAGCCCGGCAGTTCCGGCAGCCCGATTTTCAATGCCAGAACGCTGGAACTGATTGGCATCCATCATATGGGGAATGCCTACCCCTTGCCGGGCTATAAAATGCCATCAGGCGTAATCGATTACGAAGCCAATCAGGGCCACTGGATACAGGCGATCAGAGCAAGCATACATGAACACCTAAGCTCACCTATGGTCTAACCAAGACGGAGGCAAACATGCCTTTTATCGACACCCAACTCGAGCACGAAATGCGCCGGCTGGAATCAGCAAATCTGGAAGTTGTTGGCGAGATGACGAAGATCAGCAAAGCGACCAAACGGCGCCGGCTGATCGCGGTCGCAATTCTCTCCGATATGGAGCGCCAGGGACGGACACTAGCGGTTGTCGTTCGCCCTTATGCCTATGAGCATATGATTATCCGCGGCCGCGTCGAAATCCCGACCGGCTTTGTCACCGATTTCGCCTCGATCCCCTCTGCGGTTCAGTTTCTGATCCAGCCCTTTGGTCGCCATGCGCCTGCCGCTGTCATACATGACTATCTCTATGCGATTGGCGCTGATGGTCGGCGCAAACAAGCTGACAAGGTTTTCCTTGAAGCAATGAAGGATAATGGCGTGTCCTTCTTTCGCCGGTCCCTGATGTTTCGAATGGTGCGCTGGTTTGGCGGAAAGGGATACGGCCTTGTCGAGGACTGGTCTTTCGTGGATCACGAAACAGGCGCTCCGGTGGAGACCGCACTCGTGCGCCCTGAAATTGACTATTTGACTCAGGATGAATTCAAAGCGGCCAAAAAAGCCGCGAAGACTGCAACTGCCAAAGCCTGACACGTCTGGACCCGACCTATATGCCGAAATCACCAACAAGCTTGCCCTCTGAAGACACTCAGGAAATGATTTGCCGGGTCGTTCATGAAGCGCTCCGCGCGTATGGCATCGCAATTGGGCAAAGCCCTTTACCGACCTGGAACAGGGCCCCCAAATGGATGAAGAAGTCGACGCTCGATAGTGTGGTTTCTGTGTTTGAAGACCCGGACCAAACGCCCGGAAGGCAGCACCGGCAATGGATGGAAGCCAAGCTCGCAGACGGCTGGCGCAAAGGCGCGATCAAGGACGCGGTGAAGAAAACCCACCCGCTTATGATCCCGTTTGAAGACTTGCCCGCCGAAGAACAGCGCAAGGATACAATACTCCTTGCGCTGGTTAGGTCATTTATGGATTAGGCCTGCAGGGCCGCGCCCCCTACAGTGGCGGCGGCGCGTATTTCGTCAGATTGATCCCGTCCACAGCGGCGACATATTCCTCAATGCTGGGCGTTCGACCGAGAATACTGGACAGCACCACAACCGGCGTTGAAGCCAGCAAAGACTCCCCCTTTTTCTCGTCGCTGTCGGCAACAACACGGCCCTGGAACAGGCGCGTAGACGTCGCCATGACGGTGTCGCCATTCTCCGCCTTCTCCTGGTTGCCCATGCAGAGATTACACCCCGGGCGCTCAAGATACATCATATTCTCATACTTTGTACGCGCAGTATTCTTCGGTGCGTCATCGTCGAACTCAAAGCCGGAATACTTCTTAAGGACGTCCCAGTCGCCTTCCTCTTTAAGCTCGTCGACGATGTTGTAAGTCGGCGGCGCAACAACCAGAGGTGCCTTGAACTCGACCGTGCCGTTCTGCTCTTCGATATTCTTGAGCATCTGCGAGATGATTTTCATATCGCCCTTGTGCACCATGCAGGACCCGACAAAGCCAAGATCGACGGCCTTCGTGCCTTCATAGTGAGAGATCGGGCGGATCGTGTCGTGTGTATAGCGTTTGGAAACGTCGTCATTGTTGACATCCGGATCGGCAATCATCGGCTCATTGATCAGATCAAGATCGACAACGAACTCGGCGGCATATTCAGCATTTGCATCCGGGGTCAGCGGCGGTCTTGCGCCAGAGCGTATATCGGCAATGCGCTGATCTGCTTTGGCGACCAGACCTTTCAGAACGCCCTTCTCATTATCCATGCCTTTCTCGATCATGATCGAGATACGGCTTTTGGCAATCTCAAGCGATTCAATCAGCGTCTCGGGTTCTGAGATACAGATCGACGCCTTGGCTTTCATCTCAGCGGTCCAGTCTGTGAACGTGAACGCCTGATCTGCGAGAAGGGTTCCGATATGGACCTCAATAATACGCCCCTGGAAGACATTCTCACCTTCAAACGCGTCCAGCATCTGCGCTTGTGTTGCGTGAACAACGTCGCGGAAATCCATGTGATCCTTGAGCTTGCCCTTGAAGGTCACCTTGACCGATTGCGGGATCGGCATTGTCGCCTCACCGGTGGCAAGCGCCAGTCCGACCGTTCCAGAGTCGGCCCCGAACGCCACGCCCTTAGACATACGGGTATGCGAGTCGCCGCCGATAATAACATCCCAGTCATCAACCGTGATATCATTCAGGACCTTGTGGATCACGTCCGTCATCGGGTGGTACTCACCGTTCGGATCGCGCCCGGTAATCAGTCCAAATCCGTTCATGAAGCTCATCAGCTTCGGCGTATTTCGTTGCGCTTTCAGATCCCAGACCGAAGCTGTGTGGCAGCCAGACTGATAAGCCCCATCAACGGTCGGGGAGATGACCGTCGCAGCCATCATTTCGAGCTCTTGCGATGTCATCAGACCGGTCGTGTCCTGCGACCCAACAATGTTCACTTTCACACGCACATCTGATCCGGCGTGCAGCGTTGTACCCGGCGCGACACCAACGGCATTTCTGTTGAAGATCTTCTCGACCGCTGTGAGGCCCTGGCCTTCGTGAGAGATTTCTTTCGAGGTCGCATAAACGCGCGGCGCTTCGATGCCGAGAATAGCGGCAGCTGTCGTTTGCAGCTTCTTGCCAAATACAACGGCGTAAGACCCGCCAGCCTTCATGAATTCCACTTTTTGCGGTGTCAAAGCGTTCGAGATGTCGACCAGCTCTTCACTGCCATCCGCGTTATAGAGTTTCTTTGTCTTGGTATTGATCTTGAGCACCGTTCCGGTGTCAACCGAATAAAGTTGCTCCAGAACCGGCTCGCCATCTTCGTCGATGACCGGCGCGCCATTGTGATTGACCTTTCTCGCCCAGTTTTGAAGATCGACGCCAATGCCGCCGGTTACGCCAACTGTTGTGTAGAAAATCGGCGAGATGCCATTCGTGCCGCCAACGACCGGAGCGATATTAATGAACGGGACATAAGGGCTCGCCTTAACCCCGGTCCAGAGCGCGACATTGTTGACGCCAGACATCCGGGATGAGCCAACCCCCATCGTGCCCTTCTCGGCGACCAGCATGACCCGCTTGTCAGGATGCTGGGCTTGCAGGGCCCGCAGGGCGTTCTGCTTGTCCTCGTCATGCTCGAACAGGCATTTGCCGTGCAGCTCGCGGTCTGAGCGTGAGTGCGCATCCTTGCCCGGTGATAGAAGGTCCGTCGATACATCACCGATCGCGACCACAAATGTGACAACTTCAATCTCTTCTTCGATATCCGGAAGCTGGGTGAAGAATTCCGCATTGGCATAGCTCTGCAGAACATCGGTGGCGATCGCGTGGCCTGCTTTGTGAGCCGCCTCAAGCCGGTCTGTGTCCGCCTCGTAGAGGAAAACCTGAGTTTTCAGAACATCTGCGGCGCTTTGTGCCAAGGCCGCATCTTCGCCGAGTGCGAGATCGAGCAGCACATCAATCGAGGGCCCGCCCTTCATGTGTGAGAGCAGTTCAAAGGCGAAAGCCGGAGTAATCTCAGCGACTGTCTCGTCGCCAACAATAATGCTCTTCAGAAACTGCGCCTTGGCGCCGGCAGCGCTCGTTGTTCCCGGCAGCACATTATAGATAAAGAAATCCAGCGATTGCGCCCGATGCGGGTCCGAAAGATCCTTGATCTGCGCGATCAATTCCTCGACCAGCGGAGCATCCTCAATCGGCTTGGGATGCAAGCCATCCTCTTTGCGGGTCTCGATTTGTTCCAGATAGTCAGTGTACAGGCTCATAGTCATCCCCGCGTCTCGTATTTAGGTCTCACTGAATGCCCTCCCGCGCGTTTGGGAGCAGTGGCATCAGCGCTCTTGGCGTTGATGTATTTAAGCTGCGGAGTGCTTGCAAGGCAGTTACAGCGGATAAATCGGGTTTGCTTCAATAAACCACAGCGACTTTAGCCTATACCGAGAGGGTAAAACTGCAGCTTGTAGCAAGGCGCTGCAGACAGGCTGCATTTCATGCCAAATTCGGTTTGACTTGTAAGCGGCTTTAGTGTTTACCCGCCGCTTCACGTCCGCGCCCCATGGCAGCGGACTCTCATAGTTTTATCTTCTTACGAAGGACGGGCGTCATGTTCGCGGTCATTAAGACAGGTGGCAAACAGTATAAAGTTGCCGAAGGTGATGAAATCATCATCGAAAAACTCAGCGTGGAAGCTGGCGAAGATGTAACGTTCGACGACGTTCTGATGCTCGGCGATGCTGGCAAGGTCACCATTGGTGAGCCAACCGTTTCAGGCGCCAGTGTTGTCGGCAAAGTGGCTGAACAGCGCAAGGGCGCGAAAGTCATGATCATGAAGCGGCGTCAGCGTAATACCTATCGCCGCAAGCGTGGGCATCGCCAGCTGGAAACAGTTGTGACAATCGAATCCATCCTGGCCGACGGCAAGAAAGCTCCGGCGAAGAAGGCTGCAGCGAAGAAAGCAGCGCCTAAGAAAGAAGCAGCTCCTAAGGCCGAAGCCGCGCCAAAGGCGGAAGCGCCCAAAAAGGCCGCTCCCAAGAAGGAAGCTGCCCCCAAGGCCGAAGCAAAAGCTGACGACCTCACAGTTATGAAAGGCCTCGGCAAAGTCTTTGCTGAGAAGCTCGCTGGCGAAGGCATTACAACATTCAAGCAGATTGCTTCCATGAGCGCCGACGATATCACCGCGCTTGAGGAAAAAATCAGTGCCGCAGGCAAGTTTGAGAAAAATGACTGGGTCGCCCAGGCAAAAGATCTCGCGAAATAGGACAGTTTCGGCTATAAGCTGAGTTCAGATACGGAGAGCGGTTATGGCTCATAAGAAATCAGGTGGCTCGTCCAAGAACGGTCGCGATTCAAATCCTAAATACCTTGGCGTCAAGAAATATGGCGGCGAGCACGTAACCCCTGGCAACATCATCATTCGCCAGCGCGGGACAAAAACCTATCCCGGTCGCGGCGTCGGCATGGGCAAGGATCACACCCTGTTCGCACTTGTCGAAGGCAAAGTGCAGTTTACCCGCAAGAAGGATAACCGTCAGTACGTGACCGTGATGCCACTTGCAGACGCAGCTGAATAGCGCGGCAGGACAAGGCCGCCGGAGGGTGGCCAACAGATTTCCAGAGGGGAGGCAGGTCACTGTCTCCCCTTTTTGTTTGCCTCCTCTACCAAGAGACGCGCCATCATGAACCCCATCGACATCCGCACGCAGCGATTGCGTCTGCGCCCGCCAAAGCATAACGACGCAGAAGCCGTCACAGCCCTGATGAGCGAAAAAGATATCAGCTGGAATCTTGGCCGCGCGCCCTACCCTTATGCCCTTCATGACGCGGTTGACTGGATTGCACAGACCGCGAAAGCCCGCACTGAGGGAACTGAGTATAGCCTCGTCATCGAACGCGCTGGCGAGGTCATCGGCAGTTGCGGGGTCAGCCTGCATTTTGGCCAGTGGGAGCTTGGTTACTGGATCGGCAAACCTTACTGGGGCAATGGTTACGTCACCGAAGCGGCCCGCGCTGTCATGGACTGGGCCAAGAACACCCTGAACGCCGACAAGTTCATGGCGGGGCATTACACTGATAATGCAGCTTCCGGTACGGTGTTGAAAAAGCTCGGCTTCAAACCCGTCGGCGAGGTGTCCTGGCATGCCAAGGCCCGCGGCACGAAAGTGCCTGCGACCCGTTACATCTATGGCGACGCCTCAGCCGAAATAGCCCTGAACTGGCATACGCATTAACTACTGTGACGCTTGTCATTGCTGGGCCGCGAGAGCTTCACGCAGGCTTTGCACATTATAGAAAGACGTTGCTTCCAGTGCCTGTAGATCTGGCTCCAGCAAGTCGAGTTGTGCGACCGCTGCTTCGGGTGAAACTCCTGTCCCGATTGATTGGCTGAGCTTCAGCAAAGCGGCGCGAAGCTCTGCATGATCCGCGCTGGCATAACGGCCATGCAGGCGGCCCAGCGCACTGCGTACCGCATTTCGCAGCGCGCGTTCGGTCTGCGCATCCATATCGCTACTGCTTGTCAGCTCCGCCAGTCCCGCTTTGATCCGGCGGGTCTCGTCTCTCCACGAAACGGCCTTGTCGCCCGTTCCATCGCAAGCGTCTTCGTCCAAAGCCCGAACATAGGCTGCAAGCGCAGCAATGACCGTCTTTGAGGGCGCTGCGCCATCAAATTCTTCTACGATTTGCGCTTCAAGGAAGGCCTCAACCGCACCCGGTGAATTGCGGTCCACCCGCACCCTGCCCTCAGGGACCGCCAGATCGGGGATCACAACCGGATTGAACATATCATCTGCGCGATCAGGCCCGAACAAGCCATGGGTCACGTCTGCCGTTCCAGCAACACCAGAAACGCCATGAAACACAAAATCGGGGTTGCCGCGTCCATTCCGGTGGCACGCGCCGCAATGCAGGCCCGCCTTCGCAGCCTGTCCGCCCAGCAAGAGCGGGCTGTTAAACAACAACTCGCCCACCTCTATGCTTGGTGAAGCTGTTTTCAGGCATGTTCGGGGTTCTTCGGTCAGCACCTCTATCGGGTCAGCGTCTGGACCGATCCAGGCCAGATCGTCAATCGAGACTGGAACTGTCGCAGATGGCTTTGGGGTGCAGGCCGCCAGGACCGCGACGCAGGCAAAGACAAGACGCGCCGATTTCAAATTCCGTTTTCACCAATCCAGCTGCGTAGCTCTTCAGCCTGAGCGCAGCCAAACGGGCAAAGCGCCTCCAGTTTGATCAACTGCACCTGAGCGGCGGCAAAATTGCCCTGCTCAACATAATACTCCCCCAGATACTCTGTTGCGTTCAGGTGATCCGGCGCAATGGCCAGCGCTTCGGAATAGTAAAGCAGCGCGGCTTCTGACGCACCTTTCTTGCGATGGGCAAAGCCGAGATAGGTCAGCACATCAGGATGCGGCCCGATAATCGCAGATGCTGTCTTCAACTCGGTGATCGCCTCGTCATAGCGCTCAAGGTTGATCAGACGAACCGCATCCGCATACAGCATATCCCCGTGATCCAGACTTGCTTTCGTAATCGACGGAACAAGGCTGGACGTCTCTACAGGCGCAGGTTGCGCCTTTGCCGCCTCGATCTGCGTGATCGCCGTATCAATCGCGGCAGCTTGATCGCACGTGCCTGCGCAGGTTTCCTTTGCCGCGCTCAGATCAGATAGGACATCATCTGCTTTGCCGGCCTGATCGCTGAGTAAGTAAGCGAGGCCCAGTTTGGCGTGCGCATCGTAAAGGGTCTCGTCATAGCGAACGGCTTTGCGCAGGGCCTTTGCGGACGATTTGTATTCTTCCTGACCAAAATGCGCGAGCCCGAGAATATAATGGCTGTTGGCATCGCGTTTGGCGACTTTGATGACCCGCTTCATCGCCTTTTCAGCGCCTTTGTAGTCCTGGTCCTGCAGGGCCTGAACGCCCTTTTGGTACTCTTCGACAGGGTCATAGCTTGGGCCACTTGCACTTGGCGCTGATGAACCACCACCAGCTGCACTGGCGATCGGCGGCGCGCCGCTCGACAGGGCAAGAATTGCGATTGCGATCATCCAGGTACGGCTCATATCCATGTCCTCCAGTTTGCGGCACGTTACACTGGAATCGAGAGGCCGCACAGTGACCTATTAGCAAGTCACGCGGATGTGACCTGTCTGAGGCGATTGCTGGCCATACGGGCATCGCCGCGTTAGGAGGGCGCTATGAAGTTCCTTGATCAGGCAAAAGTATACGTCCAGGCTGGATTTGGCGGTAATGGCTGCGCGTCATTCCGGCGCGAAGCCTATGTCGAATTTGGCGGGCCTGATGGCGGCGATGGCGGACGTGGCGGGCATGTCTATGTCGAGGCTGTTGAAGGCCTGAATACGCTGATCGACTTTCGCTACCAACAGCACCACAGGGCCGAACGCGGTGCGCATGGCATGGGCAAGCAGCGCCATGGCCGCACAGGCGCCGACAAGGTTCTTAAAGTGCCGGTTGGAACCCAGATTTACGAGGAAGATCAGGAAACCCTGATCGCGGACCTGACAGAGGTTGGCGACAAGATCATGGTGGCCCGCGGCGGCAATGGTGGCTGGGGCAATCTGCGGTTTAAGTCCTCGACCAACCGGGCGCCCAGACGGGCGAATGCTGGCGAAGAGGGCGAAGAATTCACGCTCTGGCTGCGTCTTAAACTTCTCGCCGATGCCGGGTTGCTGGGGCTGCCAAATGCCGGAAAGTCGACATTTCTAAGCCGCGCGACGGCCGCCAAACCGAAAATCGCTGACTATCCCTTTACGACGCTCAATCCCGGTCTCGGCATTGTCGACCTTGGCCCCACGACCCGGTTCGTGCTCGCCGATATCCCGGGTCTCGTTGAAGGGGCCGCCGATGGCGTTGGTCTTGGACACCGCTTCCTTGGTCATGTTGAGCGGTGCAAAGTGCTGTTGCATCTGGTCGATTGCACGCAGGACCATCCTGCCGAAGCGTATCAGACCATCCGAAAAGAGCTGGACGCCTACGATCCCGAACTCGCGAAAAAACCGGAAATCGTGGCGATGTCCAAGATTGATGTGCTCGATGAAGCACTGGTTGATGAACAGGCTGCTGCCGTTGAAGCGGTTTGCGGGCAAAAACCGTTGCGTCTTTCTTCCGCCACCGGCGAGGGCGTCAAACAAGCGCTCGGCCAGATGGCGCGTGTCCTTGGCCAACTGGTAGAGGAGGATACCGAAGACACTGACAGCGAAGCGGGTTGGAGCCCGCTATGAGCCAAACCGAAGCGAAATCTTCGCCGCTCTCTTCCGCGCGGCGGATCGTGGTAAAAATCGGATCGGCCCTCGTCGCTGAAGGCGCAGTGGCACGGCAAGACTGGTTGAACGATCTTGCGGCTGATCTCGCCCTGTTTAGAGAGCGCGGGTGCGAAATTGTTCTGGTGTCGTCAGGCGCCATCGCGCTTGGGCGCCAGCTGCTCGGTCCGGAAAAACCTAGAAAACTTGAAGAAAAACAAGCAGCAGCTGCTTTGGGACAACCCTTGCTGATGGCTGCCCTCGCCCAGGCCTTCGCCGCGCATGAGATACAAGTGGCTCAATCACTGCTCTCCCTCGAAGATACTGAAAACCGGCGGCGCTGGCTCAACGCCCGGGCGACACTTGAGACACTTTTAAGCGCAGGCGCTCTGCCGGTCATCAACGAGAATGACACTGTCGCAACCGACGAGATCCGGTTTGGAGACAATGATCGCCTCGCCGCGCGCGTTGCCCAGATGGTTGCTGCAGATGCGCTGATCCTGCTCTCCGATATTGACGGACTTTACACCGCAGACCCGCGCACATCGCCGGAGGCTGAGCACATTTCGCAAGTCACCGAGCTGACCGCAGAGCATGATCAAATGGCGGGCGGCACCAACGCGCAGGCTGATGTCGGCTCTGGCGGCATGGCGACAAAGATCGCGGCTGCCAAGATTGCCTGGAGCGCCGGGTGTGCCACCGCAATTACACTTGGCGACCGCGCCGAACCGCTGAGCGGGCTTCTGAGCGGGGCCACCGCCACATGGGTCCTTCCGCCTCTCAACCCGGCAAAGGCACGCAAGACGTGGCTGCGCGGACATCTTACGCCTGAGGGCTCAATCACCGTCGATGCGGGCGCCGCCAAAGCGCTGATCAGCGGCGCGAGCCTGCTCGCCGCTGGTCTCACCGAAGTTGACGGGGACTTTTTGCGCGGCGCGGCTGTCGCCATCCTGAATGACCAGGGCGAGATGATCGGCAAGGGCATCACAGCCTACAGCGCCGACGATGCCCGCCGGGTTATCGGGCTGCAATCAGATCAGATTGCAGAGGTACTGGGCTATCGTGGTCGCCCCTCCATCATCCACCGCAACGATCTTGTCCTTGAGCCGTGATCGCTTGACTTCTCACTCTGCTCGGGTCCCATGCTGAGATGAATGGTCGGAAAATCTCCGTTAAAAACATTGGTCTCGTACTTGGACCGGCACTTGCCGCCTTTATGGTCGCACTCGGCCCGCCAGACGATTTAGCATTTGCCGCATGGGCCACGGGTGCCCTGATGGTCTGGATGGCAATCTGGTGGGCCACTGAACCAATCCCGATCCCTGTGACCTCGCTGCTGCCGCTTGTCGTCTTACCGCTTGTCGGGGCCGGAAGTCCCGGCCAGATCGCGCCGGGCTATGCAAGCCCCATTGTCATGCTGCTCATGGGCGGGTTCATCATTGCCCTCGCCATTGAGCGCTGGAACCTGCACGAGCGGATCGCGCTTGGCATCGTTGTGAATGTCGGCAGCCGCCCGTCGGCGCTCATCGGCGGCTTCATGATCGCCACAGCCATTCTTTCGATGTGGATCTCAAACTCCGCGACCACAGTGATGATGATCCCGATTGCACTATCGGCTGCGGCCAAGCTGGGCGATACGTCCGGGAAATTTGTCACCGCACTCTTGCTCGGCATCTGTTATGCCGCTTCGATTGGCGGCGTTGCGACACCGATCGGCACACCGACCAATCTGATTGCAATTGACTGGCTGACCGCAAATACAGGCCAAGGCATCGGGTTCGTGACATGGATGATGTTCGGCATTCCTTCGGTGCTCTTGCTGGCCCCTGTGGCCTGGTGGATCGTGACCCGTGATCTGCCCAAACTCGGCGGAGGGCAGGCCGTGCTGGACGATATTCGCCTGCAGCGCTCAAAGCTTGGCGCCTTGACGGGGCCTGAAGGCCGCGTGGCCATCGTCTTTGCAATTGTCGCTCTGCTCTGGATGCTGCGGGTTCCGCTGAACAATGTTGGCGAGGCTTACGATATCCAGCCACTCATGGCGCTGTCGGATGTCGGGATCGCCGTTGCCGGGGCGGTATCAGTGTTTCTGGTTCCGGCAGGCAGTGATGAAAAGCGCGCGCTTCTCAACTGGGAAGAAGCGGTCAAGCTGCCTTGGGGCGTCCTGCTCCTGTTTGGCGGTGGCATAGCGCTCGGCCGCGCCGTGCAATCGACCGGCATGTCAGAATGGGTCGGCACACAGCTACAAGTCCTGTCTGTCTTCCCGCTGCTGATCTTTATTGCGCTCTTCGTCGCTCTGGTGATCTTTCTCACCGAGATTACCAGCAATGTTGCAACGATGACGACGCTCGCCCCAATTCTGGGGACTGTTGCTGTCGGCATCGGCGCTGAGCCTTCGAGCCTGCTCGCCCCGGCTGCCGTTGCTGCAAGCTGCGCATTCATGCTGCCCGTGGCGACCGCGCCGAATGCGATTGTCTATGCCACGGAAAAAGTCACGATCGCGCAAATGATGCGGAAAGGATTGGCAATCAACCTGATTGGCGTGGCGATCATTACCGCGATTGGCTACTGGCTCGCCCCTCTGATCCTGTAGGGATCAGGAAGATTTGCAGCAGGCGGCGTCCTCGGCCAGCTCTCCAAAACCGTCTTCGATCAATGCCAGCACAGCCTGTAGCGCCGCTTGTTCGTCTTCGCCTTCAACCACCAACTTGACCGTATCGCCCTTGCCAGCGCCAAGGCACAGCAAGTCCATGATGGAGCGCGCATTGGCCGTCTCATCTTCATGCGACAGCGTAATCTTGGCTGGAAGGGTCAGCGCAAGATTGGCAAGCTTGGCGGAGGCACGTGCATGCAGGCCTTTGCGATTGACGATTTCAACGTTTGCGGAACAGGTCATTTGGTGCGACTCAGAACTTCAGATCCAATCCGGATATAGCGACGTCCCGCATCACAGGTCGCATTCACGGCCTCTTCCAGGGTCAGATCGCTGCGCACTTGAACCAGATGGATCAGCATTGGCAGGTTTACACCCCCGATTACGTCGACCTTGCCCGGGTTCAGGTTTGACAGGGCCAGATTAGAGGGTGTCCCGCCAAACATATCGGTCAGGATGATGACGCCCTTGCCTGTGTTGCAGGCCTTTACCGTTTCACGAATCTGATCGCGGCGATCATCAATGTCGTCTTCGGCTTCAATCGAAATTGAGCGAAAGGCCGGCTGTTCACCGACCACATGTTCTGTCGCACGCACCAGTTCGCGCGCGAGTTTTCCATGGCTGACAACAACGATACCAATCATCTGTGCACGTCCGAAAAGCCTGCAAATCAGGCTGACAGACGGGAGGTTAACGTCAAGTAGGTTATGCAGGCGTTAATCTCAGCAACTACAAAATCTCGACAAATAAGCCACACTTTCGAATTTATGTCGCGGGCAGCTCTACGATAAAGCGTGCACCACGACCCGGTCGGTTCTCTGCTGTAACGGTCCCGCTATGGGTTTCGACGATCTGCGCAACAATCGACAGGCCAAGCCCCGAATTGTTTCCAAAAGCCGTTCCGGCTGGGCGATCTGTATAAAAACGGTCGAAAATCTTGGTTAGTTTATCCTCTGGAATACCTGGTCCATTGTCGTCCACCAGAATACGAGCTGTGGTCCGCGGCCCATTGCGGCCTTGCTCCAGCGTGACCTTCACTGTTTCGTTTTCGGGCGAGAAGGAACGTGCATTATCTATCAGGTTCCGCATCACCTGCCCCAAAGGTCCCTCACGTCCTCTGACGGTCAATCCGGCATTCATGGTTCGGTCATCCAGTTTCACGCTGACGCCGCGCGCAGGCTCAAGCCCGTCATAGGTCGAGACAACATCCTGAACAAACCGGCTGATATCCAGCTTTTCGGTCGGGATCCGCGTGATCTCGGCCTCAAGTCTGGAGGCGTTAGAGATATCTGTGATGAGGCGATCAAGGCGTTTCACATCTTTGGCGATCACCGCCCGTAACTTGGCGAGGGCAACGGGATCATCCTGAACCATCTCAGCCGTTTCAACCGCAGACCGAATTGAGGTCAGTGGATTTTTTAGCTCATGCGCGACATCGGCGGCGAAAGCTTCGTTCGCCGTAATCCGTTCAAACAGGGCCGACGTCATCGTCTCCATGGATCTGGCGAGGCGGCCAATTTCGTCATGGCGTCCGCTGACCTTTGGCAAATCGACGCTCTTGCGCGCGCCAGATCGAATATCGTCCGCAGCAAGTGCGAGCCGTTTCAAGGGGTTCGCAATACCGATGGTGAGAAGCGCCGAGGTGATCAGCGCAACCAGAATGGCGACTGCGATAAACGGGATCAAGGCGGCGCGTTCGGCCCGGATAATCGCCTCAATGTCGTTGGACTCGAGGGTCAGGACACCGACAACCGCCGAAACACGCTGGATCGGAACTGATACGGAGATGATCCTTTGCCCGCGATCATTGAAGCGCTGGCTCGCCGCCTCATTGCCCTGCACGGCCTCAGCAAACTCTTCATCATAAGTCCGGGTCCGCACCGCCTCCGTCCCACCCGACGGCGTAAACGAATCAATCACACTGATTCCCATTTCAGACAGGTTGGTACTCCAGACCTCCAGTCTGCCAGGCTCCTGCAGCGGCGGCAGTGAACTTATAACGACCCGGTCTGACAGAAAGTAACTGTCACCAAGCAGGGTCGCATCCGGCATGAACAGCTTGCCCCGAATGGTGATCGGAAGCGACAAAGACGCCAGCGCATCGCGTGCCAGCGTCTCATCCATACTCGGTTCAGGCTGTCCATAAGTGGCCGCATCGGCGATCAGATTGGATAGAAGCTGCGCCTGCCCGACCAGATCCTGCTTCTTTGACAGAACGAAGCTTGCCCGCATGCCATTCAGCACCATCGCGCCGGCGATCAGGATTGCCAGCCCGGCAAGATTGGATGCAAATATCAGACGTGCAATTCGCGATCCCAACAGGTTGGTACCGCGAAATCTGCTCGCTTTGCTCGCTTTGGCTGTGTTCATGTCTTCGCCAGTTTAGCGCCCGGGACGTGAACCTTAAGTGTCTGCGGCAACTTTCATAGAGACAATGGAGTCCGGATTGCGTGGTGGCTCACCGCGTTGCAGCTGGTCAATCACATCCATACCTTCGGTCACCTTGCCCCAGACAGTGTACTGGCCGTCAAGGAAGGCGGTGTCGCCAAAGCAGATGAAGAACTGGCTGTTTGCCGTATTCGGCTGGTTGGTCCGGGCCATCGAGCAGGTGCCGCGAACGTGTGGCTCTGAATTAAACTCAGCTTTCAGGTTGGGCTTCGAAGACCCGCCCATACCTGTCCCCTGCGGACAACCGACCTGCGCCATAAAGCCATCAATCACTCGGTGAAAGACAATGCCGTCATAGAACCCCTCACGCGCCAGCTCCTTGATCCGGGTGACATGTCCGGGGGCCAGATCGGGCCGAAGTTCGATTTTCGCGGTCCCTTTGGACGTTTCAAGGATGAGAGTGTTTTCTGGATCGGCCATGCGGATACGGCTCCTGTCTTGAGAGTTTCCCCTCGCATAAGCTGTTCAGCTGGGATCGAAAAGGCCGATTAGCGGCTATTGCCAGAGATATCGTAGAAAATTGAGAAGTCGATCGGCAGGGCGTTGCGGATGAATTGCTGCACAAACAGGTTTTGATCGGCAATCCGCTTGCGGCTGACAAAGACCACATCGAACCGCCGCAACGGCGTCCAAGGCGCAAGTTCAGTATCGTTGATGCCCGCTTCCAGATCAAAAATCGCGGACTGCACGTCCCCGCCGGGTAGCCGCCGCATCAGGACAACCTGATCATCGCGCCCGGCATCCGTCACACCGCCAGCCATGATCACGGCTTGCAGTGGATCAATCTGCCCCGGCAGATCAAACAGCCCCGGATTGGTCACTTCGCCGCCGACAAAAATCTGCTGAGACCCTGCCGCGATCAGAAAGACATCCACATCTGGATCGTTCAACTCACTCGCCAAAGCGCCGCTGGTGCCGATTTTGACCTGTTCCAGGGTTCTCGCCGAGGCCATGATCGGTCCGGTAAACGGCATACGAAATCGTCCATCCGGATTGATTGTCAGCGTTCGCGACAGTTCCGGCGCGCTGTGCACCACAACCTCGATCTCATCGCCAGGTGCCAGTAAGTAGGGCGCATCCAGACCATCGGCGTGCGACCAGTCCATCACCGACATGTAAGGTGACGGCTGCGGGGTCTCACAAGCGCCTAAAAGCAAGGCAGGCAAAAGCAAAAGAGCGCGCATAGTCGTTTTCTTGGGCTAGCTAAAACACATCCCCAAGGTCTGCGTTAATGTTTAAGGAAGTATCAAGCGAATAGTGACAGTTTAACACTTTGAGTCAGGTGGGAACCAAGCTGATGGCGACTCTTGGAGACTGGGAAGATCGCGCCCCCGCATCGTCTGCTCGCGGCGACATGAGAGCGGCTGCGCCCACGTCAGGTGTTTCGTTTCTCGACCTGCTGGTCCGTCTTTGGCGTGCGAAATGGATCATGGTCCTGGTCGGTGCGCCGATCTTCCTGATGGGCCTCCTCATCGCCCTGCAGATGCCAACCAAGTATGAGGCAACAGCCGGCCTGTTCGTTCGAGCGGGCGACGAATTACGGGTCAGCTCGATCATCTCTGACCCCTATCGCGACACACTCCCCGAAGCAGAGCAGATCATTCAGGGGGAGCTGGAACTGCTACGCGGGCCTGTCGTGGCCGAGCGTGCGCTCGCTGCGTTCCCGCTTGAGCGGGTGTATCCGGATATCGCAAAAGCCCGTAACCGCGCCTTGCGCAGCGTTTCAGCCCAAAGTCCGGCTGAGATCGAAGCCGAATTCAGACAGGAAGCTGCGGCAGAGTTCCAACGGAGTTTCTGGGCCGGCGTGCGCCCAAACAACCCCGTCATCAATGTCGCATTTGAAAACGAGGACCCTGTCGTCTCTGCCGACGTGTTGAACGCCGCGCTTGCCGCTTACCTGCAATACCGCGCCGAATTGTTCGGCGAGCGCCCGGTCGCCAAGCTGATTGAACAGCGCACAAAGGGTGAAAGCGAGCTGATCCAACTGGAAGACCAGATCGCCCTTTTCCTGAACGAGAATGGGATTGGTGACTTTGACAGGGAACGCACCACGGCCCAGGAATTGTTTACTCAGATTTCCAGCGATCTGTTGACCAATCGTTCACGCGCCAGCGCCGTACAGGGCCAACTCTCAACCACAAGATCGCAACTCACAACGATTGAGCCGGAGCAGAATATCTTCGTAGAGGACACGTCCCAGCAGGCGCTTGCCAGTTTGAAAGTCGAACGCGAACAGCTGCGCGCCCGCTACACGCCCGATAGCCACGCCGTGCGCAACATCGATCAGCAGATTGCACAAGTCGAAGCCTTCCTCGCCAATCAGGACGGCCCAACGGGCACGATCCGAACCGGCCCCAACCCGCTTTATCAATCGGTCGAAACCTCGCTCAAAACGCTGGAAGCCGAAGCCGTCTCACTACAGGTTCAACAACGCGAGTTACAGCGCCAGCTTGATCAACTGGAAGCGCGTCTCACCCGTTTCACGCTGTTACAGCCCCGCTGGAACCAATTGCAACGCCAACGCGCCTTGCTGGAAGAGAACATCGATTCACTTGGCCAGCGCGTTCAACAGGAAGGGGCTTTGGTTGATCTTGCCAGCGGAGACGTCGAAAGCGTGCGCATCACTGATCAGGCGCGGGTACCGCTTCGGGGTAGCAGTCTGAAGTTTCCCGTCGCCTTGTTGAGCCTTCTGATTGCCGGGTTTACGGCCCTTTGCGCCGGTTTGATCTATGCGTTTACCCGGGGCGGATTTGCAACGCCTCAGGCTCTATCGCGCGCCACCGGGTTGCCGGTACTGGCAATCGCAGACCGCTAGTTCAAGGCGAAAAACCTCGTTAACCTTGTTTATGTTACAGGTTTGATGAATCAAACGGGCTGTCATGCATGCGTGATCTTCGGGACATTACTGGGCATATCGAACGCGTGACAACGCGTCTTGAACCCTTGATGCCAGGCGCACGTGTTGTGATGTTTGTCTCCGTTCACGAAGGTGACGGCACGACCAGTTTTGCAACCAGCACGGCTCTCAGCCTTGCTTTAACAGCCCGCAAGGCCCCATGGATCGTCGACCTCGATCTGCAATCCAATCCGGTCATTTCAGCTTTTGAGAGAAGTCTCTCGCGCGGGGGTTACGGCCCTGGAAGAGCCTTTGATGCCTCGCTTCGGCAACCGCCAACATATGCGCTGACGCCGGCGCAGGAAGACAGTGGCAAACTTCTCACAGCGCATGAGATTGAAGGGACAAACCTTCTGGTTACCCGATTTCGAAACGAGCATCTGGAACCGGGCCAACGGGCTCACCTCATCTCCGAACCGCTTTGGTGGCAGGCCCTTCGCGGGATTACGGAATATGTGATTGTCGATGCTCCATCGCTGGAAGTGTCCGACGCGGCACTAACGGTTGCAGATCAAGTCGATGGGATCTTTCTTGTCGTACGTGCCGATGAGACCAGGCGTGAAGAGATCATGGATGCTTATGAGAACCTCGAGGCAAAAGGTGGACTCGTTCTAGGGGTCGCGATGAACCATGTTGGCGCTGATGCACAGTTCGCAAATCGCCTCTTCGGCTGATCTTCGTCTGCCCGAGCAGGCCAAGGACGGTCCGACCTATCCACTGGCAGAGCTTGCGGCACTCTTCATTGCATTAGTCCTGTTTTCAGAAGGCCTTGTGCCTCGGCTGGTCACAGCAGATGAAGTGGCCGATGGCACGCCAATCCTCAGACTGGCCTGGCTCCCCGTCTATGCTCTGGTTCTGGCCGGGTCGCTCTGGCATGCCCGCGCGATGGCGATGACCGCCCTGCGCTTGCCGTTTCTCATGGCCTTGTTGGCCATCGCTGCCGGATCGGTCGCATGGTCAATCGACCCGGCACTTACCCAGCGCAGAGCGATTGCAGTTCTCATGACAAGCTTGAGCGGCCTATACATCGGCACCCGTTACGACTGGCGCACAATGTTGCGGGTTATCGGGCTTGTTTGGATCACGATCGCTGTGATCAGCGCGCTGGTTTCGTTGTTAAATCCGACCTTCGGCGTCCATCAGGAGCTACATGCCGGGGCCTGGCGCGGCATGTATTACGAAAAAAACCAGCTTGGTGGCCATATGGCAACGGCATCTTTGATCTGTGGGTTTCTGGCCCTCATGGACCTTGATTGGCGGCGATTTTGGAGTGGAGGATTTGTCCTCTGTGCAGGGCTGGTTCTGATGTCGACGTCGACAACCGCTCTTTTGGCCATGACGCTTGGCATCGCGATCCTGTGCGTTGCACTCTGGATGAAACGCGGACAGCTTACAGCCATTTTCAGCCTCTGGCTGGGCTTCGTTTTCGTCTTGATTGCAGGCACGGTGCTTCTTCTCTCTCCGGAGCTTGTACTCGGCGTACTTGGCAAGGACGCGACGCTGACAGGGCGAACGGATATCTGGTCGGTCGCATTCGATGCCATCATTCAGCGGCCATGGCTTGGCTATGGCTATGGCGCATTCTGGGCCCCGGAAAGCGAACCAGCCTTTTGGATAAGGGAGGCCCTGCAGTGGGATGCGCCAACCGCACACAATGCCTGGATAGATGTGGTTCTTGCGCTTGGGCTGGTCGGCCTTGTCTGCTTCTTGCTCAACTTCGTGCTGACTTTGGGGCGGGCTCTCATAGCGTCCTTCACAACATGGACCGGCGTTCTGGCGCTGGGCATATGTAGCCAATTTATCCTGTTGAGCATGTCGGAGAGTATTGCATTACAACAGAATGCAATTGTCTGGGTCACTTATATCGCCATCGCCGCAAAGCTGGTTATTCGGCAACCACAGGCGTAAGCCCTTCGGCCTTGGCGGGCTGTTTAACTGCGGCCGCGCCATAGAAGCGCATGGTCAGGAACCAGAGCGGTTTTGCAATACCGCGGACGGCGGCGTCCAACTGGAACGCTCTTCCCGGGTGGCGGACAAGCTCTAAAGCAAGCCACTGCGCGCCATGCCACACCGCCTTGCCGAGCCCTACCAAAACCCACATCAGCCAGGTCAGATACTTTGTCGGCTTGGCCTTTCTGGCAAGCGTAATCGGCCCCTGCCCGTAAGAGAAAGCGCGCCGCAACGTATAGGTCAGTTTGATCCGCTCCGGATCAGGATGCTCCCATACACTGGCTTGGCCAGCCCAGGCAAAGTGCCCCTTCTGGGCACGTACCAATTCAAACAGAAGGTCATCCTCACCGCCGACCTCATTCATGCTGGTATCAAACCAAATACCGTCCGGCGCGGTCAGTGTCGAAAAGTCCACAAGCGCATTTCCGATACCAAACACGGTATCGATGTATCCGCTCTGCAATAACGGCTCGCGGCCAAAAAACGCGCTAAAGTAAGCCCGGTGACGCTTCTGACCTTCGGGCAGTGCGGTCTTGACCGGGCCAAACGTCACACTCGCCGGGTAGCGCTCATAGCTCAAAAGCAGATGCTCCAACCAGGATTGCGGGGCGGTTTGGTCGTCATCAAGAAATGCAACAAGATCTGTCGTAACCGCGCTCATCGCCGTGTTTCGCGCTGTCGCCACCCCCGGATTGGTCTCAGACAGAGCGATCAACTTCACCGTGGCAGGACACTCCACCCGCAGCTGCCGAATGGCCTCAGCAGCGCTTGCAGTGGGGCAATTGTCGACAATCACAAGAGCAAAGCCACGCGCCACAAGCGTTTGCTCAAACAAGCTGCGCACAGCCCGCATCAGGCGGTCCGGTCGCTGAAACGTCGGCACCACAACGGTGAGCGGCTGATCAATCACAGCGCGCCCACAGGCAAGTCCGCACGGATCTGCGCCATCGCCTCAGACACTGGCAAGATCTGCGCTCCGCTCTCACGGGCTTGCTGCACAAGCGCCGCCAGGACGTCAGGATGAGTACCAAACCGGCTTGGATCGGATCGTACGTCATGCGTGAAGATAATCACCCAGCCGCTGCGCTTTGCCACCTCTTTCAGCGCCTGACGCGCTTGCTCTGCTCTGTGAGGTTCAGGCGTCAACTCAAACGCCCGCAGCTGCATCAGATCAGCGCCCTTGCGATTGATCCCGGGCCGAATACCCCGCGCTGTCTCAACCTCTGAGGCGAGCGCCTTCTTTGCTTCATACTTGGTCTCACCATAAGGCCAGGCAAATTGCGATGCGGGTGCTTTAACGCCAAAGGCGCTCAACGCATCCCGGTTCAACCGAACCTCATCGACCACTTGTGACGGGCCAACCCGAGAACAATCCAGATGCAAGTGCGTATGCGCAGCGATCTCATGTCCGGCTGCCGATAGGCGCACCAGATCATCCGGCGCATACATGTCACCCATGAGGTTTTTTTGCCGCGTCATGCTGCTGGAGACATAGAACGTACCACGCGCGCCAGCCTCCTCCAGAATTCTTGCACCCGTCTCCCCGGCTGAACGCGGAAAATCATCGAATGTGAAACTTACCACCGGGCGGCGCGGTGTGACCTTCAAGGGCTTCACACAGCGCCACTGCGTCACGCGCCGCTGAACACGGGCTCTATAAGAACTTTCAGGTGTATAGCGAGACGAATCCAGCATCATGTCCTCAGGTGCGGCGCATACTGCGCGGCTCTATAAAACTTCAATCCAAACAGCCGAACCCCAAGCGGCAAACCCCGGCCGAGCGCCAGTTTCCGCCCAAGCCAGGCAAAGCCGGATCGACCCGGCAGGCGCGAGAGAAGCCTGGCGCTCTTGTACAGCGGCGTGGCCTCCATCGCGGCTGAATGGCGCGCCACGAGCCGTGCAAAATTCGCGCCTGAGCGACCATACTTTTCAATCAAAGCCGCATCCTTATCCAGACCAAGATGGGTCGCAGGATTATCGATGTGATGAATGGCGTAGCGTTCAGCAACCTGCAGCCCCCAGTCGACGTCTTCCCAGCCCCAGCCAACGAAGCCGGGGTCAAAGGAAACACCATTCAGGATATCCCGATGCACCATCAGATTGGACGTAAACACATAACGTCCGGGGGCTTTCCGACGCACACCGGCGTCAACGCATTCCGAGGCCTTTGATTGGGCGAAATGCAACTGCGTTTCGCGAGTTGGCGTTGCATAGTGCAAGCTGAACCCGCCAGGCACGAGCGTTGGCTCGGTAAGCGTCTCAGCCAGTTCAAGGTATCTCGTTACGAAGGCATCATCATCAGGTCGCATATCCGCGTCCAGAAACAGCAGCCAGTCGGTTTCCGCGAGCGCTTGCAAACGGTTCCGGGCTGTTGCCCTGCCTTTATTGGTGCTGGCGGTAATCAACCGCGCTGGCCCGGGATACCGCAGGATCTGCCGCACGAGGTGCCGGGAAAGATCTGCGTCTTTCGAGCCATCATCGAAAATCAGCAGCGTGCAACGCTCCACCCCGTCCAGTCGGATCAGACTGGCGAGCAGGGCATCCGCCCCATCTTTCCATGTCGGGACACAAATACTGATTGTCGCTTCACCAAACACCCCATTGGAAACGACATCCTCACCCTGCTCTGTTTGTCCAACAGGAACGCCGGATGCCGCGATCTCTGAGCCTGTTCGGGACTGGATCATCACAGCGCGCCTTTACCTGACATGCTTCACATCGCCCAGCAAACATGGGGCCGTCATCAGCATGATGTAGACGTCGAGCCAGAATGAAGAGCGGTTGATATATTCCATGTCGAGGCGAACACGCTCGCGCACCAGAGCCTTGGTTCGGATAGGCCCGCGCGATCCATTGATCTGCGCCCAGCCGGTTATCCCCGGCTTTACCCGGTGGCGATGCGCATAATCATGAACAATGGTATGAACACTGGTTTCTTCACTCGCCATGCCAACCGCATGTGGGCGCGGCCCGACCAACGACATTTCCCCTTTCAGAACATTCAGCAGTTGCGGTAATTCATCGATAGAGGTCTGACGAATAAACCGACCGATTGGGGTGACACGCGGATCATTATCCATGGTCTGACTTACGATTCTCTCAGCCGCGGCGGGGTCATCATACATCGACCTGAATTTCCAGATCCGAATGATCTGATTGTTGAAACCATGTCGTTTCTGGCGAAAGAAGACCGGGCCCTTGCTGGTCGCTTTGATCAGTAGCGCCGTAATCAACAGAACCGGGCTCATGACCACCAGCAACAGGCTTGCAAATACAATGTCGGAAATACGTTTGACGAAGACGCGCCGGAAATTCGTCGGCGTTCCCGAGACATAGGCCGCTGGTGAGTGTGCAATTTCGGCAAGCGTCTGCGATTCTGGGTCAAACCCCTCAAGATCAAGCAACAGAACGACGCGCTGAGGCAGAATACGGAGCTCATCAATCAGGGCTTTTACACGTGTTCTCGCATCGGACGTTATGGTGACGATGATCCGGTCAACATCTGGCAGTCTGTCCCAGGTCAGCAAGTCCTCAAGGCGACCGAGCACGGGAGCCCCTCCCATTGTTTTCGGGGCCCGCGACAAGCGGTCATCGAAAACACCAACAATGTTGAGCTCTCGGGTTATGGCATTGCGTTCAATCAGGTGCTGCGCATTTGGCGTGGCACCAACAATCACCACATTTTCGCTTAACCAGCCTCGCCGCGTGAAATGTCTGAACCCGGCAATAAAATGCGCATGCAGGACGATGATAACGATAAAGGCGGTCAGACAGGCGGTGTGGATCCACGCCTGCTCAGAGGCAGGGTACAAAGCGAGGCTCGCAGCGCCAATCAAGGCTAAGGGAAGGCCTGCGCCCATCGCAGTCGATGCCATCTGTAACATGACGGGGCGATCATACCCGAATTCATAAGCCCGCGCATTGAGCAGGCCCCTACTCGTCAGCACAACGATCAACAGATACGGCAGCGTCTGCCACAGTGTTGCAGTCAGGAAGGCGTCAGCCGACTGGATCAGAAATACTATAGATAAAAAGATTAGGCAGATCGCATCCAACCATTTTGCGGCATGATGCAACATTCCGACCGTGAGCCGTGTGGGCCGCTTGGGAAAATTTGCTGCAGATGCCGGGCCGGTGCCGCGCGGACTTAGGTCAGCTGGCTCGCTCTCGACATACAGATCAGTCGGCGTCGCCGAACGATCAAGTGTCTCATCTGCAAACCCATGTGGCATGGTCAGGTTGTCCTATATGGTCCGTCTCTTGTTTCACATCGCCTTCAACATCTGATTGCGAGCTTGTGTGAAATTTATGCAAGACACAGGCCTACCCTTTGAAAAAAATCATTTAATAACAAATCATAACCGGTTCTTAACCCATTCTCGGGTCAAGAACCCATCAATCACGTCACAGACCAATCCAATTTCAGTCAGCGCGCTAACGAAACGTTCAGGATTAACCAAAGGTTTCCAGATCGATCCTGCCTCAAACTGGTTCTTTGTCTCCAGTGCCAGGGTCAGGTGATCATCCTCAAAGATGCCGCGCAGCTTGCCGCCGCTGAAATGCCGCTCCAAAGCGATCAGACGCTCCATGCGGTCCGGGGTCAAAAGCGCTCGCGCCTCGACCTGATCGTTCGAATAGATCGTGAAGTTGTCCTCAAGCTCCTTTGCGACCAGATCGACCTTCTTGAGGTCACGGTCGCCAAACCAGCCCTTCCACCATCCTTGTCGGGCAATCAGCGTGCGACCGAGAAACCTTTCCGGGTACTGGATGTGAAACAGCAATCCCTGGAACGTGGTGACAGTGCGCCGGTTCTTTCCTGACCCCTGTTGTTCAGTCAGCTTGCACTCAACCAGAGAGAAGGTCGCATCCGCGCGCTCACCGCAGATCAGGTCTTCAAACTGCCGACTATCATAACCCGGCATAAGACGAGCCTCTTTCAACGTATCGAATGCCGGTGTCGGTGGCTCGTCCTCTTTGTGCAGAGCGAAATTCTTGCCTGCGAGGCCGCTGGCAGATGACCGGGACTTTATCCACTCGCCCGCACTGCGCCAGTTGGATATGCCAGAAACGTCAGGATGCAGTGTTTGATATTCGAATCCAAAGGCCTCTGCTGCGGCCCCAACGACCAGTTGCTTGGTCTTTGTCTTCATCGCGAACAAGGGAATCCAGGCCACGCCGCTCGCAATGGCTGTCGCTGCAATCCCTGCAAACAGAATGAAGCCAAACGCGCCGCTGAACAGAAACGCGGCGACCAGCGCAATGACGCCGACGATCAGTCCGTTGCGGATAGTCTTGCCACGCGCAGTTGCAATAACCTGTTTGCGCTCTTGTTCGCGCGCGGCGAGTTCGGGCTGAAGCCGGTCTCGCCACGTCTCCATAGCGTTCGCAAATTCCGGACGTTTTTCAGTCAGGCCCGCGAAAATCGCATCCATCATTTGAACAACCATTCGGAACCCCTCCCAACTCGTTAACTTTTATACGTTCCTGGTCGACCTGACTAGCGTCAGAACACTGTTCTTGCGGCTAAAAATCACTCCACAGCTTTGTATCAGGGGACGCCGCGTGTGAAAGACGCGTCAAAAGCTCATGCAACTTGCTGCGCTCTTCTTCGCTCAGGACGGAAAGCAGCGCTTTTTCGCGCTCCACCGCCTGTGGGACAACCTGATCATAAATGGCCTGCCCTTCAGGCGTCAGGCTCAGAGGCACGCGGCGTCTGTCCTCGCGGTCGACATCTCTTCGCAACAAGCCCCGATCAACCAGGCTGGCTGCAGCGCGGCTGACGGTCGGCTTGTCCATCAGTGTGCGCTGGGTGACCTCGGTACTGGTCAGCCCCGGGGTCTCCCCCAGCACGGCGATGATCCGCCACTGCCAGACAGACAAATCAAAGTCCCCTTCATAGATCCCCCCAATCTCCCGAGAAACCGCATTCGACAAAACAGATAGCCGGTAGGGCAAGAAATGATCCAGGCGTAGTTTGGGGTGGGTGTCTTCGGTCATAAAGGTCCCATAGCACATGTCGCTTTCCACGCGCTTGCAAATCTCAGCAGAGCGGTTGAGCACGTGCCAACTTCGAATGGGGCACGTTCATCACGACCAAATGGCGACTGAGGACAATTGATGAAAAACGGTGTTGCGCCCACCGCCCTTCCTTATTAGGGGTTCTTGCTCGCGGAGAGGTGGCCGAGTGGCTGAAGGCGCGCCCCTGCTAAGGGCGTATACGTTCACGCGTATCGAGGGTTCGAATCCCTTCCTCTCCGCCACGCAGTCCGCGACTTTTCTCCAAAAATAGAACCACCGGATTTATCACCGACAATTCCGCGACTTAGCGGGCCCGAAACTCGCATTGCGCCACGAAAACTCTACCAAATCGTCTCCGATTCCACCGAAATAGGGATAAGTCTCCCGGCGCCTCAGAGGTGGTCGGGTTTCCCAGATAACAGGGAATTTCACGGTTTTCGAATTGAATTATCCCTGCCTCTTCGACGCACCCGCGCGCATGCCCCTGTATCTATTGGTGTTTCTCAAGAATTCCCGCAATTGAGAACAGGGAATTTGAACTCCGTGATCAGGGAAATGAAATCTGCAGAACAGGGAAATTTGTGTTCGTGTTAGAAAATGAAATCCGGGCGCTGCTCGGCCCAATTTATCGACCATCTTCGGCGAGATAGCTGCGCCGTAGAAAGATCGGGACGCTGCTTGCCTTCAAGGATGGCGCGAAGGATGTCTGACGACAGAAATGCCAAGTCGATATTGTGCGTGATGAAGTCAGAGCTTACATTTTCACTCTCAGCGATGGCTTTGACACTCTCACCTGCCTTGATCCGATCGGCCCAATTCAGCGCCCGCGAGACCCGCCGGATCATCACCTGATCTGGCACTCGGCATTGCTCATTCGGGATGACCAGCTTGGTCTCAACACCGCGGCGACGAGCGGTGAAAGGAACACGAATGGCTTTCGTTTGGTCACTCGATAATCGAAACAGGATATCGATCTGTGAATTATGGATGGCTGCAGTCTGCACCAAGTCTAAGACTGCGCCTGATCCAATCTTGCTTTGCGCTTTTGCGGTTCGGTAATCCGGATCGTTTCTGATCGCGCTTTCTATGACGCCCTCCAACTCCGCTGCTGGAAATCGATCATTATCAATCGGATCCCTCGAGACATAATACCGATACCGAGTGCTCCCTTTGCAAGCATGGCTCGGCGTTAGCTTTCGCCCATTCGTGTCATAGAGTTTGCCGGCTAGCGGAGATCGTGACTTAGCATTGGATCTGCTTTTGCGTTTAACCCGGTTGCTAGCAAGCGTCGCCTGCACGCGCTCCCAAAGTTCGTCATCGATGATCGGATCATGCAAGCCATCGAAGACCTGATCGTGATGTTTGATCTTTCCGATGTAGAGCGGGTTCGACAATAGGTGATACATGCCGCCTCGATTGAACCGCCCTCCTCCACGCGTTCGCCCGGACTTGAAGACCAATACGCGGGTTCGATAATTCTTGCCTTCAGCATAAGTCAGGAGCTTTCGAACGCAGCCCAGACGGACATAGGCTTCAAACAGATCTCGAATGACCTCAGCTTCGTTCTGATTGATCCGCAATCCATCGTTCGTTTTGTCATACCCATAAGGCGGGAAGCCGCCCATCCACATCCCCTTCTTCTTAGACGCCGCAATCTTGTCCCTGATCCGCTCCGCGGTGACCTCCCTTTCAAACTGAGCGAATGACAAAAGCACATTCAGGGTCAGCCGCCCCATACTGGTCGACGTATTGAACTGCTGTGTAACTGAGACAAAGCTGGCGCCGACCTGATCGAAACGCTCCACCAGTTTTGCGAAATCAGTGAGCGAGCGCGTGAGGCGGTCGATCTTATAAACAACCACCATATCCACGCGCCCGGCTTCGATTTCTGAAAGGAGCTGCTTCAATGCAGGTCGCTCAAGGTTTCCGCCGGACTTGCCGCCATCATCGTAATGAGTTTTGAGCAGCTTCCAGCCCTCATGCTTCTGCGAGGCAATATAGGCTTCACAAGCCTCACGTTGCGCATCGAGCGAGTTGAAGGCCTGGTCCAAACCATCTTCGGTCGATTTGCGGGTATATATGGCACAACGGATCTTGTTCATGATTGGACGCCGAAGAAGCGCGGCCCTGACCACTTGGTGCCAGTAATCGCCGTCGCGATTGCAGTCAGCGAAGTCCAAGTCTGCTCATTCCAGAGGAAGCCCTCATCGGTCACATCGACGATGTGTTCTTTGCCATTCCACTCCCTAACGAGCCGGGTGCCCGATGGTGCCTTTGGCGTCTTCCATGTGTCCGCGTGAACCGCGCGCTGATATTCCCGCACGATCGCTTGCCTTGATTGACCAGAGGCTTCCCATTGAAGTTCGCAGATCAGGACCTTTGCCATCAATGGACGGCTGAGCTGCTTTGGCGGACGCTGACCCATGGTTTCGATCCAAGTCTTTTCGAGTGTCTGTCGGTCGGCATTCAACCAAAGCGAGATCTGCTCTGGATTCATGATGCGTCTGCCAATCGGAAGACGGATGGCTTCGCGCCCTCGCCCGGGACCCGTTCGATCTCATAGCCACGTTGGCGCAACCGGGTCATCGCGGCTCTTACGGTATGAGGTTGCCATCCGAGCGATTTGCTTAGCGCTTTCAGCGTCCGCCCTTCGCCCTTTAGAAACAGCGAGAGTTTTGCGAGCTTGCTGCCGGTTTTAGGTGGTTTTAGTTCTGACATGAATTGCCTCCAGAATTATCCGGACGCGACTCTTCGCGTCCCACTGAGGCAAGCCCGGCAATTCAGCCAGGCGAAGTCTTGTTTGAAACATCGTCACGCACACCAATGCTCGAATGCCGGCTGAAGTCGAGTGGAAACTTCGTAAGGCTGGTGGGCGAGCAAAAGAAGACATCGGCTCAGCGGCTTAAGTCGCCCTAAAGCGGACTCTGAAAGCTCAAAAGCAATCAGCCTTAAAAACCAAATTTCGGCGTTCTAGTTCAGATTTTTCGAGCGTTGCTAATAAATCAGTCGGGAGGCTGCGATTGCAATTGGTAAGATCACCAGAGTTCTGAGGAAGAAGATCAAAACAAGGTCCCAGAGGCTAATTTTCAGCGGAGACCGTAAAATTAGAGCGCCTGTCTCAGACATGAAGATAAGTTGTCCTAAAGATACCACACCGACCACAAATCGCGTGGATTCACTTGATATGTCGCTAGCGAGGAGAGCTGGCAAAAACATATCGGCGAAACCGATAACCATCGCTGGTGCGGCTTCTTTTGCTTCATCGACTCCAGCCAGCTCCAAAATATAATGAAAAGGTGTGCTAATAACCTCGAAAAAAGGAGTGTGCTCGGCAACGACGATGGAGAACGTGGCGAATGCCATAGTAACTGGGATTAGACCCAGCCAAAATTCCAACACGAGCCACCCAGTCCGCTTGCCGATAGATTTAAACTCTCGTGCTTTCGAAGCCCTAAGAAGAGCGAGATCGAATGCACGTTTCGCAACATTCCCTTTGACGATATCAACAGGCTCAGCATCCACTTTGTAGTCGTCTTTTTTCAAGCTCAAAGGAGGCACTCTGGGCAAAACGATCGCGCAAACAATTCCCGCGAACACCAACACGCAGTAAAATGGCAGAAAAGCAGCTTCCAAATTGAGCGTAGACACGACTACATAACTGAACGCGATAGATACGATCGAAAAGTTGGTCATGATCACTGAAGCCTCTCGACTTGAGTAAATGCCCTTCTCGTAAAAGTCGGTTGTTACAATCACCCCCGCAGAGCCACTCCCTAACCAAGAAGCGACTGCATCGACAGCGCTGTTACCGGGTACTGTGAAAAGCGCTCTAAAAACTTTTTCAGCAAACGTTCCCAAAAACTCCACCACTCCGAAATCGGTAAGGAATGGCAAAAACACGCAAGCCAGTCCGATGGTGATAAGTATCGATATCAACAACTGGTTTAACACCAACCCACCGGTAGCATCTCCCCAGAGCCATGACGGACCTAACTGGAACAATACTAAGACGGAGGTTATCGCACCGATTAACCGGACAACGACCCAAACAATACCAGGATCAAAGAGCCTTGATAGCGCTGTTTCGTGCGTCGCCTTCCTGTGTATGACAGAATAGATCAGTGACCCAATGCCCGAGACTACGCACAATGCAACTGCGAAGCCGGGCAAACCAACTTCGAAGTGAGTTCGAATTAGATTGGTTAGGATACCTAAAGAAATGGTCCAAGTGCCGTCGAAGGGGAAAGGCACCAAGAAGAAGCCCAATCCAATGATGGAGGGGACCAAGAACCTAGCGATGTTTCGCATTGAATACGAAACAGCTTGGGTTTGCTGAGTGTTTTTGGTTTGCATTGTCAAATTCCGTAGAACTTCAATGAAGGGCTATAACAATTGTCGCTAATATGACAGCGATATTCGCTTTCAATACAGCGGCTTAAAATCGCCCCAGAACAGTCTCTGAGCCAATGTCGCAAAGCGCCCTAAACCGGTCGCTGACGGTAACACCGTCAGTTGTAAGGCTTTGCATTTTTTCGACTTTGTTCCATGGTCCCTTAAGAAAGAGATTGGGGACCAGAATGCTGCTTCGCCGCGTTACAAAACACGTCAAAGATCAGAATTGGTTCGCGGTTGGGATCGATTTTGTCATCGTCGTGATTGGTGTTTTCATCGGTATTCAGGTTGCGAACTGGAATGATGCGCAAGGTGATCGCCAACGCGAAACTGCAACTCTACAAAATATTGCGAATGACCTTCGATCCGACTTGGCCGATTATGAATCGACAATAGGCGGCGCGTACGGAAAGATTACGGTCATCAGCTACACCCTGAAAAGCGCGTCGGTTAAGAATGATAGAAATCTAAGCCTTTCAACTGAGATCGCTGACGTCAAATACGAAGAATTCGTGGAAGCTTTCTTTGGCGACCGTACGAAGGAATTCGAGGCCGCCGTCGAGACTTTGGATGGCGAGTTATGGAGATACTCCGTTCTGGTGAGCAATGCGCAACCGAGCACAACCGCTTTTGACGCATTGGTGAGTGGTGGAGAACTGGGTCTGCTGCGGGACGATGGTCTCGTGCGAGATTTGCAAAATTATCGCAAACTCACAGGAGCATTGATCAAAGCACAAGATGTAACGTTACGACCCGCTCGGAATCGCGCGATCGACGTAGGTGTAGAGCACGGCCTGTCCCCACACTATGGTTTGGATAAAGCAAAATTTTTGAGTTTAGTTTCGGAGAGCCCACAACTCATTGCCACGCTGCGCACCCAAAGTGGTTGGGCGCATGAGCATCTAACTATGCTCGGTGCTGCTCACAACAGCGCCACGTCATTGCTGGAGCAGATAGAATTGCAATTAGGCGTCACTGAGGACGACGATACTTAGTTCGCTCGGTAGTCTTGCGAGCCGAATTGACTGCGAATGCGGCGCTAACCGAGAGGCCTTAACTCGCCCCTCTTCAATCGCTGCGACAATGACGCAAAGCGCCCTAAAGCGGACGCTCACCGCATTGGTTCAAAGCCATTTTCCCGCTTAGAGCTTTGCAATTAGACAAGTTTGCCTCATGGTTCTCCGATACTGGACCTGGGGATCGATATGCTGCTTCGCCGCATTGCAAAACACGTCAAAGACCAAAACTGGACCGCGGTCGGCATCGATTTT
>JBCBZD010000032.1:0-2313 GCA_039815485.1 Pseudomonadota bacterium | reverse complement strand
TGCAACCCTTGCCCTTCGGCGAGAATGGAGATGGGAGGGGACAAGACAAATCGACGGCGGGCGCGGGCATCTTTGATGCTGAGCCTCGGGAGACCGTCTATTTGTCTTGCGGGGAGAGAAGAGGCAAAGCCTCACGGTTTCCCCGATATGAACAATGCGGCGGCACACCTGCCGCCTCAACACAGCGCCAAGGATCGACGCCGAATGGCCAAGACCGCATGCACATGTCGCTCAAAAGTGGGAACCGGTTTTGAGCTCCTCGGACATGCGCACAAAAGGCGGGCTTGGTGCTTGCACGAGAGCCTGACCGGCCACGCCGGGGCGCCCAAAAGAAAGGGCGACCAAATTGGCCGCCCTTTCGCTACGCAGAATTCTCGTTCAGATTACTCCGGTGCCTGCTCAAACAGCTCACCAGTCTGATCTTCATCACTGTCTCGAACGGTGCGCAACACAATGCGCCCGTCGACCGGATGCGCATCCATCCGCACCTCATAGCCCTGCCCATCTTTGTGCGACCATGCCGCGCCGATCTTGCTCCAGACGGATTTACGACCATCGTCAATCGGCTTGACCGTGTAGGCCAACATGAAAGGCCGTTTCAAACCTGGGGCGTCAGATTTTGGCGGCTGGGATGTATCATTTGCATATGTACTCATAAAATCTCCTAACTCAGTACGGGTTTAACAAATAAGAACAAATATAGAACATATATCACCCTGACCGTGCAAGCGGGACATACAAACGTATGACTATATTCCTAATGTTCGGGAAAATGGGCGGAAAGCATGCGTAATTGGGCTGACCCTGCTCTGAGGTCGAGCTCCCGATAGGATCACAGAGATGCTGTGAGAAAGGGAGACAGAGAATGGAACACTTCGTTGGTTTGGATGTATCGCTTCGGACCTGTGCGCTTTGCGTTGTGGATGGACGGGGCAAGGTTTGTTTGGAACGAGAGCTGTCGTGCGAGGTTGACGACATCGCCAGTTGTTTGGAAGCATTCGGTCATCCAATCGCACGGATTGGCTTTGAAGCTGGCTCGCTGAGCCAGCACTTGTACTTCGGCCTGCAAGACAAGGGCTTCGACATCGTATGCATGGAAGCCCGTCAGGTCAGCGCGGCGCTGTCTGCGATGCGGAACAAGACTGACAAAACAGATGCCAAGGGCATTGCTCAAATCTTGCGGACAGGTTGGTTCAGCCCTGTGCACATGAAGAGCCGTGAAGCGCATGGCGTGCGCGCATTGCTCAGCACCAGAAAGGCGCTTCTCAAGAAGACGATGGATTTGGCCAATGAAGTACGCGGTCTGCTGAAGATCTTCGGCGTTCGTCTACCACGAACTGTCAAACACGGTAGCTTTGACGGACTAGTACGGCCCATGATCGAGATGGATGAAGTGCTGGCGCATGCCGTCATTCCTTTGCTGGACGCGCGTGCTGTCCTCTTCCAGCATTATCTTGAACTGGATCGCCGCGTGAAGCGTGCGGCCTCACAAGATGACGTCTGCATGCGGATGATGACGGTACCGGGCGTTGGCCCGATCGCAGCACTGACATTCAAAGCAGCGGTCGATGATCCCAAACGGTTTAAGCGGTCTCGTACCGTGGCCGCGCATTTTGGTCTGACACCAAAGCGATATCAGTCCGGCGAACATGACAATCCTGGCCGCATCTCCAAGGCAGGGGATCAGAATGTCCGGGCAACGCTTTACGCCGCGGCCAATGCCTTACTCATGCGGGCCATGGCGGGGTCGCAGATAAAGTCCTGGGGCATGTGCCTTATGCGAACAAAAGGCCGACGCCGTGCCATTGTTGCCGTCGCCCGCAAGCTTGCCGTCCTTCTGCACCGGATGTGGATCGACGGTACTGAATTCCGTCAGGAACAGGTGGGAGGCACGGCATGACCCATTAGCCAACCACCTAACCTAACGGGATCGTCCAATCCGGACGAGGTGTGTGGATGAAGCCGAAAATGTCTGCTGCGCAACTTGAAGCGCGCCGGAAAGCGGGGCTCTCCACTGCCAATCCGACACATGCATGCAGCGGCGCACTTCGAACGCCAATCCAGACTGCGAAGAGAAGCGTGACCCGGATTTGCGATCCAACGATGAATGAAAGGAAATGAGCTTGACCCAGATGCCCAATTAGAGAAGCTGACTTTCGCTGCAGGTGCGATACTCGCATTAGGCCGCCGACTAAGCAGACGTTCAATGCGTCGATGGATCACGTACCACGTTACGTCGTGCTTAATCGCTTGAGGTGCGGGCATCAAGTAAGTAGAACATTTAGCGAACACTTTAAGCCATACTTGAAAAGG
>JBCBZD010000006.1:0-286357 GCA_039815485.1 Pseudomonadota bacterium | reverse complement strand
TCATTGTAGAGCGCATACCAGTGCGCGCGGTAAAGCTTGTTCTCGCGCTTGAACCAGGCGACGAGATCACGCGGGTCGTCGGAGACATAGGTCACCCAGACCTTGCCGTCCGGGTCGACCTCCCAAAGCACCTCACGCTGCTGCAAGCCGCACCAGTTGCGGATGCCGAGCAGCTGCCACCAGACCCATGGCCAATAGATGACCGGGACGTGGCGCACAGCAGAAAGGGTGAAGCGGACTTCCATGGGCTGAAAGCGTAAGGGGGTTGGGAAGTGGGTCGGATTGGGAAGTGTGCCAATTCCGTTTGTCTTCTTTGCTTCTTAACTGAACACAGCTCAGGACGGCTTTCGAAACAGAAAAACAGGCACAATCGACCATAGAATCAACAGCGCGAAATACACGGTTTCCGAGAACAGGTTAAACCAATTTGCCGCAATCATTCCCCCCGCCATCAGCACATGGGCGATTACGGCCCAAACCAGACTAGCAAACACTTCTTTTCGGTTCGCGGCACCTGATCGGATCGATTTAAAATAGAAGAATCCGCTCAGCGGCAAAAACACAATAACCGATGTGAGCAATCCCGGATTGTAGCCGGCGACACCATTCAAAATGTGTGCAATTGCGTTGACGAGAACGATCCCCATCATAGCCAGCGCTGGAAATGCGTGGCGAGGGGCGCTCCAAATTCCCAAGCACGCGACAAGCCAAACAAGCGACGTATTGATGACAAAGACACCTTCCCGGGTGAGCGGTCCGATAGATCCTTCGGGCGCGCCGAGCAGTCCGAGCACAAGCTCGTTCACACTCTTATGAAAGGCATAGACGTTGCCGAAAAGGTCAATCCAATGCTCTTCGAACTGGTGGACGATATAGGCGACGAGCAGAAACAAAGTGGCAATACGGAGATCGAAGCCAGTATCCTTGTCCTTTGGCGGCATGAATGCGAACGCGACAAAGAGGAGGAAGGGCGCCATGAAGGTTCCAACCTTCATCCAGTTTTCGACAAGAAAGTCATGTTGGCCGAAAGGTGCCCAAAGCATCGCGAATGCTAGCACAAGGAGGATCAACGAACGGTCGCGTGTCATCGTTACCCTTTCCAAGCTGTCCACAGATGCGCGTTTTGTGGCCGCACCGAACCAATTCAGCAAGCTAATCGAAACATCGTGGTCTGCCTGTAAAGTATAATCATCCAGGTTGGAGATCAATACGTGACCGCGCTCGCTTCAGCGTCTTTAGTTTGCCCCAACTCGGCCGCTGGGCCTTAGCCGGGCCGCGCGGCTTGTCCCGCATGATGCCTGGGAGAGTGAGGCTGTTTTAGCCCTGTTTGACGATTTCATCTTCGACGCCGTTTAGCCGGTCTTTACCGAAAAACATCTCATTGCCGACATAGAAGGTTGGGATGCCGAAGGTTCCGCGTTCAACGGCAGCTGCAGTGTTTTCGACCAGTTTGGCCTTTACTGCGGGGTCTTGTGTGCGCTCCAGCAGGGCTGCGCCGTCAAAGCCCGCTTCAGTCATCGCTTTGGCATAGACCTCCGGGTCATCCATTTTCAGACCCTCCTCCCACATATGCGACAGGCCCGCCTCAACATAGTCTGCGAGACGCCCGTCCATATCCGCGGCAATTGCCCCGCGCATCAGAAGCAGCGTATTGACCGGAAAGTTCGGATTAAATTTGAAGTCGGTGAGATCGTGCTTGTCGATGAACCGCATCATCTCCTTGCGGTCATACTCAAGTTTTCCCTTCACATTGCCGAAGGCCATCATTGGCGGCTGGTTATTCGTCGACTTGAAAATGCCGCCAAGGAGGCAGGGAATGTAATTGAAAGTCGCGCCGGTCCGCCTGACAATTCCCGGCAGTGCCTTGTGTGCGAGATAGGCGTTTGGGCTAGCAAAATCGAAAATGAAGTCAACGGTCACGGACATTGGGCTCTCCTGTCAATTGCGCTGGAGAACAATGGTCTGAAAAAGAAACCACTACAAGAGTGGACGCTGGGTTAGCCTGATGGCGGACGTATGGGCTGTTAAGCGGCTTCCTTGGCGCGGGCGTTAAGCTCGGCTTTGACGCGCTCAGAGAGCTGTTTGACGGTGAAGGGCTTGGCCATGAAGGAGACTTCGCGGTCATCATCGAGCTGTTTGGCAATATCGCGCTCGGCATAGCCTGACATGAACAGAACCTTGGCGGTACCCAACAGGTCTTTGGCTTCCCTGATCAGGGTTGGGCCATCCATGCCCGGCATGACGACATCCGAGACGATGAGATCAAAGCCGCCGGGCTCAATCTCAAGGATTTCCATCGCTTCCTCGCCGTCGCAGGCCTCTTCGACGTCATAGCCACGTGATCGCAGCTGTGTCGCCGCGATTGAGCGCACGCCATCTTCGTCTTCCACGAGCAGGATACGGCCGCGTCCTGATACGTCCACAGGTGCGGCTGAAATCATCAGCTCTTCCGGCGGCACGATTTCCGGCTCTGGAATCTCGTCAGCTTTCAGAGCAGGCAGATAGATCTGGAAGGTTGTGCCTTTGCCGACCGTGCTGATCGGACAGATATAGCCGTTTGACTGTTTGATAATGCCGTAGACGGTGGACAGACCAAGCCCGGTTCCGAGGCCTTTTGGTTTGGTTGTGAAGAACGGATTGAAGATGTTTTTCAGGTTCTCCGGAGCAATCCCGTGGCCGGTATCTTCCACCTCGATCAGCAGATATTCGCCGTCTTCCACGAAACGGAAGCCATGCTCATGGGCGTCTTTCTCTGTCGCGCGGGATGTCTTGATGGTCAGTTTACCGCCGCGCCCGCCATCCATGAGCAGGGCGTCGCGCGCATTGGTCGCGAGGTTGATGATGGCAGTTTCGAGCTGGTTCTTGTCGGCTTTGACCATGGGCAGGTCACGGCCATGGACTACATTGAAGTCAATCCGCTCATCAATCAGCTGTCCCAGCAGGATCGCAAATTCAGACAGGAAGTCACCGGGCTCAAAAATTTCGCGGCGGAAGGTTTGCTGACGTGCATAGGCCAGCAGCATCTGCACAAGGTCTTTTGCCCGGACCGAGAATTCGTGGATCTTTTTTAGATTGTCGAAGGATGGATCACCAACCGGATGCAAGGTCATCAGGTGATCATTGTTCAGGATGATGCCGGTCAGAACATTATTGAAATCGTGCGCGACGCCGCCAGCAAGTTTACCGATGGCTTGCATCTTCTCACCTTGGGCGAGACGCATTTCGAGCTCTTTCTGCTCGCTCATATCGATAACATAGGCGACCGCAGGCTGACCGCGACCATCAAGGGTCACAAACACGTTGACGTCGCGCTCTTCATCGTCAGCGAGTTTCAGACCAACCGGCTTATCAATGGCATAAAGCAGCGTCTCACGCAGCTTGTCCGGGCCGTCTTCTGCCACGAAGAGATCGATGAAGTTGGTGCCCGGAGACGCGCCGCCGCCAGCCAGCCCCATCAAGGCGCGGTTGGAGTCGGTAATGATTGCACCTTCAAGCGAGGCACCCTCAAGCCGGGCTGCACCGAATGGCGCATCATCAAACATAGGGTCGCCATCGGGACGGGGTGGACGGCTGGCAGACGCGGCGAGCATCCGGCTTTCGCCATCCATCGCGGTGAGATTGTTGCCAAGAACAATGGTGCGGCCTGTTGCATCTGCGCCTTTGCCGTTCCATGTGGTGATCGTCTGAACCGGCACTTCAACACCGTCCCGTGAGCGCATCATGATGTCAGCGCGGCCGGGCACACCGGACTTTCGGTCCCGGCGTAGCATTTTCACAAATTCCGGGCGCATAATGTCGTCAAGGCGAACATTCTTGGCCATTTCGGGCAGACCGAGCAGGTCCCGCAGCCAGGCATTCGAATAGGTGATTGTGCCATCGGCGCCGGACGAGAAGAAGCCCATCGGGGCATCCTCAACGTACAAAGCGCGCATATCGGCTGCGCCCGTGACTTCCTGAGAGCCTGTAATCCGTCGCAATCGCCAGATCACACGGTCGCCTTTGAGCGGGGCGACGGAGGCCTCAAACTGGATTGGCAGGCCTTCAGCGCCAATCGTCATAGGCGGCAGGCTTTCGCGTCGGCGTTCCTTTGATTTTGCCGCCTTGGACAGGCGGAAAATTGGGGCGGCAAGACCGGGGGCTGCGCTGAAAATGCGGTCAACGGAGACCGGACCGATAATATCTGTCTGCCCCATGAGAGCGACCTGGGTCAGTTCGGCATAAGCGTCATTCGCTGCAATTGGTGCACCGCCAAGGTCGGAAATCAGCGTCGCCTCATCCATAGCTTCAATCCAGGCATAGCGCGGCGTTGCGGGCTTCATCGCATCAGCCATTGCGCCGCGTTCCGGGAAAAGCCCCATCTTCCGCCCGGCCCCGCGAATGATCCACAAAAGGAAAACCATGCCGCCCGCAGCCATGGAAATCAGCAGGACAGGCCCCGTTCCACCCACTGCACTTGGCCAGGCAATCGCAACGCTCGCCGCAGCGACTGCCAGCAAAAGACAGCCCCAGAATGCCATTTGCAGCCAATCGAGCGGATGCTCTGACACCGCGCTAAGGTCCAGCTTTTGCTTGGCTTCTTCTGGGTTGATGTTGTCAGACATCGCGATCACTCCTGACGAAGCTCATAAACGCTTCGATGATTCGTACAGTATATAGCAGGTCCGCAACCGGTCGCGCACCTCGCCCTGCATGAAATATCTTTTGGCATCACAATGGTTAATCAATGAACAAGGCTGGTTAATCTAATCTCTCAAATTATAACTTGTGGAAGAATGAATGGAGTTTCCCTGCAATGACAACTCGACTGGCCCTGCTTGGCGCATCCTTCGCCTTGATTTTGGCTGGATGCGGTGCTCCCGTCATGTCATCTGCAGACGGGGGCATGACAGCGTCAGAAACACGTGTGGACGCCATCAAGGAAACAAAGCGGCTGAATGCCTGGCTCGAAGCGAAATATATTGAAGCGGTATCGCGCAGCCCGCAGCGGTCCACATCGCAGGGAAGCCGCCTGAATTATGACAAATGGGACGATGTTTCGCCCGAATCAGCAGAAGCAGAGCTACAGATCCGACGCGCTGACATCGCGCAGATGCGGGCGCTGTTTGATCCGGAAAACCTGACAGCACAGGGGCGGCTGTCCTATCGACTGGCCGAGTACAATTACGAACGCTTTGAAGCGGGATTTATCTGGCGGGATCATACATATACGTTCGACCAGATGCGCGGTGCACAATCGCGTATCCCAAGCTTTCTGATGACCCGGCACAAAATCGTTTCGAAGGCCGATGCAGAAGCCTATATCGCTCGGCTGAAAGGGATCGAAACCCTGCTCGTACAGCATATGGCAAATGCCGAGCGCAAGTCAGACAAAGGCATTCGGCCTCCGCACTTTACATACGAGTATGTCCTCGGTGATGCGCGCAATATCATCACGGGATACCCCTTTGCAGACAGCGCCGCAGATGGCTCTGATGATAGCCCGCTAATGGCGGATTTTCGGTCGAAGGTTCAGGCCCTGATCGTCAACGGAACGCTTACCGACGCAGACGGCAGCGATCTGCTGCTGCAAGCAGAACAGGCGCTTAGCACCCATGTCGGGCCGACCTATAAGCTGTTGATCTCATTCATCGAGAATGACCGGCGCCGCGCCACTACGGACGATGGCGCGTGGAAACTGCCAAACGGCGAAGCCTATTATGCGTATCGGCTAGAGCGAATGACGACGACCGATATGAGCGCTGGCGAGATCCATGCGCTTGGTCTGTCTGAGGTTGACCGCATTCACAGCGAGATGCGCGCGATCATGGAGCGAGTTGGTTTCGACGGGTCGCTAAAGGCATTCTTCGACTTCACGCGTACGGACCCGCAGTTTTTCAAACCGAATACCCCGGAAGGCAAAGCTGCCTATCTGAAAGAGGCTGAAGCCCTGATCGACACGATGAGCGGCGCGCTGCCAAGCGTCTTCAACGTCTTCCCGGAGGCCGAGCTGGAGGTCAGGGCGGTGGAGCCTTTCCGCGAAAGATCGGCGGGCAAAGCCTTCTATAGCCGACCTGCGCCAGATGGCTCTCGGCCCGGCATCTATTACGCCAACCTGTATCGGATGCAGGATATGCCGCTGTATCAGATGGAAGCGCTAGCCTATCATGAGGCTGTGCCGGGGCACCATATGCAGCGTGCGATCAGTCAGGAACTCACTAACATTCCGAAATTCCGCAAGTTTGGCGGCTATACAGCCTATTCTGAAGGCTGGGGTCTCTACTCGGAGTTTCTGCCGAAAGAGATGGGGTTCTATCAGGACCCCTATTCCGACTATGGCCGTCTTGCGATGGAGTTGTGGCGCGCCGCGCGGTTGGTCGTGGACACCGGCATTCATCAACAGAAATGGACCCGCGAGGAAGCAATCGAATATCTGCTGACAAATACGCCAAACCCAAAGGGCGACTGTATCAAGGCGATTGAGCGCTACATCGTGATGCCGGGACAGGCGACAGCGTACAAGATTGGAATGAACAAGATTCTTGAGCTGCGCGCGCAAGCCCGCGAGGCGCTTGGTGACGCCTTCGATATTCGTGATTTCCATGATGTCGTGCTGAAAGATGGCCCTGTGCCACTGGCCATTCTGGAGGAGAATATTGAAGCCTGGATTGCGGCTAAATCCGAATAAGTAATCAGGGCCTTACACCGCTAGAGACTCTCGTTACGTTCTTCCCTTCAGAAAAACCATCAAGAAGGGGTAGGAGCGATGGGCGAAATAATAGCGGAAGTGTTTTCAACCAGCGGCTTGTTCACACTGATGATGCTGCTGTTGCTGCAGGCGGTGCTTGGGTTTGACAACCTGCTCTATATTTCGATTGAATCGAAACGCGTGGGTGAGGCGAAGTCCGGAATCGTCCGACGTTGGGGCATCGGGATTGCGGTCGCTTTACGGATCGTCTTGCTGGTTGTGATTGTCATGTTGTTCGGAGCGCTGGCAGAGCCGCTCTTCGACGTTCATCTAAGCGGGTTCATCGAAGGCGAGTTTACGCTGCAAGCCATGGTGACCCTGCTTGGCGGGGCTTTTATCATCTATACCGCGATTAAGGAAATCACGCATCTTCTGGCCGTCGACCATATCGAACATACCGAAGGCTCCAAGAGTAAGTCCGTAACGCAAGCGATCCTGATGATCGTGGCGATGAACCTGGTCTTCTCTTTCGACTCCATCCTGTCAGCCATGGCCATTGCGAATGTCGAGGTTGCCAATGTCATGAGCGCATCGGGCGAGGTGCTGGCGACGTTCACGGGCACCGTCACGCAGTGTAAGGCGGACCTGATTGCGAACCCGATTGCGGGCGCCGTGGGATGTGAACCGGGCAAGGAGTATCAGGTCTGGATCATGGCCATCGCGATTATCGCCTCCGGCGTCGTGATGATCCTGCTGGCTGACTATGTCGCTGAATTCCTGAAAAAGAACCGCATGTATGAGGTGCTCGGCCTGTTCATCCTGTTCCTTGTCGGGGTCTTGCTGGTCACCGAAGGGGCGCATCTGGCACACCTGAAACTGTTCACCTTCCCAATCGAGGCGATGAGCAAGTCCAGCTTTTATCTGGTTGTCGGAGTTCTGGTGGTTACTGACATCATCTCAACCAATTATCAGAAACGGCTGTGGGCCATGCGCGAGGCCGAGCTGCGCAGCGCTGGCAACAAGGAAGACGATGCGATTAAGGCGGTCGACGCTTATATCGCTGAACAAGGCGGCCAGTAGCGGGTCAAATCGCCGGGAACGAGGCGGGGCTAAACGCCGGCCACCTCGCTCTCGGCAGCTTCGGCCTTGACCCATTTGATGAAGGCGCGGACATCCTCTGTGAGGTGCCTGCCTTTTGGCCAAACCAGCCAATAGCCATAATCGACGCTGATTGATCCATCAGCGAAGGGCGCGACCAGACGGCCCGCCGCGATATCAGCCGCCGCAATGGCACGCTTGGCCAGCACCACGCCGCGTCCGGTTGCAGCAGCCTCAATGGCAAGCGCTGACTGGTTGAAGCGCGGCCCGCGCGTGCCGTCGACATCGGCGTCTGCCCCGCGCGCTTTTAGCCAGCTGGTCCAGTCCGGGCATGAGGGATCAACCTCCGCGCTGACATCATGGATCAGTGTGTGCTTGGCGAGATCAGAGGGCTTACGGATCGCGTCAGCTCCCTCCAGCAAATTTGGAGAACAGATGGGCAGGACCGTTTCGTCCAGCATTTTCTCAGCTTTCAGCCCGTCATAATCCCCAGCCCCATATCGGATCGCAAAGTCGGCATCTGCGGTCGTAAAATCAGTGAGGCCGCTATCAGCGCTGACCCAGGCCTCTATCCCCGGGTGCGAGCTGTGGAACTTTTCAAGCCGCGGCGCGAGCCATTTGGCGGCAAAGCTGGGCGCAGAGCTGACCATGACACGCCCCTTGCGGGCGGGCGCCTGCATGATCCGGCCCGCTTCGGCGATCTGATCGAAGGCTTCGCGGACCATTGGCAAAGCCGCCTGCGCAGCATCAGTGAGCAGTACGCTGCGGCCGGTTCGCTTGAACAAAGGGGTGCCGGCATACTCCTCCAATTGGCGGATATGCTGGGAAATGGCTCCGGGCGTAACATTCAGCTCGTCAGCTGCCTTGGTAAAGGACAGGCGTCTGGCGGCAGCCTCAAAGGCGCGAAGGGCATTCAAAGGGGGAAGGCGATCATGAGTTTCGGACATTTTCTTTCCCTACGCGATTTTGTGTGTAGTTTCCCTAAACAATAGAATAAGGCGCGCAAGCTTGTCGATTTGCCATGAGACGCTCATTTGAGCAGCGTAAGCCGTTTAACCCCGGAGACATGAACGTGCGCCTGTTCCCTGCTTTTTTCTATACCGACGACGCCACGGTCGTTGTGTTCGGTGGGGGTGAAGAGGCCCGGCGCAAGGTCAGGCTGCTCGCCAAGACGCAAGCGGCGATCCACGTTGTCTCACACTCGGCTATTGAACAAGAATTTTCCGAAGAGTTCAGCGACCGTATTCAACGCACGCGGTACGAAGAAGCTTCATCGCTTTTGACCGAGGCGATTTTCGCGATCGTCGCCTGCCGGGATGAGGCCTGCAAGCTTGATGCGATAGAATTGGTCCGCCGTGCAGGCGTACCGGTCAATGTCGTGGATCGCCCAGAGCTTTGTGATTTCACGGTGCCAAGCATTTTGGAGCGCGGTGAGATCGTGGCTGCTGTCGGCTCTGGCGGCGCTGCACCTGTCCTCGCCAAACGCATGCGTACCGAGCTGGAAGCATTGATGCCGCAAACCATGGGGCCGCTTTCAGAGATGGCGAGAGCGTTCAGACCGGCCGTCTATGACGCGTTGGACGATGGCATGAAGCGCCGCCAGTTCTGGGAAGCTGCTCTAAATGGACGCCCTGCTGATCTAGCGCTGGCCGGTCAATTTGAAGAGGCTCAAACCGCGCTGGAAGCCCTGCTTCAAGATTTTGCACAAGGTGTCACTGACGGTTCCGCCGCTATCGGTCCTGTCCATATTGTCGGAGCTGGCCCTGGCGATCCGGAACTGCTGACATTGAAGGCTTTTCGCCTGATCCAGAATGCCGACATTGTGTTCCACGACCGTCTGGTCAGTGACGAGATCATGGACCTGGTGAGACGCGATGCTGATCGCGTGTCTGTTGGGAAGTCAAAGGCCAACCACTCCGTGCCCCAGGGTGAGATTCACAAGCTGATGATCGAAGCAGCCAAAAATGGCCAGCGTGTTGTTCGGTTAAAGGGCGGTGATCCGTTTATCTTCGGACGCGGCGGTGAAGAAGTCGAAGCCCTGCGCGACGCCGGAATTGAAGCGGAGGTCGTGCCTGGCATTTCATCAGCACTTGGCTGCGCCGCATCGGCAGGCCTGCCGCTGACCCATCGCGACCATGCCCAGAGCCTGACCTTTGTGACCGGTCATGCAAAAGAAGGCGGCGTGCCCGACCTTGATTGGACCGCCCTTGCCCGCCCGGCACAAACCGTTGTCGTCTTCATGGGCGTTGGCGCAGCGCCGGTGATTGCAGAAAAACTGATCCATGCGGGCCGCGAGGCGTCGACCCCGATTGCCGTGATTGAGAACGGAACACGCGAGAATGAAATCAAACTGTTCGGTACACTCGCCGAGCTACCAAACCTGATTGAGCGGGGCGGGATCAAAGGCCCGGCCTTGCTTATTATCGGCGAAGTTAGCGCCATTCCGGCCGAAGCCCTCGCCCAATATGCCAAGGAATTTGCCGCATGACATCGGTTCGCCCCAAGCTGAAACCCGATACGCCGAAAACAGTCACCGCCTGGAAGACTGAGACGGGTAAGAATGTCTGGATGACAAAAGACGGCAGTTGGACGGACGACCCGTCAGCCATTGGCGTGTTTACAGGCGAGGCTGCAGAGGAAGCGCTGGCGAATGCGAAGTCTCAGGAAGGCGTCGTCACCGATCCATATTTCATGGAAGTGACCGCAGAGGGCGAAATTGCGGGGCGTGAAACCCTGCGTGAGAGCATTCGGGCGAATGGTCCAACCGTTCCGTATGGGGTGATCATCGATGCCGACTAGAGAGATCACGACATTCACCCTGTATGGCGATAGTATTTCTGGCAATTGCCAGAAACCGCGCTGGACCGCAGATTACCTGAATATCGATCATGACTGGGTCGAGATTGATATTCTGAATGGTGGCACGCAGTCAGAAGAGTTTCTGGCGTTAAACCCGGTTGGACAGGTGCCGCTGGCGCGCTGGCCCGACGGACGGGTTTTACCGCAATCAAATGCGATCATGCTTTATCTGGCAGAGGGTTCAGACCTGATTCCGGAAGACAGCTTTCAGCGTGCGCAGATGAATAGCTGGCTGTTCTGGGAACAATACTCCCACGAGACCGCAATCGCCGTGCGCCGGTTCAAGAAACACTATCTGAACTTGCCGGATAGCGAGATTGATCCTGACCTTTTAGCCAAGGGGCGCCGGGCACTGGGGGTTATGGAGATGCAGCTAACCTGGACCGATTGGCTGGTTGGTGACAGCCTGACCTGCGCAGATATTGCCCTCGTCGCCTATACCCGCCTTGCGCACGAAGGCGGCTTTGATCTTGCTGAATTCCCAAACGTTGAACGTTGGGTCAGCCGCGTTGAAGGCGCGCTTTCCATCGGCCACGCCATGCCCAAAGAAGGGGTGACACTGTAATGTACCGCTACGACCAATTCGATGCGCAGATTGTCAAGGACCGCGTGGATCAGTTCCGCTCTCAGGTCGAACGCCGCCTGTCTGGCGATATTCTGGAAGACGAGTTCAAACCTCTGCGTCTGCAGAACGGGGTCTACCTGCAGCTGCACGCCTATATGCTGCGGGTGGCGATCCCGTATGGTCAGCTCGACAGTCGCAAGATGCGCAAGCTGGCGGTGATCGCGCGCGATTATGATCGCGGCTATGGGCACATGACGACGCGCCAGAACATTCAGTATAACTGGGTCGCGCTCAAAGATATTCCCGACGTACTTGAACACCTCGCCGAGGTGGAGATGCACGCCATACAGACCAGCGGGAATTGTATTCGCAACACAACCAGCGATCATTTTGCCGGCGCGACCAAGGACGAAATTATGGACCCGCGCCCCTGGTGCGAAATCATCCGCCAGTGGAGCACGTTCCATCCTGAATTTGCCTTCTTGCCACGCAAGTTCAAGATTGCGGTAACGGCGGCCGAGCATGACCGCGCGGCGATCCGGGTGCATGACATTGGCCTGCACATGCGCAAGCGCGGCGATCAGGTTGGGTTCGAAGTGCATGTAGGCGGCGGTCAAGGCCGCACGCCAGTTATTGCGACGAAGGTGAGCGATTTTGTGCCTGAGAACGAATTGCTCGATTATCTCGAAGCGATTATGCGCGTCTATAACCGCTTTGGGCGGCGCGATAACAAGTACAAAGCGAGGATCAAGATCCTGGTGACCGAGACCGGCGCGGAAGAGTTTACGCGTCTGGTTGAAGCAGAGTACGCGGCGCAGCGCGAGGCTGAGAAGATCGCCCTGCCCCAGGCTGAGATCGATCGTATACACGCTTATTTTGCGCCGCCGGAATTTGCAGGTAAACCGGCCATGAGCGAAGCGTTTGAGCGCGCGAAAGCCGCCGATCCAAAGTTTGCCAATTGGAGCGAGGTCAATCTGCACCCGCACAAGGTGGACGGCTATACTTCTGTCACTATCAGCCTGAAGCCGATTGCCGGGCTCGCGGGCGATGCGACTGATAGTCAAATGATGGTTATGGCGCACCTGGCCGAAACCTATGGCTTCGATGATATCCGTGTCACGCATGCTCAGAATGTTGTCCTGCCGCATATCGCGCTGGATGATCTTTATGATGTTTATCGAGAGCTGGACGCGGCTGGGCTCGCCACAGCAAATGAAAGCCACATCACGGATATGATCGTCTGTCCGGGGCTCGACTATTGCAACCTTGCCAACGCGCGGAGCATTCCGGTTGGCCAGGACATCCAGGAAGTCTTTGCTGACCCGGCTTATGAGCGCGACATTGGCAAACTGCACATCAACATCTCTGGCTGCATCAATGCGTGTGGACATCACCATGTCGGACATATCGGGATTCTGGGTGTCGACCGCAAAGGTGAGGAATTCTATCAGATCTCTTTAGGCGGGCGCGCGGATGAAAAAGCTGCGATCGGGGAGATCATGGGTAAAGCACTGGCGAGCGCCGAGGTTCCCGGCGCGGTGAAGACGATTGTCGACACTTATCGCGACCTGCGCACCAGCCCGGATGAGACCTTTATCGATACGCTTGAACGCGTAGGTCACGACCCTTTCAAGGAGGCTGTTTATGCCGCTGATTAAGAACGGTGCAGAGGTCGAAAACGAATGGACCTTCATCGCTGAGGACGCTGTGCCTACAACAGGGTGCGTGACTGTTCCGCTGGCTCGCCTTGTCGCAGATTCTGAAAGCCTGATGGCACGAAACACGCAAATTGGCGTGCGTCTTGAACCTGCCGATGACCCACATGATCTGGAGCCGTTTCTGGACCGGATCGCGCTGGTTGAGGTCAGTTTTCCCAAGTATACCGATGGGCGTGGATACTCTCAGGCACAGCTGCTGCGGCGACGTTTAGGCTATAGCGGGGAGTTGCGCGCGGTTGGTCACGTGCTGACTGATCAGATTCTCTATATGAACCGTTCAGGCTTCGATGCTTATCAGACGACGCGTGCTGACCTACCTAGTATCGTGAAGGCGCTGGGCGAATACTCAGCGTTCTATCAGCCCGCTGCCGATGGAAATCGTTCTGTCTTTGCAAGGCGCCACGAGAAGGCCTGACATATGGCATATTCGGAAATCGCTCTGACCCTCGATGAAACCGTCGATGAGCGTCTGAAGCGAATGAATGAAGAGCTTCGTGATGCCTCTGCGCAAACGATTCTGCGCGCGTCAGTTCTGCGTGAGTGGCTGGGTGAGATCACCTATGTGTCATCCTTCGGAGCTGAAAGCGCTGTGATGCTGGCTCTGATTGCGGATGTAGATCCAAACCTTCCAGTCGTATTTATGGATACGGGCATGCACTTCCCGCAGACGCTCGACTATAAAGAGGAGCTGATTGAACGGCTCGGTTTGTCCAATGTGCGCGATGTTCCGCCGCTGGAATCTGAACGTCTGGCCGAGGATCCCAAGAACACGCTTTGGAAAACCGATCCTGACGCTTGTTGCGCCTTGCGTAAGGTCCGCCCGCTGGAACCGGCGCTGAAAGGCTTCAATGCCTGGATCACCGGACGCAAGCGCTTCCATGGCGGTGCGCGGCTGTCCCTGCCCGTGTTTGAACACGCTGCCGCACGGTTCAAAGTGAACCCGCTTGCCGGTTGGACCCAAGAAGACGTGCAGGACTATTTCAAGCGCCGTCAGTTGCCCAAGCACCCTCTGGTCGGCCAAGGCTATCCTTCTATTGGCTGCTGGCCTTGCACCAAACCTGCCGAAGACCCGAGCGATATCCGTTCTGGTCGCTGGGCCGGTCAGGAGAAGACCGAGTGTGGCCTTCACGTTGAGAAAGCGGAGCGCCCGCGCGTCTTTTAAAGACTGGCGTCTGGCCGTTGGAGCCATACTTAAGCCGCACTTGAAGCAGAGCGTGAGGTATGTCGGCACGCCTCACGCTCTTACTCGCGGTTCTTTATCTGCACCTGTCAGGCTTGGCGATTGCCGCTCCTGTGAGCGATGTTGTTCCCGCGCCATTACTCACCGAAGCTCTGAAGTCTCATGACCAGCATAAGGACGCGGTAAAGCAATCTGATTATCTGATCATTATCGATTATAGAAAGCACTCTGCCACCGAGCGGTTCTATCTGATCGACTTGCGAGATCGAACCTCTGAGGCTCACCTCGTCGCGCATGGCAAAGGGTCGGATCAGGACCATGATGGTTATGCAGAGGCCTTCTCGAACACTCCAAACTCGAAAATGAGTTCCCTTGGCGCGTTTGTGACCGGCGACGACTATTATGGGCGACACGGCTTGTCGCTGAAAATGCATGGGCTGGAAGCCCAGAATGACAAAGCCGAGGAGCGCTATATCGTGATCCATGGTGCCGATTATGTCAGCCCGGCCCGAGACAAGATGGGACGCTCATGGGGCTGCCCCGCGCTTCAGAGGGATGTTGCTGAACGCCTCATCCCCCTGACCAAGGGCGGAACGTTCGTGTATATTGCCGGTCCACGTGAAGCCGCCGGCAGCTAACGCATTCAGGCCTTGAACTGGATGGGCAGTCAGGGCTAAAGCGACATCATGAGCGATACACTTCCCGACCGTTTGAGCATCGACCCGAGCAGCCCGTATTATGATGAGGCATTGCTGGCGCGCGGTATTGGCCTGAAACTGAATGGCGTTGAAAAGACCAATGCCGAGGAATACTGCATTTCCGAGGGCTGGATCAAAGTCGCGGCCGGAAAGACCGTCGACCGCAAAGGCAAGCCCTTATTGCTAAAGCTAAAGGGCACTGTTGAAGTCTGGTCGCTCAACGAAGGCGGCGACGACGAATAGCTGTGTTTGCCCGAGCATTCCGCGTCAGGTCGTCTGCCATCACGATTAGCCAATACACATCTGATAGGGTATGGCGCAGTAATTCTGTATTCGGCTGAGCCGGACGCAAGTGTGACCCGCCTTCCGAAAGACAACACGACATGACCGAACCGTCCGGTATTGCAGCGCCGCTCGCCGCAGCGCTCGCCAAAAAAGGGTATGAAACCCTAACGCCCGTTCAAGAGGCCGTTCTCGACCCGGAACTCGCGCTTGAGGACCTGCTCGTCTCTGCGCAAACCGGATCAGGCAAAACAGTTGCTTTTGGCCTGGCGCTCGCCCCCACTCTGCTTGAGGGCAATGATCGTTTCAGCTCTACCGGCGCACCGCTTGCGCTGATTATCGCGCCGACGCGTGAACTGGCCCAGCAGGTGACCAAGGAGCTGCAATGGCTGTACCGCGAAGCTGGAGGCAAGGTTTTGACCTGTGTCGGCGGTATGGACCCAAGGGAAGAACGGCGCGCTCTCGATCGCGGGGCTCACATTGTGGTCGGCACGCCCGGACGACTGTCAGATCACTTGCGACGCGGCAATCTGGACCTGAGTGAGATCCGCTCTGTCGTTCTTGATGAAGCTGACGAAATGCTCGACATGGGCTTTCGTGAAGAGCTGGAGCACATTCTCGGTGAAGCCCCGGAAACACGGCGCACCTTGATGTTCTCTGCGACCGTTTCGAAGCCGATTGCGCGTCTAGCGGAAAACTTTCAAAGCGGTGCCGTTCGCGTCAACACCGTATCCCAGAAGGATCAGCATGCCGATATTGAGTATCGTGCCCTGACCGTGCACCCATCCGACAGCGAAAACGCCGTGATGAATATTCTGCGTTTCTATGAAGCCCAGAATGCGATTGTTTTTGTGTCCCGCCGCGATGCGGTAAACCGGCTGACATCAAAGCTGAATAATCGCGGATTTTCCGTGGTCGCGCTGTCTGGCGAGTACAGCCAGAAGGAACGTACGAACGCTCTGCAAGCGATGCGGGATGGCCGGGCACGGGTCTGTGTCGCGACCGATGTCGCCGCCCGCGGGATTGACCTGCCGGGGCTTGATCTTGTCATCCATGCCGAGCTTCCGAGAAACAAGGAAGGTTTGTTGCACCGGTCTGGCCGCACGGGCCGAGCTGGCCGCAAGGGCGTTTGTGCCCTGATCGTTCCGTTTCGGGCAAAACGCCGGACAGAACGCCTCCTTCAGGACGCAAAAGTCTCAGCCAGCTGGGCCAATCCGCCCTCTGCAGCGGAAGTCGAAGCTGCCGATGATGCGAGGCTGCTATCGCATGAGACGTTGAGTGACCCGGTGCGGGACGGTGAGAAGGCTCTAGCGTCTGCTCTACTTGCAAAATTTGGCGCTGATCAGCTGGCGGCTGCATTCATTCGCAGTCAGCGGCAAGGCCGCTCAGCCCCCGAAGATCTGCAAGCTGTGCCAGCAGATGATGGTAAACGCGAGCGCAAACCGCGCGAACGTCATGATCGGTTTGGCAGCGATGAGGGAGAGCGACGCCCTCGCCCCATTCGAGCCGACTTTGACGACGGCACCTGGGTAACGCTGAGCGTCGGGCGGAAGACGAATGCAGACCCAAAGTGGCTGTTGCCCATGCTGTGCAAGTCGGGCGGGTTCAAACGCGATCAGATTGGCAGCATCCAGATCGGCACCACACTAACGCATGTTGAGCTGAAACCCGATGCCGCGTCCACCCTGCTTGATAAGGCGGGCCCCGGTGGCCGGATCGACAAGAGCATCACGGTCAATCGCGCCAGCGGTCCGCCATCGGGCGACATTGCACCACGTCCTCAACGAAAGCCCTTCAAAGGCAAGCCCAGCGTGAAGGGCAAGAAACCACGCTGGTCCAAAGATGACGCGCGGCGCAAGTCCGGTGGTTGGACCCCAGACCCGGTGGGCAAGAAAAAGCCTCGCAAACCCCGCGCCGAGAAAGCTGGGCAGACCCACTCAGAAAAAGCGCAATCTTCCGCGCGGATCATCAAGAAATCAAAGAAACCGAAGTCTTAGTCTGGCGGTTTGTCACAGCGCAAAACGCTTCAACCGATCCCATAATAAAGTCAGTCTTGGAGATACACTGCAGGAGCTGATCCATGCCTATCGAAAGAGCGCCAACGCCCATCCGTTCGGGCATCGCCTTGAAATGCGGGCGATGCGGACAAGGACAGCTGTTCGGGTCATATCTGACCTTCAAGGATGAATGCGATCATTGCGGGCTGGATTATTCCACCGCCGATACCGCGGACGGCCCCGCCTTTTTTGTCGGCTTTCTTGTTATGATCCTGTTCGCGCCCTTCTATTTCATCCTGCCCATGGTCGAGATGCCGCTTGTCTTTGCCATTCTTGCATGGACGGTTTTGCTAGGCCTGATGGGCGGTTTGACCTATCTGCTGCTGCCGCGCTTCAAAGCGGTCCTGTTTAACTTGCAGACACGCCATAAAGCCGAGCAGGCGCAGTTTGAAAGCACCGGACGGCACGGAAGCGCCCCCAAGAATTACAGGTCATAAGACAGGGCGAGCGCGGTCGGCTAGAGCCCGGTCTTGCGTTTGCGATTGATCTTTACAGCAAGCTGGTTTCCGCGTCGCCCGACCCGGCCTTCAAATGCCACAGGCCCATCACGTCCGCCTGACAGCACCTCCACTGGCTGATCACTTGGCAAGCCCAGCAACAGCGTTGAGCCGGCCTTCAGGTCCGTCAGGCGGCTGAGCGGCACTGAAAGACTGGCGATGCGGGCGGTCAGAAGCGCGGTGACAGGAGGTGTCGGTGCAGCTTCGACGGGCGAAGCAGATGATTGTGTTTGCTCAATGGCGCTCGCCGGCGCTTCCACCAGTGCTAGATCCGAGGTGTGGCCCTGCCAGGACATGGCAAATTCAGAGACCCTCAGCTTACCGCCGGGCAACAGACTTGAGACATAGCTCATATCGGTTTCGATCGATTGCAGGACGACGTCGTCGGCCAGCAGATCCGCGATTGGCGCGAGCAATTGTTCCAAAAGCGCACAATCCATCGCGCTGAGTTTCCAGTCACCGGAGACTTGCAGCGCTTCAATCTGCGCCCCGCACGCTGCCGCGATCAAAGCGTCGACGATTTCAGGTGTGAGGCAAACCAGCGCCGTTGTTTCGAGGCTGCCGGTCCCAAAGCACGCGATTGCACCGGTTTTACCGCTCAGCAGATCGCTCATCATCTGCGCCGGGATCTCTTGCGCCTCACTAAGGGAGACGGCCGCTTTAAGACCGGTGTTGCGGGCAAGCGCGCGCGATAGCTTTGGAGCACGCGCTGCAGCCAAAGCATGATCTGCCGAGACGCTGGGCTGTGGATTGGACAGCGGCAAGTCTGGGGTAAGCTTGGGGGTAACGTCACGCGGCTCCGGCGGTACGCCGATATCGTCAGGCAGGTCGGGTCGCAGGAGCGCTTCGATTTCTGCGGGTGTCAGAACGCCTCGGGAGGTCATCAGACGGGGTTCTTCCTCGGTCTCGGGCGTGGCCTGCGCATCCGCTTCATCGACGCCGTCGAGCGTCCAGTCATGATCGCCTGGCTTGTTTCGGCCGTCACGCATTCTGCACCCTATAGCCTAACCAGCTTTATCAGTGAACTGATAGGGTTAATGAATCATTAGTCTTTGGAGAGCAGGCGCTGAGTCGCCCGTAAAATCAATCGTCCCGTACGACACGTTCGTTGCGTTCGTGACGCTCTTGAGCTTCAAGGCTGAGCGTTGCGGTTGGCCGGGCCTCGAGACGACGCAGGCCGATGGGCTCACCGGTGTCATCGCAGTATCCGTAAGTGCCTTCATCGATACGGCGAATAGCTGCATCAATCTTGGAAATCAGTTTCCGCTGGCGGTCACGGGTGCGCAGTTCAAGCGCTTTGTCACTTTCAGCAGAAGCGCGGTCGACAAGATCGGGATGATTGGAGGATTGCGCCTGCAAATTACTGATCGTCGCCTTCGCACCGCTCAGGATATCAGACTTCCATGCCTCAAGCTTTTCCCTAAAGTAAGCCTTCTGCTTGGGGTTCATAAAATCTTCTGAGTCAGATGGAGTGTAACCATTCAAGTTAATGTCAGCCATGAATCAGCTCCTATACTCGGGTTGCGCGCCGTATACTGTCGTCGTTTCGATTCCGCAATCGCAATATTCAGACCAGCGTGCCTGAACTGCCCGTGAATTGCGGCACGAACACGGCGGATAGAAGGCTTTTACAGCTTGCGCAGCATAGGGTCTTGATCTTACCTGCCAGTCTGTGCGCTAAGCTAGCAAGGGCCTTGTCACAGAACGCACAGACGAGAAGAACTGGATTATCGAGAGCATGACCTCCCGATGGAAACAGCGTGAATTCAAGCGACAGTCGACCTGGCGGCAGTCGTTGCTATTCAACAGTTTGTTACTGATCCTGCCCATCATGGCGGCGCGAATCATTATCGGTGCCTATACCTCCGACATCGCGACGGACCCGCTGAGCCTTGAAGCGCGTACTGAGACCCTTGAAGAGATTGAAACAAGTTTTCGTGATCTGTCGGGAACTGCAGAAACGTCGCGTGAAGTCTGGGCCGCGCGTATTGAAGCCACATTGGCAGAGCGCGACTTTTCAGCGGCGCGCGGCTATCTGCTTGCCGCGCCATACATGCTGAACCGCCAAGACGCACAAGCCGTTCTGGCAGCGGCAGAGGCCGAGCAGTCCGGTACGCAGGACCAGCGCCTTACCCGCGCCGCCCTACTCTTCCTGCCTGATGGCGTCCGCGCGAGTTATGAACGCGCCATTACACCGCCGCGACTGGCTGTTACAGTACCGGTTGAGACCGAAGCCACGGAAGCTGGCGACCCCACCCCGGAAGCTGAACAAGTAAGCGAAGGCGTACTGGAAGCCTCCACAGAATCGGAGGCGGACCCGGAACCGAGCCAAAGCCGCGACCCGTTGGCGTCTCGCAAAACCTTCCGCATGCTTGGTGATCCAGAAGACCTGACGCGGCGCACGGAGCGTTGGATCGCTGGAGAGAATATCGACAGCATAGAACTGCGCCTCAGCGCACTCGGCCTGATCAAACAACAGAAAGAGGATGAGGAGAGCCTTGCCTTTGCCAACGCGGCCTCCGTACTGCGCGCCGCGTATCGGTCAGGCCGTCTGAATGAGCGTTTCTCGGCCTATCTTGGATCTCGGATTGAGGCCGCCGTACCGGAAGCCGCCTTGCGCACCAATCTGGCCAGTGTTTTTGGCCCAGTCAGAACAACCGCAGAGCGCGCAGATGAAGTGCTGAATGTCTACGCCGCAGCAATTGATGATAGCGGCCTGACAAGGCTGACCCGGGATATGGCTATTGTGGCGCGGTTGGTTGAACTGACCGGGTCTTCTGGTGCGCTGACGCTGGTTGAGCAGGCCTCAACGCCGGAAGATATGCGCAGGGCCTTGCTGGTCACTGAGGCCGGGGGGGAGCGTTCTGTTGCCCTCGCCCGCGAACTTGGCCCTCAAGTTCTGGGGCTGGCGCAGATTGGCGCCCAGTGGACCCGCATTCTGATTTTACAGGTCATGGGTCTGATGGGCCTTGGCATGGCCCTGATCTGGACAACCATGTCGGTGTTTACACAAGCTGAAACCGTGCGGGTGCGATCACGCTAATCCAAACGCGCCTTTGATACCGTCAATCAGGAGCTGTACGGACAAGGCGGCAAGGATCACTCCGAAGATGCGTGTGATCGCTGCGGCAATGCTTTGCCCCATGGCCTTTACGAGTGGGCCAGCAATCAGAAACACAATCAGGCAAATCACCATGTTCGCAGCAATCGCGGCCAGGACAGCGCCCTTGGCCACCCAGTCGTCGCTTTGTGACATATAAAGCATGGCTGTTGCGATTGAGCCGGGGCCAGCCAGCATGGGAATCCCGAGTGGGAAGACCGAAACATCGTCAGGCTCTTCGGCAAGGCTTGCCTCGCTATCGGCCATAACGCTTTCGGCGCGGTTTTCCCGGCGCTCTGTGCGGCGCTCAAACACCATATCAATGGCAATGATGAAGAGCAGAATCCCACCCGCAGCGCGGAACGCATCAATGGTGATGTGCAGCTGGTTCAGCAACCACGAGCCGAAAAAAGCGAAGCCGAAAATGATCAGCGTGCCGATCAGGACAGAGCGTACCGCCATTGACCGGCGGTAGGAAGGACTGCCCTGTGCGGTCATGGAGGCGAAGACAGGCGCAACGCCTAACGCATCGATCAACACGAAGAAGGTTACAAATGAAGCGGTAAAAAGGGTGATGAATTCGCCAGACATGGCGGCCCCTTACCTCAGCTAAGCGAGGGCGTCGAGGATGTCTGCCACCTTTGGGTGCAAGACAGGTGTTGGCTCCGCCTCAGCGCGTTCATCGCAAGCCCCTGGCTGACTTGCCAAGGCGACAATTCCGGCATGTCCGCGCAAACGTTGCAGCAGGTCTGGGACAGACATTCCGCCGGTCATCTCCACAACGTAATTCTCGCCAATGTCTACGCGCAGCTTGGCGGACGTTTCACCCGCTTCCAACAACTCGATCGCGCGCGCGACCGAGATCAGAGACGATGCCTCATGCGGCAGATCATATCCTGCGCCATCAGCCATCTAACGCGCCCCTTCCGCTTCCTGAGACTTCATGAACTTACGGCATCCGGACAAAGCCTGATAGATTTCACCGGCGGCACACGCCCGGGAAATCGAGAGAATCTGATCTCGCTGGTCTGGTTTGTCGGCCTCGCAGATCGCATCTGCCAGGGCAGTAACCGCCTGATCATATATGGTCCCACCGACTTCCCCGATCAGATAGAGCTGCATGATTGCGAAATAGGCGCGCTGGGCCGGGGTTTTGGCGTTTTCGGGTCGGAGAACATCTTTTTCGCGAAGCACGCGGGCCTGATTCTCAAGCAAGACCGTGCCACGCCGATCACCATTCCGTAGCACCGCACCGTTGATGATAACGGCTTCGCTCGGTTTGAGTGACAGTTTCAGTGGCATATTGCGACCCCTTTGATTCACCTAGAAGTAGCCCCAAAATGGTTAACGTGACCTTGCGAATTTGTAAGACTTGCAGACACATAGCGGCTTTGGGCGGCCTTTGATGCTGGCGAAGCGGGACAATTCTAGCTCTGGCTATTCGCAACCAAGCTGCTATTTTGTACGGACCTTATGGGGCGTATGAATGGCTAATGACGTTTTTCTATCTTACGCGCGAAGCGATATTCAGCGGGCCGAAGTCGTTAAGGACCTGCTTGAAGGGCTGGGGCTTAGCGTGTTCTTCGACACAGAAGGCCTCGATAGCGGTGACATCTTTCCAGACATTCTGGACCGGGAAGTAAAATCCGCAGGCGCTGTGGTCGGCGTCTGGTCAAAGCACGCGCTGACCCGGCCCTGGGTCAAGATTGAATGCGATATTGGAAAGACCCGCGGCGTTCTGGTACCGATACAGATCGAGCAAATTTCGGAACTGGACCGACCCGCCGCGTTTTGGAACATCCAGTTTTCAGACCTCAGCGATTTTGAGGGCGATACCGAACATGCAGGCTGGTTGCGCTTTATCCGCTCGCTGGCGCGGACGCTTGATCGCCCTGATCTGCTGGCACGCGAAAGCGCGGCTCAAGCCGCCGAACCGGAAACAGATGATGCGAATGTACGCGCGGAGCTGAATGCGCTGCGGGCCGAACTATCAAGCCTGCAACAGGCCAAAATGGCGAGCGCCGCTGTAGCACCGCCCCCGAGCGTTGACCCGACCGCAACCAATCTTGCCTTGTGGCAGGAAATCAAGGGAACGGATAACCCGGCTGCGATGCGGCGGTTCCTGGAGACGGTTCGCGGCACGCCACTGGAACATGTTGTCGAAGCTCGGCTGGGGACGCTGGAAAGCGCCAAAAGCGAACCAACTGCGACTGCTGCAACCGAGGCGGGGTATTCAGAGCCGAACGCCTCGCGCAGTAACCTGCCATGGTTTGCCGCGGGTGGGCTTGCCGCACTTCTCATTGGGGTTGCCGTGATTGTTTTATCGGGACAGTCCGGACCAGAACCGGATGATGGCTTCACAGGTAATGGGTCGCCCGGTTCGCAATTCGCAGAAGGCGCGGCCGGCAGCCTTGGAAGCTCAAACGATACAGACTCTGTCGCCTATCATGAGCAGTCGTGTGAGGATGGTATTGCATCCGGCTGCCAGCAGGCCGCGACGGCCTATGCGTTTGGTGAAGGCGTGGCGGTCAGTGAGACAAAGGCCACAGAGCTGTTTCAGAGAGGCTGCGATCTGCGCGATGCCGAAACCTGTTGGGTAGGCGGCATTCAGCTGGAGCAGTATGGAAATCTCGATCAGGCTGCGGACCTTTATGACGAAGCCTGTCAACTTGGGGCCAGCGAAGGCTGTGAGCTGCTCAACAGCTTGCAAGACATGCAAGACGCTGAGGCATATGAGGCGGCTGTTGAGCGGCTGCAGCGCGCGCTGATTTCAAAGGGATTCCTGAATGGCGTCGCAGACGGCGTCTCCGGGCCGCAGACAGAACGAGCCATGGAGGCCTTCCGGGTGGCATCCGGGTCTACGATGCGTGTCTCTATGAACGAGCAGAATACGGACAATATCGAAGCCCTCGCAAGAACGATTGAGGACTGGATCAGACCTTTGCCGGTTTTTGAGCCCGCTCCAGCCCCCAAGCCGAGCTGGGCTCTTGGCTTGAATGATGCTGAAGCAAACCGGCGCGCCGAGGGCTGTATAAATAATGATGCGCTTGATTGCTATTTCCTTGGTGGATACTACCGCGACGCGACTGGTATCCCGGAAGATCAGGGGAAAGCAAACCAACTGTTTAGACTGGCCTGTGATGGGTCTTACTGGGCCGGCTGCAACAATCTTGGATATAGTTACAAACACGGACGTTCTATCGAGCTGAACTATGATAAAGCAAATGAACTGTTCAAGCTTGGCTGTGACAACGGGAATCTACCGAGCTGTAACAACCTGGCGCACAGCTATGAGTTTGCGCTTGGGCTTACAGAAGATAAGCTCCGTGCCGTTCAGCTTTACACACGCGGCTGCGATAGCGGAAACATGCTGAGCTGTAACAATCTTGGCACTCTGTATTATGATGGCGGCGGCAACATCGAACAGGACCGGGTTCGCGCGAAGGGGTTGCATACCAAGGCCTGCGACGGCGGAAATGAAACAGCCTGCCAAATTCTCATAGACTTTTACGACTAGCCCCTCCCCCGCAGTAAGCCCTTGCTCTCTTCGGCGGCCTGCTTATCCTTAGCGTCAACGTAAAGACACAAGGAAGACCCATGCGCTTTGAAGGCACCGAGAATTATGTCGCGACAGATGACCTGCGCGTTGCTGTAAATGCGGCAATCCAGCTGGAACGCCCGCTGCTGATCAAGGGAGAGCCAGGCACCGGCAAAACCGTTCTGGCGGTTGAAGTCGCCAAGGCGCTGGGTGTCGAACTGATCGAATGGCACATCAAGTCCACCACGAAAGCTGCGCAGGGCCTGTATGAGTATGACGCGGTGTCTCGCCTGCGCGACGGCCAGATGGGTGAAGAGCGCGCCAAGGATGTCGCGAACTATATCAAGAAAGGCAAGCTGTGGGAGGCGTTCACAGCCGAGGGCCGGCCAATCCTGCTGATCGATGAGATCGACAAAGCCGATATCGAGTTCCCGAATGACTTGCTGCAGGAACTCGATCGGATGGAATTCTACGTCTATGAGACCGACGAGACCATCAAGGCGACCCAGCGCCCGATCGTGATCATCACGTCCAACAATGAAAAGGAACTGCCGGACGCTTTCCTGCGCCGCTGTTTCTTCCATTTCATCAAATTCCCGGACGAGCAGACGATGAAAGACATTGTCGACGTCCACTATCCGGGCATCAAGAAGAAGCTGGTCTCAGACGCGCTTACGACATTCTATTCCATGCGCGAAGTGCCGGGCATGAAGAAGAAGCCGTCAACATCGGAGCTTCTGGACTGGCTGAAGCTGCTGATGAATGAGGACGTAGATCTGGAAACATTGGCAGAGCAGGATCCTGAGAAGCTGACCCCGCCGCTGCACGGTGCGCTGTTGAAGAATGAGCAGGACGTCGCGCTGTTTGAGCGACTGGCCTTCCTCAATCGCCGTCAGGAAGGGACAAAGCGGGGCCCGGCGGGGTAGCCAAGAGCTATTTCTTCGTCGCCAGTAGCAGCCGTTCCGCATTTCCGTCGCCGCCTTTGATCGGGCTGTCTGTGCGGGCTTCGACGTGCCAGCCTTGCTGGGTTAGCCAATCCATGAAGATCGTTTCGGCCTGAGCGGTTGCCTTCGGGTTGGTGACAATACCGCCTTTGCCGATATGGGCGCGGCCGACTTCGAACTGCGGTTTAAAGAGTGTAATCAGGGCCGCCGTTTCAGCTGCGAGCGACAGGGGAACAGCAAGCAACTTAGCGAGCGAAATGAAGCTCGCATCGCAGACAATCAGCTGCGGCGATTTCCCGACATGGTCTGCGGTGAGATCGCGGGCATCCGTGGCTTCCAAAGAGGTAACCCGGGGGTCGGAGGCGATGCCGGAATGCAGCTGCCCTCGCCCAACATCCACAGCGACGACCGAGGCGGCGCCATGCTCCAGAAGCACCTGCGTGAAGCCGCCCGTCGATGCGCCAATGTCGAGACAATGCATACCGGTTGGATCTATGCGGAAAACTTCAAGTGCGTGCGCGAGTTTCAGCCCCGCGCGCGACACCCATGGATGAGCTGGCTCGGCATCTATCCGGGCGGTCGGTGAGATTTTCTCTGACGGTTTGGCGAGCACTCTACCAGCCACCCTGACCATGCCTGCCGCGATTGCTGCCTGAGCGGCAGAGCGACTTTCGAAGTGGCCGAGCGCGACCAAAACCCTGTCGGCGCGATCAATTTTGTTCGGCGGATCGACAGGCACGGCTGACAAACCTTTTTTCTGCTCTAAGTTGACCCTCACAGCCAATGGAGGTCTTCCCATGATCCGTAAAGCCCTGCTCACTGCCCTGTTCCCGCTGGCCGCATGTGCCACCGCGCCAGCGCAAGTCAGCGATGAGGCGTCAGCCCCAACCGCAGAGACCCTGCCTGCCATGGCCGAAATGGCAGAGGCAGCAAGCGATGAGCCTCCCACTCTGCCTGTTATGATGGCTGGTGAAGTCATCGGCATGGAAGGAAACACGATCGGCGCTGTCAATTTGCTGGAGGGACCGCATGGCGTGATTATGGAGGTGACCCTCGCGCCAGGCAGCCTGACCCCGGGCTGGCATGGACTGCACCTGCATGAGGTCGGTGATTGCAGCGATATTGGTGAGTTCAAGCGCTCCGGCGGGCATATGGGCATTATTCCCGGGGGACATGGCCTGATGAACCCGGTTGGACCTGAAAGCGGCGACGTTCCCAATATCTGGGCTGCTGCGGACGGATCGGCCGGGTATGAAACATTTTCGCCGCTGTTCACTTTTGAGGATGTGGCTGATGAAGATGGCACCGCCATGGTCATTCATGCCAACCGCGACGACCACATAACGCAACCGATTGGCGGCGCTGGCCCGCGCGTTGCGTGCGCTGTTATAAAATAGGCTAGTTCAGATCCTTGGCGACGCGAAAACCAATCGCGTCGTCGCGCCTTGATCCGGGTTCTGCGCCCCGGAAAGCCGAGCGAACATAGCCGGGGACCTTTTCAAACGAGCCACCACGGACTGCGCGAGAACAGTTTGGACTGCTCTCAGGCAAGATCCGGCCGTCTTTGGGCAGTCCGACATAGGAATTGTAGAAACAGTCAGCGGTCCATTCAGCGACGTTACCATGCATATCGTACAGTCCGAACTCGTTAGGCTCATATGAGCCAACAGTTGTCGGCTTTCGCAGATACCGCCCCGTTGTGCGCTCACCCGGCCGGTAAGCACGCGAACCATTATAGTTCGCCTGGGTGCCCTGAATTGTATTGCCTGTATGGAAGGGCGTGTCTGTTCCGGCGCGCGCCGCATACTCCCATTCCGCTTCGGACAGAAGGCGATAGGGCATCCCGTCTACCTTGCTGTTGAGCCAGTCGACATAGGCCATCGCGTCCTGATAATTCACGCTGACAACTGGCCAGTCTTCCAGCCCCCACATGGGGTCGCGCAGATCGGTGTTGGGATCATGCCCCGTACAGCCGCCATCGGCGCGACAGGCATTATAGTCCCCGAAGGTGATTTCATATGTTGAAGCTGCGAAAGCGTCGATCTTCATAGTCCGCTGGGGCCCCTCATTATCGAAGCGGCCAATCTCGTCTTCCGGTGATCCCATGACGAATTCCCCTGCTGGAATTATGGTCATGTTGGGACAGGCATCGCAGTCTTCATAACTCACTTGAGCAATCACACCACTTGCAGCCATCGCATCAATTCTGGCATTGTTTTGCTGTCGTAACTCTTCCAAGGTTGCCGCTTCGCCAATATCGCGCCCGTCAGCAGATATCGTCTCGATTTTTGGCGGCGCCATTACAATGGCCGACGGCGTACCGTCGCAATTGCCGAAGCAGAAATCAGCTCCGATCAAGCCCGAATTGTAGAACGGGGTCTGCGCGCCACTCGTCGCCTGATTGACCCGGTCCGCGACGCGTTTGAACACCTGCTCAGCGATCAACCCGTCCTGACGAATGATCTCTGCAAGAGCTGCGGTATAAGGACTATTGCTGCCAGCCCCATCTGTGGCGGTATAGCCCGGTTCCGTCGCATAGGAGACGAGCAAGCCGCGTGAACGGGCCACAGGGGCAAGCCCGCCAGAGCCTGCTGAACGGTTCGCACTCGGCAGCGGATTGTTTCGGCACGCATCCAGGATCACGAAATTGATGCTATTTCCAGCCACGCGGACATGCTGCAAAGCCTGCCCAAGACGCGGAGCCTGCGCCCAGATATCCTGCTCGGTCTGCGCGTTTACATCGATGGGTAGCAGGTAGTTATAGCCATCAGACTGTACCCCGTGCCCGGCGAAATAGATCAATCCAACGGCATTATTACCCGCAGCTTTCAAGCGTTTGCCGTGATCCACAAAGGCCTGTTCCATTTCATCTTCATCAGCATCGATATGGAGCGCGACACGAAAACCGACGGTCTCTAGAGCCGTTTTCATGAGCCGCGCATCGTTTGCCGGATTGGGTAGAGCCCAGCCGGTTGTTTCGTATCCACTGTTGCCAATAACCAGTGCCACACGCTGCTCGGCAGTCGCTTGTGCGATCAGAAACAGAGTTGTGACTATGGAAAGGATAAAACCGCGAAGGCGCATATCGTGTCTCCCGCAAGGCATGCTTCAAGGCGTCCCTAAGCCTGTCAAAAAGCTGCCGCTCGCCACCCCGCAGCAAGTCTGATCATAGGTTTGAGGAAATTTCCAGCCCCGATATGGGGCCATATCATGTCCAGATCTGTTTTACTGCAGGCTCAAACCGCCATCAGCGATAATGGTATGACCGGTGACATAGGCAGCAAGCGGCGAGGCGAGAAACAAAGCCACGCCGGCCATATCCGCCGGTGTTCCCAAACGTCTTTGCGGGATGGCGCGCAAGCTGCCCGCCAGGCGCTTCTCATTTTTGGTCGTGACATGGGTGAGCTTGGTTTCCACCAAACCGGGGGCGAGCCCGTTCACGCGAATACCATCGCGCGCCCAAGCGGCCCCGAGCGTCTTGGTCAGCCCGACAGCGGCGTGTTTCGATGCCGTGTAAGCTGGATTACCGATCGATGCGTTGAAGCCCGCAACGGAGCTGACAATAATCAGCGCGCCTTTTGAGGCAGCCAATGCGGGATGAAACAAGCGAGCGGTTGCCATGACCGAGTTGATGTTCACATCCATGACCGTATCCCAGCCCGGCTGTTCGAACTCCTCGCGATCATATCTGACCGTGCCCTGGCAGAGGATCAACACATCGAGACCTGAACCGGCATCAATCGCACCCAGCGCGTCCGGGTCGGCCACATTGACAGAGCGATAGGTCAATCCGTGGAGATTGCTCCCCGCCTCCCCGGCATAGTTATCGACCGAGGGTCGCGTGCCCCAAACTTCAACCTCCGCGCCGCGTTCCAGAAAACCGCGCGCAATACCATTGCCGATGCCGCTTGATCCGCCGACCACCAGAACGCGCTTGCCTCCGAACTCCAGATCCATGCTTCTCCCTCCATTTATTTGTATTTTTGCTGAACATGTCCTGAGCATGCAGCCCCGTCCAGCCGCATCGTCGCGGCATCGGGTTTGACGCAGGCCCTGAGATCGCGACAAAATAGGCGGTAACTCATGACGCGTGGGGATGATGTCCAGATGACCGAACTTCAAACCCATCGTGGGTCCTGTCACTGCAAGGCCGTTCGCTTTGAGGTCGACTTGCCCCCAGCCTTTGAAGTTGAGGATTGCAACTGCTCAATCTGTGCGATGAGCGGTAACATCCATGTCATCGTTCCCGCGATACAGTTCAGATTGCTGGCCGGTGAGGATCAGCTGACGACTTACACGTTCAATACCGGCGGGGCGAAGCACAAGTTCTGCAAACGTTGCGGCGTCAAATCCTTTTACATCCCGCGCTCAAACCAGGATGGGTTTGCAGTGACTTATCGCTGTCTTGAAAACTGGATGGATCTTGATGTCACAATCAATCCCTTCGACGGGCAGAACTGGGAGGCTAATGCGGCAGCTCTGGCCCATAAGTCGAAGGCTTAGCGAGATCAGCGTGGGGGCGGTCTATCCCCTCTTGGCGGGCCATCCCCACGCGGCGGTCCGGATGGTCCACGGCGGTCGAACCGGTCTCTGAAACTGCCGCGCCGCTTGCCGAGATTTTCCAGAAGGTCTTGGCGTTCCTCAAGCGATAGCTGGCTCAACTGATTGGCCAGTTCGGTATGAATGGCTTCACGTCTTGCCGTATCAACACCCCGGATTGTCGCAAGCACCGTCTTAATTTCGTCGGCGCTCACCTCATCTTGTGCAAGAAGTTGATTGAGCGCCGTGCGCGCCTGACGCATCTGGACGCGCGAACCCGCCCCTTCGGTCAAGGCCTTGCGAAGCACCATTCGAAGCGTGCGGCGCTCCGCTTTGGGCAAGCGGGATTCGATCCCGCTTAGCAATAACATCTCGGTCGGCATCTGAGCCGCAGGCGGGCGGTCAGACCCGCCGCGTTTGCCAAGCCCGCCCCCGATGATGAGGCCAACCAACAGGGCATTGATGATCAGGGATATCACCAGCACATAGGGTAATTTTGAACGCGTCGACTCTGTCATTGAAGAGGCTCCTGGGTTAGCCAGGTTTCATAAGTGTCATATCCGAAGGCCTCGAAATAGACTGCCTCGGCTTCGGTATAGGTCTGAGGCGCTGTCGCGGCATAGGCATAGCCGCCGACAATCCCCATTGAGAGACTTGCCAGCGCCGCACCAGCTGGCCACCGCACGCCATTTGGAAACAAGGCTTGCAACCCCCAGCTTCGCGGCTTGCGCAGGGCGGAGGCAGGTTTCGGGGCAGCGCGCAGGACATCCTCTATAAGGGCAATCGAGGGCTCAGGAGCGGTTTCAAGGCGCAAGGCCTCATCGAGCAAACGGGCATCTGCCAGCGCGATATCATAAAGGTCAGGCTGCTCAGCGATTGCAGCTTCAGCAAAAGCGCGTTCATGTTCAGGCCAAGCCTGCGGATCAGCCCCGTAGGCCGCGATCAGATCAAGCACGCGCGGATCGGGAGATCGAGCTTCATTCATGATGATATCTCCTCCTGCAAGGTGAGTCTCAGTTTCCGTCTGGCTCTTGCCAGCAAACTTTCCAGAGCATGTACTGTAATGTTCATAATATCCGCCGCTTCAATATTGGTTAGCCCTTCCAGTGCGCAAAGGGTCAGCGCCTCTTTCTGTCGCTCTGGCAGGGCTTGAATGCCAGCATGAATGCGCGCCTGTGCCTCGCTGGATGCCAGCGCCTGTTCAGGGCGCAGTGCCGGGTCAGTATGTTCTGGCAATTCATCCATCAGAACGGGTTTCTTCTTGCGCAAACGGTCGCGGCAAAGGTTGAGTGCGACAGTGCAGGCCCAGGTTGAGAGCTTTGCTCGGGGTTGCCAGTCGGGCAAGGCCTTCCACAAACGTAGAAAGGTCTCCTGAGTCACATCTTCGGCCTCGGCCCGATCCTGCAACATTCGATAAGCAACACGAAACACAACCGGCATAAGTTGATTGACGAGCACCGCTTGCGCGGCAGCATCGCCTGCAGCAGCGCGAGCGATCTGATCGAGGTCGATAGAGGCAGACACGAGCATAGTCTAAGGGCAGTTGGCTGAAGGCGACTAGGGAAAAATCACCTTCAGCCATACGGTCGCGGCGGTAGAACGCGACCGCTATCTGACTAGCCCCGACGACCTTTTTTGCCTTTACGGTCCTGGCGCATCTCCTTTGCGGCTTCGAGTTCCTCAGCAGACAGCACTCCGTCGCCATCCGCGTCGACTTTTTCGAACATTTTCTCCATGCGCTTGTCACCACGCGCACTCATCTCATCTGCACTGAGCAGACCGTCTGAGTTCGTATCCAGACGTTCAAACATGCGTTCCTGGCGACGAATTTCACGTTCTGCGCGGCGCTCTTCGGCTTGCACGGCAAACTCTTCATAAGAAATGGCACCATCCGCGTTCAGATCCGCGTCAGAGAAACGGGCCGCCTTTGCAGAATCGATTTCAGCACGGGAAATGCCGCCATCGCCATTGATATCCAACTCCTCAATTGCAGGAGGTGGTGGGCCACCCGGCGCCATTTGTGCCAAAGCGGTCGCGACCATGCCGACAGAGGCCGTTGCAAGGATTGCGGCAATCATTCGTTTTTTCATCAGGATCGTCTCCTTTTCGTTAATCCTGATAGTAAAACGATCTTCGTTCAGACTTCCGTCGCGAGTGGTCCTATTTTTTGCAGGCGCAGCGCAGAAAGACGCTGACAAACAGCCTCCAATTTATACTCTAATTCCTTGAATTTATGTGCATTTCCCGCGCGCGCAAGCCGTTTTCCGAGACCTGTTGAAAACACAGTCTGAGGGCTATCACCCCCCATAGTCAGGCGCTGAATCTGTTGGAGCGGCTGCAACAAGGTCCATGCCTCCTGCAAAATCTGAACCTCGGTTTCTGTATAGAGACCAGAATTGGCAATCGCCTCAATGGCCTCGTTGATACTGGTTACCAGAACGGATGGATCGGTTGCGTTGAGCAGCGCGCGCTGAACCAGGAACTCAAGATCAATCAACCCTCCATCGCGCAGCTTCAGATCCCATGACCCCTTGGCGGGTTTATCCCGCGCCAGGCGCTGGCGCATATCGCGGATATCGGCCTCTTGAGTGGCTTTGTCCTCGTGATCCAGGATCGCCTGTTTCGCGATGCGGACAATTTCATCTCCCAGCTCAGGACTGCCGGCGACCGGGCGCAATCTGGTCAGCGCCATACGCTCCCACGTCCAGGCCTCGCCCTTATGGTAGTGTTCGAACGCCTTAAGCGATGTTGCGATTGGCCCTGCCCGGCCAGATGGGCGCAGCCGAAGATCGACTTCATATAACCGCCCCTCGCCCGTCTCAGCAGAAAGGGCTGTGATCAAGCGCTGGGCCCAGCGGGTAAACCAGGTTTGCTCATCACCTGACCCATCAGGATCATAAATCACGATAAGGTCCAGATCAGAGCCGGCCGTAAGCTCCCGGCCACCGAGTTTCCCCATCGCGGCGACACACCACTTTCCCGGCGGTGGACCAAAGCGGCGGGTGGTCTCAGCCTCTGCAGCTTTTGACATGAGCGCGATGCAGATTTCCGCCAATGTGCTCCATTCGGCTGCCGCCTCCAGCCCAGTCAGGTGGCCATGCAAGAGGCGGTGACCAATCAGAAAGGCCTGCTCGCCCTGCCAGCGGCGGGCGGCATCAATCGCGGTTTCAAAATCCTGATCAGGATCGAAGCGCGGGCAAGACACATGCTCCGAGGCCGTGACCAGACTTTCCAACAGGCGTGGTCGCTTAGCGAGAATTTCTCCGATCCGAGGGGCAAGGGCGAGTGTTCCGATCAGATCACGCAACAGGTCTGGTTCAGCGCGCAGCATTGAAAGGGTCTCAACACCTGAGCGCAACCCTTCCAGAAACCGGCCAAAGCGCAGAAAGGCTTGATCAGGTTCCCCGGTTTCGGCCATCTGTGACAAGATATCAGGCAACATGGCGGTGAGGAGTTCTCGTCCCCGTTCGGTGCGTGTGGCCGGGGTTCGCCCATGATGCCAGTGGCGTACCGATTTGATGACATGATCGGCATTGGCAAAACCGAGCTGGCGAAGCGTCGCAATTGTGCCCGGATCATTATCCACGCCGGTGAAGACGAGATTGCCTTCAATCTGGCTCGCGTTTGATGAGGTCGATGTGTCGGCAAAAAGCTGGTTATAGTGATCATGCACACAGCGTCGAAGCGCGATCAGATCTGCGTCAAATGTATCGAGATTGCTATAACCGGACAAAGCCGCGACTTTCGCACGCGCCGCTTCGTCTTCTGGCAAAGTATGCGTCTGCTCGTCGGCAATCATTTGAACGCGGTGCTCGATGTGGCGCAGCGCGATGTAAGCGTCAGAGAGCTCGGTTAGAGCATCCGTTTCTATAGCGCCAATTGTGTGCAGTGCCGTCAGCGCAGACAAGGTCGCTGGAACCCGCAAAGAGGGTGAGCGCCCTCCCAGAATGATCTGCTGGGTCTGGGCAAAGAATTCGATCTCGCGGATTCCGCCTGGGCCAAGCTTCAAGTCTGGTGCGACCTCATTGATATTGTCCGTACCCGCCTGGACATTGATCATGTTCTTGATGGCGTGGACGTCAGCAATCGCCCAGTAATCGAGATGACGGCGCCAGACGAAGGGTTGCATCATCTCAAGAAAGGCAGCTCCAGCAGCCTGATCGCCCGCCGCGATACGGCCCTTGATCCAGACCATGCGCTCCCAGTTCTGGCCGACTGACTCGTAATATGCATCGGCCCGGCGCGTGGAGACCGCAACCGGGGTTGAACCGGGGTCAGGCCGCAACCTCAAATCGGTGCGAAAGACATAGCCATCCGCTGTTCTGCGATCGAGAAACGCGGTCGCTGTCTGGATGATCCGGCTCGCCGTGTCAGCGGCTCCGCGTGGACCGCCCTGAAAGATGTCGGGATCAAAAAAAGCGGCGATATCAATGTCGCTGGAATAGTTGAGCTCGAAGGCCCCCATTTTGCCAAGCGCGGCAATGAACAAGCCATCAGCCGCGCTGCTAACCTGTTGCGCCGCAGCCTTCAGCGCCGCCTCAACCGCCGCATCAGCAAATTGGCTGATCCGGGCCGTGGTGTCCATGAGCGGGGGTAAGCCGCCAAGGTCCAGGGCCGCAATGGCTAAATGCGCTTTGGCTTTGGCAATCCGGAGCGTTTTGAACACAGCATCAGCATTGTCGAGCGCAGCAGCATTCGCGCAGTCTTCAAGGCCGGCCTGAAAAAGCGCGTCCGCGCCGTCTGTCCGAAGCTCAGCGCCAAGCCGCTCATTCAGCCGTTGCAGATAGGGCGCGCTTTCACATGCCAGTTCTATCGCCTCAGCAGGCGAGTTCGAAATTGGGCGAATATCCATATCGCCGTGAGTCTAACGTTCGCGCGGCAATGTCAATTTGACCAGCAGGCCGCTGCCCGCATCTCCGGCATCAAGGGTAAGCTGACCACGGTGAAAGATGGTGACGGCTTCAACAAGGGCGAGCCCAAGCCCGGAGCCAGATTGGGTGCGCGCTTCATCAAGGCGGACAAAACGCTGTTTTACCCGCTCGCGATCAGCTGCAGGAATACCGGGACCCGTATCCTGCACGCTCAACATGACGTGCGTTTCATCGCCGCCCGCCTGGAACCGGATACGTCCGCCGCGCGGGGTATACTTCACCGCATTGTCGAGCAGATTAGCCAGAGCCTGCGCCAGCAGCGTGCGGTCACCATGCACGGCAAGGTCAGATGAAATCTCTGCGTCAAAACGCAACCCGGCTTCCTCGCACGCGGGTTCGAACAACTCGGCCATCTCTTCGGAGAGTTCCGTCATATCCGTTTTCACGAGCTTTTCTTCAGAGCCGGAATGCACGCGGGAGAGGTTAAGTATGGCGTTGAATGTGGACAGGACCTTGTCCACTTCCTCGACGGTCTGACCGAGCGCATCGCGCGCCGTCATCTCGTCCATTGGGCCGCGCAGTGTGAACTCAAGGCGGTTGCGTAAGCGGGACAATGGTGATCGCAAATCATGCGCAATAGAATCGCCAGCATGGCGCGTCGCCGCCATCAAGGTTTCGAGCTTACTCAGCATTTGATTGAGCTGCTCTGCCAGCCGGTCAAACTCATCGCCAGAGCCGACCACGGGCACGCGTTTGGTCAAATCGCCGCGCATCACAGCATCTGCCGTCCTTGTCAGCGCGTCAGCGCGGCGCGCTGCATAGCGCGCACTGAAAAACCCGCCGAGTAGTGCCAGTACAATCCCAATTGGTGCCGCCGTGATGACCGATTGTGCAACCCGGTTCACGAGACGTAATCGCTCATCCATCTTGATACCGACGAGCAGCACACTGCCATCCCCAAGGCGGACAATCCGTCCCTCAATCGTGGTAATGTCCGGAGCCCCGGTCGAGATGGGACGTTCAACCTCAAATGTAACCTCACGAACTTCGCCAAGTTCACCTGGCTCAACCGGCATACGCGGCATATCACCAACAATGGTTGTGCCGTCAGCCATTTCAAACTGATAGGTAAAGTCGCGCACGCGCACCAGCGCGCGTTCAAGCAGTGACTGCTCCAAACGCTGGGGGCCGCCTGTGTTCCAGGCAACGGCAAGTGTTCGATACTCAGCTTCAAGACGCAGCTTGGCTTCCGAGCGCATCGCGCCCACGGTCGTCTGAAAGAGATAGGCCAGCAATCCGGCTGAGAACAACCCGAACAGGACTGAGTAAATCAGGGCCAGTCTAAAGGTAGTTGTGCGGGCAAAGGCGAAAGTGCCAAGTCTCATGCCTGCAGGCAGTACCCCGCACCACGAACCGTCTGCAAGAGGGCGTGATCAAATTCCTTGTCAATCTTAGCCCGCAAACGGGAGATATGCACGTCGATCACGTTGGTCTGTGGGTCAAAGTGATAATTCCAGACTTTCTCCAACAGCATCGTGCGGGTCACTGTTTGACCGGCATGGCGCATAAGAAACTCAAGCAATTTGAACTCCCGGGGCTGCAGATCAATCCGGGTATCGCCGCGCGTCACTTTGCGTGACAGGAGATCCATTTCCAGATCGCCAACTTTGAGCTTCGTAACCGGCGGCTCACCTTGAGTTTGCCGGCGCCCAAGGGCTTCAACCCGGGCAACCAGTTCTTCTGGTGCGAACGGTTTGGCAAGATAATCATCCGCACCGACCTGAAGGCCCTGAACGCGATTATCCACATCAGATAGCGCCGACAGGAAAAGAGCCGGTGTTGTTCCCCCGCCATTGCGGAACTCTTCGACCAGTTGCAAGCCGGGCTTGGCCGGGAGCATACGGTCAACAACGAGTGCATCAAACTCGTCCTCACGGGCTCTGGTCAGGCCGCCGACACCATCATCGACGGTTTCGACCATGTGGCCAGCTTCGCCGAGCACTTTTTCGATGAACTCTGCATGCTCGCGGTCATCTTCTATAACAAGAACGCGCATGGTTCTTCTCCTTTGGACTAGTCTGCGTCGGAAATATCGACGGATATGAATGACGTTCGTTGCCCAGCCCGAATTGCCATTAGTACTTTATCACGATTGCGGCTCTTGGCCGTCGCAATCGCCTCTTCCAGCTCCTCAACGGAACTGAGCGGTACCCCGTTCACATCGAGGATAACCATCCCGGGTTGAACACCAAGCTCCCGGAACGGGCTGTCACGATCGACAGACCCGATAACCATACCTGTTTCACCCGCATCGAGACGAATAGCTTCACGGGTCTCATCGTCGAGCGGCTTCAGAGTGATACCAAGTGGCGCTTCTTCCGCTGACCCTTCTGTATCCGGCGCATCATCGCCGCCAATAGGCAGGTCCGCATTCGGGTCCTCAGGGCGCTCACCAACGGTGACAGACACATTTGTACGCGATCCGTTTCTAAGGACTACGAAGTCGTTGGTTGAACCCGCTGCAAGGCGTCCGACCAGGCGGGTGGTCGCTGTCGCATCGTCAACTTCCTGCCCATTCACCTCGACAATAATATCGCCGCGTTTGATCCCGGACTTTTTGGCCGGGCTGCCTGAAACCAGATCAGCAACGATTGCGCCCTTGGGTTCTGCCAGTCCGCGCGCTTCGGCCATGTCCGGGGTGACATCCTGAATGGTTACACCCAACCATCCACGCGACACACGGCCATCCTTGATCAGTGTGTCTGTAACGCTTTTGGCAAGGTCAGACGGAATAGCGAAGCCGATACCAACTGAGCCGCCTGTCGGTGAAAAGATCGCGGTATTCACGCCAATCACCCGGCCAAAGAGATCAAAGGTCGGACCACCGGAATTACCTCGATTAATCGCTGCGTCGATCTGTAGAAAGTCGGTATAGGGATTGGAGTTTCCAAGGTCGCGGCCATCGGCTGACAGAATACCTGCCGTTGCCGTTCCGCCCAGACCGAAGGGGTTTCCGAGCGCGACAACCCAGTCTCCGCGACGCAAGTCATGACTGGTTTCAAACTCTACATAAGGATAGACGCCCGGCTCCTTCACTTTCAGAACGGCAAGGTCTGTCTGTGGGTCGGTCCCGACAAGCTCAGCTTCGAGTTCACGACCATCCTCAAGAGCAACTTCAATCTCGGTTGCATCCTCGACAACGTGGTTATTGGTGACGATGTAGCCGGTATCGGAGATAAAGAAGCCAGATCCGAGCGATCTTGCCTCACGCGTTGGTGCATCATCGTCTTCACCTTCTTCACCCTCGGGCGAAGACGGGCCGCCGCGGAAGCGCTCAAAGAAGCGCTCAAGCTCAGACAGGTCGCTTGCTTCGCGCTCTGAGACGACATTTACGCTGACGACTGCAGGACTGACGTTTTCAATAAGGTCTGCAAAACTCAGCGGAGCTCCGGCCGGAGCTTCGAGGACAATCGGTTTGGCGCTCGCCTCGAAGGTTTGTGGTCCCCAGATCAAGGCTCCCATCGCTCCTGCACCGACGAAACCGGCAACCAATGCGTTACGGGATATGCCAATCAATTTCATTATGGTCTTTGCCTCCAGAATGTCTTGGGACTCAATGTGTTATCATTACTACGATAGTAACAGCCCCATGGTTATTAAAGATCATTAAGCCGATTGTGTGACCAGCCTAGTCTCAACTGCAGCAGCGGTCTCGAGCGTGCGATGGACCGGGCAGCGGTCTGCGATCTCTAACAGGCGCGCGCGCTGTTCTTCATCAAGATCGCCTTCAAGTGTGATATCCCTTGAAAACACATCGATTTTATCGCTCGGACCACAATCAACGCAGTCTTTGGGATGGTCTTTCGAGTGGTTCAAATCCACTGTGACACGGTCCAGAGGCCAGTTTTTGCGTGCTGCATACATGCGCAGCGTCATCGCTGTGCACGCGCCAAGCCCGGCCGTAACCCAGGCATAGGGATCCGGACCAGTAGCAGATCCGCCAAAGGAAACCGGCTCATCGGCCAGAAAACGGCGGCCATCAATCAGCACTTCATTCTGAAACTGGCTGCGTTCGCCGGTTTCGCGAACCGTAACATCAAATGGCGTGTTCGGGACGGCTTGTGGCTCGGGAAATACTGTTTGCAGGTAGCGTTCTGACCAGCCGACAATGACACTGGCGACAAATTCGGCGTCTTCCTTCCTGTTGAGAAGGTGATCGGCATTGTCCAGACTGACAAAACTCTTGGGATGTTTGGCGTTTATGAAGAGGTCTGTCGCTGAATCCACACCGACGACAGCATCGGTCGGCGAATGCATGATCAGATATGGGCGCTTCAAGGTGCGCACCGCATCAATCACGCTCGACCCACGAACATCTTCCAGGAATGTCTTGGTCAGCACGAAGGGGCGCCCGGCAAGATCGACTTGCGCCCGCCCGGCCGCCTCGATTTCTGGGACGGCCTGTTTGAACTGATTGACGACATGGTCAGCTTCAGACGGTGCTGCCAGCGTCACCAGAGCCTTTATATCCGGCAAGGCATTGGCTGCTATGACGGCCGCTGCACCGCCAAGAGAGTGACCAATCATCAGCTGAACCGGTCTGGCTTCTTGCGCCATCCAGGCCGTCGCATCGATCAAATCGGATATATTCGTCGAGAAGGCTGTTTCCTCAAACGCGCCGCCCGATGCCCCAAGCCCGGTAAAGTCGAACCTTAAAACACCGATTCCGCGTTCAGCGAGCTGACGTGAGATACGCGTCGCCGCCAGCGTGTCCTTTGAGCATGTGAAACAATGTGCAAACAGCGCCCAGGCACGAACGTCGCCTGCGGGTGTCTCCAAGACGCCACTGAGATCAATGCCATCGCGATTTGGGAATGTAACAGATTGGCTCGACATGTCGTTTTCCTTCGTCTTCGCAAAAAGATAGGTCCAGACGCGTCGAACAACAATCAATCATCGATCTCATAGTCGTGATCAGCTGGACGTGGCTGAATATTAGCCGGTACCGAGCGTTTACGTCGCAGTAAAAGGACACTGCCGCCCGCGATCAGGACGATGAAGGGCAAGCCCCACAACAGCACGCCAAAAATACCTTCGGCATCTGGCCGGAAAAGAACAAATTCGCCATAGCGCTCAACAAACCAGTCCCGGATTTCAGCGTCTGACTTGCCTTCCTCAATCAATTGGCGGACGCGGTCGCGCATATCTTCGGCGATATCGGACGCAGATTGACTGATCGGCTCATTCTCGCAGGCGACACACCGAATTTCGCGCATCAAACGCTGCGCGCGGTCTTCTTCACCCGGGTCTTCAAGCACCGTGCCTGAGGCTTGCATCGCAACAATGGCAGAAAGAGCCAACGCCTTGATCATCCTGTCCGTCCTCGTCCTGGCATCATGCAGAGGATACCCCCCAGTCCGATCAGCGTCACGCCCCAGTAGATGAGATCAATCATCGGGTTCACAAAGACTTCAAACGTCCAGCGCGGTGCTCCGTCGACATTGCGGCGGTCACCAATGGCAACATATAGATCTGATAGTCCGGTCTTGTGGATTGCCGTTTCAGTGGTTGGCATACGGGCGGCAGGGTAAATCCGCTTCTCAGGCTGAAGCAGCGCGGAGGTCGCTCCTCTTGTTGCCGTCAGAGTTGCTTTGTCGGCGTACCAGTTCGGGCCTTCGATAGGGTCGACGTCTTCGAGCGTGAAGGCCCATCCGGCAACACGGGTTGACTGGCCCACCTCCAGCGCAAGGGTCGTATGACTGCGCAGCGCCGTTTCGCCAACAGCACCGAGCACGAAGACGCCCAGACCCGCATGCGCCAATGTCATACCCCAAACGCGCTTTGGCAGTTTGAAGACGCGGCCCGGCACTTTGGCGCGGCGGGCAATCTCATAGATAGATCCACCAACCAGCCAGACACCCAAGCCAAATCCGACACCGCTGAGCACGGGGATGTCCATCGGCCCGACGCCTAAAAGGACGAAGACGGAAACGATGCCGACAAAGGCTGCGACCCATTTCCAAAGACTGGCAAGGTCTGCCTTGCCCCAACTCCAGGCCTGAACGATTGGCAGGATGGCCAAGGCAATCGCCATAATCGGGGTGAAGGTAAGGTTGAAATAGGGCTCACCGACGGACATGACCTCTCCAGCGGCTTCGGCAATGAGTGGAAACATTGTGCCCAGCAGAACCGTGAGAGTTGCGACGAAGATGACGAGATTATTGCCCATCAGAGCGCCCTCACGGCTGATAATGAGATGCTCCGGCCCGCCTTTCAGGGTAGGCGCGCGGACGGCAAACAAGGCCAGAGCCAAGCCGCCATAAACCAGAAGCCCCCCAAGCAGGAGCGACCCGCGCAGCGGATCAACCGCAAAGGCATGTACGCTGGTCAGCAGGCCGGACCGGACGAGGAAGGCGCCGAGGATCGAAAAACAGAACGCCATCACGGCAAGCAGGGTTGTCCAGGCGCGGAAGCTGCCGCGCTTTTCTGTAACAATGACAGAATGCAGGAGAGCCGCACCGACCAGCCAGGGCATCAGACTGGCATTTTCAACCGGGTCCCAGAACCACCAACCGCCCCATCCGAGTTCGTAATACGCCCAGTATGAACCAAGCGCGATTCCAAGGGTCAGGGGAACAAAAGCAGCCATCGCCCAGCGACGCGCCGTGCGCGCCCAGACCTGATCAATCCGGCCTTCGATCAGTCCGGCAGCCGCCAGCGCGAAGACAAAAGAGTAGCCAACATAACCGAGATACAGCATCGGTGGATGCGCAGCGAGCGCGGGGTCTTGCAACAGTGGATTAAGATCGCTGCCCTGAAGCGGCGGGTTTTCAAGCCTTGTGAAGGGCGAAGAGGCAAACAGGAGATAGGCAAGCGCGCCTGTTGTCAGAAAGCCTTGCACACCGAGCGTCCGCGCTTCAAAAACCTCGCGTCCAGTCCGCAACCAGCGTGCGCCAGCGGCGCCGAACCCTGCCATCACAAGGCACCAAAGTGCCATTGACCCTTCGTGGTTCCCCCAAGTGCCCGCGAACTTGTAGATGAGGGGCTTCATCGTATGGGAATTGTTCGCGACCAGCTCGACCGAAAAGTCAGAGATCAGAAATGATCGGATCAACGTCAGGAAAGAGATGAAGAGCGCGCTAAATGCAGCAACCGCAATGTAGCCCGCAAGCCGGCGTTCGCCTTTCAGACCGACATAAGTCAGAAGAACGCTAAGTGAGAAACCGACAAAAGCCAGGAAATGGCCTAGCTCGATCATGTACCGGCATCCGGCGCTTCGATGTCGCGCAATTCACGGGGCTGATACGTCTCATCATGTTTGGCGAGGATTTCGCTCGCTTGGAAGACGCCTGCATCGCCTTGAAAGGCGCCGGTGGCCACAACACCTTCCCCTTCACGGAAAAGGTCCGGCACGATCCCGGTATAGGTCACGCGCACGGTTTCGCCGGACCCGTCCTCAATCACAAAATAAAGCTCTGCACCGTCGCCGTATGTGAGGGATCCCGGCTCGACAAATCCACCAACCCGCACGCGCTGTCCAAGTTCTGGTAGTCCGCGTTCGACCAGCAAGGCTGGGGTATAGAAAAGGTCGGCATGACGGCGTAGGGCAATAGATGCCAGCAAGGCTGCGGCTGCTAAAAGAACAGCAGCGAGACCGACGGCATAAAGACGTTTCGTACGAGCTCTCATGGACGATCATATAGCCTGAGACATCACGAAATGCCACTGCGACAGGTTCAGCCGCCCTGCTCTGCTTCAGCTTGCGCAATCAGCGCCTCGATTTGGATACGCTCAGGGCTATCAGAAGGAATCACACCCAGAATTTGTGCCCACCGGGCTCTGGCCTGATCTTGGTCGCCACCTCGAAAAAGGGCCAGCGCGGCGATGACGCCAGCGCGTGATTGTGTGGGGTCAAGACGCCAGACTCGGTCATAGAGTTCCTGAGCGCTGGCGTTTACTTCTCCCTGATCGCGTATGACCAGAACATCCGCCAGTGCGAGTAAAGCTGGAACATATCGGTCATCCCGGCGCAGGGCAGACTGAAACGCTCGAATGCTGTCTTCGACCCGTCCCTGCCTGCGCATCAGAACGCCAATATAATAATGAGGCTCAGCCGCATCCGGCTCATCACGAACCGCCAATTCGAGGCGCGTCAGCATTTCATCGGGGGTGAGGGTCAGGGGATCCTTCTCGGCGATCTCACTTTGCCGGTCCGCAAATGGACGTTCGGCCATAGTTGGAGATCCGAGCCAAAAGTAGCCTGCAATAGCGGCCACTAAAGCGACGCCAATCAGACCATACTCACGAACGGTCATGCCGCACGCCGCAAGCTCAAAGTGGCCCGCAAGCCGCCAAGCGGGCTGTCTTCAAGGTCCAGACGCCCACCGTTCATCTCGGCAATATCCCGGACAATCGAGAGCCCCAGCCCCGTTCCGGGTGCCGTCTCATCCAGACGAACACCACGTATCAAAGCCTCGCTTCGCTGATCTGGGCTTAAGCCCGGGCCATCATCATCGATATGGATCATCACGAGGCCATTCTTTCCGGCTTCGGCATGGACCTCAATGCGGCGCTTCGCCCATTTACAGGCATTGTCGAGCAGGTTGCCGGCCATCTCCTCAATGTCCTGTTGCTCAGCCCGGACCATCAAGCCTGGTTCGACCAGAAGCTCGACATGCTTACCCTCACCGGCAAACAGCTTGTTCATCGTGCGACCGAGCCCTGCAAGCGCTTTTGCAATATCTGATCGGGTCCCAAGCGCCTCTGCTCTGGCCGCCGCCTGCGCCCGTTTAAGGTAGTGATCGACATTTGAACGCATCGCTTCGGTCTGACGCCGCACGACATCATCCAGCTGATCTTGCCCCGTCGCCTCATTTCGAAGAACCGCGAGCGGTGTTTTCAGCGCGTGCGCCAAATTGCCGACATGTGTCCGCGCCCGCGAAACGACAGCACGGTTGTGCTCAAGCAGTTTATTGAGCTCCTCACTCAAGGGCTGGACCTCAATCGGATAGTCACCCTCCAGAGAGGCCGAACGCCCCTCCCGAATATCCGTTATATCTGACTGAATGCGCGCAAGCGGGCGCAGAGCGTAACGAAGACCGAGCGCCATCGCCAGCAGCGTTCCACCAGCCAAAGACAGCATCGCAATCAGAAGGACCGTACGCAGACGGTTAGCGCCCTCATTCGTGGTTGTGCGATCTGCTGACACCACCAGAAGAATGGGATTGTCGCGATTGGGAATGATGATCGACTGCACAAGGCTTCGAATAGGCTCGCCATAGGGGCCAATTCCATCGCCGCGGATAATCTCACCTTGTCGTTCAAGGGCAGACTCTCGAAGTGTATCAGAGAGGGGAAGATTTTCATCGAACAAACTGCGAGAGCGAATGTCATTTACAATCTCGCCTGTATCATCAACCGCGATGACCATCCAGTAACGTCCAGACAAAGGGGTTGTGAACCGGGGGTCTGGCGGGAGCCGCTCTGGTACGTCTGCAACACGGCCATCTGGCAAGACATCAAGGGCCCGCGATAGCGTGATCAGGTTAGCATTCATTTCGTCTTCGAGCAGGCTGAGCGCCTGACTGCGATAAACGGCTGTCATGGCAAGCACGCCGCCGACCACGATAACAACACTCCAGATCAGCGCGCCAATCAGAATGCGCCGTGCCAGAGACAAGCGACCAAATCTTGCTTCGAAAAGCTGTGATGCCTTCATCTGAAAGGCTTATCGTGCTTGCACGGCGTCAGACAACACCTGAGCGTTCTTCTTCAGGGACAACCAGCCGGTATCCAAGACCGCGTTCCGTCTGAATACGATCGCCGCCAATCTTCTTGCGAAGACGACCGATAAATACCTCGATTGTGTTTGAATCCCGGTCGAAGTCCTGATCGTAAATGTGCTCGACCAGCTCGGTGCGTGGAACAACGCGGCCCTGATGGTGGATAAGATAGCTCAGCACCTTGTATTCGTGTGCGGTCAGCTTGATCGGATCGCCGTTGACGGTTGCCCTTGCTGCCCGCGTATCAAGGCGCAGCGAACCCGCCTCAATCGCTGCAACCGCGTGGCCAGAGGCCCGGCGAAGCAGCGCGCGCAGACGCGCCAGAACTTCTTCAGTATAAAAAGGCTTGGTTACATAATCATCGGCGCCCGCATCGAAGCCAGCAACTTTCTCACTCCAGCGATCACGTGCGGTCAGAATCATAACGGGGAAAGTTTTGCCATCTTCCCGCCAGCGCTCAAGAATCGTCACACCATCCATCTTCGGCAGGCCAAGGTCGAGGATAACGGCATCATAGGGTTCTGTGTCACCCAGAAAGTGGCCATCCTCTCCGTCAGCAGCAAGATCGACAGCATAGCCAGCATGGGTCAACGTATCAGCAAGTTGCCGACGGAGATCCGCTTCATCTTCAACAATAAGAATTCTCATACATCTAATCCTAATTCTACTTGATCACGCGTCCAGTCTTCGCATCAACTTCTACACGAATTCTTTCGCCCTTTCCGGTCATCCAGTCGATGACATAGACTTGGCGATTGCCGCGATTGTAGAGATTTGCGTCTATTTGATATCCGCCATGGCGCCGTTTCAAGTCTCGGAAAATATCTTTGAGCGGAACAACTGCGCCTCGGTCCCGGGCCTGTCTCGCCTCATCTGCTGTGAAAGAGTTACCAACCTGTGCATGCGCATTCGCCGGTATGGCGAACATGCAGAGACCTATCAGGGTCAAAGAGATGGCAGCTGTCTTCATCGCTGTGCATATGACCTCATCGCTCTGAATGGATGGTGAATATCAGAGTCGAATTACAGCAGGTTTATCGCCCGCGCGCCCAATCACGTAGACTTTGGTCCTTCGGATTCTCAATCATCACTTCAAGCCGGACATACAAATTACCAGCTTTTCCAGGGACTTGAACGCCTTTGCCGCGAAGGCGCATCAGCGCTCCTGTATTTGAGCCCTCAGGGATCTTAAGCGCAACATCCCCAGCCGGCGTCATGACATCGACGCTCCCACCGAGCACAGCAACCTTCAGCGGCACTCCAACGGACATGCGCAAATCGGAGCCATCTTTTGTCCAGATCGGACTAGGCCGCACGTTAACCTCGAGCAAAGCGTCCCCCGGCGGTCCCTTACCCTTTGCAGGCCGGCCCTGACTCTTCAAACGCAAGGTCTGGCCGGTCTCAATACCCGCAGGAATGGTCACATTCAGGACGCGGCCATCCGCCATTTTCATCTCGCGCTTCGCGCCAAGCACGGCATCCTCAAAGGAAATATCTACTCGATACCTGACATCCGCGCCCTTGCCGGGACCAGGCCGGCGACGCCCGCCCGAGAACATGCCCGAGAGAATATCTTCAAACGGATCTCCAAAATTACCGCTTTGGGTGTTGAAGCCACGCTCAAATGGCTGCTGCCCTTCATGCGCAAAAAAGCCTTTTGGGTTTCCGTCCGCGTCTATCTCACCGCGATCATACTGCTTGCGTTTTTCCTCATCGCCGAGAATCTCATAGGCTGAAGACGCGGCCTTGAACGCTTCAGCCTTGGCTTTGTCTCCAGGATGCAGATCCGGATGCAACTCCTTGGCCTTGCGCTTATAAGCACGCCTTAGCTCAGCAGCATCCGCGCTGCGTGAAACACCGAGTATGGAATAGAGGTCTTTAGACATGGCTCGCTGATTTGAGGACCGACTTGCCACTCATAAACCGCCTAGAGCGGAATGGAAGCCCAAGGCCCCAGTCGGAAGTCTGATCCGATTTCAGCCACTCTGACTTCATCAATTGCCGTCGTCAGAAGCCATTCGGCCGTTTCGATGTCTTCTGAAAAGACAACGCTGCCAGCGCTTACACCTTCAATTCGAAACCGTGCCAAATTCGTGGCTTCAGCTTGATACCAACTATCGCTGATCGCTGCACCTCTACGCGTCCACGATACGAGTTGACCGCTCGGGGCTGACTTGGCTCGAAGATGGCCGACACGCCAAGGCAAGTCCGACTTGCCCTCAAAAGTAAATGGGGCAAGCGGACCGCCGCCAGCCTGCCAGAGTAGTTCAAGCCCGTAATCAGAGTCGCTTATCGGCACCGTCAGCACCTGAGCATCAACCAAGACAACACGTTTTCCAATGCCAGACTGGGTTGGCGAAGTCCCTTGCAAACCTCTCAACAGGCCGGAAAGCCGCCATTGGTCAGGACCGGTCAGCACCGCGTGCTGGAACGCCAGCAATTCCCAACCCGTTTCACCTTCGACCATAATCAGACCCCCGCCGTTGAGAACAGCAATGCGCTCCAAAGACGCGAGAGCCGCATCAGGCAGGCGAATTTCAAGTTGAGCCGCCTTATCCCACCGCCCGATCGGCCCCTCGGCAAAGTCAAATATAACTTCTCCAATAAATGCCGGAAGCTCTATCAAAGCGCGTTCAGTCATTGATGTGGCATCAGCCCCGGACCTCAGCGATACGGCCCCCGGCCATGGGTCAGACGAAGCCGCCACGATCAGGCCTGAAACACTGTCTGGAAGGTGTATACCATCAATCAGCACCAGCTCTGGCGCAGAGGAGACGGAGTTTACAGCCTCTCCCGCTGCCGGAGTTGTCGCGCGAACACGCTCACCAATGCTGTAATTGGGTAAAAGCTCAAAAGATCTGACTGCCCCCTGATTCCCCAATTCCGCGATAACCCAGTCACTATCACCCGCAAAGTTCAAATGGTCATCGGCTTCCCAAATGCTGGATTTTGGTCCCATGGCGACGGTGCAAGTCTCGGTGTCCCGGGAGATGCTCAATAAACGCGACGCAAGGCTCTGCGCGCGTGCTTCGCTCAAAACAAGTGGGATTGAAAGTCTTAAACTGTCGCGTGGATCAGAGCCCTCCTGTCTCGCCTCGACAAGACCAGGTGGATACCCTTCTTCACCAGAGATGTAGGAGAGTTGCATCAGGCCGGGTGGATTTTCGATCAAACGCCTTGTTAAGGCAAACTCCCCATCGACGCACTCGTTTTGCTCAACGTGTGCCAGCGCGCCGCCGCCGCGGTGCTGGAACACCAGCCCAGATTCGCGCTCCACGGATGACAGGTCAAAGGCGAGTTCCAATGGGGAAAGAACTTGCCGTACACTGGTCACTCCAGGCTGGACAAATCCCTCTATGAACCCTTCCAGCCGGGAGACATCGACAACAAGACCAGCCCGCCAGGCAAGATCTTCGATGACCTCAGACAGCTCTATCAAGCCGCTTCGACCGTTCAACCAATGCCCATAGGCCCAGTTCGGACCATCTGACCAAACATCCTCTTGTGATGGAAAATTGGGCCACGGTCGTCCGTCCCAGGCCCAGACCAAAACGTCTTCGACAAGACTCTGCGTCTGCCAATATGAAAGTGCGGCAGCAAGCGCGCGACGTTGATAAAGGTCATCCCTTAACCCCTGTGAATAGGGTGGAAATGCACTTTCGGAACTCTTTGGATCGAAAAACAGGTTTGGCGCATTGCCGCCTCTATCAACCGCTGGAAACCCAATCTCGATCAGGCGAACGGGTTTTGCACCACTGATCCAGTCAGTTGGCTCACTTTGGCGAACACCTCCGGGGCGCTCGTGGTGCGCTTGCCCCCACCATGCCTGAAGATCTTTCTGGCGAAACACCCAGTGCTCACCATGGGCTGTATCAACAATTGGTGTGCGAACCTGAGCATCCCGGTCTGCATCGCTCGCATAATACCAGTCATAGCCCTCACCGCCGCCAAAATTTGAAATGAGATAGTCAGCAGAATCAGCTGCTTCATATCCCGCCAAGGCGTCCAGATGGGTATCGCCATCGCGCCAATCTCCTGCCGGTGGGTACCAATCAACGCCAACAAAATCGACGACAGCGTGCGCCCAGAATGGGTCGAGTGGAAACCACACATCGCCGCTTCCATCCGGTGGCACATAAGCCCCATACTCCGTCCAGTCTGCAGCATAGGAAATCTTCACCTCGGGTCCGAGTATAGTACGCACCTCCAATGCAATTTCGATCAGAGCCTCAACAAAGGGAAAGCGATCCTGATCATCCCGGACGCGTGTCAAACCTACCATCTCAGAGCCAACCAGAAATGCGTCGACACCCCCGGCCAAGGCTGCAAGGCGAGCATGATGCAAGATAAAATGTCGGAAGCCGAAACCGCCATCCTGACCAACAAACGAGTCAATCTCATCACGCGCGCTTGCCGTGCCATCGGATAATACAGTGATCCGGCCACGCCATGGGAAAGCGGCTTGTTCGCTGTCTCCGTATGGATCAGGTTGACCATTGCCAGCAGGAATATCCATCAGCAGAAATGGCGACATCGTAACCTTGATGCCATCTGCCTTCAGCGCCTCCAGTCCCTCAAGGACAGCTTGATCCGCCGGGGTCCCGCCAAAATTCGAATTCCCATCGGCAGATGAGATCAGATAAGCCGTGTCACGGTTCACCCCATCAACGGACCATTGATATGGAACCGTACTGCGCTCACGCGTTTCCACGCCAGGTCGCAAGCGGCACTCACCTGCACGCAAATCGTCGCCAAACCAGGCCACCGTGAGCGCTGCTGACGCCACCTCTGGAAGGTCAGCTTGCAACTGATCAACCGACACTGAGAAATCGGATCGGCCATCGTGATTGTTCATATTCAGCGGCGTTTCAATTCCTGGGAACCGGCGCTCGCGCACAACCTGTGTCCCGTATACAAACTCACCGCTGGCCGGAATGATATTCACCCCCTCGACAAGCCCGCGCAACTGATCGGGTCGGCCTTCGCCAGCTCTCACGACCTCGAATGAAAGTTGCGGCAAGCGATTCCCGAAGGCATCGAGCGAAAGATCCTCAAAGACAATGTAAGCCGTCCCGCGATAAGCAGGCGCTTGCTCAGTCCCTTCAATCGCTTCAATCAAGGGGTCAGGCAGCTGCACCTCGTCGCCCTTGTAAAGCCGCCAGTTTACATCCGCGAGCGTCAGCAATTCACCATTTGCCCAGATACGATCAATGCGGGTTATTGGACCCTGCCCAAGCGCCACGGCAAAGCTCACACTATAAGAATAGTCCGTATAGCTCGGCCCACCCTTTCCAGCCGAAGATTCCTGGCGGTTCTCTTTGAACCGCGAGGCCCAGATGATCTGACCACCGACACGCATGCGCCCATAGACCAGTGGCAGTCCTGCCCCTTCTCGGCTTTCCGAAATTCGTAGCGACTCAATTCGCGGCGCCTCAATGTCCGGTGCCATAGCAGCATCGATCGCTCGGCCTGCCAGACTGCCCGCAAATTGGCCGATCGCAGCTCCAGTGACGGTCTGCCCCAAAACTGACAACCCCTGAGGCAGCAGCGCTTGCCCAGCGGCCGCCCCAACTTGTGACAAAACGATCTGCGCCATGGGAACGCTCCACAAAAAAGGACCGATGGCAAAAGCCACCGGTCCGCATAAACGAGGTAATATCGATTAGGTCTTAGAGGTCACTTCCGCCCCAAAGAACGGCGAACTCTTCGCAATGAACAAGCAAGCTCTGATAGTCGCTGAGATTGACGCCAGCAGGCAGTTCATACTCCTGGCGACCTTTGGTCGACTTCAACTCACCAATATTGATGGAGCCGTTCACCGCTGTCTTGCCTTTCACATCCTTAATTGATGTGGGAGACAGAAAGATCTTCAGATCTGGCCCTCTGGAAGCGACGAAATTGTCATCAAACACAATCACGGTTTTCTCACCGCGTTGCTCGACGGTCCAACCGCCCTTCAATTTCTTGGACTTGCGAATGAAAGTTCCAGACGACAATTGCTCTTGAGAAACTGAAGCTTCGACAGCTTGAGCAATAACGGGAGACGCGAAAACAAGGCCCGTCGTGGCAAAGACAGTTGAGATCGCAGCGGCTTTAAAAAAGTTCATGATAGGCTCCTAAAATCTTATTTCAGTCGCCCGGTCTTGGGCGGCACCCACCAATTATGAAATGCGCGCCGACTTCGCCAATCACGCCTCTTCACGGCATGGTGTTAGCTTTGCGATCAGACCGTGAGCGGGAACGAAAACGCGCCTGCGATACGGCGTTTCCACCAGGGAACCAGCCTCGTCTCACAGACTGCTCTGCCCCAATACGCATGAATAATGCGATCCTTACCGCTCACGATAGCACAATGTTTTGCCGGATGACCCAGTCCCATACGAAAGAGCAGAATATCCCCGAGATCAGCATCACCAATAGCGATCTCACGTAGATAGGTTCTTGCTGCTCCGAGCAATTGCTCCTGTCCCAGGGCTTCGGCCCAATCAGGCGTGTAAGAGGGCACCGGCTCAGGCTCATCGCCTACAGTTTCCCGCCAGACCCCGCGCAGCAGACCGAGGCAATCTGTGCCGACACCGCACATGCTCGCTTGGTGGCGATAAGGCGTTCCGATCCAGGCTCTGGCATGATCCACGATGTCTTGTCGTATCATCGCTTGCCCCCTGTGTTGCCACTCCGCGCCGGCCCAGACAGAACGAAGTCGGGCCCTGGCATATGCGGGAACCCGCGAAAGTTCTCCGTGTTAGAAAAAACGTCCCTGCACGTTTCGTAGCTTTGGTCACAGCTTCGTCCATCAATATCCGCTATCCCACATCGGTTATCCCCGAGTACGGCATCGCATCGGCGTTGCAAAACGCGGCCTACTGGGCGCTCAAGGTCTGCTTTCAATGACACAAGCTCGGCCTCAAAAGCGCCTGTATGACTGTGTTTGATCTCGCTTAGGTACCCGTGCCAGATCGCAATCGTGCCCAGATCCGGGCGTTCCCAGTCGACCCGATAGACATCCACCCTCGCGCGATCCCAAAGGCCCGCAGCCAAATCGCTTTCAGAAATCGCTTCAGCCGATAACACCCCCTCAGCTGCAGCGCGCCCCGGCTTTAGGCCCGAGCTCTGAGAGAAAGTTGCCCCTGCGAATGACGCGCCCGGTTCATAGGTCAGATCCTCGACATCCAGCGCGCGGTCATGATCAGTGATCCCAAGCCTTGTTCCATCCCGGCGGGTCAGCTTCCAGCACAAACATAAAGTCGAAACCTCACTATTCAGACGCGTGGCAAGTTCATCTGTAGTATCCTTCATAGTCTAGACCCCGCTCAGCTCGACGAGATCAACACTGACAACGCGGCCAGCACCGAAGGCTTCGACAACCCCCTCAAGTCGATCACTGTCGAACCGCACAGGACAATCGAACTCGAACCCCGCGCTGATTTCAGCGCCGACCGGCGGCGCTTCACTAAAGCTGACCAGACCCGTAGCCGCATCCGCTGACCAATCCGGCACGGGCTGAGCGCCGCTCACCGCAACCTGGACCGTACCAATGACAGGTTTGCGGATCCTGCGCGACACGCCGCCATAGTCCTTGGCAAGCTGAAACTCGGTCGTGGATCCGTCCCCTATCCCGATCATCTGATCTACTGATGAGATCATCGAGCCAGCACTTGCGCTGGAATGATCCAATGGGTCTCTAAATCGAAACCCGAACAATCGCCCCTGACGCGCCTCAAAGAAGCTCAGCAAGACTTGCAATGCAGCAAGATTGTCAATCGCGCTGCCAAGAGTCCATCGGCGCCGCGACTCTGCCCAGGTCGCGTTTCTCAACTCACGACCGCTGGCAAGGGTGATGACTTCGGTCTGGCGTTGCGGCCCCCCGGTTGCGCCCAGTGCCAGTCGCGCCGGAAATAGAACTTCATGAAATCCGCTCACAGGTAACGCCCTCCCCGCGCTGCGGCCATCGCAACCGCACTCGCGATTGACCCCGATGCCCCGATAATCGACCCTGCGTCTGCGCCTGCACCAACGGCCATGTTAAGGTTCACTGTCTGACCACCCTGCGTCAGACCTGATCGTGCAATCACCGCCTCGGCGGCAATCTTTGCAAGATCTGCAAGGATAGACTCCGCCATACTTTTGAAATCCAGTTCTCCGGACCGCGCGGCTTGGGATAAAGCTTGCTCTATTCGCAGGCCCGCCTGCCCAAACGCATCTCCCAATGCATCTGCAGCAGCCTGCCCCGGACCCTCCACCAAAGTCGACAGCGCGGCACTTGCCTCGGCAAGCTCATTTTCAAACTCTTCCATCAGGATAGGCCTCCATCATTTCGGTTAAGGTTGAGCCGTCCATCGACGCTTCAAAGGAGCTGCTAAGCCAGCGCCATTCGCGCAATGACAGCGTCCAGAATGCCTGTGGTGAAAGACCTAAGCGCAAAGCCGCCCGCCACATGTCATCCCAGGGCAGCACGAAACGCCTCCGCCACGGCCCGCGCCGCATCTGCAGGTGCAACCACCCTTGCCAACCCGTCTTCAGCGCACTTGGCACCGCCGCCTGCGCGCAATAGAATGCACAGAACGCTCATCAACTCAGACGCCGAAAGCCGCTTCAAACGGATCTGCAAGTCGCACATGGACTCACAGCCAAACAGTGTTTCCATTTCGGCGAGCGCACCGAGCGTCAGACACAGCACATGCTTCCGCCCATCGACCACCAAACTGACCTCGCCGCGAACGCCATTCATGCGGCAGCTCCGAACTCAAGCTGCCCCGCGCTTTCCAGATCAACGGAAAAAGTCGCCTCGCCATCATGATTGCCCGCCCAGCGAAGTTCCGAAATCTGCAATGGTCCTGTGAGCGCGCCGAGACCCGGCACAACCAGCTGCCAGCGCGCAATCTGCCCCGCGAAAAAGACGGTCCGCATACGGGCATCACTGGCGGCATCCTTGAACACCCCACGACCCCGCACGCGCGCTGATTTAACTCCAGCCCCCGGGACCAGTTCACGCCACCCTTCCAGACTATCCATGGCCGTCCCATCAACGCGGCTGGCATTCAACTCAATTTCGCTTGTCCGAATGCCAGCTAGCGTCACAAAACTCTCAGGCTCACCACCGTCCGAAATCTTAATCAGGACATCACGCCCTTTTTGGCCTGCCATCTTTCACTCCAATTCTCTGAAAACCTCTCCAGAACTCAATCTCAGTCTTCCTGAAAATGCGTCCTGTTCACACTTGCTCAGTAATGACGCGCGCTCGCAGAACCCCTCTGAACGAACGGCGATCTCGTGTTCGCATCGCATCCGAATAGGTCACGTGGGCCAGAACGATCCGCTGCCCGGAAAGTGTTGGCTGGACCCGTTCAATCGCGGTTCGCAACGCACCCAGAATTTCCCGTGCTTCCCTCCGCCCTCCAAACCTGGAGTAAGATGCAAAGCCCAACCGGTGTTCAGCGCCGCACACTTCGGACGCATCGGCGGGTAGGCACTCATGGCGTTCAAGAACCACATAGGGATAAGCCGCACCTTGAGTTTCATCGTCAAAGATCCGCGCCGGAGTACCAAGAACGCCCTGCAAATCAGGGTCAAGGCGCAGGTCATCAATGACGGATCGTAACAGATCCGCATCGGAACTGGCAAAAAAACCGTCCGCGCTCATAGCCGCAACTCGCGGCGAGCCGCGAGGATCCCGCGCACTTCAGGAGACAGAGCACCCTCGTCCAGCGAAAATTCAAATGCGCTGGGCGTTCGCGTGGCGTAGGCCTGTCCAACCAGACGCAGCACCGCTTCCTGCAAGTCATCAGGAATGTCATCAAACCCCGCCTGAAACTCGACCTCGACATGTCCCCCGATAGGAATGCCGGGCACCATGCTCGACGGACGCAAGCACACCCGTCCACAGCTCAGCTGGAAGCGGGCGGTGTGATCAATAAGACCGCCTTCTGCATCGGCAATACGAACGGCGCTCAGCGTTTTCACAGGCCCGGGCGACAGACGCGCGCCTCGACCAGACAGACCAACCGGCCACGTGGTCCACTTTAGCTGCAGTGTTCTCATCCCCAAGGCCAGGCCTGAGGCTTGTTCGACGCGCTCGCGGGCGCGATGGATCAGGTCGCCAATCAGGACATCCTCACCATCATGGCCAATGCGTAAAAAGTCTTTCGCCTGCGAAAGAGACACAGGCTCTCCCACTGGCGGTGTAATCACCGTCAGGTCTGTCATTCTTGTTCTTTCTTGGTTTTGAAAATGTGTGGCTTAGCCGACAAGCAATCTCGCCCTGGCATAACCAGATCAGGTTACACCAAGGCGATGCGCGCGGTTAAACCAGCGCGCTCAGTTTCTCGACAACCTGACCGGCAATCGGCACTAAGATCTGCCCAACCAAGGCATCATCAATCTCGGTTTCACTGGAATTGACCAGCGTCGCAATCGCTTCAGCCGCCTTGGTCGCAAACTCCTCCTGTTGCGGTTTGGTCAGTAGCGCAGCCTGGCGGATAATCGCCGCAGCAATATCTTCAATCATGTATCTATCCTTGAAAAAGAAAACCGCGCCGATCGGGTTCGAGCGACGCGGTTCAGTTTGGGGAGACTCTAAACCTTAGAACACCATCACTTTGATCGCGTCGAAGTTCTGAACGCCGCCGCCCACACGCTTGGTCGTGTAGAACAAGACATATGGCTTGGCGGAGAATGGATCGCGCAGCACACGTGCGCCCTGGCGATCCGCAATCAGGTAGCCACGACGAAAATCGCCGAAGCCGATCGCAGCGTTTCCGGTGCCGATATCTGGCATGTCTTCCAGTTCTGTCACCGGATAACCAAGAACCGTTGCCGCCTCACCGCCGACACCTGGCGCCCACAGATACCGGCCATCACCATCCTTAAGCTTGCGCACGACGGCTGCGGTTCGGCGGTTCATCACAAACCGGCCATTTACCCGAAACTGCGACTTGGGCGTATGGATCAGATCAATCAGCTGATCACCCGCGTCAGTTTGAGTAAAGTCTCCAGCGACCGAGCCAATCTCACCCCACTGATGCGAGGTCTCATCCACGATTGTATAGTCCAGAAAGCCTTTTGGCTTTGCAACGCCATTACCGGATACAAACGCATTGCTCTCCTGAACGCTAAAAGCGGCCTCAACTTCATCAGCCAGCCACTCATCGACATCCGCGTAAGCATCTTCGAGTAGAGTCTGCGTCGCAGCCGGCATGGCATAAAGCTCACCAGCCGGAAATTCGAGTAGGCTCAAACCCGCTGTTGTCGTCTCGGTTCGAGCGTCAGTTTCGCCAGCCCATTGTGCACCAACGCCCAGCGAGACCGGTTTGCGATAGGTCCCGGCAGAGGTCTGACGCACCGTCGCGATCTGACGCATTGGTGATGTCTGCATAAGGCGCGCTTCGATCAGGCGATCCAATTCAGGCGGTGCAACATATCCGCCTTGATCATCTGTTCCAGCCGACAGGGCCTTTGTGTCGAGACGGGCCAGACCGCTCTCATCGCCTTTGCGCAGATATTGTGACCAGGCTTCGTTATGCTCGCTCTGATCCTTGCCAGTACCGACGCCCATTTCAGGCCGCGCGGCTTTGAGGCTCAACGCCTCCAACCGCTTGTCCAGCTTGCGAAGCTTATCATCGAGAAGCACATCGGCTACGCCCTTCTTTTCAATCTCCGCAAGGCGCTCGTCATTCGCCTGCTTATAGGCTTCAAACGAAGCCATGATTTCGGCTGTGAGCACCTTGCCCTCACCGCCAATTGCTTTCACTTCCTTGGTCATTTGCTCTCCTTGCAACCAAATCCTAAACCACCTGAAATCGTGCTGAGCCAAGCATCGGCTCCGCCACAAGCGACACTTCCACAAGATCGACATCGGCGAGCACGCGGCCGCGCTCTCCCCGTGGCACCCAAACGCGCGGACGAAACCCAATCGACAGGCCGTTCAGCCCGTGATCAGAAACCAGCGCTCTCGCACTCTCGCTTTCAACAAGCCCGCGAACGAACAAGCCTCGTCCATCTTCCAAAATTCGAACCCACCGGCCTGCGACCGCGCCGTTGCGATGCTGCAGAAGCATCGGCACTGCGCCATCCCGAAGGCTTCGGGCAAAGGCGCCTGCACGCACCACATCCCCAGACGCATCAGCCGCGCCAAACAAGCTGGCATAGCCTTCAATCAGAATGGAGTGTCTAAGCGGCGGCTTCTGTCTCGCCGCCACGCTCATAATCGTTCAACTTTGTCTTCGATCCGGTCCAATTGCGCGCGCACAGCTTCAAGCTCGGCTTCAACTCTGGCGAGCCGCTCATAAACCGGCCTCGCCTCCTCAGCCTGTGCCTCGAGCACCTGAATACGCTGCGCCGCCGCGCCGGCCCAGATCAAGGCACCGCCAGATTGAATGGCGACCGCCAGAACGAAAGCCGCTGTCACCTTGCGTTCAATCATGTCTCCAGCCCCAGAATTCGACGCTTCTCTTCGGCACTCAGAAAATCAGCATCGCCGACCCGCTTCCAGAGTGCATCCCGGTCCGCCATGAAGGCTGGCACCTGATCCAGATCTGGGGTGATGGCAACCTCATCGAACCGCCCCCCTAGCCAGATCGAAAGTGCTTCGGCACATTTCTGCACAAGTGGCAAAACCGTCTGTCGCCAGAAGGCCGTGTTTGCTTCCTTGTAGTTTGAATAAGTGTTATCGCCCGGAATACCCAGCAGCATTGGCGGCACCCCAAATGCCAGCGCAATCTCGCGCGCTGCAGCATATCTTGCTTCCTGAAAGTCCATCTCCGCAGGCGAAAGCGACATCGGCTTCCACTCAAGCCCACCCTCAAGCAGCAGCGGCCGCCCCGCATTTCGTGATCCTGCGTGCTCTTGGGTCAGTTCGTCTTTTAACCGATCAAACTGGATGTCCGTCAGGCGAGATCCATCCTTCCCATAGATCAGAGCGCCGGATGGTCGGGTCGCGTTATCAAGGAGCGCTTTTGCCCAACCGGACGCCCCATTATGCAAATCGAGCGCTTTTCGGGCTGCTGCCATTGGCGAGAAACCATAAACCGCTTCGCCTGGGTGATAGAGTTTCAGGTGCAGCACCGGGCACCAGCCGTCGCTTTCGCGGCCGACAATCCGTTCACCGCGTCCGGTTCGAATTGCATATCCACTGACATGCCCCTTTGCATCCTGCATGACGCGAACAGAACCGGCTGGCAGATTAAAAACACCCCGCGGAGAAAGCGCCCCGTCCAGGGTCACAGCCTCGGCCCATGCATTCCCCGAAATCTGAAGATCTCTATACAGTCGCTCCAGCATGTCCCTGCCCGTCTGATCAGGTGAGGGTTCGGACAAGATACGGCGGACGTCTTCAGTCTCAGTCCCGAGAGGTATGGAGGCGCAGGCTTCCGCAATCATCCTGACACAACGATAGGCGACAGCGTTGCCGGTATAGCCGTCTCGCGTCAGGGCTGCTGCATCGCCGCGTCCCCATTGCGCACCAGGCAGCTGCGATAGAGCCACCATAGATACAGCACTCTTTTCTTCAACTCGTCCCCAAGGCCACTTCATCAGGTGCTCCGCTATATGTCTCAACGGTAGCCAATTTAGCCTCAGGACTATGTCGGTCGGATAGAAAACCTTGATGCCCCGCTCTGACGGGAAGGCTTCGCTGGACAGGCACGGACCAATCCCAAAATGACGGCTGGCTTTTATCTGGCAAATCTGCTTCTTCCTCGCCTCCGACAAAAAGGGAGCGTTCGTGGCGGGAAAAGTTATCGCAGTAGCAAACTCAAAAGGCGGTGTCGGCAAGACAACGACAACCGTCTCAATAGCAGAAGCGTTCGCAGCTGTCGGCCTGAAGACCCTGGTTCTCGATCTCGATTTTCAGGCGAATGCCAGCCTGCTGGTCATGGGAGATCAGGGCGATGAGAAGCTCTATCGCCTGATCAGCAAGCGCTCGACCCTGGCCGACTATCTCGAACAAAACCTCCTTGGCGGCGATCCGACACCCCTTTCGAGAGTTATCCTGAAAGGTGCCAGCGACGTCACTCAAAAGGGACACCCACTTGCGCTTGATCTCGGCGCGGCGACCTCTGGCCTGCGCATAATCGAGCGCGAGATGATCTATACTTTTACCGATCAGGGCTTTGCCATGCGGGCGATCGAAGGCAAAGTCCGCAATCTGTTCAAGTCTGATCTCGACCGCGTCCGCAAGGACTATGATATTATCGTCGTCGACTGCCCGCCCGGAATCAGTGCCATGACGGAGGCGGTACTCACGACCTCTGATCTGATTGTCGTCCCGACCATCCCGGACTTCCTCTCAACACTTGGGGTCGACCTGTTCTGCGGCGACATCATTAAGTCCCTGCGCAAGCATGGCCTGAAACACAATCCGGTTGTCCTCGCCACCAAGTTCGATGCCTCACCTAATCAGACCATCGTGCTTAAAGCGATGATCGAAAATTCAGAGGCCGAAAACGCCGCGTTCAGCATGTTCGAAACCATCGTGCCGAATCGCCCTGAGTTTGCTATTGATCCCTTCATGATCGGGCCATCTCCAACTCTCGCTCAAAAGTGGTCTGGGGATGCGCTATCAACCATAAATACGCTCTATCTGGAGCTGAAGGAGATGCTGCAATGAGCCTGATTGCCGATGGCCGCACGGCCCTGCAGGTTATTTTGCAGCAGCCTGATCTGTTCCCGAGAGTTAAAGAGAGCGCGCTCTCAAGAGCTGCCATTACTCTTGCCAAGCCGCAGATTATCGCTGGCGGCATGACCCTCAGTGATCATCAGACGCTCAGAACCGCGCTTGGCAGCGACACATATGACAGTGTCCTGGACACACTCTCTGCCTACCATGTCAAACTCCTCGTCAAGCGCATCGACAAGACCGCCCCGGCCACAGCAATTCAAACCGCTGATACCGCAAGAGCACATGTCCGCGTGTTGCTTACAGGAGAGTCGGGTTCAGCAACGCCCCCCCGTCCACAATCGGATTCCCTGCTCGACGATGAAAGTATAGACCTAAAGCCGGTCAGCGAGGCCCCATCGTCTAACCGTTACTTCGGCCGCAAATCCTTTCGAACACGCACGGACTAGATACCGCGCACCCGCGGCTGACTGTTCGTTTCAAGCATCAAAGAGGCGACGGCCCAGACAAGCGCGTCCAACCGATCCGGGGACGATGTAAACCCTGCTGCGCCAAATCTGCACATCTCATCTTCCAGCGCCTCGAAGCACCCGACGTGAGACACCTCACCGCAACTATACAGCGCCGCCACAGGTTGGGCCCGTGCACGTTTTCCGAGTTTTGCATGCACAAGTCGAACCGGCAGCTCACACCCTGCTGAAGCAAGGACTGAGGCAATCATCTCACCGCCCTGGTTCGCCTCAGCAACGATAGCGCTGGCCCCGACCTCCTTCGCCAGCGCGACAGCTCTCGCGCCCCAATCCAATGGCCGCAGACCTTTCGCCGACGCATCGCTCAGGACAAAGCACTTGCGACCAAAGCCTGTTGCTTCACAGCGGCCAGCAGCAACAATGCCACACGCATCGGAGTTCAAGTGACTGGTTGCCGGTGGATCAATCGCCACAATAATGTCGTCGAAACGTTCTGGCGCCTTTAAGGATCGCGCCGCATCGATTATAGATCGGGTCCACAGCGCACCTTCCGGGTCCTCCATCAGTTCGCCCTGAAGTTCCTGACGTCCAAGTGCCGTGCCGCTATAAGTCCGGTTCATATGATCCATGAACCCTGTTGCAAGATACGCTGAGTTGTCTGCAGTCGCAGCGTGCGTCACAACAGCCTCACCAGCAGCCAGTCGCTTGATCAGCGGCACCGGCTTGGGTGTTGTGGTTGCAATACAGCGGGGTCCATCGCCAAGGCGCAGCCCCATTTGCAGCGTATCCCAGGTCGCTTCGGCACGGGCCCAGGCCGCAACTTCGTCACACCACGCCAATTCAAACTGGGGCCCACGTAGGCTATCCGGATCTTCAGCTGAGAAGACCTGCGCACAAGCGCCATTCTCCCACTCAAGACGCCGGCGCGAGACGTTATACTTCGGCCGCCACTCATCAATCGGCTCGATCGCTCTTAACCCGGATTCTCCCTCAATCATGACCTCGCGCACGTCCCCCAGTGTTGGCCCAACCAGAGCTACCCGGCTAAACCCGGCATATGTCACCGCAAATCGAATCCATTCCGCGCCTGCTCGCGTCTTACCAGCGCCGCGTCCGCCAAGGAAAAGCCAATTGCGCCAGTCGGCTACTAAAGGCGGCAACTGCGATTCTCTTACCGATAATAGAAACGGGTACTTTGCCAGAAAGTGCGCATCTGCGCGGCTGATGGTCTCTAGTGACCGCGCCGCCCAACCTGTATTCCAGTCGCGCAGCTTGTCACGGGCACTCTTTACAGACGACGAAATGTGACAAGCCTTTCCGCTTAAGGGCCGCGACAGCTCACGTAGACTGACACAATCGGAGAATCGGTCGGATAGACGTCTGCAAATACCGTTAAGCCTCTTGCTCCAGAACGTGCATCCCGCGTAAGGTCAGACGACATATCGTCTAAAGGGGACTTAAAATGGCATATGCATCAGGCGTCAGGTTGAGCGGCCTTGCGGGCATCATTGGGGCCGGTGTTGGTGGCTATATCGGCTATACGCAAGCCGCCGATGTCAGCTCTCTAACCCCGGTCAGCGGAGCGCTCATTCTCGGTGCTGTTGGCTTGGTTGCAGGCAGCGCGGGTGCCTTTTTGCTCAAGTCTGTGATGCAATTCATCATTTATGCGATCATGCTCGGCATCGTAGTATTTGTGTTTCAGGCACAGATAGAGGCCATGACGGGAATAAACCCGGTCGATGCAACCCTAAGCTTTTTAAGAGACCTAGGTGTACCGATTGACATGGTGACCGGTGGAAGCTCCGAAGACAACGGCTGACTAGCTCGACCAATTCGGCTTTCGCTTTTCGAGGAAAGCCGCAACGCCTTCCTTGCCTTCTTCGGACGTGCGTCGCGCGGCAATACGTTTGGAACTTTCACGGCTTAGTCCATCGCCATAGGCGACACCGGCAAAATCCAGAACAAGTGCTTTGGCATCTCGAATAGCCCCGGGCGCAGCCGCCATGGCCAGCGACGCCAGATGCTCCTCCATTTGAGCAAGTCCTGAAACATCCTCAACGACATACTGAACCAGACCAATTTTCTCAGCATATTGGGCATCAAAGCTTTCGGCCGATACGAACAGTGCCTTAGCCATTCGCGGACCGATCGCACTAATCACAAAGGGTGAGATGGTCGCGGGCGTGAGGCCAAGGCGAACCTCGCTAAACCGGAACTTCGTCCCCTCAATCGCGACGGCTATGTCGCACGCAGCAACGAGTCCGGCACCTCCCCCCATTGCGGCTCCTTGAACCAGAGCAACGGTCATTTGAGGCAGTTCAGCCAGTTTTCTCAGCATTTCCGCAAGAGCGTAAGCATCACTTTCATTGTCTTCCCGGGTCCAGTGCTGAGCGGCTTTCATCCATTCCAGATCCGCACCAGCAGAGAAGCTTCGCCCAGCCCCCCGCAAGATAACCATACGCAACGTGTCTTGCTCTTCCAGCGTCTCAAGCGCGTCGGTGAGTTCTTCAATCACCTGCCCATTGAACGCATTATGTTTGTCCGGGCGATCCAGTGTCAGAATGGCGATTCCGTCCCGGGTGGCATCCAGCTGGATGGTTTCATACTCGTTCATAGGCCTCTCCCTAAGGTCAGGCTTTACGATAATGACTATCGCGCCTCAAGCTTGGTCTCTCAACGGTCCACCATAACGCATAACTCGCAACCAGAACCAGCGCAGCAGGAACAACAATCTTTCCCGCAAGAGGAAGCATAGAAAAAAGGCCGAGCGCAACCAGCCCTTGAACGATCGGGAAATGAGTGATGTAAATCCCATAACTAACGTCGCCCCATTCAGCGACTTTAAATGCAGGCCCAGGGGCGAATGCAACGCCGGCTACTATGGCTGCCATAGCGGCGGCTCTCATGATTGCCATCTCCGGAACCAAAAACGACGCAATCAGAACACCGCTGCCAAAGATGAGCGAAATACCCGAACGCGCCTTGGCAATCGGCCACAATTTCCAAAGCGCCATACCACTTGCAAAGTAAGCCATTTGGCCAGGCAATTGCCGAGCGATCTGCTCCGCTAAGGGGTGATCCAGTCTGGCCACTTCAACACTCCAGAACCACCCACCGAGATAGAATGCGAGAATACCGACCCACCAAAACCGCCCCAGTTTGGACAAGCCCCAGGCTAAAAAAGGTAAAGCGATGTAGAACATCACCTCAATCTTAAGGGTCCAAAGTGCACCATTCACAGCGCTCACCTGGCGACCCTCCAGAAAACCGGGAAGGTCGGGCTGCAGGAAGTTAAGGAAGATCAGATTAACCCCGAGATATTGGGCGACCTGCGCCATGGCCTCTGCATTTCCCCAGTGCAGAGCGGCTGCAATCGCGGCAGGGATTAGGATGACGACGAAATAAGCTGGATAAAGACGACGAATGCGCTTTTCAGCGTATTCTGTGATCTCTCTGGACCGCTCAAGCGAACCGAAGACCAGCGCACCAGACGTAATAAAGAAACCCTGGACGGACAGCTCAGCCAGCAGCGCTAGATTGTGATCCCAAACCGAAATATCACCCTCAGTTGTCAGAATGGCGCCGTGATAAATAAATACGACCATTGCGAACAGCAATCGCAAAAGATCAAATCTATTTTCTGATGCACCCATAATGGCGTCGCTAGAGCTAATGGAAGCAGGACACAAGCAGAAAGTTTCATGTTTTCAAGACGGCTTGTGACATGCACAAGATCGGCCCACCACACGGTGGGCCGTCCAAAAGCTTGAGAATCGCTTTTCCGCTGTGCGGGAGCGCTGATTTACCGGTCCGGGCTAAGACGTTTCATCTTCGTCACTGCCCTTCATCGCCGCTGACATCTCTGCCAGCGTAATCGTCCCGCTGCCATCAGTATCAATCTCGACAAATTTAACCGTCGCTTCAGCCACGGTGACTTCGCCGGAAGCCGTTTGCCATGAAACAAACTCACCTTGAGAAACGTAACCGTCAGCATTGGTGTCAACTGTCTCAAAAGTTGCTTCAACTTGAGCTTGCGCCCCCAACAAGCAGACCACTGAAGCAGCGGTTATCAATGCAATTCGAGTCATTTCTGTGCTCCTTTCAATTTGCACACCGCATCAAGCGGCACGTAAAACTTAACGCTCGAAGCACCGGAATTCGCGTGAATTGGATGACATGCGGGTGAAACTGTCTTCACGACAATTGGGTCATCATCGCCTGACTGGAAGAACTGAAACAGCTTGCGGCAGGACACATGAGCATTCGTTCACTCAGAGGCATGACTATATGAAACGGTCTTCACGTAGCCGTTTCCAAAGTTTGAACGGCATGTCATTCATTCCTTCACCAATCTGACCCATATCTGGGACAGTAAGACCTGAGTTGAAGGACGATAGGAATGGCGATATTTGGTGGCATGACGCTGGATGTGGTTCCCGCGCTCGCCTCGATTGCGTTTTTGTCAGACGTTCCAAAACGTGCGCTGAAAGCCGCTGGCAAGGAAGCTCGCTGGTTCTCCTTACCAGCCGGCTGGCCTCTGTTCAAAGCAGGGGAACTCTCAGATTCGATCTATTTTGTATTGAGCGGGTCGCTTGGTGCTTTCCGAACCATGCGTGACGGACGCAGTGAGTTCCTCGGCCATATCCGCGCTGGTGAGCCCGTTGGCGAAATGGCCCTGTTTCAGGGGGCCGTCGACGAAAATGGCGATGGTGAAGCCGACAATGTTCCTCATACATCCTCGGTATATGCGCTTCGCGATACTGAAATCCTGCAGATCTCACGGCGCGGCTTCAACATACTCACCAAGGCAGAGCCGGAAATCCTGTCCGCGATGATCCGGCTGATCATGTCTAGACTGAGAGAGGGTACGCAACGTAATAGGCGGACAGCGCCGCGCGTCTTCACACTCGTTGCAACATCTCCAACCATTGATCTTGAGCTTCGCGGGCACAGCCTTGCCGCTTCGCTGGAAAAGATCGGCATCAAGGCAAAGGTCATTGAGGAACGAGAGGGCGACGAAAAACCTTCCACCTTCTTCGACGCGCTTGAGGCGGCCTATGATGTCGTCATCCTTCTCTCCACAATGAGCGATAGCAGTTGGTACCGGCTTTCGATGCGTCAGGCCGATCGTATCTGGGTCGTGGCAAGGGCTGATGCCCGTCCCTCTTTCCCGCTCTTCCCGGAAGACAGCTCACCGGCGCAATCGCTGAAACTGGTTGATGTACTGCTGATCCATTATGGCAAGAACAGGTATGCTTCGAGCCCATCAGACTGGCGCCGCGCCTCAGGCGCTGCCCGGGTTTTTCATTGGAACGAAGCCAGCGGCGAGCACTGTGATCGTCTGGCCCGAACAATGGCGGGACGCTCCGTCGGGATCGTCTTTTCCGGTGGCGGCGCACGTGCTTATGCGCATATCGGCGTGGTCAAGGCCATGCGCGAACTTGGCATTCCGATAGACTTCGCTGGTGGGTCTTCCATGGGTGCGGTCATCGCCGCTTGCGTCGCTATGGGCTGGGATGATGACGAGATTGATCGGCGCATCCGAAAAGCCTTTGTTAACTCTAACCCTCTCAGTGACTGGAACATACCCGTTGTCGGCATGGTCAAAGGTAGACGGGTCAATGCCCGCCTTCGCGAGCACTTTGGCGATGCGGAAATTGGTGATCTCGAAATGCCATACTTTGCGGTCTCCACAAACTTGACCGATGGCGCGTTTCGTATCCACAGAAACGGACTATTGCGGCGTGCTTTGCGCGCTTCGATTTCTCTACCTGGCATTCTCCCACCGGTGATTGATGGCGAGGATGTTCTGGTTGATGGGGCGGTACTGAACAACTTCCCGACGGATGTCATGCGGGAATTTCAACGCGGCTATGTTGTTGGCTGCGATGTTGCGCGCGCACCAGAGGGGCTATCGGCGGAAGACTTTGTTGATCCACCGGGTTTCCTTGGCTGGATCATGCAGCACGGTTTCTCGAGCGCTCCACCAATCGCAGGGCTCCTCATGCGATCTGGTACGATCAGCGTGAATCCAAATGCGGGGCGTGAATTGGTGGACGTTCTGGTCTTGCCAGAACTCAAGGACATCGAATTGCGCGATTGGAAAGCTTATGACGCCTGCGTTGAGGCGGGCTATGTTGCAGCCAAAGCCGCACTCAAATCCTCAGGCCTGCATGAAAAGTGTTGTGGTCAGCAGGTCTAGTCGCGGCCAAAGAGCACCCGGACGAAGTGAAACGCCATAACGGTGAACAACAGTCCCCCAAGCAAAATCAGCAGAGGCGGCAAATACATCGCCATTTCACTCTTCAATGTCTCCTCGGAGACGAAAAGTCCAAACAGTTCAGCTGCGCCATAGCCCGCAAATGCCGCACCAATCAGCGACAGAATTCCAAACACCGATGCGCGGAAGCGTCGGTGATTCTGTTCCCCATTTTCGAAAGCGGCATTGTTATCCATGGCCCGTTGAATGTCTGCATCTGTCACATACACCTCTTCGAGATCGTCAATCTGAACAGACGACTTACGTGCAGGACCTGCTGTCTCTAGGTCATCCGTTTCGAAATTCGGTGGCGGCGGCAGGTCGTCATGTTGTGGCCAAACAGACTTTCGGATCTCTCGTCCTTCGGCTTCGCCCGCCAATTCGGAAATTGCCGCTGTAATCTCTTCTGGGCTCGCACCGTCACGGGTTGTTGGTGTCTCAGCGGCCTTTTCCCCATCCTCACCAAGAATTCGAACCATTTGCCGGCGGATTGATTCAGCAGCCTCCTCGGTTGCGATCGCTGCAGGTTGGCTTTCTGGCTCTTTCCTTGCGACAGTCGCGCTGACCGGCTTATCCCGTTTGACTTCCTCACGCCGCGCAGGCGCAGGCAGCATCGTCTTGTCGGGCAATGGACGAAACAGAAGAGACGGCGCGCTCGGCATCGTGCCCGGCGCTTTCAGGAACAGAGCCTTTTCTGCTGCACGCCGCCGCACAAGCGCATCAACAATCTGAATGCGTCCACCGATCCGCGCGCGCCGCCAACGATCCATAGCCGAAGCCGCTGACAGGCGGTTTCCAGCATTCAAAAGCGTCACAACATCACAGCGCAGAAAGGCCTTTGGGCCAATATTAAATGCAAACGAGACGAGCGCGTCGAATTCATTCTGATTGAGCGGTGCAAGTAGCGTATCTGTGACCAATCGCTCAATCGGTGGCAGATCATACTCTCTAAGAATGGCCTCAGCCTCAGTCTGGCTGACCCGAACCCCTTCGCGATTAGCACGCACATGGCCATAGCCAATGATCCAACGACCATCGGGCAACTCGTGATAGCTCGGCCGGAAACCTTCAAACGCCTTAATGACGTCCAGGCCCGCCTGAGATGTACGCATATTTGATGCCATCACCTGCTCCGGTTTGGGACAATGGCTTTGCCCACCAAGGTCCAAACTGCAAGCTCTGCGCCGGGCAAAGACCTGCCGTCAAAGCAGGATGAGCGTCGCGAGGCCAAGAAAACTGAAAAATGCCATCGTGTCCGTCAAAGTCAGGACAAACACCGAAGACGCCACGGCGGGGTCTGCGCCAAACCGCTTCAATGTCAGTGGAACCAGGATGCCGGAAAACCCAGCCCAAATGAAGCTTGCCAGCATGGCCACAGAGATAACCATGGCAAGCTGAACATCGCGAAACCACACCAAGGAAACGATCCCAACTCCAATCGCAAAGATGATGCCGTTGACCACACCCGTCATCGTCTCACGGAACACCGCGCGGCGGCTAGCTGTCCCTTCCATTTCGCGCTCTGCAATCGCACGGACTGCAACTGCGAGCCCCTGACTACCTGCATTCCCGGCCAGGGCCGCGACAACAGGCATCAGAATCGCGAGTTGAACCAGTCTGTCCAGCGTGCCCTCAAACATTGCAATGATCCCGGAAGCAAGGAAAGCTGTGACGAGATTTATGCCCAGCCACGGCGCTCTGGCTTTCACAGATTCCCAGATCGTGTCGGACCCATCAGCAGAAGACACATTAGACAAAGCCAGAAGATCTTCTGTGTTTTCTTCTTGAATGACATGCACCATGTCATCGACCGTGATCATCCCGATCAAACGACCGGCCGCGTCCTTAACCGGGGCGGAAGCAAGTGAGTACTTCTGGAACTGATAAGCTACCTCTTCCTGATCCATCTCGACCGAAATGTCGGAATGAAAACTCTCCATCATATCTGCGAGCTTGGTATCGCGCGCTGCTCGCAAAAGCTGAGACAGCAGGACATAACCCAAAGGCCGGTTTAGCGGATCAACGACATAGACTTCATAGAAATCGGTCGGCAACTCAACCGCATGTTCTCGTGCGTGATCAATCGTCTGACCTACAGTCCAGAACTCAGGCGCCGCCAGAAACTCGCGTTGCATCAAGCGTCCTGCAGAATCCTCCACAAACTCCAGGTTTGCCTCAAGAACCGCACGATCTTCCGGCTCAAGTTCGTCGAGGACGCGCTCGCGGCGGTCTTCGTCCAGGTCTTCCAGAACTGCCGTCGCATCATCGGAATCAAGCTCATCAATAGCCTCGGCAACAGCCTCGTCAGAGAGAACCTCAACCGCGTCTTCGCGATACTCATCGCGCAACTCGATAAGGATATCCGTCGGCAGCTCGCCGCCCAGCAGCTCGACCGTGGCCTCAAACTCATCGCCGCTGAGCTGTTCCAGCAAGTCTGACGCATCAGCCGGGTGCATCCCTTCCAAGGTCGACTTTATCCAGGCCTGATCGCGTTCCAGTACGGCATGTTGCAAATCCTGAAGCAACTGCTCAGGAAGCGCATCACCATCTTCTGGCGTAGGGGCAGGCGTTTCGGTCATGAGCTGTCTTTATAGTGCTCAACTTGCCATTCAATGCTTAATTCAAACGACCACCACCAACGAAAACTCCAGCACAATTTCACAGCGCTCAACTTGACGTCAGATGACTGATAAAATGGTGCGGCCGAGAGGACTCGAACCTCCACGGGTTGCCCCACAGCGACCTCAACGCTGCGCGTCTACCAGTTCCGCCACGGCCGCACGCCGAGGTAGAGGCGCGATATACTTGGCAGTTGACCGATTGTGAAGGGAAAACTGCCTGCTATATGCAGATGATGTCGAATTTGAAGACGATTGAGTGGGCGACCAGCGACCACCCCGTTCCATATGAAGCTGCCATTGCGTTTATGGAAGACAGGGCGCGTGCCATCCGGGCCGGCGAGGCCTCTGAACTGATATGGCTATTGGAGCACCCCCCACTTTACACCGCAGGCACCAGTGCCAAAGCCGAGGACCTTCTCGCCCCGAACCGGTTTCCGGTCTTCAAGGCCGGGCGCGGCGGTGAATATACCTATCATGGCCCTGGCCAGCGTGTTGCCTATGTCATGCTCGACGTGGCCGAACGCGGCCGGGATGTCCGTGCCTTCGTGTCTGACCTGGAGACCTGGATTATTCAGGCGCTTGCTGAGTTCAACATTGACGCAGGTGTCCGCGATGGCCGGGTTGGGGTCTGGGTGGATCGCACCCAGTCCGGCGGCCCGCTGCGCGAGGACAAGATTGCCGCAATCGGCGTGCGCCTGCGTCGCTGGGTGAGCTTTCATGGTATCAGCCTGAACGTAGAGCCAGATCTCAGTCATTTTGGCGGTATTACACCATGCGGGATCGCCGATCCCCGCTTTGGCGTGACGAGCCTGGTCGATCTTGGCTATCCCGTCGACATGGCCGACGCCGATGCCGCGCTGAGACAGGCGTTCGAGAAGGTCTTCAGTCTGCAAACGCAGTCGGCGACAGCGCCGATCTAAGCGACAGAGGCGTCAGATACGCCCTACCCTTTACCGCCAAAATTCGGCACGCGCGCGACCCAGAGCAAACTCCAGATCATGATCAAAGCACTTATGGGCATAATCACTTGCTGAAACACACCCATATTCGGACGCAGGATAAACTCCTCCTGGCTTGGCAATTCCTTGTCTGCGGTCGGGCCTTGATCCCAGCCGCCACGACCACCGCCACCGCGCCGGCCACGGTTCTGGGCCTCACCGGAAGCTTCTGCAGCCTCTTTAGCGGCCTCCCTCGCCTCATGAATTTCTCGGCGCGCCTGATCTTGGCGTGCCTGCCAAACTTCCGGGCTTCTCAGGTATTCGGCGCGTTCGGATGAAAGAAGCGCATTTGCGGCTGAATCGTCATTTACGTTCATATCGATCACAACGCCGGCGAGTCTAACTGGCAGAAGAAAAGCTTCCCGCTCAGCCCTTTCTTCTTCCTGTGCTTTGCGGCGCTGTTCGCGTTGGCGCTCCTCCCAAGCCGCAGGATCCGCAAGATAGACCCCGCGTTCAGCATAGAGTTCATCAAACTCAACCGACTTTTGCTGAACCTGAGTGAAGAACATGACAGATGCGGCTATGAGCGGAACCAGAATAATGAATGCGCGAATATTCAGCTTGCTCGCATCATTCAGGCGGCGAGTGTGAATCACGAATGAAAAGAAGGTCGTAACAATAAAGATGATTGCTGTTAGGTATAAAGTGAACGCTGACGCACCGCTTGTGTCAGCGCCTGTCAAAGACACGATGCCAAGACCAAGCGGTATTCCAACCACGCACATCAATTGCAACATGAATAGCAACGTCCATGCGCGCGTGAAGTGCAGCGTTGGCGACTTGCCCATCGGATTGAACAGCGTCGAAAACCAGTTCATGTTCGCAGGCAGTTGCCGCTGATCGGTAATCCAGGGGCGTTCTGGATCCAGCGCGTTTTCGTAATTGGCGGCATCGCTCATAATGGCGAACTCCTATCGGTGTCTGACCTATTCAGTACGCTTATACATAGAGAATTGGATTTATCAATAATCGATAAAAAATTATCGAAGTGCGCTATAATCAGATCAACTCATACCTGAGGTTGGTGCACCGTGCTTGTTTTCTCTCGGTTGTGACGGCAGTCCACCAAGGCCCAGTCCAACCAAGAGGTTTGTTAAAATGCCTGCGCCTACCGCTGTCGAGAGCGTATCGCGCAGAACGATAATCATCCCCTCCATCGCTGGATCAATTTCATTACGCTCCAAGTGACCCATAACCGCCTCATACGCTGCCAGTGTTTCCGCAGAAATCAAAAAGGCCCCGAGAACGCCTGAAATCAACTGATTGGCGAGCATCGCGCCAATCCAGACAAAAATAACGAGCGCCGCTGAAAAGCCCGCATCATGAAGCCGCTTTCCGATCACACAGATGTAGGGGTAGATCAGCACAAAATGCAAAAAAACCAACGGTATTGCGACCATGCGATACCCTGCGCTCACGATTACAGTGCACACAGTGAGAATGACCATGCCTTGCCAAAATCGATTTCGATCGAGTCGTCCATTCGGATTTAAAAGCAGATCGCCCATAGAAGGCTCCAAATCGAGTCGGTATCGTCACGGTTTGGACCCTAAGTGACCGCTCTTCTATTCGAATTCAACCATAACTTCATCGGCGGCCACACTATCACCCGCGCCGACATTTATCGCTTTGACAGTGCCATCCGCCTCAGCTCGGATAATGTTCTGCATTTTCATGGCTTCGACAATACAGACGGCCTCGCCCTCCTGAATGGTCTGGCCCACCTCAACATCAATTGACACGACCAGGCCTGGCATAGGCGAGATGACCAATTTGGACAGATCGGGCTTCTCTTTCTTCGGCAAGCGCTGGTGTAGTTCCGCCATAACCGGGCTACACACAATGGCACGCAGACTGACGCCGCGATGCGTGACCTGAAACCCGCCTGCTTCTTCAGACAGTTTTACGGCAAAAGGTTCGCCATCAATCACCCCTTCAAAAAGTGGACTACCGGGCACCCAGCCACTTACCACCGCATGAGCTTTCCCCTCAAACTCAACGGAGGCCTGCCCCTCGCCAAGATCCAGTTTGATCGGCAGGTAACGGTCCCCCAGAACGACAATCCAGTCTTCCCTAAGTGTTGAATTAGGAGACAGGCGTCCGTCGATCTGACTGGCCCTCCGGGTTAAGACCCCATGAGCGAAGGCAGAAGCAGCAATCAAAAACTCTGTTTGTTGCGCCGTCGGTTCGGTTCCCTGAAAGCCGTCAGGAAACTCATCTTTGATATAAGCGGTTGTGATATTGCCAGAGCGGAAGCGCTTTTCATCCATCACCGCAGCGCAAAATGGAATGTTGTCTCGAATCCCCTCGATATGAAAGCGATCCAAGGCTGAAGCCTGCACATCCAGCGCGTCGTCGCGCGTTGCCCCATGGGTGACCAGTTTCGCAATCATAGGGTCGTAAAACATGGAAATCTCGTCGCCCTCACGCACACCGGAATCCATGCGGACCGTTCCAGCGTTCAGAGGGCCTTCTCGCGGCGGTAGAAACCGCTTTAGTCTGCCAATCGACGGCAAGAAATTCCGATATGGATCTTCGGCATACACTCGGCTCTCAATCGCCCAGCCATTAATCTTCAGATCTTTCTGTTTCAGTGCCAGCTTCTCACCATAGGCTGAGCGCAACATCTGCTCCACAAGATCCACGCCGGTTATCATTTCCGTCACCGGGTGCTCCACCTGCAGGCGTGTGTTCATCTCCAGAAAGTAAAAGCTCTTGTCCTTGCCGGACGCTACAAACTCAACCGTCCCGGCGCTGTCATAGTCGACGGCCTTTGCCAGTGCGACGGCTTGCTCTCCCATTTTCTTGCGTGTGGCCTCATCCAGCAGTGGAGATGGGGCTTCTTCCAGCACTTTCTGGTTACGTCGCTGAATGGAGCATTCGCGTTCGAACAGGTAGACGCAATTGCCATGCTTATCGCCCATAATCTGGATTTCGACGTGCCGCGGCTCGAGAATGAACTTTTCAATGAAGATGCGATCATCGCCAAAGCTCGCCGTGGCCTCAGCTTTCACAGCCGGGTAGCCTTCCTCCACATCCTTGTCATTGTAGGCAATTCGAATGCCTTTCCCGCCGCCGCCTGCAGAGGCTTTGATCATCACAGGATAGCCAATCTCATTAGAGATTTTGATCGCCTGCTCTGTATCATCGATCAACCCCATGTGGCCTGGCACTGTCGACACGCCCGCCTCAGCAGCAAGCTTCTTCGAACTGATCTTGTCCCCCATTGCCTCAATTGCATGTGGGTTCGGCCCGATGAAGGTGATCTTCTCTTTCTCAAGTCGCTTGGCGAACTCTGCATTTTCAGACAGGAAACCGAAGCCAGGATGAACGGCCTGCGCGCCAGTTTGCTTCACCGCGTCTACAATCTTGTCCATAACCAGATAGGATTCAGCCGCGGGTGACGGGCCAATGTGAACTGCTTCGTCTGCCATCTCTACGGCCATGGAGCCTGCATCTGCATCAGAATAGACAACAACCGTCTTGACCCCCAGTTTCCGACAGGTCTTGATAACCCGAACTGCGATCTCTCCGCGATTGGCGATCAGAATTTTGTCGAACATTTTGAAGCCCCTAGCTGCACCTTCATTATTTTACGTGGAATTACGCGTTGCGCGGAGACTTGTCGAGATTTCCGCATCGGCAAGCTTAGATCACAAGCCGGTTCAGTCTCGGCGCGTCAATTCGGCCTCGAATTCGGATTCAAATGCCCGAATTCGCGATGAAAGACCAACCAGGAAGGCCGTCGACCACCCGATGAGAAGGAAGCCATTGGCTGATTCCGCTGCCGCAAGCATGCGCCAATCGGGATCGAGAAAGATATCACCAAACCCAACTGTCGTGAATGTCGTCGTGGAGAAATACAAAGCCGCTTCAACATTCTCGAACAGACCAAGCGCCATATACAGCAAAGCATAGATCCAGATTTGAACCGCATGCAGGCAAAACAGGCCAAGCACGATCCCGACAATCGTAAGGCCCTGCCAGAATGTATCTGTCATACGGTCAGGATGCCGACCGACCCGTTGACGCATCGCCCAGGACAACCCGACGAGACCGGCAAAGTGAACGGCAGATGTTATGGCCACGAGAGCCGCAGAGAGTAAGAGGTTCAACGCAAGCAAACCGTTCTAGCCCCTATGCTGCAATCGCCAATCCATGCGTGAACCCAGGGACTTCACGGCTGAGAAAATCAATCAGGGCCCGCTCAGCTGGACTGATTTTATCATCCGCTCCGATGCGCCGTAAGAACCATTTGTTCTCTTCAGCCGTGATCTTTTCGGCTTCGCGCCGCGCGGCATCATCAGCTGCCATGCGGGCTTGGGCGGCTTTGCGAGGATCATAGGTTATTTTCTGAAACCACGTTCCGTCAGAGAAGGATGCGGCCATGCCTGCGAACATACCGCCAATCCCGCCAGACTTCTCCTCCAGCCAACGCTCACGGGCCAGAGCCTGCGACTCAGTCACAGGGTTGGGGTGCGAGCGTGCCATCAAGTGGTTCCCAACAGCCCGGGCAAACAAATCGTTCCATGACGCGTGATTCTTGGCAAAGGCGATCGCATCATTAGTTTCAAACAGGACCATGGCCTCATGTTGGCTGACCCAAACCGCAGCTTCACCCGCTGGCGCATAAAGGACGCGGCGCATGCGCTCGACCATTTCAAAACTGGCCTGTCCGTTTGCTTTGATACGCGCTGACACTGCCTCCAAAGCAAACCTTGAAAGCGATAGCGGCGCACCTTCGGCATAGCGCAAGACATGCAAGAGCAAATCGATTTCGCGCGCGCTCGGCGCGGCGCCCTCATGCGAAATCTGAGCGGTCAGCCAATCTGCTTCTTCATCGGTTATCCACCCCTCTGGCTTTTCGCGGGTCAAGAGGAAGTCCTTGATGGCCTCTTCAAAGCGCGTGTCCCACAGAGGATCGGAAGCGCTGAGCATATCATTCAGACGAAACAGGGCTTCTGCTTCGCCGCGGCTAACGATCCCATCGGAATAGACATCATTTACGATGCGGCGTGCCTCGCTTTCTGACATCTCACCAAGCTTGGCAAAACGCGCCAAAACGACTTGCAAATCCTGATTCATCCTCACTTCACCTCGTGAACGCCAAACTTCGTCTTCCTCCCAACAATGGCAGGAAGCCGTTTCCAAGGTGTTACGACGAGAGATTTCGCGTTTCAGACCAGATTATCGAATGTGCAGGAACCGTGTGAACAAGTGCAGCAGTTCGCGCGGCATGTTGGGCGGCAGCAACGCATCCACCGGGTCGTCGTGGCGCACGACCATGCTTGCGGCACCGACACGGTTGTCTACGCGATAATAGTTCATCGCCCAGTCTGGAAAGGCACGCACGGTCACTTGTTCGCCTAGAATTTGCACGACACCGGTATGACGTGGATCCCGAACGATACGGGCATATAGCTCTCTCACTTCCTGCTCCTCCCCTTCCAGGGCCTGCATGAAGCTTCGATCATTGTGCGCCAGAAACCCGGTCAGGTAGCGCTCATAATTATTCGACTGAGAAACATCCAGGATCGAAGCGATTTCCTTCGGCCCTAGCGTTTCACTTGCTGTACTGACGTAAACGAGACGATACATCTTCGAGTTCCATTGTATTTTGTAACAATATGGCGCCGCAGCATTTCTGGCTCAATGCGATGCAAGCTTAGCGTGCTTGGAGCAGGGTTCCAGTCGCCCTGAAAGACGATTTTGAACCGGCATGACTTACCTCCAGAGTGTGCTAAACTAAGTGAGTGTATTGTTGACAGGTCACGCTGCGCCCATATGGCTCAGCAAATGACACAAAGAGGCACTTCTGAATGACTGTAGCTGAAGCAGATATTATGATGCCGATGCGTACCGGCGAAATCCGCATCCACGATGCGGAGGGTTTTGAAGGCATGCGAAAGGCTGGGCGTGTGGTTGCTGAATGCCTCGATATGCTTTCACCTGAGGTCAAACCGGGCGTCACAACGGGCCATATTGATAATCTTATAAGAGAGTTTGTGCACGATAATGGCGCGCAGTCAGCCACGATCGGTTATCGCGGTTACCGCCACGCCTCTTGTATCTCACTCAATCATGTCATCTGCCACGGCATTCCGGGCGAGCGGGTTTTCAAGGATGGCGACATCGCAAACATAGATGTAACTGTAATCGTTGATGGGTGGCACGGCGACCACTCACGCATGTTCGCCTCTGGCACGCCGAAACGCAAAGCTGTGCGGCTCATGGATGTGACCTATGAAGCACTGATGGCTGGTATCGCTGCTGTGAAACCCGGTGCGCGGTTCGGAGATATCGGCGCAGCAATCTCGGATATTGCGCGCCGCAATCGGTTCTCAGTGGTTGAAGACTTTTGTGGCCATGGTCTGGGGCGCTTGTTCCATGACGAACCAAATGTTGTCCACTCAGCCCGCGCCGGCACGGGTCCCGTCCTCGAAGAAGGCATGTTTTTCACAATCGAGCCCATGCTGAATATTGGCCGAAAAGACGCCGCAATCCTGAAAGATGGCTGGACGGCTGTCACGCGTGATCGTCAGCTGTCGGCTCAGTTCGAACACTCTATTGGCGTTACCGCAGACGGCGCCGAAATCTTTACCGCCTCTCCCAAGGGGCTCCATACGCCGCATACGGTTGGCGCGTGAGCGCTGACCCAGGCACCAAACCTCACTGGCAAGGACACCGCGATCGGCTGCGAACCAAGCTGATTGCGCGCGGCGCGGACGCGCTTGAAGACTATGAGCTGCTTGAGACGCTGCTTTTTGCCTTCATCCCGCGCCGGGATGTAAAACCTGTTGCCAAAGCACTACTCGCCCGGTTTGGCTCTCTTTCAGCAGTGCTTGCTGCAGATCCTGTAGATCTCGTCAAAGTATCCGGCATCGGCGAAACAGTAGCGGCCTATATAAAAGCAACCCGTGAGATCGGTACCCGAGCCGCACGTGAAGACATTCAGGTCCGTCCGATCATCTCCAGCTGGACAGCGCTGCTCGCCTATGTCCGCAGTCAGTTGCAGCATGAAGATCGCGAACAGTTTCGGGTCATGTTCCTTGATCGCAAAAATCAGCTCATCGCAGATGAGCTGATGAACCAGGGCACAGTTGACCATGCCCCGGTCTACCCTCGGGAAATCGCGCGCCGGGCTCTGGAACTCTCAGCCAGCGCCTTGATTCTGGTCCACAATCATCCAAGCGGCGATCCGACGCCGTCTCGCGCCGATATCGATATGACCCGTGAGATCATGGATGCGCTCTTACCATTGGAAATAACTGTGCACGACCACCTGATCGCGGCACGCGGCGGCGTCACCAGTTTCAAGACGCAAGGCCTGATCTGAAACGCTGCCGCAGAACCAAGATGGCTGCTCAGTATGACCACTGCAGCGCGATCGTCGCAACCTCCCGCCAAGCGCAACGCGTAATCGCTTTCCTGGCACCCCAGCTCCCCGATCCGTTTACATGCCGATCAGGTGCTGCCTGCCGCCGCGAAAAGGCTTGCCCCGCAACGCGGTAGCGCTACCGTGTTTCTAACAACGTTAAAGTGTCTTCACTGATGCACATACTACCAACAGGAATTGCTATATGAGCGACAACGCTACAGCATCATTGTCCACTGGACAGAGCTACGGATCATTTAGTTACCGAACCTACGTTCTTTCGATGCTGACAGTGGTCTATACGTTCAACTTTGTTGACCGCATTTTGATAAGCGTCGTCAGTGTTCCGATTATCAATGAATTTGAACTTTCACAGTTCCAGTTCGGCCTCCTGTCCGGCATCGGGTTCGCTTTATTCTACACATTGCTTGGTATTCCAATTGCAAACCTTTCAGAGAAGATCAGTCGCAAGCTGATCATCGGGATTTGTGTGATTCTCTGGTCGCTTGCGACCGTGCTTTGCGGGTTCGCGACCGGGTTCGTTACGCTTCTGCTGGCCCGTATGCTTGTCGGCATTGGGGAAGCGGGTTGCACACCGCCCGCCAACTCTATGATCAGCGATTATTATGCCCCACTCGCGCGCCCAACGGCCCTCGGCATCTACGCCATGGGTGTAACCGCTGGCGGCGTTCTGGCTCAGTTGTTTGGTGGGTTCATTCTCGAGATTCTCACCTGGCGCGAAGCGTTTATCTATGTCGGCGCACCTGGAATTTTGCTCGGTCTTCTCGTCCTGTTCACCGTCAAAGAGCCGCCTCGGGGATACAGCGACCCTGCGACTGCAAGCAAACCGGAGCGAGCCGGTTTTGGCGAAGCGATGCGTGAGATTTTCTCCAAACGAACTTTCTGGGTTATGGCTGCCGGTGCAACGATCGCGGCCTTCTCTGGCTATGCTCTTACAGGTCTGCAGCCCCAGCATGTCGTCTTCACGCATGGGTTCACCCCCGGACAGACGGCCATCATGTTTATGGCGCCGGTGGGTCTGGCCGGGACCCTGGGGGCTTTCCTCGGCGGCTTTCTGACTCAACAGGCGTCGAGAAGATCTCCAAACGCTGCAACATGGGTCCCGGGCGCCGCCTTCTTGTTGTGCGCACCTATTTATGCAGGCGCCTTTCTGGCGGGCCATCATGTTTTGATGCTGGTTCTGATGATGGTCGCCAGCATGCTGCAATACTTCTATCTTGGCGCGCAGTATAACATCGCTCAGGCTGTCGTAAGCCTCAGGGTCCGGGCCACATCGATTGCTATTTTGCTCTTCATTGTAAACCTGATCGGCTACGGGATCGGGCCGCCAGCGCTCGGTATCGTCGCTGATACGCTTACAACCAACTGGATCTCTGCCAGCGCTTTCGCCGGTGAAATCACCGCGACGTGCAGCATTGCGAACCCTGACTTCACGAGTGAGCTTCGTGACGCCTGCCGCGATGCAAGAGCGTATGGCGTGAAGTGGGCCTGCATAACAGCGACCGTCATGTTCCTGTTCGCCGGGCTCTTCTTCCTGCTCTCAGGGCGCACCTTCGTTCGAGATCTTTACGTCAATCAATCCTCCCAGAAGCAAGAGGAGGCTATGGCCTAACACAGATCAACTCGCTGCGCCGTTGCACAAGGCCTGCGTCAGACAGGCCTGATCGCGCAGCTTTAGGGAGGAATAATCATTGAGCCAGACAACCGCCGCCACCGGCGAACAAATTGAGCCCGCATCAACCGTAGATGGCTATGGCAGCTCGAGATACCGCGCATATGTGCTGTTTGCCCTCATCGTCGTCTACACCTTCAACTTCATTGACCGAACGCTGATCGGTGTTCTCGGCGAGCAGATTCGAGAGACATTCGGCCTGTCTGACTTCATGATCGGGATCCTGTCCGGTCTGGCATTTGCGACCCTTTACACCATGCTGGGCATTCCGTTCGCCATGCTGGCAGAACGTAAAAACAGAACCAGCATCATTGCCATTGCCATGGCCGCCTGGAGCGCCATGACAGTCGCTTGCGGCATGGCACAGAACACCTTTCAATTTGCGCTCGCGCGCATAGGTGTTGGTATCGGGGAAGCGGGCTGCTCTCCCCCATCACACTCGTTGATCTCAGACTATTTCCCGCCTGAAAAGCGGTCCTCAGCCCTTGGTATATTTGCACTTGGTATTCCGATTGGGTCTATGCTCGCAGCGCTCGGTGGGGCCTACATTGCCACGCGCGGCGGCCTCGATTGGCGCGATGCCTTCATCTGGATGGGCCTGCCGGGCGTTCTTGGTGCGATTATCTTCAAGCTGACCGTCAAGGAACCCCCAAGAGGATACTCTGACCCTGGCGGCGCGGCGGCAGCAGCGGCGCGTCAAATGCCATCCCCGTTTAAAGTCTTTGGGGTCGTTTTCAGAAAACCGACCTTCTGGCATGTCTCACTAGGCGGGGCCATGGCGTCATTCGCAGGTTACGGCATCGGTCAGTTCATTGCCCCATTCTGGATGCGGGCGCATGGTCTCGACCTGATGACAGCTGCGCTGATCTATGGTGGTGTACTGGGAGTCGCCGCTGGTGTTGGCACGTTCGGGTCCGGCGTGGTCGCCGATATGGTGCGTCACCGGCATCCAAATTCAGACAGCTGGCTGCCAGCACTCGGCATGTCTTTGTGCGTCCCCTTGATGATTTTCGGTTACAACACGGTGGCTTTCTCATCAGGTGCGACGGCAATCTGGCTCGCCATACCAGTCCTCGTGGTCGCAGCTGTCCTGCGCTACTCTTACCTCGCGCCGATGTTCTCAGTGACCCAGAAGCTGGTTGAACCACGCATGCGGGCAACCGCTGCTGCGCTTATGCTGTTCGTCGTTAATCTGATTGGCTATGGCTTGGGGCCCCCGGCAGTGGGCTGGATCTCTGATCAGGGCACCAAGTATCAACTCGCCCAACTCGACGCGCCAGTTACAGCCAGAGACTGCGGTGCGATTGAGAAGTCACTGGTCGCCACGCGCAAAGGAACGGAAAACGCCCTCTCGGGTTCGGAGCTTGAAGCGACTATAGCGACAAACGACGAATATTGCCGCCCGGCAAGAGCGATCGGAAACCGTGTCGGCGTCTCGGTCGGCTCACTGTTCCTTTTGTGGGCTGCGCTCCACTTCCTTCTGATGGGACGCACCATGCAGCGTGATCTCTGGACCGATGAGGAATCTAACGCTACCGCCTAATCCATGGCGGTTTATACAACAGTCTCCGATGATGCCCTGAATGCATTTCTGTCCGAATATAACATCGGGCAAGCCATCGCTTTCAAGGGCATCGCGGAGGGTGTCGAAAACTCCAACTATTATCTTGAGACAACAACCGGTCGTTTCATCCTCACCCTTTTTGAAAAACGCGCAGACCCGAAAGATCTGCCCTACTTCATCGGACTGAAGCAGTATCTCGCAGGGCAAGGTTTTCCATGCCCACAACCTGTTCGGGCTAATGACGGGAAAGCCCTGCGCGAGGTCGCTGACAGGCCCGCAGTCATTGTGTCATTCCTAACGGGCCTATCGCCAAAACGTCCGAACCAAAAACAATGCCGGGAGATCGGGCGTGGTCTCGCCTCGCTCCACGCCGCCGCATCAGGCTTCGACATGGTGCGTGAAAATGCGCTTGGCCCGGCGAGCTGGCCAAGTCTGTGGTCAGGCCGGGAGGAGGCCGCAGAGGCGCTCAGCCCCGGATTGGCCCACCTTATCACAGATGATCTTCGTACCCTCAAAGACCTGCAAGAGATAGCGGCAGCGCTCCCTCGCGGAACGGTCCATGCCGACCTTTTCCCGGACAATGCGTTCTTTCTGGGCGACACCTTTTCCGGCGCGATCGATTTCTATTTCGCCTGCACGGATGCCCTCGCTTATGATCTGGCGATCTGCCTTAACGCCTGGGCGTTCGAATCAAACGGCGAGTTCAACTTCTCAAAAGGCGCAAATCTCATCGCGGGTTATGAAAGCGTCAGACCGTTGGAGACCGCCGAGAAAGACGCGCTGCCTTTGCTGGCACGCGGCGCGGCTGTCCGGTTTTTTCTGACGCGCCTGATCGACTGGACCGATACACCGCCCGACGCCCTGGTCAAACCTCATGACCCGATGGACTATACAAAACGACTTGTCTTTCACCGAACTGCGCGCAGTGCCGGATCTTACGGCGCTTGAATTTCATCGATATGCTGCCGGTTCTACCTTGTGCGACTGCAGAGTCTTTGGAAACAGTCATCAAAGTGTGACATTCACGCGCTTACAACAGCGAAAGTTTGCCATCGGGCACTTATCGAGGGGTTTAGGATGGCAATTGCCGGCTACGAGATTTTCGCGCTTATCGGGTTTCTGTTTGCAGCCTACTCGATTGTCGCGAATGACGCGATCCAGACACTTGGGACATTTCTGTCCTCCAATAGTCAGCGACACTGGACGACACTCTGGCTCTACGCCTGTTCAATCATCGTTGCGGTGATGCTGTATGGCTATTTCACCCTCGACGGTGATATTGCGTTCGGACGACTGAACTCCATTCCCTACCCTGAGAACGGCGTTCAATGGTGGCATGCCTTGCCGCCTTTGGTCCTGATTTTCCTGACGCGATTTGGTATTCCGGTCTCCACAACCTTCCTGGTGCTAACAATTTTTGCGCTGACCGGCGGCGCAGCGACCGAAGGCGTCCTTGGTCAAATGTTGATCAAATCGGGCCTTGGTTATCTGGTCGCGCTCGCGGCGGGCGGTGTCGTTTACATTCTTGTTGCCCGCTCCTGGGAAAGGTGGATCTCCAACACCAAGGGCGAACCGCTTGGTGTCCATTGGACGGTTTTGCAATGGGCATCAACGGCGTTCCTGTGGTCGCAGTGGCTGATGCAGGATCTTGCAAACATCTTCGTCTACCTGCCGCGCACAACCGTCGAAGTGAACGGTGAGACAATGGTCTCTTTCAGCCCCTATCTGCTGATCTTCGCGACCCTGGTAATGCTCCTCCTGCACGCCTACATCTTTGCGACACGCGGCGGTGAGATTCAGAAAATCGTTCTCTCCAAAACAAACACAACTGATATCCGCGCAGCGACGATCGTCGACTTTATTTACGGTGTCATTCTGTTCCTCTTCAAGGAAGTGAACGATATCCCGATGAGCACGACCTGGGTCTTTCTGGGCCTGCTGGCTGGCCGGGAAATCGCGATCGCCTATGTCGCCGGGTTGCGGAACCAGATGGAAGCGATGAAAGATGTTGGCACTGACATTCTTCGCGCTGGGTTTGGACTGCTCATCAGCGTTATTCTGGCGTTTGGGATGCCATTCGTGGCGACAGGCGAAATGCCCCGCTTCTAAGCAGAGGCGTTCACGTCGGCCGAGTAAATCCAAGATTGTCGATCAAGCGGGTCTTGCCCATCCAGGCCGCCGCCAGCAATCGCCCCTCATACCCCGGCGCAACGGGCCCCCCCGCTAAGTCTTCCAGGGTGCTCGGATCAATGGCGCTGACATAATCCAGCGTATCAAAACCAGCCTTGGTGACCCGGGTGCGCGCTTCCTCCAACGCCTCTTGCACAGGGCGGCCTGCTGCAATTCGACAACTCGCGCGATGGAGTGCAGCGCTAATCGCGCCAACTCGGGCGCGCTCATCGGCAGACAGATAGGCATTGCGAGACGACTGGGCCAATCCGTCCGCGTCCCGCCATGTATCACCGCCGATAATCTCAATCGGAAAGCCAAGGTCGCGCACCATTCTCTTGATGATCTGTAACTGCTGATAGTCCTTCTGACCAAAGACAGCGACATCTGGCTGCACATGGACGAAAAGCCGGGCAACAACCGTCGCCACACCATAGAAGAAGTGCGGGCGGTAGCGACCATCAAGCAGGTCAGAGAGCCCTTCGACACGCACATTTGTAACCGAACCTTCGGGATACATTTCAGCGACAGTTGGCATATAGACAATGTCACAGCCGACGTCCTCAAGGCGCGCCAGATCAGCCTCCTCTGTTCGCGGATAAGTATCGAGGTCCTCGCCCGGTGCGAACTGGGTTGGATTTACGAATATGCTCGCAACCGAGACGTCCGCATGCTGCTGGGCCGACCTCACGAGCGAGACATGACCATCATGCAGCGCCCCCATCGTTGGAACAAAGCCGATGGATTGCTCCGCACGCCGATAATCTGCGAGCAATTTTCGCAAATCTTTCAAGGTCCGCGCTATTTCTGGACTTTTTTTCATACCGAATTCGCCTGAGAGGGGATATTGTAAAGAACCTGTTAACTGTTTGGGACGATTCTTTAAGACATGAGAAAGCACATCTTTACCCGCCTTAAAATGCTGTTCGCTGCAGCGCGTGTTTCACTCTATACGCGGCGGAATGATGTCGCCGCATCGAAGTTTCATCTCGAACGGAGCCGAACCCGGTCGAGCACACCGGAAAGTCTGCGCATTGATGATTGGATGTTTGACCCTGCGCCAGAGTTGAACCGCCAATCTACAGCACTTGCCGGTGAAATGAGCCGGCTGGCCGACAGCCTGGAAAGCCTGCGCGAAGTGCTGGTCATGGTTACAGATGAGGCGGCTTTCCCGATCGAGCTTACAACGCAGGCACCGTGCGCAATGTCGCCAACGGATACAGATCTGTTCGAGGGCGAGTATCTGCCCGTTCTTACCGTTCAGGACACAACAATTGGCGGCGATGAAGCCTTTCTTTTCGAGGAAGACACTGCCGGTGATGCAGAACAGGAACGTCACGCAGCCTAGACCTGATCGCGACGTAGGGAGTACCTCCGGCCATGGCCGCTGATGGATATGGACAAGTAGGCGACGCCCAAACCGAGCCTCTATCTCTTTCGACCCCGGCACAGAACCAGTGCCGGGTTATCGTTGTTGGCAATGAAAAAGGCGGTGCGGGAAAGTCGACCGTATCGGTTCATCTTGCAATCGCTCTGATGCGGATGAACAAGAAAGTTGGTGTTATTGACCTTGATGTTCGCCAGCGAACACTGACCCGCTATCTCGAGAACCGCTTGCGCTGGATGCAGTCAACCGGGGCAAGCCTGCCCATGCCGGAGATTATTCGGGTTGATGCCAGCACAGAACGCGATCTTGACCTTGCAGAGCAGGAAGAGACAGAGCGGTTTGAAACCTCTCTGAAGCGCCTGAAGTCTGTCAGCGATATTGTCATCGTCGATGCGCCGGGGGGTGACACCTACCTCTCCCGCATCGCACATATGAGCGCTGACACCCTGATCACACCACTGAATGATAGCTTTGTTGATTTCGACCTGCTGGGTGACGTTAACCCGCAAACGCTCGAAGTCCTGCGTCCCAGCTTTTACTCTGAAATGATCTGGAACTGCCGCAAAGCCAAAGCGCGCAAGTCTCGTCAGCCAATCGACTGGATTGTCATGCGGAACCGCGTTTCTCCTCTGGAGGCCCGCAACAAGCAAAAGGTCGGCGAGGCCCTTGCAAACCTCGCCAAGCGTATTGGCTTCCGCCTTGCCCCTGGCCTGTCAGAGCGTGTGATTTATCGCGAGCTTTTCCCGGCGGGTCTAACCCTGCTCGATCTGACCGAAAGCGGGTCAAACGTATCCTTCACCATGAGCCATGTTGCTGCCCGGCAAGAGCTGCGCGACCTGGTCATTCTTCTGCAAATGCCTGAACTCGCCGGCGCAGAGATCGCGTTCTAACAAGCCTTACCAAGACTTACTCGGACTTGGATCCTTCATCGCCCTGCGCGACCGGCCCAAACACTTTACCATTCAGCATTGGCATTGCAGCGCTATTTGGGTCGACGGGGGCCTGTATGCTCGCAAAGGTCTGCCGCGTCCGTAGCGCTGGCGTTTCCTCTTCAAGGTCTTCAAAGCTGAGATAAGCCGCTTCAATCAGGTCCGCGACGTGCTGATCACGTGAACGCGATGTGGACCCACCAAACATGATCGCAACAACGCGGCGCCCCCGGCGCTTGGCCGATGCCATCAGGTTGAAACCTGATGCGCGCGTGTAACCTGTCTTGATGCCATCAACACCTTCAACCTTCCCGATCAGACGGTTGTGGTTCTTGTAGTTCGCTTTGCCCCAGGAAAAACGCGTATTTGCAAAATAGCCATAATAGTCAGCGTGGTCGATCAACAGACGCTCTGCGAGCTCGGCCATATCGCGCGCCGTTGATAGCTGTTGATCGTCCGGCAGACCCGACGCGTTTCGAAATGTGGTCTTGGTCATGCCCATAGACCGCGCTTTTGCGGTCATGAGGGTCGCAAACCGACTTTCCGTTCCGCCCAATCGCTCAGCGACCACAACGGCAACGTCATTTGCTGACTTGGTGACCAGGGCATTGATCGCATCTTTCACAGAAATGGTTGAACCAACCTTGAGACGCAGGGCTGATGGAGGTTGTGAGGCAGCGTGACGCGAAACAGGGAGTCTCTCATTTAGTTTAACCTCCCCACTCTTCATCGCATCGAATAGCATGTAGAGTGTCATCGCCTTTGTGAGCGATGCCGGATAGCGCGGCTCATCTGCATGACGGGCATGCAGGACCTCATCTGTCTCCATATCGATGACAATCGATGCGTACTTTTCAGCGCTGGCAGGCGTGGCGGTACTGGCAACAGTAAACGCGAGCATAGCAAGCGTCGACTTGAACGAAAAAGAACCCCAGAACTTTGCCATGCACATTCCTCCAAACAGAGCTAGCCCAGCAATTCCCAAGCCAACTCTAAGATCGGATGTTTTGGTTAGCCAGACGTAAATGCTTTCGTCAGCTTAATTATCTTTCAAGTGGCTAAAATTCGGGCTTTGTGCGGCGCACAAAAAATGTTGCGTTTGCACAAAAAATATGCTAAACGAGAACATCATAATTCTTGAGGAGCAAGTCATCATGACGATCAGCACATCGCCGTTTTCTATGCCATTCCCAGCCTTCAATGGTGATGCCTTCAAGGATATGTTCCCGATGCCTGACTCGATGGGTACTCTCGCACGTGATGCGATGGAAGCATCAACGGCCAGCACTAAAGCCTCCGTCAAAGGCATGCAGGATGTTGGCTCTGCAATGATGGCGCAAATGAAAAAGCAAATGACGCTGTCTGTTGAAACCGGCAAGCAACTCTCAGAAGTCACAACGCTCGAAGACGCGATGGACATTCAAACGTCCTACATGAAGAAGGCTGTTGAGGCGAACATCAAAGGCTTTTCGGAACTGACCGAGTTGTACGCTGATACGATGCGCGAATCTTTCGCGCCGCTGGCACGCCAAGCAAAGAAAGCTGCCAAGAAAGCCTAAACAGGCTGTTCAGCGCTATGATACAGGTCGGGCCTCACGGCCCGATTTTTTTTGAGGCAAGACTGGTCACAGCCTGATTATGCGCCATGATTGGGATATGACGACTTTCATCTCATTCAAAACGCTCAAACGCTCCCCAAAACCAAACACCTGTCTGGTCGCACCAGATGGACTTTGCCTTGCCGCAGAACCAGATCTGCCATCGCCTGAGTTTGAAGACACCCCTGCCGAACTCTTTGCAAAGCTTGAGACTCTAATCCAGACCGAGCGTAGCTGGATTGATCTTGCTGCAGACGCAGAAGACCTGAAGCTGAAGTTTATCGCTCGGTCCGCCATCATGCGTTTCAAGGATGATGTCGATATTGCTGTGCTTCCGGCTGCCTCCGGGCCTGGCAGTCAGCTCGCCATCTACTCGCGATCGCGTGTTGGATACTCAGACCTTGGGGCGAACCGCAAACGTGTGGACAGCCTGCTCAATAAGCTGACCGTAAAGTAGACATTCGCAAGATTGATCCTTGGTCAACGCAGGAACAGGCTTAACAATCTCAATCGATCCCCTATCTTCACATTATGCCATTCAGAATCGAGCGCATAGACATGTCTGATCCGAAAGATCCAAAAGCCCCTATCGGTCCCGGCGGCGATGGACCCGGACTTGATCTGGCAACCAAAACACGGGTTCAAACCAAGAAACCCAGCATGTACCGCGTTCTCATTTTGAATGATGACTATACGCCCATGGAATTTGTCGTGCTGATCCTTGAGCGCTTCTTCAACAAGAGCCGGGAACAAGCGACACGAATTATGCTACATGTACACCAGAAGGGTGTCGGTGTTTGTGGCATTTATACCTACGAGGTCGCAGAGACCAAAGTTGCCCAGGTGATGGATCTGGCACGGCGCAATGAACACCCATTGCAGTGCACGATGGAAAAAGAGGATTAGGAGTAAAGAGATATGCCAAGTTTGACCCCTAGCCTTGAGTCCGCACTTGAACGCGCCCTGAACGCTGCAGGTGAGCGCGATCACGAATATGCCACTTTGGAACACCTGCTGCTCGCGCTGACGGACGACGAGGACGCCATCGAAGTGATGACGGCCTGTAAGGTCGACATTCAGGCCCTCAAGGCTGCGCTTTCACAATACATTGACGAAGATCTCTCCAGCCTTGTCACTGACAATCCGTCTGGACGTGTCCAGCCAACGGCAGCATTCCAACGCGTTGTTCAACGCGCTGTATTGCATGTTGAAAGTTCTGGCCGCGATGAAGTTTCCGGTGCGAATATCCTGATCTCGATCTTTTCAGAACGCGAAAGTCACGCGACCTATTTCCTTCAAGAACAAGATATGACCCGCTATGACGCGGTCAATTTTGTCTCGCACGGAGTTTCCAAAGTGCCTGGCCAAAGCCGGACGAATACACCGCGCGGCTCAGAACAAAGCGCGGAAGAAGGTCCCAAAGCCCCTGAACATGAAGCGCTCGAAGCGTACTGCGTGAACCTGAACCAGAAGGCGAAGGACGGCAAAATCGATCCTCTGATCGGTCGTCAGATGGAAATCGAGCGCTGTATCGAGGTGCTTTGTCGCCGAGCGAAGAACAATCCGATCCTTGTTGGCGATCCCGGTGTCGGGAAAACGGCAATCGCCGAGGGCCTTGCCAAGATGATCGTTGACCGCGAGGTTCCGGAAATCCTCAATGATGCGGTTATCTGGTCGCTCGATATGGGGTCACTGCTCGCAGGCACGCGCTATCGCGGCGACTTCGAGGAGCGGCTCAAGGCGGTCATGAAAGAAGTAGGTGAGCTTGAAAAAGGCATTCTCTTCATAGATGAGATTCATACGATCATTGGCGCTGGCGCTACATCCGGCGGGGCGATGGATGCATCAAACCTGCTAAAACCCGCTCTTCAAAATGGCGAAGTGCGTTGCATGGGTTCAACGACTTTCAAAGAGTATAAGCAGCATTTCGAGAAGGACCGCGCCCTATCGCGTCGTTTCCGCAAGATCGATGTTGTCGAGCCTAATGTCGAAGATGCTGTGAAAATCTTGACCGGCCTGAAGTCCGTGTTCGAAGACTTCCACGGCTTGCGCTACACCAATGACGCAATCCGGTCGGCGGTAGAGCTGTCAGCACGCTACATGACAGACCGCAAATTGCCGGACAAGGCAATCGACGTCATCGACGAAGCTGGCGCAACGCAATGGCTGACGCCGGCAAGCAAGCGCCGCAAGACAATCGGTGTGAAAGAGATCGAAGCCATCGTCGCCAAGATCGCGCGCATTCCCCCAAAACAGGTCAGCAAGGACGATGCGCAATCGCTCAAGTCGCTTGAAACAGATCTCAAGCGCGTTGTGTTCGGTCAGGACGAGGCGATCAGCGCCCTCTCCTCAGCGATCAAATTGTCACGCGCCGGTCTGCGCGAACCAAACAAGCCGATTGGCTCCTATCTGTTCACCGGTCCAACCGGCGTCGGGAAGACAGAGGTTACCCGTCAGCTTGCCAACATTCTCGGCGTTGAAATCCATCGCTTCGACATGTCGGAATATATGGAACGCCACTCCGTCAGCCGCCTGATTGGCGCGCCTCCGGGATATGTTGGCTATGATGAAGGCGGCCTGCTGACCGATGCAGTTATGCAGCATCCTCACTGTGTTGTGCTGCTGGACGAAATTGAAAAGGCCCACCCGGATCTATTCAATGTTCTGCTGCAGGTCATGGACAATGGTACGCTGACAGATGCGGTCGGTCGCAAGGTCGACTTCAGGAATGTGATCCTCGTGATGACCACGAATGCAGGCGCATCAGATGCCGCCAAGAACTCAATCGGGTTTGGCCGCGGCCGGAAGGATGACGAACAGGAAGAAGCATTGAAACGCCTGTTCACACCTGAATTCCGCAACCGTCTGGACAGCGTGATTACCTTCGGTGGCCTGACCCCTGAAATCATCGAGAAAGTGGTCGAGAAATTCGTTCTTCAACTCGAGATTCAGCTGGCAGATCGCAATGTAACGATCGAACTGTCCCCAACTGCGCGTGACTGGCTGGCCAAACGCGGCTTTGATGCAGAGTTTGGCGCACGTCCTCTTGCCCGCGTGATCTCTGAGAACGTGAAGAAGCCAATGGCGGAAGAACTGCTGTTCGGCAAACTGTCCAAAGGCGGCACGGTCAAGATCGGTGTCACCAAGAAGACTGACGAGTTGAGCTTCAAATATGTCGAAGACAAACCACGCAAGAAACCGTCAAGCAAAGGTACACCTGCGAAGGTTTAACCAGATTGAGCGGCCTGCTGCGCACGTCGCTCAATCAATAAATCAATGATAGCCAGGGCCAGCGCCATCATCATCATCATCAGGACGGTGGTGGCGGTTGAGGTCCACCCCCCCCAATCGTAAGACGCCGTTCCAAGCCAACTGCCGAGACCGCCGCCGAGGAACATGATGACGATGTAGATTGTCATCAAACGCGTTCTGATCTCAGCAGCTTGCGACAGGAACGTCATACGACCTGTTACGTCGATGGATGGGCCAACCATATTTGTGATCACGATGGGTATGATCAGCAACCAGAGGCTATGACCAAAGAAAACGAACAAGACCATGGCCAACGCCTGAAGAATGGCCAGCACAACCCGCGCTGGGCGTGCCCCAAACGTATCTGCCCATTTCCCAAGCCAAGGCGTTGTCGCGAGACTGAAAATGGCAAGCAATGCCAGATATCCAACTACATCAACGCCATAACCCATCTCGTCGCTTGGCAAGTGCAGACCCAGACCCATCCAGATCGCAATAAAGCTGCCAAACCCCAATCCCTGAATAGACCCTGAAATCAGGAGCTGGGGATACTTCCGAACTAAAGGCCAAATGGACTTCAGCAGACCGGCATATCTTGACGCCGACAATTGCGTTTCCGAACGCTCACCGCGCTCCATGATCATCGGCAGAAAGACTGAGACCGACAACATCAGAAGCGCTGCAGCAAAATAGACGGTACGCCAACCAAAGTATTCAGCGATGACACCTGCTGCAGCCCGCGCGGTCAAGATACCAATAATAATTCCGGTCGTCAGTACGGCTGTGACGTACCCCAACCGTTCGGCAGGAACGCGTTTAGAAGCATAGGCGGGCAACAAATAAGGGGCGATCGTGACAAAGCCCAAAATCGTTGACGATAGCAGGAACAGCTGAAATCCGGGCGCAAATGCCATTCCAGCAACACACGCGGTCTGCAGCGCGACAGACACAACCGTTAAGCGCTTATTGTTTACCAAATCGCCTAATGGCAGCAGAACAAGAATGCCGAGCGCGAGCGCAAACTGATTGAACGCTGGCACAATGCCAATCATCCCCTGATCTATTTCAAAGTCTTTTGCGACCAGAGAGATTATGGGGTGAATGTAATAGGCATTGGCTGTCACAACCGCACTCGCAATCGCCAACATGAAGACCTGAGTTTTCGTCAGATGTGATGCGCGCTCTTGCTCTGGACTTGGACGGTTCGCCGTGTCGCTCATGCTCAACCCTATGCCTGGGTTGAGCCAGCAGCAACGATGACGTCGCGAAATCAGCCCACAGCGCAGCGCTCCAGCGCATCCTCATCGGCCGTCAGAAAATCGGCAACCGCGTACACCTCATCTGTCGCCAGAAGGGTGAGGCCGCCATCCACGAGCGTCTGAAACTCGGACAAATCACCATCGGCAATATACTGATCATCCAGTCGCTCGCCCGGTCGCCCCAGCGTTCCAAAGGCGCTCTCTATGCCTCTGCGCCCCAGCGCCTTCCAGGCTCTGTCATTCGGATTAGAGATGCCGGTCCAGGCGATAACCTTGGTCATATCAACACCCGCCGCTTCCAGCTCGGCCTGATGTTCAGGGCTATTCACACTCGCGGTCATCATCAGATCTGGTGCAAGCCGCGCAATCTCAATCGCTTGCTGATCATTGTAACTGATCAGGATAACATTCTGCTCCGCACCCGCAGCGCGCACGTGCGAGATGATATTGCGGTACGATGTCGTGCGTTTCTTGTCGAGTTCGACCACGGCCCCGGTTTGCTTTGCCCACAGCAGGACATCACTCAGCTTCGGCGGTGTGAAAGGCGTAATTTGCCCTGCATTATCGACCAGATTAAGCGTCGCAATCTCGTCCCAGTCTGTGTCAGAAACTTGCCCGTCGCCGGTAGTCGTCCGTCCAAGGCTGTTATCATGCAATAGGAACAGGACGCCATCCCGGCTCTCGGCCACATCAATCTCATGAATTGGCGTGGCATTGAGCGACGCATACTCGAGTGTCTCAAGTCCATTTTCAGGATAGCCGGGGGCCGGCCCGCCGCGATGCGAAGCAAGCACGGTTCCACCTTCTTCGCGGACACAATCAAAGAATTCAGGGAGAAATCCGAGATCGAACCGCGCTGGAGGCGGCGTTGACGGTTGCGATCCCAAGGCGATCTTCGCCTGCTCAATCTCAAAGGTCTGATCATCCGAAGCCTGCTCTGAGGATGGCTGACACCCCACCAGACCAAACATTGACGTTGCGACAATTGCGGGGAGGACACGTTTTTTCATGGAACCACTTTCGATTCTTGCTGTTCACCAGTAGCCAATCTACAACATTGGAGTACGTTCGTAAGGGACGAAAACAATACAGTTTTATTGGAGGAATGCCCGATGCAAGGGATCATGCAGGACTGGCCGCTAACGGTAGACAAAATTCTTGAACACGCGCGCCTGATAAACCCTGGACGGGAGATTATCACCCGCCGGGTTGAGGGCAATATCGTACGCACCACCTATGGCGATCTCTACAATCAGTCCAAGCAAGTCTCAAACGCGCTCAAGGATACCGGGATCTCGCTCGGTGACCGGGTTGCGACCCTCGGCTGGAACTCAGCGCGTCATATGGCGAGTTGGTATGGCACCATGAGCATTGGCGCAGTTCTTCACACAATCAATCCGCGCCTGCACCCAGATCAGATCGCCTGGATTGCAAACCATGCCGAAGACAAGGTCCTGATTTTCGACAAGACCTTCCTGCCAATTGTTGAGGCAATCAAGGACAAGCTAGAAACGATCAAAACCTTCGTCATCTATGCTGATCAGGATACAATGCCGGTCAACAGCCTTGGCGCTGTGGCGTTCGATATGTGGATTGATGGCCGCTCGACGACGTGTGAGTGGGGCGGTTTCCCGGAAACGACAGCGTGTGGCCTCTGCTACACCTCCGGCACAACAGGTAATCCAAAAGGGGTTCTATACTCCCACCGTTCAAACGTCCTGCATACACTCGTCACGATGAGCAAGGATGCCATGGGCATGGGGGCCGATGATGTCGTCTTACCCGTCGTTCCCATGTTCCATGCAAACGCCTGGGGCCTTGCCCTCTCCTGCCCTGCGACCGGCGCCAACATGGTGATGCCTGGCGCACAGATGGACGGCGCCTCGATCTATGAATTGCTCGACGGCGAGAAAGTGACCATTACCGCTGCCGTTCCAACCGTTTGGCTCATGCTCCTGCAGTACCTTCAGGAGAATAATCTCAAACTGCCGCACCTCAAGAAGGTGATTATTGGCGGTTCTGCGATTCCTGAAAACATCTTGCGCGCCTTCGAGATCGACTACGAGGTCGATGTGATCCACGCTTGGGGCATGACCGAGACAAGTCCGCTCGGCACGCTGGGCACACTCCCGCCGCATCTGATGGACGCCGACATTGATACGCGCATGGAGCAAAAGCTGAAACAGGGCCGGCCGCCTTATGGGGTTGAATTGAAAGTCGTCAATGACGCAGGCGAGGAGTTGCCGCGCGATGGCAAGACCTCCGGCAAACTACTGGTGCGCGGCGCAGCCATTGCAGCGGGCTACTTCAAGGGCGACGGCGGCAATGTGCTGGATGAGCATGGTTTCTTCGATACCGGCGATGTCGCCAATATTGACCAGTACGGCACCATGCAGATCACCGACCGCGCCAAGGATGTCATCAAGTCCGGCGGCGAGTGGATCTCTTCGATCGATATTGAAAACATCGCTGTGGGTCATGAGAAAGTCGCAAACGCAGCTGCCATTGGTATCTACCACCCCAAATGGGATGAGCGCCCCCTTCTGGTTATTCAGGCCGCTGAAGGTGAGAGCCCGACCAAGGACGAAATCCTCGCCTCTCTGGACGGGAAAATCGCCAAGTGGTGGACCCCGGACGATGTCGCTTTTGTCGATGAAATTCCACTCGGCGCGACAGGTAAGATCAACAAGCTCGCACTGCGTGAGACCTTCAAGGATTACAAGCTGCCAACAGCTTAAGACTTTCACGGCCATAACTTGAGCAGAGGGGAAGGTTCGACTTCCCCTCGAACTCGGACTATATCCGCTTCAAGCTAAGTTCCGAACGCGATTGGATTTTACAATGAACGACACAACCGCCCCACAGTCTGCAGGATGGCGCATGAAAGTCGCGATTTTCTCGCTTTGCGTTTCGGTCTTCTCTGTTCTCTGGTTTCTGATCGCCGCGCTCGGCACCAAGTGGGGCTTCTGGCCCTGGCAGGTTGGTTTGGGGCAGATGACGATTGGGGTCGGGCCCCAGGTTGCGATGCTTGCAGTTGCCCTTTCGATTATCGCACAGGTCATCGCCTTGATTAAATCCCCGCGCGTCCAGCCGTTTATCATCGCGCTTGCTGCCACCTTGATCAGCGCGATGGCTTTGTTCCGGCTCGCAGGTTTTGGCGGGCAAGCCGCTGCGCTTCCGCCAATCCATGATGTGCAAACAGACTGGGCGATCCCGATCCAGTTCACACCTGCAATCATGCAAGCGCGTGAAGCAGATGGTGAGACCAATCCCATTTTGGATGCCCCAAAGGTGCCTGACTATGCTGAGGATCGCTGGCCTGGCACAGCGGGTCGTCTGGTCGCTGAGCTACAGGAAGAGGCCGAAGCCAAAGAGGCTGGAAAGGGCACGGTCCTTCCAGCAATGCAGCCTTTCTACTTCTCTCAGGCGCCGAATGAAATTGCAGACCTTGCCGTGGATCTGGTTGACCGTCGCGGCTGGACCCTCGTGACTGAGCCTGGAACGGCGAGCGATCTCGGAACAGAATTGCAAATTGAAGCGACGGCTGTTTCCGGCTGGTTTGGCTTCAAGGATGATGTTGCCATCCGCATTCGTCCTGTAGAAGGCGCAACCCGTGTGGATATGCGCTCCACCAGCAGAGTTGGCCTGTCGGACCTCGGCGCGAACTCAAAACGCGTTGCAGGGTTTATGAATGAACTTCAGGATCGCGGCGACGGACGAACAACACCATAGAGCATCGCTAATCCGTGCAGGGCTTAGACCCGCGCTTCAACCAGCTTGAACTCGCTTTGAATAACCGGCGTGTCTTCATCACAGGTAACGCGGCCTTCTTCGATAAGCTTCATCATGTGGCCAAGCAGAGACAGACACGCAGCCGGGATCAGACGGGCTTCAAGTCCGACATACATGTTCTCGACCATGACAGGGATCGAGGTTTCACCGCGTCGGAGATGTTCAATCACGCCATCTTCCCGGTCTTGCCGGTGTTGGCGATAAGCCTGAATGAATTCTTTGACGAAAGCTTTTTCGCGCACCGGTGATCCGTGGGTTGGCCACAGAATGTCAAAGCCGCGGCCCTCAATTTTGTCGAGGCTCTTGAAGTAAGCTGCCATGTTGCCGTCGGGCGGCGCGACAATCGTTGTCGACCACCCCATGATGTGATCACCGGTCAAGCAAGCATTCTCTTCTTTCAAGTCGAAGCAGATATGGCTGCAGGTGTGACCGGGCGTCTCGATCACTTCCAGCGTCCACCCCGGACCCGAGAACGTATCTCCGTCAGCAACCATTTCATCAGGCGCAAAGTCGCGGTCATCTTCAGAGCCTAGCTCGCCTTTAGCTGTCGGTTTTCCGCAATCCTTGGCATAGACCTTACATCCGGCCCAATCAGCCAGTGGCTTGGCGAGCGGTGAATGGTCTGAATGGCCATGCGTGACCAGAACATATTTTACGGTCTCACCATCCAAAGCCTGTTTCAGGGCTTCGAAATGCACAGGGTCGTTTGGACCCGGGTCGATAACAGCAACTTCGCCTTTGCCGATAATGTACACGCCCGTGCCGACAAAAGTGAAAGGTCCGGGATTGTTCGCGATCACGCGCCGGATCAACGGAGAAACCTGTTCTACTCTACCGTACTCGAAATCGATATCTTTAATGAATGGAATAGCCATGGGAGGAAGCAGTCTCTAATATCTTGGGCTCTATGGGGCCTTGATCAAGCGCGGCGAGGTGCAAACGCTTTTACAAAGGCCTTAGCCATCCGACGTGTGGACTTCAGCTTGTCTCCAAGGTTCAGTGCCACGGGCGGGCCCATATCTGTTTTGTTGGCATCTACGATGTAGATCTTGCCGGATGCATTATCCCGTAGCACGTCAACACCGCCCCACTCCAGACCGATTTCAGCTGCAAAGCGCGTGATCACGGCAATTTCATCTTCCGTGTACGTATTCTGGGGCGTGTCGAGCAAAACTTCAGCATTCTCGTTCAGAAACCGCCGGCTGATCTGGCGACGCTTACGGAAAACCACCGAAGGCTCACCACCGCAAATGCAGCAACGAAGATCTTCAACAAGTCCGCCTGCAATCTCATTATCGACCAGCACCTGATAGGTCTTGTCGGCAAGTGGATCCATCGGGCCTTCGATTATACGCCCATCATGACAGGCATTTTTCTCTGACTTTTCAACCATAGGACCGCTATAGGTCTTCGGATCGACCGCCAGACTATACCCCGCAGCCTGCTTGAAAGCCGTTGCAACATTTGATTTGGAGATGTCTGTGCACCCAAAGTTAACAAGCCGCGCACCGGGCTTGGTCGTTGGGGCGATGTGATCGCTGCTGGTTGAGTCGTCAAACTGGAACACAATATCCGCCGTCGAGACATCAGAAATCAGCTTTGCCCCCGAAGCGTGCATAACCGGCCAGATGAAGTACCAGGGCCTCGGCTTCTCAGGATAAAATGCAATAGAGGGACGCTTATGTCCCGTCAGACGCCGCCAGGTCCGCCAGGACTGGGCCAGTGAGTAGAATGTGAACCACGTAAAAAAGTCATTCAGCAAACTGAGTTTCAGGGGAATGCGATGCCCGGTCTTTTTGACCAGACAGGCACCATCTTCATACTTAAAGTCTGCCAGCCAATTCCGCGACATACTCTTACTCCTGAAGCGCCCGATGCGCCGCCTTGGGGTTGAATCGCATGGTGCGGGACCTCAATCAACCAATTTTAACGTTCGCTTTCGTGATCATTTGTTCACAATTACGTGCGTTTTCCTTACAAAAGTGGGCGCAGACTCGACAAATCATAGCCTGCATTTGCAGCCGCTGCGACAATATCCTCACCGCTACCCTGACCTGCATGCGTAAGCGCCCACGCCGTGATTGAGCGGGTTCCTGTGCGACAATAGGCCAGGACGGGTGCGGGTGCTTCAGCTAATGCGGCGCCCACCCGTTCAAGGATTTCCGGAGTTGGCGCGCCCGAAAAAGGAATCGCAACAAAAGCGAGGCCCAGCGCTTCAGCACGCGCGCGAATGGCGCCCATACGGGGCTGATCGATACCGCCTTCACCATCTGGCCGATTCGCAATAATCGTCTTGTACCCTGCATCGGCGATCGCCTGCACATCCTCGTCGGAAATCTGCGGAGCGACAGAAAAACCATCCGTGACTTTGCGAATATCGGTCATATTTAACCCTCCCATGTATGTCGGCGTTGACAATGCGACGTGTGCCGTGAACGTAGGAAACAGTACACGTCATGCCAAGGTGCGGTGCTGATATACTGAGCTTAGTAAGGAGTCCAATTCGCGTGTCAGCCTTTCAACGAAGCTTGTCGCGAATCCCCTGGGGTTATGTCGGGCGACGTATCCTGATCGCGATTCCTACCTTGCTGATTATCATCACCGTCGCGTTCTTCATGATGCGTGTCGCACCAGGCGGCCCCTTTGACGGGGAGCGCAAACTCAACGCCGCAACAGAGGCGGCTGTTAAAGCGAAGTTTGGTCTCGATAAACCGCTCACGCAGCAATATTTCGATTACTTGCTTGGGGTTGTACAGCTCGATTTCGGCCCCTCTCTCAAAACCCTTGGCAAGAGCGTCAATGACCTGATCGCCGACGGCCTGCCGATCAGTCTGGCGATTGGATTTCTGTCCATGTTTGTCGCGCTGTTCATTGGAACAGCGATGGGCATCTTTGCGGGACTTCGGCAAAACACGATCGGAGACTATTCCGTTATGGGGTTTGCCATGGCGGGAATATCCATTCCGACCTTTGTCAGCGGTCCACTCCTGATTCTCACGCTGGCCCTTGGGGCTGGTCTTTTCGCGGTTGGCGGGCTCGGAACTTATCCAAACATTGGCATGACGGTCCATAACATGACCTTGCCTGTCGTCACCCTTGCCCTTCCGCAAATCGCGATTATTTCCCGCCTGATGCGCGCTTCGATGATCGAGACCATGCGATCCGGCCATATCAGAACAGCCAGAGCCAAAGGGCTTAGCGAACGTGACGTCGTTCTCAAACACGCCCTGCCCTCAGCGATTTTGCCCCTCATAAGCTATGTCGGGCCGGCCATGGCAGGGGTCATGACAGGTTCCCTGGTCATTGAGCGCATTTTTGGATTGCCCGGCATGGGCAGCTATTTCGTCGATGGGGCCATCAACAGAGACTATACTTTGGTCATGGGCGCGCTAATTATCTACGCAACGCTGATTGTGGTCTTCAATCTGATCGCTGACATCCTCTACGCTCTGCTTGATCCAAAGGTGAAGTATGACTGAGGCTATGGATCTGACCGGGCGCAAGGAACCTATTGAAAAAGCTGTGCAGGGCGGACGCTCGCTTTGGGATGATGCGCGGGCGCGGCTGTTTCGGAACCGCGCTGCGGTTGTTTCAATGTGGGTGCTTGGATTTATCGTCCTGGTTGCTCTTCTAGGTCCCGTCGTCTGGGTCCATGATTACGATACGATTTCGACGAATGGCGAGATCGGGCCAACGCTTGAGAACCTCCACATTCTTGGAACTGATGCCCAAGGCCGTGATATCTTTGCCCGTTTGATGGTGGGCTTGCGCATATCACTCGCTGTGGGCGTTGTGGCGACAATCGTGTCGCTGATCATCGGCGTGACCTGGGGCGCTGTCGCCGGCTTTGTTGGCGGGCGGGTCGACAATATCATGATGCGGTTCGTCGACGTGCTGTATGCCATGCCGTTCATCTTCTTTGTGATCCTGCTTCTGACCGTCTTTGGCCGCAACATTATCCTGATCTTTGCCGCCATCGGCGCGGTCGAATGGCTGACCATGAGCCGGATCGTTCGAGGCCAGACCCTGGCGATCAAGAATATGGAGTTCATTGAGGCGGCACGCGCGACCGGTGTTCCCTTCTTCACGATCATTCGCCGTCACATCCTGCCCAATGTGGTGGGGCCGGTTGCCGTCTATGTGACGCTGACCATTCCGGTCGTGATCATGGCAGAAAGCTTCCTGTCTTTCCTCGGGCTAGGTGTAAACGAGCCGCTGACTTCGCTCGGTGTGCTGATCTCTGATGGCGCCCGGGAAATGCAGGACCGCCCCTGGCTGCTGATGGCACCCGCGCTAACCATGGGTATTACGCTACTTTGCCTGAACTTTATTGGCGATGGGCTGCGCGACGCGCTGGACCCGAAAGAGCGTTAGGCAGCGCACCCGATCATGTCGGGCGCAGCGCCAGCGGCCGCGGATGCGGCTGGGGTGTAGGTTCTTCACAGTTGGGGTTGGGGTTGGCAAAGCGCTAAGGCCTGCGGCCACGCTTTGCGAAGCGGGTTCCCGATCCTCGCTGCGCTCGTCCGATGAACCGGGCTAAGGGCTCCAACTCCAGGACATCAGGTTCCGAATCTGGGGGCAGTCCTGAACCTGGTTCATGGGCTGGCGCAGCCAGACCGGAACCTGCTGTCGCCCGGCTGGTGCGCAGCACCTCAGCGCCGGGCACAAACACCAACTCTAGCTGCTATCCTGAAACGCGGGCACGCGCGCCTCGGCATCGCACACAAGCGGTGCAGAAACCTGCACGCAGCGCTCCATCAACCGGCCCGCCCAATAGTGAATACCGCTGAGATGCATCTCGCCGCTCTCATTGTAGAGCGCATACCAGTGCGCGCGGTAAAGCTTGTTCTCGCGCTTGAACCAGGCGACAAGATCGCGCGGATCGTCGGAGACGAGGGTCACCCAGACTTTACCGTCCGGGTCGACCTCCCAGAGCACTTCGCGCTGCTGCAACCCGCACCAGTTGCGGATACCGAGCAACTGCCACCAAACCCACGGCCAGAGATAGACCGGGACGTGGCTGACAGCAGAGAAGGTGAAGCGGGCTTCCATGGGCTGAAAGCTTAAAGGGGTTGGGAAGTGGGTCGGATAAATTCCAAACGAGGACACAAGACCAGTAGCTAAGATGGTGCGAGTTTAGGACGCCCACTCAATGAGTCATCTGGCAATTTGGGTGGTCGTTAAGAAGGCTTAGTTCAGCCCCCATAAGCGGAAGCTTTGCCCGCGTCCCGACAAGCTTCTCCGCTATATGCCTCGTTATAGCTCTTATCAAAACAGGCAATAAAAGCATCTACCACGTCCAAATTTGGAGGCCACTTTGGGGCTGGAAAGTTTGGATAGTCTCTTTTGAAACGCTCGGCAGCATCTGCAAAACCATTTGGCGCGGGAAGAGTAGCTAGATCCGCCCGGCTAGCTTGCAGCGTTTCTAGATCACTAGCCAGGAAAGCCCGAGTTGCGCGTCGATAGTGCACGTTCGCCCATTCGCCGTTAGTTTTATCTTCCGCGATTAACTCATCCAGCAGAATGATAGCCTGCTCTCGTTCTTCGGCAGCAGCATGCATCTGAACTTGATGGTGTCTAGCGATGTTCGGGTCGTCAGCCTGCGCGCGATATTCAGCGATCAGTTCCGCGGCTTCCGAGTAGCACTCCCGATCAGCAGTAAGACGCCATCCTTGGCTATCAGTTTGATCGAAGCCTTTCACATCTAATTCGAGCATCGCAGCGCGCTCACCAGGCTCTATACACGAGGCGCTATCAGCGGGTTCCTGATGCTTCGTCGTGCAACCAACTGCCACCAATACAGCGACCCCTAAAACCGTGTATCTCATCCACCACCCTCATTGCTGTACGGGTCGAGCCTACTGGTACCAACCAGTCCAACAAATTACGGATTGGTAAGCGCTGCGGCTGCACGCACCGAGTGGACGTCGAGACAATATGCACATTTGAAGCGCCATTTCGGATCGGACTGGGCGACCGTTTTCGCACGACCTAAGCCGCTGATACACGTCGCTTCGACGCCGCAGGCTATCTGAACGAAGCGTCCCTAAAGGACGCGACCTGCAACCGCGTCCAGTTTGGCGAGCATGGCTGGGTCGCGGGCCTCTGGGGCTGTGATCAGCGCGTAATCGAGACAGGTTTCAATGCCTTGTGGGCTCTGCGTGCGCGGGGTGTTTTGTAAAGCCGCGGCAAGCTTGCCAATGGCCGCCTTGGCGAGCGCCGTGTTGGCACCCATGATTTGGAGGACGTTTGTGACCTCTACCGCGTCAGTATCCTCACGCCAGCAATCATAATCGGTTACCATGGCCATGGTCGCATAAGGTAGCTCGGCTTCGCGGGCGAGCTTGGCCTCTGGCATATTGGTCATGCCGATGACGTCGCAGCCCCATTGGCGATACATGTAGCTTTCGGCGCGCGAGGAGAATTGCGGGCCCTCCATGGCAAGGTAGGTGCCGCCGCGATGAACCGCCGCGCCAGCCGCCTCTGCTGCATCACCGGCCAGCGCCGAGAGGCGGGTACAGATCGGGTCGGCCATGGACACATGCGCGACCATGCCGGGGCCGAAGAAGCTTTTCTCGCGGGCGAATGTACGGTCAATAAACTGATCAACCATGACGAAGCTGCCGGGCGGATACTGTTCTTGCAGCGAGCCGCAGGCAGAGATGGAGAGAATGTCGGTGCACCCTGCCCGCTTCAGTGCGTCCACATTGGCGCGGTAGGGCACGGTTGTCGGGGTCAGGCGGTGCCCTGCGCAATGACGCGGCAGGAATACAAAGTCCACATTGCCAATTGAGCCATGTGTAAGTGGACCAGACGTGCTGCCCCAGGGCGTGTCGATCACCTGCTGACGTGCGTTTTCAAGGCCATCGATCTGGTAGAGGCCCGAGCCGCCAATCACGCCGATTGTCCATTTGGTCATGACTAGGATATCGCCTTTGAGGTCGGACAACGATTCAAGCGAACCACACGCGTACCTGTTATAGTAACGACATCCTCACCAGGTGCTCCGGGCCGAGTACGGGTTTGTTTGACAGAGGGAATATCTAGAAACGCTATGTCCTTTCCCGCCATACTTATCGACCCGATCTCCAAGGTATCTGAAACATTGGACATATCCAGACCGAGATAAAATGGATTCTTGGGATTTCTCAGAACAGGGACGGTGGTCGATGTTGGGTTCAAACCCGACGAAATAGATACTTGTCCATCGGTCTGTACATCAAACTTCAAGGGATTTTCTTCACAGTCAAAAACTGTTCCGGGGAAATCCTCACGATGTTCGTCAAGGATTTCCCAACTTCCCGTCAGATGCTTGAGTGACTGTTCTGCTGTCAGACTCATATAAGTTTGAGCGACCGCGGTGGAGTGTGCAAAACACGCCGCGATCGTCAAAAAGAATGCTTTTGGAAGCTTCATGCCATCTCTCTTGAGGTGACTTAGTGCCCGACATTTCTCCAGATGCGCTGATAAGAGAACCAGAGCAGGATGGAGAGCAGCACGAGGTAGATCATAACCGGAAGAGCCAGGCTCTTACGCTGGGCCTGCTTAGGATCACCCGCCCATTGCAGGAATTGCGCAACGTCATAGGCCATCTGGTCAACGGTTGCTTCGGTGCCGTCCATATACTCAACCCGGCCATCGGTCAGCTGCGGCGCCATGGCGAGGAAGCCGCCATAGGGCACGTGGCGTGGATCGCCGTCCCATTGCGCAGAGGCATCACCCGGCATGTAGGGGTTATAGTATTGGCCAAGCGGTTGAACGAGTTCGCCGTGCGTATCGTCGTCATCAAACTTGATATAGTTTACATTGAGGCCGTCTTCGCCCTGACGCGTCATGATGGTTTCCGGGTCTGGATACCCTTTGATCAGGCGATAAACATAAGTCGCGCCATCACCGTCAGAGCCATGTCCGCGGGCTTTTGTGATCACGGAAAGATCTGGTGGATAAGCCCCGCCATTCGCTGCGCGAGCGGCCTGTTCATTGGGGTAAGGCGAGCGGAACGGGTCTGACGGACGCGCCGGACGATAGTCATAGTCACCAGCATCGTTTGGTACTGGATCGAGAATCTCGTCCATTGCTGCAAACTGTTTGACCAGCGGGTTATCATTGGCGTTTGAGTAATCGGAATCGTAGAACGGCCCGCCCGGCTCACCGAGATTGCGGTAAGACAGCAGTTTCATGCCATGGCAGGCCGCGCAGACTTCGCGGTAAACCTGATAGCCGCGTTGTACGCTATCCATTTCCAGCTTGCCCACAGGCCCCTCAAACGGCCAGCCGCCTTCAGGGGGATGAGGGTGTTTGGCGCCGCCGGCAGCATGTGCTGTCGTCGCCATGGCCAAAGCGGTAAAACCCGCGAAGAGAATACGGAAGAATTTCATGTCCGATACGGTCCCTTATTCGGCTGGCACAGCTTGCGCTGACCCGTGACCCAGAACGGCCTTGTGAATGGAATCGGGCTCACCTTTCGGCTTCTCCCGCAAACCCAGAATGGGCAGGATCAGTAGGAAGTAGGCGAAATAATAAGCCGTCAGGATTTGCGCCAGGTGGATGAACCGGAAGGCAGGTGCTTTCTCGATGGACATCGCAGCGACGCCTCCAGAAGCCTGTTTCTCAGCCCGGAAGGCGGCGGCCTCTTCATAGCCCTCAAACGGGGCAGAGCCGGAATTGCCATCCGCATCAGTATATTGCACCAGCAGCTTGTCTTCACCCATCGGGATGATCGGGTCGTCCGGGTTGGACGCACCGCACCAGCCGAGCAGGAGGCAGGCAACAACAAAACCGAAGAAGAACTGCTTCGCCACGGGGCGATAGCGCATTGACTTGGTCTTGGCTGTGTCGAGCCATGGCAAGACAAACAGCACGGCGATCGCGGCAAACATGAACAGAACGCCCAGCAGTTTCGCCTCAATCGGGCCAATGTCGAACGTAATCGCACGCAGGATCGCGTAGAACGGCAACAGATACCATTCCGGTACAATGTGCGCAGGCGTGACCAGCGGGTTCGCCTCAATATAGTTATCCGCGTGCCCAAGCACGTTGGGCATATAAAAGACGAAGGCCGCAAAGATGATCAGGAAGATGACAATCGCGAACCCGTCCTTGACCGTATAGTACGGATGGAACGGAACCGTGTCTTTCTCGACTTCTTTCACTTCAACGCCGGTCGGGTTGTTATTGCCCGGCACGTGCAGGGCCCAGATGTGCAGGATCACAACACCCGCAATCATGAACGGCAGCAGATAGTGCAGAGAGAAGAAGCGCTGCAGCGTCTGGTTCCCGATAGATGGCCCACCTAGCAGCCAGAGCTGAATGCTTTCACCAACGAGTGGGATCGCCCCGAACAGACCGATAATCACGTTCGCACCGTGCAATGACATCTGTCCCCATGGCAGCATATAACCAAGGAAGGCTGTGGCCATCATCAGAAGGAAGATCACACAGCCGAGGATCCAGAGAATCTCGCGTGGGGCCTTGTATGACCCATAATAAAGACCGCGAAACATGTGAACATAAACGGCGAGGAAGAACATCGAAGCGCCAACCGCATGAATGTAGCGCAAGAGCCAGCCAAACGGCACATCGCGCATGATCCGCTCGACCGAGGCAAACGCCTGATCGACAGTCGCGGTATAGTGCATCGCCAGAACCACACCGGTAACAATCTGGACTACCAGACAGACGGCGAGGATGGCGCCAAACGTGTACCAGTAGTTCAGGTTCTTGGGGGTTGGAAAGTCGACAAAACTGTCATGAGCCAGCCGAACGATTGGCAGGCGCGAATCGAGCCACTTGGTAAAGCCGCTCGCTGGTTTGTAGGTGGACTCGTGTCCGCTCATCGGTCCTTGTCCTTCCTTTAGAGTGAGATTTTGACGACGCTGGCCGTCACATATTCGTATTCTGGGATTTCCAGATTGGTCGGCGCTGGCCCCTTACGGATCCGGCCTGACGTATCATAGTGTGACCCGTGGCAGGGGCAGTACCAGCCGCCATAATCGCCAAGGTTACCACCGCCTGGTCCAACCGGCACACAGCCAAGGTGTGTACAGCTACCAGAAGTCACAATGATTGCCGGGTTCAGATTGCCATCGGGCAGCGGGGCAAGACGGTCCGCATCGACCTGTGGGTCTGGAAGCGCGCTAACCGGTGTGTTTTCCGCCGCAGCAATCTCTTCGGCTGTGCGGTGACGCAGAAAAAACGGTTTTCCGCCAATCAGAACGCGAATTTCACCGCCAACCGGGATTTTTGAAATGTCGACTTCAAGGCTTGAAGCGGCTTTTGTATCACCAGCGGCATTCATCTGATCGATGAACGGATAAGCAACCAATCCGACGCCGCCTGCTGTTGCAGCAATCGCTGCGATATGGATGAAATCCCGGCGCTCTTCATCGACCGCTTCTGGGTTTGTCGTAATGGACTCACTCACGTTGATTCTTCCTCAGGCAAGATTTGCCGTCTTAATACACATTCTTGAGGTATGGATCATTGCGGCGCAGCGCCGCGCCCCTCCGCCCTCATTTGTATCGCCGCCTAACCCGGGTTGAGCCCCTTTTCAAGCCATCCATGCGGTTCGGCATGCGACACAATCGCTCCCGCACGATACGGGACTTTCCTTATCGCCTGTGGCAAGCCCGGTAAGATAAGCGCACTGGCAAACTTCAGTGGAGACAGAATTGACCGACCTTACCGCCCAGAAACAGCAAGCCGCAACATGGTTCAAATCCCTTCAGGACGACATAATTTTGCGATTTGAAGCCCTCGAGGACGAAGCAGACCGCCCGCTTTATTCCGGCGCGGCGGGCCGGTTTGAGAAAACCGAATGGACCCGCGGCGATGGGAATGAAGACCTCGGCGGCGGCCGTATGGCCATCATGCGCGGCAAGTTCTTTGAAAAGGCCGGCGTCCACTTCTCGGAAGTCTATGGCTCCTTTTCAGAAGCCTTCCGGGCTCAAATCCCCGGTGCGGACGATTCGGATGGTCAGTTCTGGGCTTGCGGTATTTCCCTGATCGCGCATTTGAACAATCCGCGCGTTCCAGCGGTCCATATGAATACACGTATGCTGGTGACCTCGGAAAGCTGGTTTGGCGGCGGCGGTGATCTGACGCCTGTGCTGGACGATCAACGCCGCGATGATTGTCCCGATACCATCGATTTCCATGCTGCCATGAAAACGGCCTGCGACGCGCACGACCCGTCCTATTACCCGGACTTCAAGAAGCGCTGCGACGACTATTTCTATCTCGCTCACCGGGATGAACCGCGCGGGACAGGCGGCATTTTCTATGACCGCCACAATAGCGGCGACTGGAATAAGGACTTCGCCTTCACTCAGGATGTCGGCAAGGCGTTTGCAGATATCTATCCGAGGATTGCCCGCCGCCGGATGAATGAAGGCTGGACCCCGGAGGAGCGCGAGGAACAGCTGATCCGGCGCGGACGCTATGTTGAGTTCAACTTGCTGTATGATCGCGGCACGACCTTCGGCCTGAAAACCGGCGGTAATGTCACCAGCATCCTGTCCAGCATGCCGCCTGTGGTGAAATGGCCATAAGGGCTAGCTGACCGGTTCGAGGTTTTCCTTAAGCCAGGCGGCATAAGCCTCGGCGTCGATCTCACTCGCGGCAAGCGCCAAAGTCATGTTGGTCGCATCCGCTTCACTTGCCCGCAACATTTGCCCATTGATCAAGAGGAAGGTCGCTGCCGATAGAAATCCAGCACGCTTGTTGCCATCAAGAAAGGGGTGATTGCGAACGATGCCGAAAGCATACTCTGCCGCGAGATCGGCAAGTTCAGGTTCGCCATAATGAAAGAGGTTTTCGGGCCGAGCAAGCGCGCTATCCAGCAGGTTCTCATCACGAAAGCCCGGCAAACCGCCATGGTCTGCCAAACTCTCATCATGGAGAATAATGATGGCTTCCTTGCGCAGCCAAACCGGCGTCATTTAGCAAGTTCGCGAAGCGTATTTTTATATTTGCTGGCAATTTCACGGCCAGCTTTGACCTGATCCACGACATCCTGATCATAAACTGCAAGGCTGTAACCATTCGGCGTAAGGGTTAGCAATAATTCATCTCCCTCACCAACCTTATGGCGCTTCAGCGCATCGGCTGGGATGACCACGCCTAGAGAATTTCCAACTTTACGAACCTTAATACGATCAGACATGTTCGCCTCCTGTGTTCTAACATTTGTTATAACACGATAGGTCGGCAACTCAAAGCAGCTTCAGAAGCGCCTCTCGCTCAAGGGTGAAATCGCTATCCACCCAGGCTTGTCCGGCGCGGCTGAGGGCTTGGCCAACCTCGCGGCCTGTATGGCCAGCAGCCAGCGCGTCATCGCCATTGATCGGGAAATCCGGCCGTTTCCAAATTCGGGCAGCCGACAACAGATCCCGCACATCCCTACCCGACAAAAGCGCGCGATCCACGACCGCTTGCTTGCCGTGCCAATAAAGCAGAGCCCGCAATTCTTTGCCGTTCAGCCGTGTGAAGTCAGGCAGGTTGTCGGCGGCCCATTTTGTCAGCCGGTCTTTCTCGGCGTTGGAGAGGCGCAGCGCTTCGTCGACTTCCTGAACGGAAAGCGCTGATCGCGGGGTCAAGGCCATCAGGCGAAGCATAGGGTCAGGCTGAATACCGCAGATTTGTTCACCCACACGAAGGTCATGAAGACGGCCGAGACCCGTCGCCATAGGCAACACATGTCCGAGAACGCCGCTTTCTGCCATCGCGTTGAGCGCGGGTGTCGGCTCAGGCGCACTGAGCAATTTGTGCAGTTCTTTCCAGATTCGCTCGCGGGCAATCTTTGCCAGACCTGAAGCCTGACGCTGACAGGCGGCGAGCCCGCTGTCATCGATTGCTGCGCCATACCAGGCATTAAATCTGAAGAATCGCAGGATACGCAAATAGTCCTCGCGCAAGCGCTCATCCGCATCACCGATGAAGATGACACGGCCCGAAAGCGCATCGTCATAGCCCCCGCCTGTGGGGTCAAAGACTTCGCCGTCAGGGGCGGTGTACAAGGCGTTGAGGCGGAAATCGCGGCGCTCGGCATCCTCCGCCCAGTTTTCGGTAAAGGCGACAACCGCGCGGCGACCATCGGTCTCTACGTCTCGGCGCAGGCTGGTGATTTCAAAAGGTGTGTGATCAACGATGGCTGTGACCGTGCCGTGCTCTATGCCCGTCGGGATGGCGCGAATGCCAGCAGTTTCAAGCGCGGCCAGCGTTTGCCGTGGCAAAAGCTGGGTTGCGATATCAATATCGTCGACCGAGCGGCCCATAATGGCATTGCGGACACATCCGCCGACATAGCGAGATCCGCCCGGGCGTGCCGTCTCAAGAGCAGCCATCACAGTCTTTGAGGTAGGTGCGGTCAGCCAGTCTGCTTCAAGCCGGATCATGGGGTGTCGGTGCGGCGATCATCGGGACCTGCCGGATCGGGATCCCCAATTCCCTCGGCCTGTCCGCCCGGATCGTCAGAGTTCGGAATTCCGATCGTCGAGAAGTCCTTGTCACAGGGGTAAGACTCGCCGGGAATGATGACGCCATTTTCCATCCGGCTTTCGCGATAGCATTCCTCGCGTCCGCCCTGATTTAGGAAAATCAGAATGATCCAGGACCCGATCGCCAGGACCAGCCCAATGCCGAACAACCATCGAATTGGCCAGGCTTTGCGGCCTTCTTCCTGAGCCTCGACAAGGGCCATGCGATAAAGACCAAACAGCGCGAACGGCAGCAGGAATAAAATGAGTTGAACAAGAATACGAGTTGCCAAGGCGAACGCCCTTTTTAATTACCTAGGGTTCATATGAGTAGCCTAGGACAGAATGCCATGAAAGAGTTCGGCTTTTTACCGTTCCGTCGCACCTAAAAACGCTATTTTTTGTCAATCAGTTCGTTATTAATCCCCGCTGGCTGGTAAAGCGTATTGTGCAGGACTTTGATAATGCCAGCGGTAACGCCCCATATCCGAAAGCCCTGCCACGGCATTTCCACATATTGACGCTCCTGGCCCTTGTAGAACATCTTGCCCGTCTGGTGATTGCTCGGATTGAACAGGTAGTCGAGCGGGGTCTCAAACACATCTGCAACCTCGGAAGGGTCAGGCCGGGCCACGAAATCGGCCGGTAAGACGCCAATGATTGGCGTGATCCGGAAGGCTGTCCCGGTAATGTAAGGCGATGAGCGTGCGACCAGCTCGACGCGTCCCGGATCAACCCCGACTTCTTCGGAGGCCTCTCTCAAAGCCGCTTCTGCTGTGTCGGCATCATGTGCTTCGACTTTCCCACCCGGAAAAGCGACCTGCCCCGGATGCGAGGCCATCGTATCAGGACGTTGGGTCAGCAATGCCGTTGGACCTTCAGGGCGCGGGATAATCGGTATCAGGACCGCCGCTGCCCGAAGACGGGCGGTCGCGTCACGATCTACGAATTCCAGATCGCCAACTTCTGCCAGCTGCTCTTCGCCGCGCACCGGATCAAGACGCGCCTCAGCACGGGCTAAAAAGTCCTCAAGTGTGGAAAACGGTATCAAACGGCGGACCCCAATTCAAAGAATCTACCCTGAGACCAAACCCCCAGGACACCTGCCGCTCCCTCATGAGCGACCGCCATATTAACGAGGTCGTAGAAGGCCGGGCGGGTCAGTTTCGCCTCCAATTGTCCGCGAACCAGAACATACGGGGCTGGCTCCTCAGTCTCCGGGTCAATCTCAACGCGCAGCGCTGCATCGGGTCCTGCCAGGGTCACATCGCCTAGATTTGTTGTGAAAGCGAGCACCTGCTCAGGCCCCGGCTCACCCACCCGGTCAACGCGGATGGCGAGAAAAGGCGCATCTTCGACATGTACGATGACTTTTTCATAGGGCGTGACGAGATAGATTTCGCCGTCCGGGTCTTTGCGCAGAATGCGTGAGAACAGCTTCACCAGCCGCTCGCGACCGATACGCGTGCCTTCATGCCACCAGCTGCCATCCTTGCGGATTTCCATCTGGATATCACCGCAATGCTCAGGATTCCACAAATGCACAGGTGGCAGTTTTCCGTCCAATCCCTCTGGCGCGATGGCCTTAAGGACATCTTCGAGAGAAATGACAGGATTTCCATTTGATTTCATGTAGTACTCCGCCATGATCTTGCCTAAGACCTAGGGCGAACATAGCCCTGAGTGAAGACGGAGACTCCATGGCGACAGATAATCAGGCCATCGTGACGCAAGCAGAAGCAGCTAGTGAAACGCTGGAAAAGGTGAAAAACGAGATCGGCAAGGCCGTATTCGGACAGGACCGCGTGGTCGAGCTGGCGCTCTCTGCGATCTTGGCCGGAGGTCATGCCCTGCTTATCGGCGCGCCCGGTTTGGCGAAGACACGCCTTGTCGAAGCCATGGGCACCGCGCTCGGACTGGACAATGCCCGCATCCAGTTCACACCGGACCTTATGCCGGGCGATATTCTGGGCTCTGAAGTGCTGGATGAGGGCGCCGATGGCACACGCGCCTTCCGGTTCATCAAAGGCCCCGTCTTTACCAGCCTGCTTATGGCTGATGAGATCAACCGCGCCTCCCCGCGCACGCAATCGGCGCTATTGCAGGCGATGCAGGAAAAACATGTCACGGTGGCAGGCGTGCGGTATGACTTGCAGGCGCCCTTCCACGTTCTCGCGACCCAGAACCCTATTGAACAGGAAGGCACGTACCCCCTGCCGGAGGCGCAGCTGGATCGCTTTTTGCTGAAAGTGGATGTCACCTATCCGGATCTCGATACCGAGCGCCGTATTCTGGTTGAAACAACGGGCGCAGATGAGCAGCCGGTAGAGACAGCGTTGAGTGCAGAAGCCCTTATTGAACTGCAAGCACTGGTGCGCCAGATGCCGGTCGGGGAAAAGGTACTCAATACGATCCTTGGTCTGGTGCGCGGCTCGCGGCCTGAACAGACAAGTGACGATAGGGTGCGCCGGTTTGTTGATTGGGGGCCAAGTCCAAGAGCGGGTCAGGCGCTTATGCTTGCATGCCGGGCACGCGCGCTGCTGCGAGGTCGTCTCGCGCCAAGTCTTGAAGATGTCGAGGCGCTTGCCGAGCCATGCCTCGCGCACCGTATGGGCCTGCGCTATGACCCGACCGGCGAGGCGCCAGGCCTCGGCGACCTGATTGATGATCTTGTCAAGAAAGCAGCTTAGGATATCGCCTTATGAAAGCCCTGATCCTTCCTCTCTCATTTGCGGCCCTGGTCGCCTGCGGCGAAAGCCCTACGCTTAATTCAGACAGCGAGGCGATGATTGACTGCCTTGCAGCCAAAACCGCCCTGGAGGTCTCCCAAACGGTGAAAGCAGGGATTGAGTCGGGAAAGTCACCGGAAGATCTGAGCTCGGTTCAGAACGACGTGACACAAGCCAATCTGGATGTTCTGAAACAGGTGTTTCCCGATCAGCAACAGCAGACCTATTTCGAGTATCAGACAGCAAAGCGTCTGAATGCTGTGCAGGATGCGCTGGCCAATCCCAACGGCGCAGCTGAGGCAAAGGCCATGATGGACGAAACCTTCGCAATGGCGCGTGACTGCACATTTGGCCCCACCACCTAGATACTGAATGTTCGAACTCTCTAACCTTCGTGCCGAGGCAGAACGGCTAGCGCGCCAGCTTCCCGATCTGTCATTGCAGGCCGCGGCGGCAGATCTTGTGCATCCGGGGGCCGCGGGACGCAAACGATCCGGCGCGGGCGAGCAGTTCTGGCAGTATCGCCGCTACAGTCAGACCGATGCCGCCGATCAGATTGATTGGCGTCGATCAGCGCGCGGGGATGAGTATTTCGTGCGTGAGACAGAGCTGGAAACCGCGCGTACGGTATTGTTCTGGTGTGATCCGTCGGCCGGGTTTCACTGGCAGAGCGAAGAGGGTCTGATCGATAAGTCTGATCGGGCGCGTATCCTTCTGCTCACACTCGGTATCCTTCTAAGCAAGACCGGTGAACGGATCGGGGTGCTTGGCGGTGATCGTTCCCCCAGCCTTGGGCGCTCTGCCGCTGATCGCCTCGCGGAAGACTTGCTCCGCCCGGCAATACAAGACCCCAAACCCTATCGCAGCGAAGCCCTCAACGTGCTCGCCAGCGATTTTTATGACCCGCTTGAAGACTGGCAAAAGCGGTTGGCGCGGCTGTCACGGAAAAGCTCCAGAGGCGTCCTGCTCGCGGTCTCTGACCCAGCAGAGCATGCATTCCCATTCAAGGGGCGTACGCGTCTGCGCAGACCCGGGGCGGAAAAGACGCGCCTGTTTGGACGCGCAGAAGCCTTGAGAGAAACCTATCTTGAACGCTTTGCAGCGCACCGCGAAGGCTTGCAGCAGCTTGCAGCCCAAATGGGGTGGATGCTGGTGACCCATCGCACTGACGCCCCTCAGCTACAGGCGGCGGCGGCCTTACAATCTGCTCTGACGAGCCTTGGGGCGCGAACATGACGCTTGGCCCGTTTCTGTTTGCTGCGCCGCTTGCCCTGCTCGGCTTGATTGTTCTGCCAATCGTCTGGTTCATCTTGCGCGCGACGCCGCCCGCGCCAAAGGAAGCGTCCCTGCCCTCACTGCGCCTGCTTGATGATGTTGAGCAGCGTGAAGAAACGCCTGCGCGAACCCCTTGGTGGGTTCTGGCTCTGCGCCTGACGGCAGCTGGCGCGGCAATCCTCGGCTTTTCCCTGCCTATCTATGCGCCGGGGGCAACGGGATCGCCGCCCGCCGACGGTGCTGTGCTTGTAGTCATTGACGATGGCTGGACGTCTGCTGAACGCTGGAGCGAGATTCGAAATGTTGCTGAGGGCGCGCTTGATGGCACGCCGCGTGATACGGTTGCGCATCTGCTGCTAACCGCCCCGCGGGAGCTGCAACCGGACCCAAGCGAGAGCCTCGGCCGGGCTGATTTTGCCGCCCGCATACGCTCCCTGCAGCCCCAGCCCTGGACGAATGACCGGGCCGATGCGCTATCCCGCCTTGATGAGAGCGGCCTTACCCCAGCGCGGATTCTGTGGCTGACTGATGGTCTTGATACAGAGACAGCGGCGCCGTTTGGACGCGCTCTGGCGGCAAAAGCGCCGCTCAGCATTTATGCTGCGCCGCCGCGCGGGCCTGTCGCCATCACGGCTCTGAACGCAGATTCAAATGGCGTCGAAACGGTTTTGAGAAGAACCGACCCAGCCGCGCCATCTAATCATTTCGTTTCGGCGCTGACGCTTGAAGGGGCGGCGCTCGCGACCTCAGAGCTGAGCTTTGCAGCCGGTGAAACGGAAGCGGTTGCCGCTTTTGACTTACCGGCAGCGGCCCTGTCCCGAATTGCCCGGTTTCAGGTGACGGGAACCTCCTCAGCCGGAACCGTCTGGTTGTGGGACAGCGCCGATCGGTCTCGCCGCGTCGGACTGGTCAGCGGGGACAGTACCGCGCAACCCTTGCTGTCTGACATTCACTATGTCCGCAAAGCGCTGGAGCCGTTCGCGACAATCACTCAAGGCGATGTCCAGCAGTTGATTGGTGACAACCCGGACGCGATTATCATGACTGATATTGGCCAGATCGAGCCTGAGGCGCAAACGGCGGTCACGGAATGGGTCGAAGGCGGCGGCGCTTTAATCCGTTTCGCTGGCCCCCGCATGGCCGCCCAGGAAGATACGTTGGTCCCGGCACCGCTGCGGCGCGCCTCACGGGCGATTGGCGGGGCACTGACCTGGGAAGACCCGCAGCCTTTGGGCGACTTCCCCGAAACCTCACCTTTTGCGGGCCTGTCGCCGCCAGATGATATCCTTGTGCGTCAACAAGTGCTGGCTCGCCCCGGACCAAACCTTGCCCGGCGGACCTGGGCGCGTCTCGCCGATGGCAGCCCGCTGGTTACCGCAGACCAGAGGGGCGGCGGCACGCTGATCCTGTTTCATGTGACAGCCGGGCCGGATTGGTCTGACCTGCCCTATTCCGGCATTTTCGTTGACATGCTGCGACGCACGATTGCGGCCGGGAAAGGCGAAGCGGTTGCAGATGAAGACGGTCTCTACACACCGATCCTGACCCTTGATGGAAGCGGACGACTGGGCCAGCCCTCCTCTGCCGCCACCCCGCTTCAGGCGAACGCCTTTGCTGAGATTTCAGCTTCCGAAACACATCCGCCGGGACTCTATCAGGGGCCTGCGGGCACCCGCGCCTTGAATGTTGCAGCCGGATACACTCCGGGGCTGGTTACAGATTGGCCCGCCAGCGCAACGCTGCTTGGCGATGCCGAGGCACAGACGGTTCAGCTCGGCGGGGTCTTGCTGGCTTTGGCAGCGCTGCTGCTCGCGGTCGACTTGATTGTGGCACTGGCCGTAAGCGGACGCTTGCCGCGCCTGCCATCTGGAACAGTGGCCAGCATGATCGGACTTGTTGTCGGGGGTATGGCGCTGCACACACCATCCGCAGAAGCGCAGGGCAGCGACCCGTTTCCAAAGGAAGTTCAGGCGGCGCTGGACATGCGGCTGGCCTATATTGAAACTGGCGACGCACGCGTGGACCGCGCCACTGCGGCGGGCCTGCGCGGATTGAGTCTCACGCTGTATCGCCGCTCAAGCATAGAACCTGACGAGCCGCATTCGGTAAATCTCGAGACCGATGCGCTGGATGTATATCCCATTCTTTTTCTATCCCTTCCTGAAAGTCCGGAGCCGCTTTCACCGCTCGCGGTCGGTCGACTGAATGCCTATATGCGCTCAGGCGGGGCTTTGTTTGTAGACACAAGACGCGGCGGTTCGGTCGGCACAACAACCAGCTTTGACGGGCTCGATAATGTGCTTGAGGGGCTCGACACGCCGGTGCTGGCACCTGTGCCTGAAAACCATGTTCTTACTCGTAGCTTCTATCTGCTCACCGGGTTTCCTGGTCGCTATTCCGGGCGGCGCTTATGGATCGAGGCGACCGGGGCTGCCGCGCGCGAAGAGCGGCGCGGTGACGGGGTCAGCCGTCTGTTTGTGGGCGACGCTGACTATCTCGCCGCCTGGGCCGTTGATGAACGTGGACGGGCGATCTATTCCGTCGATGGCGGGGACCAACAGCGCGAAATGGCCGCGCGATTTGGCGTTAATCTGATCACCTATGTTCTGACCGGCAATTATAAGGAAGATCAGGTTCATATTCCTGCCTTGCTGGAGCGACTGGGCAATGGCGACGACGAAGAGACCGACAGCGAAGAGAATGGGGTCATCCCATGATCGAGGCGTCGCGCCTTCTGTTCGATCCCCTGATTGCATGGCCGTGGGTGTGGACACTGGCCGGGATTGGGGCGCTCGCGCTATTGGTCTACGGCATACAGCGCGGACGGGCCCCAGTTACACGGCTCCTCGGATTGATCATCATTCTGGCGGCGCTGACAAATCCATCGCTCGTTCAGGAAGATCGCGAGCCTCTGCCATCGGTGGTTGGTGTCGTGGTGGATCGCTCCGACAGTATGACCTTTGGCGAGCGCACGGAAATCGCCAATGCTGCCCTGCGATCTCTGCAAACGGAAATGGACGCAGAAGCTGCGCTCGATGTTCGCACCATAGAGATTGAGACAAGCGGCGATGGCACGCGTTTGATCGGCGCGCTTGAGGGGTTGCTCGCAGATGTTCCAAGAGATCGAATAGCCGGCTCTATCCTGATCACAGATGGCCAGGTTCATGACGTCCCGGAAGACCCGGCGCGGCTTACAGAGCTCGGCCCAATCCATAGCCTTGTCACTGGCGACCCTGATGCAGGAGACCGGCGCATCACACTGGTTGAAGCGCCAAACTTTGGCATTGTGGGTGAAACCGCGAACTTTGTTGTTCGCGTTGATGACCCGGACGGCGGACGCATCGGGATCTCGGTCGCGGTCAATGGTGGCCGCGAGCAGACGATCTTTGTGGAAGCCGGTGAGGACCAGCGCATCCCTATCGAAATTGAACGGCGGGGCGATAATATCGTGGTGTTCGAAGCCCCTTCAGGCCGACGCGAATTGACGCTGGCCAATAATCGCACGGCTGCGACGCTCTCGGGCGTGCGCGATGGTCTTCGCGTCCTGCTCGTTACAGGGCGACCCAATTCGGCAGGCCGGGTCTGGCGAGATCTTCTGAAGTCTGACCCATCGGTTGATCTGGTTCATTTCACGATTTTGAGACCGCCCTACAAGCAGGATATCACACCGCTTGAAGAAATGGCTCTGATCGCCTTTCCAACCGAAGAATTGTTCGAGGAAAAGCTGACCGGTTTCGACTTGCTGATCTTTGATCAATATGAGCGACGCGGGGTCATAACGATGGGTTATCTCGCTGATGTCGCCCGCTACGTGGAAGAAGGCGGGGCCTTGTTGATTGTTGCCGGTGAAGATTTTGCCGGACCGGCAAGTCTCGCGCGCACGCCGCTGGCCGGGGTTCTACCTGCCCTGCCGACAGGTGACATTGTTACCGAACGCCTTGTGCCGGAACTGTCTGATGCGGGGCGTCGACACACGGTGACTGAAGCCCTGCAAGATGACGATTGGGGAGCATGGCTACGCTATGTCGAAGCCGTTGCGGAAACCGGCGATGTGCTGATGACCGCCCCAGATGGCGCGCCTTTGCTCGCAGTAGACCGGGTTGGCGAGGGCCGCGTTGGACAGCTCCTGTCTGATCAGATCTGGCTATGGGCGCGGGGCTATGATGGCGGCGGACCGTTTGCAGATTTGATCCGCCGGATGGTGCACTGGCTGATGAAAGAGCCGGAGCTTGATGAGCGGCAATTGCAGCTCATTGCGAACGGAGACACAGTGCAAGCCCGCTTGCGCACGCTTGCCGACCGCGCTGCACCGCTCTTGATCGAGACCCCCGATGGGGCGTTCCTTGAACCAGAATGGCGTGAAGATAGCCCCGGCAGCTATAGCACTGAAGTGCCGGTGGATCAGCTTGGCCTCTACCGCGCCCAGTCGGGCGGCCTTGAAACCGTAGCGCTGAATGGACCAGCCAATCCGCGCGAGTTTGCAGCACTTGAAGCGACACAGGATGTGCTTGGTCCGCTCGTCAGCTTGTCGGGCGGTGGTAGCTTCGGTCTTGAGCAGGCGGGCGATGTCCCGGATATGCGTCTGGTCGGACGAACGGCACGTGCTGAGGGCAGCAACTGGCTCGGTCTGCGCGAGCGCGGGGCCTATGCTGTGCGCAGCTCAACCAGTCTGCCACTGCTTCCGGGTCTCATAGGCGTATTGATCGCGCTGGGCCTGTTGATGTTCGCCTGGCGGCGCGAAGGTAGCTAGCGATCGTCCTGCGGGCAGCGGGGGACGCGTACCGCGCCGTTCAGAAGGGCCGCCTTTCCGGCCAGATCACGCACCATGATACGTGTCTGATCCTGCGGCCCTGGAAACATCAACGTGCCTTGTGTCGCGACCACAAAGCCAAGCTCTTCGAAATAGCGCGGCGCACCAATGATGACCGCCGCATCCCAGCCTGCCTGAGTTGCCGCCTCAAGCGCTTCCCCAGTGACCGTTAAACCAAGCCGTTTTCCCTGAAAGTTCGGGGCGACCGCAACCGGGCCAACAAAAATCACACGCGCTTGGCTCTCTCCCACTTCAATCGGCCAGATCCGGCAGGCCGCGATGACCTTGCCATCCTCTACAGCCACGCGGCTTAGCGCAGGTAGAGATACCGTTCCCTCACGCAGGCGTTCTGCGGTTTTGGCGAAATGGCCCGGACCGAACGTGCGGTCATACAAGGCTTCAATCGCGTCTGCATGCAGAGCGGGGGTTTCGGGCAGGACTTCAATCATCGCGCGCGCTTAAGCTGCACACTGCGGAAACGCAAACGAAATCAGTGGTCCCAAGCTGCCAATTGTGTCCGCAGGGCCGCGACGAAGGCCAAGGGCTGATCGAGCATGACATGATGCTGCGCATTTGGCAGCGAGATCATGGTCATGTTACCGCGCAGGCTCTGCATGTAATCCCAGACCCTGTCGGTCACCAGAACGGACTGTTCACCGCGCAAAACCGACAAGCGGCCCGTAATCCCCTTGAACATTTCGAACGCATCCAAGTCGCCTTTGAAACGGCGGAAGATCGAGGCGTCAAACTTCCAGCTCCAGCCGGTTTGACCCTTGCCTGCATCCACCTCTTTCAGGCTATGGCGGCCAATATAGTCAACGATATAATCATTCTCGCACGGTTGCAGTGGGGCCAGTCTGAAACGGCCGAGGGCTCCCTCGAAGTCAGCGTAAATCCGGTTCGGTTTTGAGCGGTCTGGGGGACCATTCCACTCGTCATCCGGTGGGCGAACCGGGCTGTCGACGATCATGATGCCGTTAAACCGATCCCCATAGTGCATGCCGGTGTTCATCGTGATGAAACCGCCAAACGAGTGGGCAATGATGCAAGGCTTGCGCCCCTTGGCAAAAAGACCGGAGTCTTCACAGACAGCCAATTGTTCGCGCGTGAACTGGGCGACCGAATAGGTGTCGCGGTGATCACTATCGCCCATACCCCCAAAACTCATCGCCACGACATAGTGGGTTTCTGCGAAATACGGCGCGATGAAATCGTACCAGTGCGCATGCGCGCCATTACCGTGCACAAGCAACAGGCCCGGCTTTTCAGCATCACCCCAGACCTGATAGCGGATGTTTGCGCCATCAACCTCGACCCAGCGTGTTTCATACGGCGCTGCAATGGCTGCTTCAAACCAGTCCGGCGCGGGCGGTTTCTTACCTTTATAGCGCGCCAGCGGCAGCACGAGCGGTGTGGATGCGGGGGATGCGCCATCTGCCATCTTAAACTCGCTTCTCTATGATCTTAAAAATGCCTGTGCCGGTCATTATAGTCTTTTCGCCAGACCAGATGCGGCCGTCGACCGTGTAAATCCCGTCAATGCTGGAAACGACAGTCCCTGCGCCCTCAACCCAGTCGCCATGCGGCGCGCCAGAGAGGAAGTCACAAGTTAGCCTGACAGTTACCCACCACGTGTCCTCGTCTTTCTCAACCGCGCCGCCCCAGGCGAGATCCGCAAACGTCATGACCATGCCGCCATGGGCGTTCATCATGCCATTTGTGTGATGGGACCCAACCCGGAAGGCGCGAACGAGACCGCCCTCAGTCCGTTTTTCGAACAGCGGTCCAACCGTTCGGCCAAATCCGCGATGCCAGGCCAGCGGTTCAAACCCGTCGGGGACATCCAGTGTCTGGTTCTGGCTCAGATCATCGCTCATTTGCGGATAGATGACGCTCGCGTCACGTGACGACAAGCCCTTACGTCACGGGAGGGGCATAGGCCCATTGTAAAAGAACAACCGCGAGATTGGCCGCACAATGTGCGATGATCGGAACACTTAACCTGCCACTGACAATCCGTAAGGCGGCAAAGCCAAGGCCAGCGCAGAAGATCGTGATCATGGCCGCCAGGCTGTATTGCAAGTGAATGATGGCAAACGCGCCGCTTGAAACCACTGCTGCTGCGGCAGGCGACCACCCGCGTGCAAGCATCGCCCCGATGGCGACACCCCGATAGGTCACTTCTTCAACGATGGGGGCCAGCAGGACGACAAAGAAAACATAGGTCATCGTCCAGTTTGCAGGCGAGAAGGCTTCGCGCTGCTGCTCGTCAGCATATTGCCAGTTCTCCTGACCTGCCATCATGAACCCGGCCACGATCTGCGGAACGAACAGGATAACCGGGCCCAGAATGATCGACAGGATAAGCCAGTCCCCGGTAATTCGCATCTCTCCGGCAAAGGGTCCGGCGCCTTGATGCTCCAGCCAGTAGCTTAAGGCCGCAAATTGCAGAATGCCCGCGAGACATAGTCCAAACCATGCTGCGCGCATGTCTTCACCATAGCTTCCCGGCCACAGGCTGGCGACAATTGCGAGGACAAAGACCTGAAACAGGAAGGGGGCAAAAATCACCCAGAAGACCGCTGTCATCGGCTCTCGTCCAAGCGCAAGCGGGGTATTGTATGGTCCGTTCATAAGCTTCCCTAACCCCGCCAATGAGGCGCGGCAATTCATGAAACTAATTTTAAAGGTCAGCCCATTTCCTAAGCAAATTCAGCGGGAAAAGTTTCGCATTTTGCGCGAAAACAGTCGCCAATATACGCATCTGTGACGAATAGGTGTGCGAAATTGTCATCATGTTGTAAGCTGAGTCGGCCAATAAGGGCTTTTATCTTCTGAGGGGAAGAGAAAATGAAAAGTGTAAAACTCTGGATTGCAGCAACAGCTGTTGTTGGTCTTGCCGCTTGTGGCGCCGCTGAAGATGCAGCTGAATCAGCCGGTGAAGCAGCTTCTGATGCTGCTGCCGCTGTTGAAGAAGCCGCGTCTGATGCCGTTGATGCGGCTGGTGAGGCCGCTGACGCCGCAGGTGAAGCTGCGTCTGACGCTGCTGACGCAACCGTAGAAGCAGCCGGTGACGCAATGGATGCGGCTGGTGATGCTGCGGATGCAGCTGGCGATATGGCTGCAGATGCCGCTGATGCGACCGCTGAAGCTGCTGGCGATGCCATGGATGTAGCAGGTGACATGGCGTCTGACGCTGCGGATGCCGTCGAAGAGGCAGCTTCTGATGCAATGGATGCAGCAAGCGACATGGTCGACGACGCTGCTGAAGAAGCAGAAGAAACCGTCACGCCTTAATCGGCTGACAGATCGTCCGAACACGAAAGGGCTGCCGCGTTTCTTGCGGCAGCCCTTTTTTGTGTTTTTCAGGCTTATTGGATTCGTACCTAAGGCAATAATCAAAAGACTGAGTATGCACCATCAATTATAAGCGTCGTGCCGCTGTGATAAGCTGAGGCATCCGAGGCGAGATAAACTGCCATGCCACCAAAATCATCCGGTTCACCCCAACGCCGAATCGGCACGCGCGAAATCACTTTTGTTGTAAACACATCAGAGCCTTGCGCCGCATCGGTCATGTCTGTCGCAATCCAACCCGGCAGAATGGAGTTGGCTCGAATGCCATATCGGCCATGTTCTACAGCGATACCGCGGATCATAGCAGCCAAACCGCCCTTTGTCGCTGAATAGGCCTGATTGCGCGCTGCACCCTCAATCCCGGCAAGCGAAGCAACACCAGCAACGGACCCGCCCGGATCACCTGCCTTGGCGCGCTCGACCATATGTTTGACGCTTTCACGCAAGGTCCAAAACGCGCCTTCCATATTCACGGCCATATTCTTGCGCCAGATTTCCGTCGTCATCTCAGAAAAGCTGGGCGCGCCGAACCCGACACCTGCATTGGCAAAACAGCTATCGATCCGCCCCATTTGAGCAACCGTATCGGTAGTGGCATCGATGACCGCCTGTTCGTCTGCAACATCGACAGCCCATGCGCGAACGTCACCTGTTCCAAGTTTCGAGAGCTCTTCAACCGCCGCTTTATTCGCAGCTTCCTTGCGTCCCCAAACAGCGATGCTGGCATTAGACGCGGCCAGCGCGCGGGCCATACCGAGGCCAATCCCTCGGTTTCCGCCCGTTACCAAGGCTACTTTTCCTGATAGATCGAATGGCGCATAAGTCATTCACAGTCCTCCATTAGTGTCTTTCATGGAGGCTTTGCGGTGTTTCCTATGAGGAAAGCAACAGCTTGAAACGGGTTTTTCGTACGACTTAACGGCCGAGATAGATATGGCGGTCCTGTCGATCGATCTGCACGCGGAAATGTTTGAGAAGATCAAGGCCGATAATCATGACTGGTCGCTCAGCAACGCCCAGCGTGTCAAACAGGTCCGGGTCCGCAACCAGCACATTCAACTTGCTTACGCGGTGCCCACCAACCCGCAACCTTCGGATCTGGGCAATCCGGGCCTGTGTTGCCTCTGCATCAACCCCGAACAGATCCTTGACGAGGTCAGCCCGGTTGCGTGTCTTCGCTTTGTCGGCAAAAGCTGAATTGATGAATGTGGAGTTGGAACCGGTATCGATCAAAGCGAGCCCGGGCGTGTTGTTGATCCAGACCTGAATGAAAGGCAGGCGCTGAATCTCCTCGTAAGAGACTTTGGTGCGATAATCTCGATGGTCCTTGATGGGACGATCATCATACAGGCTGATCACGCCATCCTGAAAATCAAAGTCGATGACCCGATGCGGAAAGGCGTCCGCCGGAATGACATTCAGAAGACCCGGAAAGCGTGTTTCATCATTGACGCCCGCCCGCACCGCTTCCATGCGGTTTTCGCCAATCTGAATGCTGGCCACAGTCGCGACATCGTAATCTACCGTTCCAGAGAGGCCCTGAACCACAACCGTGCCTTGCTCAGTCAGCAATTCCGGCTCCGGGATCAAAGCCATGTCAATCAGCGGGAAGGTTGCCCCTGTATCGACTATGCCGAAACTGGTTTGGCCATTAATCGTCAGTGGGACACGCATTTGATTATCGGAATTGATCGACACGCGAATGGCCTTGTCCTCGCTCGCGGCCGCGTCACCAAAACTCGCGATGAAAGCGAGGAGCACCAGTCCGACGATGAAGGATCGTCCGATCCGCATCTTTGGTCTCCAAAGCGAAAAACTCGCTTAACCAGTATTGCACACTTTACACATTACTCAAAGGCTTCGGTCGGAATCAGGTTTGCCAGTGGCTCCCCGGCAAGGAAGCGCGGCAGGTTTTTCAGGAAGACCTTGTCGGTGCGATACATCGATTGGGGCGTCGAGGCAGAGATATGTGCCGTCAGCGTCACCTTTGGGTGATGCCAGAACGGACCATCAGCAGGTTGAGGCTCGTCGCGCAAGACATCAAGGGCCGCATAGGCCGGCTGGTCTGTCTCCAGCGCCTCTAGCAAAGCGGGCTCATCGACCAAGCCGCCGCGCCCGACATTGACCAGCAGGCTGCCGGGTTTCATGGCGTTGAAGAAAGCAGCATTCGCGAGAGATTCGGTCTCTGGCGTATGCGGCGCGCATAACAGGACCGCATCGCAGGAGCCGATCTTTTCCAGAACGGCATGAGGCGCGATCATGCGGTCCGCATGCTCATGGTCCCCCGGTGTACGGCGAACGCCTGTGACCTCAGCTCCAAGCAGGCGCAGTCGCCGCGCTGTGGCCTGGCCAATCGCACCGAAGCCATAGACCAGCCAATGGGTGTCGCTGATCTCTCTAAATGGTAAGCGCCGCCAATCTGCCGCCGCTTGTGCCTGACGTCGCTCAGGGCCCCTCTGGAAGAAATCAAATCCGGCCCATAGAACCCATTCAGCAATCGCTTCACACTGTTCATGCGAGGCGGTATAGCGCTCAGCCTTCTTGCCAATTGATTGCAGAATGGGATGCTCAAGCCCCGCCGCGCTCGACTGGACCCATTCAAGCCGGTCATAGCTCATCAGCGTTTCAATAAACTGCAAGACAGACCGACTGAAAAAGGCATCTGGCGTGGCATAGGCGATCAAGGCTGCGGCGTCTGTCTTGCCCCAAGGGTGCTGAATTTCGCCATGATCGTCCATTACCAGCGGGGAAACGGAGTCAGCAAAAGGCTTGAGCGCGGGTTCAATGCGCGCGAACGTAGCGGAATGAAGAAGCAAGTGTCTCATCGACGCCTCCCGATCATATTGTGTTTATTGGCGTTTCTCCTGCCAGCCTTCTCTGCGCATGGCCAGAGTGTGATTCGCAATCAGGACTATTATCGCGACGTCATCACACTGTCTGAGACACTCGGCAAAGCCCATTCTGTGCGCGTGGCCTGCAATGGGCGCGATGACCAGTACTGGCGAGGCTATATGCAGCGTCTGCTGGAACTGGAAGCGCCGTTTCAGGGCGGGCTGCGGCGGTCTATGGTGAACGGCTTCAATGCCGGGTTTTCAACCGGGCGCGCCTACCATTCGCTGTGCACTCAAGCGACGGTCGAGGCCGAGAAGACCTATGCTGAAGAAGGCCAGATGCTGGCCAATCGCCTGACCGCTGGCAACATGCCGGGCTATATCCCGCCAGAGAACTAGTCGCCGCGCTGCGTGCGGGCCTTGCCGCGGCCAATGGCCAGCGCCTTGATCGCGCCGCGAAAGGTGCGAACTTCCTGAAGCGTCCAGTTGCCGCGAATGAATGCGTTTCGAATATTGGTCTTCATCAGGGGTGTTTTGTCGGGCGGGTGAAAGTACCCGGCGCGCTCCAGCTCCTCTTCCAGATGCTCGAACATGCGGATCAGGTCTTCCCGGGGGGCGGGGGCGCCAACCCCTTCATTTGTGCCCTCAAATCGCCCCTGCCGGCCTTGTACGGCGCCGTGGGCGGCACAGAAGACGCCTACGGCCTGAGCCAGATTGAGCGAGGCAAACTGCGGGTTCACCGGATAGGTCATGATTGCGTCTGCCAGACCCACAGTTTCGCTGGGCAGTCCGCTGCTCTCGCCGCCAAACAGGATACCGGCGCTCTGCCCCCTGTCTTGTACGAGTTCGGCCCCACCCATAGCGTCAACGACCTGCTTTTCCATCCCGCGCGGACGCGCCGTTGCGGCCAGAACAAGTTGCAAATCCGAGATTGCCGCCTCGGTCGTCTCAAACACGGTGACGCTTACACCGGCCTCAAACGCGCCAGCGGACAAAGGCTCTGCGGCTGGATTAGGCCAGCCATCGCGCGGCGCAACAAGGCGCAGGTCCGTCAGGCCAAAGTTCAGCATAACGCGCGCCACAGAGCCGATATTCTCACCGAGTTGAGGCTGATCAAGGACGATAGTCGGGGCGGTCATACGGGCCGCACTGCCTGATTGGGCGTCAGGCGTCAATCACTCTACGTCTTGGTTGCGCAGCTCCTCAGCTCGCATCGGCATGGCGTCGATCAAGGCGAAGACCTCTCCATGGCTCGGCACTTCATTCCGCCAGGTCGCTTTGATGCCGCCATCAAGACCGATCAAGGCGGTGACCTGCTCCCCTGCTCGACAATTTAAGCGCCGCGCAATCGCATCACGCTGCTTCTCCTTAAATTCGTATCCGCAGTCGGGGCATATACGATCGATTGCACTTAAACCGACCGACTTGTCATTAATTTTCTTACCCATTGCCTCAAACGCCGCCACAATTTTCGGATCGCGTGATTGAGTTTGACCCCAGACGCGCCAGCTCTCCGGAAGGATCAACACCATCGCAAGCTTACGCGACATATCTTGATCCTCATGAAGGATCGCGGACAAATCCCCCAAAAGACCAACTTCACGCGGGCCCCGCTCTCTCAAATCACACCCCACCAGCAGCCGGTTTTCCCACTTGAATTGGCTCAGATGAACCGGGTCCGCGACCGCCATTGGCACCACGCAGCCAAGTGACAGACAGATCAAACTGAAAAGCCGCCACAGTTTTGTTTTCCTTACGTACATTTTGCCCCCTTTTGACGCCTGCGCTGAGCCTGCTATAGGCAGCGCAAATCAAGTGCAGGCAAAGGAATACCTCTCATGGCAAAGATCAAGGTCGAAAACCCAATCGTCGAAATGGACGGTGATGAGATGACCCGCATCATCTGGCAGATGATCAAGGATGAGCTCATCCACCCCTATCTCGACGTGGACCTGAAATATTACGACCTCTCGATCGAATCCCGCGACGAAACGAACGACCAGATCACCCATGATGCGGCGCATGCCACCAAAGAGCACGGTGTTGCCGTCAAGTGTGCGACAATCACCCCGGACGAGCAGCGTGTTGAGGAGTTCAACCTCAAACAAATGTGGCGTTCCCCGAACGGCACGATCCGCAATATTCTGGGCGGGGTTGTCTTCCGCGAGCCTATTGTGATCAACAATGTGCCGCGTCTGGTTCCTGGTTGGACCCGTCCGGTTGTCATCGGCCGTCACGCTTTTGGTGACCAGTACAAAGCCACCGACATGCTGATCCCCGGCAAAGGCAAGCTGACCATGAAGTGGGAAGCGGCCGACGGATCTGACAGCATTGAGCATGAGATTTTCGACTTCCCGGAAGCCGGCATCGCGATGGGCATGTACAATCTTGACCAGTCGATCCGTGACTTTGCCCGCGCCAGCATGAATTATGGCTTGCAGCGCAAATGGCCGGTCTACCTGTCGACCAAGAATACGATCATGAAAAAGTATGATGGCCGGTTCAAGGACATCTTCCAGGACGTTTTCGACAATGAGTTCAAGGATGCGTTTGCCGAGTTTGGCGGCACCTACGAACACCGTCTGATCGACGACATGGTTGCAGCAGCGATGAAATGGTCAGGTGGCTATGTCTGGGCGTGTAAGAACTATGATGGCGATGTGCAGTCAGACACCGTTGCGCAGGGTTATGGTTCACTCGGCCTGATGACGTCCGTTCTGATGACGCCAGATGGCAAGACAGTTGAAGCTGAAGCGGCACACGGCACAGTGACACGCCACTATCGCAATCACCAGAAAGGTGAGGCCACATCGACCAACTCGATTGCTTCGATTTATGCCTGGACGCAGGGCCTGCAGCACCGCGGCCGTATGGACAACACGCCGGAAGTCACACGCTTCGCACAGCTGCTCGAGCAGACCATCGTCAAAACGGTCGAGGGTGGTCAGATGACCAAAGACCTCGCGCTGCTGGTCGGACCGGAGCAGGAGTGGCTCACCACCGAGGGCTTCCTGAAAGCGGTTTCCACCAATTTCGAAAAAGCCATGGCCTCGGCTTAAGCCGGTTTTGGACGCGCAGATAAAGATCCGCAAAGCCGCCCCGGGGGATGAAAATGCTCTTGGGGTGGTTGGCGCGGCGACCTTTCTGGAAAGCTTCATCGATACGATTTCGGGGCCAGATCTTGTCAAGCATTGCCAAGGCCAGCACGATCCAAGCGTCTATCTTCAAGCCCTGACAAACTCTGATCCGCGCTATGCCTGCTGGATTGCAGAGCACGGCGAAACGGGGGCGCCCCTTGGCTATGCCATGACGGCGGCGCCTGATCTGCCGGTTGAAACAGGCGCTCACGATATTGAGCTTAAACGCATCTACGTGTTCTCACGGTATCACGGGTCTGGCGCTGGCAAACAGTTGAATGATTTAGTCGATGCTCATGCCGCCGCGCTGGATTGCCCGCGTATCCTGCTCGGGACGTATCATGAAAACCATCGCGCTGTGGCGTTCTATAAGCGCGAGGGATATGGGCTGGTCGGCACCCGGCAGTTTCAGGTTGGGGATCAGCTCTTTGATGATGTTGTGATGGCAAAATCGCTTCGTAACGAACTTTAGCGGCTTCCAATCCACATATCGTCCCCGACATAAGAAGCTGGATCTGCCTCTGGCCCCAGACAAAGCGCCTGCAGCGGTTGTGCAACACGCTCTGGCGGCGGAACATGGTCATACTCACGCCCATCCACGATCAGATCGCAATTGCAGTCATGTCCGGCCGTTTCCAGTCCGTCCTTGCGATATGTGATCCGTTTACAGCCATTGTCTGCCCGGGTTGAAATTTCCGCACGGTAGCGGTGACCGTCCGCTTTCCAGCTGGCAGACTGCGAGCGTAGAATCTCAGCACCTGCGCTGCTCGAGATGAGCGTTGTTGCGATCAGAAGAAAAATCGTCCCCTTCATATTGCGGGACAAAGCAGGAAATGGGCCAAACTCGGAGAGCTGGCCCATTTATTCTTTGTTTACAATGACCTAGTGGCGTCTATCCCGGCGGTTCTCACGCGTGTCCAGACGATCCTCCAACCGGTCCACTGGTCCGAGATTAACCCTGCGGTCGCGCACATCCTCACGCCGATCAATCCGGTCTTCAAGGCGATCGAGCTGTTTTAACGTATAGGCACGCTGGTTCACGACCTGCACGCGAGCGGTGCCGTATCTGGCGATGGGGGCTTTCACAGGTTTCACGCGCGGAGCGTAAAGTATTGCTGGCACAGGTGTCACCACAACCCGCGTCACCTTGGGTTTGGCCACATAAACGGGACCTGCGCTGGACACGGGAATGACGGCCAACGCAGCGATAGAAATGAGTGCAGTTTTCAACACGATACGATCTCCTTTTTATCTCGTATGTTGATTACAACGCACGAGGAAAGGCGTTCCGTCGAAAAAACTCAATTATTTCAATGATGAACAGCCATTCAGGCTTGTAACTCGATCCGATAGCTTTCGATCACGGTATTGGCGAGCAACTGTTCGCACATCTCTTTCACTCGCGCTTCGGCATCGGCTTCAGGCACATCATCAAGATCAAGCTCGATCACCTTACCGATGCGCGCGCCGGAGACTTCCGCAAACCCCATCCGCCCCAGCGTGTCGGCAACCGCCTTGCCTTGAGGGTCAAGAACACCCGGTTTCAAACCGACATGGACAATAGCTTTCATGGGAATCAGGCTCCGTGACTGAGATGCGCTCCACCTACCTCAATCGGCGCACGATTGGAATGCCGCATGGAGACCAATTGCCCTCAAGGCAAAGGGCTACTTGCTGCCACCGTTGAAGTCTACGATTTCAGCTCCCTGGGCGGATTCCTTGATAATGCCCAACCGGCGCGCAACTTCGGCATAGGCCTCTGTCACCCCGCCGAGATCGCGTCGGAACCGGTCCTTGTCGAGCTTTTCATTGGTCTCCAGATCCCACAGACGACAGCTGTCAGGGCTGATCTCATCTGCCAGGATTGTGCGTTGCAAGTCGCCATCAAAGTGGCGTCCGAATTCCAGTTTGAAATCCACCAGCTTGATCCCGACGCCCGCAAACAGACCGGACATGAAGTCATTCACACGCAGAGAGAGCGCGATCAGTTCGTCCATTTCCTGTGGGCTCGCCCAGTTAAAGGCCGCGATATGCTCTTCGGAGACGAGCGGATCGCCGAGCTCATCATTCTTGAGACAAAACTCGACAATGGCACGCGGCAATTGTGTGCCTTCCTCAATCCCCAAACGCTTGGACATGGTTCCGGCCGCAACATTGCGAACAATCACTTCAAGCGGAATGATCTCGACTTTCTTGATCAACTGCTCACGCATATTGAGGCGTTTGATAAAGTGGTTCGGAATGCCGACAGCGCCAAGCCGCGTCATCATGAACTCGCTGATCCGGTTGTTCAGCGCGCCCTTACCGTCCAGCACGGCACGCTTTTCCGCGTTAAATGCGGTCGCATCGTCTTTGAAGTACTGGATCAGGGTGCCGGGCTCCGGTCCCTCATACAGGATCTTGGCTTTGCCTTCATAGATCATCCGCTTGCGCGACATGGCCTTGCCCTCTCGTCGAATGCCCGGCGACTCGCCCAGCCCGTTGAATCAAGCGCCCCCCATAAGCCAACCTTGCCGTAGAGGCAAAAGAGAAACACCGCTTCTTCTCATTAATACCGCAAATCAGACGAATTTCGCCGATAGCTTTCACAAAGGCTTATCTCGGAGCATCGACCATGCCGTCAATGCGCAGCATCTTATCTCTTTCTATTATCACGGTGGGTCTGGCACTTCCGGTGGCGGCTGAAGAGACCATATCATATCCTGTATGCGATATTCAGCATGAAGACGTGCTGATGTCAGACGTTGATGGCAGCCCGATCACCCTGAAGATACATCTGCACTCTGACGGGACAGGGCCTCCGGTCGCAGATCGAGAGCTTGTCTTTGCGGACGGGGAGCGGCTGGTGCTCTATTCAGCCGTCAAGATTATTGATTTCTGGGGCGCGGAAGGTCCCCCCGGCTGCGAAGAACATCTCGAAGAGGTCAATTACGGCTATCATGGGGGTCATATATCGCCGCGAACGGTTGCCGACCTGAGCGAGATCGCCCTCCAACAGCTGAGCGGCATCCATGAATGCGAGCGCCCCTCAAGCGATAGTATGAAGTGCTATGATCCGGGCGCGGTGCATGTCGCCGAAACACTCACACCGGCAGAGTTCGCACGCCTTAGGGATCAGAAGGCAACGCTCATCACGCTTATGATGTCGACCTATTACGAAATGACCTTTGCTTACGATGCAGAAAAACGGGCCTTAATCGAACTCTACTCTGAAGGCTGCTGATCCACCTCGATCGACACGGAGGTCAGCCGTCGTTCAAGTCTGGGCGCAAATTTGAGAGTATCGATTTCGTGATGAAAGACGGCGCGATCTATCTCAACACACTGGAAGAGACGTCCTAAAGTCTTTTTCTGGCTGATTGCCGCTCTGGTGCTTGCAAGCACGACCTCACAGCCCCTATATCCGAGGCATAACGGCTCACATTATGAAAGGCTGACCAGATGTCCGGATTTGACGATCGCGAACGCGCTGAAGAAGCGAAATTTGCCCTTGATGCCAACACAGAGTTCAAGGTGATGGGACGGCGCAACAAGCTGCTTGGATTGTGGGCTGCCGACCTGATGGATCTGCATGGCGACGCCGCTGAGGCCTATGCCAAGGAAGTCGTGCTGTCCGATCTGGAAGAAGCCGGTGACGATGATGTTTTCCGCAAGGTCCGCGGTGACTTTGACGCAAAGAACATTGATCGCAGTGACATGCAAATCCGCGAGCAAATGGCCAAACTCCTACCCGTCGCACGCGAACAGATCACAAGCGAGTTGTAGGCGCAGTCTTGATTCGTAACGCCGTCACGCCAATTTCTGCAATTATGAGACGACAAGAAGGGTCCCTGACATGACTGACGAAACCCAGACCGAAATTGGCCAGGCCGTTAAAGACAATGATGTTCTGTTGTTTATGAAGGGCACGCCAACATTTCCGCAATGCGGGTTTAGCTCTGTGGTTGTGCAGGTGCTGGACTATCTCGGCATCTCTTATCAGGCGGTGAATGTGCTGGAAAATCAGGCCGTCCGCGAAGGGATCAAGGAATTTTCCAACTGGCCGACGATCCCTCAGCTTTATGTCAAAGGCGAATTCGTTGGCGGCTGTGACATTATAAAAGAGATGTTTGAGGCGGGTGAGCTGAAAGAGTACATGTCTGAAAAAGGCATCGAGATGGAAGCGGCCTGATGCGCAAGCATCTCGAGCCAACCCAGCAGCACCCAATCACAATCGAGCGAAACAATACGCCCATCAGCGTAAAACTGGCGGGCGATGTCATTCTGGCGTCTCAATCGCATCTTGAGCTGCGCGAGGCGACCTATCCTGTCGTTGCTTACATGCCCCGCGAAGACGTCAATCTGGACCGCCTGGTCCGGTCAGACCATACAAGCTGGTGCCCGTACAAAGGCGAGGCGGCCTATTACCATATTCGCACAGCAGGCGGCGATCTGATCGAAAACGCGGTCTGGACCTATGAAACGCCGTTCCCGGCAGTGGCCGCAATTAAAGATGCGCTCGCAGTCTATACAAGCAAGGTCGACTCTATCGACCTCGGATAAGTAATGGCACTCCAGATCATTCTCGGTCCACGTCCCGGCAAGAAGTCGAAAGATGCGATTCAAAAGCAAGGGGTAACCGACATTGTGACCTTGCTGTCAGACAAGGAACAACCGGCCAGCATTCAAAAACTTGCCCGAAACATCGAAGCGAATTGGCACCATTTTCCAATCGCCGGCGGCCATTTGGATACGCTGGCGACCGTCGACCTGACAAAGCTGTTCGCTCTTTTCGAACACATCGAAGCGACGCGATGCCCAGTCGTCTATCTGCATTGCTCTGCTGGCCTTCACCGCACTGGCTTTGTCACGCATCTAATTCTGCGAAATCGCGGCCTGTCCTGGGACACAGCGCTGGCAAGATTGCAAGAGCTTCGACCCGTCACAGCAGAACAGGTCGGCGAAGAGCGTCTCGCGCTTGCTGAAGCTCAATTCCTGAACTGGTCCTCGGGCAAAATCGACAGGGTTTAAGCAAACCAGAACAGATAAATGCACGCCAGTACAGGCAGCAGCCCCATCGCGAACATGGTTCGGATGAACTTGTAGTGGGCGACCCAACCATCAATCCCGGTATCGCCGCTCTCGCGCGTTTCCGTCTCCAGGTCGATCCAGTCATGCTTTTTACTGAACGTGTCCGACACGATGTATTGATCGAGGGAATCTTCGAGAAAACGGTGCCCAAAGTAGAATGTGATCGAATAGATAATCACGCTCAGCATCAAAATAATCAGCCAGAAGACCCATCCGAGCTCATAGCCATCACGGGTGATCTGGGCATGGAAGATAAAACCAGCGAGACTGCCGATCACCAGCGAGCCAAGCGCAATCGTCCACAGACGCGCCCGATTGGGTGGTTTTACGTCTTCGTCCATGTCCCACCTCCTTTTCAAAGTACGGATCAACGTATAGCAGATCCACGATGACCGTCACACTCGATCGACCCGCCCCGATCCGCCCATCCGCTGCCCCGAAAGTTGGCCTCGTTTCGCTCGGCTGCCCCAAAGCGCTGGTGGACAGCGAGCGGATTGTGACGCGGCTGCGGGCTGAAGGGTATCAGATCAGCCCGGACTATGACGGCGCGGATCTGGTTCTGGTCAATACATGCGGCTTTCTCGACAGCGCCCGAGATGAGAGCCTTGGCGCGATTGGCGAGGCGATTGAAGCGAATGGCAAAGTGATCGTAACAGGGTGCCTCGGCGCAGAGCCTGAGGTCATTCAGGAAGCCCACCCGAAGGTGCTCGCCGTTACCGGTCCGCACCAATACGAGCAAGTGATGGAGGCTGTGCACACACATCTGACACCGCCGCATAATCCGCATATGGACCTCGTCCCGGAGAGCGGCCTTCGCCTGACACCGCGCCACTATGCGTATTTGAAAATCTCTGAAGGCTGCAACAATCGCTGCTCGTTCTGCATCATTCCAAAACTGCGCGGCGACCTTGCGAGCCGGCCAATCCACCATGTCCTGACCGAGGCCGAACAGCTGGTTCGCGCCGGTGTGAAAGAGCTGTTGGTGATCAGTCAGGATACCAGCGCTTATGGTCTCGACGTGAGATATGCGCCGCAAGTCTGGAAAGGGACTGAATACGAAACCCGCTTTCTCGACCTCGCCAAAGGCCTTGGCAGCCTCGGGGTCTGGACGCGGATGCACTATGTCTATCCTTATCCCAGCGTCGATAAAGTCATCCCGCTGATGAGCGAAGGCCTGATCACGCCCTATCTCGACATCCCGTTCCAGCATGCCAGCGCCAATGTGCTGAAAGCGATGAAACGCCCAGCCAAACAAGACAAAGTGCTGGAGCGCATCCAGAGCTGGCGCCGCGATGTGCCGGACCTTGCCATTCGGTCGACTTTTATTGTCGGATTTCCGGGCGAAACGGAGGAGGATTTCGACATCCTGCTCGACTTCATTCGTGAGGCGAAAATCGACCGCGCGGGCTGTTTCAAGTATGAGAATGTTGTCCATGCTGACAGCCGCGACCTGCCCGGGCATTTGCCCGAAGCGGTCAAGGAAGAGCGCTGGCACCGCTTCATGCAGGTCCAGGCCGAGGTTTCGGCGGCCCGCGCGCAGGCCCAGATCGGCACGGTGCAAGACATCATTATTGACGGGCCCAGCGATGAGCCAGGCGAGTATCTTGCCCGTTCCAAAGCGGATGCACCGGAAGTCGATGGCGTGGTCTATCTGCGCAGTGACGCAGAACTGACCCCCGGTACGATCCTGCCTGCAAGGATCACCGATGCGGACGCGTATGACCTCTATGCCGAGGTTGATGGGTAACCTTACATGACTGCATTTTCATGTCGCAGGCCTCGACAGACGCTGTAAAATTCGTAGGTCTCATAAGGGCTTGAGGGGGCTCTTTAGAGAGTTTGCCTCATGTCACTTCCCCGCACTTCGCTCCTCCTTGTTGCCATCTGTTTCCTTGCAAGCTGCGCCTCCCGGCCCCTCACCTATAATGATGATATGATCGTCCCGGGCGAACGCGTCGGTGAGGTCGAGATCGGCATGCCCCTCGACCAGTTACTTGCCCTGAAAGGGACCCCGGAGCGCACGGCGCCCATACTCGGCTCTGCCGCAACGACCTATGAGTTCGACGGCTTGGCCGTCGCGGCGGATGACGAGGTCTACTGGATCATCGTGCTTGATCCGCGGTTTCGTACTCTGGACGGCATCTCAACCGGGGCCGAGCAAATCGCAGCCCGCGCCGCCTTCGGCAAACCGGAATGCGTAATCTCTCGCCCGGATGTCACCCTGTATGATTATGGCAATGTGTATTTCGACGTCGATAATACAACCGGCAAAGTCCGCCGCATGGGCGTGATGGACAAGACCTATCACTGCGAGGGGTAGGCTCGCGTCAAGAGCAGCGCCAGCGGCCGCGGACGCGGCTGGTGCGCAGCACCTCAGCGCCGGGTACAAATCCAACTTCAGCTACTGTCCTGAAGCGCCGGCAGCTCCAAGCCCGCCAGTTCCCGCGCAGGCGGGGGCCTATAGGTTACAAGTTGAGACGAGGTACTTGGGAAGAGATTTGCCCATGGATACCCGCCTTCGCGGGCATCGACGGAGGTGTATGCGAGACGCACCGTCATTGGCCGGACAAAGTCCCAGACCTGTTCCGGCCTCCACGCCTTCGGCGCGCGCGCATCGTCGCAAAGAAATAGAATATCGACACGGCCGGTGACCCGGCAAATACTAAGCAAGCCTTCTTGGCGTCCGCTCCGATCACACTGCATCGTCAAAGCGAGCAATTGCGCAAACACAAAAGGCCAGAGCCAGACCGGCACGTTGGCATAGAAACGAGATTGCAGCGCAAGATCCATACACCTGATCATAGGTCAGGTTTTCAGGTGTAGGATAAGGTCGGGCTTATCCTACAGATTAGGAGGCATCAAAAGGAAAGCAGGAAGCGGCTTAACTCGCCCTAACTAGGACATTGAGCTAATGCTCGCGTTACGCCTAAAGCGGTCGTTGGACATTAGCAACGATCCAACCTAGCATTTTTCCAGACATGGGAGGGGATTATGTTAGCTGCACGGATTTGTTTGACAATTTCGGCGTTCCTATTTGCCGCCGGACCAATCTGGGTCGATTTATCGACATCACATGTGTTCAACGCGGATTGGCCGCCACACGCGCGTTTCCATATGGTTTGGTTGTTGGCTTTGCTTGCGGTTGCCGGTGGGGTCACCGTATTAGGCGCTTGGCTGATTAAACGGCATCAGACGCTCGCGATGAAACTGGTTATCCTTCCTGGATGGGCGGTATTGGTGCCATTTTTCGTCGCTGTTCTAGCGGTCGAAACCTATGGCGGCTCATTATCAGACCTTGCGGATGCCCCCAAAGTTCTTGGGTTGGATGGAAACATTTTTGGGTTTTCTTTATCTGCTATTTTTCAGGGTGCAGCGAGCTATTTGATTTGGCGACAGTAGTATCTGCTTTATGCCGAAAGCAGACCTCATCCGAGCGTCCTAAACTCGCCCCCCAATGGTCGCTCGTGCGTTCCAAGGCCGGTGCGATACAAGCTCATCGCTCAGGAGCCGGACGTGTGGTTGACCTCGTTATTGTCAGTCTTCGCTGTTTACGCTGAACAGACAGATCGCGAGCAGGAAGGTGGCCAGGACGCCGGAACCGCCTGCGATGGGCGAGGGTAAAAACCCGTTCAAGCCGAACATCATCACCAATGTATTGGCAACAAACGCCACGGCGCCGACGAGCGCTGTCAGGCCACCAAGGACTTTGCTGCCGTCGCCCATCTTGGCCATTCCGAATACCACGGCGGCCAAACCCAGCAGGATTTTCGCTGCGTTATAGCCAAAGAAAGAGAAGGCCACGACCGAGAACGCAACGCCTCCGAGTTCAGGATTAGCTTCAGCCGCTTCTCTGAACGGACCAAATTGTGTAAAGCCTACGCCAACCTGCACGACATTCAGCACAGCCGCGAAGGCAATCGCCGAAAAGCCTAGCGTGTAGCGTTTGGCCATAACGAGCGCCGACCCGGCGAACGCGGCCAGCAGAACAAAGAGCAGCCCTTCCAGCCCCCACAGGAATTGGCGGTCAACCTCAGGCGCGCCAAGATAGAGCGCGGTATAGATCGGCTGCGAAAGCGCTGTCAGAAGCAATAGGGCGGCCAGTATTTTGACCGTGCGGCTTTGTGTAAGTTCCATAATGATGTCCTCCCTTAAAGTGCCCCCTTGCGTCTCTTGTCGGCGCATTGGGCGAACTCAGACGGCCTGAATGACCATTCCATATAGTGCTGTATCGTATCGCCCGGAAAAATCCTAGGAGGGACACGATAACGTGAAGCAAGACGGCGTCTTAAGCCCGCACCGGTCTTGCGGAATGTATTGACATGTGAAGTGACATAAAATCAAGATGTCTAGTCGAAAGCAGGAATGAAACCAGACGGCCTGTAAGCCGGGTTCTGTCCACTCATTACTGAGATGGGCAGTCATTCCTCTGCGACGCAACTTGCGCTGCGCCTGACGCGACACACCCGGGGCGCGGGCCAAAGACAGCCCATGCACGCCCCCTATTCGGTCTTGCTCCAGGCGGGGTTTACCCTGCAGGCCGCGTCGCCGAAGCCCCGGTGAGCTCTTACCTCACCCTTTCACCCTTACCCCCGATCAGATCGGAGGCGGTCTACTCTCTGTGGCACTTTCCCTCGGCTTGCGCCAGGTGGACGTTATCCACCGCCTTGTCTCCATGGAGCCCGGACTTTCCTCCAGCAGGTTGCCCCGCCAGCGACTGCCCAGCCGTCTGGTTTGGCGTCTATATCGTATCATCGCCTTGGAAGCCAGCGTCTGTTCGCGCCGCCAAAATGTTCGATCACGTCCGCTTTTGCGGGGGCTGACTTATGCGGTGGGTCTCGCGGCCGCGTAAAAGCCTGCTATTTTACCCACGCGCCGGGCGCGTCGGTGCGATAGCCAATTGCCTTATAGGCCGCATCGATCAGTGACTGGCACCGCTCATTCAAGAGGAGGCCACTGCCCATCTGGGTCATCGTATAGCTGAACGCAAGCCCGCATTCCGGATCCGCAAACCCGATGGAGCCGCCTGCGCCGACATGGCCGAAAGCCTTCTCGCCTATGATGGCTGACTGGCGGTTCTTTTCCGGAAGCAGGCCGCGATTATCCATCGATTTCATAAAGCCAGGGCCAAAGCGTGTGGGCACCATGAGGGTCGCATCCATCCGCGTTGCGGTTGTCACAGAACTCATATGCGCGACCCGATCAGGCGAGACCAGAGAGCCATCATTGACGGCAAGCGGTGTGTACATGGCGACCTGACCGCGAGCATTGGAAATGCCCCCGGCCCCGCCAATCTCAGCCTTGTGCGCCTCTGGATCATTCATGTTCCAGCCGCCATTATTAAGGAAAGACAGATGCTGGATCGATGCCGGGTCCGTCATCATCGTCATCGCGAAATCCGACGGCTCGTCCCCAGGTTGCGGGGCATAGAGCATGATCGGCGCAACCGTACGGTCAAAATCGTCTGGGACGCCAATCCAGAAATCAGCGCCCGTCGGGCCCGCGACTTCCTCGCGGAAAAACGTCCCGAGTGACTTACCAGATACGCGCCGAACCAGCTCCCCGACAGTCCAGCCGAAATTGACCATATGATAGCCATTGCGGGTTCCCGGTTCCCAGAACGGCACCTCGTCTTCCATGCGCTGGATCATATAGTCCCAATCGAGAAAGCCGCCCGGCTTGACCGGATCTTTCAAGGCTGGCAGCGCGCTCTCATGGTTCAGCATCATGGCGACCGTTGTCTTGTCCTTGCCGTGCTTGCCGTATTCGGGCCAGTAGTCGGTGACATAGGCATCCAGGTCGAGTTGCCCCCGGTCGATCAGGATATGGGCGCAAAGTGCAGTGGCCGCCTTGGTGCAGGAAAAGACGATGGAGAGTGTATCGGCTTGCCACGGCTCTTTCGTCGTTTGATCAACCACGCCGCCCCAAAGGTCCACGAGGGTTTCACCACCAACAGACAAACAAACCGAAGCTCCGGATTCGCCGCGCTCGGCAAAATTGCGTTCGAACTCTTCTTTCAACTCTGAAAATTTCGGATCGCATTGCCCGCTGACTACACTCATATGTATCTCTCCAACTTGTCTCTGTGATGTTTCAGGCGCTTAGCCGCGCAAGCTCGTCGTCATAGCCTTCATAGGAATGTTTCAACGAAGCGTGGTTGAGCAGCACTTCGGCCACTTGCCTTGTACCCGTCTTGTCAAAGATGCGGCTGCGCACCCAGTAGGACTCGGTGCGGCGGCTCTCGGCCAGCGCAGCAATCTCACGCCGAATGATATAGTCCTCGCCAACAAAGAGCGGCCCGTCGATAAGCCGGATTTCAAGATCTGCGAAGAGACCGACAGCTGGCCCCTTCACGGGGAACTTGGCGAGACGGCTGGAATATTCGGCCAGAACGCTGATCATTTCGAATGGTATGATTGCCCGTCCCCAGGGCGAGCTCGCCGGCTCGGAATACCAGGGTGAGTTTTCAGTGATCAGTTTCAGCTTGTCGCTGAGCGAAAACGGATAGAGCGCGCCCATATGCTGGTCCGGGTCCATTCGGACATGTTCGTCCTGTGCGCCCGGCATGCCGACATGCAGATTCTCCAGAATGACCAGAGGGCCGTGCGGGCGCAGCTTCGCCATGCGCGCTTCAAGCAATGTCTCGCCATGGTCCGGTCCGAGTGTGGCGCTCGCTTCCAGAACCGGCGTTCCGTCCGTCTTCTCTGCCCAGAGCCGGGCCCGATTGCTGCCATCGCCCGCGGCCTCAGCAAAAGCGCGAACCTGCTCGCCCTCAACCACCATATTCAGGTAGTGCGTCGAGATACAGCCGCGCTCAAAGAAAGCCTGGCCAAAGATATCCTGAAGCAATGGCGCGAACTGGCTGAAATGTGTCGGACCTTCAATCGGACCGGCCTGAAAGCCCAGCTTCTCCGCCATGTCATCATCATGAATGGATGAGTGACCGCCATACTCCTGGTCAGCCAGCATTTGCTTTGGCTCGCGCAAGGGACCGCTGCGCACGATGGGTGTCGAAAATGACATTTAAAACCTCCCGGACCTTTTTCGTCACTGTGCGCAGCGCGCTGCTGGCTTGCAAGCCTCTCGTCGGGCGAAGCGGGCTGACGCCTCGGCACCTATGGACGCTACAGGTGATAATCGCCTAGGGATCGAACAGAAGACCAGGAGGACAGAATGAAAATCGCGGACAAGATTGTTGTTGTGACAGGCGCAGCGAGCGGCATTGGGCGCGAGCTTGCGATCCGGTTCAAAGCCGAAGGCGCAAAGCTGGTTGTATGCTCTGATCTGAACACTGAGGGCGTGGAAGCCACCGCCAGCGAAGTTGGCGGGGTCGCCTTTACGACCGACGTTTCCAAGGAAGACGATATCAAGCACCTGATCGATACGGTTGAGCGCGATCATGGCCCGATTGATCTGTTCTGTTCGAATGCCGGTATTGGCATTGCTGGCGGTGCTGAGGCCTCGAATGAGGGCTGGCAGAAAATCTGGGACATCAATGTGATGGCGCATGTCTGGGCGGCGCGCCACCTGATCCCGCTGATGATCGCACGCGGTGGCGGCTACCTCCTCAACACCGCGTCGGCCGCAGGCCTGCTGTCGCAGATCGGATCAGCGCCTTATGCGGTCACCAAGCATGCGGCGGTGGGCCTTGCTGAATGGCTGGCGCTCACACATGGCGATGATGGGATCAAAGTCTCCGTTCTCTGCCCACAAGCGGTTCGCACCGCGATGACAGCTGGCAATGAGGACGGCGTGGCCAGCATCAATGGCATGATGGAGCCGCCGGAAGTGGCTGAGGCCTGTGTGCGCGCTATAGAAGACGAGACCTTCCTCGTCCTGCCGCATCAGGAAGTTCTGAAATATATGCGCAACAAAACAGCCGACTATGATCGCTGGATTTCCGGCATGCAGAAGCTGAACCGCGCTTATCGGGGCTAAGGTCGGCGCGTTTAGAGTGGCTTCAGGGCGGTGCCATCGAGGCCGCCCATGCGGCAAACCTCCATCCACTCATCTTCCTTCACGGGCTGCACTGACAGGCGCATGCTGGTCACGAGCGACATGTCTGAAAGGGCTTCATTCGCTTTGACGGCTTTCAAGGTAACCGGCACAGGCATGTCGGTCAGCGCGCGGATATGAACGCAGTCCCAGCGCTCATCATCGGTTGTGGAGTCTGGCGCACTTTCAGCAGAAACCTCAACGATCCCAACAACTTCCAGCCCTTCATTCGAGTGATAGAAAAAGCCGCGATCACCGATTTTCATCTCGCGCATATTGTTGCGCGCCTGGTAGTTGCGAATGCCGTCCCACTCTTCCCCGGCCTCACCTTTGGCCTTTTGCATCTCCCAGCTCCACTTGAACGGCTCGGACTTAAACAACCAGTACTTCATGTTCACTCCTCTGACTGAGGCTGATCTAGGTCGCTTCGTCGCCGCCGTCCATCACCTTGCAGAGTTGGCTCAAAGAGCTTGTGAACTCGCCGAGCGGCAAGCGGCCGCAACAAGCGGCTCCAACTCGTCCCAGCATTTGTAAGTGCGCACCGTCTTGGGCGCACCAAGCCAGGCGTCTTCAAAGGCCTCGCGGGTCTCTGGTACCTCAAGCAGCGGCAATAGCGGATCGACACAGACACGAATGGCGAAAACGATAGCGCCGCTGCCGTCCAGCCTGCGGACGGTTTGGCGCTCCACGCGAAGGTGCAAATCCTTGAGCGTTTTACCACTCGCAGACGGGCGCTCCGGTGTGTGCCGCTCGCCACTGGCCTGCACCGTCCAGTTGAAGCGCTGCAGCGGCTTATCTGGCTGCAGACCGCTGAATACACGCCCGATGCGCCCTGAGAGCTGTGGATCGCCGCCCGGAACCGGCCCGTGCAAGCCGCCAAGGTCAAGCCCGATCCGTTCCGGCAGCGTCCAGAAGGTCGGCGCGCAGAGCACGCCTGCAGTCAAACGCCAGTCACCTCGGCGTTCTTCTTCCAGAATGCACAAATCATCGGAGACAAGAGAGGCGGCCTCTTCCAGCGCGGTCGGCATGTCTTGCAGCGGCGTCGCTCCGGTGGCTGACATGATCAGCGACAGCACCTCTTCGGCAGCTTTTCCATCGAGATCGCCCGCACAGACACGCGCGCGCGCCAGTTTCATCAACAGGCATTTTTCATTGAGCCAGGGCTCGGCTTCTGAGTCGCGGCCGATCCAGTCTTTGACTTCGATTGGAGCGAGCTTTGCTGCAAAGTCAGGTGGCCCGTCCAGAAAGGGCAAAAAGGGAGGTGTCCGAACAGGGTCAGCCGCGCGTTTTGAACTGTCAGGCGACACGCGCACTGCCCCAGGAGGCATAGCCAGCAATCTTCGGCGTGCTAGGCAGATACATCGTCTCGAGCGATTCCATCGAAAATCCGGACCCGGTCAGCATGTCTGCCGTGTCACGTGTGAGATGACACCCACCAGCCATGATTTTCCAGACAGGTTCAATCCGGCGCTGCCACTTGGCAACGCCTTCATCGGGCGCAAGGCCGTGCTCAGAAAACAGGATACGGCCTTCGGGTTTCAGGACACGTCGCAGCTCTGACAATGCGCCTTCCCAGTCCGGGATGGTGCAGAGAACAAAGGTCACGACAGCTGTATCGACCGAGTTATCATCAAGCGGCAAAGCTTCTGCCCCGGCCTGATGAAATTGTGTCCGGTCATCGAGGCGATGCCCAATCATCGCCGTTCGGGCCCGCTTGATCATGCCTTCAGCGGGTTCAACCGCGTGTAGCCGCTGGACCTTTCGGCCATCATAAAGATCAAAATTCGTGCCCGACCCACAACCAAGTTCGAGGACGACGCCATTCGCTTCCGGAACGACTTTTTCGCGTTGTTTCATGATCGGTTTGCTTGAGCAGGCACAGGCGACCATGGGTTCAACGACGAGTTTGTCCCAGAGGCCCATGGCTTACTCCTGTGCTCTTAATCGCGCGGTGGCGGCAGCGTTCGCGGGTCTTAGAACCAATGCGGACTGCGTTATGCTGACTTCATACTTTAGCCCGTCTGCCATTGGCGCATAGACGGCAGACCCGAAATTCGTGTCGCGCTGTCCGGCAGAGATGCCAAACCGCCCACTCTGTTCCTTGGCGAGCGCAAAAACGTCGAGACCCGGATTTTCATACAGGCGAATACCCGTGCTGGTTGCCTGGGACACTGCGCTGGTATTGTAGCGACTTGAGTAGCGCCCCTCAAGGAAATCCAGTCGATAGACGCTGTCATAGCCCAGCATTTGCGACATGGGTTTAAACGTCATGACCTGCGCGCCGAGTGAAAACTCATCGCCGTTCATGCCTGAAAACTCGCGCACGTCGCCCTCTGGCAGCAGCACAGTGATGGAATAGGTATCATCAAAACCGGGGGTCTTGTCGAAGGTGATCGTTGCGACCACGCGTTCATAGGTCAGGCGCTTGAAGGTCTGCATGTTCAGACCCGCCAGGGTCACGACACCGGCCAGTCCGAGAAAGCCAACCCCGAAGATGAAACGAAGCGCCCCTGCCGCGAGACGCAGCTTTAGCAAACGCCCGACACCGGCAAAGCTCAACATCAAGCCCAAAACCCCCGTCAATGCGGGTAAAATCCACCAGATCAGGCCCATGCTCTGCTTCCTTTTGCTCTCGCACCCCTTTTGCGCGCCTCAAGACTATAGCACCGCATAAAATTCACGCGAGGGCGGATCTACAGGCTCGCAAAATTCAAAAAACCGCGTATCAGAACAACATGACAGATCTAAATGCCCTTATCGATGCCTTGCCGAAGGCTGAGCTCCATTTGCACCTTGAAGGCTCGCTTGAGCCTGAACAGTTGATGATGTTTGCAGAGCGAAACGGTGTCGACATTCCATTCAAAACGCTGGACGAAGTCAAAGCCGCCTATGATTTCTCCAATCTGCAGGATTTTCTCGACATCTATTATCAGGGCATGTCGGTGCTGCTGACAAAGGCGGACTTCCATGATCTGACGGATGCTTACCTGCAGCGGTGTGCGGACGATAATGTTCGCCATGTCGAGGTTTTCTTCGATCCGCAGGGACATACCGACCGCGGTTTGCCCTTCAGCACACCGATTGAAGGCATTTTGTCTGCCCTGGGCGCCGGCAAGGAAAAGTATGGCATCACATATAAACTGATCATGTGTTTCCTGCGCCACCTCAGCGAAGACGCCGCGTTTGAAACGCTCGCGCAGGCAGAGCCTTATCTGGATCGCATTGACGGTGTTGGCCTAGACAGTAGCGAAGTTGGCCACCCGCCCTCCAAGTTTGAGCGGGTGTTTGCCGCTGCGCGCGACAAAGGCCTGAAACTCGTCGCTCATGCCGGGGAGGAAGGCCCACCGGAATATGTCTATGAGGCGCTCGACCTGCTCAAGATTGATCGGATTGATCATGGCAACAGGCTTTTGGAAGACGAGGCCCTGATTGCCCGGGTCAAAGAGGCAGACCTCACGCTGACCGTCTGCCCGCTCTCGAACCTGTCGCTTTGCGTCGTCGATGACCTGAAAGATCACCCGATGAAACGAATGCTGTCGCTAGGCTTGAAAGCCACGATGAACAGCGATGACCCGGCCTATTTTGGCGGTTACGTGAACGAGAATTATCGCCAGACTGCTGCGGCTTTGGGACTGACACGCGACGAGGTAATCACGCTTGCGAGGAACAGCTTTACCGGCTCCTTCCTCAGCGAGACAGACCAAGCGGTACATCTGGCAGAGATCGACAGAACCATACAGGCGCTAGCTTAGGCCAAAACCGGGTTTCTAGTGCTGCCCCCGCCCGGAGGCGACACAACCGATATCGGAGAAACACCGTCATCAGTTATGATATAACATTGCTATCTAGGCCTTAAGCTATTAACTCTTCCAACCAACTTTAAAACTGCACGCGAGGCTGACATGACCGAACCCCATATCCGCTCCGAAGACAAGCTTCCGGTGACCGTTCTTTCCGGCTTTCTGGGCGCGGGAAAAACAACCCTGCTCAACCGCGTCCTCAACAATCGTGATGGACGGCGCGTGGCGGTTATCGTCAATGATATGTCCGAAGTAAACATTGATGCCGATCTTGTCAGAGCTGGCGCAGAACTCAGCCGAACGGACGAGACGCTGGTCGAGATGTCAAACGGCTGCATCTGTTGCACGCTGCGCGATGACTTGCTTGAGGAAGTGCGCCGACTGGCCCGTGAAGACCGGTTTGACTATTTGCTGATTGAATCGACCGGAATCTCAGAACCGCTTCCTGTGGCCGCCACGTTCGACTTTCGCGATGAGCATGGCGAAAGCCTGTCAGATGTCGCCCGCATCGACACGATGGTGACTGTGGTGGACGCTGTGAACCTGCTCAAGGACTATTCAAGTCACGACTTCCTTAAAGATCGCGGCGAAGTCATGGGGGAAGAAGATGACCGAACCCTGGTTCATTTGCTGACTGATCAGATCGAGTTTGCGGACGTGGTTGTGCTGAACAAGGTCAATGACGCGACCCCGGCGCAAGTCGACTCCGCGCGCAAGATTATTCGAAGCTTGAATGCGGATGCACAAATCGTCGAGGCCAATTATTCCGATGTTCCCTCCTCCAAGATTTTCGATACTGGCCTGTTCGACTTCGAAAAGGCTGAAAGCCATCCAATGTGGGCGAAAGAGCTTTATGGCTTCAAGGATCATGTGCCCGAGACCGAAGAGTATGGCGTAACGTCCTATACCTATCGCGCGCGCCGACCGTTTGATCCACAAGCCATCCACGACCTGCTGAATGGTGAGATGCCGGGCGTTATCCGTGCCAAGGGTCATTTCTGGATCGCGACTCGTCCGGAATGGCTGGCGGAATTTTCGCTCGCAGGAGCGCTGTCCAGCATTGCCCCTCTCGGCACATGGTGGGCCTCGGTTCCCCCATCGCAGTGGCCTGAAAATGCGGCGCTGCGTGACTATCTTGAAGCCAATTGGGAAGAACCGTGGGGCGATCGGCGCCAGGAAATCGTCTTCATTGGCGCGGATATTGACTGGCCAGCACTGCAAGCAAAGCTCGACGCAGCCCTGATGCCGGAAGACTTTAATCCCGAAATGGCAGACCTTGATGACCCGTTCCCAATCTGGCGCAAGCAAGCCCTGCAGTAATCGTTGGACGCTTTAACTTAAAGCTGGCGGAACATAACCAAGGCATCGACATAGCCCTGCGATGGGTGCGCGAAAGCCTCCGGCAGTCGTCCGACAATCTCAAAGCCGAACTTTTGCCAGAGCCGTATGGCCCCGCGATTGGTGCTGACGACAAAATTATACTGCATTGCTTTGAAGCCGGCGGATTTTGCGTATCCCAAGGAATGCGTGCACATGGAGCTGGCGACCCCCTTCCCGCCCGCATCCTGGCGCGTCATGTATCCGCAATTACAGACATGTTTGCCGCCACCAGCCTGATTGGCCTTGACGTAATAAGTGCCGAGCACTTCGCCCTCAAGGACCGCGACAAAAGTTTCTTTGTCAGCCCCGGTCCAGTAAGACAGAGCGTCAGCCTCGGAAATGTCTGGATCGATTGTGTAGGTTTCACCGGCCCTGAAAACAGGCATGATGATTTGTAAGATAGCGACGTGATCGTCCGGGGTGGCAGAGCGGATGTTCATGCCTCGGCATATCAAATCAATCCTGCTGGACAAGCGCCAAGATTAAACCCTTCCTACAGGGACGAGCAGAGACATAAGGCCGGAGCAGGTTTCCCCGCTCCGGCCTTTGCGTCCGCGTCTGTCCCCGCCCTGGGATCGGCTAGAATGCTTTTTGCCAACCCAGGCTGAACGTGAGGTCAGTTTCCAGTTGTGGACCATTCAGGTCGCGGTAGAGGGGCAGGCCCACCTCGGCGGCAAGACGGTGACCTTTAACCGCTCCCTGGGTGCCAAGCAGGTTCACCCCGAACAGGGCTTCAGCGGTTTCGCCGCCCTGATTGTCAGGATCAGCGGTCTGAACGGGGGCCACGATAGCTGTGTCAATGCCATCGATCGTGCCTTGCGTCCGGGCTTTGAGCCGACCTGAAAACGAGATCCAGGGTGCCGGTTCATAAGCTATCCAGGCCGTCGCTTCGAGCACATCGCCGAGGCTGTAACCTTCATCATTCTCATTCAGGCGAACCACCGCGCTCGCTTGACCGCCATAGCTCCACTTATCGATATGGTCGAACGCAGTCAGAGCGAGCTTTGCATCAAGAGTCCCCGAGCCAAGTTGCATCGGATAGGGCAAGCGCGGGCTTGGCGTGCCGCCCATAGGGGTCAGGATCTGATCCGTCTCGGTAATCGATCCGGTTGGCAGAGAAAGCCCAAGATTGAGATTAATCTGACGCTTTGCATCCGCGCCATTATCAAGGCCGATAATCGCTGAGACGGTTGTGTCCCCAATGCCCGCAGTTTCGGTGGTAAATTCCCCCAAAACTGTCGTTCCCACACCGCCCATATAGGTCAGATGATCCATATCATTGGTCAGGTAGTTGCCCATCAGCATCAGGGTGATGCGGTCGCTGAGGCCATACATCGCCCCCAGCATATGCATCTCCATGGTCATTTCAGTCGGCACGACCCGAAGCGTTGGCGGCTGGCCTGTCGCACCGAAAAACCGGTTCGGAACAGTCGTCACGATCTCATCTGCGGAGAGCGTCTCAGTGCCGTCGCGGCTGCCTTCCATCTGCATTTGCATATAGCGATAGGAGAACATCCACTCTCCCTGCTCATGCCGGTGGTCAGCCATAACGCCGATTGGGGCATGGCCGGACGCATGCGATTTTATCGGTCCATCCTCGTGCGCTGAAGCCATTGGAGCAGCGCAAACCGCGAGCGCAGCGCCCGCGAGTATCTTCAGTGTCATTTTTATATTCCTGAGTTTCAGAACAAGCCCGGTAGCCAGCCCGGGCGGATCTCAGCTTCAGGATATTGCGGGCGGTCCGGTCGGCGGCGCACCGGGCCAGATTGGCGCTTGCTCCGGTCGCGACCGAACAGGCCATGCAAAGGGTTGTCCATCAAAGACAGCTATGGGCTTTGGAAGCTGACAGGTTGCAGGAACAATCGCGGCGGCAACCAAACAGGCCCCGCACTTATGGTCCGATATCTCTGCCGGACCTTTGTCCTCGATATCGACGGAAATGAAATGTGTGCCATCCACCGAACAGATTGGCAGCAAGAGTGTGCCGTCGCTACTTTTCTTGACCCCCGCATGCGCCCCGTTCATCGCATAGGCAAGCGCCGCGATGAGCAGAATAACGGTGCGCAGAAGAGGCAGGGCTCGGACCATCATGCCTGTGATTAACATCGGCGCCAGCCCCCTGCAATCGCGTCAGATGACCTCATCCTTTGCCAAGCCGTCAGCGGTCGAGTACCAATTTTCATATGAGAGAACCTGGGAGCTAACACATGGCTGAAACGACGATGCAAAGCGAGACCAAAGGGTTTCTCGGTTGGGTCGAACGCACCGGGAACCGGCTGCCGGACCCGGTCTTCATCTTCTTCTATCTGATCATCGGTCTGATGGTGATTTCTCAGATCTGCGCCATGTTGGGGGTTTCAGCGCTGCATCCGACCCTGTTGGTGGATGGAGCACCAAAAGTCGAACAGGCGGTGAGTCTCTTTGCGCAGGAGAATGTCGAACGGCTCTGGGTGAACATGCCCGAAACGTTCACGCACTTTCATCCGCTCGGCTATGTTCTGGTGGTGATGCTTGGGGCCGGTGTCGCCGAGCGCTCCGGTCTGTTTGGCAGCGCGATCAGGGCCGCGATGCGCGATGCCCCAAAGGCTATACTCACACCGCTGGTGGCGTTGATCGCCATGCTTTCCAACCACGCTGCGGACGCGGGTTATGTCGTTATGATCCCGCTGGCGGCGATTATTTTTGCCTCAGCAGGTCGCCATCCATTAGCGGGCATTACAGCGGCGTTTGCAGGTGTGTCAGGCGGGTTTTCCGCGAATGTCGCGCCAGGCCAGCTTGATGCGCTGCTCTTTGGCATCACCGAAAGTGCCTATGTCGCAAGCAGCATTGACGGGGGCTGGAGCGTCAACTTTGCCGGGAACTGGTACTTCATCTCCGCGCTGCTGCTGATCTATCTGCCGGTGATCTGGTATGTCACCGATCGCATTATTGAACCCAAGCTCGGCACGTGGGTGCCAGATGCAGGCAGTGACATGCAGAGCTATGGCAAGGAGAATGAAGAGCTGACGCCGGACCAGAAGAAGGGCCTTCGAAATGCAGGGCTCGCGATCCTGGGCGTTGCGGGTTTGTGGACAATTATGACCGTCATTCCGAACGCGCCGCTCTGGTATGATGATGGTGAACTCACAGCACGCTGTCTTGCTTCTGGCAAAACTGCCGCCGCCTGCGCAACGGTCGTCGCCGACGCCGCTTGGTACAACCATATGGACCCTTTCTTCCGATCCATGGTGGCAGGATTTCTGATCCTGTTCCTGGCCGCAGGCTGGGCTTATGGCGCAGCCGCCAAGACGATCAATGACCATAAAGACCTAGTCGCGCTGATGGCCGAAGGCATGAAGGACATGGGCTATTATCTTGTCCTGGCCTTTGCTGCCGCTCACTTCGTTGCGATGTTCGGGTGGTCAAATCTGGGATTGATCACCGCGGTCCATGGCGCGGATGCCATTCAGAGCAGCGGCCTGCCTCTGCCGATTGTCCTTGGCATGATTGTGCTGTTCTCAGCGGTCCTGAACCTGTTTGTCGGTTCAGCCAGCGCAAAGTGGGCCCTGCTGGCGCCGGTTCTTGTGCCGATGCTGATGCTTCTAGGCGTCAGCCCGGACGGCGCGACAGCAGCCTATCGTGTCGGCGATGGGGCCACGAATATTATCACACCGCTCATGGTCTATTTCCCACTCATTCTGGTTTTTGCCCAACGCTGGAAGAAGGATTTTGGCCTGGGCAGTCTGACCGCGATGATGATCCCCTACGCCATCTGGATGTTGATCACCGGCGTGATCTTGATGATGATTTGGTTGTATCTCGGCATCGACCTTGGACCAGGCGCACCGGCACAAATCCCGGTACCTAGCACGAACAGCTAAAGCCCCAAGCGGGTTCGCCAGTCCTGAAATGCTTCCGGGGCTGGCGCTTCAAGCTGCAGGCGTTCCCCGCCCGGGTGCGGCAGGTTGAGCTTGGACGCATGCAGCATGAGGCGGGGTGCGTCTGCGCCGCCATAAAGGGTATCCCCGTCAATTGGACAGCCGAGAGACGCCATATGCGCGCGAATTTGGTGCAATCTGCCGGTCCGTGGCCGCGCCTCGATCAAGGCCGTATTGCCTGATCGCGACAGCACAGCCCAATCTGTTTGTGCGGGCTTGGCTGCAGCGGCGTTCGACACAGCGACACCCCGCCCCGACCGAAGCAGCGCCTGCTCAACCCGGCCAGATCGGGCATCAGGCAGATCGCCCCTTACGATCGCAAGATAGGTTTTCGAGACTTCGCGATCTTCGAACGCTTTGGAGAGGAAGGCTGCTGCAGGTTTGGTTTTTGCCGCGAGGATGAGGCCAGACGTTCCGGCATCGAGCTGGTGAACCAAACGGGGCCGCTTGCCGTTTGAGCGGGCAAAGGCCCACAGCAAGCCGTCAAGATGCCGGCCATGACTACCCCGTGTCTGCACCGGCAGTCCGGAGGGTTTGTTGAAGGCCAGAAGCACCTCATCCTCAAAACAGACAAGGCCGCGCACAAAGGCTTTGTCGACTGCATCAAGCTCGGGGATATCGCGATTACGCATGATCTGAAGCTCTAAGGCGAAACGGCCACAGGCTCAAAAGAAAATGGCGACCCCGAAGGATCGCCATTTCCAAATTTATTGGCTTCAAAACCTAGAAGCGGAAGGACAGACCAACGTTGTACGTCCGGCCGAGGTACCACTCCAGAGGACCAAAAGCGGTCGCAGACTGAACTTCGTTAGGTGACCAGTCACCCACGTTTTCAATGCTCGCGCGGATCGTCAGGTAATCTGTCAGATCGTACTGACCACCAAGGTCGAAGACCCAAGCGGCATCAACATTCTGAACAACTTCACCAGCAAAGTTGAGGTACTGGTTTGGCACATCAGATTCAACGTCGATGCGGCCTGAGCCGAAGTATTCAGCATCAACGAAGGCTGTGAGCGGTCCACGGAAGTAACGTGCACGCACATCACCACGCCAGTATGGATTGTCCTCATCACCAACATTGTCGTTGTCCACAGACGGGAACGGCTTGTCGGTATCGGTCTGTACGTTCAGCACGCGCATGTCGATATCGATTGCACCAAGGTCACCCTCGAAGCCACCCATGAATGGAATGTCAGAGACATCTGTTGCGTAACGGGCAGTGATTTCCACCGCATCGTAAAGCACAGCAGCCGCGTTTACGAAACCTGATTCAAACGCGCCGATTGATGGCAGCTGGCCATCAGGCAGACGTGTGAAGGTCGTACATAGCGCATTCGGGAAGTCCGATGCATCGTAACAGCCTTCGAGCAGGTTCGTTGGTGTGTACTCAACAATCGCGTCCTCAATATCGAAATTGATATAGTCAACGGCGACTGAGAACCCGTCCAGGAAGTGTGGCTCATAAACGATGCCTATAGAGTAAGAATCAGAGACCTCGTTACTAAGGTTCGGGTTACCACCTGAGATACCTACCACAGAAGCGTTCTGCGCCTGGCTGACGAAGGTTGTAGGGAGCCCCGGCAAACCAGCTGCTGCAGACCCTGCAGCACAGTTCGCCTGACGAACCTCTGGGTTTGGACCACCGGAGAGATTATTCGAGCTACATGGGTCGGCAACGAAAGCTCCTGTGGGTGCCCGTGGAGAGAACAGTTCCCCGATGCCCGGTGCCCGAACCGTCCGCTGTGAGTTCGCTTTGAAGCGCACCCCAGGGATCGTATCCCAAACGACACCAACGGCGTACGCCTCATCGGTGCCAGCACGGTCATTGTCCATCTGACGATAAGAACCTTCGAAATCAAGCGCTTCAACGAACGGAATGTTCATATCAGCAGAAACGATCGGAACTTGAACTTCGCCGTAGAGGTCAACTGTCTGGTAGCCGCCAGCGATTGACACACCGCCGCCGCCAGAGAGGATGTCCAGTTCGTTCGCACCACCAGCTTCAAATGAGCCAGTCTCGCGGCGAGATTCGACGCCAAGTGCAACGCCTAGGCCGCCTGCGGGTAGTTCATAGACTTCGCCACCAATATATGCACCAAACACTTCCTGCGTGATGTTCGCAAAGTTCAGCTGGTTTACGGTCACATAATCCTGAGCTTCTGGTGAGTTCGTTTCGATAAACGGATTGAACGGCACACAGTCACCAACGGACCCTAAAACACCGCGGTCATCGGTTGCACCCGGGAAGGACGCTAGCGGGATCTCATAATCCGGATCATAGTTGAAACGACAGTCGATTTCACCCGTATCCGGGTTGATACCAACGTCCAGAGCCGCAAAGAAACGGTCATCTGAGCGATCATCAGAAATCTCTGTGATGCGTGATTCACCGTTCTGATAATAGGTTTCCCAGTTGAAATCGCGACCAAACGCTTCGAAGTCACCGTTCAGGGCAAGGTTTACAGCGAAGACAGACGTCTCGTTGACTTCTTGCTGTCCAAATTCAACGAAGCCTTTTTGAACGAAGAACGTGTCAACGCCTTCCTGCTCAAGAATGCCGCGCGCCTGATCCGTCAGGAACGGGTTGTCCAGGTCAAACTGCAGCGAGCTGCCGGTACCACCGAACAGACCAGAAGCGTAGTAAGGCTGCTGGAAGTCATAGCGACCGGTGAACTGGTTCGCGAACACACTACCTTTGAACTGCAGGTACTCGTTGAAATCATAGCGCGCAAATGTGGAGAAGTTCCAGCGCTCTACCGGCTCACGAAGGGTTTCAATTGGTGCAAGGCGAAGGCCGTCACCGCCTGAAGACCAGACCACATTACCCGTTGCGATCCCTGTATCGTATGGAACCAGATTGCCTGTTGGATCAAACTGCCAGAACTCACCACTTGGGAACGCCCCGACACCGATATTCACGATGGCCGAAGAACCAGGGGTCGCAAGACCACCGAAAGACAGGATGCCCGCAACCGGGTCAGGAATAGACTGAACCTGGCTAGCCGGAGCGCCATCAGCAGGATTGGCTGGTGTGAAGAAACTGTAGTCATCATCACCGAAGAGTGAATCTACGTCAGACTCACGAATGGCTGATGTTTCACTCCATTCAAGAGACGCAGTCAGGTTACCACGACCGCTGTCAAAGTTACCACCGATCAGAGCCCGGATTGACGTTTCTTCTCCGTAGCCATCATCTCCAAGTGACGTATAATCGGTCGCCAACTCGAAGCCTTCATAGTCATCTTTAAGGATGTAGTTGATAACACCTGCAACGCCGTCCGCACCGTAAACAGCCGCACCACCAACTTTGATCACCTCAACGCGTTCGATCAGACCGACCGGAATGTTGTTGAGGTCAACCTGACTACCTGTATTACCAGCGTCACCGTTTGGGGCGTTGGAAGAGACAAAGCGCTTGCCATCAACAAGAGTCAGCGTCCGCTGTGACCCCAGACCGTAAAGGCTGGCCAGGTTCTGACCGATACCGATACCGCCAGAGAATTCAGCGGTTTGAACCGCACCAACTGAAACAACGCCTGGAAGGTCGAACACCGCGTCAGCAGCGTTTGTGAAGCCGCGAAGCTCCAGGTCTGCGCCGCTTACAACCGCGAGCGGCTGTGTGGTGTTGAAGGTTGAACGCGCGATACGAGAACCGGTGATAACCACCTTCTCTTGTACGGCCTCGTCTTCATTAACCTCGGCAATGGTTTCAACTTCATCCTGAGCAAGCGCAGGCATCGCCATAGCAACGCCGCCTAGCAGCGTTGTCGCGAGCGCCCACGAGCGAATACTCGTAGATTTCTTTGTGGGATCATAAGCCATGATCATCCGTCTCCTCAATTTTGCGAGCGTCCACTCCTGGGCGCTCCCCTCGAAAATGCGTTACGTACTTTGACGCATGCTGAATGTGTTATGGACCATTTGACGAGCGTCAATTCATTCGTGACGCTTTTGTCACTGATTCACTGATGACGAATTTTCGTGTGTCGAATTTGCCACAACATCTCATCAGCCAGAGAATAGTTGACCGATTTCAGTCGTTTTAGCGCAACATTCTTCCCGAACTGACCGATTTCTAGTCGTGTCATGCCAGAGCGTTACAAGGAGCAAATCATATTCTGGGCAAGATTTGAGCACATCCGGAAATCGCCCCGTCCAAACCCTAAGTCTGGACGGCGATTCCGCTCACAATGATCGCCGCAGCGATAAGTAATGAAAAGGATACCGACCAGAAGATCAGCATCATCATCAATCGGATAAACGACATGATCGCCCCGGATGAGGTCGCCACAGATAAGCTGCGCCAGACATAGAAGAAAAATACAATAGAGAAAGCAGCCCCGACCCAGCCGCCACTGTATTGCCCAATAACCATTGTCAATGTGCCGACCAGATAGATCCAGGAATGCAAGTGTAGTGCGTGGATCGTGTGATCATAGACATAAAGCGATCGCCGCCAGACATGCATGACGACCAGTGCGAGGATCGTCAGCGGCACCAGTAAAAAACTGATCCGGGGTGTCCAGGTCTTGATCTCGGCCCAGAAGGCTTCGGGGTTTTCAACCACGTTAGCAGCGCTATCGATGAAAAAATCAGAATTGCCAAGCTCGGCATCTTCCTCTTCTGCGAGACGCTTCACCAAATCACGATCGATATTCCCGTCCTGATCGATCAGGCTGCGGCGTTGGCCGTCATCATCAACAATAACGGCAATTTCATCCTGTTCGATATCGCCAATATTCATATTGTCGACGAGACCGTTGGAATCGACAATCCAGAACAAAGCCAGATAGAAGATGACACTTGATAGCAAGAACAGTCGAAACGGGGGAACGTATCGCGCGCGTTTGCCCTCTGTGTAAGACCGCGTCAGATATCCCGGACGAAACAGGAGCAGTGGCACGGTTCGAGCAATCCGGCCATCATAAGATATCGTGTCAGAGATCACCTCGCCAATCAGTGACCAGAAGGGCCGATGAAAGCTTGCGGCCAACTGACCGCAGTTTGGGCAGTATCGCTGCGTCGACACGGTACCGCAGTTCAGGCAGGGCTGGCCGGCCCGATCCGCTTTTGGTCCCGAAGACGCTCCCCCCATAGAGGCCGCACCCAGTGTCTCCAGTTCCGTCGACATCGCCCTCTTCCGATTTACTCGCTCTCAGTTGGTGCTTCAGCGCGGCACATCCACCGCGAACGGTGATTGTCCTCGGCATTCTCTTCCCAGCCTGTCAGGCTAGGATCAACAAGGTTCTTTGTCACCTGGAACCACATCGGCGTAATCGGCTTTTCTTCCAGAATGATCGCTTCAGCGGCCGCAAACAGCTCAGCGCGTCTGACCAGATCCCGCTCCTGCCCTGCTTGCTCCAGGAGCGCATCAAACTCAGGATTGTCATAGTTGCCGTAATTCTGCTGTCCCGTCGCAGAGTCGAGCAGATAGAGATAATTGAGCGGGTCATTATAGTCTGCAAGCCAACCGCCATCGGAGACTTCAAAGTTGGACTGACGCAAGCGCGCATACAGCACTTTCGTGTCCTGTAGAAGAATTTGAGCATTCACCCATGGGGCAATTTCATTCCAATTGGCCTGAGCGACAGGCGCCGCCTTCGGATTGTCTCCGGTTGAGCGATAGATGTACTCAAATTCGAGCGGATTGTCCGGGCCAAACCCGGCGTCTTCCAGCAAGCGGCGCGCTTCGACCAAACGCTCTTCACGTGGTGTATCCGCCCAGTCGACCTGAGGCCGCTCGGTTTCATAATTGTTGATCCCCGGCGGCACGAAGCTATAGGCCGGAATGAAGCCCGGCGTCAGAACCTGATTGACGATAAACTCCCGATCAATCGCAATCGCCAGCGCCTTGCGAACCCGTACATCGTCAAAGGGCTCTTCTGAGGAATTGAAGCTCCAATAGGTCGTCAGAAGCGCTGGAGACGTCCGCGCCCAACCCGGGAAGCGTTGGTCAATCTCGGCTTTGCGTCCACCATCAAAGTCATTGTTGATATCAAGCTCACCCGCCTCGATCCGGCGCTCAACGGCTGATGCGTCAGTCAGCTCGAAATAAGCGACGCGCTCAAAACACACGGTGTCCGCCTCATAGAAGAGCGGGTTTTTCTCGGTCACGATCTGATCGCCTGTTACCCAGTAAACCAGCTTGTATGGGCCGTTGACCTCAATATTGTCAGGTTGGACCCAGGCATCACCATACTGCTCGACGATATGCTGCGGCACTGGGAAGGTCGTATAATGTGTCAGAAGGCCCAGCAGGTAAGGTGCTGGCTTCATCAGTGTAATTTCGAGCGTGTAGTCATCAATCGCGCGCACACCCAGCTCTTCCGGAGGCAAACCAGACCCATCTTCAGGATTGTAGTTATTCACCGCCTCAGCATTCTTTATAACGTACAGAAGCGAAGAATATTGAGACGCGACGGCAGGGTCTTGAATTCGGCGCATCGCGAAAACAAAGTCATTCGCAGTCAGCGGAACGCCATCAGACCAGGTCGTTTCCTTGAGCTTGAACGTCCATGTCAGGTCGTCCTCACTAATCTCCCAACTCTCCGCAACCGCCGGGATCACCTCTCCATCAGGTGCATGCTGCATCAGGCCGTGGAACATATCGCCGATGATGATGTTCTCCCACGCCGCTGAGGAGCGGTGCGGGTCGAGTGCATCCACCTTTGCAGAGATACCGCGGCGAAGGGTCAGCACATCATCTTCGCTGGATCCACCGCCGCCGCCGCAGGCTGCGAGTGCAAATGACAGAGCCAGACAACCGGCTGCGAGAATCGATTTGAGCTGCATGTGTACTCCGGACTTTTCTATTCACGAGTGATTTGCCACAGTCTTTCAGGTTCTGGCAATTTTGCCTAGCCGCTGAATGCTCGGAGACCGTCTGTCATGCGCTTTGCCTTGTTTAGTTCCGTTGCTCTGATCCTCGTGCCTATATCTTCTGCGCAGGACGATACCGCCTCTACGACAGATGTTTACGCATGTGTTGATATTGCAGACGATTTGGAGCGCCTTGCCTGCTATGATAACGCAGTCGGGCGACTAAAGGTCGCTGAGGAGACAGGCGAAGTCACTACGATCAGCCGGGCAGAGATTGAAGAGGTGCAGCGCGACTCATTCGGCTTTTCGATCCCATCCCTGCCCAAGATCGCGATGCCTCGGTTTGGCGGCAATAGTGACGATGGCGAAAAGGAAGCCGTTGAGGAATTCAATAGCATAACCGCAGCGGTTACGCGTGTTCGGAAAGACTCGCGCGGCAAACTGATCATCGATCTGGACAATGGACAGCAATGGAAACAGTCAGACAGTCGCCGCGTTTATCTTAGCGGCGGCGAGGCAGACAGCGCTGAGGTCAAGAAAGCCGCACTCGGCAGCTTCCGGATGAAACTCGACGGGGGCACCGCGTTCCGCGTCGATCGCGTCAAATAATAGCGATCCTGCGTCTTAACCACCTCTGAAGAAGCGGAAGACCCCCAGCAAGCCCGCCAGCAGAGAGCCAATCCCGCCAATCACGACAGCAAGCGGACTAAGCGAATTTGCAACGGCGATGGCCTGCCCCACCGCGGATACCTGAACTTCCACACGGTCACGGAAGGTACGCACGGGCATCGCACGGTCGCCGTCCAGCGCGAAAATCTCGATAATCAGATCCTGAGCGCCGGTTTCAAGCGGCGTTACCTTCCAGCGCCAGATATTCTCGGTTAGCGGCGAAATGGTCTGAATAAGCGGGGTTACAGGATCGATTTCGAAATTTGATCCTGACAGCGTCGCGCGGACATCGGGAGAGATGAGCGCCTCTGCTTCAACGACATTGCCCTGCCCGAGCAAGGCGTCGGCGGCGTTGGTATCGCCTGTTCCATCAATCGCCAGGGTAACTTCAAAGGCCCGGCCAAAACGCGCTGCGCCTGGGGTTTCGTGCGCAATCGGTACAGAACGGAGCGAATCAACAACCGCATCACTCGCCGAACTCGTCGTGACCATGTCCTGAAACTCAGTGCTGGTACTCGGTGTAAAGCTGCGCCGCTCTGGACGCACGGCATCCGACACGCTGGGGGTGTCGAACCCTGGCTGCAGAACCCCGCCAACACTGCTGCTTGCTGCGGCCCGGTCACCACCAGCTTGCTCGTCCAGATACTTTTGTCCGCCAAACCAGAGTGCGGCAGCACCGCCAATAACCAGCAGAAGTGAGATCAGTCTGAACATGGGTATCCCCCGGTTTCCTGCTGGCAGACTAGGCCAGCCTGACGGAAACGAAAACAGGAAACTGAGCCCGCAATGAGGCCGACCTGTTCATCAGCCGTCATCATCATCGTCAATCTGGGATGTATTCGCGTCGAGAGCGGCGCGCTCTGCCTTGGCAATGGCAACACCGACACTACGCTGCGGCGGTGCCATGATTTCCGGTGCATCCTGCTGCTGCATATAGAGTGTGCGGCTTGGGAACGCGAACCCGGTGCCAGCCTGTTCAATGATCTGGTAGATTGCGACAGCCAGTTCTTCCTTGATCTTCAGCCACTCACCCCAATTGGTGGAATAGGTGAAGGTGTAGATCAGAAAATCGATTGAACTTGCATTGAAGTTATCAACGCGCACGAACAGCGCGGCTTCAGGCGGTTTGGCGAAGCGCTCATCATTCCACAGCCAGGCTTCGATCTCATCGCGAATGTACTCGAGCTGTTCAACCGTGCTGCGATACTCAACGCCGACGACCCATTTGATCCGCCGATGGCTCATGCGTGAGAAATTGGTGAGCGGATTATCCGACAACAGACCGTTCGGCACGAAGACAGGGCTCTTGTCAAAGCGCCGGATAACAGTGGACCGGAAATTCACTTTCTCGACCGTTCCTTCAACCACGCCGTCAACCTGAATCCACTCGCCTGGAATGAAGCGCTTCTCCGTCATAATCAGGATGCCGGAGATCAGGTTCTTGAACAGATCCTGCGCGCCGAGGCCGATCGCAATACCGAATATCCCGAGACCGGCAATAATCGGCGCGAGCGCGATCCCCCAGATATCTGCGACCGCCCCGAACCCAAGTATAATCAGAACGATCTGTAAGAGCTTGACCAGCCAGTCGACAATCGCAGGCGACAAGGTATCGCGCAGGCCGGTAAAGAGGAATTCGAACGCGTTGACCGCCCGCGACAAGGTCCAGAACACCGCAAGCGTAATGATAGACTGCACCGCTTTGTCAGCTGTGTCCGCCGCCATCCCCTCAATATCGACGATGCGCAGCGCCATATAGACCCCAATAATGACCGGAACGATCTTGAGAGGCGTTGCAATGGCCTTGACCAGCGCATCATCAAACTGGGTTTCGGTTCCCGCAGCAGCACGCGAAATTCCGCGAACAATGGTCCGCGCAAAGATACCGCGAATGATCAGAGACAAGAAAAGAATACCCACAATCGTGGCAATCTCTCCATAGGTCAGCCCGAAGGCCCCTTCGTTCCAGACATTCACGAGGTACTGTAAATTGCCCTGAGCCCAATCGGGAAGGTTCTCAGATGCCCATTCCGGCAACTCAATCGGTGTTTCGGGTTCCATGCTCACCCCTTTGTTAGCGGGCGCTAGATAGACCGTTCGATTGTGGCAGTAAAACGAAATGGCATGAAGTTTTGTTTGCTATGCCGTTCCGGTGCACAATGCTGGTGCAATTCAGGCCTAAACCATCCGTTCCTTGGTCGCGGTGAAGCGCAGATCGGGGTTCTTTTCCTGCGCATAGCCGACATCCCAGGCATTCTTGGCGAGATAGACCGGCGCATCGTCGAGATCTGTCCCGGACGCTGATTTGTTCTTGTCGAGAAATGCGGCGATTTTCTCCTCATCGCCATTGATCCAGCGCGCAACATTGTAAGGCGCCGCCTCGAACACGACATCCAGGCCATACTCGGTGACCATACGCTCGGCCATGACTTCAATCTGCAAGGCCCCTACGGCGCCGACAATCATGTCCGACCCGATACTCGGCTTGAACAATTGGGTGACGCCTTCTTCGGCGAGGCTTTCAAGCGCCTTGCGCAAGTGTTTGGCCTTCATCGGGTCCTTGGGCCGGGCGCGGCGCAAGATCTCGGGCGCGAAGTTCGGAATGCCCGCAAACTTGATCTCACCTGTTTCCGACAGGCTGTCCCCGACACGTAACTGGCCATGGTTCGGCACGCCGATTACATCGCCCGCATAGGCGGTTTCAGCGATCTCACGATCCTGCGCCAAAAACATCAGCGGATTATGCACATTCACCTGCTTACCCGCGACCGTTTTGAGGCGCATGCCGCGCTTGAACTCACCAGAGCAAAGGCGAAGGAACGCCACGCGGTCGCGGTGATTCGGGTCCATGTTTGCCTGAATCTTGAATACAAAGCCGGAGACATTCTTGTTATCGCGTTCGAGGTTAAGCGCCTCTTCTTTCCTGTGGGCATTTTGCGGGCGCGGCGCAGGTGCAAACTCTTCCAGTGTCGCAAGCAATTCCCCGACCCCGAAATGGCGCAGCGCCGTGCCGAACACGACCGGAGTCATGTGCCCCTCGAGAAAGGCCTGTTTGTCTATGTCCGGCAGCATTTCGCGGGCCATTTCGCTGCCTTCTTCAAGCTCCTCCAGCGCACTTGGGTCGACTTCGGCGCGAACATCGTCCAGATCCACGCGGGGTGACATGCCGGGCGCAACACCTTCTTCGGCGGTACGTTTCGAATAGTGCAGGAAGTCGCCCGTGCGCAGGTCAACCATGCCGCCAAAGCGCTGACCACTCGCTGCGGGCCAATAGAGCGGCGCTGTATCGAGCTGCAGCTGGTCCTGAATCTGGTCGAGCAGCTCAAGCGGATCGAGCGCTTCGCGGTCCATCTTGTTGATGAAGGTGACAATCGGAATATCGCGCATGCGGCAAACTTCGAACAATTTCAGCGTCTGCGGCTCGATGCCTTTCGCAGCATCAAGGACCATGATGGCACAGTCAGCAGCGGTCAGCGTGCGATAGGTATCTTCGGAGAAATCTTCGTGGCCCGGTGTATCCAGCAGGTTGTAGACATTGCCCTGATATTCGAACGTCATGACCGAGGCACTGACCGAAATACCGCGATCGCGTTCAATCTTCATCCAGTCAGAGGTTGTGCGTCGTCGCTCCCCGCGCGCGGCCACTTCGCCGGCAGCCCGGATCGCGCCGCCGGCGAGCAGCAGATTCTCGGTCAGCGTGGTTTTACCCGCATCAGGATGTGAGATGATCGCGAAGGTGCGCCGACGGGACGCTTGTTCAGACAGGCTTAGAGACATGAGTATAACTTAGGTTTGTGCAGGCGCGCTCGGTAGACGAAATCACAGCGCGCTTCAATATCTGTCGTGCTCAGGCCGATGCGAGACGCTTCGATTGGCTGTCTTCGTTCGCTGCGCCCTTGCGATAGGTTTCCAGGACCATGGTCGGCACATGACGTAGGCGCGGCTCCAGCCCGCCGCTGGCCGTCGGCTTGAAAATCAGACTGTTCGCCCCGGTTTTGGCAACGATCAGTGCCGCAAGATTGGACGCCAGCTCATTGTTCAGTGCTTCGCCCGATTGAAGGCTATCGCGCATTTTTTGTTGCACGAATTCGACGGCATCCTGCGCGCGCATTCCGCGTGGATCACCGCAGCCCATATCTCGCCAAACCGACTGCAAATGCACTTCGGGACGATCAATCTCGACAATCACATCATTGAGCAAAAACAACATGCACCAAATCCCCTTTTGGTCAGGTCCATGTCGGTGATTTGCAGTTAATGAAGCGTTACGTTTCGGGACTATTCTGGCGTTTCTGTCGGCTCGGTCAGAAAGTGACGCCCTTCGCGGTCTTCAATCTCGATAACCCACAGGTCCCGGTCCCGATGTCGCGCCGTCTGAACATAGGCATCAGCGCTGCTTTCATCCGGGCCAACGCCTTGAACGATCAGGTCAACAAAGATGCGTTCGCCCTCCATGCTCGTACGCGGCACAAAGACCTTTCCGCCGCCTGCCAGATCCGCGATCTTGATCAGAACATCGCCTCGGGACGCATCCCCCGATTGGAGTACAAACGCGCTTGCCCCGGCAACTTGTGCGCGGCGCATCAGGGCATCCACCCACACCTTGGTCTGCAGTCGTTCATGTGACATACAGCTTGGTTAACAGAAAGGCATTTTCGGGGATAGCGTTTGTCGCGTTGGCGCACAGAATTTGCGCGGCGTTGCTGGCCAGGGAACTACGGGGGGAGAGCAGAAAATGCAGTCAGAGACCACTATCAGACTATTGGATATGGTGATGTCCTCACCTGTTTTTAGTGCGGCTCTGCTCTGCGCAATGGCGACCTTCACCCTGTCGGCGATTATCCTGATCGCGATTGAAGCACGATATCAGGACCGCGAAGTCCAGGAACGCATGGCTACTCAGCAGCTTTCCGCAATTCCTCTGAAACAGCAGGAAGAGTGACCGACACGCGGGTCCCCTGACCCGGGGCCGTTTCTATCCTGACCTGCCCACCGTGCAGCCGTGCCAGCCGGTCGACCATTGCAAGGCCCAGCCCGGTGCCCGCACGTCCCTTGGCATTGCTCCCCTGTGCAAAGGGCTCTGCAATAAGTTCCAGATCCTGCGCGCTCATGCCAACGCCTTGATCAGCGACGCTCAGTTCAACCCATTCACCCTGGCGCTGCGCCGCAAGCTCGACCGTTTGGCCCTCACCTGAATATTTGATCGCATTGGACACAAGGTTGTCCCAGATCCTTCGGATAGCCCCCGCATCTGCCATGGCCAGAACATCGCTATTGGCGTTCAGGCGCAACTTGACGCCGGCATGAACAGCAGCGGCCTGTGACTGGCGGATCACGCTATCTGCGCTGGCCGCAACATCCATCGGCGCGGGATCAATCTCGTACTCATCCGATTCCGATTTGGCGTAATCGAGGAAGTCCGCAATCAGCCGCTCAAGCGTCTGCCCACCTTCTTTGATCAGCCCAGGATATTCCTTATAGCCTTCAGGCATCGGCCCGCGCACTTCCATATCCATCATATCAGCAAAGCCAAGAATGGCGTTCAGGGGGCTTTTCAGATCATGCCCCAATGTTGCAAAGAACGCGGTTCTGAGCCGTAGTTCCTGATCAAGTTCGTCTTGTGAGTAGCCGCCCAGCATGTCTGTCCGCAGAAGCGTCAGGTAGGCCCCTTCGGCATGCGGCGTTTCGAGAACGCCAACGCGAAGACCGCTCTCCAGTTGGGCCACCCCCGGCTTCAGCGCTTCACCGGCATGATCGACCAGAATAAGACTGGCGACCTGTCCGCTGCGCGCGTTGGAAAACGGCTGCTCAGCGCCGAAACGCGCCCTTATCCGTCCAAACTTGGAAATATCAAAAATTAATATTGGTCCATCTGCCGGCAGGATTAACTGTGTTTCATGATCCGTATACGCCTTGTTTGAGGGCGTCGCGGGCAAGCCCGGCGTCCGTCTGAAATTCAGCCGAACAAGAACCGCCAGACCCATCGCTCCGAAAACCCAGGGCAGGCTTTGCAAGCTTGATTGCGCCAGGGATACGACAGGTGGCGGCACAAAGCCAAACAGTTGAAAACACGCCAGTCCCGCCGCGCCCACCAAGGCTGAGCCAATCGCTGAGACCAAGGGTTTCTCGCCCCAGATCAGCCAGATAATCGCTGGTGCAAGCAGGAAAACGCTGCCCACCCCACTGCCAAAACCGCCGCTCAAGAAGGTCAAAACCAGCGCCATTCCGGACAGAATCACTGCCAGAGTTATTGGCACGACGCCTACCGTATTAGCTGGATTTGATGAACTCATCTTAACGGATCGGTGATTTTTGTTAGGCAGCCTCGGGGAGCGGTATAAATTAATTTGCAGTTACGACCGCAATTCAGCAGACACTAGCCCTTGCGTCGGGCGAAAGATAGGCCAGTGTCGATTTTGGAGAGCAGGAGAGTCCCCATGGCGAAGATCAAGATACTGTCAACACTGGTTGGCGCGGTCGCCGGATTGGCGCTGCAGGCCGGTGCACAGATCGTAACCCCTGCCCCTCAAGAGGTCAGCGCGCAAAGCTCCGGCTTTACTGATCCGCTGGCCCGCGCTGCTGCCGTTTATGCAACCTTTCATGGCGATGTAACGGATGTGAAATCAAAAGGCTTTGGCTCAGCAAAAGACATCGACCACTCTCTGACCAGCCTGGGTGGTCATAACCCGGACAAGCTCACTCAGGGCTGGATGGCTTATTCAGCACTTGTGGCGTCTCAAAACCCGGAGTTTCGTGCTGCTGTCCTCGACATTGAGGGCTATTATGGCCGCGATGTTCTAATCACCGGGCTCAAGAATGATGTCCGTTACGCGCGGACCCTGAATGGCGGCAACAGCGCCGTTAATTCTTCAATCAGCGCCGTCAACGCAGATAGCAAGCGCCTGATTGGCGCCGCCGCATTCGTCAAGGAACAGGCGTACAGCCTGCAAGGTGCGGGCTGGGCGAAGGGCAAGGTTGGCAATTCCGGCGCCAAGGCAAACGGACTGCTTGCGTCCTCTCGCAATGGTATTCCGGCGCGTGGCACCATGGTTCAGGCCATGTCCTCCCCCACCATCAACTCTGTTCTGACCCAAGCCGGTCAAGCTGGTTCGCCATCTGTCTGGGAAAGCGTTTCCAGCGTGGCGAGCTCTATCCGCGTGCCGTCAGCCGTGTCTCGCCTCGGCTCCACAGGCCGGATTGCCCGCGGCAAGGAGCCGATTGCCGACCGGATTACAACACTTGCGGCCTATCGTATCATCGGCGCTGAAGAAGGCCCGAACACACATATGCATGTTGCCATGCAAGAGCGTGAGACAGCCGGTTGTCTGAACATGGCAAACCTCAATCTGCAACAGTGTGTCGCCGCCGCGCACAAGCATTACGAAGTGCCTTTCTGCATCGGCGAACATGCCCTGGCGGATGTTGGCAAGTGTATCGGAAAAGTGTCTCAATAACCCCCCACAATTCCATGGCTGCCCCCGGAACCTCGGTTCCGGGGGTTTTCTTTTGCGCCGACATGACCCACATGACGCGCATGACCCTTACTGACCGCGCCGCCGAGATTGAAGACGAATTTGCCTTTCTGGATGATTGGGAGGATCGCTACGCTCACATCATTGATCTCGGCAAGGCCAATCCGCCACTTGACCCCAGTGAGCGCACTGAACAGACCCGCGTCTTGGGCTGCGCATCTCAGGTCTGGATGGTGATCACACCGGCTGAACAAGACAGGCTGATCATCCGTGCTGAGTCCGATGCGATGATTGTATCTGGCCTGATCGCCCTCCTCATCAGGCTCTATTCGGGAGCCTCACGCGCAGAAATTCGCAGCTTTGATGCGCGTGACTTTCTTGACCGTATCGGCGTCACAGGTGCGCTCAGTGCCCAACGCTCCAACGGGCTCGCTTCCATGCTCGAGCGGATCATGATGACAGCCTCAAGCGATCCGGTCGCCTGACACTCTGATCATACGTTTCAGCGAGATCAAGCAAAGCGCACTCTGCGATCTTCTCAGCTGTTGCAGGCTTGACCCCAAGATGCCTTGCCATTGCATTGCGTGTCACCTCGTCCACAATCAAACGACCCAGCACCCTGAACGTATCACCGCCCAACCTGTCTTGCAGCTGGTCCAGTCGCCGCGCGGCCCGTGTCGATGGATTTGTGCCCATCCGGTCGCCCGGTGCCCCGCCATCGATGCGCGTCCCGGCTGAAAGCGCCGTCCAGTTCATGCCACTGACGCCTGCTGATTGACTGGCCAACTCGCAATCAGCCCGAAAATCAAAGGCAGCTTCCGCAACCCTTGTCTGTTGGACGGTATCCTCCAGACGCTTCAGGACGCGTTGGAGCAGAGACACATGACCCGGGGCCTCCGCTTCGGCTGTATGCATCAGCGCATCAGGTGCCCCGGATGTCGTCGGCGGCATGTAAGCTGGCCCGGTCCAGACCAACACTTGTCTGTTCTCCAACAGAAGAACAGAAAGCCTGCCTTGAACCCGCAGCGTTTCGACCTCCGCCCCACTTAGGCAACCGGCAGGTCTGCGACGCAAGTCGCGCTGTCGCCAAATCTGGTACGCCCCGTCGGCAAGCTTGGCTGCGCATCCACCCTTTTGCAGCGCCCTTACCAATCGCTCGCTCATGCGGCGATCTTGTTCAGCGGTGCCAGTACACAGAGGCCCGTCTCAAGCGTTTCAACCCACTCATCGAAAGCGGTATCGTCGCGTTTGTCCTCCACGACATGACACGCATGCGCCACTGTGGATCGATCGCGATCAAAAGCATCTGCGACCCGTGCAAGGCTCATCCCGAAACCGACATGCGCCAGATACATCGCGACCTGACGCGCCTTTGCCACCTCGTGCGAACCGCGGTTTATCGACAGGATCGCGTCCGTGCTGATCCCGAGCGCATACCCCGCTAATCCTGCTGCCAATCGAGCGCCATTTCGATCATTTCTGTGCCTGCGTGCAACCATACCCTGCGTCCTCTATTCCGGTTGAGGAGGTACGTTAGCACATCAGGACCAGATGTAGGACAATTTTCCTATACAGGGCCGCGATCTGTTGTGAAATCAGGCGGCGAGGCCCTCATTGATGCGGGATACCCTGTTGGATTGCGCCCCGGCATCTCCAATCTGCTCTCGTTTCGACAACAAGGCGTCATGGCAAAGGATGACAGGTGCAGCGCCTTCTACAGCCAAAGGAAGACGCATCCAGGCATGGCAGTCGCGAGTTCGTTCGATGATACCGCCAATCGGTGCTTCGCGCTCAAGCACAGCGGACAACCCAAGCGAGAACATATCTGCTGCCGCGCCCTGAAGCTCTCCAAGGCAATAGCCGCTGATTTGACGGCCCAGCACAGCGCGCAGTTTAGATCCGACCAGACGAAACCGCATGTCACCATCAGGCTGGACTTCAACAATCGAAATCGCAGCAAGGTGGCTACGCAGGACGCCAGGGTCGATCTGGTCCCGTCGTGGCAACCGGTTCATGCCGCGTTGCGCGTGCCAATAGGATAAAATTTCATTCTGGGCTCTGGTTAATCCAGAGAACCCTGCTGACGCAATGGTCATAGATAGCCACCCCCGTGGTGTTTATAGGCTATCGTTGACGTGCTTCGTTGGTATCGGCAAGAGCAATTTAAGTAAAAAATTAACTTAGCTTACCAAATACTTTCATTTCAATATCGAAACATAAGTATTCGTTTCTTATCCGATACGTTACTTGCCGCGGCCGAGGCCCATATCTTTTGCAAGCTTGGACCGCTTGCGGGCATAACTGGGCGCAACCATCGGGTAGTCGAACGGCAAGCCCCACTTTTCCCGATACTGGTCAGGTGTCATATCGTACTTGGATCGCAAATGGCGTTTCAGCGATTTGAACTTCAAGCCATCTTCCAGACAGATCAAATAGTCATCCGTGATCGACTTCTTGATCGACACGGCAGGCTTAAGCTCGGCCGGTTGAGCCGCGCCTTCAGCAAGCTGCATAATCGTGTCATGGACGTCTCGGATCAAGGAAGACAAGTGTTCGCTCTGAACGGCGTTCTTGCCAACATAGGCGCTAACAATTGTAGCTGTCAGGCCAATCGCTCCGGCTGGGCTGAGAGTCTCTGCTCCCAACTCGCTAGATTCATTACTCATTTTTGTATTCACCCCTTATGAATTACGCCGATGTTATCGGAGCAAATCAGCGAGTAAATGAAAAATAGCAGATCGATTACAGTGAGTAATACTGAACGATTGAGCTGTAGAGTGAGGGAAAGTGCAGCTTAAATATCGTCAAATACAGTGACAGAACTGCAGTCCAGTGTGCGGTTCTATCCTGCGGATGAAACTATGCCAGCAGAACCACCAGCATGACGAGCCCCAGAAGCACTGCCGACCAGACCGCCATGCCATTCACCAGACCGCCGCGCGCCAGCGTTCCACGCGGGCTGAACGCCGCCTCAAGGCGATTGAAGGTCTGCACCGCAAGCGTGCCTGAAATCGCGCTCATCGCGGGGCCCACTTTGCCCCACACCGTACCACACCACTTAACCAGACCGTATCCCGGTTTGCGGTAAAGCCAGTCACTATCGAGGATCGTCCCCGGCCTCTCGGGCGGATACAGCCCGAAACGCTTGAGCAGCATAAAGGCGAGGATTGCCAGCATCAGCAGCTGCATCTGGGTGATAATATGGTCGAGCGTATAGGGCTTGTAGGCCTTAATCTCGACCCCTGACACATTGCACACATCCACCGCCACTGCGGAGGTCGTGCAGGGCAGCAAGTCATACAGCCAACCATAGCCAAGCCCGCCCACCATAGGCAGCCCGATCGCGATACAAATGAAGGCCGCAAGCCCCATGGCAAGCAGCATATTGAACGGTGCTTCCTTGACCCGGTGCCCGCCATCATGCCCGAAAAAGGTAAAATACGGGATCTTGATCCCTGAATGCTCCAGAACACCTGCGGAGGCGAAGAGCAGCATCAGCCAGACGACAAAATACTCGCCATTGTTAAACGTCGCCACGGCGCTCATCGTCTGTGACTTGGCGACGAAACCGGAGAAGAGCGGGAACGCCGAAATCGACATCGCCCCAATGATACAGAACACTGCTGTATACGGCATCGATCGCCAGAGGCCGCCAAGCTCACTCGCCTTGGCTGTGCCGACCCTGTAGAGAACAGCGCCCATGCTCATGAACAGCAGACCTTTGTAGATAATGTGCGCAAAGGCGTGCGCCGCAGCGCCGTTCAGAGCCAGCGGCGTGCCGATCCCGATCGCGCAAATCATGAAGCCAAGCTGATTGTTCAGGGAATAGGAGAGGACCTTGCGCAGGTCATTCTCAATCACCGCGAAGAAGACCGGGAAGATGGTCATCACCGCGCCAATCCAGATCAGGACTTCAAAGCCCGGGAACATGCGCGCAAAGGCATAGACAGCCAATTTGGTGGTGAAGGCTGATAGCACGACGGCGCCCACCACAGTGGCTTTTGGATAGGCGTCCTGCAGCCAGTTGTGCAGGAAGGGGAAAGCCGCCTTGATCGCAAAGGCAAGGAACACATAGATCGCGCCAGGCTGATCAAATGATGTGAAGGCCGTGAGTTCAAGACTGCCGGTCGACTTGTACACATAGGCGAGGCCATCAAGCAGCAATACGCCTGACAGGATCTGAATGCCAAGATATCGCATAGCCGCCTGATAAGCGGCCTTTGTACCAGCCCTCAGGATCAGAAAAACAGAGCTGACGGCCGTGATCTCCCAGAAGATGAACAGGGTCATCAGATCACCAGCAAGGGTCGCAGCGACCGCTGCCCCAGCATAGGCGAGCGCCATACCGTCCTGTAATCGGTCGTCAGTATGCAGCGCATAGATAGCATTCAGGAAGGATGCGATCAGGAAAGCCAGCGCAAAAATAAAGGACAGGCTGTCGACCCTATAGGTGACAAGGTCGAGCCCGAGGACCGACCAGACGGCAAGATCAGTGTTCCGGTCTGCGAAAGTCAACAGGATCAAGGCGACAACCGGTGTTGCCACCATAAGCGCCTGACGCACGCGCTGCACCGGGATCAAGCAGCCAAGAACGCCGACCACGATGAGGATCAGCCCTGGATTGGTGAGTGCGAGCAAACCGCTCATTGGTCCGCCTCCACATCCTGTGGCTTGGTATCGGCCTCATCATAATAGTCTTCATCGCGGCGCAACAGTTTGCCCAGCGGCCATCCGGACAGAACGGCAAACGCAAACGCACCAAAGCCCCAGACACTGTAAAACCAGGCCGTACTTGCAATGTCGAAATAGTCATGGCGATCAATGCTGAGATCGATAATCGTCAATCCAACGATGATCAGAATAACCAGGCCCAGCAAAATGGCAGGAGTTCGCTTGTTCTCAACCCAGCCAAACAGGAGGCGGCCAACAGGGTGAACGTCATCAGGCCCGGTTGGCAGGTTCGGGGTGTCTTCAGGCGGCTTTACGAAACGGCCACTGGAGTCGCGATCAATTGGCGTCGTCATGGCAGCCCTCCTTCAGACTGGGCGCTGGCTACCCCATAGAATACCGGCTCAAGAAACTCTGATATTGGGCCAATGGTGAAGAACATGATGAAGCAGAGCAGTGCTGTAAAGCATGGCGCAGCAACAGTCAGCATGGGCGCGCCGCCCGGGCGTTTGAAGGCTGCAGGCTCAGGTGAGCCGGGCGGCGGCATCAGCGCCAGGACCGAGATCGGAATGAGATAGGCAATATTAAGCAAGGACGACAGGATAAGCACGAACGGAACGTAATCTGTGCCTGTATCAGCCGCGGCCTGCATCAGCTCATACTTCGGCCAATCCCCCGCCAGCGGCGGAATGCCAATGATCGAGAGCGACGCAACGAAGAAAGCGGTAAACACGAGCGGCATTCGCCTGCCCAGCCCGCGCATATCGGAGATATTGGTCTTGCCCGTCGCGACATAAATCGCGCCGGCACACATGAACAGCGTGATCTTGCCCACCGCATGCGCCGCGATTTGCAAGGAACCGCCCATAAAGCCGGTTGTCGTCGCCAACATCGCGCCGCACGTGACGTAGGCAAGCTGCGCAATCGTCGAATAGGCAAGACGCGCTTTCAGATTGTCCTTCGTCATGGCAATCAGCGAGGCCACGATTATGGTGAAGCATGCCAGCGCGAGCAGGAAGTCCCGCGACGCCGTCTCGCTCAGCAAGTCCTCACCAAAGATGTAGATGGCAACTTTAAGAACGGTGAACACGCCTGCCTTCACAACCGCCACCGCATGCAACAGGGCCGAAACCGGCGTTGGCGCCACCATCGCGTTGGGCAGCCAGAAATGGAACGGCATAAGCGCGGCCTTACCGACACCAAAAGCAAACAGGAGCAGCAGGACGCTGGCCACAATAGGTGACAAATCTTCGACCTGTGCCAGCAACCCGCCATCCACGAAATCGAGGCTGCCTGCGACCGTGTAGGTCCAGATCACAGCAACCAGAAGGAAGCCAATCGACGTGCCAAGCAACGTCATCAGATAAATCCGTGCGCCGCGCTGTGCGTTCGCATCGCCTTTGTGCGCCACCAGTGGATAGGTGGAGAGCGTCAGAATCTCATAAAACACAAACAGCGTGAACAGGTTGGCCGAAAGGGCCACACCCATCGCCCCGAACAGGGCAATTGCGAAACACATGTAGAACCGGGTCTGGTTCCGCTCGCGGTTCCCGCGCATATAGCCGATGGAATAGAAGCTGTTGACGATCCAGAGGCCGCTCGCAACCAGAGCGAACAAGGCCCCAAGGGGTTCGGCCTTGAACGCAAAACTGATCCCCGGCAAAGCTTCCCAGAGGGTCAACTCAGGTGGATTGCCGGACGACACCTGCGAGGCGATCACCATGGCCGTGACAAACAGAGCCGCAGCGCCAAGGAGCGTTACACCTTCGCGCAGGTCAGGAATTTTACCCGCCAGATAAATCCCGGCACAGATAATGAGCGGTAGTCCAAGCGCGGCGATAATGGCCCATTCACCGGTCATCATGCTGGACCTCCCAGAACCAGGGCCGAAGCCGCATCACGTGCCAGACCGAAGACAAAGTCAGCCTGAAGACCAATCCAGATATTGGAAAGCGCCAGAATCCAGAGCGGGATCAGGATCATCATCGGAGCTTCCTTGCGGCGTTTGTTTGGATTGATCGGAGCCTGGAAGAACATCGCTTCAAGGATGCGCCCCATATAGATAACCGCCAGCACACTCGTGAATACGACGATCAAGGCCGCCCACCACCAGCCGCTTTCCAGCAATGCGGCAACCAGCGCAAACTTGGACTGGAACCCGGCTGTCAGAGGCACGCCAATCAAAGACAGACCTGAGATCGCAAACGCCGTCATCGTCCAGGGCGCTGAGCGTCCGAGCCCGCGGCAATCGTTCAGGCTAGTGCCCTGATGGCTGAGCACCATGCCCGCCAGCGCCATGAACAAAGCGCCCTTGATGATCGCGTGGTTAAACAGATGAAATAGCCCCGCCGAGACACCCGCAGCCGTCGCAAGCGAGATCCCGAGCAGCATATATCCAACCTGCGCAACCGAGGAATAAGCCAGCGTGCGGCGCACATCGGTCTGGAACACCGCCTGGAATGAGCACGCCACCATGCCCGCAATCCCCATCGGCATCAGGACCCAGATCAAGGTCGAGCCCTCAAACACAAACTCCAGTCCGAACACGGTGAACAGGAACCGCACCAACGCATAGATCGCGACCTTGGTTGCCGTAGCCGCCAGAAAGGTTGTGACAAAACTCGGGCTGTAGGCGTAAGCGTTTGGCAGCCATTGGTGCAGCGGGAACATCGCTGCCTTGATCCCAAGGCCGACGACGATAAAGGCATAGCCCGCCATAACGGCTTTGTTGTTGGGAATTTCGGGCAGCATAACCGCGAGTTCAGCCAGGTTCAGCGTGCCGGTCGCCGCATAAAGGAAGCCAACACCAACGACGAAGAGTGACGCCCCAATTGTACCCAGCAGCAGATAGTTGCCTGCCGCTGGCAAAGCGCGTCGATCACGGCCAGCGCCCAAAGCCACCAGCACGTAAGTCGCGATGGATGAGATCTCGAGGAACACAAACAGGTTGAACGCATCGCCGGTTGAGGCCACCCCGCAAAGACCAGTGAAACAAATGAGATAAGCGGAGTAGAACATCGCGATCTTGGCATCACGGATTTCCGCTTTCACGCTCGGCCAACTGAAAATCGTCGAGAGAAAACCAATCAGCGCCACCAAAAGCAGCACCATCGCGTTCAATCCATCAATGCGAAATTCAATCCCAGCAGGCGGGGCCCAACCGCCCATGGCGTAGGAAATGACTGCCCCACCCTCAATCGAGCGAACTTGTGACAGCATGACAACCGCCATCAGCAAGGAGAACCCGGTCGCGAGGAGGCTAAGGAACCAGGACAGTCGTCCATTGGGCATCATGGCCGCAATCGGCGCTGTCACCATCGGTATGACAACCAACAGTGCCGGAGCATGCAGGGCAATATTGTCCGGCACGAGGGAACTTATCCAGTCGATCATGCGCGTGTCGCCCCACTCGCCAGATTCACCTGTTCGGCTTCATCCTCAGCTTCGGCCAATGCGACTTCCAGATCCATTGCCCGGATCTCGTCACTCTCAACGGTGCCATAGGCTTCACGAATGCGCACGATGATGGCGAGCCCAACCGCCAGCGTTGCCACGCCAACCACAATCGCCGTCAGCATCAACACATGCGGCAGCGGGTTTGAATAGACATTCTCCAGCCCGGCGCTGGCATAACCATGTGCGCCATCAGCTGCGTGAGCTGCCTCCGCGCCGTAATCTGCGCCATGACCTGCCTCATCATCGTAACTGCTCTTATAGTCGTCGCCATACAAGATCGGCGCGGTACCGCCATCAATACGAGACAGAGATGTGTAAAACAGGATGATCGAGGTTTGAAACAAGCCCAGTCCAACCAGACGCTTGATCAGGTTGGTCGCCGAAAAAGCGATATAAAGCCCGATCATCATTAAGCCGATGATCGCCCAGTAGTTGCCGCGTTCAAGGACAAATTCAATCATCTCTACCAATCCTCATCGCGGATCTCGCTGACGCGGCCAGCAAAAGCGTAGAAAATGGTGACCATCGCCCCGACAACTGTAAACAGAACGCCCAGTTCGATGACAATAATCCCAACATGTTGTCCAAGGTGCCCGCCCGGCTCCTCATGGATCAAGGCATCATAATCGAGGAAGTTCCCGCCCCGGAGCATCGCAGTGACGCCGACCCCGGTATAGAGCAGGAAACCGAACGCCGCGACGCCGCGCGCAAATCCCGGCGTAATCGCCCGCATCGTTGCGGCAATACCAAAGATCAGCGAGTAGAGGATGACCGCCACGGCCAGAATAACACCCGCCTGGAACCCGCCGCCCGGACTGTATTCACCGTGGAAGTGCACATAGAAGCCAAACAGGGCGATGATCGGGATCAGCACCTTGGCGACGACGCGCAGGATAATATGGTGATCACCCTTCATCGCCGCCTCCGTCCTTGCTGTCACTATCGATCTCGCGGTCTTTCTGGCGAACCGTCGCGCCGAGCGAGCGCTCCCCAAAGCCGAGCAGCAAAACAACTGCCAGTCCGGCGGCAAAGACAACACCGACCTCGCCAAGCGTATCAAACCCCCGATAGCTCGCGAGAACAGCGGTCACGACATTCGGGATAGCGATTTCAGGTTTCGTACGCTCCAGATACTCAACCCCAACATGGGTATTTGCAGGTGAGGTTGGATCGCCAAATGGCGGCAAATCAATCGTCGCATAGACCAGCATCGCCCCGGTTGCGATGACCACCATAAGCGGCACAATCTTGGCAAAACCTTCTTCAGCCTTCGCCGTTCTGGAGGTCAGCACCATCGCGCCGAGGAACAGCGCAGTCGAAATCCCGGCGCCAACCGAGGCTTCCGTAAAGGCGACATCCACTGCATCAAGAGCGACAAACCAAGTCGCTGAAACCAGTGAATAAATTCCCGACAGCATGACAATCGCAAACAGGCTGCGCAGGCGCGCAATCGCAATCGCAATGACGAAGAGGATCGACAAAAGCGTAATGTTCAACAGCGCGATGAACAGATCTGAACCTTCATATCCGATCATACGTCACTATCCTGATCATCACCGATGCGCCCCATTTTCGGCTCAACGCCGGCTGTGTGCGCTGCGTTTGCCAGCGCATGTGTCGAGGTTGGCCCGGTCAGAAACAGGAAGAGCCACACCGCCACTAGCTTGAACACCACAAGCCAGCTCGGCGCCAGCAACATCATACCGACAATGGCCAGCGTTGCCGAAGAGGTATCGAGCACGCTGAGCGCGTGGAGCCGCGTATAGAAGTCCGGGAAGCGCAGCACACCAATTGTCGAGATGACGGCCAGCAAGCCGCCCACAAGACACAGGAACGCGCCAAGGCCCGGCTTTATCGCCATGATTAGGTTGAGCACTTCGGTCATCGACGCCCCCCCGGCTTACGGATAAGCGGCACCTGGAAGGAACGGTAGCGGAAGAATTTCAAAATCGCGATTGTCGCGACAAAATTGATCAGGGCGTACAGCACTGAGATATCAAGAAAATCAGGACGCCCGAGCAGAAACCCGATCACGCCGAGCAGCAGAACGATTTTGGTGCCAAGGCCGTTCACCGCCAAAACCCGGTCATACAAAGTCGGACCGTAAAGCGCGCGGACCAGCATCAGCGCGATTGCGACCACAAAGGCGAGTGCAGCGGCCCCGATCATTTCGCGTCTCCATCCGATGCAAGACGTGAGCGCCGGTCCATTTCGGCAAAGGCTTCCGGGGTCGCATCTTCTTCATACAAGGCATGCACGAGGATCTTGTCCCCTTCAATTGTGACGCTGACCGTACCCGGCGTGAGTGTTATGGAGTTTGCAAACACTGTACGCGCAAGGTCGCTTTCACAACAGGTCTTGAGCTTCACAAGCGCCGGATTGATATCCAGCTGCGCCCGCAGACAGGCCTTTATCACCACCCAGTTGGCTTTGAAAATCTCGCCAACCAGCCAAACCCAATAGGTCGCAAGTTGTGGCAGGCGACCGTAGGGAGAGCCCTCACGGTCGAGAATATCAAAACGATAGGCAAGAATGACAGACAGAACGATCGACATGGCACCGAGTGACAAGATCAGCGTCTTGTAGAGCCCGGACAGGCCAAGCCACAACCCGGTCAGCACCAAGATCAATCCAACAAAATAGCCCACGCGCCCGACTGCTCCGGTTCTCTACCTTTTCGTACAGCGACGAATTAGAGCCGGATTCACCATTTGACCAGTCTAAACCGATTAGTGATGTGTGAATTCGTCAGCTCGCACCAAAAACAAGGCGCGCGGTCCGCCGGGCGGAGGAATAAGCCGTCTCGTCATTGGCCTCTTCATCATCAACCCCGGCGTTTGAAGCCTGAGTTGGCGAAAACGCTGATGACAAAGACCAATTCCAGTATCTCAACGTCGTCTGAGCCTTGGCCACGCTGAGGATATCGTAGACCTCATGGACTTTTTTATAGAAGGCCGTCGGATGCCCCTCTCCGTCCTCCAGCGGACGACGAAGGGATTTCATTATGAGCTCCAGATAAGGCCGCTTCAGCCCGGTCGCCTTGCAGAGGACAGAGATCCCTTCGCCGCCAAGATCCTCAAGAATCTTGGCAATTGTCACCGGCTTGATACCGGCCAGATAGCCGATCTCCTGAGCGATTTCAGGGCTCATGCCCGCAACCGATGCGGTGGTCACAGCCTCTTCGAGCCCCCCGAATTGGCTTTTTTCAATCGCCTCGCGATTACGTTGACGCCGCTCGATCAATTGCAGGGTCTTGCGAGCGACAGGGTCTTGCCAGTTTTCTTCGGCAGCCATCGCAAAGACATCCGAGCACATCTCGATCATTTCGGCGCGATCGGCCGCAAACCGCGTCAGGATTTTGCGGCGGGTTTTCTCATCACTCCACCAGAACATGGCCATGGCTTGCGCAGGCTTTAACTCAAGCCGATGCACAAGCTGTGTGCAAATCTCGGTTTCGGTCCGCGAACGTGAGATCAACAAATCAATTGAGTATTCTGAGAGTTCAGCACCTTGATTATTCAGTATGGCCATCACAGCCTCTAGCTCGCCAACGCGCGCAAGGTGATCACAAACGATGGGTTCAACAGTCTTGCGTTCAGCAATCGCGAGGCGATGTTCTGGTGAGACCTTATCGATCATATAGCAAAGGTCTGAAGAGGAAAAAGCTGGGTTTTCGCGCAAGAGCGGTTCAGCGATGTGGAAGTCACATTGCGCCAGATAGCGGATCAGTCGCCGCGGGGCCTCGCGCATCGCTGCCAACCGGCGTGCGCACAGCAGGCGCTCTTCATCGGTCGAATGGAAAAGCATATCCAAAAGGATGTCGCCGCCCATGGACCGATCTTGCGGCGCGACCCGAGATGCTGGCATCGCAACATAGTCGATCAATCGCCGGAGGAGAATGTTCCGCGCCCGACCGCCCGCCACAGGGGGGTCCGCGATCACTGTTTCATTCATCGTTTCAGTCGCCATTTTTCTTTTTTCTGGCGCCAAGATTGGTGAAACAGGTTAATTTTCCGATGAGATATTCCCTCAGGATATTTCCCGCTTGCGCCCGGGATGCACAAAGATCAGCAGCGCGCTTGCTGCGAGCATCGCAATGGCCAGCGCAAACAGTTGTCCCCCATCGGTCGCCGTCTCCCCCGGATTAAGCGACAAGGGCACCTCGCGTCCAAGGATGTCTGGCATCAAATGTGTGCCAACTGCGCCTGCCAGGATAAGAAAGGACAGCAGTGCACCAGCACGTCGCCACCAGGGCACGAGCAGCAAAAGCGCTGCGAACAGCTCGGCGATTGCAACTGCAACCCGTCCGGTCGGCTCAATTAGGGCAATTCCCGTATTGGCCGCGATGGTTGCGAAAACGATATTCTCACCGGCCGCATCATATAGCTTGACCTGGCCAATCGGCGGTTCCGGCAGCGGGTGAATCGTGGCCTGCACAAACATGAAGATCAAGAACAGGGCAAGCGCCCAGCCTCCGAGGTTTCGCATCAATCGCATCTCTACACCTCCCGAGTTGCGTCCCCTGCTAGCATGCTGCCAACCCGGCACCAAGCTGATCTGCTTTTTTTCAGGTCTTATTTTGCAATTGTGTCATCTTTGGTGATGATACGCGCAGTAGAGTGAACACAGAGCGACGATGAGCAAATCCGAAGAGCAAGACACAGCCGATCTGATGGACGAGGCGCGATCTCCCGTCACCGGCATGGGGTCAGCCGTCGGTGCGGGCGCGGATTTTTTGTCGACGGCTCAGTCGCTGATTGCACGTAAGACCCGGCGCGGCGTCAAGGTGGAACTGCCTGCCTATCTGTCAGTCCAGGCAACCTGGTTTATCGCGTTCGGCCTGCAAATGGTGCTGTTTCCCTACCTGATCACCAATAAACTCGGCCTCGGCGGCACCGAGCTTGGGCTCGCGAACCTGGCACTGTCCGGTCCATCGGTGGTGTTTCTGCTCATCGGCGGGGTCGTGGCAGAGCGTGCCGCTGGCAAACCCCTCCTGATGATCCTGCATCTTTTCGCGGCCCTGCCCGCTTTTGGGCTAGCCTTTGCGCTTGCGACCGGCAATCTCAGCTATCCCCTGATGATCGTCTACGGATTGGCGCTTGGTACGGTCGGCGCGTTCATGATGCCTGCCCGCGACGCCATCCTGAACGAGGTGGTTGAACGGCGCGGGCGCGTCGGGTCTGGCGTGACCCTGCAGCAAGGCGTGGCCTTCGCGACCCTCGCACAGTTCGCTGCGCAGATTACCGGCCTGATCCTTGGCGGGTATGCCGACAAGATGACCCGGATGCCGGACTGGCTGGGCGGCTTTGGCGTCGGGCCCATCGACAGTTGGGAGCTCTTGACCTTCCAGGGCATTATCGTCGCCCTCGGCGCGGTGCTTGCGGCTTTTCTCGCCAAGGGGCGCAAGGTCAAGACGGGACGATCTGGTTTTGGCGCTGCCTTTGGTGACATTGGCGAAGGCTTCAAGGTGGTCAGATCGGAACCGAAGCTCTGGTCAATGACGATCCTGATGTTTGGTGTCGGCATTTTCGTGATCGGAGCCTTTCTGGTTGTGTTGCCGATCATCAATCGTGATGTTTATGGCCTCTCAGGTGATGGCATTCGAGACATGTTCGTGACCTTCTGGCTCGGCGCGTTTGTTTCGTCGGTCGCGCTCTCCTTGATCAAGCGGATCAAGCGACAAGGACGCCTGCTGCTGACGGCGCAACTTCTTGGATCGCTGGCCATTCTGCCGATGATGACCAAGATCCCGCATTGGGGCTTTCTGATCATCGTGTTCGTCTGGGGGCTGTCTGCAGGTGTGTCGATTGCGATGAGCCGGTCGATTGTTCAGGACGCCGCGCCCAAGGATCAGCTCGCCCGGGTGCTCTCAATCTATCAGTTAGGCTTTATGGCGGGCGCCCCTTTCGGAGCCGCCATTATGGGCTGGCTGGTCGATGCATTCGGACCCTACAATATTGCGCTGGTCCCGGCGGTCGGCATGACCGCGATGATCATCTGGATGGTGGTCGCAACGCCCATCTGGAACTTGAAGAACCAGAGCTAGGACAGATCATTGCTACTCAGCCGCGTCTGACCTAATGACGTAAAGCGAGACCTCGACAGGCCCAGCTTCCGTTGAAGCTATAGTCGTCACGCGCGCATAGTCAGCGCCCTCGAATGCATCCAGCGTGGCCCAATGAAGGGGCAAGTCTGGCGATTCAAGGATATCAACCGGCACTGGCACCCCACCCGTTTGAAGAACAAGGCCTGGATAACCCACACGCGCGCCCCATCCGGCCTCGATGAGCGTCCCCGTCACATGTCCCTTGGACCAACCTCCGGCAATGTGAGACAGCTTGTGATGGTTCGCCCGCCCCGGAGCCAAGGTGCCATAAACGGCGAGCCTGTGTGGCATCGTCCTAGTCATGACACTGCCCTATCGCGACCGGCATGAGCTGAAAAGAGCCGAATTTTCTGGAAGCTGATGCTGCCCCCTGACATTGGCGCGATCCAGCTTAATGACGCGGCCTGATCCCCGCGTCCTAGTCCCCCCTCTTAAAAAGGGCGCCTGAGCTCGGAAGGGGGAGGAAGCTCAGGCGCCAGGGTCAGGCAGGGTTTTACCGGGGCAGGTTACCCCGCCTTCACCCTTTCTGATGAGGTCTTCTGTGGTCGCCGGCCCTTGGGTGTAAGGGCCGGCGTTCCGCCATCATCTTCCCATCTCGGCAGACAGTTGGAAGAAGCTTCGAGTGATCGATCACGATGATGCTCGATTTGCTTCTGTCTGGATCGCGGCGGGAAGACGGCTGAAAAGTCAGCGGCGGATAACATGGCAATCTCCTATAGTGGTCGGTATGTCTTTAAGCCGTTGATCGGCTCACCCGGCGGCGACGCCACTGGCGGCGTAAAAACGCATCTGAATGCGCCTCTTTCGACACTGATACAGTCGCTCTGGAGGAGTTGATGGCGTTCACCGGGTCTTTGGTTGCGTCGTCCTGTGAGAACAGATCGTCGCGCTGGGAGGTCGGGGAGGTTTCAGTCTTGAACATTTGTCAGTCCTTCTTGCTGCGTATTGTGAGCTTGAAATGGAGGCTGTGTTTCGATAGTTCCAATCGAAGTATGCTCTGAATGCGATAGTAAAAGGCTATGAAATGCGCCCTACCCTCAGACAGCTCCAATATTTCGTCGCCGTCGCCGATACCAAGCGTTTCGGCGAAGCTGCCAACCGGCTGAATGTCAGTCAGCCGAGCCTCTCTGCACAAATCAGCGATATGGAGGGACAGCTTGGTACTGTGTTGTTTGAACGCGGCCGCCAGGGCGCGCTGTTGACGCCTAAGGGTGAGGCCCTGCTCAGCCGGTGCCGACAGATTCTGCGCGATGTCGAAGATCTCAAGGCCATTGCGCTGCACGAAAAGGATGAACTCGCCGGACGACTACGCCTCGGCATCCTGCCCACGATCGGCCCCTACCTGCTACCCCTCGCCACCCGGCAGCTGCACCGCAAATACCCGGACCTTCGCCTGATCGTGCGTGAAGAACGAACCATCGATCTTGAGCAGCACCTGCATGATGGTCGTTTTGATGCCATTATCTCCACGTCTGAAGACCATAAGAACGTTGAAGATACATTCCTGTTTGAAGAACAGCTTTGGATCTGTGCAGCGTCTGATGATGAACTTGCCAAGACAACCGAACCGGTTTCGCTGGAAGATCTTGAAGGCCGCTCCCTGCTGAGCCTTGGCTATGGGCATCGCCTCAATCTTATCATCCGCTCCATCGCAATCAGGGCTGGGTCATACGTGAACAGTGAGTATGAGGGCACCAGCCTTGATGCTGTGCGGCAGATGGCAGAGATGGGGGTTGGGATCGGCATCCTGCCCAGCCTTTACGCTCTGACTGAAGCCCGCCGAGACCCGGACCTGATTATCCGACCGATTGATCATGATCTTGCACGGCGCCGTATTTCGCTGATCTGGCGTGACAGTTCTCCCCTTTCAGACAGTCTTAGCATTCTGGGCGAGGAGTTTCGTCAAGCGGTTGGAAACGTCTTGTAAAGACGGCTGACCCAATCCGATACAGCTTTGCCAACGCAGTCCTAACGCGGTCTCCGGGAGTGTATCCAATTTTCAAGAAAATTGTCAGGCCCTGCTGAAACTGCCCTTAATTCGGTTCCTGTAAAACATCTTCATGACTGCAGAACGTGGTCTCTTAAACCCCAAGAAGATGGTGGACAGAAATATGGCACAGAATGCACACCTGATGAGTGTCAAAGGCCCTGATGGCCGCTCACTCACACTCGCAGATCTCCCGAAGCCCGGAATCACACGCTGGGTCACGCGTCGCAAAGCGGAAGTCGTCGCAGCCGTGAAGGGCGGCCTGCTGACCGAAGACGAAGCCTGCGAACGCTACGATCTCAGCGAAGAAGAATTTGAAGGCTGGCGCGCGCTTTATGACAAGCATGGCCGCAAAGGCCTGCGCACAACGCGCATCCAGCAATATCGCTAGGCCGCGCACGCCAAGCACATATCGTTAAAGCGCCGTTTACGACGTCGCCCTAGAAACTGAGTGGTATTCAGGTCCGCACAGTTGAAGGGCGAGAGGTGTCGCAAATGTCCGCTACTGCCAGAACGCCCATCACGCGTCACTTGACCCTCGTTGCCCTTCTTGTGGCGGCGGGGGTCTTTTCTCTTCGCCTGTTTGAAACACTGCAGCCCGCACCTGCCCCAGCCCAAATCGGTAGCTTGCAAGAGCGGGAGACCACCGCGCTTCTGGAAACCGTGGCTGGTCCGGGGAATATCCGTGTCTCGCTTCAGGCCGGCGTTGAGCAGCGCTGGCTGGTTCTGGTCAATGGCCCAGCTGACGCAGAGCAGACGCGGCAGATTGAAACCATTCTCGCCGCATCGACGGGCTTTCGGGCCGGTATCGATGAGCTTACGATTTCCCAGTTCGAATTCGCCCCTGCAGAGCACGCAGCTATTCCGTATCGCGGCGCACTAGAGCTGACAGGGCTCGGCCTGATTGTTGTGATCCTCTCCGGCTTGGCGCTCTGGCCTGCAAGACAGGAAGAGGAGCAAAAACCAGTATTAGCGGCGACCGCACCCCTTACCGCAAAGCCTATGCCCGAAACTGTAAGGCATCTGGCCATGACTGATCCGAGCATTGCGCAAGCCAGCACCATGGCTGAACGCCATCCAGATGACACTGTCCGGCTGCTTCGCAGCTGGATGAACAACAAGAATGGGACGTCGGCATGAGCCTCCCGGTCAAAGCTTCTGCCCCTGCTGCCCCCGGCATGCTGCGCAGCGCCGCACTGATGCGCGCGCTTGGCCAGCGTGCCAGTGCAGTCTGGTCGGCTTTATCTTCAAGCGAAGCCACACAGTTATCGACAGCAATGGACGCTTTGAATGAAGACAGCGCCGCTGCCGAAGCAGAGGCGGCCAGAGCTTATCTGAAAGACTTGCATACAGCACCTGAAGCAGGATCTGTCTGGGACAGGCTTGCCAATCAGGACACTGCAAAGACAGCGCCGTTGCTTGCTGGCGAACGTCCACAAATTGTTGCGGTCATTCTGTCCCGACTGCCGTCCAGGATCGCCGCGGAGCTGGTCCGGGATCTGCCGCCGCAGCATGCCACCCTGGCACTTCGGCACCTTTTGCATCTTGGCCGCGTCACCCCTGCAGCACTCTCGACGATCGAAACAATGCTGCAGCACGCCCTGATGACCACCGCCACCACCGAGCGCGCAGGAACCGAACGCCTGGCGCAAATCTTTGACAACCTTGATACCCGTTTCGAGCAAGGTCTGCTTGCAGCCCTCGATAATGCCGAACCCGGTCTTGGCGAGCGTATTCGCGGGCTGATGTTCACATTTGACGATATCGCGCACCTCGATCCTGCCAGCCTGCAAACCATACTGGCGAGCATTGATCGCTCCGTTCTGGTCCTCGCGCTGAAGGGGGCACGGCCTGAGACCGCTGAGGCGTTCCACAAAAACATGACCCAGCGGGCCCGCGAGCTGCTGCAGAGTGAGATCGAAATGCTGGGTCCGGTTCGCAGAGCCGATATCGAAGCGGCAAGATCAGACCTCACGGCCCTCGCCCGGGGCCTGGTCAAGCGCGGCGATATCCTGATCAATCCCGCTGATGATGAGCTGGTGGAATGAAACGCCCCATCCGCCAGCTCAAACCGTTTCCGTTCGAAAGCGATTTCTCATCACCTTCACCTGAGCCGGAGGACAAGGTCACGATGAGCGCGCTGGAGTTGCAGTCCCTTCTGGCCGAAACACGTGATGGCACCGCCAGTCTTATCCGGGACGAAACCCTTGCTGCAGAAGCAGACCGGCTGGAAAAGGTCAGCGGAGATCTCAAGGCGGCTCTCGCAACAATTATTGAGCTTGCTAACCTGCTCGATAGCGCTGCGCTTGATGAGGAAGACAAGTCTCTCGCGCTCAGTAAGGTTCGACGCCTCGCGGCAACCCTGATCGAAGGCCAGGGCGATCTGTTTTCAGATTCCGCGTCACATTCACCTCTCAGCAACCATTCCGATTGACCTTGTGGGGCGAGTTTCGATACGATTTGAGCAATCATGAGTGTAAATAGATTCTTAGAACAGTCCCTGATGGACGTTCCTGTACAGATTGATGTTGTACTGGGTGAAGCGCGGATTCCGCTGGATGAGCTGATGGAAATGTCTGAGGGGGATGTACTGGCCCTGGAAGACAAGACCACGGATCTGGTTGATATCTACGTGTCTGATCGCCTGATGGCGCGTGGCCGTCTGGTCATCGCTGACGGTGAGCTGGGCGTCACACTGAGTGAAATCGTGGATGGTCGCCGGGTGGCCTGACCCGTTCCAAGCTCTCAAAAAGTTATGAATGCCATCTGTAAAAGCTAACAAATCGACAGACTCTGTTAACCTTTCGCGCTGAAACTCCGAATCAGACAGTGGAGTGATGTTGTATGCGAATGAAATTATTTGCTGCTGAGTCCCTAGAGGCCGCAAAAGCGATGATTTTCGCCGAGATGGGTGATGATGCGATCATCCTGTCTGAGCGCGATGTGCCTGGCGGTGTCGAAGTCCGTGCAGCAACCGATAAATTGGGAGGCGGCATGGTGCCGTCTGATTCCCGCATCCTGACGCGGCTTGGGGCATCGCCTTCGCCGCGCCTGGTCGAGAACCCCATCCGCAACCGGGTACGCGACGCGCTGCTCTGGCACGGCGCGCCGCAGCGATTTGCTGACCGCACGGCTGATAGCGGCGTCTCCGACAGTTTCGAAAGCTCAGAGCCAAGCGCCGCAATCGCAGCTGGCCTGCAAGGCGTTATTACCTGCGATCCTATCCCTGCCCTGCCAGAGCGCGATATCCTTCTGGTTGGTCCGCCTGGGCATGGGCGAACAGCAACAGCGGCCAAACTAACCCGGCGTGCCGCGGTCGCGAATGCGACTGTGCTACCGGTTGCTGCAGATCTCGATTCAACTGCTGGCGGCGCTCAGCTTGCTGCCTATCTTGAGCGCGAGCAGGATCAGATCCGCAATGCGAAAACACCTGATGATCTGTTCGCTCTGCTAAAAACAATTCGGTCCAGCAATCAGCGCTGCGTCATCGATCTGCCTGCGATCATTCCTTTCGATCAGGACGACATGGCCAGCCTTCAGGACCTGATCGCCGTTATCAAGGCCGAGCCGGTTCTAGTGATAAGTGCGGAAGGACACCCTGAAGATCAGGCCGACGCCGTTCGCGCCTTCGCGCGGGTCGGAATTAAACGCGCCATCATAACCAAGCTGGATGTGACCAAGCGACGGGGCGGTATCGTCTCTGCGCTCTCAGCTGCAAAGATGAGCTTTTCACATCTCGCTGTGACCCCATTTATTGGCGGCGGGCTGGTCCCGGCAACGCCAACTCGGCTCGCGCAACTCCTGACGGAAGATGCGCCCGCCCATGTAGCCCTTAGAGGAGCTGCCTAATGAGCTTCCTACTTCCTAAATCTCAAGAACGCCCTGCGCAGCAACCACCGCGCCGCGTTGATCCTGCCTCCATCATTGCTGTTGGCTCTGGTAAAGGCGGGGTTGGCAAGACGTTCATGTCGATCACACTGGCCAGCGCTTTTGCGCAGGCTGGCAAGCGAACGCTGCTGGTTGATGGTGACCTCGGCCTCGCCAATGTCGACGTGCAGCTGGGTATCGCGCCTGAAACCGATCTGGCCGCCGTGATCGCAGGCTGGGTTGAGCTAGAAGATGCCGTCACACCCGTTGATGGCGGTTCAGGTCAGGGCGGCTTTGACGTCTTGCCAGGCCGCTCCGGTTCGGGCGCGCTGGCTGAGCTGTCTTCAGATGAGGTCGCCCGTCTTGCCGCCGGTTTGTCTGCCCTCGCCCTGCAGTATGATCAGGTCATACTCGATCTCGGCGCAGGGATTGAGGCAAATTGTATGCGCCTTGCACGTGCGGCAGACAAAGTTGTGATGATCGTCACTGATGAGCCAACCTCGATGACGGACGCTTATGCCTTCATCAAGGTGCTTAAGGGCTATGCTCCGAATGTTGAGCAGGTGGTGGCGATTAATCAGGCTGAAACCCGCGCAGGGGGTCAGCGCACCTATGAAGCCATTGCCCGTGCCTGTCAGACATTCCTGGGCTTCCGCCCACATCTGGCCGGTACGATCATGCGTGATGATGCTGTCCGTGAGGCGATCCGTAGTCAGAAGACACTGATCTCAACCGACCCTTCGGCACAGCCAATTATGGATGCCATTGCGATTGCCCACACCCTGTTGGGACGCAGTGGCAAGGAACTTCAATGTTAATAGATGTGAACAAAAAACCGTTTCGAATCCGAATATTAAATCCTTGGTAAGGATGCAGCATTAGATTCACAATGGTTAACGATGCGGCTAGCGTTGTCCTAGATTGATTCGGGGAGTTGAGAATGAGAGTTTTGCTGATTGAGGACGACAATGCCGTCGCCCGGAGTATTGAACTGATGTTGAAAGCCGCTGGCTTCAATATCTATACGACAGACCTTGGTGAAGAGGGTGTCGATCTTGGAAAGGTCTATGAGTATGACATCATCATTCTCGACCTCTCGCTCCCGGATATCTCTGGCTATGATGTTCTGAAACAGCTGCGCATGGCGCGGGTCAACACACCGGTTCTGGTCCTTTCAGGTAACCCTGATATCGAAGCCAAGGTTAAGACACTTGGTTACGGTGCGGACGACTATTTGACCAAGCCGTTCAACAAAGACGAATTGATTGCCCGGATCACCGCGATCGTACGCCGCTCGAAAGGCCATGCTGAAAGCGTGATCCGCACAGGTGAGATTGTTGTGAACCTTGATGCCAAGACCGTCGAAGTTGACGATGAGCGCGTTCACCTCACCGGTAAAGAATATCAGATGTTCGAGCTGCTTTCTCTGCGCAAAGGCACGACGCTGACCAAGGAAATGTTCCTCAACCACCTGTATGGCGGGATGGATGAGCCGGAACTGAAAATTATCGACGTGTTTATCTGTAAGCTTCGCAAGAAGCTCGCAAATGCCACTGACGGCGATCATCACATCGAAACGGTTTGGGGCCGCGGCTATGTCCTGCGCGACCCGAAACCAAAGAAAGAAGCTGTCGCCGCTTAAAAGCGCCGCTTCAAGACCGATCAATCAGGAAAGCCCGGTACGACAGTGCCGGGTTTTTTCTTTTGGGGCATCTATTCCCTCGCGCTTTAGCACTGCCCTGATCTCTCCACTTCAAGAGATATACTTAAGGGCAATTTCACCGAGATGTGAGACTGGTTAGATAAGGCTGGCTGGGATTAGCGTGCATGAGACACCATAAAGCGTCGCATTTCGGAGACCAACAAACACAAGTTCCGATCGTCGAATACACCCGTGAGCTGCGCGCCTTGAAGCGCATCGGGCCGCAATCGGGTTTTGAGCTCTATTGGCCTTACTATTTCGGGTTTTTGATCGCCCTCATGGGTGTTTTAGCTGTGCTCACCTTTATGGCGATCCTATCAGCGAGTGCGCCTCAAAGCGGGCTTGCGATATTTGCAGTCATGCCACTCTTTCTGTTGATCCCAATGGTGATAATCACGGGGACGCTGACCTACTTTTTGAATATGTTTAATAGCGCGGCTCAAACCACCAACGCACTTTTTTCCTGGACCCGGATGACACCCGGCTTCCAAATCGGTGTCTTTCTGGGCCTCGTTTGGTTTCTCACATTTAACGGCGCAGATCTGTTTTCAAGACTAGGGGTTGAAGAGGGACTGCCGGCGAACAAAGTGGCGCAAACCATCCTGCTCCCACTTGCCCACCTGGGGATTGGCGGTGCCGTCGGAAAGCGGCTGGAAGCCTTTATCCTGAAGCGACTTGGCCGCGAAGTCTCAGATGTCCAGACAGACCCTGAGACGGGAGCGGAGCACCGTGCTTCAATCGAGCCACTCAAAGTTCGACTGTCCCTGAGTTTGCGCCTGTGTATTGCAATCGCTCTAGGCCTGATCGCCTTTGGGGCGTCATTCTTTTCCCATTACATTTATCCAGACGTCGACCTTCCTGTTGAAGGCGCGGCGCTGTCCAGCTTGATCTATGGAACGGCGATGTTTGCTTATGCCGGGACTTACGCAAGCACGTTCAATCGGCTCCAGAAAGTGTTTCGTCTGGTCGTGTGATTGGTTTGCATCCAGCCTGCTATGGAAACAGCGCCTGCAAGTGCGCGAGGCCAAGCGTCTCGTCCCAGCCCATCATCAGGTTGAGGTTCTGGATCGCCTGCCCGCTCGAGCCTTTGACCAGATTATCGATCACTGCGATCACGACGACCCGGCCTTTGACCCGGTCTGGATAGACAGCAATCCGGCAATTGTTCGTGCCGCGCACATGTTTGGTATCTGGCGGCGGTGAGCCCAGCGGCAGAACAGAGACGAAAGGCGCATCGGCATATCTGGTTTCTAGCGCGCTCTGAATCTGGCGGGCATCACCGCGAACATGAGCGGTGATCAGCTCCCCGCGCACCATTGGCAAGAGGTGCGGCGTAAACGTTACGCCGATATCGCGGCGGCCTGCCTGCAGGTTGAGTTCTTGCTCGATCTCGGGCGCGTGGCGATGCTTGCCAACCCCGTAAGCATGTGTGCCTTCAGCCGTTTCGCTGAAAAGGTTGCCTTCTTTCAGGCCCCGGCCCGCACCGGACACACCCGACTTTGCATCGACAATAATGTGATCCGGATCAATCGCGCCCTGCATCAGCGGTAGCAGCGCCAGCAAAGTCGCGGTTGGATAACACCCCGGACAGGCGACCAATTGTTCACCCTTCAAAGATGCGCCGCGCCACTCGGGTAGTCCATACTTTACCGCTGCGGTTCGCGCTGGATTGAGATGCGCCCGGCCATAAGTCTCGGCATAAAGCGATGCATCGCGCAGGCGATAATCGGCTGACAGATCTACTACTTTGACATGATCTGGCAGGGTTTCGATCAGATCCTGACTGGTGCCATGCGGCAAGCAGCCAAAGGCGACATCAATGCCCGACCAGTCGACATCATCAGCTTTCACAACCGGCAGGTCAGCCCTCCCAGCCAGATGCGGAAAAATCTCCGACAGCTGTTTGCCCGCCAGCGAGTGTCCGGTCGCCGCGACGGCCTCAACCTGCGGGTGAGCTTGCAACAATCGAACGGTTTCAGCGCCTGTATAACCCGACGCACCGAGGATTGCTGCTTTCAGTTTGACGTGATCTGTCATACTCAAACCCTTGTTTCAGATACAAAAAAGGCGCCTCGGAACCCGAAGCGCCTTTCCAAAATGGTATAAGCCTGGTGGCTTAGCGCTTCGAGAACTGGAAGCTGCGGCGAGCTTTCGCGCGGCCATACTTCTTACGCTCAACAACACGTGGGTCACGGGTCATGAAGCCAAACGGCTTCAGCGTGCGGCGTAGTTGTGGTTCGTAATTGACCAGTGCGCGAGCAATACCGTGACGAACAGCGCCAGCCTGACCTGACAGGCCAGAACCCTTGACGGTGGCGATAACGTCGAACTCCGTGCGGCGCTCGGCTTCGACCAGTGGCTGCTCAATCACCATGCGCAGAACCGGGCGAGCAAAATACTCTTCCTGATCCTTGCCATTGATTGTGATTTTACCGGTGCCGGGCTTGATCCAGACGCGAGCCGTTGCAGACTTGCGGCGGCCAGTCCCGTAAGCGCGGCCCTGCTCATCAATCTTTGGCTCTGCCGTAATTGGTGCGAGCTCAACGGGAGCGCCTTCACCTTCGGTAACGGTCTTGAGGTCTTCTAGAGAGTTTGCAGTCTCAGACATGTCTTAGGCGACCTTCGTGTTTTTAGTGTTCATGCCCGCAAAATCGACCGCTTCAGGCGATTGGGCTTCATGTGGGTGCTCAGCGCCAGCATAGACGCGCAGTTTTGAGAACTGCTTGCGCGCCATGGCGCTTTCCTTTGGCAGCATACGCTTCACAGCCATCTCAATAGCACGCTCAGGGAAACGGCCAGACAGGATTTTCCCGGCTGTTGTTTCCTTGATGCCGCCCGGGTGACCAGTATGGCGATAATAGACTTTGTCCTTAAGTTTGTTGCCTGTGAACTTGGCTTTGTCAGCGTTCACAACAACGACAAAGTCGCCTGTGTCGATATGTGGCGTGAAGTCAGCGCGGTGCTTGCCACGCAAGCGTTTGGCGACGTAGGAAGCAAGACGACCCACAACGACATCCGTTGCGTCGATGACGACCCACTTGTTCTCAACGTCTGCTGGTGCGTTATATGTTTTCATTGCTCCGCAGGAGCCTCTTATTCGGAGTTATTGGATAATGTTCAAGCGCCCGCGTTTAAGCGCCGCGAAACGCCTTGTCAACGCGCCTTCGCTGCTCGCTCTGCTTTTCCTGGCATCAGCCTGTAGCAACCCGGTCGACACACCCGTTACCGAGGCCGATGAAGAGATTGTAGAAACCCCGGAAGCACCGCCCGTCTCGGGCCTGTCCATGCCTGCTGTCTGGAATACATCCCCCCTTTCCGCTGCGCCTACAAGCGTTGGTATCGCCGGGGAGCTCGGCTCAACCATTGCCGTATCTTACGCCGATGGCGGCTTGCAATTGTTCAATTTTGAGGCCGAGCAGATCACCTCAAAGGCCGATCTGAATGTCGAGCGGGTCGGTGATGGCCGCTTTCTGCTCCTGTCTGGAACACCCGTAACGGTATTTCCAGGGATTGATCGCGAAGGCACGCTGCAGGCCTTTATTCACGGTGGAGAACTCGATGAGCCGCTCGCCTATGGCTTCAATATCGATCAGAAGGGCCCGGCTGCAGGGCTCTGCACCGCGCCGCCACAGGGCGATATTGATGGCGTGATGCGGCTTGCCTACTGGACTGAAGACATGCCCACAACACTGCATTCAGGCCGGATTGTTCAGGTCAATGAGAGTCTCGTCTTTCTGGCTGACGAGCCTGTTGAAGCTGACCAGCCGATCAATAGCTGCCTTCTGGAGGAGCTAGGCGCGACCGTGTTCAGCCGCCCGACAAGCGCTTCAATCGCGCTCGATCGTAATGGCAAACGCCACAGGCTAACGTTGAACACATTTGGTGAGGTTGAGCGTCTACTCGATACGGGTGAAACTGAGCCTGTCCGCATCCGCGATGGCATCTCTGTACCGATGCCGCAGCAACCTGTTGATCTGACCGGTACGGGCGATGCCAGAGGCGGCGGCTATCCCGGCGGGTTGATGGTTGTGGCTGGCGAGACCGACGCAGGTGATTACCGCGTTATTCTGGTCGATCCAAGTGCGCTTACGCTGGCACCGCTTGGGGTACCGGTGACGACTGTCGAGTAGACAGCCAAACCATTTGCAGCGAAGTCAGCAGCAGGATGACACCAAGGCCCTGGTGGACCAGCGCCAGGCCCAGAGGTGCGGCGCTGACCAGTGTAAAGATGCCCCATAAGGCCTGAAGCGTGACCAGCCCGGCCAGAACCGCAAACCAGCGGCCAAGCGGTTGACCACGCTGAAGCACAGCCGCAGCCAAGGCCAGGCCCCAGATGGCATAGGCCAGAATGCGATGATTGAACTGCGTCGCTGCGCGTCCCTCAAACAGGCTGCGCAGGCCAAGCTGGGCATCAACATAATTGGACGGGAAAGCCTCGCCCGCCATCAGCGGCCAGTCCGTATAGGTGCGCCCGGCATCCAGACCGGCCACCAGCGCTCCGGTCAGCATTTGCAGGGAAATCGCCCCAAACAGGATCATCGACAATCGTCTGGCGGTGCTGGAAACAGCAGGTCGATCACGCTCGCCGAGATCCAGCCAGAACCAGGCGGTGACCGCAATGATCAAAAGCGCCAGTCCAAAATGCGTCATCAACCGATACGGCGCGACATCGACACGGGTGGTTTCACCAATGCCACTGGCGACCATCCACCAACCGATAAAGCCCTGCAATCCGCCGAGACCAATCAAGGCGAGCAGCTTTAGCGTCCATGTCCGCGTCAGCCACTTTTTCGCGGCAAACCAGACAAACCCGGCAATCGCAACAAGGCCAATCAGGCGTCCGAACAGGCGATGTCCCCATTCCCACCAATAGATGTACTGGAACTCTGCCATCGTCATATTGTAGTTCTGCTGCTGAAACTCTGCGGTCTCTTTGTACTTGTCGAATTCAGATAACCAGGCCACTTCTCCAAACGGGGGCAGCGTGCCGCTGATTGGGTCCCATTCTGTAATGGAAAGACCGGAATCGGTAAGGCGTGTGGCCCCGCCGATTAGGATCATCGCATAGACCATTAGGCCAACCACAACGAGCCAGATCCGGATCCAGCGTGCGGCGACAGGGGAAATTGCGTTTGTGTTCATGCGCCCTATCTGTCGCTTTAAACAGATTCAGCAAGCGGCCACGGCGTCGCAGTCAGTGATGGAGCCCTGTATGAAGCGCGCGCAAAGACGAATTGTTGCAGCCATTTTCGTTCTGGCATTCCTTGTGTTCTGGATCTGGGGCGCAGCAACGATCGGCACACATCTTGCCACCGCGCCGAAATGGGCAAGCCTGATTTTCTTTATTGCCGCAGGGATTGGCTGGGCAATCCCGATCAAGCCGGTCTTCGCATGGATGAACTCCGGCGAGGAATAGCGGTCACGAACGCACTCTCGTCTGCTCGAAGGCTGCGATAGAAAACCAGCCGAAAATAATCAGAGTGCCGAGCCGCTGGGTCAGCCCGCGATAGGCAGCCGGGTCAAGTCCGATCAACAGGATCCACATATAGACCAGACTCAAGGTCGAAGCGGCAAGCGACAGACCAATGAAGCCCTTCCAGCTGATCCGGTCGTGAAACTCCGCCACGAAAAAGGCCGGGACCAGAATTGAGAAGATCGGTAATCCGTACAATCCGTGTAGAGGGCTTCCCATTACGAAGACGCCATTGCTGACCATGCCCACGCCGAACAAAAAGGCGGCGATGCCTGTCCAACTGAAACGGAAGCCCCCTCTCAGCAGACAGCAAGCGCCCGCGAAAAGAATGATGGCGACGCCCGCAAGCCCTGCGCTGATCCGCACTGACCACGGAATCCAGCCGCCCAGCAATTGCAGCTCACTCATATGCTGGCTGAGCGAGTTATGCTGCCCCACCAACAGGCCAACAATCATCGGAATAATCATCATGACCGGCGCGATCGCCCCGGCCTTCATCAACCCGTTTGCCATGTAAACCCCTCTATTGGCTCAGCCGTTTAACAGCATGCTCTCGCCCCATCAACACAAGCATCTCGCCAACACTTGGTCCACCTTCCGTTCCGGTCAGAGCCTCGCGGAGCGGCATGAACAAACCCTTACCCTTGCGCCCGGTTTCCGCTTTCAGCGCGCTTCAAACACATTGCCCTGAAGCTCGCTGTCATCGATATCTGTGTTGTCGATAATGATGTCGGCAAGTGAGGTGGCTTCAACCAGATCAATCTCGTCATCAGACAGGTCGTTCTCGTACCAGAAACGGTCGCCATCCCGAATTTCGGTGAATTGTTTGACAATGATCGTCTGGAACAGCTCGCCAAGTTGTGACCCCGCCACATTGTCTTCCGAAAGACCACCAACCCACAGGTCGATATCATTGATATCCCCATAGGTGTCGAACAGGGCATCAGCAACGTCCTGATCAGAGGTTATCTGACTGAACAGTGTGTACCGGGTCAGGCCCATCGCCTCGCGCATATCATTATACGACGGCACGCCATGATCTCGTCCGCGCTGAATGTTCAGAGACGCGAGATCCAATCCGCCCGCGCCCGGTTGACCGAACAGGAAATTGCGGATGTCGGACACCACCTGATTATCCAGCTCCTGATGCTCCTGCGTAGCGAACCCGCGCAGAAACGGATCAATATCATCTTCTTCGAGTAGCAGGAGGTGGCCGGCAAAGAACCCATCCATAAGATTCAAATGGCCCGCAGCGATCTCATCGCCATTTTCATCAAAGCGCTGAAGCTGCTCGTTGAGCATAGAGTGACCAAGACGAAATGCGCCGACAGAGAACTCGTTGAATATGGTCGGATTTATCGAGGCGTCATAGCCCGTATAGTCCGGGATAGCGCCATTACCGATCAAAGCTGGCAGCCAGTCATTATAGGTGATGTATTGAAGCTTGCCGATCAGCAGACGGCGTGTAACTTCAAACACTTCCTCATCCGTCAGGTCGGGGTTATTCGTGTTGATGATCTCTGCCATTCGGTTGTGTTCTCGCACAAACAAAGTGTGCATCACCGTCAGACCGATTTGCTCGTTCACGCGCACATCACCTGCAAGAAACAGAGCTGCACCAGCGCCAACTGCGTCCGCATTTGTCAGCAAGTCGGTGTTGAACGGCAGCAGATTGCCGGCGCTGGTGGCCAGCAAGTACGGTGTTGTATCGTCTTTCAGAGCCTCCGCGCGATCTGCATCCGACCCATAGACCATGGAGCCATCAATCCAGCTTGTGATCTCGTTCTCCTGCTCACGTGGATTGCTTGCGTCTGTGCCTGTGCTTTGATCAAAAAGTGCGCGGTTAAATGGGATCACGACAGAACCCGTACCCGCAGTGTCAAAAAAGACATCTCCTTCGGGTACAAGAATGTCTTCCGATTCCTCAGCGCCGTCGGTGAGATCCAGATCATGATCAATCCACTGACCCCACTGCCAGACAAAGTCTGTCCCGCCGAAAGTATTAGGTTCGCTGACGCCAATGTCCTGGTTGACCACCTGGTTGGACACGACCCGGGCACTCGGACGGGTGTCACCAGCAAGTGAAGAAATACCATCAGCATAATCAGCTGCTGCCAGACGCTGCAAATGGGCAAACGTGGTGCCCCAGAGCGGATTGTCGACATTGTTGAATGAGCCATCGTAGCTCCGAACTTCGCCGACCGTTCCGATGATAAGAGGGTCATTGCGGCGATTTCCTCGAGCTCCGTCGCGGCGGTCGTCCCCATCATCATCGATACCTTGCGGAGATCGAGAGTTTCTTTCCGTATCAGCAATCGTAACCGTGACAGTATCGCTTACAGGCGCATTTGAGCCGTCATCGGCGGTCAGCCGGAGAATAACGTCCTGCTCATCTCGGACATTCGGCGCTCTGAAACTCGTACTCGCCGTGTTTGAGCTGGTAAGTTCAACCGTCGGTCCAGAGATCTGAGTCCAGGTCAAGGCCGCATCGCCTTCGGCATCTACGACACTTGCGGATACTTGAACCTGATCGCCCTCGGTCGCCGTTATCGTGGCACCAATCTCAACAACTGGCGCTGTATTTGTTGAATCGCTGTCGCTACAGGATGCAAGCGCTGCGATCAGGACGATCACGGAAATTTGTGTTTTCATTAAACTCTGTCTCTCCTAATTTGGGAGGCAGAAAATTCAACGATGTCAGTGCGATGTCGATGGTTTTTATTTGTAATGAAAAACCTGCAATTAGTCGCGACGGACTTTGCTGACCCGGTCGTTTAAGATCTCGCGAAAGATGTATCCAGAGAAGACCTAGCTCAGTCTTGCTGTCGCCCGCTCGCGCCCCATCAGGACCAGCATGTCACCGACGCTCGGGCCGCGTTCCATACCGGTCAGGGCTTTGCGAAGCGGCATGAACAGGCCTTTGCCTTTGCGCCCGGTCTCCGCTTTCAGCGCGCTCGTCCACGTCCCCCAGGTTTCAGCCGTGATCTCACCCGCTGGCAACAGCTCTCCTGCCGTCTTGATGAAGTCACGATCCTCCTCATCAACCAACGGCGTAATCTCGCCAAAGGCGACGGGCACAAAGCGCGCCGCATCCTCCACAGTCTCACAATTCTCACGAACCAGTGTCCAGAAGGTCTCGTTTGCAGCTTCGGGCGCAAGCACAGCGAGGCGCTCCTTGACCTCATCGAAAGACATCGAGTGCGTCAGCGAGGCGTTCAGGCTTTTCAGCTCCTCCTCGTCGAAACGTGCGGGGGATCGGCCAATCTTGGAAAACTCAAATTCCTCTGCGAGCTGCGCCAGCGAAGCGCGGATTTCGACATTATCGCTGGTCCCAAGCTTGCCGAGCAGGCTGACAATGGCCAGCGGCTCAATCCCATTTTCACGCAGCGTGCCCATGCCGAGCGAGCCAAGCCGTTTGGAGAGGCCTGACCCGTCCGCGCCAACCAGAAGCGGTGTATGTGCCATCGCAGGTGCTGCGCCGCCGAGCGCCTTGAAGATCTCAATCTGCGCGCCGGAATTGGTCACGTGATCTTCGCCGCGCACCACATGTGTGATGCCCGCTTCGATATCATCGACACAGCTCGGCAGAGTATAGAGATAGGAGCCATCGGCGCGGATCAGAACCGGGTCAGACAGGCTACTTGTCTCGATCGCCTGCTCACCGCGCACAAGGTCTGTCCACTCGACCCGATTGCCAGACAGTTTAAAGCGCCAATGCGGCTTGCGCCCCTCAGCCTCCAGTTTGGCCTTTTCATCGTCGGTCAACTCAAGCGCAGCGCGATTGTAAATCGGCGGTTTGCCCCGGGCACGCTGCAATTTGCGCTGGCGGTCCAACTCGTCCGCCGTTTCATAACAGGCATAAAGCAGGCCCATGCCGCGCAGCTTTTCAGCGGCCGCATCATACTGGTCAAACCGCTCAGACTGTTTGAAGGTCTTGTCCCAGGTCAGCCCCAGCCAGGTCAGGTCATCCTTGATGCCCTGCTCATAGGCCGCCGTTGAACGCTCCGTATCTGTATCATCGATACGCAGGATGAACGTCCCGCCTTGGCCCTTGGCATACAGCCAATTGATCAATGCGGTACGCACATTCCCGACATGCAGGTTACCCGTCGGCGACGGGGCAAAACGAACAACAGGTTTGGTCATCTACGATATTCCGTAATTTCGAACCGCCCTTCGACACGAAAATGGCGTAAAAGCCAAGCCATTGTGGCCATAATTGACAGCAATCATGAACTCTTTGAAAGATACAGAAATCCGGAGGTTCCAAATGCGTCTCGTTTCAGTCTACCTGACCGCTCTCATCATGACAGCTTGCAGTGCCACAGAAGACTTGCCTGTACCGGAACCCGAAACACCCCCTGCTGAAACACTCTCAGAAGCCACCCCGCCCGCCGAACCCGATGTGCCAGGTTACGATCGCAGCTGGTATGTCAGCGATTTCTGGCCCGGCGAGTATCCGGACGGGTTCATAATCGGAGCTGAAAACACAGTCCTTCCCGGGCGCCTCGAGATGAAGCCCGCCTTGCTTAATGATCTGGACTGCGCTGTTGAAAAAGGTGCCAATTATTCGCCCTGGAATCGGGACCGTATTGCCGCAGACAATCTTGTTTTTCGTTCGGCGGCGAAGATAACCCCGGTTGAGATCATGGATGATATCGAGATCGAGACCGGGTTTAGCCAGGACATACAAATCCTCTCCCTCAAACGCGGAGATGTGATCCTCTACAAGTCTTATCTTGCAGAGGGCTATTTCCTTGGTGAGTTCGAGGGTGAGACTTATGAGCTTAACGAAGGCGATCTTGTTGACGTCGCGCTGTTCCAGCGCAGCCCGGGCGACGATCTTTGGGTCAATGTCGCGTGCACCGGCGGCGAGCGGGCATGGCTGCTCTACGATGAAGTCATCCGCGAACCCTTTATCATGCCGACCGAGTATACCAGTTTCGGCGAAGCGAGCGATGTCGTGGACTAGTGATGCCTAGTCATCCGGCGGCGGGCCAAATTCATTTGTCCCAGGGTCTCCGGGCTGCAACAGGCGATAGATCGCCAGGAGAAACGTGATCGGGTTGGTAATGCCAAGCAGCACCCACCAGCCGCGGCGCCCCGTATCATGCATGCGCCGCACCGAGACCGAGATCAGCGTTAGAAACAGAACAAACCATACTTCAAACGGCACGGTCACCCCCAAAAGCGGTGTCAGCGCACCCGCGAATAGAAGCGATACGAAATAGAAGGCCACAAACGCCCCAAACTCCCGGCGTGATGCCCGGCCGGTCCAGTCCAGCGTTCCGACGAGTGCCTGGATGAGCAGAACGACGAAGGGTTTGCCGCCGCTAGTTGCGCCTCCAGATGCCCCCGCAAGATCAGGTTCACCCTGCGCCCTCAGCGGGGCCTGAGCAGGCTCCGCCCTGAATGCAGGCGTGGGTTCAGACTTGGGCGACGACTTTCGCTCGAGCTGTTTGGGTGGGGAGCCAAGCTCGACCAGATTGCCACCTCGACGAAAGAGCCAGGACCAGATCGAGCGCGGCGGCGCATAAGGCCAGTTGTTTCGATCTGGTCGCATAAGATGCTTAACTCGTTTTGCCGGTCACCTGTTCGATCGGTATCACATAATGGCGTGAACAGAACTGGCAATCGACGCCCAGCGTGCCATCCGGCTCAACCATCTCGTGCAGGCTCTCATCCGCCATCCCTGACAGCGTGTTGACCAGCCGCTCCCGGCTGCACGTGCAGGTATCAAGCAAAGGCTGCGGCTCTGCATCCATGGTCACGCCGCCTTCATGGAACAGACGATAGATCAGCTGTTCACTCGGCAAGGCCGGGTCCAGCAGCTCTTCGGCGGACAAAGTCGCAAACAGGGCTTCAGCTTCACGCCAGCCTTCATCGGTATTACCGCGGGCCTCGTCACTGGCAATCCGCTGGATGATCATCCCAGCGCCCGACCACTCCCCGCGTGCATCCTGATCAATCGCCAGCATCAGATGCGTTTCAACCTGTTCAGACTGGCGAAAATAATCGCGCGCGCATTCGGCTAGCGAGCCTTTTACGAGAGGGACAATCCCCTGATAGGGCTGCAAATCCGGGTTATCGTGCACAATGATCATGGCGAGCCGCCCCATCGCGCCGAACAGTTGCGGCATGTGAGGTTTCCCGCCTTTATTCACCCGCTCAAGATGCGCCCAGCGCTCGGTCTCATGCCGGGCATAAGCGCGCACACCGCCATCCTTGCGATACTCACCGACCAGCATGGAGACCGGGCCATCGCCCTCAGCCTGCGCCATGACGCGGCCTTCGAACTTCATGCCGGAGCCGACCAGAACAGACAGCATCAGCGCCTCGCCAAGAATCTCAGCGAGATGCTCAGGATAGGCATGGCGTTTCAGGATCGGCGACAAGCTACCCGAACTCATCCGCACCACACGACCTGTCACGGGCAGGCCCTGCGGCGCAAACCCGGTCACATAGTCTTCAAGCGCGATATTGCTGAGTGCCATAATCAGCCTCCTCTAAACGAAGGACGCCATGTGGCAACCCGAAGGCCCGGGTGCAAGAGCCACCGCTGTAACGGTGAGTTGTGCGCGCGCCTCAAACCGAACGAGAGTATGCAGTCTTGAACAGGGTTCATCGGAGGAGCAACGCGACGATCGGGAACCTGCTTCTCCCGCTTGCGCAAAGCGCTCAGCGCGGGAGTAAAAAAACTCATCCTAGTTGATCTGGAACCGCCGCCGGATCGCGAGCGCCGAGAGGAAGAGCAGGACAATCGCGGTGAGCGACTGAAAACTCGCTACAATTCGAACGGCAACCCCGGTCTGGTCAATCGACTGTGCATCACCTCCACCATACAGCAACGACGCAGAAACAGCGTTGACACTATTCAAATCATCATTCGTCGAAAGTGCAGAAAACGGTCGAAAAGTGTTCGACCATGAGAATTCAAGTGCCATCCAAATCTTGCTTTTGTCTGCCAAAATACCTTCGTCTATAAGCCCAGCCCAGTTGTAGTAGACCCCTGCCATCGCAAAGATCAGTACGAACAACCAAATAAATGGACGAAAAAGGCTACGCCCATAGTCTCCTAAGCCTTCATATAAAATTGACGTCAGACGCTCGGAAGGCTTAGAAAAGAGTATGGCTCCAATAGAACTACCAAGGCGCAGTCGTGAGTATTTCATTTCAGTGGCGTGAGCTAACGCCTCCAACTCAAAGTTAAGCGATTGTCGGCCCACTTTCCTTAGACTTCGCATTGCAACTTGACTGTCCATCAAGTTCTGGTCCCCATCAGCGATATGTGTTCCGCCGACACCAGTCCAAGTAATCGCGATAACACAGGAAAAAATTGAAAAACTTGCGAATGCTATAGCGCCGAAACCTGATAGGTATGCTGAGATCATCGCGCAAGCTGTGGTCACCAAGCACCAAAACAAGAAGTACAACCATGCCTTGCGCACAATTCGGTGAGCACCTAAAAACCGGGCTGCATCAAAACTCACATCTTCACCAATACTTGAACGCTTGAAATTAACCAAAGATAGAAACCGAGCTTGATTAAAAGATCCCTCCTTTATTATACAATTCGAAAATTCTGTAATTCCCTCGAAATGGCTGTCGCAGAAATTCGCATCTCCCAGCTCAACCGATCTAAAACTCGCTCTTCCGGTGATTTTTACATCGCTGAAATCAGCAAATTCAGCCACTTGCACATCCCTAAAGTAAACTTGGCTCAAGAATTTTGTTTCACTAAATCCCGCATCCCCGGCGAAGTGGGAACCAGTAAAAAAAGCATCTCCCAAAAAACGAACATCAGCAAAATTCGCGTATCCAAGAAAATTTGATTTACTGAAACTGGCGGTTCTGCAAACCATTGCGGAGTTGAAACGAAGCTCATCCCGAAAACAGGAACCACTAAAGTCGAGTTCACGTGAAAAGTAGGCTTGCCGAAAGTCAGCATCACCTAAAAATTCCGCATTTGTGAAATCTGCAACCCCTGCGAAATAGGCGCCTTCTGCATCTAAAGAGATGGGGACTGTAACAGACTCGTTGGATTGATTGTTCGAGACTTTTCGCAATGAAAAATCTCTAACACACACACCTTGCCACTGAAGCCGATGATCCGCCCCTTTAATTTCACCTACAAACTCAAATTCTGTTTTGGATATACTTCGACCTATTTGCGCGCTCAGAATTTTGTTCTGTGCTAATAAGAGCCTGGACCCAAGCGAACTCGACATATTTCCACCGTCCCGCCACTGTGGCGGCAGATGCATCAGAGTGAAATGCTGCTGGCTGTCGCTTTCAACCCAATCCGGCTTTTCAACTTTGATCAGAAACTCCGCCTTGGAAAGCCCAGCCTCCTGCATAGACCGGGTCCAATAATGCTGCAGCTTAGCCTCGATATAATCAACGCCGCCCACCCGCTCATCCTTCGGCACTGGATTTATCGGCTCACCGGCGCGCCAGGATTTCTGGACATACCAGCCCTCCCAAGGCTTATCCGCCAGCCCCTCCCAGGACCAGTCTTGTTTCCACCAGCGGTCCCACCACTCATCCGCCAGCCCCTCCCAGGACCAGTCTTCTTTCCACCAGCGGTTCCACCACTCATCCGATAGCGCCATTGCCCACCTGTCTTGCTCAATCGTCCCCGGCACCATGTTGCCAAAGCTGGGCCGGGTCGCAAGCGGATTTTTGCGTCCACCCTCCCGCACGCGGGGGCAGCCCTGTTCTGCATCGCAAAACACGCTAGGCAGAGCAGATTAACCAAGGGAGCCCGACTTTGACCGCACCTGATTTGCACGCGACCTTTCGCTCCCAGCGCCTGACGCTCTCCTATTGCGCCTGGGGAGATACAGCCTTGCCACCGCTGATGCTGGTGCATGGCGGGCGGGATCAGAAGCGCAGCTGGGACTGGGTGGCGCGCGCCCTGTCGGACCGCTACCGCGTCTATGCGTTCGATCTGCGCGGGCATGGCCAAAGCGACTGGGTCAGCGACGGCGACTATGGCGTGATGGACCATGTCTATGATCTTGCCAGTCTGGTCGAGGCGCTTGATCTGGAGCGTTTCACACTGATTGGGCACTCGCTTGGCGGTAATATCACGATCCGCTATGCGGGCCTGTTTCCTGACAAGATCAGCAAGCTGGTCGCGATTGAAGGGCTCGGCCCCTCGCCCAAAATGCTCGCAGAACGCCAGGCCGAACGTATCGAGGACCGGCTGCACAAATGGATGGAGCAGCGCCGCAAAGTCTCAGATCGCACGCCGCGCGTGATGAAAGATCTTGAGGAGGCCAAGGGCAGAATGCGAGACGCGTTCTCCCATCTCAGCGAAGAGCAGATCCATCACCTCACCGCCACGGGCATCAAACATAATCAGGACAGCACGGTCAGCTGGGCCTATGATCCAGCTGGAATGGGCTTCTCGCCGAGCGATATCAGCCACGCGCACTTTCAGGACCTCTGGGCGCGGATTACCTGCCCGACCTGGCTGGTCTATGGCACCAACAGCTGGGCGTCCAACCCGGAAAAAGATGGCCGCGCCGCCCATTTCAAAACCGCGCGTGTCTCAGAGATTGAAGGCGCCGGGCACTGGTTGCATCATGATCAGTTCGACGTCTTCATGACACAGCTGGATGCCTTCCTGAACGAATAGCGCGACTGGACCGGGCCCGTTGCCGCAGCCCGGCCTGATCACATCTTTCGCCCTCGAAACAGATTAAAATTTCAGCAGAATTGCCATATTTCGGCCTTGCTGTGATCGGAGCCTCTTTACAGGCGTAACGGGCTCCAGAATGGTTGTCCAAAATCGACTCGGGACATTGAAATGCAGCGACTTCGCGGACTGATGCTTGGCCTTTTCTCATTCGCGGCGAGCCTCGCAGCCAATGCCGGTCCGGTTGATCAGGATCGGCTGAATGAGCGCCTGAGCGAGCTTGCTGACAATTCAGGCATTGTGGGTCTGGCTGTCGCGGTGGTCGAGGATGGCGAGATCACTTTTGCGCGGGGCTATGGCGTGACCGAGATTGGTGGCTCGGCTGTGACCGCTGATACCGTTTTCCGCTGGGCCTCACTGTCCAAAGGCGTCGCCTCATCCATGGTCGCCCAGCTTGCCTCTGAGGATCAAATCTCGCTCTCAGATACCGTCGCCAAGTTCAATACCTCGCTGCGCCTGCCCGCCGGCGGACATACAAGGGCGACGCTGGAAAACATCCTGTCTCACATGATTGGCATCGTTCCGAACGCTTATGACACAACCCTCGAAGATGGCCGCGATCCGGCAACGATCCGCACCAGCCTTGGCAAGCTGAACGCGGTCTGTCCGGTCGGCGACTGTCATACCTATCAGAATGTCGCCTTTGATACGGTGACGGAAGTGGTCGAAGCGGCCAGTGGCCAGTCTTACTCTGACATGGTGGAAACCTATATTTTCGAGCCGCTGGGCATGGGCCAGGCCAGTCTGGGGCGCGAGCGTCTGCAGGCCTCTCTCTCCTGGGCGCGGCCGCATAGACGGCGCAGCCCGCAAAGCCGGCCTCAGCTGCGAACCGTCAAAGACCCATACTACAACGTGCCCGCAGCAGGCGGCGTCAACGGGTCGATCCGGGATCTTGCTTTGTTCATGCGCGCGCAAATGGGGCTCGCCCCCGATGTCTTCGATGCAGACACCCTGACGGACTTACATACCCCGCGCGTCTATACTCGCCGTGAACAGTCCGGCATGAGCCGCCGCTATGGCGGGCATTTGCGTGATGCTCGCTACGCACTTGGCTGGCGGGTCTATAAGTACGGCGAGGCGGGCCACCGCGTCGTGGGGCATCGCGGCGCGGTTGAAGGCTATCGCTCTCTCATTCTGTTTGATCCAGCGCGCGATAGCGGCGTCGTCGCCCTGTGGAATTCCAATGTCCGCCAGCCCGTCGGCGTCCAGTTTGAGGTCATGGATATGGTCTATGACCTGCCACAGAAGGACTGGTTGGACCTCGACGCAGACGGATAAAAAAAGCCCGCGCACGATAGGCACGGGCTTTTCCAAGTCTGTTCAGTCCGAAGACTAGTATTTCACGGAACAGCCATAAGGCGCAGTGCTGTCGATTTCGACCGGCTCGCCTGCTGCAACGGACTCGAGAGCAGCGGTCACATAATTAGTCGCCTCGGCAATATCGTCGACTTTCGAAGAGCGGATGGAATCGATCGCGCCCGCATAGGCAATTTCACCATCGCCCTTGATAACGAACATGTGCGGTGTGGTTTTGGCACTGTATGCGCGGCCAATATCACCTGCCGGGTCCATAATGGTGTAGGTCGGGGCCGCGCCGCGTGCTGCGTTAATCGCTTCAGCACCTGCGCCATCGGTATGACCTTGCTTGCCGGGTGCCGACGAGATTACAGACAGCCAGACAACATCATCTTCAGCCGCATCGCTTTGCATAGCCTGAAAGTTCGTGACCGGCTCAGCATAGTGCTTCTTGACAAAGGGACAGCCATCATTGGTCCATTCGAGCACGACGGTCTTGCCTTCGAAATCGGAGAGCGAAATGGTTTCGCCAGTCGATGTCATGGCCTCGGAAATCGCCGGTGCGACTTGTCCCGGCTCAGCCAGCGGCGCGGCATCTGCGGAAAACATGATCATTGATCCTGCCGTCAGCATCACGGCTGTCGCCATCCCGGATGCCAGTCCAATATTCCGTCGTGTAAAACTAATCATTGATCGCTCCATTCAGTGAGGAAATACTTATGCTTACTATGTATTAACCTAACCGGCTTCGACAAGGCCAGTTACAAGCTCGATAGACAAAACCTCCGGAAGAACTTCGGGTTCATTCGCTCCCGGCGCGTACCAGAGATACATCGGAACGCCTGCGCGATTGTGCTTTTGCAACTCCGCCGCGATCAGAGGATCGGGCCGGGTATAGTCAGCAACAAGAAAGGCCACATTGCCGCTTTCGAACGCCTCCGTTACAGGTCTGGTCTGCAGTGTCTGCAGCTTGTTGGCCTGACATGTCGCACACCATTCAGCCGTGAAGTCTATGAAAATAGGACGCCCCTCTGCCATGAGCGCGTCGACCCGCTCAGGTGACCATGTCTCGGTTTGATAGACAGCGGCATAGGCTTCCGATCCACCTTCAGCCGCAAGGGCCGTGCGCGCCTGCAGGACGGGCAGGATCAAGCCTGTTGCGAGCACAAGACCCGCGGCCACTCTTGTCACCTGACCTACACGCTCGGTGCTCAAAATCGCGACAACCCAGATTGCGGCGGCCATACCAACCAGCTGTCCTGTCGCGCTGAGCAGCCCCCAGACACTGGTCTCGGGTGCTGATAGTGCGCCCATCACTTCAAAGACGGGGACAATCATCAACAGCCCAAGCACGGCAATCAGAATGGCGCGCCCGCCCTGACTTGCAGACTTCAGCGCCCAGATACCAAAGGCGATCAGCGCAGCTCCGGCGACCACCATCGCAGCCATCCGGTTCCCTGCAAGCGCGCCAAGCACAGACAGCAACCAGGCGGCGGTCAGAAACATCGGGAAGGCAAAGACCTGTTTGAGCGTCTCCATCCAGGCCCCTGGTTTCGGCAAGATTCGCTGCAGGCTGGGCAGGAAGCTCAACAGGAGGAAGGGCAGCGCCATACCGAGGCCCATCGCGATCAACACAATAAATACTTGCGGGGCGGGCTGGCCCATAATGGTTCCAATTGCGGCGCCGAGAAACGGGCCGGTACAAGGCGCGCCAACAATTGCCGCCAGAACACCGGTAAAGAACGCTCCGGCTGGTCCTTGCTTCTGCGCCAGACCGCCGCCGACATTCTGAACCGAAGACCCAAGCTCAAACATGCCCAAAAGCCACAGCCCGATCAGGAAGATAATCAGGATCAGAACGGTCACAATAAGTGGATCCTGCAACCAGAACCCCCAGGTCGCGATCCCGGTCGCAGCGCGCACCGCGACAATCGCAGCGGCAAGTGCGGCAAAGCTCAAGACCACGCCAGCGGTGTACCAAAGGCCATGTGCGCGGGCTTCCCCGACACGACCACTGGCCGCAGCGGACACAATCCCCATCGCCTTGATTGACAGAACGGGCAGAACACAGGGCATCAGATTCAGGATCAGCCCCCCAATCATGGCGAGCACGATCAGGCCAGGCAGGTTGATGACAAGCGCTTCTGCAACGTCGCTGCCCCCGGTATTCGGCAAGACAACCCCCGGCACTGCAGAGATTGCAACAGCCGTCTCTCCAACTGTGACCAGGCCGGAGAGCGTGTCCGGCAGCTCTGTGCCACTGCGCGCTGGGGTCAGCTCAAGTTGCAAGCCTTCAGGTCCAAAGGAGACCGGCTGATCCGACGCATGCCGAATCTCATGGGCTTCCGGGAAGAAACGCGCCTCACCGGCCTGACCAGCCAGTTGCGGTGTCGCGACAGACAGGATCCACTTGTCTCCTGAAAGCGTCAGTGCCGCGTCGCCTTCAAGCGCCGGCGGAACCTGACCAAGCGCTTCAATGATCAACTCGCTGCCATAGCTATCTGGGACCTGCCCTGCCCCAATCGATTGTAGCAGGCGGATCGGCGCGCTTTCCGGGATGCAGATATTCTCGCAGATCAGATAGTCGGCAATCCCCTCAAACAGGATCGCGCCATCTGCATCTTCCGGGATCTGCACAGCGAATGGCAAAACGACGCGCCCTGAATAACCATAGTCCATGATCTCGTTCGGGACGACGGGCAGCAATTCAGGCACGGGCCATTGAAATTCGCCGATCGCGTCTTCGGAAAGCGTCAGGGCACTGTCCCACAAGATGTCAGGCGGGATGCCAGCATCTCCGGCATTCAGCCAATAGATATGCCAGTTGGGATCAATCTCGAACGACAGTCCAAACCACACCGTTTCACCCGGCATGGCAACGGCCCGTTCAGAGACCAGTTCAACACGTGCATGTCCGCCATCAACAGGCTGAGCCTGGCCTGGAAGCCCGGCAATTGAAAATGCCAATACACATAAAAGGCAGAAGTAGCGAACGGCTACACTCATCCATTTCTCCAGAATAACCTGTTTTTCGGGTCTTATGGGAAGGTCGCGCGAAAGGGAAACCCCCTCGCGCGTTTGTGACCAGAATTCTCACCCGATCAAAAAAGGCGACCCCGGAGGATCGCCTTTGAAATCGCTGCGGACGAGCCTTAGAATTGCGGCTGCGGCGGCGTCTGCGGTGCAACCGGCGCGGCCGCCGCTGGCACGGCATTCGCTGGCAAAGCGACCGCGCGCTGAATGACACGCGACCAGTTCAGCAGAGAGATCATGTGCGCATAGATTGCACCGATCGCACCATTGTTGCGCAGCTCCATAAATTGCGCATCGCTTAGCTCGTTCAGCTTGTTCTCATCAATCGCCCAGTAATCTGCGATTTTCTGCTGTGCTCCGGCTTCCTTGCCTTCGGCGTCACGCGGCTGGAACGCCACTGATTTTTGCTCGAACAGCCCCATGCCTTTGATGATCTGCGTAAACTCTAGCGTTGCGCGGCGCTGGCGTTCAAATTCCTTACAGAATTCAATCGCATTCTGGGTAAACTCAGTTGGCTGACCGTCCTTGAAAAACGGAACTTCCGGCTGGTTCGTTACCATTTCCGCATCGCGGTCGACACAAAGCAGCAGACGGTCAGACGAGTTGTCATTCGCAAACACGAACGGATAGCGGCGAATGAAAGCCGGGACATAATAGTCTGGCTCAGTACGCCCGTCGTCTTTGACGAAGACATTCTGGTTCTGGCGAATGCCCATAACAGCGACAGGTGTGAATTCCTCGCCGACGAAGATGATCGGATAGCAGGATGAAACCATGCCAAATTCAGTCACCGTCACAGGAATGGCGTGCGACTCGCGCAGGAACCCAAATGGCTGAGCAATTTGCTTTACGCCCAGACCGCCATGCTGCTCAGCAGACAGTGGCTGAGGGTTTTTGTAAAAAAGAACATTGCCAGACAGTTCTGGCTGTTGCGCGTTAGGTGCGTTTTCCACGGGTAACTCCCCTTAAATGATTGGCGGGGTTTAACGGAAATGGCATGGTCGGACAAGCGGCCAGCAAGCGGGAGATGCAGCTGTTGCAAGAGTTTCATAATTGGAGACCAATTCGATGGGCGCGAAACAGGCTTTTGCGCCTGACAAAGCTCAGTTTTCTGCCACTTGCTTTAATCTTGAGCATCGCGCTTTCAGCGTGTTCACCAACAGCTGATGATGGTCGCCTGAACAGCCGCACGCTCGCCGAAGCCAACAGTTTCATTGACGATACAATCCGCACAGAAATGATCCTGTCGCCAGAGACGGCGACGCGGTTTGGTCTCGAGGCTTATGCTGGCCCAAATGCCACCAGCCGGTTGAGCGACCACTCTCAGGCGGGCTTCGAGCGCGGGCGGCTCCTGCGTGTTGACCTGCTTGCCAAGCTCGAGCGGCGACCCCGTTTGCCAGAGGCGCATCCGCTCGGCCGGGATCTTGATCTTACAACCGAAGCCCTCGCTCGTTTGGTCAAGCTGCAACAATTTGGTCATGGCCATCTCGCCTGGACGGAAACGCGGCCCTATGCCGTGGATCCCTTTTCAGGAATATGGATCGAAGGTCCGGACCTTCTGATCAATCGCCATCGTATCGAAACACTCGCCGATGCAGAGGCTTATATTGCAAGACTTGCGAGCTTGCCGGGCGCCATTGACGATGCGCGGCGCCGCCTACGGGCTGACGCAGGCTCTAGTCTCGTCCCGCCCGCCGCGATGCTCGCCCTGATGAACACGCGGCTGGACGCCCTGCTCAGCGAGCCATCTCCAACACTCCCGCTATTGATCTCTACCTTGCAGAATTTTGTCATCAGCGTGGATGGGATTGATGCTCAAAACCGTGAGCGGCTGAACCGCATCGCTGAAGAAACGGTCAATATTGAGTTGCGCCGCGCTTACACGGAACTGGCCCAAACCGTATCTGAGTTCGTAGAGATTGCACCTCAACATGGGGGGCTGTGGGCGCAGCCAGATGGGTTTGACGTCTATCTCGGTTTTCTTGACTGGCAGATCGGCGAAACCGTTGAGCCGCCTGAACAACTCCACGCCATCCACCTCGCTGCCGTTGAGACGGAGCGTTTGGCGTTTCAAGGCCTCCTGTCTGATCTAGGCCTCGAAGGCCCTTTGGCGGAACAACTGACCGCATTGGAGGAACTGCGATCAAACCCACAAGCCGCTCAGAACGTTGAGACTGCAAGCCCCGTCCGGCAATGGCCCGCAAGCTTGACGGCGCAACCAACACTGACGCAACGCCGCGCCCTCGATGAACATGTCGCGGCGCTTTATGGTATCAGTTTTAAAGCCGCCTCGCTTGATCGCTCACGCCCCGACCTGTTGGTGGTCAACACGCGTTACATGTCACTCTGGCCGACCTGGATTGGTGAGATTCTGACCACCCCTGCCACCTATCGCCCTCAGCTTGAGCTTGGCATAGCTATGGAAACAGCTGCCGGGCGAAGTACGACACGGCGGCTGACCTATTTGCAGGCCTTCGATCAGGGTTGGGCCGCCTACCGAACGCGTCATCTTTTCGAAACTGAGGCCCCACAAGGCTTAAGCGCGGTTGGCGCGAAACACCTCTTCCTGATCGAAGCGGCCCTCGCTGCGGCCGATACCGGTCTACATATTGAACGCTGGAGCTTGTCTGAAGCGCAGACCTTTTTGACAGAGAATACCGGTCTGTCAGAGCCGTTAATCGATAAGCTTATCCTCTATATTGCCGCCAATCCAGGCGAGACCACCAGCCGCCTAATTGGGTTGAGGCGTCTGGAGAACCTGCGTATCCGTGCCGAGGCCGTTCTCGGTCCGCGCTTTGAGGCAGATGACTTCCATGCGGTGATGCTCTCAGATGGCTCACGCCCATTCGCCCTTGTGGAAGAAGACATTGAGCGCTGGTATGAAGCGCAGCTGCCTTAGGCGGCCATCGCCATAGGTTCATTGACGCTCGCACAGACCGGGCTGAGCCCCGCCTCTAGATCTTCAATCACATTGGCACGCATCTGCGGATTATCTTCGGTCAGCACAAAAACCGTCTTGGCGCCGTAGCGCTCCGCATCTGCAAAGGCCCAGATGGGCTGTACATCATGCAAGCGGCCCCGCAGCGTCGTGAGTTTTACCACACGCCACCCGAACGGCCCCTGAGCGGCGAACAATGCCACCCCTGCTTCCCGGGCCCAGGCAGAATTTGGCGCCATGCGGGTAAATCCATAAGCGCACCCAGACTGTCCTCGAAACTTCATAACTTGCATAGCGTTCTCCTTGTGTTCCATTCTCTTATATTCGCTTTTTGTTCTCATGCAAGATTTTTATAGTTAACCAAACCTTACCAAGTCGACGCTCGACACCGCGCGTAGAAAGACGGCCTTTCTGTCCCCTTGCCAAAAACAATTCTTTGCCTTAAGGGCCTTTTGCTCACCCTTAGCAAAAGGGTCGAAGTCGCATAAATCAGCTCTTTTTTGTTGATTAGTCTTGAAAAACTCATGGCGCGCGACCAATTAATGCTCATATTGAGCAAAAGCGGAGGCGAATGATGGCCAGATTGATTGATGCAGGACCAGGATGTCCCACGCCCACCCCTATACGCGCAGCCAATGCAGCGGAACGTCGGGGTTTGGCTTATGATGATGCGGTAAAGGCCGAAACAGATCACCTTTATCCACAGGTTTCCGATTTCATCACGCCGATGGAATGGCCCGCAATTGCACCGCTTGTGGCAGCGATCAACCGCCTCAAGGCGCAAAGCAATGCGGTCATTCTGGCGCATAATTACATGACACCGGACATTTTCCGTCTGGTCGGCGACTTTCGCGGTGACAGCTTGCAGCTGGCCCGTGAGGCTGCAAATGTCGACGCGGATATTATCGTGCAAGCCGGTGTTCACTTCATGGCGGAGACGTCAAAGATCCTTGCACCAGAGAAAACTGTTCTGATCTCCAGCCTGGAAGCGGGCTGTTCGCTCGCCTCGTCCATTACCGGGGCGGATGTCCGCCTGATCAAACAGCGCTATCCAGACTATCCAGTTGTCACCTATGTCAACACGACCGCCGACGTGAAGGCCGAGTGCCACATCACCTGTACCAGTTCGAACGCCGCTCAGGTTGTCGAGGCGGTCGCCAAGGAATGGGATACCGATACGGTCATTCTGGTTCCTGACCAGTACCTCGCCAAGAACGTCGCGGCGCAGACAAATATTCGTATCATTACATGGCCCGGCGCGTGCGAAGTGCATGAACTGTTCAGCGCCGATGATGTTGATGCGCTGCGCGACGCCCATCCAGGTGTGGTCATTCTCGCCCATCCGGAATGTCCACCGGACGTGCTGGAAGCGGCAGACTTTGCCGGCTCAACGGCCGCGCTTGCCAATTATGTCAGCGATAACAGCCCGGCCAAGGTCGTTCTGATGACCGAGTGTTCGATGTCAGACAATGTCGCAGCGGAAAATCCGGGCGTCGATTTCGTTCGCCCGTGCAACCTCTGCCCGCACATGAAGCAGATCACGCTCGAGAACATTCTCGACTGCCTGATTGAGAAGAAACATGAGGTCACGATTGAAGAGCCAGTGCGCATGCGCGCCAAGGCCGCCATCGATGCCATGCTCGCCTTGCCGAAAATGGCCAATCCGCTGGCTTTTGAAACCGGGCTCAAGCCAATGGACATTGAGGTTTTTTCACCGCATTGATGCCTTGTCGTGGTCACAGGCTCGTGCCTAAAATCAAAGAGGTGCGAACAGGGAGTATGACATGATCCGTAAACTGGCCGTTCTTCTCACAGCTTTGGGCGTTTTCACCCTGCCTGCGGTCGCCGATACGCGCGACCCAACGGATGTGCTCGGGTCCTGGACCTTCCAGACCCAACCCTATCGCGACGGCCGGTGTTTGATGACGGGCACGATGCGCCTGACGCCCGATCCGGAAGACGGCGTGTATGCCTGCGAGCTCACTGCCGTTGAAGTGTGCTCGATGTGGGGCCGTTCTGTCGTTCTTCAGACCTGCACGGTTCGCCGCTTCGGCAATCAGGTCTCGGTGCGCTCGACCATCAGTCAGATGCTGGAGCAAAAGACAGAAGGTCTGATCTACGTGCCGGATAATTTCACTCTGACGGTCCAGGACGCCAGCCGGATGTTTGGGGCGCTGGTTTCGGCGGCGACCGCACCGGTTGAGTTTCGTCGATCTGAAGAAGGGATCTCCTGATGGCGGGCAGGTTGACCGCGTTCGTCGCGGGGCTTGCGATCTTAACCGGTGGGCTGCCCGCCGAGGCCCAAACGGCAGACAGCATCGCGGGCCATTGGACATTTGAAGCCCGTGTCGATCCATCCTGCTCGTTTGGCGGAACCGCTTTTCTTGAGCAGGTCGAAGACGGCGCTTATGTTGGCGAACTGACCGCCCGCCAGAGCTGCGATCTGCTGGAAGAGGACTATATCGTGCGCCAGGACTGTCAGGCCTCTGTTATCGGCAATCAGGTCTCAGTCCGGTGCACCATCGTTGAATTCGTCAACGGGTTTGAGAGCCCCTTCTACTATCCCGACAACTTTACCCTGACGATCGACACAGCCACCCGCATGTATGGCGCTTTGGTCAGCTCAGGCGCTGCGCGTCCTGCAGAATGGGTCCGCGCCGCCGGGGGGATTTCATGATCCGCGCAGGCGCGCTCGCGATCGCCATTTTGAGCAGCGCTGCAAGTGCGGCGTTCGCGGCGCCGGTTGACCTTAGCGGTCGCTGGAGCTTCACGTCGAATGTTGGCGCAGGCGAAGGGTGCCGGTTCGGTGGGACGGCGACGGTTACCCCGACTGAGAACGCAGAGCAGTTCGAGGCGACCCTAGTAGCCGAGCATAACTGCCCGGACTACTATCATTTCATCGTTGAGCAGTCCGCTGATCTTTGGGTCACCGGTAAACAGGTCTCGGTTCTTTCAACGATCAAGGACATTGTAAAACAGGATACCAAGCCAGGCTGGGAAGACTACGCACCGGACAATTTCGCCCTCACACTGCAAAGTGACGGGCATCTGTTCGGGTCGCTGAATGGTCGCGGTGTGGCCAGATGGGTGAGACAGGAAGAAGGCATTTCTTGACGTCAGATGATCGGCCAAATGGCCAAGTCATCACAGCTGCAGCCCCGGCTGCCGGTGAGGCTCCTATATTGATTGTTGGTGCAGGCCTGGCGGGATTGTTCCTGGCCCTGCGGCTTGCCCCGCGCCCGTGCACCATCGTCTCGCTCGCACCGCTAGGGGAAGCGGCCTCGTCAGCCTGGGCTCAAGGCGGTCTTGCCGCTGCGCTGCATCCCGAGGACAGCCCGGAGAAACACGCTGCGGACACGGTCGCCGCGGGTTCTGGCCTGGTTGATCCGGTGATTGCGCGTCTGATCGCTGAAGATGGTCAGGCACGGGTCAGAGACCTGATCGAGCTTGGCGTTGCCTTTGATCGCACGCCCGATGGCGAGCTTGCCTTGTCACTTGAAGCCGCCCATTCGATGCCGCGCGTGGCGCGTGTCGCAGGGGATCTCTCTGGCAAAGCGATCATGGGCGCGCTGACCGCCGCTGTCCGCGCTGCAGACCACATCCAGCTCATCGAACATGCCCGCGCGGTTGACTTGCTTCAGGATGATAATGGCCGCATCGGCGGTGCAGTCTTAAGAGACAAGCGCGGACGCATAACGGCCTACACCGCTTCAGAAACCGTGCTGTGCACGGGCGGCTCAGGCGGGCTCTTTCGCGTGACCACCAATCCATCGCAAGCCCGCGGCGATGCCCTCGCCATGGCCTGTGCAGCCGGGGCAGTTATCGCAGACCCGGAATTTGCGCAATTTCATCCAACCGCCATGGATGTTGGTCTCGACCCTGCGCCACTGGCTACCGAAGCCTTGCGCGGGGAAGGCGCCCACCTGATCACCGGCGAGGGCGTCAAGTTCATGTCAGACTATCATCCGCAGGCCGAACTTGCGCCGCGCGATGAGGTCGCTCGCGCCATTCACTCAGAACGCATGGCGGGTCGGTCTGTCTTTCTCGATACGCGCGACGCGATTGGCGGCCATATCAAGGATCACTTCCCGACCGTTTTTGCCGCCTGTATCGCAGCGGGCATCGACCCGCGCAAAGCCCCGATCCCAGTTGCCCCAGCGATGCATTACCATATGGGCGGCATCCTTTGCGACACCTGGGGACGCGCCAGCCTGAATGGTCTTAGCGTCTGTGGGGAGTGCGCCAGCACGGGTGTCCATGGTGCAAACAGGCTCGCCTCGAACTCCCTACTTGAGGCCGTTGTGATGGCCGCGCGGATCGCTGATCGGTTGAGAAATCAGACACTCTCCACCGCGAGCGATACGACCGGACATGTGCCTGTTGATCTGCCCGGTCAGGACCTACAGGTGCTACGTGAAGCCATGGCCGATAAGTGCGGCGTTGTTCGCGATGCAGCCGGCCTCACGGTCTTGATCGAGACGATCGATACACTGCAGGACCAAAAAGGCGATGCCCGGGCCCTGGTTGCGGCGCGTCTGATTGCAGAGGCAGCGCTCGCACGGACCGAAAGTCGGGGCGGGCATTTCAGATCTGATTTTCCAGACGCCGCGCCGGATGCTAAGCGCACTTTCATTCAACGCCCTTACACCCCCTGCCCTGACTGAGGAGTCTATCCAATGATGTCTGTCGCCCCGCCGCCCCTGCCATCGATTGTTCTCGATCCCATTGTACGCCTCGCATTGTCAGAAGATCTTGGGCGCGCGGGTGACCTCACAACCGATGCCACGATTGAGCCTGGCACGCAGCTGACCGCCCACATTCAGGCCCGAAAAACCGGCATTCTTGCAGGTATGGACGCCGCCGTTCATGCCTTGAAACTGGTCGACGACTGTGTCGCGCTGGACCAGAAGATAGAGGATGGCAGCCGTCTTTCTGCGGGGCAAACCATTGCCGTGATGATGGGCCCCGCGCGCTCGATCCTGATTGCGGAACGGACCATGCTGAACTTTCTCGGGCGGCTGTCAGGCATAGCTACGCAAACTGAGACCTATGCTGCCGCGATTGCCCACACCAAGGCGAAAGTCGTCTGCACCCGCAAGACAACGCCGGGCCACCGCGCGGTTGAAAAACGGGCTGTGCGCTGCGGCGGCGGCACCTCACACCGCTATGGTCTCGATGATGCAATCCTAATCAAGGACAATCATATCGCAGCCTGCGGCTCGATCCCGGAAGCCTTGCAACGCGCCCATGCCTATGCCGGTCACCTGCGCATGATCGAGATTGAGGTTGATACGCTCGCCCAGCTCGAAGAAGCCCTGCCGCACAAGCCACACGCTGTGCTTCTCGATAACATGCCGCCCGACATCTTGCGCGAAGCTGTAGCCATGATTGACGGTCAGTGCCTCGCTGAAGCCAGTGGCGGGATTACGCTTGAGACCATCGCTGCAGTCGCAGAGACGGGTGTTGACTATATCTCCGTCGGCGCCCTCACCCATTCGGCAATTAACCTTGACGTTGGCCTCGATATCCTTTGACCTCTCTAAAAACAAAAATGAGGGCAGGACAAACATGGGCGAAGCAAGCGGCCGAAAGAGCATATTCATCACCGGCGCGGCCTCCGGTATCGGCGCAGAAACAGCACGGCTCTTCTCACGAAAAGGCTGGTTCTGCGGGCTGTACGATATTGACGAAGCCGGTCTGACCGTCATTGAAGCAGAGCTTGGCGCCACCAATTGTCATGCCGCGCGCCTCGATGTCACCAATCGTCAGGACTGGGCCGCCGCCGTCAAAGACTTCGGCGATAGAACCGAAGGGCGAATGAACGTCCTCTTCAACAATGCCGGTATTGGCCGACATGGATGGATGGAGGAAATCCCGCCCGAGGAATCCGATCTTGTCATCGATGTGAATATCAAAGGCGTGGTCAACGGGATCTACGCCTCCCTGCCTTTGCTGAAACAGACTTCCGGCGCCCGCATCGTCAATACAGCCTCCACCGCTGGCATGGTCGGGTCGCCGCAACTGGCGGTCTATTCGGCTACCAAGTTTGCTGTCAGGGGCCTGACCGAGGCGCTTGATCTCGAATTTTCGGAACTCGGCATTCGTGTGACGAGCCTTATGCCCTGGTTCATCGACACACCTATTCTGGACATGGGTGCCCAGGAGGGCGCAAATGTCAAAATGAGTGATCAGCTGAAAGAAAACGGCGCGGACGTTTATCCTGTATCCGTGGCAGCTGAAGCGGCCTGGGAAGCCGCGCACGGCAAGGACCTTCACTACATGGCCGGTAAACGCGCGAAGCAAGCAAGGTTTGCCGCGCGGTTCATGCCGGGCCGCCTGCGCAAACAGATCCTGCAGGGACTGCCCCCAAGAGACTGACCCTCACAGTGTGAATATACCTACGGAACCTTTGATCTTGCTAAGGATATGCTCATCAACCAAGTCAGGTTTAACGAGCGCATTTTGGAGCAAGCCAAAGTCTTTTTTCTCTAGTGCATGAGACAGGCTGGGTAACTCACACTCATTATGTGTGGGATGCAACGGCACTAAATTAAGGCGTTTCGCGTATTTATTCACATCATCCTCGATGTGCTGCGTTGAGCTCACACAATGGAATAGACAGCGACCGAAATTCAGGGTGGTTACTTGAATCGCTGTAGAGCCCTGTCCAGTATCATCGGCAGCATGAAACAGTTTCAGCGCTTTGTGATGAGCTGAAGTATTGTATTCATCGTCCATATACTCGGCGCAAAAGATACTCCAGTAAGGAAGCAGCTTCCTGTCGGAAGCGAACTTTGAGCGCTCTTCTTGGCTAATCTGGACGATTTTTTTATCCAAGAACTCGTAAGACATGACAAACATCGTGACCCACTTAGCGAGGGTCGCCTTGTCATTTTCATTGAATTGCCAGAATTCACCTGCCTCAAGTCGGCATAACAGTGGCTTCGCAGCTTCAAGAATATCTCGCATCCAACCATGATTACATGAACTGCAAGTTATTTTGAGACTCAGCGAACGCGGATCACCATTTCTTGCACCTGCTCCATCATAGGTGCGATCTGGTTTCGTTAAATCCACATTTGAGCTATATTTATGAAGCTTGTGCTGAATTGCCTGACGATGCTTCTTTTGCAACTGATAGTAGTCGGTTTTACGACTCCACTGCCCCCAGATGTGTTCAGCATTAACACCTGTAGCACCACAGTAGACACATCGCTTAGGTGGACGGGACATTAAGAACCAAGATCTTCATAAGCATGCTGAATGATTTAAGCGTTCGGCGTCAGTGTAATCGGGAAGAAAATCGTCTGTCTGTTGCGCAGCACACGCACCAGAAGCGGGCGATCAATCGTTTTTGTTGCTTCGTCCAGGGCAAGCAGCACCTCGTTTGGCGTCGAAACCGTGTCGAAACCCAGCTCGATCACGACATCACCTTTTTGCAACTTGCCGAAGCTTGGCCCGCGCGGTGAGACAGATCGAACCAAAACGCCATTCACATCGCTTGGTACGTCATAACGGCGGCGGGCATCGTCATCGAGCTCTGAAAAGTCGACCCCCATTGGATTGCGGGTCAGCAGACTGTCAGGAATGATCGGGTCGGCTCGTTCCTCGCGGTCGCCGCTGCCGGGCAGTTCCCCAAGCAGCAAAGACACGGTTTTAGACCGACCATCACGGACGAGTTCAACCTCGACATCCTTGCCAATTTCGGTCTCAGCGACGACACGGCTCAAGGCGCGAACGCTCTCGACCGGCTTGCCATCAAAGGTCAGAACCAGATCACCCACTTCGAAATCGGATGCGGCAGCAGGGCCATCTTCTTCAACGCGGGTGATGATCACGCCTTCCACCCCGTCTGCGCCATAAGCCTGGGCCAGTTCAGGATCAGCAGGCTGCACATTCACACCAAACCAGCCGCGCCGCGCGGAACCGAACTCGATAATCTGGCCGCTGATCTGGCTCGCCAGATTGGCCGGGATCGAAAAGCCAAGACCAACAGACCCACCCGTTGGCGAAATGATCGCTGTGTTCACACCGAGCACTTCACCGTTAAGATTGAACAGCGGCCCACCCGAATTGCCCCGGTTGATCGCCGCGTCGGTCTGGATGTAATCGTCATAATTCCCGGATTGGATATCGCGGTTGCGCGCCGAGACGATACCGACGGAGACCGAACCGCCAAACCCGAACGGGTTGCCGATCGCCATGACCCAGTCGCCAACTTCGGCGCTGTCACTATCAGCCCAGTCAACATAGGGAAACGGCTCGTCCTGACTGACCTTGAGCACCGCCACATCGGTCGCCTCATCCGTGCCGATCAAGACCGCTCGCAGCGTGCGGCCATCAGAGAAGACGGCATTAATCTCATCAGCGCCTTCAATCACGTGATTATTGGTGACGATCAGACCATCCTCAGAAATCACAAACCCGGACCCGAGTGAGCCTTGCTGGCTGAACCCTTCCGGATCGCGGCCAAAGAATTCGTTGAACTGCTCCAGCGGGGACCCGTCCGGAAACTCCGGCAGCCCTTGCGGCGCGATGGTCTGTTGTGTCGTGATGTTGACCACCGCCGGCATCAAACGCTTCGACAGCTCGGAAAAGCTGTCCGGCATCACTTGCTGATCTGTGTCGGCGCCAGGCGTAGACAGAGATCCCTGAGCCACCGCCATCGGGACGGTGCCTATTAGGCTCAGACAAATCGCAGTGAGGGCATAGCGCATCTCAAGGCTCCACAACTCTTCAGTCCATCTATGATAACAGACTATGGCGTTTCGCAGGCAAGGCGCAATGTTAAACCCCACCAAATCGCACTGCGATGTACAGTAGAACAGCTCCTATGCCCATTGAAAGCAGACCTGACTGACGAATTGTCGCTTCCGGCATGTTGGCGAGCCACTCACCGAACCGCTTCATCGCGTCCGGTGCGCCCGCATAGGCCATTCCCTCAAGCAGGAACCACAGGCCGAACGCGGCCAAGAGTACCATCCACATTTTATCCTCCCAAAGAGAAACCCCGCCCGCAAACAGCGCGAGCGGGGTCCCACAATTCCGATGTCGACGCGTTTATCGACCTGGTTGCCCATTCGCGCGGGCTTGATTGATGAACTCATCACAAAGCCCCAGATTGCCGGGTCCAACAACGATCCGGGTTGGCGGCGCAGCATTGCCGACACGGGCTGTGTTACCACCGGCCGTTCCGCTGGCATCGGCGACACCAAAGGCTTGCTCACAGGCGATCAAGGCCCGCTGGAACCGGAAGAATTCTGCATCCCGCTCGTAAGCTTCGGCATAGATTTCATTCCGCTGCGCATCACCGGCGCCGCGAATAGTCTCGGCCGCCTGACGGGCGTTCGCCAGAATAACGGTCCGGTCTTTTTCCGCGGTCGCTGTGATTTCCTGTGCGTCGCGGTCACCCCGGGCACGAATGTCTTCTGCTTCCTGGTTCCGGGTCGCTTCCATACGTTGGAAAACACGTTCGGAAACGTCTGGCGGCAGGTCGACGCGTTTGATTCGCACATCCACGATCTGAATCCCACGACCAGCGATAGACGCGCTCAGCGCGTCTCGAATCTGATCCATCAGTTCAGACCGTTGACCGGAAATGATCTCTTCGGGCAGTTTCGTACCGAGCGCGTTCCGGATCGCGGTTTCAGAGAACCGGCCAAGCTGGCTTTCGCCTTCACCCTGGGTTCCCAAACGCTGGTAGAATTGCAGTGGATCGGAAATTTTCCAACGCACGAATGCGTCGACCAGCAGCTGCTCCTGGTTCGATGCGAAGACTTCAATGTCCGGCACGTCGAGGCCAAGGTTACGCTTGTCATAGGTGACAACCGACTGAATGAACGGGATCTTGAATTTAAGGCCCGCTTCGTCCTGACCGGGTTCATTGTACGATTCAACCGCCGCACCAACTTGCAGCACAAGCGACTGCTGACGCTGATCCACGATAAAGAATGAGTTGAGCAGGGCGACGACACCGGCGACCAGAACAACGATGCCTATAACACCAAAAGGTTTCATCTGTCGTCTCCTACTGACTACGGTTCACGCGATCGAGCGGCAGGTATGGCACCGCGCCGGAATCGCTGTCGAGGATCAGTTTCTCGGTCCCGCCGAGCACCCGTTCCATGGTCTCAAGATACATCCGCTCCCGGGTTACCTGCGGAGCTTTCTGATACTCAGCAAGGATTTGTTTGAAGCGGTCTGCTTCACCCGTCGCATCGGCAATCACCTGATCACGATAAGCTTCCGCATCCTGCAGGATCTGCAAAGCCGCACCCTCGGCACGATTGACGATACCGTTGCGATACTCGTTGGCCTGCTGAATTTTCTTCTCAGCATCCTGACCGGCATTGATCACGTCAATAAAGGCCGCGCGAACCGGGCCAGGTTGGCGCGCTTCCTGAATCTCAACGTTCTCAATCGTCACACCGGCATCATAATCAGCAAGCAAGCTCTGAAGCTGATCACGAACATTCTGCTGAATTTCCCCACGACCCGTCGTGATAACAGCGTCCAGAGTGGACTTGCCAACCACTTCACGCATCACGCTTTCAGCCGCATCTTTCACCAGTTTGCTTTCGCGATTGTTCCGGCCTTCATGATCCACGTTCAGGATAAAGTCTTCCGGCGTTTCGCTGTAAAACCAGAACACGGTGAACTGTACGTCGACGATATTCTCGTCTCCCGTAAGCATCAGGCGCTCATCATCGTTGAGGCCAACCGTGGTCCGCTTCTGGCCTTCAGATGCCAAAATCTCGTGCGTCTCAATCGGGGCAGGCAGGTGTACGTGAAGACCCGGCGCGAAGTTGCGCTGATACTCACCGAAGCGGAACACAGCTGCGCGCTCGCCTTCGTCGACAATCACAACACCGGTTGCCAGCCACGCCACAAGCGCGACAACGCCAAGCAGGATGAACCCGCCCGGCCCAAGACTGGGGCCTCCACGTCCGCCGCGTCGGCCACCGCCGCCGCCGCCACGTCTCGAGAAACGCTCCTGCATCTTGCGCATCTGGTCTTCCAGGTCAGGGCCTTTATTGCCATCGCCTGGACGGTTCCAGGGTGAACCGCCATTGCCGTTCCCACCGGATCCACCGCTGCCCCATGGGCCGCCGCTTGCTTTCGGAGGCTCGTTGGATGACCCCCCGTTTCCGCTATTATCGTTCCAGGGCATTGCCCCTCCTTAAAGTTCGCACCAGTTAACTGGCATAAAAGTGACCTGCAGGGTATTTGCGGTCTCTGAGTTCGATATCAAGGATATAGCCCATGTTTTGGGATAAGAAACAACGCCAAGCACTGTCAGAAGCGACAATTCGGAGCGCTTTGGGTGATCCAGACTGGATTTCCGGCTTGCGATTGACCTCAGATGGTAAGGTCACGGCAATCCTTGAAGTCGACCCAGATGACATGGAACGCAGCCAAACCCGCAGGATTGAAGTCGAAACGCGCCTCCTTGGCCTCGATGGGGTCAAGGACGTCTCCGTCGTGATGACCGCTGAACGCACCGCTGCATCTGCTGGTGCGCCAACGCCTTCTGCGCCGCCACCCCAAGGTCAGCGCCGGGTGCGCAAGGGCGCGCGTCTGTCTGATGAGGCGCTGTCGCAAGGCCGGCCGGAAACACAAGGCGGGGTTCGCCCTATTCCCGGCATCGCGCGTATTCTGGTCGTTGCCAGCGCCAAGGGCGGGGTTGGAAAATCAACCGTCTCGGTCAATCTTGCCGCCGCCTTTGCCCGTCAGGGACTGCGTGTTGGATTGCTGGATGCAGACATTTACGGGCCATCTGTACCAACTATGCTGGGCGTCGCGGATGCAAGCCCGACCACCAATAGCGATGGCAAACTCATACCTGTAGAGGCCCATGGCATTCACACCCTCTCAATTGGATATCTGACCGACCCCGACGCGCCGATGATCTGGCGTGGCCCGATTGTTCAGTCTGCGATCACCCAGATGCTGAATGACGCCGCATGGGGAACAGCCGACAACCCGATTGATCTGTTAATCATCGATACGCCCCCCGGCACTGGGGAAGCCCAGCTCACGCTTAGCCAGAAAGTCCCGGTCAATGCGGCCATACTGGTCACGACACCGCAAGAGGTCGCCCTTGCGGATGTTCGCCGCGGCGCAGCCATGTTCACCAAGACGCATGTCCCCATTCTTGGCATTGTGGAGACAATGAGCTGGTTTGATGACCCCTCCGGCGCGCGCCATTTTCTGATGGGAGACGGCGGCGGCCGCGATATGGCGCAAGTCCTCGGGCTTCCTCTGCTGGGGCAGATCCCGATGCTTCAGGTGGTTCGCGAAGGCGGCGATACTGGCCAACCAGCGGCCCTGACCGACGACACAGCGCAGCCCCTCTTTACCGATCTCGCACGCGAAGTCGCTCTCTCTCTCGATGCCTTGCAGACAAAACCAGCACCAGAGATTGTCTTTGAAGACTGATCAGAACGCGGCAGGGAGACCTAAAGAGTTTTGATGAAATTCAACCTATCGGCCAAACCCGGTATTTGATTTTTTATGAAACAGTCCTCTCCAAGAGGGCCAAAAAAATGCTTCGCACGAAATCTCAGCTGCATACATTCGTCTATGCACTTCTCGTTTCAATCGTTCTGATCTGTTCAACCATTCATCTGTCGGCGCAAGTTGTACCGATGCTACAGCCGAACGACCCCGCTAACCTGATCTATATCTCTGTCATCGTCTCTGGCGTGCTGGCACCGCCGGTCTCGTTCATGCTGGCCATCTATTCGAGCAAATTGCTTCAGGTACAGCAACAGCTGAACGAGCTTGCCACGACCGATCCTCTGACCGGTCTGTTGAACCGCCGAACCTTTGAAGAGTTCTTCAGCCGGGAATGTGCCCGCTGCGCCCGTACGGGTCAGAAAGCATCCATCCTGCTGGTCAGCCTCGACAGTTTTGAGGCCATCAATTCCAAATACGGTCATACGGGCGGTGATGTGGTGCTCCGCAACGTCGCTGAATGCCTGCGCACAACCATGCGCTACGGAACCGACGAAGGCGCGCGCTGGAGCGGCAAACAGTTTGCGATTGCCCTGACCGGGACCGGCGCAACTGCAGCGACGCGGGCTGCAACGCGCTTCCGTCAGCGGATCGAGGGCCTTGTCATCGCCTATGCGAATAAGGATATCACAGTGACGGCGAGTATTGCCGTGGTCGAGTGCCGCCCGAATGAAGAGCTGCAGGACACAATGAAACGGGCCGGTCTGTGCCTGCGTCAGGCCAAGGCACACGGCAAAAACAAGGTCATCACCTACCCGGAAGAGCCGCAAACAGCTGAAGCTGCCTAAGCATAATAATTGAGCTTCAATCCAGCTTCTGGCCACCGGCATTTGGCAAGTTTGCCGGTGCCGGACAGGGTGATCCAAGCCTCCTGCATATCTTCGCCGCCAAAACAGATATTCGTTACAAAGGGGTCCGGGAACGCGATATGACTGTGTTCGCCCTCAGGTGTGATCGTGGTGATGCCGCCATTCAGAATTGTCGCCACTGTCACATGACCGGATGCTGTCACCGCCAGACTGTCAAAATACTGCAGTGACGGCATGGTCGCCACGACGCGGCCTTTATTAAAGGGGCTCGCCGCTTGCACTTCACCCGGGGCGCTCAGGTCGAAAGCCCAAAGCCGGGCTGTCATTGTATCAGCCATGTAAACGGTTTTCTCATCAGGTGATAAGCCGACTCCGTTCGGTGACGTATAATGGTGATCAAGCTCGACCGCTTCACTCGCGCCATTGGCCAGATAGAACAGCCCGCCAAAGTCCCGGTGACGCGGATACGTCTTGCCATGGTCTGTGAAGTAGAGGTTGCCGGAGCGATCAAAGACGAGATCGTTCGGGCCTTTCAGAGGATGCCCCGCAACCATATCAAGCACGCGCTCGACCTTGCCCGTCGACAGATCAACCCGTTCGATCCGCCCGCCCGAATAATCATCCGGGCAGTTCCCTGGGATCAACAGTCCACCACGCTCGTGATATTTGAAGCCACCATTATTGCAGATCCACAGCGCGCCATCGGGCCCGATCGCCGCGCCATTCGGCCCGCCCCCCGGTTCGGCAACGCGTTCGGTTTTCCCATCGCCCCAAATTCGGGTGATCTCGCCCTTTTGAATCTCGACCAGGATAATCGAGCCATCCTCCATGAAGACCGGCCCTTCTGGAAAACCGAGCCCCTCGGCGACAATATCAAAATCCATGCGATCCTCCTGCTCTATCTTGCAGGTAGTCTGCGCAACTCATGCGTTCCCTTCAACCGCCGACCACGCGGCAAGCTTACGCTTTGCGCCGGAGCACGCGCAGGGTGAAGGCATAGTCATTTCGATCGCTCGCCTCGAACGTCTTGGTCATGATTTCTTCAAACTGGGCTTCATCGAACCTTGGGAAATACGCGTCGCCGTCAATCTCGGCATCGACTTCCGTGATATACATCAAGTCAGCGACACTGATCGTTGAGCTGTACAAGGTCTCGCCGCCTATCACGAAGGCCTCTTTGGAACCGCGGGCCCGAGAGAGCGCCTTGCCTGCCTCCAGCGCCGGGGCAATCGCTGTGAACACACGTGCGCCTTCGGCCTGATACGTCCAGTCACGGCTAAGCACGATATTGTCGCGCCCGGGCAAAGGTCGCTTGGGCAAGCTTTCCCATGTCTGGCGCCCCATGATTATAGCGCTATCGATCGTCGCCGACTTAAAGAAGGCGAGATCGTCTGCCAGACGCCAGGGGAGATCCCCATTTTTCCCAATTACACCGTTACGCGATCGTGCAACGATCAGGGAGAGTTTCACGGACGACCTTGTCAAAGCCAGCTCCAATCTAACACTCCCACCCATCACCATTCGTGCTAGTCGAGTTTGCACAGAGAGCACAACCCGGTAAAAGCGATAAACACTCAATCAATCGAAAAAAGAACAAGCAAACACATGGTATTCATTACAGACAATCCGCTCGTTCGGGGCTTTGTAAACGCGCTAACGAACGGAAATCCGGATGACTTACTAATTGTCGTACTAGGTTTAACGGCTCTATTCTACTTGATATACAGTTTAGGTGGGCGCGTATGGGCCTTTATATATGTTGCACTTATCCCATTTCTGAATTGGTCATTCGGAATAATACCCGAATTCAGCGTATTAGAACCTAACCAAACATTCACGAAGGGGCTTTCACTTCACCCCATGACTATGGTGACTGGACTCGTTTTCGTTGTACGCGACTTTGTTCAACGCGAAATGAAGCAGAAAGTGCTGGTCTGCATGGCTTTCGCGATTGGCTGGTCTTTCTTCTATGCTTGGCCCGTCATTGCACTTGCTTCTGGAATAGCATTTGCAGTTTCAGAGTTTTTCGACTGGCTGCTCTTCACCTTCACAAAGTACCGTTTATCCACAAGAATCCTGCTCTCAAGTGCCGTCGCTGCGCCGATCGATACGTCCATATTTCTTTATGGCGCCGACCTCGCGCGCCAGATCCAACTCGGCGATCCAGCGGGCAACACGCTGCATCTTGCAAACTGGATTGTGTTTATCATCGGCAAGATGATCGGTGCCTTGATTGTGTCGTCAATTATTCGCCGACAAGAAGACGCTGGCAAAATCAGTCCGCACGAGGCGTAAAGCTCTGCGCCTGCGCGCGTGCCCAGTCCTGGGCCAGCGCGGTGTCTTCGGCATTGTCGAGCAAGGCCCCGCGTTTGAGCAGATCGTAAGCCTCATCGCCCGGTAAGGCGATATCCTGGCTGATCCGATGGATGATATGCCGGGGCTCCAGCTCGCCTGGATGGTCGCAGCCAGCCGCGCCAACCACTTCCATCAAGGCGGCGACTGTATTGCGATGGAAATGATAAACCCGCTCTGCCTTATCTGCGACCACAAGCCCGCGCTGGCGCGATTGGTCTGTCGTCGCGATGCCGGTTGGGCAGGTATTCTTGTGGCAATGCAGCGACTGAATACAGCCCAGCGAGAACATGAATCCGCGCGCCGAGTTGACCCAATCAGCACCTAGCGCCAGCGACGCCGCCATCGAAAAGGCCGATACTTGTTTCCCGCTGACAGCGAGGCGGATATCATCCTTCAACTCACACCCGACCAGCGCATTGCGCGCAAAGACAAGCCCTTGGCGCAGCGGCGCGCCAACATGGTCCAGAAATTCGGCCGGCGCTGCGCCTGTACCACCTTCGGCCCCGTCAATGACGATAAAGTCCGGCCGGATTTTGGTGTCCAGCATGGCTTTGCAAATCGCCAGAAACTCCCAGCGATTGCCAATACAGAGTTTGAACCCGACAGGTTTGCCGCCGGAAAGACCGCGCAGCTCCTGAATAAACTCCATCATTTCAATCGGGGTTGAGAAGGCTGTATGATGTGGCGGCGAGTAGCACGTCTCGCCAATCGGTATGCCCCGCGCTTCGGCAATTTCCGGCGTGACCTTCGCCCCCGGCAAGACCCCGCCATGCCCGGGCTTTGCCCCTTGCGAGAGCTTGATCTCGATCATCTTGATCTGATCGAGGCTCGCCGTCTCGGCGAACTGAACCGGATCGAAGCCGCCATCCTTGGCTCGGCAGCCGAAATAGCCAGAGCCAAGTTCCCAGACCAGATCTCCGCCGCCCGCGCGGTGATAGCGTGAAACGCCGCCTTCACCGGAATCATGGAAAAAGCCGCCTTTGGCCGCCCCGCGGTTCAGGGCTTCGATCGCATGCGCTCCCAATGAACCGAAGCTCATCGCCGAAATGTTCAATACGCTGGCAGAGTATGGCTTGGCCGTGCCCGGTGCCCCAACCCTAACGCGCGGGTCCATGTCTTCAGGGTGGCGGGCCGCAATCGAGTGCGACAACCATTCATAAGGCGGGCTGTCAAAATCAAGATGGCTACCAAACGGCTCAACTGACGTTACATTCCGTGACCGGTGATAGACCATCGCCCGCTCTTCATGATTGAACGGGCGGCCTTCAGTCTCACTCTCCACAATGTAAGAGCGCAGGAAAGGTCGCAGCTCTGTTCCAAGCGAGCGGATATGCCCGATCAGCGGAAAGTTCCGGCGGATCGAATACTCCGATTGCAGCACATCTATAAGCCCGGTGAGCGCAAGCCCGCCAAACAGAACGACCGGCAGGCTAAACCATAAAGACGACTGCAGCCCGAACCCGCTCGCCGCGAACAGGATGATACTCACCAGCCATGGCAAAAAGCGCAGCATAATCGCTCCCCCTCAGTCTGTTTGGTCTGAGGCTTAGCGGATCACGGGTTTAAAAGCCATTCAGCCGCGCAAATCTGTCGCGGTGAAAACTCGCCCCGCCCAAAAGCGCTTCCTGAACGCGGGCGCGTTTCATATAGAGGCCGCTATCATGCGCATCGGTCATCCCGATCCCGCCATGCATCTGGACCGTTTCGTTAGACACCAGATGGATCAGCTCACTGGCCTGCGCCTTGGCGAGGCTCGCCAGCTCCGGCAGGTTATTCGCTTGCTCATCAGCTGCTGAAAGCGCTGCAGCAACGCAGGACCGGGTCATCTCCAGAGACGTGAACATTTGCGCTGCACGATGCTGAAGCGCCTGGAACGAGCCGATCAACTGACCAAACTGTTTCCGCGTCTGCAGGTATTCCAGTGTCATGTCGAAGGCGGCCTGGGCCGAGCCGAGAATCTCAGCGGCGAGCGCAATCCGCCCGCGATCCAGCGCGGCATCCAGTACGTCTGCGCCGCTATCGACAGCGCCAATCACCTGCGCCTCACTAACATTCACATCCTCCAGCATCAGGTGCGCCGCGCCATGAGAATCAACCGTGTTCAGGGCCTGCACTGTCAGACCCGGCGTCTCTTTTGGCACCATGAACAGCGTCACGCCATGGGACTGACCGGCTTCACCAAAACTGCGCGCGGCAACAATGAAGGCATCGGCGTGGTGGCCATCGCTGACATAGCGCTTGGCCCCGTTCAGGGTGAAGCCCTGTCCGTTTCGTTCTGCTTCGGTAGAGATGTTAAGGGGCGCATGGTGCGTTCCCTCGTCAAGCGCCAGCGCCGTTGTCACTTCACCAGAGGCAAGCTTCGGTAGCCATTCGCCTTTCAGGGCTTCTGAACCGCCAAGCGTAATCAGGCTGGCACCAAGCACGGCGGTTTGCAGCAAAGGGGTTGCCGCAATCGTGCGCCCCTGGGCCTCCATGATCTGCCCCATGGCGACCATACCCATATCGACCCCGCCATATTCTTCAGGGATCAGCACACCAAAAAAGCCAAGCTCGGCCAATGTGTTGCGATTTTCAGTGTCGACGCCATTGGCCCCGCCATCCCGCAAACCGCGCAAATGGTTCACCGGCAGTTCGTCGCGCGCGAACGCCATAGCTGTATCGCGCAGCATTTGCTGGTCTTCAGATAGGACAAATCTCATTATTGATGCTCCCGTAGACCCAGAACGCGTTTGGCAATCACGTTGAGATTGACCTCACTGGTGCCGCCCTCAATCGAGTTGCCTTTTGAGCGCAACCAACCGCGTGTGGCCTTCTTGGCATCTTCGGCAAACCCGTCGCCCTGCCAACCGAGCCCATCTGTGCCGAGCGCTTCGACAATAAGCTCCGACTTCTCCTGGTTCATCTTCGCCGCAGCGTACTTCAGAATAGACGCCGTATGACCCACTTCCTGTCCGGCTTTCGCTTGAGCAGTTGACCGCTGAACCGTCAGACCGAACGCCTTGGAATACATAAGGTGCTCTGTGATGCGGCCCCGTAGATCGCCATCTGCAATCCGGCCACTCTCATCCATGCCGACATGCTGTTTTGCATATTCCTGAGGTGGCAAGATGCCGGAACCGCCAGTACCGCCAAACCCGCCAGCAGAAATCGAGGACCGCTCGAACTGCAGCAGGCGTTTAGCGATTGTCCAGCCGGCATTCAGCTGCCCGACCAATTGATCTTTCGGGACTTTGACATCGGTAAAGAAGGTTTCGCAGAATGGCGAGGAGCCCGAAATCAGTTTGATCGGACGGGTCTCAACCCCATCGGTTTGCATATCAAACACCAGGAAGCTAATGCCATCATGCTTGACGCTGTTATCGGTGCGCACGAGACAGAAAATCCAGTCTGCCTGATCGGCGTAAGACGTCCAGACTTTCTGACCATTGATCAGCCAGTGATCGCCCTTGTCCTCACATTTGGTTTGCAGACCCGCCAGATCAGAGCCCGCGCCCGGCTCTGAATAGCCCTGACACCAGCGCGTCTTGCCTTTCACGATGTCCGGAATGAAGCGCTTCTTCTGCTCCTCATTACCGAACTCAAGCAGTGCCGGACCAAACATCCATAGCCCGAACGAAAACAATGCCGGACGCGCCTTGATACGGCGCATTTCTTCCTGCAGCACCTTCGCCTGTGCCCGGTTCAGGCCGCCACCGCCATACTCAGCTGGCCATTCCGGCGCGGTCCAGCCCTTTTCGCCCATCCGCTCAAGCCAGACTTTTGAGTCCGGATTGTTGAAAGGTTCGCGTCGCCCGCCCCAGACAACTTCATCATCCTTCATCGGCTTGCGCATAGAGGCGGGACAGTTAGCTTCTAGCCAGTCACGCACTTCTGCGCGAAAGGCATCCAGTTCTTCAGGGGCGTCAAAAGCCATAAGGTCTCCTCGCGCGGCTCGCGCTTTTCGTTTACGTCAGCGGCAATATAGACGTGTATCGCAGGCTGCGCAAAGCCTCACGCCGGGTCAGATCAAACTCTAGAATGTCCCAAAGAAACTGTTCTCCGGTCCGGTCTCAACGCCAACCAGATTGAGCAGATGCACCACAACCAGAAACACCCCAAATGCACACGCAACCATGACCAGACCCCATGGCACCTGATGCGGGCGGCCATCCTTGCGTACTGTCCCAAGTTTGGTGTTGGCAAACACACCGGTCCCAAGAAACACAGCAGCAATCGTCAGGCTGATGATCCAGTCGAGCATTTAGGGGGGATCTCCGACTCGTGAGGGCGATGCGGCGTCTTTGCCCAGAAATAGGGCCGCACGACAAGCTCCCAAAGGGCAAGTGCTGCGGAAACTGAATGCAAAGGCCAATAGACCGGACGGGTCAGCATGGCCGCCAGCCGGGAAAATGACCATTTGCCCGGGGCCAGCACCTCACCCAAGACGCCAACTCCAATCCCGGCGCCCAGCAATCCCCAGCCCCAGACCCCCGGACTTAAGGCCGAGTTTGTCAGACTGAGCAGAACCAGAAGCGCCGCAGGTCCGTGCACCAAAGGCGACAAGACGGCCCCGCCAAGAGTTATCTGCACCGCCCAGAAGCCGCGATTGCCAAGCTCTCGCCGCAGCTTCATCGGATCGCGCATCAGCACGCTCCAGGTCATTACAAAGCCCTTGATCCAGCGGCTACGCTGAGCCACCCAATCGGATAGTCGATCGGGCGCATCTTCCAGAGTCGGCAGGCGGAGCGTCCCTGTTCGCTGGCCAAAGCGCGCCAGTCGCAAGCCAACATCTGCGTCTTCCGTTACGTTCCAGGCATCCCAGCCGCCCGCCGCCTTAAGCGCATGGGTGCGGAAATGATTGCTCGTCCCGCCGATCGAGATAGGTAGGCCTAGCCGCGATTTGGCCGGCACCAGCAGTCCGAACTGGACAGCATATTCCAAGCCCCAATGGGCTGACAGGAATCCTGAAAACCCATTATCCCCGACCAGGGGCGCTTGCAGACACACGAGCTGAGGCCCGCCATCCATGAACGCGGCATATGCCTTGCGCAATTGTTCAGGATGTGGGCGGTCTTCTGCGTCATAGATGCAGATAAACGTCCCGAAAGCGCGCTCCAATCCATAGTTCAGGGCATTCGGCTTGGTTCTCGGTCCGCCGGGCGGTACAATCATCTTTCGAGTACCAGCTGGAAAGTCTGCTTGGTTTACGGCATTCAGTGTCTCGATATCATCTGCCTCAATCAGGATCTGAATATCGAGCTTTGCGGCCGGCCAGGCAATTTGCCGAAGGGCCTTTGCCAATTGCTCCATGACCGCAGCCTCACGATACACCGGCACGAGGACCGAATAGGTCGGCAATAAGAGATCCCCGCGATAGAGAGGGACCGGGCGAACAAGATCAGCACTGCGCAGCACGGCACCGACCAGAACCAGCCCCAGGCGCCACACGATCAAACTGGCAAAGAAAAACCAGCTTACAGCACTTATTGCAGCAAGCACCGCAAAGGGAAAATAGAGCCCCGCCAAACCAATTACTGATAAAATCTGCGTCAAAACGCGAACTTGGGCGTGTGATAAACCGCCCCGGCATGAATAGATGGCGGGCAGTTCTGAAACTGAAACCGTTTTTAGAACATCCAGCGCCTCAGATACAATATCTACGTCAGGAACAGATACATTTTCTGCCCCCTTACCAGAATAAGAAGAAGCCTTATCGTTCTTTTGAACTGACTTATATGAATGCGCCCCAGACAAGCGGCAAAACTATATTTAAGACAGCCTCAAACAATCATCTTCTGGTTGAGAAAAGAAGAATTACGCTTGTAATATTCGGCGCGCCAAGTCTGTACCACTGCTCCACGCCGCCTCAACGCGTGCACCGACGCGCCAATCACCGCAAACCCCCAGCTTCAATCCGTTATCCCAGGCGCTGGGGGTCGCTGCGGACTGGGTGATCTGCGCATACCGCCAGCGATGGCCAGCGCTGTGAAGGGGCAGACCCGCGCCGGTTCGGTCACGGAATTCTGAAGTCAGCTGCGAAACAACTTCTTCAGGCTCAAGTTCAAGGTGCGCACGCGACCAGTCCGGGCTGGCGTGCAGGGTCCAGGCCTCGATCTCACCCCGCCCCGGCTTGGATGTATTGCGCGCCATCCATGAGAGCGGCCCCTGCTTCAAACGCGCCGCATCCCAATCGGTCGGAACAGGTGCGTCGAATGCCAGCATGACCGTCCAACACGGCGCAGAAGTCGCTGCTGCGGCCTCTTCAGCAAAGGCCGGCTGAAGCGGCGCAAGCAAGTCCACGGCCTGTTCTGCAGGCACCGCAACAACAACCTGCTCCACCCCCGTCAGCACGTCTCCCTCTTCAAAGGACAGTCGCCAACCATCACCGTCTCGTTCGGCTCGAGAGACCCGAGATTGCCAGGTCACATCGAGGTCGGCAGCCATGGACCGGATAATCCCGTTCATGCCCGGCACCCCAACAAACCGACGCTCACTCGACATTGGAGTGACGGCTCCCGCCCCATCAATATCAACGAAACGCGCCGCCCATTCTGCAACCGCGCCCTGGGCCTCCAGCGCCTCGACATGGTTCACAAAGGCCGGATCGCGCGCGGTGAAGAATTGCGCGCCGTGATCAAAGCGAACCTCCCCAAGCGAAGTTTGCGCGCGCCGCGTCGACATGCGCCCGCCCGGGCCGCGCCCCTTGTCAAACAGGACGGGCTTCAGGCCCGCCGCCTGAAGGGAAAGCGCTGCAGACAAACCCGCCATTCCGGCACCGATGATTGCGACCGTCATTCCTGAAATCCTTGTTGAGACTTGTATTTTTGAACTGGCTTGGGAGCTAGGCCAATCCTTCGCAAAGGGAAGCCTGCAGGACACTCTGGACGCCAACGCGGTTTTGTTCTATATATGTTCTATGAGTAGATTACATGTTCTCCTGTTTACGCATGATCTGCGTGTTCACGACAATGCGGCCCTGTCAGCTGCCTGCCGAGCCGCAGAGCGCGATGGCGGCCAGGTTTTACCGCTCTACCTGTTTGATCCTGCTCTGTGGCAGACTGAGCAAGCTTCAGCCCGGCAGTTTGATTTTCTTTTGGAATGTTTACGTGACCTGAACGCGGCGCTGGAGGCCCGAGGTAGCGCGCTACAGGTCGAGATTGGCAACCCGGAGGATGTTTTGCGCGACCTGCATCGCCGCAAGGGACTTGCCAGCCTGCATCTGCACGAAGCCAGCCCGTTTGCGCACAGTCCGCATCAAGAGATTGAGACCCTCTGTCGACGCGCTGGCATTCCCCTTCGTGTGCATGGCCAGAATGGCATTACCTCCGCTCTGGAGCTGACAAAGGATTGGAAACAGAGCTGGCGACAGACGATGGCCGCCTCGCGCCTGGCGCCGCCTGACAAGATCACATCACCCGCGCTGACCCCGGCGCACTGGCCTGATGCCAAGGCTCTCTCGCTTGCTCCAACCTGGCTAATGCCGGCTCAAAAAGGCGGGCGCGCAGCCGCGATCAAGCGGCTGAAATCAGAGTTTACGACCCAAAGCGACCCCAGCGGCGCGTCTCTGGTCGATGATCTCTCCGCGCACCTGACTTACGGGACCGTTTCGGCACGTGAGGTCTGGCAAGGCTTGCAGGCCGCATATGCGCGCGCCGCAGCGGACCATAACGACACCGCCGCGTTGCAATATGGCCAGCAAATTGAAGCCCTCGAGGCATGGTGTGAGGCCTCCCAGAGACGCGCTTCGTCTCCATCATCCGGCATAGCCCCCATACAGGACGACACGGCCCTCAATATGGCCCGGCTTCGCGCCTGGAAGAATGGACGCTGTGGTTTGCCGATCATTGATGCTGGTATGCGCGCCATCCTCGCCCACGGTGTTGTAGACCCTGCCTATCAACCGGTTTTACTGGACTTCGCAGTCCATACCCTTGGGCTGACCCGACCCAGCGCGCGTGCTCACCTTGTCAGTCTGTGCACTGCCCCGGACCCAAGGCTTTATGTTGAACTACCCAATCGCATTCCCCAACGCGCGGCCCGGGCGCGGCTACAACATGTTGTGCGTCAGTCCAAAGCGCTCGACCCAGATGGGCTGTTCATTCGCAGATATGTTCCGGAACTGGCGGACCTGCCAACAGAGCATCTGCACGCGCCGTGGGACGCGCCTGTTCATGCGCTGATCGAAGCAGACATCGTCATCGGCCAGACCTATCCAAATCCGGGCGCTGAGGACCCCAATACCGCCCTCCCGGCGGTTCTCTCCACACCGAGACCGGCGACCAGCCGACCTTCACCGTTGCGACCTGTCCGCCGAACACACGCTGACCCCAAGACGGGGCAGTTCAGTCTGCCTTTCTGACACCTGCCGACTTAGCGGAAATTCGCGCAATAAGGGTAAAACCGCCAAAATCCCTTATCGGCCGCATCCTGTAATAAATACAGCGCTTCGCTCCACAGTGTCAAAAATTTATTATTGAAATTCGATATTCACATATTGAAAAACAATAAGAGCTATCATATATGTATTTTCGTCGAGCAGAGGTCAAAAGGCCCGTTCGGCCCCGGCAAAACCGGGATCAATCATAAAGGAAAAAACAAAATGCAAGCGACTGCCTCCCAAGTCACCGAATTCACAACAACCCCATTCAATGCTGAGCTGTTTACCGAAACGCCAGACGAAGAACCTGGGGATCGGATCCTGATGGATCTGACAAAAGCAGCTGACGCGTCAAAGCGCTCTCACATCCTGGTCGGTCGCCGTAAGCGCTCCGCCCGCCGTGCGACCCGCTAAGGCGATATCCAAATCTGCCTCAACGCCCTGCCATATGGTGGGGCGTTGTCATTTGCGGTGTCAGGTCACAAGATCCTTCGGGCGGATGAAGTTCACCAGCTTGAAATGTACCGGTACGAATGGGCCATCCTCGGTCGCCTCAAACAGGATTACGCCGCCCGTCGGAAGCTTCGCGGCAACGCGGATCGCCGCCTGATGATCTATGGAACCGGCCTCACGCATAATGTGCAAGGCCATGTCGTGCATGCCGGGATTGTGTCCGATGATCAGTGTTGTGCCTGGCCCATCCAGTTTTGAAATCGACTCGCTGATCCCCCGCTCGCCGGCAAGATACAGATCTTCATCAATCTGCCCCTGACAGTCGGGAAATACCTTGCTCATCAAGGCCCAGGTCTCCCGGGTCCGGCGGGCAGAAGAGATCATGGCCCGGTCCGGTGCCCAGCCTTCAGACTTGAGCAGCGCTGCCATCGCCTGCGCGGAGCGGTGCCCTGTCGGCGTAAGCGCGCGCGCGTGATCGTCGATCCCCTCAGTCCAGGGTTCGGTCTTCGCATGACGCATCAGCATCAGACGCTTCATCAACACTCCTCATTGCCGGTGCAGCAAAACTAAACCCGCGTATCAGCGCGATACGGTTGAGCCCTTTTTCCATAAGGCCCACTTTCTGTCCACAAGACAACTTGACAGGAGATAGCCATGAGCTTGCTGCTCGGCGATACCGCCCCCGACTTCGAAGCCGAAACAACCCAGGGCCGGATTCGGTTTCACGACTGGATTGGCGATAACTGGGTCGTGTTCTTCTCACACCCTGCCGACTTCACCCCGGTCTGCACAACCGAGCTCGGTTATACCGCCAAACTCAAAGACAAGTTGGCAGCGCGCGGCGCCAAGGCGATCGTGATCTCGGTCGATACAGTCGAACAGCACAAGAAATGGATCGAAGACATCGAGGACACGCAGAATGCGACAGTTGATTTCCCGATCATTGGCGACCCGGAAAAGAAAGTCGCAACCCTCTACAACATGATCCACCCGAACGCCGACGCAAAAGTCACTGTGCGCGCTGTCTATGTGGTTGACCCCAACAAAAAGATCCGCGCCTCAATCATCTACCCGCCGTCAGCCGGACGGAACTTTGATGAGATCCTGCGTGTTATCGACAGCATGCAACTCACCGACAATTACAAGGTTGCGACACCGGTAAACTGGGAGGATGGCGAGGATGTTATCATCGTTCCTACGGTAACCAATGAAGAGGCCGACAAGCTGTTCCCGAAAGGCTATGAGGAAGTCCGCCCTTATCTACGAACCACGCCCCAGCCGAACAAATAACGACATGGCGCGTCTCAAAGGCCCCCTGCACCTTCAAAACACTGCCGATTGCCCCCAAAGGCAAGCGGCGGTGGGGGCTGATCGCCAAGCGCCTGCAGGTGGCGGCTCCACCACCCGACATCGCGCCAGGACCCGTTCTTGAAACCGACCTTGGGATAGACCCCGACAGGCTTGAACCCAACCCGCTCATGAATGCCGACACTGGCATCATTTGGCAGGGCAATACCCGCAAAAACGCTGCCAAAGCCCTGATGGGTCAAGGTGGCGAACAAGTGGTGATAGAGTGTGTGGGCAAGGCCGCGCCGCCGCGCCTGCTCAGCAACATAGACACTCACATCGCACGACCATTTGTATGCGCCGCGCGTCCTGTGCGCCGTGGCATAGGCATAGGCGACAACCGCTCCGGCAGCTTCGACCACCAGCCAGGGATGGGTTTGCAGCGTCGTCTCGATCCGTGCTGACATCTCCTCCGCGGAGGGTGGTACCTCTTCAAAAGAGATGAACGTATCGGCCACAATCGGCGCATAGATGCTGGCAATATCGGGCCCGTCATCGGCCCGGGCAATTCGAAGTTTCATATCTCTCTGCCTGTCACTTGCGCCCTGAATGTCTGCCGTATCGCAGCGCATCCGACAATTACCCTTTTACGCGACCGCGACTCGCCTGCCCGGATAAGCTGATTGCAGCCCCGCTTCAGACCGCGTTAAGTGAGCTGGCGTGCGTCTTGCCGAGCTCAGGCAAAAGATAGCGCCAATTTCGCTCAGGAGGCGAGAACCATGCCGTATTGGAACAAACTGCTCGCCCTGATGGCCATCTCTGCGTTGTTTTCGACCCCTGCCCTTGCCGATGGTGTGACTGGCAAAAAGATCAATCGCGGTCCCCCGCCGCTCGAAGCCAAAGTGCTGACACCGCCGCGCGAGGGGTGCCGCTTGACCGAGGACGGGCGGCACTGGGCCTGCCCTAAACTGGCGCAGAAGGTCAAACCGCACACGCACCGTACTGTACATCGCAAGCCAACCAAGACCGTTCGACGCGTTGTTAGAACCGCTGCTCCCGCTCCCAAAGGCCTTACGCTGGATATTTCCGGCTTCAATGGCGGTGTTGGCGCAGGCGTTGACGGCGGATACTATGGCGGCGGCGGTGGAGCCATCATCCTCACCGGAACGAAAAGCTTCTCGGGTGTGACCCAGCATGCCGCCTTCCGCAGCACCTATCGTAGCGGCGGCAAAGGCAAGAAAATGGGCGGCGGCTGCGGCTGCTAGACCAGTGCGCGGTGCCCCGCAGGAAAGTGCTGCCCCTGCGCGTCTGCCCAATAGCGAATATTTGCGGCAAGGCATTGTTTCAAGCTGGCAGAGCTGATCTTCTCACCAGGGCCCAAAATCGTATTCGTGTCGGATGGAAATGCAGCAGGCGTCGCCATCACCGAGGATAGCCCGATCAACATCTCGACCCGCTCTCGCAGGCGACGCGGCAGGTTCGGCAAGATCTCGCGCTGCATCTCATCCGGGGCCATAAGGGTCAGCATAGAAAGATCACGGCCCATCCGTCTGGCAAAGGGCTGTCCTACCTCGACCATGTCGCCAATCGTCAGTGCCTGCGCTCCGGCGGTCAGCCAATAGGTTCGCCCCCAGACAGGCGCCTGAGTGATTTGAGCAATACCCGCCGCAACGATATCGGCTGGCACAAAATCACACCGCGCCGATGGCTCCAGCGGAATGACCTGCATGCGCCCCTTCAGCATCGCTGCGATGAACAGGTGAAAGCCCTGAAAACTTGCAATCGCGCCAGTAGTCGAATGCCCCGCGACAATCGAGGGCCGGATCATGGTCCATTCCACATCGCTCTGCCGGACTAGAGTTTCAGCGGCGCGTTTGGTCTCGATATAGGGAGAACCTTCCAGTGGGATGTGAACGTGCGCTTCGGAGCAATAGGCCGTGGATACATAATGCAGCGCGGCATTCGCATCCCGCGCCAGCGCGATGATGTTACGCACGCCTTCAATATTGGTTTCCTCAACGCCGGGCGCCGACTTGCTCATATCGGTAATAGCGGCGCAGTGCAGCACGACCGTAACCTCATGGCAGAGCGCGCGATACGCGTCCATCGAAAGGCCAAGCTTTTCCTGACGGATATCAATGGCAACCTCACGCGCCTTACCGCCTGTCGACGTCTGATGACGCCCAATGATCAGCCGTTCTGCCGGGATCAGCGGCAGAATCTCACGGCCGACAACACCGCTCGCACCGGTTAGAAATATCATAACCCTGAGATAGAATGCGCAGCGCCCTCAGCCCAGCGGATTCTTACCCCCTCACGCGGAGTTGACCGGAATGAATAAGCAAAAACCTGACGCTCAAGCGAAGCACGTATCAGCACAACGCAGTCAAAAGCAGCCTAAGGCATACAAGACCGACTTCCACCCAGGGCAGCTATTGAGACATGAGCGAGCGACTTAAGCCGCCCTAAACGCGGACGCTCCCAACGTCGCAGAATACCAGTCGTCTTGAACGTTTCACTCAAGGTCAAAGTGGCTCTAAACACTGCAGCGGCGGTTTATCGAGTGTACTCTCTGAATGCGCGTGTCCCTGACCGACTGGCGATAATGCTCGTTCCAGAATCCAGGTGTATCGAAAGGCGCCCATCGCCCGTTGGTTCAGCAGCCAATATAGCCGTGGCGCGCACAAGGTGAGACCGGTGTATCCGAATGTAACCACTTTCCTCTAGTTTTTGAGCGTACTCAGATAGGGCTTTATTGCAGCTGAATTTTCCTGATTTTGTGTGCAGAAGCACTTGATCCCCATTTGCCTCGATATGTGTCAGATCCTCAAGATCGATTTGTCGGAACTCCCCATCCGTTTTCACAAATATCGCCGCCGCATCGCCAGCTTTGTCTGGCCCACGCTGCAGGGCTTCTTCCAGCCTACGCTCAGAAACTTGAAGCTGCTCCTGCAGCCATCGCCCGTAAATCAAACCTTGAATCGCTGCGTAAATGACGATGCCTTGTAAAAGCTGCCAGAGCGTTGCCGCTTCATAAAACGGCGAAAGTGTTATCCCGGAGTTCAACCAGTCCAGCCGAAAGCTCGCGGTCACGAGCACAAGTAGATACCAGAGGTGTGTGAACACGAGCGCTAAAAGAAAGTGAGCGGCCAATTGTCCGATCAATGGCAAGTTTATGAGATAACGGCGCACCAACAGCCTGATCGACACGCCGATCAAGACAATCGGAATAACGTTCACGAGCGTTGCCCGGATTGACCTGATGATGGATTCGTCTCTGACGAACTGAAACTGCATGAAATAGGCGAAACCAAGCAGGATAAACGCCGTGGCCCATAGCGTCGTCTCCGACCTAAAGGCTTTATAGTTCAATACTCCATCTAATTGTTCGCGGCGCAAAGCCATAAAGCTAGCTGAGCGGCGGGGTGTTGCTTGCGAGGTTTCCATTCGGCTTCCCATGATGAGTCTGCCCTGAAATTCGTATACGGTGCGTTCGTCGATTCAAGCGCTACTTATGAGTGTGCTGTCGATTCACCGAAGTCCAGTGTCTATTCGCAGAAAAAATATCGTCAGGTGGTGTTTCTCGTCCAAGCGGGATTGATCATATCTGGAGATTAAAACCCATGCAGAAATCAATCACGGTTAGCTGTTTAGTCTGTCTTTTGACAGCCATCGCTTTTGGACATGCGGCCGAGGCTCAGACATTCGAAATCGACACACGCGAAACCCTATATGCAGGAGACCCCGTAAGCATCGTGCTTTCAGGATTACCGCCCCAATCAGAAGTCGAGTTGCGCGCGCGGAGGGTCTTAAAGAATCACTATGCCTCGGGCGCCCCCACGCAGGTATATACCTCTTCAGCCCGTTTTCTGGTCAATGGCGAGGGTCGAATTGATCTGTCCACCAGCGCTGCAATAGATGGGACTTACCAAGGCGTGGACCCGAACGGATTGTTTTGGTCCATGCGCCCCGTCAGCGACAAAACCGCGATGGCGACCCCCACCATTGAACTCGACGCGATCATCGACGGCGATACAGTCGCTTCCACCGCTTTTGATTTGGTCCAGGTACCAGAAGCCTACTCGGTGCAAGACGTACCATCGCTTCCGGGATCTTACTTCGCACCAAACCCGGATGCTGGCGACCATCCCGTTATCATCGTCGTAGGCGGCGCCGATAAATTCAAGATCAATCGTGAAATCGTCATGCCGCAACTCGTCGCGCAGGGTTACTCCGTTTTCTATTTCGCAAACTACGAGATTATTTACGGCCCGTCAGAGCCTACGGTGAAAGAGCTACCAACGCGCTATGTGAGCATTCCCATTGATCAGCTTCAAGACGTGTATGATTGGCTTGTCGAGCAGCCGGGCGTCGATGAACACCAGATTGGTCTCTATGGTCATTCTCGTAATTCAGCTTTCGCGCTGCTGGCGGCAACGCGATTTGATTGGGTCGATGCCGTGGCTGCGATTGCCCCATCAGATGTTGTTTGGGAAGGCTGGGGCGATCAGGTTGAACTGGGGACGACGTCTTCCTACTCATGGCAAGGCGAACCGTTCGCTTTTTTGCCCTATAGCGATAATTGGTACCGAGAAACTGCCAAGTTCGGTCGTGGGGAACGAGGCCGTTTAAGAACCCCAATGGATGAAGGACGCTGGCAGAATCCTGATAGAGTCGCTGAAGCGCGAATTCCGATCGAGCAGTATAGCGGAGCGGTGCTGGTTGCTGGCGGAGAGCAAGACGATTTATGGTCTGCGGGTCATATGTCACAGAACATCGCTGAACGAAGAGCCGAAGCAGGATTAGCGACCAAATTACTGGTTTTCCCAAACGCAGGTCACGCTCTGCTCGGCGACGGTCAGAATCCAATTGTCTTGCTTTTTGAGACCGATGAGGCGCGCCCAATTCTGGCGAAAGCCCAGAGCAAGACATGGCAAGCAACCTTAGAGCTTTTCGAAACCGCGCTGAAACCCCATTGACCTGCCAACAAAGTTCCTGTTCGGGAGAGCCCTTCCCTGCCAGAGCGTTAATTTTGTAAGTAATCGACTTGAACTGGAAGCGCACTCAATCCTGTGAAGGAAAGGACGACGAAACCGCGAAAGGGCAAGTGTCCTATACTCGCCCCGGGATAGTCTCTGGGCCAATGTCACAAAGCGCCCTAAGTAAGTCGTTCGCCTCGTCTGTTTTGGGGCGAAAGTGGACACAAGTTTGACATAGAATTCACACCATCCGTTTCTATCCACTTGAGTGCCAGACAGTCCAGACATTTGACGATCCACTCCAGGAATACATATCGTACCGGAACAATGGGAGCCTGAAATGATTGGTCAATGTCTTTGCGGCAGCGTTCGTTATGAGTGTGATGATCCAACCGAACTTATGCTATGCCATTGTAAGGATTGCCAGCGTGCGACGGGGTCTGCCTATGCCCCAATTGCGATGGTGCCTGAAACGACCTTCCGTCTGACTGGCGAGACAAAGTCATATGCCGTCAAAGGTACGAATGGCATGACTGTGAATCGCCATTTCTGTCCGACCTGCGGCGGCCAGATGTTTAGTACTATTGATGAAGTACCCGGCCTTATCATCGTCAAAACCGGAACTGCGGACAACCTACCTGACATACCGGTTTCTGCCGTGTTCTGGACAGACAGTGCGCCGCACTTTGCTGACGTCCCCGCAGGTGCGGCAGCGTTTCCAGGTAACCCGCCATCTTAAGGGTGCGAGCGCCTATTCGGATAGATATTGATCAACACTTTCACGCCGAAAGCGTACATTAGCTCAGCGTCCCTATCTCGTCCCAAGAAAGCCGCTTCAGTCAGCTTTAAAACGCACGTCGTCCGCCGCCGCAGCGTTGTTCGTACATATCAATCGCGGCTGGCATCCACCGGCGGAAGTTCTCGGCCCGGGTCTCAGACGCCGGGTGTGTGGACATCCATTCCGGCGGGCGCTGGCCGCCGCCCAGCTGCCCCATCCGCTCCCACAGTTCCGGGGCCTCACGCGGATCATAACAGGCGCGCACCAGAAGCTGCAGCCCGATCCAGTCGGCCTGTGTTTCATGATCCCGTGAGAACGCCATCAGCCCGCCCTGCGCCGCCATACCAAGCGCCTGCCTTACCACTTGCTGCTGACCCATACTCATATCGCCGAGCCCAACCCCGACCGCCATCGTCCCGAACTGAACCAGCTGACTGTTGCTCATCCGCTTGGCCCCGTGGTGGGCCAGCGCGTGGCCGATCTCGTGCCCCATCACCACAGCCAGCTTATCAACATCATCAAGATCGCTAAGATCGACCCGGCCATCACTGTTGCCTGTCACATCCAGCAGCCCGGTATAGACGGCCACATAGCCGCCCGGCAGGCAGAAGGCGTTCGGCTGATCAGAAGCAATCACATTGAACGTCCAGTCAAACTCTCGCGCGACCGGAGTAAAGCGATGCCCCTCCGCCAGCAGGTCCTCTTCCATTTCAATCGCCGCGACGCGCAACCGCTCGCCAATCTCGCGCACGGTCTCGACCACTTCGCGGCTGCCGACATCGCAAGACCGCGCCGATTGCGAGCACATCACATTGCCGCCTTCCTGCTGCAGCATCTGAACGTAGGACTGCGCCCCGAGCTGCGAGGCCTTCTCAATCGAAATGGTGTTGAACTCGCTCTTGCCGGTATAGGGATTGGTTTCCTGATTGGAGAAGTAATAGACCGCCAGTCCCAAGAGGCCGATAATGATAATCCCAAAACGTCCACCACCGCGCATACCGGCCTCCATATCCCTTTAACCCTCCCTTAGCCTGCCAGCCCGCCGCAGGAAACCCGTTGACCACCGCCGCGCGCAGCGGCAACACTCCGCCCCATGGAACAAGCGCCAGGCCAGACCGACACCCAGCTGCCCGCCAAGCCGATCCCGATCTGGGACGTGCTGGCCGAGATGACGCTCTACGTCTCCGCCGCGCTGATCGTGACCGGCCTCATCCTGCCCTCGATCTGGAAGCCCAATACGTTCGGCTTTGGCGGGGCGGAGTATAATCTCTATGGCATCGTGCAGACGCTGTTTGAGTCCGGCCTGCCGATCCTCGGCCTCGTCGTGATCTTCTTCTCTGGCATCTTCCCGATCGCCAAGACGATCACCGCCGCGATCATCTTTCGCCAAGGCGCCATGCCCTCACCCAAGCTTGCGAGCCTCTTAAATATCCTCGGCAAGTGGTCGATGCTGGATGTCTTCCTGGCCGCCTTGCTGATTGGGATTTCGCAGATCAGTATCTATATCGGGTTCGAGACCCGTGCGGGCCTCTATTATTTCGCCGCTGGTGTCGTGCTCAACAACCTCGCCACCATGCGCCTCACCTGGACCAGACTGAGCTAGACCATGACCGAACAGACCGACCAAAAGAAACCCAAGCTCGCCATTCAGGTGATCCCGGTGACGCCGTTCCAACAGAATACCAGCCTGCTCTGGCATACAGAGACGATGGAGGGCGTGTTCATCGATCCGGGCGGTGAGGTCGACAAGCTGATGGGCGCGGCAGAGCATTTCGGCGTGAAGATTGTCGAGGTCTGGCTGACCCATGGCCATCTCGACCATGCCGGCGGCGCCACCGAAGTGGCCGAGCGCGCAGGCTGTCAGATCATCGGCCCCCACAAGGACGACCAGTGGTTGCTGGACGATATTGAGGCACAATGGGCGAAATATGGCGTCAGCGGCAGCCGCAATTGCAAGCCGGATCGCTACCTTGAGGACGGCGACACGCTGACCCTTGGCGACGAGACCTTTCACGTCGTCCACACGCCCGGCCACACGCCCGGCCATGTCGTGATCTATCACCAGCCGGGCGGCATCGCCTTTGTTGGCGACGTCCTGTTCAAAGGCTCAATCGGGCGCACAGACTTTCCACGCGGCAATCACCAACAGCTGATCGACAGCATCACACAGAAGCTCTGGCCCCTCGGCAACCACATGCAATTCGTCCCCGGCCACAACGAAATGAGCACCTTCGGGCAGGAACGCCTCACGAATGGATTTGTGGCTGATTCAGTGTTGGGAAACTAGGCTGAAGCGAAATTAGAATCGCGACGGCGTTGTCGCTTGAACCGCGCAACCATTTCCGGCTTTGTGAGCTTCGATGGTAGACGGGACTTTGTACTGAATATCTCTGAGAAAAGTTTCTGCATGTCCTGCTTCGTAAAAGATCGTCTGCTTCCAAGTCTGTCGATTTCAGCTTCGAATTTCTCGGGATCTGACTTCAATCGCATCAACTTGTTGGCAACATCTGTCGATGAATTATCTGTCACCGCTGTTTTGGGCACGCGCTTAGGCTTTGCGTGAACCTTTGGAGCAGGCACCTTTTTCAACAAATTAGAAAATAAAGACAATTCCATATCATCGAATTTCTTCAGCGCTTCATCTAGCACAGAAAAATCATGAGATTTCGTTTCTAGAGTGTTAATTAGTCCACGAAGTTCTGAAACCTTCATTTCGCAACCTCTCAATTAAGATATCGCCAGCTCTACCAAAAACACGTTTCGCTTCATCATCCACGACATAAGCCACTTTGTCAGCATTCTTCGATATCTGGGCTCTTTTTGGAATTCTTGCCTCTTCAAGGACGTATTTGCCTTTACCCCAAGTCTTTTCAACGGCCTCTTCTACCGCCTCAAGTTGCTCCTGCTCAAGATCGCTAAAAGTCGGTATGTCTGCATGTGGTGGATCTTGTGCAACAAGAGTTGGAATCACACCTAACAAGTTCAGGTCGGGGAAAAGCTCCTGTTTGTGATCTTCAAATTCTTTCGAGAGATAACCCACGGCTTGAGCCGATGGCTCATCAAGAATTGTTGGAATAACAATATGAGTCGATGCGCACAACGCGTTGATAGTGCTGGTTGTAAACCTAGGACCGCAATCAACAATCACAACATCCCAGTCTTCGGCACAGGCTCTTGAATGCAGGATTTTTTGAAGAGCGAAACGAATATCAAAACTACTATTATTGGCAGCCCAATTTGCGAACAGTTCCATTTCATCACGAAACAATAAGTAATGTGCTGCAAATAGCCCAATGCGTGGGAGTTTCTTGAATTTGTGCACGGATTGGGAAACGTCCTTATAACTATTGTTTTGCAACAGTTCATAGGCATTATTGGGCAGTCGATCGCGATTTGCTGTTGATGCCACCATCAAAGATAGCGTACCTTGATAGTCGAAATCTACAAATAGTACCCGTGCCCCTTTAGCGCTCAAATGTGCGCCGATGTTTGCAGACAAGGTTGTCTTTCCAACACCACCTTTCATATTCAAAAATGAGATAATTGGGATTTGCGCAGTCGATCTTCTAAAACGAATTCGGTTCCAAATAGACCTGTCCCGCAACCATACGGCTCGTAGAACTCTAGCTTTTGCTCTGTCTTCCTTTGAACCGGTAAGGTTCCTAAAAATAGTACGAAGCCCCATTATTGCAGAAGTTGCTCGCCCGAGCACTGAAAGCGCGCCTACTATAAGACTCAACACCACAAAAAGCTGAAGCCATAATTCTTGTGGAACGAATGGAAGATTGGTTTCAAGGAAGCTCCGTACAGCAGTCTCCCACTCCATAGCCAGTACCCCACAAACACAACGCAAAAATCACTTTTGGGAAGTGAAGCATAGTTAATGAATGTTTGGAAAGAGACTCAGGAAAATACTTAGACTCATATACTAATAAAAATTCTATCCTCGCCCCCTATCACCTGACCTATACTCCCGTCATCTTGCTGCCATGCAGAGCATTCTAGACCGTCTGGAAGGTGGTGAGGTGCGGTGACTGGAGTCGGAGGTGCGCATTAACGGGCCGCACTTTCCGGGACCAGCGGTCAACCTGGAGAACCTTGCTTGGGCCGCGAGAGCGGATTCCCGTTGAGGCTGCTAGTGGAGCATCAGAACTCACAGCCGAGAAAATCACCGCGGGCGCGTCTGAAACAGGCGCTAAATAGCTGATCGCGAGGTCAGCAGTCACTTTGCGTTTGTTCCAGACGCGCCTAAGCTCTGCATCCCAGACGTGCTGCGCACGGTCTGAGTTTGAGGCGTGCCCGGCGCTGAGGTGCTGCACACCAGCCGGGCGAAAGCAGGTTCCGCGCTACGCGCATGAACCAGGTTCAGGACTGCCCCAGATTCGGCACCTCCGAACCTCAAGAAACACAGCCCTGAGCCCGGTTCATCGGACGAGCACAGCGAGGATCGGGAACCTGCTTCGCAAAGCGTGGGCGAAGCCCTTAGCGCTTTGCCAAACACCCCCTCCCCGGCTAAGACGCCGCCATGCCTCGCCTGTTTGATGCTTATATCATGGTCGACTGGAGCGCCGCGTCGACCCCGACGACGGGCAAGGACTCGATCTGGATTGGTACGCTCGCCCGCAGCAAGAGCGCCGAGTTTGCGTTTGAAGCGGTCAATCCGAAAACCCGGCTTGAGGCGCGCCGTATCCTTGCCGAGCAGATCGAGGCGCTGGTGGCGGGCGGCGACCGGGTGCTCGCCGGGTTCGACTTTGCCATGGGCTATCCGGCCGGCACCGCCGAAGCGATCGGGCTGACCGGCGGCGGCAAAGCGCCCTGGGCGGCGATGGCCACTCTGTTCGAAACGCTGCTCGAAGAGCGCGCCGACAACTCCAACAGCCGCTTTAAAGTGGCCGCCGCGCTGAATGAGATGATCACCGGCGGGCCGCACCCGTTCTGGGGCGCGCCGCAAAGCAAGGTCTCGGGCCACTTGTCAGCGAAGAAAGGCGACTTCTCGACGGGCATCGCTGAACACCGCCTCGCCGAGGCTTGGATCAGGGCTACGTTCAAGGCGGTTCCAAAGTCGGTTTGGCAACTTGCCTATAATGGCGCGGTTGGCAGTCAGGCGCTTTTGGGCATCCCGGCGGTGCATGACTTACGCTCTATGATAGCGGGCTCTCAGATCTGGCCGTTTGAGACCGGGTTAAAGCCGCTGACCGAAGACGCGCTCGAAAACGTCACGTGTGTGTTTGCTGAAATCTATCCGAGCACAATCGATCCGGTTCTCGAACCAGGCGAAATCCTCGACCGGGCGCAGGTTCGAACGCTCTCAAACCACCTGCAAATGCTGGATCAGGCGGGAAAACTGGCCGATGCGTTCGGTCCGCCAGACTCGCTTGATACGCGAAAAATCACGCAAGTTGAGGTGGAAGAAGGCTGGATTCTAGCAAAATAGTGCTGAATCCCCCGTGTTTATTGGCTTTTCGGGATATTCAGGCCGTTCGAATCATGGACTATGGCCTCACGGCGCTACCTGCCGTTATTTATTAAGGGAGAGCCCAATGAATAAGGGTGAACTTACCAAAGCAGTGGCTGAAGCCGCTGACATGTCCCAGGCCGAAGCTGGCCGTGCTGTGGACGCCGTTTTTGATTCGATCTCTGGCGCTGTCAAAAGCCGTCAGCAGGTTGCAATCGCCGGCTTCGGAACATTCGTCGCCAAAACACGCGGCGCCCGTGAGGGTCGTAATCCGGCAACGGGTGAAAAGATCCAAATTGCTGAAAAAACCTCAGCTGCCTTCAAGCCAGCATCGGCTCTGAAAGACCTGTAAGGTTTTTTCGTTCTTCGGGACGAAACTTGAACGGCGCGTCAGACTTTATGTCCGGCGCGCCGTTTTCCATTCCAGCAACGCCCATTGCAGTCCACTCGCCACCAGCAAGGCAAGCGTCGCCGCCTCCATCATACCTCGCGCGCCGCGATCCCAGATAATGCCGAACAGGTATCCGGCCGGGATCATCAGAACGAAGAATGAGGCAATATGGATCGCGGTCGGCAACCAAACGACTCCCTGCGCCCTGAGCGCCATCGATGCCGTCGCCTGCAAGCCATCAAACGTGGTAGCAAAGGCCGCATAGACCATTAGCGCCGCAATCGCTGGTGCGAGCAGGACCTGATCTGCCTGTGCATCCTCCGAGACAAGCCCAAGCACAATCTGATCCCTGAACAGATAGATTATGATGGCCAGAACCGCGCCGGTCACAAGCGTGGCTGCTACTCCCAGCCTTGAGGCGTCACGGACCCCGGCCCGGTCTCCCCGCCCGAAATACTCAGCGACCCGAACGCTGGTCGCGGTCCCGATGCCAAGGAAGAACATGAAGCAGAACCCCATGACCTGCACTGAATAGCCATAGACGACATTCGCGGCGACGCTGATAAAGGCCGCGATTGTGAAGGTCAGGTTGAAGCCGCCCCACTCAGCCACGTTGGATATCGCTGTCCCAACGCCAACTTTTAGCTGCCGTTTGGGTTCATCATTCGGTCCCCGATCAGACGCTGAGAAGGCTGGCGTCAACCAAACCACAAAGATGATCAGCGCAATTGTGATGACCCAACGCGAGCCGGTTGTTGCCCAGGCAACGCCCTCTGCGCCCATTTGCGGCATGCCCCACCACCCCGCCACGAGGGCAAGGTCGATGATCAGGTTGATCACCACACCAAGATAGGACGTGACCGTGACAAGCAACGGCCGCCGCAAGGCTTCCAGATAGTAACCGCAAGCGGTTGAGATCATGAAACCTAACAGACTGAAAGACAGGATCCTGGTAACCAAAGCTGTTTCGGTTGCAAACTCTTCGGGCGTCAGGAGATCGCTGATGTCGCTGTTTGGATTGATGTCAACAAATAGCATGTGGAACAGGGCTTCGGCACCATAATAGGTGATCGCCATCAAGCCTGTGCCAAGGCCGACCGACCAGAGCAGACCGCGACGGAAAATACGACCGGATTGGTGCGCCTCACCGCGGCCAATCATTTCAGAGGTCAGCACTTGCACGCCAAGCAGCAAGCCCATGCCAAGCCCAAGCGCGACGCCAATCGGCAGCCAAGAGTTTAAAACGAAAGAAAGCTCATGCTCCTGACCGGAGATCTGACCGAGCACAATGGCATCGGTGAGCCCCATCAGCATCCATGCCATGCGTGATACCGCGATAGGGGCTGCCAGTCGCAGCAAGTCAATGATTTCAGAAGCCCGCGCCCATGCGGGCCATGCCCGTTCGTGGGTCATGATAGTTATCCTAAGGAGAAAGGTCGACTAGCCCCAAGCGGGCACTTCGTCGAATGCGCTTAGGACACGATTTGGATTTTAGCTTGCCACACGAGCTGTCATGGTTTTCGCCTCTTTAACGCCCAGCAGCTTGTCGGCGATCAGGAAGGCAAGTTCAAGCGCTTGTTCGCCATTTAGTCGAGGATCACAATGAGTGTGATATCTTGACGACAGGTCGGCTTCCGAAATCGCCTGAGCGCCGCCGATACATTCGGTGACATTCTGGCCCGTCATTTCGAAATGGACGCCGCCCGGAACACAGTCTTCAGCGTTCAGGACATCGATGAAATTGCGAACTTCGGTCAGGATGCGATCCACAGGGCGGGTTTTAAAACCGTTCATGGTCGTCGTGTTGCCATGCATCGGATCACAGGACCAAACCACTGTACGCCCGCTTTTCTTGACCGCGCGTGCAAGCGGGACGAGACCCTCTTCAACCCCATCGGCACCAAAGCGCGAAATCAATGTGATGCGCCCCGGCTCATCCTGAGGGTTCAGCGTTTCAATGATCCGCAGTAACTCATCCGGCTCAAGACCCGGCCCACACTTCATTCCGATCGGATTTCTGATGCCCTTGCAGAACTCAACATGCGCATGGTCGACCTGCCGCGTGCGGTGCCCAATCCAAAGCATGTGGCCCGAAGTGTCATACCAATCGCCTGACGTGGAATCGACGCGTGTCATCGCTTCTTCATAGCCGAGCAGAAGCGCCTCATGCGAGGTGTAGACTTCGACCTGCGCCATTTGCGGGACATTACCAGCATTGATCCCGCAGGCATCCATAAAGGCCAGCGCGTCGGAGATCTTGTCAGCCGTTTCGCGATATTGCGCGCCCAGCGGAGAGCGATCAACGAAGCCCAGCATCCATTCATGTACGTTGGCGAGCGAGGCGTAGCCGCCCTGACTGAACGCCCGAACGAGGTTCAGAGTGGATGCAGATTGCGAGTAGGATCGGATCAGACGTTCCGGGTCCGGCAAGCGAGACTCGGGCGTAAACTCCATACCGTTGATATTGTCACCGCGATAGGAAGGCAGTGTGATGCCATCCTTCGTTTCAGTTGGTGAGGATCGCGGCTTGCCGAATTGGCCTGCCAGACGCCCGACTTTTACAACCGGCTTGGAAGCCGCATAGGTCAGCACAACAGCCATTTGCAGCATAACCCGCAACGTATCGCGGATATTGTCTGCGCTGAACTCTTTGAAGCTTTCCGCGCAATCACCGCCCTGCAGAAGGAACGCATCGCCTTTGGCGACCTCTCCCAGACGCTGCTTCAGGCTACGAACCTCGCCAGCAAACACAAGAGGTGGAAACTCACCCAGGCGCGCCTCAGCAGCGGCCAGCGCGGCTGGATCCGGATAGTCCTCTGGAATGTGCTTGGCTGGGCGTTGCCGCCAGCTGCTTGGCGTCCAAGTCATCGTAAACTCCTTCAAGAGGCCGTCTATTGCACAAGCCATCCACAAAACTCAAGTGCAATGCTGATGAGATGACGCCAAAGTATAGCCCAATTGCAGTAATCAGGTTAGGCGAAAGTCTACCTCCTTTGAAACGGACCGCAGAATGTCCCACTTGTTCATCGCTCACGGCTCCAGAGACGTGGATGCGCTTTTATCAGTACACGAAGCGATGCGTCAGGCCTCGATACCAACCTGGTACACACCGCCGGGTCTGGACAGCAATGCTGATCCTGAGACGGTCAATGCTGCGATTGACAATGCGTTTGGAATGGTTGTGCTGGTTTCTGGCTCATCGGTACGATCAAGCGCGGTGCAGGCACAGCTTAACCGCGCCGCGGCGCGCGGACTGACCCTGTTTCCGATCCGAAGTGACAATGCACGCCTGTCGCGGCAATTCAAAGCGCTGCTCGCAGATCAGCTGACCGATGCCTTGAGCGATGACGGCGCCTTGAGCCGGCTGGTTTCAAATGTCCGCAAACGCTATGAGCGGCGTTGCCCTGTCATTGCTGTCATGAACCTCAAGGGCGGCATCGGTAAAACGACAATCGCGTCTCAGGTCTTTGGCGCCTGGCAGGCCAGCCTTGGCGGACGAACCCTGCTGATCGATCTCGACCCGCAATACAATCTGACACAGACCTTCTTTGATATGGATCAAGCCGATGCCAGCGCAGCGGCGGACAAATCCGTGATTTCCCTGTTTGAGCGGTCACGCCTGCATGCCCCTGAGGGCGGATCGCCAGCCGATGACTGGTCGTCCATCTCGACGGAGCCCTTCTCGCCTTTGGCGCGTGATGTGATTTGCCACGACTTGCTTGGCGCCGGCGGGCCGGGTGGACGGCTGGACCTCATCTCGGGCCAGTTCGAAATCTCAAAATATGCGTTCGCGCCAAGCCCTCAATCGCTGGCTTTGGTCGGCGCTAACTTCAAGCGCATGATAGATCACTATCGCAGCGAATACGATCTGATTGTTTTTGACACCAACCCGAATGCAACCTTTCTGACCCGCTGCGCCCTGGAAGCGGCGGACCGTATTCTCGCGCCGATGCATGCTGACAACTACTCACTGCGCGGCGTGCGCCTGTTGCATCAGGTAATGGACGAGCAGGTCAGCGCAGATAGACGCCCGGATTTGTCTGTTCTGTTCAATGCTGTAGGGCGCTCAGAACAATCAGACTTTGAAGCGGATGCGCGCAATGGCGTCTTCGATCAACAGGCCGGCTTTGCCTTGTCCAAGGCCCTGCTGAACAGCGCGCTGCCAAAGTCTGGACATCTTGTCGTACGCGGCCCCGAAGAAGATGAATCCCCGTGGCAGCAGCTTGTCATTCACAAGGGCCGCGGTGGCGGGTTGCGTCCCATTCGCGAAACCCTGAAGGCGATTTCTCTGGAGCTTAACGAACTGGTTGAACAGGAGACAGGCCAAGTTCAACCTGTCGACTAGACTGTAGCCAAAGGGGACACTGAAATGCGTACACTTTTCGGTCTTGTGGTCGGCGTCATGCTAGGGCTGGGCGTCGGCATCTTCGCCGACAGGGTCAGCCCAACGCGAGAGCTTATCGATCCCTATTTCGACAGCCGAAAAGCCCCCGAAGCCGGGGACGCATTGCTGAGCCCAAACGGTGATGGCGATGCGTTTACCGCAGATCAGCTTGGCGAGTTTGCAATCGAACCTTGCTTTCCAAGGCAAGCCGCCCTCGCAGTTGAGGACCGGCCCTGGCTGGACCGGCCGATCAATCAGGGAGGCCTGCAGACAGAGTCTGCTTTGTCCCCTTTTCCCGATCTCAACAATTATCCGGGTCTGATCAAGATTGAGGGGATCCGATCCGCGGTCGGAAGTGAACGCGAGCACTGTGCCGCTGCGCGCATCGCGCAGCACTGGTTCCTGACAGCAGCCCATTGCATCATCGATCTCGATATTCAGACCGCCCGGCCAACCTATGATGTTATAGCAGTGACGCCCTCTGAGGACGTTTTCTCGGAAGGCACGACGGTTATCAGCATTGACGCGGCGCTCTGCCATTCGGCTTACGGCATGAACCGGCAACAATACCCGAATGATGTCGCGCTGTTTTACATAGAGAACGTCGGCGCATTCGAAGATGTCGAAATCGTTTCCTTTGAGGGATCGGGCGCTGCCCTGACGCGGTCTGATTTCTCAGTCGCTTATGTTTCCGGCTGGGGCAAAAATGGCGGAACCCGCTATCTGCAAGGCGGGCCGGTCAGCATGAGCGAGATTGGGGAGGCGGTCCTGATCAGCGACAGGATTGGACCACGCGGGCCGAATGTGGGGGACAGCGGCGCACCCTTATACATCACCACGCCGGACGGCCCGATGGTTGTGGGCGTGTTATCGCAGGTCAATCAGGACAGTGGCGGGCTCGGGGATCGCGGCATTTACATTCGCACCAAGAGTATCGAAGACTGGATCGATCGAACGCTGATAATTTGCGAACAAGCCGGGACATTCCTGTGTCAGGCAAAGCCCGAACCAGAACCGCCTACTGACCTACAAGTACTGGAAACACTTGGATCAACCTCATCAAAAGACGGGATCAGGCGCGATTAGCTTTTCTTGCGCCCAAATGCCTTTGGTTTGGTACTTGGACCGAATTTCGGTGCAACGCCGCTGGAAATGAACTCCAGTCCCGCATTATACTCATTCTGCCATGCAAGGCGTGCTTTGCGGTTCAGACCAATGCGCTGTGCCTTTATCCAGACCGTATCTGGCAAAATAGAGCGATTGCGTAGGCGAATTCGAACGCCGGTCTTGGAGATATCAACGATGACGACCTCGCTGAGGTCCTTGTTCTCAGCGGTAATAGAGCACAGCACCCAGGTATCCTGACGCGCCGCGAAACGCTTGTCAGTCAGACGGAAAGAACTCTTCTCAGAGTTCGCTTCACGCTGTGACGGCGGAAGCAGACGTTCGAGATCTACCTCTGGCGCTTGTTGGTCTTTCTTAGACGAGAATAGTCCCATTTTCGTTCACACTGTCCATACATGCCTGCTGAAAGCCGCAGATTTAAGCCGTTGATCTACATGAAAATCATAAAAGAATGCTTTAAAAACAGTCTTCATGTTTCAGATCGAGTATCAGCCCAGTTTACTGCAAATAAAATGCCGACAACGGTGCATCAGACCATTGTCGGCAAACTATTACACTTTGGATAAACTTGCTTAACCCTGTTTAAGCTCATCGAACGGGACGGTCTTGTCCACGCGAACATCCTGAGGCAAGCCAAGTACACGCTCAGCAATGATGTTCTTCAGGATTTCGTCCGTACCACCAGCTATCCTTAGACCCGGCGCCCACATAAAGCTCTGCTGGAACAGAGCGTCGGCTGGCATTGTGTCTGCATCTGTCATCAAGCCATAATGGTCTTGCATTTCGATAGCACTGTTACAGATATCCTGCAGCTGATTGGCGGTGATAATCTTGCCAATGGAGTTCTCTGGTCCGGGTGTCTGGCCCTTTGAAAGCGCCGTCTGTGTTCGCAGCTTGGTCAGCTTGTAGCCTTGCGCCGCCACATACCAATCTGCGAGCTTATCGCGAAACGCGCTATCACCGATTGTGCCAGCCTGTTTTGCATAGTCCATTATCTCAGACCAGTCAGGGCCCGGTGATCCACCAACGGCCAGACGCTCATTCATCAGCGTCACGATGGCCACTTTCCAGCCTTGGCCCACTTCGCCCAGCCGGTCACTGTCCGGAATGCGCACATCGGTGAAGTAAACCTCGTTAAACTCGCGTCCACCAGATGCCTGATGGATTGGTCTTGCTTCGACGCCGGCCTGCTTCATGTCGACAATGAACATGGTCAGACCTTTGTGCTTTGGCGCTGACGGGTCTGTTCGAACCAGCAGAATACCATAATCAGAATAGTGTGCGCCTGAGGTCCAGACTTTCTGGCCATTGATCACCCACTCGTCGCCATCCTTGACTGCGCGTGTCTTCAGACCCGCTACATCAGATCCAGCCGCTGGCTCTGAGAATAGCTGGCACCAGATTTCCTCACCGGTGAGGGCTTTCTCGACATAGCGCTTTTTGTGCTCATCAGAACCAAACGCAATCAGGGTCGGAATGCACATGCCAAGGCCAATCGTAAACGGGCCGGTTGGCGCGTCAAACTTGCTCTCTTCCTGACCCCAAATGACGTTCTGCATGGATGTGCCACCACGCCCGCCCATCTCTTTCGGCCATGTAATTTGGGCAAACCGTGCTGCGGCCTTCTTGGCCTGCCAATCCTTTGCACGTGCCATGAAGTCGTCACCACTCAGGCGTTGGCGCATAGGTTTTGCACCCTTTGGATCGAGGTTCTTTTCGAGGAAGGCACGCGCCTCTGCGCGAAATTCGGCTTCTTCCGGTGTATCGTTGAAATCCATATTTTACTCTCCCTTAAGCCGCATTCTTGGTTTCGAGTGCGTGAATGAGTTTTTCTTTCCAGATTTTAGGTGCCCCAGCCTGAACGGCGAGAAGCTTGGCACGGCGATAGAACAGGTGACAATCGACCTCCCAGGTGAACCCCATGCCACCATGCGTCTGGATGTTCTCTTTGGAGGCAAACCAATAGGCTTCAGAGGCGGCGAGACGTGAGGCTGCTGCAGCTTCTGGCAGTTCGCCTGCATCGGTTGAGAGGGCCCATGCACCGAAATAGCAGTTGGAACGCGCCACTTCGTTCTTCACATACATATCTGCAAGCTTGTGCTTGATGGCCTGATTGCCTCCGATTGGACGCCCAAATGCGTACCGCTCCTTGGCATAATCACTTGCCATTTCCAGGCAACGGGTTGCACCTCCCAGTTGCTCAAAGGCAAGCAGGATCGCGGCACGGTTCATAATGGCATCGTGCAGGCTTGCGCCTTCACCGGCGCTGCCAAGGCGCTCTGCCGGTGCGTTACTAAAGACGATTTCGGCATGACTGCGCGTGGGTTCGAGTGTTTTGACCGGTGTGCGCGTGACGCCTGCTCCTCGCAGATCGACAAGGACGAGGCTTGATCCACTTCCTTCCTTCGCGAGGACGATCGCATGGGTCGCAACATCGCCGTCCGTGACAGGCACTTTCGTTCCGTTCAGAACGCTGCCATCGAAAGTGGTTGAAAGTCTTGCCGGATCAGGATGGCCCGGACCTTCGCTAACCGCATAGCAGCCAATAACGTCGCCGCTTGCCACGCCGGGCAGCAAGGCTCCCTTTTGGCCTTCACTACCGGCCGTCATCAGGCCCTCAGCGAAGAAATAGACCGTACTTGCAAATGGCACGGGTGCCAGCGCGCGCCCCATTTCCTCTGCAAGGACACACAATTCCAAACTGCCAAGACCAAGCCCGCCATAGGCTTCAGGTATGGCGGTGCCAAGCCAGCCCATCTCAACAACTTTCTTCCAGACATCCGCATTGTGGCTGACATCATCATTGTTTAGAACTTCCCGCACATGCTGTGTCGTACACTCTGCATCGAGGAATTTGCGGGCCTCGTTCCCAAGAAATTTCTGATCGTCAGAAAAGTCGAAATTCATGGCCTTTGAGCCTCCCTAATTCAGTTTTCTTTGAGGATAGCGCGGTTGACGTGCACGGAAAGCCGTCACGTGGGGGCAAGTGAAAAGAGGCCATTTCAACAAATTTCACACATCATTTTCATCAGGCTGAAAAACAAGTTCGCGTATAGCAGGCTGAAGCGGAGACTGATCACCCATGGCCAAGGCACTGTTCCACAAAACTCAACGCGTTTTCGTTAAACCCGTTGGCACATATGCGATTGTGGAGAAAGTTATTCCGCACTGGGTCAAGGGCGTCGAGGAACCGCTGAAGGTGACGTATGATGTTGGCCTCGGGCGGGACTTTACAGCAAGCGAACTTGTTTCTGAAGATACGATGCGCGGGCGCGGTACAGCCGAAGACAGTGCTGATGCATTGCTAGAATCCTGGCGTATTCAAAGACAGAACAATCGCTGGCAAGACGAGGATACCTCGCATCATCCCCATCCGGGCACATACCCCGTCGTACTGACCGACGATTCCGATTGGGGCGGCTGGCGCGTCCCTGGCGCTGAATACAATCGCGACCCTGCGCGAATTGAGTATCAAGCCCGTATGATCGTCAACGCCCCGGACCTGATCCGGCTTTGCAAAGTGCTGATCCGGGCCGCACAAGCCAAACCGGAAGCTGTGCCCAAGACAATGCTGCCATCTCTGAAACGCGCCAGCCTTATTTTGCGTCATGTCTATGATGTTGCGGACCAACCGATGCAGGCCGCTGAATAGGTAGAGCTGCGCCGCATTTGGCAATTGCAAGACCCGGACACAGGGTTACATCTGAATCTGCTCAAGAGTGAGAGGTTCGAATGCGCACTGATACCCCAGTTCAAATTAAACTCGCCGACTACACGCCCTATCCGTTTGAGATCGATACGGTCGATTTGTCTTTCGACCTTTCACCGCAAGCCACGCAGGTCCACTCCGTCATGCAGGTCAGGCGTATCGGCACAGGTGATCTGGTCCTTGATGGTGAGACGATTGAATTAAAAGCAATCCACATCAACGGCGCCGCTGTTGAGGAGAGCGCCTATACGCTGACCGATAGCAGCCTGACGCTGCACGATGTGCCAGAGGCCTTCGAACTCACAATCGATGCCGTTACGCATCCTGAAAAGAATACCGCGCTTTCAGGCCTCTATATGTCTGGCGGTCGGTTCTGCACGCAATGTGAATCAGTTGGCTTCCGGCGTATTACATTCTGGCCGGATCGCCCGGATGTGATGAGCCGTTTCAAGGTCAAACTGGAAGCTGAGCGCGATGCCTATCCGATCCTTTTGTCAAACGGCACGCCCGGCGCAGCCGGACCTGTCGAGGACAATCCAGCCCGTCACTTCGCCGTCTGGGACGATCCGCATCCAAAACCCTCCTACCTGTTTGCCCTGTGCGCTGGCGATTATGATGTTTACCGCGATACGTTCACCACAATGAATGGTCGGCCCGTCGACCTGGCGGTTCATGTCGACAAGGGTGATGCCAGCCGCGCCGCTTGGGCAATGGAGAGCCTGAAAGCGTCTATGAAATGGGACGAAGACGTCTTTCAGCGCGAGTATGATCTGGCCGTCTTCAACATTGTCGCGGTGCGAGATTTCAATTTCGGTGCGATGGAAAACAAGGGCCTTAACATCTTCAACTCGGCCTATGTGCTCGCCGATGAGGCGACGGCGACTGATATGGATTTCGAGTCGATTGAGAGCATTGTCGGACACGAATACTTCCACAACTGGACCGGCAACCGGATCACCTGCCGTGACTGGTTCCAGCTGTGCCTGAAAGAAGGCCTGACGGTCTTCCGGGATCAAGAGTTTTCAGCCGATCTCAGGTCGCGGCCTGTCCAACGGATCAAGGACGTTATCAATCTGCGCGCCCGCCAGTTTGCCGAGGATGCAGGACCGCTTGCCCACGCGGTTAGACCGGACAGCTATGCCAGCATCGATAATCTCTATACCGCGACGGTTTATGAAAAGGGCGCTGAACTGATCCGCATGCTCAAAACCATGATTGGAGACGAAGCGTTTGCCAGGGGCATGCAGACCTATTTCGATACCTATGATGGCAGCGCGACAACGATTGAACACTTCTATGGCTGTTTTGAACAAGCGAGCGGTGAGGAGCTCTCTGATTTTCGCAGATGGTATAGCCAACCCGGTACGCCGACATTGACCGCAACTGAGACTTGGGATCAGGACAGCGGAACGTTGACGCTGAAACTTAAACAGGCCAACCCGAAAACCCCCGGCAACGAAGACCCACAACCGCTTCCCATGCCGGTTCGTATCGCGGCCTTCAACCCGGATGGCACCAAGCTGGTAGAGGACACGCTTCGACTTGAGGGCACTGTCCTCGAGTGGTCGCTCAAGGGTCAAACTAATCGGCCATTGCTGTCCATCAATCGTGGGTTTTCAGCGCCCGTTCGGCTCGACCACCAGGTCTCTGGTGCCACGAAACTGAACCTCGCACGAATAGATGACGATGCCTTCAATACGTTCAATGCCCTGCAAGATTTCATCAAAGAAGAAATCCTGGCCATTGCCTATGACGGCAAATCAGCTCCAGACGCTGATGTCATAACCGCAGTAGCTCAAGCGGTGCGCAGCAATATCAGCGAACCGGCATTTGCCGCGCTATTGTCGCGGCTGCCAAGCGTCGGCGAACTTTTCCTTGAACGTGAACCAGCCGCTCCGGTCGCACTTGCAGCCGCAAGGAAAGAGATGCAGAAGGCGCTGGCGATCGAATTGCAGGCCGATGCCGAAACCGTGCTGGCAGAAACACCTCCGAAGGCCTTCAAACCGGATGCAGAGCAGGCAGGTATTCGCGCCCTTCGTTCTGCCATGATTGTTCTAACTGCGGCGCTTGAGAGCGACAACGCCGTCGGCGTGGTCGAAACAGCTTTCACATCCGCGACCAATATGACTGAGAGCCTCTCAACGCTGCGCGTACTTTGCACCCTTGGCGGCGCAGCTAAACGCACTGCGATCTCTGCGTTCGAACAGAAGTGGCGCGACAACCCTCTCGTTATGGACAAATGGTTCGCTGTTCAGGCGGCAACGGGTACTGCAAAGGACATTGAAGCCCTGATCGCTCACCCGGCCTTCGATCTCACCAATCCGAACCGCGTGCGCTCAGTGGTCGCTGTCTTTGCAATGCAGAACCTGGAACACTTCCATGCCGTTGATGGATCCGGTCACGTTATCGTTGCCGATATCATCAGGCAGGCAGACAAGCTGAACCCCGCCCTTGCTGCTCGCCTCCTGCAAGCCTTTGAGCAGTGGCGCAAGCTTGAACCTGAAGCACGAGCCAGTGCCAAATCCAGGCTGTTTGAACTTAAGGGTCAGGACCTGTCGAAGAATACGATGGATATCCTCGTACGCGCCCTGAATTAGGCCTTAGTTGGCGATTAGAATCGTGCAATGTGTTAACCAATTCTGAACCTTCGAAGTCGACGTTGCAGAAGAAGCAAAAGCGTTGTCATAACGCGTAGTTTTGAGGCGCGGGGCTGTGGGCAGTCAGAAGGACAAACACAGGCAATTTACTCAGGCATCGAGAAATCGATCAAAGTCACCCCTGAACCTGACCACGGCGCTGATCCTAATTCTGGTCATCGAAATTGTCGCCATCGGCCTGAAAGTCTTTGACGACCGTCAGACCTCGATTGAGTCTACAGAACAGATCGTTCAGCGCGAAGCACTGGCCGTATCGGAATATGTTTCCGGCAAAGCAAATGCCGTCTCCCAACTTCTGGAGTTTGGCGTGGAAGCTGGTTGGTCCACGCGCCGTACGGCTCGCGCAGAACCGGCTATCGATACAGTTGTTCAAGTCGCAGATGCCTTGTCAGCGGCAGAGGGCTCCAGGCTTCGTGCGGCTGGCGAAACCGCTTCAAATCTGCGCCTTAAGGGGCTCACCCACGGGCTGAGCGTGCAGGGTGATGTGATTGTCGTCAGCGGAATGGCAGGCACGACGAGCCGCCTCGCAATCATTCCGGCAGACCGATGGGTTCCCGATGCGTTGGGCGGTCGCCAGATTGAACTGGTTGGGCCTTCAGGCGCTGGACAATCCCTCGAAGCGACACGCCCCCTCTCTGCCTGCTCCGCGGTTCCCGGCGGCAGTAGCTCAATCTGCGTCAGCACAAGTCGGCCTCTGCTCGGTCAGACCGATTGGGTTAATCTTGCAATTTATGCGCTTCTGTTGCTTGGTCCAGCACTGGTCATTCTTGGCCTGGTCAAAATGCTCGAGGAACGCAGCGGGCAGTCAGAAGCCTTTGAAGGCGAAGCCACGCGCGCTGGTGAGATGTTAACGACCGTTCTCAAGGAAACGCGCGCTGGCTTCTGGTCATGGGAGCCGGAGTCAGATCAAATCTGGATGAATGAGGAAGCTGCTGACTTGATTGGTGTCCCTTCTGCAGGGCTGTACTCGCTTGATCAGCTATTGCCACGTGTCCATATCGATCATCAGGACATGCTCATGACTGCGCTGCAGACCTTACCGACACGCGGTTTGATCGTTCAAACCTTCGCCAATACACGCAAATCTACATGGTTGGAAATGCGCGGCGGTGTCAAACCCGGCGGAGATAGCCTTGATGGAGTGCTGCTCGATGTGACCGAAAACCGGATGGCATTGGCGCAGGCGAAGCAGGCTGAACAGCGTCTGAAGTCGGCGCTGGAAGGGTTTTCCGGTCCGTTTGCCTTATGGGATGCAAACAAACGCCTGCGTTACTGGAACCGCGCCTTTGCAGCCGCTTTCAATCTGGAAAACGTGTTGCGCGATGGCATGGGGCACGAAACCGTCGCCCTGTCTCAGGCCCCGTCCATTCTAGAGCGCCGCCGCTCGAAAGATCGCAATTCTGACGAAATGATCAAAGTCACATCAGGCCAGTGGTACAAGATTGTCGAGCGACGCACGACCAATGGCGGTATGATCAGCATGGGCCTGGACGTCACAGATGATATTCAAAATCAGAACGAGCTGAATGTTCAGCGTGCTGAACTGCAGAAACTTGTACATGAATTGGAGCGTTCGGAAGGCCATGCGGGGATACTAGCTGGCAAGCTGAACGAGGAAAAACTCAAGGCTGAAGAGTCGGCCAACTCGAAAAGCGCTTTTCTGGCAAATATGAGCCATGAACTACGCACACCATTGAATGCCATCAATGGGTTCTCTGAAATCCTCGTGAGCGAACTCTACGGCCCCCTCGGCGATCAGCGCTATAAGGACTATGCGGGCGATATCCTCGCTTCAGGCCAGCACTTGCTTGATATGATCAATGACATTCTCGATATGGCGAAAATCGAAGCCGGCAAGATGACTGTGGATCTGCGCCCGATTGATCTTGTTGAGCCGGTTGATGCAGCCATTCGCATGATCCGTCGCAAGGCGGAAGATAAGCGCATCCGCCTGACACTGCATGCGCGCGAAGACCTTCCCCGTGTTGATGCCGATCATCGCGCGATCCGGCAAATGATCCTGAACCTTGTCTCAAATGCGCTCAAGTTCACAGATGAGGGCGGCGAGATCAAAGTCGGGATCGACCTGCGCCGTGATATGCTACGCGTTGCGGTCCGAGATAATGGCGTTGGCATCCCAGAAGACGCGTTGGGGCGCCTTGCCAAACCGTTTGAACAGGTCAGCGATACGCGGGACCGAAATTATGAAGGCACTGGCCTTGGGCTGGCGTTGACGAAATCCTTTGCCGAGATGCATGGGGGTCGCCTCACGATTTCCAGCCGCGAAGGCGTCGGCACACAAGTCAGTTTCTTTATCCCGGTGCCGGAAGCTGAATTACTGAAAGTCAGTTCTGCAAGCGCAGCCTGACCCCTAGTTCACCGGCTCTTTCTGCAAGGTCACTTCCGTAAACAAAGCGATCTCGGCCACACAGCCCTCAGTGGCAGTTCTCAAAGCAACGGCGCGATCGCTATTGTTTGATGTATTGGCCAAACTCGACGCCGATACGATCGTTTGATCGACAACCGAACGATCCATTGAAGAAATGACGCTGGCTGAGATTTCGCATACCGCTTCATCCCCGCGCAAAACGAGCGTTCGGATCCGTGTGGTCAGCTCATAAGGTGCCTGCACGCCTGTTTCAGGCAGGAGTGCAGCGCTGTCTGCCGTATTGGCAAAGCTGTCGGTCAGCGCAAGCTGTATGAGACGCGTTGAACGTCCCGCCCATTGCACTTGAGGAACTAGGCGCAAGGCCCCTGCGCCATCTTCGCTGATCATTGCTTGCCCGGAGAAAATCTGCGGCGACTCGGTTTCACGAACGACAATACTCTGCGTCAGTGCCGGGCTGACCGAGACGGCTTGCGGCCGGTACAGAGCTTCAGGCGTAACCGGTTCAGGCAGAACTGAAATGCATCCCGTCATTATCAGCAGGCCGAGCGCTGAAATCGTGTGCCGGGCAGAAACAAGTCGCATCATGATCAATTTTCCTCATATGGCAGCGGTCGCCCAAGCACGAGGCCCTGGGGGTTTTGCTCCAACTCTCGAACAACGCGATCAAGCCGCGCCAGCAGGGTCCGCAATTCCTGGGCTGCAAGCGCCGTCTGCCCCATTGTCTCACTCGTCGGTCCGTCAATCAGGTCTCGTGCGACCTGAATGGCTTTCCGGCTTTCGCTAAGTGTCGTGTTGGCTTCGCCGGTCGCCGTATGCAGCTCCGCAACGAGCAGCCTCAATTCTTCGTTCAGGGTCACCAATTCGCTCTCAACGGACGTCATGACAGTATTGGCGGACGCCGATGCCGCAGCCAGCTCATCACCTGCCGATTGCAGCGAACCCAGCGTTTGTGAAACCTGCCCCAGCAGCGCTTCGTCGTCTTCTGCCAATGTTGCCGTGATCGCTTCCAGATTTTGCAGCGTACCCCCAAAGGCACTGATGTTTTCCTTGGTCAGAAGTTCAGATGCCTGTTGCAGCGTCACGCCTGCCTGTCCGATAATCTCAGCGCCGCCATCAAAGAGTGCTGTCAGAGGTGTTGCACCGGCCGGAATGACTGCAATGTCCTCGTACGGCTGAACCAGCAGGGGCCCTGCACCCTCAGATCCCGCTGTAATCTGTACAAAAGTGACGCCGGTAATCCCGGCAAAATCAATCACAGCGGTTGAGTCCGTCTTTACCGGGGTCGTCTTGTCCACACGGATACGCGCCCGGACCTTGGAAGCATCGCGGCGATCAATTCGTACCGTCTCCACTTCCCCGACTTTGACCCCGATATATCGTACCGAGGCGCCTTCCTCGAGCGATACAGGCCCCTGAAACACAATATCATATTCGGTATAGTCACGGTTGAACTGCGATGAGCCAAGCCACATCACAAAGCCCAGAACGGCCACCACTGACATCAGCACGAAGGCCCCGATCAGCGCATAATTTGCTCTTGTTTCCATCAGAGCGCTCCTGCCATTGCCGCCCGCCCCCGCGGACCTCCAAAATACTCTTGTATCCACGGATGCGGGTGCTTGCGCAGTGCATCCATCGTATCAACCGCGATGACCCTCTTTTCACCCAGTACAGCGATCCGGTCACAGGTCTGACGAAGCGTATCGACATCATGCGTCACCAGAAAAACGGTCAATCCCAAAGCCTGCTGCAACTCCCGCACCAAAGCGTCAAAAGCCGCAGCCGTGATCGGGTCCAGTCCAGCGGTCGGTTCATCCAGAAACAGCAATGGCGGATCAAGCGATAGTGCCCGGGCAAGTGCGGCGCGCTTACGCATCCCCCCCGAAAGGTCAGATGGAAACTTCTGGCCCGCGGAGGTCTCAAGGCCTGACATCCGGATTTTCTGATCCGCCAGATCACGCATCAGCTGTATCGAAAGCTGCATATGCTCGCGCATCGGCACCATGACATTTTCTTGTACGGTCAGGTTCGAGAACAGCGCGCCATCCTGAAACATGATGCCCCAAAGACGCTGCAGTGCGGCGTGATCCTCGCCAAACATATGAACCACGTCCTGACCAAAAACCTCAACAGAGCCTTCTGCCGGGACCTTCAGACCGACAATCGCCCGAAGAAGAACTGACTTACCTGTCCCAGACGGACCAATGACACCAAGCACCTCTCCCTTGTACACGTCGAGATCCAGCTTCTCGTGTACAACATGCTCACCATAAGCTGTCTTCAGCCCGCGAACACGGATAGCGACGGTATCACTCATATGCCGAGTTCCATGAAGAAGATCGCAAACAAGGCATCGATCACAATGATTGAGAAGATCGCCTGAACCACAGACTTGGTCGTGTGCTCACCGAGTGACTGAACGCTACCGCCGACTTCAAGACCCTGCCGGCAGCCAATCAAGGCAATGACCAGCCCGAAGACTGGGGCTTTTACCATGCCAATCCAAAAATTCTCGATCGGGACATAATCCTGCAGGCGATTAAAGAAGACCGTCGGATTGATATCGAGCGCGAGCCAACCAACCATGACCCCACCGCCAAGCCCTGCAAGCATGCCAACAAATGTCAGGACAGGTAACATAACCACCATGGCGATCACACGCGGCGCTACAATGACATCCATGGGATCGAGCCCAAGGGTCTGCATTGCATCGACTTCCTGACGCATCTTCATCGCGCCAATTTGTGCCGTGAAAGCTGAATTGGTGCGTCCAGCAACAATGACGGCGACCAGCACGACCCCCAATTCGCGTAAGTGCCCAATACCGACCAGTTCGACGACAAAGATCGTCGCACCAAGCTGTGACAGAGACGTTGCACCGATAAAGGCAACTACCATACCGACAAAGAAGGAGAGGAAGGCAACGATCGGAACCGCATCAAGACCGCTTTCCTCCATCACCGAGACCAGTGCCGTCCACCGCATTTGGGCGGGACGTGTCACGACGCGCGAAATGCTTACCATGACAGCCCCAAGGAAAGACAGAGACTCAAGCGTTTCCGCCCAGATATGCTCCGCGCCGCGTCCTGTTCGTTCAAGCAGGTCGACAAAGCCGTGTGGACTTTCTGCCCCCCGCTCCGGCTCTTGGCAGCTGAGTGCAACGTCCCTTGCCTGCACCAGTAGAGCCGCCACACCTTCAGGGGCGTCGAGCAAAACAGGCTTGCGTTCGGAAACGGCGCGAAAGCTGCGATCAATTACAAACGCCCCTGCGGTATCCAGTTGCTCAAGCTCGCCAACAGACAAGTGCTCGATTGCATCAAGCCCGCCCGTAGTGACGAAGTCATTGAGCGCTTCTTCGACCGAGCCAATCGTCGCAACTGTCCAATCGCCCCGCAGCACAAGCTGCGGAACCGCTCCATCTACACGATGAAATTCTGGCGCGGACATGAGTTGGCCAATCCTTAGTCTGTGTTTACCCTAACGCATGCAGTATTAAGGCCAAACGCGCGCGACCGATCAAATTTCAAACAAGTGGATCACAGATTCTCCATGCCTCGCCTGACCATTAAGTCTGTTTCCTCGCCGCTGCGTACATCCTTTGCCATATCGCGGGGCGCGAAAACGAGCGCTGAGACCATCCGAGTAGAGATCCGGGACGGCGACCATACAGGGCGCGGTGAATGCGTTCCCTATGCCCGCTATAGCGAAACAATTGACAGCGTTACCGATCAGATTTCCAGGCTGGAAAGCGCAATCAATTCAAAGCTGAACAGAGAAGAGCTACAGCATCGCCTACCCGCTGGAGCGGCCCGCTGCGCTGTCGACTGCGCCCTTTGGGATCTTGAGGCCAAACAGACCGCAACACCGGTCTGGAAACTGGCCGATTTGCCAGAACCAAAGCCCCTGCCCTGTACCATGTCGCTTAGCCTCAATACACCTGAGCAGATGGCTGTTGCTGCAGCCGAAACACCCGCGACACTCCTTAAGCTGAAGCTGGGCGGGCCAGAAGACATCGCAAGGATAGAGGCGGTCCATGCCGCCCGTCCCGATGCCAAACTCATACTTGATGGTAATGAGGGCCTCGACCCGGACAAATTTCGGGATCTGATGCACAAGGCTGGTGGGAATGGCACGATCCTGATTGAACAACCGTTTCCCGCTGACAAAGATGAGGCGCTCGCGCGCCTCTCTGGGTCGGTTGCGATTTGCGCCGATGAAAGCGTACATACGTCTGAGCAGATTCAATCGCTCTCGCAGAAGTATGATGCTGTGAATATCAAACTCGACAAGTCGGGCGGCCTAACTGAAGCGCTAAAAATGGTCCGAGAAGCACAATCCTGCGGCATGGGGATCATGATCGGGTGTATGGTCGCCGGATCCTTAAGCATGGCACCAGCCTTGTTACTCGGCGGACTGGCGGACGTGATTGATCTCGACGGCCCGCTTTGGCTTGCCGAAGACATTGAGCACGGCTTGCGATTCCAGAATGGTGAGGTTTATCCCGCGACCGCTGACCTTTGGGGTTAACTCGGCTCCGGGTCGGGAAAGTCCGGCGGGCTGGGCATACGGCTCATCGTAGTGGCCATAAGGTGCATCCAGATCTTTGTGTTTATGGCCTTGGACGCTTCGTCATCCTTTGCCTCAAGCAAGGTTTGAAGCTCAATCAACTGCCTTGCCAAAGCATCGCGCTCGACTGTCAGGTCTGAAACCTTCACAGTCGTACTCTCGGGTGTGGCGGGGTCATGTCCGGCAAGCGCAAATAGGCCCCGCATACCGGCAATTTCGTTTACCAGCCGGTCGGCTGCTCCATCCCAGGCTTCACCCGCCATCACAGACATGAAACCAGCCATTGCCGCATGACCGCCTGAATAGTCACCCTCCAGCTTCGGGGCGACTCCCGTGACGAGCGTGTGGCCGAGACGGCCGAGGACCATTCCAATATCAGTCATGGCGTTACTCCATATTTCGGGCCAAGCCGCATGGCGAGCATCAGTTCATGAGCCGCATGCGTGAACCAGCCTGACCAGGCAAGGATCGGATCATCATTTTCAGCGCTCGCAAACGCTTTCTCAGACGTCACCCAAATGCCAAGGGCCTTTACATGAGCGAAAATCGACCACCACTCAAAGACGGCGGGATCGAACGTACAGCCCGATGCACGCTGCCAGATGTCGATCGCTTCGGGCCAGGGCAGGAAACCGGCAGCCCGTTCAGTATCATTGCCGCACCATAGAGGGTCCGTTGCCCAGGCCAGGTCCTCATAGGGGTCGCCGATATGGGCCATCTCCCAATCCAGAATGGCATTAATCGTTCCAGCTTCATCATGCAGGAAATTTCCGGTGCGATAATCCCCATGTACAATCGAGAGACGTTGCGCAGGTGGCGGGGGATTGCGCTCCAGATGCCGGATTGCAGCTTCTGCAACTGGTTGAGGCGATATCGCATTACTACGAATTTCGTTGCTCCAGTAGTCAAGCTCGCGCCGCCAGCATTGCGCAGGCTCCGGCACATCTATTTCCTGCGCCAAGGCAGAGCCCTCAGTGGGCAGGGACGCGATTGACCCAAGGTGCTGGAAGAAATGCCGACCAACATCCGCGCGATACGGTTCAATCGCGTCCAGCTTGAACGGGTTGCCAACAACGCCGCCCTCAATCCGCCCCATCACAAAGAACGGGGCACCCAGCACATCATTGGAGGTTTCAAGAAACAGCGCCTCGGGTACTGGGATATTTTTCTGGCCATACGCGCTCTTGATCGCGGCAAACTCTACCCGGCGCTCTGTATCGATAAGGCTGTCAGGGGGATCGCGGCGTAGGACGAGGCCTTTTGTCTTAGGCCCCGTCGCGTCTTCATAGGCAAGATCTATAGAATAGGTTTGGCGCGAGGCCCCACCATGAATGCGCGCGATATTGACGACAGACAGGTTGCGAGCCCCCGGAAGCCTGGCCTCAGCATATGCAGCGAACCGCGCCGCGAGTTCAGTCTCATGCATCCAGAACATCCTTCCAGCCACTTGGCCCGTGCGGACCAATGCAAAGCTGCTCAAGAATGCCAATGCCTTCGCTTCCCTGCCCATCGGGGCCTTCATGGGTGGCTTTCACAATCGCCTGAATATGAAGGTTCTCAGGATCTTGCCATAGCAGGTTATCAGGTGTGAACTCCTCGCGCTCTATAGCGTATCCGCCCTTGAACACGCCATGTCCCCAGCTGGCATGCCCATAGCCGATGCCTTTCATTTGAAAGGTCGAGATCGGCTCATAGGTTACCTTGTGCGCGCCGCCACTGGCATCGGTAACGTTCAATTCAGCAGAGGCGGCACGCCTTGAGCCCTCGCGCCAGGTCACATCCATCTGCGGGCGGTTCATATGCATCAGACCGTCATTGTCAGCGCCGTCCATGGCGAACACAGAGCGGGTATTCCAGGGGCTGCCCTGAGCATCCTCGTTAACATGGAAATAGAGCGAGGCATTAGGGAAGTTTGTTGGCGCCCATAGCCAGTAGAATTGCGGAAGCTGCACTGGCACCACCGCTTGCGGATCACGCTCACCAATTGGGCGCACACCCCACGATCGATCGCGGGTTCCAAAGAAATCACGCACCTCAATCTCTTCACCGTCTACACGGATCGATCCTGACCAATGTCCATTCTGAGTCATCCGTGTGCAATCGATCAGCATGCGCGGGCCCTGCCGATAGGTGAAGCGGGGCTCTTCAACAGGAAAGTGGCGGCCCGTGAATGTCACATCCAGGGCAAGCCCCTCGGCCTCATCCAGCTTGAGGTGGACCCGCTTCAATTCTTCAACGACCCGAATTGAGAGCGGACCAACAGTCGTGTCCATGCGCTCCATACCGAGAATGCGGCTGACATGCACAGACTTCTGGACCCCGTCCTTCAGGATCGAGACCGCGCCATCCATGACGTTCAAATGCGGGTAGACCCCGAAAGATGCCGCAAAGAAAACCGAACCATCGCCATTATAGCCATTGAAGAAGTATCGATCATAGAAATTGCGATCAGACCCCGAATAGGCCACCGGTTCCGGTGTCTGGTGAATTGGGTACTCGTCGCCTTTGGTAAGCACTCTTTATCCTCCCGTTGCGTGATCACTTGGCGGATCATCTGCGATGCGTAAGTTGGCCCCCAAGCGACGAGGGCGTCAATGCCTGCCGGAGGGAAACCATGACAAGCAAAGTCTCGGTGGAGGAAGTGAACGCCTTTTACGACTCCGTTTTTCAGGGTGCCGGCGAACAAGAGCGCGTACAGGAGGTTCGCGAAAACTATGCCCGTGTGAGACAGGTCGTGGACAATGCAAACCTTCGCCCCGGCGGCTATATCAATGGCCCAACTCAGATGGCCATGGCCGATAGTGCAGCGTATATCGCCGTCTTCACGCGCATCGGCATTGCGCCAATGGCGCTGACGAGTAATCTCAACATCAATTTCATGCGCCCATGTATTGGCGAGGCGGTAATTGCGGAGGCACACCTCCTGAAACTCGGTCGAACGCTTGCGGTCATCAGCGTCGATATTCGCGCCGAGGGAAGTGATAAACTGTCAGCTCATGCGGTCGTAAACTACACTTTGCCAAGGGAATCCTGATGCTGACTGTGCTCGCAGCGATTGCAGGTTTTGTCGCCGTTGCTCTGGGAGCCTTTGGAGCCCACGGGCTGGAAGGGCAGCTGTCATCGGAACAAGTTTCATGGTGGACCACCGCGAGCTTTTACCTGCTGACCCATGCAGCGGCAGCTTTGGCCGTCGGCCTGTCTGGCCGAGTTGGCCTGATCCGCCATGGCGGCTATGCGCTCGTATTAGGTGCCTTTGTGTTCGCTACGACGCTCTATGCCATGGCACTTGGCGCACCGCGCTGGCTGGGCGCCGTCACACCGATTGGCGGGCTCGCAATGCTCTTTGGCTGGACGTTCATTGCGTGGGCGGGCCTACACAACAGCCCCTCCCCCTAGGTGACCCCTCGCCACGTTTTCGAACAATGCCTAAAGCTGCAAAGAACACAGTAATCAATAGGAGGGCACTATGAGCCTGTTCGATCTTACCGGAAAATCCGCCATCATCACAGGATCATCACGTGGCATCGGCAAAGCGGTCGCGGAGCAAATGGCCGAGGCTGGCGCAAAAGTTACGATCAGCTCACGCAAGCCCGGCCCCTGTCAGGAAGTGGCTGGCGCCCTAAACGAGAAGTACGGGGACGGAACCGCAATCGCGGTGCCGGCAAACATCTCCTCGAAAGAAGAGCTTCAGCGCATGGTCGACGCTACAAATGAGGCCTTTGGAAAAGTCGACATTGTTGTCTGCAATGCCGCCTCAAACCCGTATTATGGCCCGATGAGCGGTATCGAAGATGAGCAGTTTGAGAAAATTCTCTCCAATAATATCATTTCCAATCACTGGCTGATCCAGATGTGCGCGCCGCAAATGCGCGAGCGCAAGGACGGTTCGGTTATCATTGTCAGCTCGATTGGCGGACTGCGCGCGTCGCCAGTCATCGGGGCTTACAATATCTCTAAAGCGGCTGATTTCCAGCTAGCCCGCAACCTCGCTGAGGAATTCGGCAAGGATAATGTTCGGGTCAACTGCATCGCGCCTGGCCTCATCAAAACTGATTTCGCCCGCGCTTTGTGGGAGAACCCCGAAACCCTTAAACGCGCGACGTCCGGAACACCGCTGCGCCGCATTGGTGAGCCGGTCGAAATCGCTGGGGCCGCAGTCTATCTTGCCAGCGCCGCAGGCAGCTTCATGACAGGCCAGATGATGGTCGTCGATGGCGGCGCGACGATCAATTAGAGTGATCTGAGACCTCATGCATCTGATTGACAAACCCGACTCCGCCCCGGAACCAGACGTCGACTTTGAGACATTTCGCAAGATCGATATTCGTATCGGTACGATTATCGAAGCAGCACCACTAGAAGGCGCGCGCAAACCGGCCTTGAAACTGCTGATAGATTTTGGTGCCGGGGTTGGCCAGCTTAAGAGCTCCGCGCAGATAACGCAGCATTACGCACCGGATGAGTTGGTTGGGCGGCAGGTCGCGGCAGTGGTCAATTTTCCTCCGCGCCAGATCGGGAAATTCATGTCGCAATGTCTGACACTCGGCTTTGCTGATCGAGACGGTGCCATCGTTTTGATCTCCGCCGATCAATCTGTTCCGAATGGAGCACGGCTCGCATGAGCACGCCTCGTAAAGACTTGTCAGAGCAGCAGCAGGCCTTCTTCGACAATCTCCGCTCCGGAGACTGGGAGTTGCCGGCGGGTATCCAGAATCTGGGCATACGTCCACAGGATTGGCTGAAGGACGTTTACTATGGCTATACCCGCTACGAATGGCCAAACACTGGTGATCGCGACATTCAGCCCGGGCGCGTCTTTGGCGGCTGGATCGCAGGATTCTCTGATCACATGGTCTCCATGACGATGGCGAGCGCACTTGAAGATGGCGAGTGGTTCACCACAACCGAGCTTCAGACGCGTATCTTTCGGCCTGTTCCACATGGTCTGATCACGATTGAAGGCCGCCTCGTCAGTCGTGGCCGAACCACTGGCTTCGTCGAAGCGGACTGGCGGGACGAAAAGGGACGCCACCTTGTCCGCATCAGTGCAGCCAAAGCCATCCGGAAACTGGAGGAGCTTGCCAATCCAATCGGCTAGCCCCTCCACAAGGAGATTTATTCGTCTTCTGGCACTGGAAACCCGCGATCTCGCATCAGCGCTGAGACATCAGCGTCGCGGCCACGGAAAAGACGATAGGCTTCAGCAGGTTCAATCGAATTTCGCGGCGCGAACAGATATTTGACCATACGCTGGGCCAAGTCTGGGTCATAGTACCCACCCGGGGCCTGATCAAAGGCAATGGCAGCATCGGATGTCAGAACATCAGCCCACATGTATCCATAATAGCCCGCAGAGTAGCCCTCGCTTGAAAACACATGCCCAAAATGCGGTGAGCGGTGGCGCATCACGATTTCTTCAGGCATGCCAAGCTCTGCAAGCGTTTCACGCTCGAATACGTCAGGGTCTATGCCGGTTGGATCGACCGTGTGATAGCGCATATCAACCAGAGCCGAGGCGAGGTATTCCGTTGTCGCAAAGCCCTGATTGAAGGTTGCAGCCTTCTTGATTTTCTCGACAAGCTCCGTCGAAATAGGCTCGCCAGTTTCGTGGTGGACGAGGTAGTTATTGATCACTTCGTCGGTGAATAGCCAACGCTCCAGCAACTGGGACTGGAACTCCGTATAGTCGCGCACACCGCCATTCAGCCCGGGATAAGCAATATCGGCAGACAGATAGTGCAGCGCATGACCCATCTCGTGGAAGAAGGTTTCCGCGTCAGACCAGGAAATCAGCACTGGTTCGCCGGGTGCCCCCTTGATAAAGTTGGAGTTATTCGAGGAAAGAACGGTCTTCTTGCCATCAAAGGTCGAATGGCCCCGATACATACTCGCCCAGGCTCCGGATCGTTTTCCAGTGCGTGCGAACGGGTCAAGATACCACAGCCCGATATGCTCCCCTGTTTCCCGATCGGTTACGTCCCAGACCCCGACATCCTCATGGAAGACAGGAACGCTCCCTTCCGGCACAGGCTCAAACGCAAACCCAAACAGCTCGCCTGACACAAAGAACATGGCCTCGCGTAGCTTATCGAGTTGCAGGTACTGTTTCACCTCATCAGAGTTGAGGTCATACTTGTCCTTGCGTACCTTCTCTGCATAGTAGCGATAATCCCAAGGCTCGATCGTGATGCCCGCTCCTTCAGCGTCTGCAATGGCCTGCATGTCCGCAACTTCTTCCTCAACCCGCGCGAGCGCTGCTGGCCAGACGGTCTCCATCAGCTCAAGCGCGGTGTCCGGATGACCCGCCATCCTGTTCTCAAGTCGCCATTCGGCATAGTTTGCGTAGCCGAGCAAACCGACCCGTTCATGGCGGAGTTGAAGCATTTCGGCGATGATCGCGTTATTGTCGAACTCATCTCCATTATCGCCGCGATTGTAATAGGTCCGCCAGACGATCTCGCGTAGGTCGCGCTTATCAGAGTATCTCAGGAACGGATCCATGGACGAGCGCGTATTTGTGACCGCGAACTTGCCGTCTTCGCCGCGATCCGTTGCCGCTGTTGCCGCGGCCGTGATAAAGCTCTGCGGCAAACCGCTTAGCTGGTCGTCGGTCAGATAGGTGACATAGCCTTCTTCGTCGGCCAGGACGTTATTGGCAAACGCGGTATGCAGCTCTGAAAGTCGAGTATTGATGTCAGCGTAGCGCTGCTTGGCTTCGCCTTCGAGCGTCGCTCCATTGCGCGCAAAGCCGTCATAAACTAGCCGTACGAGGCGTTGTTGATCCGGCTGCAGCGTAGCAATTTGCTCGCCTTCGTAGACAGCTTTGACCCGCGCAAAGAGCCCTTCATTCTGCGTGATACTAGACCGAAATGCAGAAATCCTGGGAGCCATTTCTCTTTGAATCTCACGGTATTCCGGCGATGACACATTCGACCGCCAGATGCCCCAATAGGTGAAAACGCGGTCCAGGTCTGCGCCACTCTTTTGCAAGGCAAGGATCGTGTTCTCAAATGTCGGCGCGCCGGGATCAGCCGTAATCGCCTCGACCTCCGCAAGCTCTTTGCTCATACCAATTTCGAGGGCCGCTTTCAGATCACCGAGAGACATTTTATCGAAAGCCGGTACGCCGCCATAAGGTCCGCTCCACTCCTGCAAAAGTGGATTTTCGGCACTCATTGAATCTGGCTCAATCATATCCGTTGTGGCCTCAATTACGGGCTCAGTGGTCTCACCAGGCGCAGGCGTATCTGGCACGACTGTCGAGCAACCTGCCAAGGCAATTATGCCGGCGCCGGCAAAAAGTTTGAAACGAAGGGACATCTGAAAACCTCAATTGCGAAATTTAATTGCGTTTAAGCACCCCCTTTTGGGGCATTTGTCCAGTCTGTATTAACCCTGAATCATCAGCGCTACCAGCCTCAGCGGGCTTAGCCAGCTTGCGCCTCGTAGCGAAACTCCATGATCTCATTCAGCAGTTCGCTTTTATAATTATCTGGCACAGGCTTTTGCCCGACAATCCAGGCAAAGACTTCCCAATCCGGGGTCGCAAGCAGGCGCTCGAACTCTGAAAGATACGCGTCGCTCATATCCGCCAAGTGCTGATCAGCAAACGTGCCCATCAGCAAATCCATTTCACGAAACCCCCGGCGCCAGGCGCGAAATTTGAGTTTACGGCGACGTTCATCAAGATCTGCGCTGGTCATATTGGTCTCCTGTTCCTGAATGATGTAGCGCAGTCGTTTCCAAAAACACAGTCCAGAGTGTCGCGGCTGCAGCTTGCACATAAGAGCCGGTTCCGCGCATAAGACGAATTATGCGCGACGAACGCCTTTTCCCCTTGTTCCAGCCTCTGGATGCCTTGCCCGGCATCGGACCGAAGCTGAAACCTGTTCTGGAATATCTTGTCGGCGGCGAGGCTGTCTGGGATCTGCTTCTGCATATGCCAGAGCGCTGGTTGGATCGCCGCCCGGTCGATAGTTTTGAAAACCTTGAACCGGGCGAAGTCGCCACGGTTCGCGGCGAAGTACACGCCATCAAGGCGCCATACAATGAACGCGCCCCTACGCGGATTGAGATGTTCGATGGCACCGGCTTCCTGACCATTACTTATTTTCGGGCCGACCCGCGTTGGCTGCAGGGCCAGTTTCCCGTTGGCAAGGAACGGATCGTATCTGGGCGTGTTGATGAGTATCGCGGCGAACGGCAAATGAGCCACCCTGACTTCGTCATCGATCCGGTGAAGGGTCAGATGCCGCCCCCCGTTGAGCCGATTTATCCTCTGACAGCCGGGCTCACCAATAAGCGAGTGCACTCGGCGCAGCAGGCAGCACTTGAACTTGTCCCAGACGATTTACCCGAATGGATTGATCAGTCCCTATCGAAACAAAGAGACTGGCCCGCTTTCAAACTGGCTCTGTCCGGTGTTCACGCGCCAACAGCCTACGACGAAGATGCAATAGAGAAAGCCAGAAACCGACTGGCCTATGATGAAGCCCTTGCCCGTGAACTTGCCTTTGGCCGAGCCCGGGCCCTGCGTGCGCAAGAAGAAGCCCCGTCGATTTCACCTGCACCTCAGGCTCTGAACGGGCTTGTGAAAACTCTGCCATTCAGACCTACGGGCGCGCAAATCCGAGCGACAAAGGAGATCATGACGGATCTGGCGGAACGCCATCCAATGCGCCGTATGCTGCAGGGTGATGTCGGCTCAGGCAAGACGCTCGTTGGCGCATTTGCCGCTGTTCAAGCCGCTGCAGGCGGGTTTCAATCGGCCTTCATGGCCCCGACCGAAGTCCTCGCCAATCAACAGTTTGAAACGCTGGACCGGTTGCTTTCGCCGCTTGGGATCACGGTCGATTCTGTAACCGGACGGGACAAAGGTTCAATCCGGGAGTCGAAACGTATGGGCTTGTCGGATGGCTCAATCCAAGTCGCTGCTGGCACACATGCCCTGTTTCAGGACGGCGTGATCTTCAAGAACCTTGGGCTTGTTATCGTTGATGAGCAGCACCGGTTCGGCGTCGCTGATCGACTGAAACTCGTTGGCAAGGGCAAAGCGCCTCATACGCTGGTGATGAGCGCGACGCCCATCCCGCGTACACTTGCACAGTCGATACACGGCGACCTCGATGTTTCGGTTCTCGACGAAAAGCCGATTGGTCGAAAACCAATTGAAACACGCGCTATACCAGATGCACGGATTGATGACGTCATCACGGCGACCGGGCGTGCATTGGCCCGTGGGGAGCGCGCTTTCTGGGTTTGCCCGCGTGTTGATGCAGACACTGAGGATGGCAGCTCGGCGGTCGCACGCGCTGCGATGCTTGCTGATGCCTTGGGAGTTGAGGTCGGGCTGGTCCATGGTCGTCTAAAGGCGGCAGAGAAAGACGAAGCACTTGAGAACTTTCGGACTGGAAGGACGCAGTTACTCGTTGCGACAACGGTGATCGAAGTTGGCGTCGATGTCCCCGAGGCGACCATTATGGTAATTGAACGGGCTGACGGCTTCGGTCTTGCCCAACTCCACCAGCTGCGCGGACGGGTTGGCCGCGGCGATAAAGAGAGTTTCTGCCTGCTGCTGTACCGTGCGCCGCTTAATGATATCGCGCGTCAGAGGCTCGATACACTACGACAGACCGAAGACGGGTTTGAGATTGCGGAAGCTGATTTCAAGCTTCGCGGCGCAGGAGATCTTTTGGGCAAGCGCCAGTCAGGAATGGTGGCCTATCGTCTGATCGATCCGGTCGCGCATGCTGACCTCGTTGAGATCGCCCGCCAGGATGCACGCCTGGCAAGTGAAACAGCAGAGCGCATCAGCCCTGAACGCGCAGCAGGCCTAGCCCTTCTTAGCCAGTTGCTTAGTCCCGATATCCGCTTCAGTGACTGAGCTGATTGCAGTGATCGTCTCTGGCTCCAGCTCTGGCTCAAAGTCAGGAACAACCAGACCAGCTGTCAGAATCATCTTCGCCCCTTCTTCAACCGTCATATCCATCTCAATACACTCCGCCGGGTCGACATAGATCAGGAACCCGGACGTTGGATTGGGGGTGGTTGGAACAAAGACGCCAATCTTGTCGGTTCCAAGCTTGGCACCGATTTCGCCCTTGGCATGAGACGACACAAACCCGATGCACCAGGAGTCCTTCTTCGGGTATTCGATCATCACACAACGATCAAAGCTCGCCTGTTGATTGTTTGCCAGAACCTCGGTCAGTTGAGTGATTGCGGCGTATACATTTTTGACGATAGGAATGCGGCTCAGGATGCGGTCTGTTGCCTTGAGCAGGGATCGACCAACCAAGTTCGCCGTGATCGCGCCGAGAATCGTAAGCGCTATGATTAAAACGAGCACGCCGAAACCGGGAATCGCATAATTGGTATAGGTTTCCGGCTGCAAAAGCGGTGGCAAGAGTGGTTTCACTCGATTATCGATGAACGTAATCAGAAACTGCAGAATGAAGAAAGTTGCCGCGATCGGAGCCGCAATGACCATGCCGGCAAAAAACCGACCACGAAGCCAGGCAAAAAGACCGAGCTTCTGACCGGTATCGGGTTCCGGGATCATATCATCAGGTGTCAATCGCTTACTCATTCTTGCTCTGGAACCTTGCCCATAATCTATCGTCTAACCGAAGCTCGCAAGCTTTCGGTTAATTGTGGCAAAGATGGGAGCGAAACATGAGATTCAAGCACGGCGGTGCAGTTTCATGCTGCTCCGCACAAACGGAAGGCGGCACTGCGGCCAATTACAATCAGGCAGAGCAAGACCCACCGCCAAGGACACAGAAACTCGCACAATAGGAGTGATTGAGAGACACCGGGCCACGCGCATCACGGAGTGACTGTCCAAGTTCAAACCGCTCATCGTATGGCAATAGCGTGCAAGCCACGACACTCGCAGACTTTGCATCCTTGCGTTTCACGACCATACGCTGGGAAGCACACATCAGACTGTCCGGTGACTGATTGAGGATATCCCAGCACGCCGTCGTAATTTCTGGCGGATCAGCATGCGGTTGCATTTCGGGAAACAAGACCAGTTCACTTGCGCTCTGTGGGTCCGTCATCAAGCCAAGCTCAGTAATTAGTTTGGCAAATCCGGCGCGCGCGTCCCCCTCTGTCTCATGCCACATGGTACGCCCTGCAAGATGCACCCGAAAATCATTCTCGGCGAGCCAGCGGAGCCCTTTCAGACAGATCTCAAAGGCGCCCTTGCCGCGCTCTTCATCGTGAAAAGCCGCTGTATAGTGATCGAGGCTGACACGCAGCGTAAGACGCGCTCCATAGCGCTCTTTCAAGTCCATCAAACCGCCCTTTATCCGAGGACGGAGCATGGGTTGCATCGCATTGGTGAGCATCAGGACGCTGAAGCCCCGCTCCAGAACGTCTCTCAGAATATGGATCATATCGGGAGCCATAAAGGGCTCGCCGCCGGTAAATCCGATTTCGATACCGACTTCACCTGCTTGTTCGAGTTCATCAAGATAGGGGCGCACGTCAGAGCGGGACAAATAAACCAACCGGTCATTCGTGGGTGAGCTTTCAATGTAACAGTTGGTGCACTCAATGTTGCAGAGTGTGCCAGTATTGAACCACAGTGTCTTTGTGCCGGAATAGGCGACGTGCGCACGCGGTTCGCCTTTGGCCGTGATTTCAGGATGATCAAACTTCAAGAGCGTGTCAGGTTCATAAGGCATAGGCGAAGCTATCCGAGCGCACAGCGCATCTCCAATCACAATGAAGTTAGTGGCGCGCGCCTTCTGCAGGCCCGGCTTCCAGAAACGCGATCACGGCATCCCAGTGGGCGAGCGCGTCGGCATCCCCCATCGCCGCGACTTCAGCCGCACGCAGAGTTGCAATCACAACCGCGTCTTCACCATATTGCGTCATCAGCGTCATGGCCGCGTCACGAGCGTCTGTCTCTTTATCTGCCATCAGCGCCAATGCTCCGCGATCCAGGGTGTGGGTTTCACATGTTTATAGATTTTCTTGTGCAACGGGGCCTGCCACTTTCCGTCGCGGGCCTCATCCGGGTCTGGCCGTCCGGTAAAGGCCACCACTTTCGTTTCAGAAGGCAGTTTGGGCGTCACAAACCAGTTCATCGGAAATTTTGGCATAAGAGAGTGTTTGAAACTCACACACCAATCGTTCGGCCAGTAAATTTTGTCGGGTATCATTGACGAGACATACTGCTGACTGGCGCGAAATTCGGCATGGATGGGCGCGCTGTCACGCTCATACTTCTCAAAAATCTCAGTATGCTCACCAATCGTCCATTTATAGACCGATGTGTTGCCGATGCCTTCGCCTTTCTGGGTCCAGTTTTCAGCGATACACATCTTACCGGGGTGATAGTCCCAAAACGGATCCATATTCCCCGTCACGATCAGGTCGACATCGAGAAACAGGACCTCACCTTCCAACCCTCCAAGTCCCGCCTGCCAGAGCGAAATCTTTCGCCATGGATACCATTTCCAGCGCTCCGGCAGACCGTTAATGGGCGGCAGAGGTTGGTACTCGACCTCTGGCAACAGCCCGGTCTTGTCATCGGTAAAGCATAGAAAGCGCAGGTCGCCCGTCACATTTCGGCGCACCATATTGTACAGCCGGTTGGCAAAATGTGCGGGGTAGCGTTCGCCCCATTTCATGCAGATGACAGTCTTGGTCATCAGACTGCACTAATCCTATTCCGCTTCAGGGACCAGCACGCTTAGCTGTGAAAACCGCAGCTCGCTGCGAACTTTCTCTCATCCAATCAGGAAAGTGTATCGTATCAAGACCATACAGCCGCCGCGAGTGGAGATTTGGCAATTTCAGCTGCAAGCTCATCACCTTCCATTGTATGGTTTCGACGCGACTTGCGCCTGGAAGATAACCCTGCACTTGGTACTGCGGTTCGCCGCTCAGGCGAGGATTTAATCTGCCTCTACATTCGCGAGACCGATACAGCGCTGCGACCATCCGGCAGCGCTTCGGATTGGTGGCTCGATAAATCCTTACAGCGCCTGGCTGCTGATATCGCAGCCCTCGGCGGGAAACTGATCCTACGAACGGGGTCAGCAGCCACAGTTATAGACGAAGTGATCAAAGACACGGGCGCGGGCGCAGTGTTCTGGAACCGCCGGTATGAGGAAGCAGGACGAGAGATCGACAAGGCGATTAAATCCGGCCTCAAGGACAGAGGGATTTGTACGGATAGCTTCAATGGCGGTGTGCTGACCGAACCCTGGACGCAGAAGACCGGGTCTGGCGGATACTACAAGGTCTACAGCCCCTATTGGCGCGCGGTTCAGAACGCCTATGCGCCTGCCACCATCGCGGCGCAGCCGAAGGCGATACGTCCCGTTTCGATACACACAGACGCGCTTGAGGATTGGAAGCTTCATCCCTCCAATCCAGACTGGTCGAGCGGATTTGAAGCCGATTGGGCTCCGGGTGAGGCTGGCGCAGCTGCACGGCTTGATCGCTTCCTGAGCGGTTCGGTCTCGACCTATGGCAATGATCGAAACCGTCCGGATTTGCAGCACGGCACATCTGGTCTTTCACCACATCTGGCTTTTGGTGAGATCAGCCCGGCGCAGATCTGGCGGGCCACCAAGTACCGGGTTGAAAGCGGTCAGATTGATGCCAAAGGCGCGCAAAAATTCCTGTCTGAAGTGGCATGGCGGGACTTCGCCTATGTTTTGCTGTTCCACAATCCGCATCTTGCGACCGAGAACTTCAAACCGGATTTTGACGGTATGCCCTGGTCGGATGATACAGCCGCTTTGGAAGCCTGGCAGCGCGGACAGACAGGCTATCCGATGGTAGACGCAGGTATGAGGCAGCTCTGGCAGACCGGGTGGATGCATAACCGCGTTCGGATGATTACTGCTTCCTTCCTGACCAAGCACTTGCTGATCCATTGGAGCCATGGCGAAGACTGGTTCTGGGACACGCTCGTCGATGCAGACCCCGCATCAAACAGCGCAAGCTGGCAGTGGGTGGCGGGATCAGGCGCTGACGCCGCCCCATATTTCAGGATCTTCAATCCAATCACGCAGGGCGAAAAGTTTGACGAGACAGGCGACTATGTCCGCAAATGGTGCCCAGAGCTCGCGCGCCTGCCACGTAAATTCCTTTATCAGCCCTGGGAAGCCGGACCGCTGATCCTGCGCGAAGCAGGGATCGAGCTGGGCAAGACCTATCCCTATCCAATTGTCGATCACAAAGACGCGCGACAGCGCGCACTGGATGCCTACGAAACCTTGAAAGAAAGACGAGACGCTGCATGAAACGTATTGCTATCATTGGGTCGGGCATTTCCGGGCTGGGCGCCGCTTACGCCCTGAAAGAAACGGCCGATATTACAGTCTATGAGGCTTCAGAACGTCCGGGCGGCCATGCCCATACGGTCGACATTGACTATGATGGCAAACCGATCAGCGTCGATGTCGGCTTCATTGTGTATAACGGGCTCAACTACCCCAACCTGATCGGCTTTTTCGATGCCATCGGCGCGGCGACTGAACCGAGCGATATGAGCTTTGCGGTTTCCAACCCGGACGGTTTCGAGTGGGCGTCGACTTTATCGGGCCTTTTTGCGCAGAAGAAAAACCTGTTTCGCCCACGGTTTCATCGGTTCTGGTGCACCATCCTGCGGTTTAATGATCTGGCGCGAGAAGAGCTCGCTGCTGGCAAGATTGATGACATCACGCTTGGCTCATGGCTGCAGACGCATGGTTTCGACCAGGACTTCCTTGAAAACTATATCCTGCCCATGGGCGGTGCGATCTGGTCGACCCCTGAAGCGGAGATGCTGAACTACCCAGCCCGCAGCTTTTTCCAGTTCTTCGAGAACCATCGCCTGATGCATAAGGAGCGCCCAAAATGGCGCACAGTATCCGGCGGCTCTCGGAACTATGTCATGAAAGTAGCCGCGCTCCTGGGTGATCGGTTACACCTGAACCGGCCTGTGACCCGCATCTCTCCATTTGGGGACCGGGTTCAGGTCACGGATGGTGCGGGTACAGTCGAGATTTACGACGACGTAATCGTTGCGACGCATTCTAATGTCACGCGGGCGCTGCTTGCACCGGCCTATGACGATATAAGCTTTCTTCTTGGATCGGTGCGCTATCGCCCGAATGATATCTATCTGCACCGCGACCCATCAATGATGCCGGCGAAAAAATCGGCTTGGGCAAGCTGGAATGTCCTCAAGCAGGACGGGCCGGACATCTGCCTGACCTACTGGATGAACCGACTGCAAAACCTGCGCAACGATTGCCCTCTTTTTGTAACGCTGAACCCTGAGACACCGCCAGCAGAGGCCCTAACCTTCGCGCGAATGTCGAAAGCCCATCCGCAATTTGATGCTCCAGCTGAGGCAGCTGTGCGCGCGCTGAAACGCGAGCAGGGGCACAATCATGTCTGGCTGGCCGGGGCGTGGATGGGCAGCGGCTTCCATGAGGATGGCCTGAAGTCGGGCCTGTCCTGCGCCCTCGCCCTTGGCGGACAGGTGCCATGGCAAGTTGAAGGCGTTGATACGATCACACCAATGACGAGCGCACCTGATAGTGATATACTCGTGGTTGAGGCAATTTAAAGTGAACCCGACCCGCTCTTCCGACACTCCTGCCCTGCGGCTCTACCGCGGACATACAACGCATCAACGGTCCACGCCGTTCACACATCGCTTTCGCTATGGCCTGTCGCTGATTGATATTGACATTGACCGTCTAGCAGAGGCTGCTGATCAAAGCCTCTTCTTCAGCGTTGAAAAGCCAAACCTGTTTTCCTTCAGCAGCGCCGATCATGGCGAACACCACAAGATGGATTTGCGGCCCTGGGCAGAGCATCAGTTCCAGTCTGGCGGAATCACGCTGGACGGCGGGCCTATCCGCCTGATCACCTTTCCGCGCCACGCCTTCTACAAGTTTGCGCCGATTTCGCTCTGGTTAGGTCATGGACCAGACGGCACGCTGCGCGGCATTCTGTACGAGGTGAACAATACGTTTGGCGAGCAACACACCTATGTTGCCGCGACCCCTGACGCACCGCGCAGTGAGCACAGCGCGGACAAAGTCTTTCATGTCTCGCCTTTCTTCGATCTGAGCGGCCGGTATCAGTTTACACTGCGAACAGACAATGATCGGCTGAGCCTGATCGTGCAGACCCGCCATGGCGACACGCAGACCCATGTCGCGACGATCAAGGCGAAAGCCTTTCCGGCGACGTCGAGCATGTTCGCCTGGCTGGCTGTGTCGAAGCCACTGTCCAGCCTGACAGTCAGCCTCGCCATACACTGGCAGGCGCTAAAACTCTTTCTCAAAGGCGCGCGCTATCACAGCCGCCCTGCGAAACCGCAAAACCCTAACACCCTCGCCAAAACCAAGGGGCCTGCCCCCGCACGGGAGACTGCCGCGTGAGCTACACAACGATAAAAGACCTGGGCACCACTGAGCCTGAAGTGATCCACGCGACACCGCAATCCATTCGCCAGCTGGAGAATATTCCGCCGAGTTTTCGGATTGGCGCAATGATGCTGCTGCGCGCCCGGCGGGGTGCAATTCAGTTCCATTTGACTGATGGGCGGCGCGTCCTGTTCGATCACGGCCTGCCCGGCCCGCGTGCCGAGGTGATTGTTCATGACTATAATTTTGCCAAACGGGCCGTCGCTGGCGGCGATGTCGGCTTTGCAGAAAGCTATATGGACCAGCAATGGTCGACCCCGAACCTGACCAAAGTACTGGAATTCTTCTCGGAGAATTTCGAGGCGGCCGGTCAATTGGCGGTTGGTGGTATGTTCGTTCGGTTTGGCAACATGATCCGGCATATCTTCAACCGGAACAGCAAGTCCGGCTCCAAGCGAAACATCGAAGCTCACTATGATCTGGGGAATGAATTTTATCAGACCTGGCTCGACGACACGATGACCTATTCCTCGGCGCTCTACCCCTCGCCGAACCTGTCTCTCGAAGAGGCTCAGACTGCAAAGTATGCAGGCATCGCGGACCAGTTGGGGCTAATAGAGGGTCAGTCCGTCCTCGAGATTGGTTGCGGCTGGGGCGGGTTTGCAGAGTATGCCGCCAAGCATCGCGGGGCCAACGTAACCTGCCTCACGATTTCACCCTCCCAGCGAGAATTCGCACTTGAGCGCATTCAGAAACAGGGCCTCAGCGACAAAGTCGAGATCCTCTTGCAGGACTATCGAGATCATAGCGGGGAATATGATGGCGTCGCCTCGATCGAAATGTTCGAAGCGGTTGGTGAGAGCTATTGGCCTAGCTATTTCGACAAAGTTCGCAGCAGCCTGAAACCCGGGGCAAAAGCCGCTCTGCAGATCATCACGATCAAGGATGAGCTCTTCCCCAAGTATCGCAAACGCGCCGACTTCATCCAGCGCTACATTTTTCCAGGCGGTATGTTGCCGAGCGAACTGGCACTACGCCAGCAGATCCTGAGCGCCGGTCTCAGTCTTGAAGATGCCACCTATTTTGGCCCCGACTACGCCACGACCCTGCGCCACTGGGCAAAATCGTTTGAAGACAGTTGGCCCGCCATTCAGGACATGGGCTTTGATGAGCGCTTCCGCCGGATGTGGCGTTTCTACTTGAGCTATTGCGAAGCCGGGTTCGACAATGGCCGCATCAATGTTGGCCACTTTCGAATTGGCAAAGCCTAGCAGAGAAAGAAACAGCGAGCCTCAGCAAAGAGGCTCGCCGCATGACGCCAAGCGCCTATCGCATTCCAGGTTCTGGCAGGTCGATGGTGATTTTGTCCGCGCTGAGATCATCTCCGCGCATGAAGATCTGAATGACCTCTGTCACGTCCGGCGAAGCCATAAAAAGATTGTGCCCGGCATTCTCTATTGTAACGATATGCACATTCGATAGTCCCGCCACAGCTTCACGCTGGCTCTCGACATAGGTCCGGCCATCCAGCGTTCCACTAAGGACCAGGGTCGGAACATCGCTGACCGGCGCCTCGCGGAACTCATCTCCAAGATCAAGACCAGGCACACATCCATCAAGCTGCGGCATCGGGAAATTCAAATAGTCTTTTAGCAAAGCCGTCTCTGCCTGCCGCATGATTTCGGCCTTTCGCGCAGCACCTGTGCCGGACGCATTGTCCATCGCAAAGCTCATCGGGCGCAGGGAGACAGGCGTATTTGGTTCCAGAAACCGTGACAAAAGCTGGGTGATAATCGCAGTGCTGCCCGTATCGAGTTCGGTATAGAGTTCCAGCGCGATCAATGCCCGTTGCGGATCAGATATCAGACCGGAGGTAAATTGCTGCATATCGCGGCGCTCCAGAAAGAAAGGCGCAGTGCTACCATCTCTTTGCGGAACCGACAGCATCAAGGGCTGGCGCTCAAGCTTGCCGTGAACACGCCGTATCAAGCCGATAATATCGGGATAGCGCGCGGCGAGTTCGCTATCGGCATTGACCGCCGCCTGCAAGCGCTCAAAGTAGGCATCAGTCCGCGCTGGCATTTTGGCGGTTTGATCAAGCCCTTCGACACTGGCAAGCACAACACGGTCGATATGCTCATCCATTTCTTTCAGCGCAGCGAGGCTGAGATGGCTGCCATAGGAGATGCCCCAGAGGCTGATTTTTTCAGCCCCCAGATGCTGGCGAAGCGCGTCGAGATCTTTCACACTTTCTGTTGTCGTATATCCAAAAACGTCGATACCTTCCGCGGCCCAGAAAGCCAGACACTCATCAACGGCGCGCTTGTAGAGTTCGGTATGGGCTGCATCGCTCAGCGGTTCATCGTCCGGGTCGAACTGACTGCTTTCGCAGGTCGCCATATCGTTCGACGCCCCTGTGCCGCGCTGATCGAACGCTATTACATCGCCAAATTCGCGCATCGCCATAAACAGCTGAAATCGCGGGCCCTTGGCTGTATTGATACCCGATCCACCCGGGCCACCCGCTAAGTACACAATTGGCGATCCGGCGGTTTCCCCTATCGCCGGGAACCGGACATATTCGAGACGGATCATCCGACTGTCAGGATTGCTGCGGTTTTCCGGCACCATTAAGGCCCCGCGATAAGCCTCAACAGGGTCGGCATCTGAGGCTTCAAACTCGATTTGGGTTTCGGGTATTGCTGGGCTGACGTGGCTACAGCCAGCAAGCGCAATAAGGGAAACGGAAAGGCCAAAGGCGCGAAAGATGTGCGGCATGGGAGGGTCCTGTTGTTAAGTGTTTCCAGGACTGAAAAAGGGTTTTCGACCAATGGTCATCGCCAAATCGACGAGTGGTCGCGCCCTCTCGGTGAATGGAATAGCTGTTTTCGGCCTGATCCTGTAGATATCGGAAATGAGCGTAATTTCGAAATTGATCGTCGCACTGTGTTGTGCGCTCTGGCTTTGCGGACCGATGGCAGCGGATGTGTTTCTACCCGTTGATCGTGATTTTGCCACCGTTTGCCCGGCCAGCGACTTGGACCAGAGGCCTCCCGATCCGTCCTCATCCGAGTGCGAGACCATAACGGCCTTCCAGGTTGATCCGCAGGATAAACATATCTGGGCATTCTATAATTTGAACATCGACAGTTTGCCCGTTGGTGAACCACTGGGCCTCACAATTTCTGCAAAAGCATCCAGCCATGTGTTCCTGAACGGCGCGCCAATCGGTGAGAACGGAATACCAGCGAGCCAGCGCCGGGACGAGACAGTCGGCAGAATGGACGTCATCTTTCCGATCTTCGTGGACCAATTGCACATGGGCGACAATACTGTCGCGGTCCGCATGTCATCGCATCGGGGCTATTTAAAGCTGATGGCCCCGGTCCACAATATCGCTGTGTCCACCTACGCCATTCCGCAGGACCGCATGTTCCGCAGCTACGGACTGTCACTGCTCCCGTTCGGGGCCTTTATGCTGGCGGCGATCTATTTTTTAACCATGGTCGGTTTGGGGGGGCAGAAAATCACCTCCGGCTTGCTCGGCGGGCTGTCTCTCGTTGCGGCAATACAATTGCTGTTCGAGGTCGATCGCGGGCTGACGGCTTATGCCTATCCCTTTCAGGATATCCGGCTGATCGCGATCACAACATGTTCAGCCGTATTTGGGCTGGGTCTTGCCGTTTACATTATTTTCCGCTTTCGGCCGCAGTCGGCCTGGCCGCTGGTACCTGGGACTATCGGCGCTGTTCTCCTCGCCCTTTTCATGACGCCCGGATTCGACGGCAAGGCCAGCTTCGCGCTCTTGGTGCCAACGATGATTGCAGCCGGCGTTGCGTTGAGTGCCGTGCGCACCGAACCGCGTGCGGCGATCACTATCACAGCTGGCCTTCTTGCCTTCGCGTTGATCAATTTTTTCGGGGCTGGGCGGTTTCTTGACCAGTATTTCTATTTCGCTGTTGCTGCGCTGATGCTGGTCCTGTTTGCTTTGCAAGCTTCAACGCTTGCCCACGAGCAGGCCTTGCGCCGCATGGAACAAGGCCGGGCTGAAAAGCTTCAATTCGTTCTTGATGAACTGAACGCGCCAGAGGCTGAGTTCGCCATAAGCGTGAAGTCAGGCACCCAGACCCGAAGGATTGCAGCAGAGGCCATCGCCTATATCAAGGGCGCAGGCGATTATGCTGAATTGGTTCTCCAAACCGGGGAAACCCACCTCCATTCGACGACGCTGGCCGATCTGGAAAGTGAGCTGCCCGCCTATTTCCTGCGTGTGCACCGGTCCTATTTCGTCAACACAAGGCTGATAGATCGTCTGCAAAGACATCCCTCAGGAACCGGAGAGCTAAGCCTCACATCAGATCAGACAGTGCCGGTAAGCCGGCGGATTATGCCAAAGGTAAAGGCCGCGATGGCCTGATCCGGCTGTACTCTAAAGGCGCCGATAGCACGACTGTCGAAATTGGTGGTTCGGGGGATACCTCTCCTTCGAAACACTCAACAAAGTCTGAGACTTAACTTGTAGTGGGTCTTGACGTCCTACCAAACGCCCCGGTTTTGCGTCAGTTCTTCGGATTAGCGGCCCCAACTGTGGCAAGGTCGAAAGAGGAGCTAGATCAATGGAAAGTATGGAGGGGACAGTATTCTGGGCTGGGTCTCCACCGCATCAGTGCTCGAGTGGACGTTAGTAGAATGATTTGAAAACACATTTTTGTTTCCGGGAGAGGGTGCGGTCCGTAAGCCTGTTTCAGCCGCGCGTTATGGGAGACTGGTATTGCCGCAAAATATGGGCCCCGAGGTCCCGCTCCACATTTGGCTCTTTGGGTCAATTAAGCTCACAACGCAGTCTGGCAAATCGATCGACATTTCTAACCAACGCGCGCGCGTCATTCTTGCTATTCTGAGTATAATTCCAGGACAAAGCATCAGCCGAGATTTGGTGAGCAAGCTGTTATGGGCGGGTCGTTTTAAGCCTCAGGCGCGCGCCAGTCTGCGACAATGCCTGCATGATATGAAACGCGAACTTCAGAGGTCTGGTTTCGATTTTCTGGAGGTCTCCAACACGCAGCTCGCGGTCAACTCGGATTTGATCGACATTGACCTTCACGTGTTGGAAACAGCCTTAAGGCAGAGCGATGATGAACGGGCGATACGCCTTCTGTCTGAGCTCTCTGGCAAACCACTACTTGCAAATATCGACCTGGGAGACGCCCTGGACAAATGGCTCGCAAGCCAGCGCGGCCAAGTCGAAAATCGCCTTCGGATTTCCACCCAGCACATGTTGTCGACGCTGAAGGCTAATGGCCTACACGAGCGCCATGATGCCTTGGACCAAGCCTGGCAGGGATGGAGCGGCGTCTCTCGATTGCGCCAGCGCCGGGGGCTAGCGATCCTGCCCTTAAAGCAGATCGACGAAGTTGGCGGGGATTGGTTTCTTGCGGACGCGGTGGTTGAGGGACTCTCGTCCCGCCTTGGCGGACTAAGCGGTCTTGCGCTGGCCGGCCGAACATCCGTGGAAGCGGTGGCTGGCTCATCACTGACGCTTCCAGAGATGGCCGAGAAGCTGGGCGTGACGCACTTTATTGAGGGCGCAGTCCATAGAACGACAGGCTCAGTCAAGCTCTCCATACGACTGATTGAGGGCGCTTCCGGCAACCAGATATGGTCCGATCAGATCGACGAGCCCGAAACATACTTTTTCGACCAGCGTAAACTGATCGGCGAGAATGCCATCGCGGCTTTGTCCTTCGCCAATTAAACCTGGGCCAAATTGATCTTAGTGATTTTGGCGGTTCAGGAAGGATTGAAGATGGCTCGGAAGCGTTATTCGGATGAGGACGTTCTGCGGTTGTTACGTGAGATTGAGCTTTCACTGGCCGAAGGCCTGGACGTCGTGAGTGCCTGCCGCAAGGCAGGCGTTTCCGACGCGACTTACTACAATTGGCGCAAGAAGTTTGGCGGTGTGAGTAAGTCTCAACTGGCTGAGAAGAAAGCTCTGGAAAAAGAGAATGCGCGCCTCAAGCGGATCGTGGCTGATTTGGAGCTGGATAAGCTGATCCTGAAAGGTGAGCTTGCGAACCTCGATTATCTAAAGCCCAGGGCCTGAAGCCAGCTGACCTGCGTCAGGCCGTGATCCATGTGCGCCAGAAGCTCGATACCTCTGAGCGGCGGACTTGCAGAACGGTTGGCATGGCGCGCTCCACGCAGCAGTACAAAGCCCGCAAGGCAGACGATGATGAAGCGCTGCGCTTGGCCCTGATCCAGCTGGCAAAACAGTATGGCCGATATGGCTATCGCAAGATTGCCAAGCTGCTCAGGCTTGAGGGTTGGGTGGTCAATCACAAGAAGGTCGAGCGGTTAGACAGGCAAAAATCGATTATTAATCGATTTTCTGGCCAACGGCGCGAAGAAGGCTTGCAGCTCCCAAAG
>JBCBZD010000019.1:0-6126 GCA_039815485.1 Pseudomonadota bacterium | reverse complement strand
CGATAGAATGGGACCGACATGAAACAGGTTCTTTTCCATGAAGGGCGGGTTTGACAGCGCGTAAAGGCTGACAAGGACATTTGCCGCGATCAATAGCGAAGTGACAGGAATGAGCATTAACTGATCCATTCCACCGCCCTAGCCTATTGCGGTTTCATCTGCATCCCGTTTTATCCATCAAACACCCATTTTGTGGCCAACTGCCAAAAACACCATAGGAATGAGGATAATGCCTTTCCGGATACTCTGGCTGGCGCTCGCGGTTCTGCTATTTGTCGGCCTGCTCTCGGCCATCTTGATGAGTCTCGAAACCATGTCGCCGGGACTGGATGGTGATGCGATCGCAAAACGCGACCTGTTCACACTTGCGACGCATCTCCATGGTGTCGCCATGGCGCTCAGCCTGCCAGTCGCGGCGATTGGAGGACTGACGACGTTCCTTCTGGCGGAGCGCGATATTGCACCCATCGCCAGGCAAGCATTATACGCCTGCGGCTTTGCCCTGGTAGCCCTCGCCTTCGCGGCGCTCGCATTTTCGCAGGCCCTGCAGCCACTTGTCGGATCCATTGACAGCGTATCGGTGCCAATTGCCTGTGCCATCCTGGTTGGTTTGCTCCTGCTCCGACATCCGGATCGGAATGCATCCGCTTTCATATTTCTCGGGGCCTGTCTGGTCCCCGGCGTGTTTTACGGGGTGGCCTGGCGGCTGCTGATGGAGTCTGGAAATCCCTCGATATGGGCAGACACGCAAGTGGCGACCGCATTTCTGCACATGGTTGGCGCGGCCTTGATGTTTATGCTGTTCAGCTGTCTCAGCGTCTGGAGTCAGGCCCGCGGGGCGCGCTTGAATGGCTGGATAACCGCCATCTATGTCGGTGTCGTGATCGTCTTGCTGCGGGTCTATGGCGCTGCATTCTTCGCCGCTGGTTTTGCGGGCATGCCACGTCGCTATGCCGACTATCCGGCGAGTTTTGCGCCCATGATGGAACGCGCGTCCTGGTCCGGATTGATATTCGTGGTCCTCATCCTGATCGGTCTGGGACGTTTCTTTTTTGCGGTCTGGACACGCGATCGCACCACCGCAGCCGACGTTTTCTAAACCAGATTGCCATACAGGTCCGGACGTCGATCGCGGAAAAAGCCCCAGGCCGCTCGTTCGCGGTCTATCTGCTCAAGATCGAACGTCGCTGTGATGATACCTTCGTCTGCCCGGTTCAGTTCAGCAACAATCTCGCCGGCTTCATCTGCAATAAAACTGGTGCCATAGAACACCTGGCCGTCTTCGTCGCCGATCCGGTTCGCCGCAACGACCGGGATCACATTGCTGACCGCATGTCCTTGCATGGCGCGGCGCCAACGCGCTGCGGTGTCGAGGCTGGCATCTTGCGGCTCGGCCCCGATCGCCGTGGGGTAGAATAGAAGGTCTGCCCCGAGCAGCGCCATGGCGCGGGCGGCTTCCGGAAACCATTGATCCCAGCAAATTCCAACCCCGATACGTCCTTTCCTTGTGTCCCAGACACGAAAGCCGGTATCGCCCGGACGGAAATAGAACTTTTCCTGATAGCCCGGCCCGTCCGGAATGTGGCTCTTTCGGTACACCCCCAATAGTGCGCCATCGGCATCCACCATCACCACGGAGTTGAAATATTCAGGCCCCTGTTTCTCGAAGATCGAGACCGGGATAACCACAGACAGATCTCGAGCCACATCCTGCATGGCAAGGACGGCTGGATGTTCGCGCCACGGATGAGCGGTCGCGAAATGGATCTCATCCTGTGTCTTGCAGAAATAGTGGTCGCTGAACAATTCAGGCGGCAGGATGATGTCGGCGCCCGCGCCTGCAGCACGCCGCGCAAACTCCGCGACGCGGGAGATATTGGTATCGGGACTGGCTTTGGTGAACGCCAATTGCAGCGCCGCAACTGTGACCTCTCGGCTCATACGCTTTCCTCCATCTGTGCTGGTACTTGCTGGGTCATGCAGTGAAAGGCTCCACCGCCGGACAGGATGTTGCGCGCGGCCAGGCCGATAACTTCATAGTCTGGCATTGCGGCTTTGATAGCGGCGAGCGCCCGATGTGAATAGATATCTTCATAGACCGGCATAAAGATGTAACCGTTGCTGATCAGGAAGTTGAGGTGGCTCGCTGGCACACTCGCACCATCGGTGTCTTCGATCCGGCCAGGAGACGGAATCATGATCGTCTCCAGGCCCGCCGCGCGAAGATCGGATTGAATCACCGCATAGGTCTCGGCATTGGGATCATCATGACCTGATGCGCACTGGCACAAGACACGTCCGGGTCCGATAAAGCGGGCAGTATTATCGATATGACCATCCGTGTGATCATTGCGCAGACCGTCGCCAAGCCAAATCACTTGTTCAATCGCAAAGGCTTGCTTGAGTTCGCGTTCCGCAATTGCCTGCGTCCAGCCCGGATTGCGGTTGGGATTGAGCAGGCATTGTTTCGTTGTCAGCAAACGGCCAGCGCCGTCCACATCTATCGCGCCGCCTTCGAGGATGAAATCGTGTGATCGCCGCATCAAGCTTTCGACACTGGCAATGCCACCCGCCGTCATTGTGTCGCCGGGCATTACGTATTTTCCACCCCAGCCATTAAAGCCAAAATCCAGCGCGATACTTTGCTCACCCTGATGCGCGACAATAGGTCCTGTATCCCGAAGCCAAATGTCACCTGCCGGCAGGGTATGCAGGCTGACACGCTCAGCCTCGATTTGAGTTTCCAGCGCGAACCAGGCACTCCCAAAGGCTTCCCGAGAACCGCAAGCAATACGAACGGGTGTGACATTGCTCAAAGTCCGTACGAATGCGGCGATCTCCTCGCGCGCGGCGTCAAACGGCTCTCCCCATTCGCCGCGCAAGTGTGGCCAACCGACCCAGACCGCAGACTGAGGCGCCCATTCTGGCGGCAGAAACAGGTTTGGGTTCGACATCGCCGCGGCATTGCCACATGTACGGCAAAAGCTCAAAGAAAAAGGGCGGTGCCTTCTGCACCGCCCTTTCTCATCAGGTCATGTGACCAAATTAGAATTCGTAACGGACACCGAAACGAATTTCCCACAGCGACGCGTCACCAATCCGGGATTCAGCTGGCTGGGTCGCCAGACCGGTTGCCGGGTCAGCTTCAACGGTTGGTGGGAAGTCCGGCACACGCAGGATGCCCCATTCGTCATTGATCAGGTTGGTGAGGTTATCAACAACGATGAATGCCGACGAACGATCCTGCGGACGAATGCCTGGGAATTCCTGTTCAAAGCGGACATCCACTTTGCTGAACCAGGAGCCTTCCTCAGCGTTGCGTTCTGCACCCGGGATCAAAATGCCCACCGGATCGACGAATGGCGTGAAGCCGAACGCGCCAGATCCCTGGTCATTCCGGATTAGTGAGTAAGGTTGTCCAGACCGAGCCGTTGCGAAAGCTGAAACCGTTGAAGCATAGCCCTCGAAGAATTCACGCTCATAGTTCGCAAGCGCCGTGAAACGGTGCGTGATGTTATAGTCTGATGTCGACAGAACATCTTCCTGCGGGCTGGTATAGGCGCGGTTATTATAGTTCGAGAATGCGACGGAAGACGTCATTGGCTGAACGTCTTTCGCGTCATTGTACGAATAACCGAACGACCAGTCGAAGCCGTTGCCATAGTCCTTGGCGACGCTGAACGAAGCCGTAAGCGACTCGTTGCCGACATTGGAGTTGGTCAGAACAAAAGCACTCTCACGAACGCTATCGAACGTGACGATGCCTTGATCATTGAACCCGGATTCAACCAGATCTGCGCGAAGCACCATCGCGGAATTGTCGCTCTTCGAATAAAGAAGATCGGCATTCACCGCATACTCACCGCCAAGGAAGTTGTTGACGTTGATCTGTGGATACCAGGTCGCGCCAATGGCGTACTTCCACTCAGATGGGATCTCGAAATCGGGGTCAAGGAAGTTGATCTCGAAGTTCGAACCCTCGCCACCTGCAACGGCGTCGGCCAACACGGTTGGAACACACCAACCTGGTCCGACAGGAACCCCGTCTTCACATGCGGTATAGTCAATGTCGAACAGAGACGTCGCGCCATTTTCAAGCCCGAAGCCGCCGCCGTCCTGGCCGAATTGCAGGACGTTGTTGTTGGAGTAATTATTCGACAACCAGACGTTCGGGTCACCACCGGAATAGAGGCCAAAGCCACCGCGGACGGTGAGGTTTTCTTTCGCGTCCCAAGTGAAGGCGAATCGTGGCTGAAGCAAGCCTTCACCATCCAGAGTCTGACCGTTGGAAAATCCGTAATCAGCCAGGAAGTCAGGATTGGTCACCGGCTCATCGTCGGTTTCCCACCAGTCATAGCGCAGGCCCAGAATAACGCTGACATTGCTGCCAATATCAAACTCGTCCTGAAGGTATGCGGTGTTTACAGCGTAACCCCAATCCGCTGCGGCATCACGTGGATTGCCTGAAGGCGCATTGTTGTAGTTCACATTGTCTGCGAGACCGAGTTCAAAATTGACAATGGCAGGGTCACGCGTGTCCGTCGGGTCGGCCACAGGTGGGTTTCTGTCAAAGTCAATTTCAGTTTCGGTGTGCTGAATGAACAGGTTGAAGATATCCAGCTCTTCGCGCTCATACCCGAATGTGATGGCATGATCGTTGAGCTGATAGAAACCTTTGAACGCCATATTCAGAATGCTGTAATTCAGTTCATTCGATTGACGAGAGTCATCGCCGCCAATGTACACATTGACATCATCGGTTTCGATCGTGATCTCACCGAAGTCTGTGCCGCCAACTGAATTCTGACGGTTCTCAAGATCAACATAACCAAGACGAAGTTCGGTTGAGAAATTGTCTGTCCAGTCGCTGTAGAGGAAACCAACATACTGGTTCAGCTCAGCGCCACGCTCATAAAGGTGGTTGGAGAATTCAAACTCATCCAGGTCGCCATCAGACTGCGTGATGTTGAAGCCGTCATTATAGTTGTATGTGAAGGCTGCGCGATGCTGGTTGTTGATGTTCCAGTCCAGCTTCACGAGAATTTTTTCGTCTTCATTGTCGAAGCTGGTTGGAATTCCACCTGGATCGTAACCATAAATGTCGCGCGCGATGCGGGCGATCTCATCAAGCTCTTCCTGCGTGATGTTCACTTCATTGATCGCGCCTGATCCGAGTGGACCACGGTCAAACGTGTTCGCGCCTTCGAGCTTTTCGTAAGCGACAGAGAAGAACAGCTTGTCTTTGACAATCGGGCCAGCGATTTGCGCGCCATAGCGATATTCGTCGAATGGATTTGCCTGAACGCTGCTGCCTTCCAGTGAGTCGCCCTGGAAATCGTCGGACGCGTAATCGAAGAACGCAGAGCCGTGGAACTCATTTGTACCCGACTTGGTGACGGCATTGATGTTACAAGCGGTAAAGCCGCCATATTCTACATCGAAAGGCGACAGCTCAACCGCGACCTGCTCAATCGCATCGAATGGGAAAGGCTGACGCTCGGTCGGATAACCGTTCGAATTAAGGCCGAAACCATCATTCAAGCGAACGCCATCCAGTGTCAGCGAGTTGAATCGAGGGTTCTTACCACCACACTGAACCGGGTTGATGTCGCCGCGGCTCTCATCAACGTAGATCCGAGGGTCAATCCGCAAAACATCGGTAATGTTCCGGTTGATCGTCGGCGCACTCTGAAGTGTTTCCAGACCAAAGGTGGCGTTCGGGCCAACGGCCGTCTGAATAAGATCTGTGGCAGACGCGGTAACAACGATTGTGTCCAGTGTGCGATCGGCGTCCGATGTCAGCGTAAAGTCGAGATTCGTCGTGTCGCCCAGTACCAGCGGTACATTTTCGACTTGCTGGCTTTGCAAGCCAGTAGCCGATACGGTCACTTGATAAGAAGACGAGATCGGCAGGTTACGGATGGCATAAGCCCCCGTCGCACTGGTCATCGTCGAGCGTGTCAGACCGGTCGCTGTATCGGTGATCGAAACAGACGCGTCAGCAACAACGGCGCCAGAGTCACTGCTAACAGAACCGCGAATTTCAGATGTTGTGACCTGAGCCTCTGCCGGAGCGACGATCGCTGCGGTCATGATGGAGGCGGCGGCCACTCCGGATAGGAGTTT
>JBCBZD010000027.1:0-3423 GCA_039815485.1 Pseudomonadota bacterium | reverse complement strand
TCCTGCTCAAGCACGGGAGCCCGATCATATCCGGTCAGACAATGGCCCAGAGTTTATCGCTGCAGGCTTACAAGACTGGCTCACAAAAGTCGGCATCAAGCCACTGCGCATTTATCCCGGCAGCCCTTGGGAGAATGGATACAATGAAAGCTTCAATGGAACGCTGCGCCGTGAAATCCTGAATGCCGAGTGGTTTACCTCGCTCGATCAGGTTCAAACCGTCATCAAATACCTGGCTCAAGCAATACAAGCGTGTTCGGCCGCATCAGGCCTTGGGCATGCGTCCGCCAGTACCGGAAACCCTACTTCAAAGTGACCCATAAAGTGGGGGCTGGTCACCATACTCCAAGACTGGAACTCTGCCGAGAGGATGCCTTTCTCGATGTTCGTCCGATTTTAAGTCCTTGGGATGGAAGGACATCTTGTTGATCTCATAGGATAGCTGCAGCTCTTCGAGCAGCCACACGATGCGTCGGGCGCGAGAGTTTGGGGCGAAGTGAAGTTTCAACATTTGCTATCTTTCGTCTCAGGGGGCGTTAAGAGCGGCGCAATCCTTTTTGGTCGAGGCGCCAACGCAGCGTATCGATCCGGTCTTGCCCAAAAAAAGGTTCACCTTCGAAGACACAAGTTGGAACGCCCCAGTGTCCGGCGGCATCCAGCGCGGCCTGATTAGCGTCGATCTGAGGAGTTGGATCGTTCTTGGCGATCGCGGCTTCCATCTCTTTCAGGTTGAGTCCCGCCTTTGCAGTGGCGTTCGCTAACTTGTCTCCCTGATCCCAGCCAGGGTTACCGCCCCAGATAAGGTGCGAAATGTGGAAAGCAAAATCGATGCCCTTGCCTTGTCGTTCCGCTTCGACTCCTAAATTGGTCAGGCGATAGATGTAGGGTTGGTCTTCGGAAACCGCAAAGGTTGTCATGTCCTGAACAATGGGGTCTGGTGACGGTGCCCCAAATTTCATGCCGAGGAACTCCGCGCGGCGAAACATGTCTATCATCAGGTACTGCACCCGGCGTTTGTCGCCGGTGAATAACGTGTCTTTCGTACGGATCGCGATCGGTAGAACAGGCCTGAAACACACCTCGACATCATAGTCCTCCCGTAACTTCAGCAGATCAGGAGTTGCAAGATAGGAGTAGGGACTACGAAAGGACCAGAAGACGTCCACGGTGGCTGTCATAATTGCGTTTCCTTGTTCTGATTATGCGATTGCCCTTAGGCCTAATTGAGGACCGAGATTTTGGTATCTGGGTTCAGGTCTTCCCGCGGGTCGGTTAGATATCCCGCTGGGAAAGAAATCGATTGGACTGTGTCCGTCGTGTCCAAACAAAGGAGGTGATTATTGTCACCGTCTTTGAGATCTGCGAGTGCAACTGCTGTAACGGTGCGCTTCGCGCCATCTTCCGACGCAACATCAATCGCGTAGAGCTGGCCTTCTTCAAAATCCGCAGGCTCGCCGCCAGGCTTGGTCACACCGCCATCCCAGGTCACACGGATCACTTGCGCGGAGCCAACGGGACACTTATCGCCGCCGCCCCAAGGTAATGTCGTCGCGCTCTCACCCAGGGCCCAATCGGTTTCCGGCACCCGTTCCGCCCAGACCAGGGTTGGACCCACTTCAAGCCGGGTGGCGGCAATGCTAGCGCCTGTGAAATTGATCGAACCATCAAGGGATAAGATATTTCCAACAATCTCGACCGTCACCGGCTGATCCTCAGCGCTGCCATAATTGCCGGCGAGCAGAGCTGTGCGCAGCTCGCCAGGATCGTCCGCCGGCGCCAGCGTCAGACAGGTCACCTCGCCAATGGCGCCAGACTCGGTCGCGATCTTGAAGTCGCCGGGATCGAGGGTCTCAACATCCACTTCATGCGAGAAGATGACCGGCATACCATCGGCGCCGCCCGCCCCATCGCAGGCGACCCGATCCGTGTTTCGTTTGGGTAGCCCGTTGTCGAGACCGAAAAAGGCCGACACCAGCGCCGCCTCACGCCCATCTTCATGCCGGGTTTCGGTAACGGCGGTGACCGTTGTATCGGTTTGCGAGTAGCGATCCAATGTGCGTTCATATTGCGCGATCGCTGTGGCCAGACTCAGGCTTTGACACCCCGATAGCGCCACACATTTTGCGGCAACGAGTCCCACCATCGTGTAGGCTTTTGTTCTGCCCGACATGACCTTATCCTTTTACGTTTTGTGATGTACTGATCGGCCCAATCATCATGTCCGCCAGCTTTTTGCGCTGATAGACGCTGTCTCCGAGCAGAGTTTGATTGTGCAGATTGCGTTTGAAGTAAATGTGCAGCCCGAATTCCCAGGTAAACCCGACGCCGCCATGCAATTGGATCGCGCGATCTGATACATAAGCCGCGGCGTCTGAGGCGGCGCTCTTCGCCATCCTCGCCGTGAGCTCTGCACCGCCGGTTCCTGCATCGATTTCAGCGCAGGCATGATAGAGCAAGGATCGGGCGCGATCGATCTCCACCATGGCATCGACCAGAGGGTGTTTGACCGCCTGAAAAAAGCCGATGGGTCGGTCGAATTGGACACGCTCTTTGGCATATTCGACGGTGGTTTGCAGCAACCACTCGCTCGCCCCGCAGAGATCTGCTGAGACCAGAACCAATAACTTCGGCCAAGCTGCTTTCAGCGCGGACGCACCGTCTTGGGTTATGATTGCAGACGCTTCAATGCGCACGCCATTAAAGTGGGCGCTTGCTTGATCGCGCGATAAGTCATGAATGTGGTCGGGCTCGAGCTCCAGTCCGGCCGCGTCTTTGTCGACTGCGAACAAAACAATGCTGTCCCCAAGCGTCGCACTGGCGATGAATAGATCCGCTTTCATCGCATCCTGCACGAAGCGCGCGGTGCCATTAAGTAACAGATAATCGCCGTCTTGTGTTGCGATCAAAGGCACGTCTTCCGGCTCCCAGCTGCCGCGTTCATCGGTGACGGCAAGGCTCGCGGTTTCTCCGCCCGCGATGCGGGACATAACTTGTGCGGCGACGTCGCCGCCCGCGGTGCGGACCAGCATGGTTGCGCAGAGCGTCGGAATGAGGGGTGAGGGCAAGGCATGTCGGCCGACTTCCTCAATCATGCCGGCAATACCAACAAGCGATATGTCAGAGCCACCTTCGGCTTCGCTAATGGCCAGGCCCGTCCAGCCGAGCTCAACAATTTCCGCCCAAAGCTTGTCATCCCACGGAGTAGGCTCGCCTGCATCGTAGATCTGCTCGGGCGATTCTGCGACGAGTGTGCGGAGCTTTTCCATCGGCAAGCGGTCGTCTAGCATTTTGCGCGCGACATCGCGGAGCATGCTTTCATCTTCACCAAATCCGAAATCGCGGGGCGCAGTTTGTGTGTTCGACATGATCTCGCTCCTATTTCGACTTTGGCAGGCCGAGCACGCGCTCGCCGAGAATATTGCG
>JBCBZD010000030.1:0-2847 GCA_039815485.1 Pseudomonadota bacterium | reverse complement strand
GGGCAATGCTTTGTTTCCGTACCTTCTGATGATCACGATTGTGGTTCGGGTCTGTTACACATTCTATGAAGTCCCCAGCAGCGCCTTGGTGGCGGAGCTGACGGATGATTATGACGAGCGCACGTCGTTTCTGTCGTTCCGTTACGTCTTTGGTTGGACCGGCGGTGTGGCCATTGCCGCCTACACGCTGACATTCCTGCTCGTCGAGACCGAGACCTATGGCAATGGTTTCTTGAATGTCGATGGCTATCGCAGCTACGGAAACCTCGCAGCAGTGGCGATCGTCATTTCCATGTTGCTTTGCGCACTCGGCACGCACCGGCAGATTCCCAATCTTCGCAAGCCGCCGGATACCGGCAAGATCACCCTCGGCCGCGTCTTCAAAGAGATTGGCGAAAGCCTTTCCAGCAAATCATTTCAGGGCTTGTTCCTGGCAGCGCTGTTCGGCTTCATGGCGGCCGGTGTGGCCGCCTCACTCAATTATTACATCAATGGCTATTTCTGGGAGTTCACACCGGCTCAGACCGGATTGTTGACGGTTTCGGTCTTCCTGTCTGCTGCACTTGCTCTGGTATTGGCACCACTTGTCGCCAAGCGGCTCGGCAAGAAGCGCGGCGCAATCATTGTCGGGGCGATCGCTTTTTCGGTCGCGCCCATGCCGGTTCTTTTGCGCTTGCTTGGTGTGATGCCACCGAATGGCAGCGACCTGCTGTTCCAGGTGATCCTTGTCGTCACGATTTTTGATGTCGCGCTCATCATCGCTTACCAGATCATGTCGGCCTCGATGATTGCTGACATCGTAGAAGAGAATGAGCTGAAAACCGGACGACGTTCCGAAGGCATTTACTTTGCGGGCATCAGCTTCATGCGCAAACTGGCGCGAGGCAGTGGTCTGTTTCTCGCGTCGATCGTCCTCGCCGCGGCGGACCTCTCTCGTAATATTCAACCCGGTGAAGTGCCTGCCAATACGCTGAGCCTTCTCGGCGCCGGCTACGCTCTGGGCCTGCTCGCCCTCTGGGGAACAGCGATCGCATTCTTGTTCCGGTATCAAATCTCGAGAGAAGATCACGAGGCCAATCTCGCCGCACTTCAGCGTAGTCGCGAAGACGCGGATGTGGTTGATTAAAGTCACGATTTAGAACAGCCTCACCGTTGAGGCGGATGCGCAGCTTTCGCACATCTCAAGGAGGACATATGACCGCGACTACGATGCCCGAAAAAAAGCTGGGTCATTTGACGCGCATGGCATTTGGCGTTGGCGGCGCCGCGGGCGGGATCAAGAATAATGGCTTCGACTATGTCCTGCTTCTCTTCTATTCGCAGATCCTTGGACTGCCAGGCTGGTGGGTGGCCGGCGCGATCTGGATCGCGCTGATTATTGATGCTGTCTCCGATCCGGTGGTCGGATATTGGTCGGACAATTTGAGATCAAAGCTCGGACGCCGCCATCCATTCCTGTATGCGGCGGCCATCCCGGTCGCGATCGCCTACTTCTTTGTCTGGAATCCGCCGACCGGATTGGACGGCGGATCGCTGTTTGCCTGGTTGCTCACGCTGACCATTATCGTACGGGTCGGGTACACGTTGTTTGAGGTTCCAAGTCTTAGCCTCGCGGCTGAACTGTCTCAGGATTATGACGTCCGAACGATGCTGATGTCGTATCGCTATTTCTTCGCCTGGGTTGGGGGTTTGGCCATACAGGTCATGCTATTCACCGTGTTCCTCGAACCGAGCGAAGGCGATCTGCAAGGCTTCCAACACATTCCCGGTTGGAACATGTATGGCCTCGTAGCGGCTTTCGCCATATTCAGCGCCATCGCCATCACGGCTCTCGGCACACATCATCGCATTCCCCACCTCAAAAAACCGCCGGCCAAGCGTGAGTTGACCCTGGCTCGGATCTTTTCGGAAATCTGGGAGACGCTCTCCAATCCTTCTTTCCGGGCGCTTTTTGTTGCGACGCTGTTTGGCCTATTGGCAACCGGGATCTCTGCGACGCTGAACCAGTACATTAACAGCTTCTTCTGGAACTTTACGCGTGATCAGTTGGCTTTGTTGACTGGCGCCGTATTCGTATCTTCAGGAATGGCGCTCCTGGTCGCGCCAATCGCAGGTCGGGTCTGGGGCAAGAAACGCGCAGCGATTATTATCGGCCTGATGGCGTTCACACTCGCGCCAGCACCGGTCTTCGCCAGGCTTCTGGGCTTGTTGCCCGAGAATGGCACTCCGGAATTGTTCTACATTATCCTGGTCGTGACTGTGTTCGACGTCGCCTTGATCATTGCCTACCAGATGCTCGCAGCCGCCATGGTCACCGATATTGTGGAAGAGAGCGAATTGAAGACCGGACGCCGTTCGGAAGGAACCTTCTTTGCCGGCATCACGTTCATTCGAAAATTGTCGCAGGGGATCGGCGTGCTGACGGCGTCGCTGATCCTTGCAACGGCTGCGATCGCCCCCGGAACGCCAGTGGAAGACGCCAGCGCAGACTCCGTCGCTGCGCTCGGGTGGGGCTATGCGGTGACCCTGCTGACAGTGTGGATGCTGATGATATTTGCCATCTCATTCTACCGCATCAGTCGGGAAGATCATGCGCGAAACCTGGAGGAATTGGCGGCGAGGCAAGCTGAATAGACGCAATATGTCTCATTAAATCAGCCACCTAACTGAAATGTCATCTGTGCCCAATTGCCTCCGCCAGTGCGCCGGAATAGAGCCATATTCATGATTTACTCTGACACACTGACAAAACACGTCTCAAAGGTTCTGGTCGGCATTGTGCTGGTGCTGGTGGCACTGGTGCTGGTGATCATGAGCCCGCTTTATGGCTCCGCTTCCGCGCAAGGG
>JBCBZD010000014.1:0-82879 GCA_039815485.1 Pseudomonadota bacterium | reverse complement strand
CGATCAAGAAGGGGGACCAGATCGCGATGTGGTATGTGTCTGGAAACCGCGATGAGCGGTTCTGGAAGGAAGACCCGAACAGACTGATCATCGACCGGGAGCAAGCGCGCAACCACCTCTCCTTCGGCTTCGGCATTCACCGCTGTGTTGGCAACCGTCTGGGCGAGTTGCAGCTGCGGATCCTCTGGGAAGAGATTATGGCGCGCTTCTCTCACATCGAAGTGCTTGAGGAACCTGCGCTCACATCAGGGGCCTTCGTGAAGGGCTATACCTGGATGCCGGTTATCTGCCATCCAAAGTAATCTTCAGGTGTTTCAGCCATCTGGCCGCTCAATAAGACCGGACAGATGGCGGCGCCCACCATCCAACACAATCGCTTCGCCCGTGATGATTGAACTGTCGGGGCTGGTCAGGAACTTAGCCGTCTCGGCAATTTCCTCAGCGATGGCTGAGCGCCCAAATGGCGTACGATCCCGCAGCCAGGGCTCGCGGCCCTCAGCTCTTGGCCGCAAAGCGACAATTCCATTCACTCGAATCTGATCCGCCGCCAGCTCAACCGCCGCTGATTTAATGACGCCGAGTACCGCGTGCTGGGTCACACTCTCGCTAAACCATCCCGGCTGCGCCATTTCCGCACCAAGTGAGAGAACGAAAGTAAACGTCCCAGCCTGACGACGCCGCTCAGCTGCATTTCCGGGGTCTTGCAGCTGCTCTTTCATCACTTTCGAAAAGACGCGCAGGCCCTGAACACTGGCCCGGACTGTCTTCATCAGAATGGTCTCGAAATCCTCCATATCCAGCTCAAGCAAAGTGTCTGGATCAGGCAGCTCGGGCACAATGATCACGTTATTGACTTGACCATAGGTCTCCAGGGCCGCTGCCAGCGCGTTGCGGAAGCCAAGGCGCGTATGAACGGCGCCATGATGCATCACAATCTTGTCGCCGCTCGTCTTGCGAATTTCGTCAAGTGCATCTTGCGAGGGATCGACAGCCAGAACAGCATGTCCCTCGTCCAGAAAAAGCCGCACCAAGGCCTCACCCACGGTTTGGCCAAGCCCAATGACCAGCGTTACAGGTTTTTCCATGTCGACAATCTCCAGCCGCGCGAACAGCGCTTTAAGGCGGGATTGCCTTTGGGTGCGCTAGCTCGCGCGCAACATACCCATTTCTTCTTTAATTCGGAGTTTCTGTCGCTTTAGGTCCTTTACAATTGAAATGTCGGCTGCGGGCCTCTTCTGTTCCGCATGGATCTGTTCGTCGAGTTGGCGATGGCGCCGGGCAAGCTCTTCGATACGACGTTTCAAGGACATGGACACTCTCCTTCTTATAGTGAACGGGTTATGTCTTTAGCCCTTGTAGAAAAGCACGAATGGACGAGGGAGTCACGGAACCCGGCAAAATATTCCGAACCTGTAACAACGCGTACAGTAAACGCCTATACTCTACCCTTGCGAGTGGCCTTGGTTCGAAACATTGTCTCATCAGCGAGGTTGATCAGAAGCTCCGCAGTCATCCCGCGAGACCATTCAACCGTCCCGCAGGACGCGCCAAGCTGAACGGGATCAAGCTGTGGAGCCTCTGTATCCCTGATGATGCAAGAATCGATCAGGCCTTCAAGATGCTTCGCCTTGTTCTGGCTGTCTGTGAGTTCTGCGTGCGTCAGGACAAGTGCGAACTCGTCGCCGCCCAAACGCCCGACAATATCGGTTTGACGGACTGATTTCAGCAATAGACCGGCCACATGTTTCAGCACATCATCCCCGATGGCATGGCCAAACCGGTCATTGATCAGTTTGAAATTATCGAGGTCTATGTAGATGAGGCTCAACGGCGTTCCATAGCGTTGGGCAAGTGCAATTTCCCGCTCCAGCTCACGCTCAAACGCTCTGCGGTTGAATAGCGGGCACAGAGCATCACGGTCCGCCAGAAGCTCAGCTTTTTGCAGATCGCGATGCAAGCTCTCGCGTTCCTCCCGCAAACTGAGGACCTCACCTGCGAGCGCCTCAAGCGCTGCTCGGACATGTTTTGGCAGCTCTGCCAGCTCCACCCCGAGCGCACTGATCAACCGCCGACGCGGCGCAACCGGTTCGGCCGGAACCGCTGCCGGCGTTTCGTCTGTTTCAATAGGGTTTTCAACCGGCTTTGCCATTCTGTAACATTACGCGAAACGCAGGCACATGCCCAGTCGTGTCGGCCATGCAGGTCTGGTGGTTGACGCCAGAACGAAGATTTTTATGTTGCGCGCTTTGCAAGAGGCCGCAATGAGCCCAACCACAGAACACAGCGCCGCCCGTGTCGGCGTCATCATGGGCAGCCAGTCTGATTGGCCGATCATGAAACTGGCCTGCGAAACCCTTGATCGTCTGAATGTCGCCTATGAAGCCCGCATCGTCTCCGCGCATCGCACACCAAAGCGCCTGTATGACTATGCTGAAGGGGCGAGAGACCGCGGCATCCAGGTGATTATTGCCGGTGCAGGCGGCGCAGCTCATCTTCCTGGTATGGTCGCTGCGATGACGCCGCTACCGGTTCTGGGTGTTCCGGTTCAGTCGCGCGCACTGAGCGGTATGGACAGCCTGCTTTCGATTGCGCAAATGCCAAAGGGTGTCCCGGTTGGAACACTTGCGATTGGCGAAGCCGGCGCGGTGAATGCCGGGCTTCTGGCGGGCTCGATCATTGCCCTGCATGACCCAAAGGTCGCCAGCGCACTGGACGCTTACCGCGCCGAACAAACAGCTGCGGTAACGGAGCGCCCAGAAGGATGAGCCCCCTCGCCCCCGGTGCGCGGATCGGCATTCTTGGTGGTGGTCAATTGGGCCGAATGCTTGCGAGCTCCGCCGCACAACTCGGTTTTGATGTCTCTATCCTTTGCCCTGAACCCGATTGCCCAGCCAGCCGTGTCGCCATGGCACACACGGTTGCTGACTATAGCGATCTCGCAGCGGTACTGGCCTGGGCAAAGTCCTGCGACACGGTCACCTATGAGTTTGAAAACGTGCCTGTCGCGACAGCGCAGCACCTGATTGAGAATGGCATCGAAGTTCGACCCGGAGCGAAAGCGCTGGAGGTCTCTCAGGACCGTATTGTCGAGAAGACCTTCCTGAACGATTGCGCGATTGCCACAGCTGAGTTCGCTGAAATCAACACGCCGGAAGACATCGCCGAGCCGATTGAGCGTTTTGGCGGCGCGGCCATCCTCAAAACGCGCCGCGATGGCTATGATGGCAAAGGTCAGGTGCGGCTTGTCACGGGCGACGACTATTCCGAAGCGCTACGGGCGCTCGGCGGGGCACGTTCCATACTTGAGGCCATGGTGCCCTTTATCTGTGAGGTTTCGGTGATCATTGCCCGGGGCCCTGACGGCAGCTCGGTCTGTTACGATATCCCGCGTAATGACCATGCGAACGGCATCCTGCGGCGCTCCACCGTCCCGGCTGGTCTTGATGCGACGATTGAGGTGCGGGCCTGTGAGGCGGCGCGTAAACTGGCTGAAGCGCTGAACTATATCGGTGTTCTGGCGCTTGAGTTCTTTGTGCTGGAAACCGGCGACCTGCTGGCAAATGAGTTCGCGCCGCGCGTTCATAATTCCGGCCACTGGACGCCCGAAGCCTGTGCAACGGGTCAGTTTGAGCAGCACATTCGCGCGATTGCAGGCTGGCCACTTGGCCCGGTGACGCGCTTCCATAAGGCCGAAATGCTGAACTTGCTTGGCGATGAGATCTACGCGCATAGCGCGTCGTCAGCGCAAGACGGTGTATTGACGCTTTATGGGAAACGCACCCCAAAACCGGGGCGCAAAATGGGTCATCTTGTTCGACGTCTTCGTTAGGTCTTGCGGAAGGCAAAAGACTGAAAGCCGGTAAACGAGACCAGCATCGAAACGACCGTCGCCGCCGCAACCGCCAGCGGCGCAAGAACGCCGGGAAAGCCCAGAATAATCAAAGAGTAGACTGCGTAATTCACGATCGCAGCGACACCCGCAACCAGCGCATAGCGTGCCCCCTCGCTTTTCTGGCTCGTGCCGCTGGCGCCAAACGTCAAAGCACGATTCAAGCGCCAGCACACGAGCATGGCAACCGGGATCGCGATGAGGCGCGCCGCGAACGGGTTCAGGTCGGAATGGATCAGGGTGACCGTCAACCCGGCATCCACGATGTAACCAAGCCCGCCGATGATCGCAAAGCGGCTGAAACGAACCACCAGCGCCTGATACTTGTTTACCATTGCGGTGCTTTGAACCCCAGGAAGACTGCGCGCTTGGCTTCCAGACGTGCCCGCGCCAAACTGTCCAGGATCAAGCCGGAAACGGCGGTTACGGTTGCCGCTAGACCAAGGCCAGTTGTCAGGATCAGGGTCGGAATACGCGGGACCAGGCCAGTCTGCATATACGTCCAGGCGAGCGGCGCAAACAGCAAAGCAGACAAGGCTAAAAGTCCAAGCCCCAGCAGCCCGAAGAACGCCGCCGGACGGGTTTCCTTCGCGAGCAAGGCAAACATGCCAAGAATACGGAACCCATCGCGGAATGTGCGCAGCTTGGAATGGCTGTCTTCCGGGCGCACACCGTAGGGCGTTGGCCGCTCCAGTGTCGGAATGCCGAGCTGGCTGCAATGAACTGAAATCTCGGTCTCAATCTCAAAACCAGCTGAGACCGCCGGGAAAGATTTCACAAACCGCCGTGTGAAGACCCGGTAGCCTGAGAAGATGTCTGTGAACTGGTCGCCAAACATCGCATTATAGACGCGGTTGAAGACCTTGTTGCCAAAGGCATGACCCTCTCGTCCGGCATCCTCGGTAACGCCAGCGCGCACCCCGACCACCATATCAACATGGTTCTTCTTCAGAAGCTCAACCAAAGTCGGCGCGAATGCGGCGTCATAGGTGTCGTCGCCATCGGCCATAATATAGATATCGGCCTCAACATCTGCGAAAATACGGCGGACAACGTGGCCTTTGCCCTGACGCGGCTCATGGCGCACAATCGCCCCCGCATCAGCCGCAACCTGAGCGGTGTTGTCCGTTGAATTATTGTCGAACACGTAGATGTCGGCTTCCGGCAGCGCCTTACGAAAATCTTCAATGACTTTCGTGATGGTCACCGCCTCATTGTAGCAAGGGATCGTTACGGCGATTTTCGGCATCTCGGAGACGGCGAGAACATCGCGCATATCATGGCCGGCAAGGGTCGTACGCATCGCTGAAAGCCTTTCAGTAACCTCCCTGTGACAAAAGCAGATCATACTTAAGGACCGGTAAGGCAGAGGCAGTAAATCCCTAATGACATCTTCACACTCTGTTGGTGACCCCGCATCCGCGAAGGGTCATTGGGCCCTCTGGTGGGTCGGCGCGCTGATCATTATCGGGCTTGGCCGCAATGGCATCGATATCTTCGCCGGCGATATTCCCGGAAATGATGACATGATGCGGCTGCAGCAGATCCGCGATCTATTGGCGGGACAAAACTGGTTCAACGTTGACCAAAGCCGCCTGTTGACCCCTGAAGGCGGGAATATGCACTGGTCGCGGCTGCCGGATCTGTTTGTCGCCGGTATAGTCCTTTTGACCAAACCCCTGCTTGGGCAAGCGCATTCTGAAGCGCTCGGCATGGCGCTTTGGCCATTGGTTCTGCTGGGCATCACAATGGCAGCACTGGTCGCGATCATGCGTCGCCTGCAGGTGAATCTACCTGGACAGATCGCGGCGTTGGCCTTGCTCGGGTTCGGATTGTCAGCTGCCATTTTCAATTTCTGGCCAGGCCGTATTGATCACCACAATTTCGTCGTCGCCCTGACCATGATCGGGACGGCGGCTGCTTTATCCCAAACCGTCTCAATCCGCTCAGGAATAATTGCCGCGGCCGCAATCACGGCGATGCTCTCCATCGCGATTGAGAGCCTGCCTTATGCTGGCGTTTTGGTGTTTGCGATGGGCCTGTTCTGGATTGTCCGCGGCCATGTTGAAGGGCAACGCCTGACCGCTTTTGGTCTGGCTATGATCGGCTTTGCCTTCTTCTTCTATATTGTGGATGCTCCGGGGATCAACGACCGCCGCATGGTCTGCGATGCCTATGGCACATCTCACCTCGCTGGACTGATCGCAGGCGGCGCTCTGCTCGCCGGGCTTGGCGTGTTTGGCGGGGCCCTTGATAGCTGGCAAAAGCGGGCTGCTGCCGGTGTCGGCACGGGGCTGGTAACGCTTGCACTCATTTATGCGGTACAGCCCGATTGTCTCGGTGACCCCTATGCAGAGGTGTCTGATCAAGCGCGCGTGGCGTGGCTGGAAGCTGTCGGCGAGGCTAAAAGCATTGGCCGCGTGTGGACGGATGAGCCCTCTGACGCGATCTGGAAGTTCGGGTTTCTGCTCGCTGCGCTGCTGACAACCGCGCTGATGATCAAATCAGCGCCAAGAGGCACACGAACGGCGCGTTCCGTCTTCGGCATCCTCATGCTGCTGTCTGCGCTCGCCACCATCTGGCAGATCCGCGGTACGACATTCTCTCATATTTTCGGCGTGGTTGCGGCAGGCTGGGCCATTGGCCTGCTTGCCCAGCACTGGGTTGAAGAACGTGGTCCCGGCCCAATGCTGGCTTTGTTTGCGAGCGTGATTTGCCTGACCCCGATGAGCTGGAAGCTTTTGGGTGAGCAGCTCAAGCCCCCCGTCACACTCGATGCTGAAACAGGTGAGGCCAAGAAAGCCTACAACATCCTCTGCCGTGACAAGGCGGCCTATGCCGAACTCGCCGAACGAGAGCCAATGGCCATTTTCGCCTCTGTAGATGTTGCAACATCGCTGATCGTGCGAACGCCGCATTCGGTCTTTGTCGGGCCCTATCACCGCAATGTGCAGGCGATCGAATATGTAACTGACGTCTATATTGGTTCGCCTGAAAGCGCCGAGCGCAAGATCCGCGCGCTTGGGGCCAGCCATATGCTGTATTGCGCCGGATTGAACGAAACTGCGCGCTACACGCGTATGGCACCAGATGGCTTTGCTGCGCAGATGGAAGCCGGAGAAATCCCAAGCTGGCTGGTTCCGGTAGATGGCAAAACCGAGACAGACGGGGTCGTGCGCCTGTACAAAATTCGGTGAATTTGACTTGCCACCCGACAGTTTCTTGAAAGTGTCGTTGACCGTAAGCCGCCATTATTGCAAATGGGCGCATGTCAAAACTAGATACACCAAAGAAGATTATCGACGCCCTTTCAGTCGAGTACGATAAGTCCGTCTCAGCGCTGACCAAGGCGCTTGAAGTCTATCTCAAGGAGGGCGTCCCCCCTTCAGATGAAGTACGTAACAATGGCACATTCTGCTATCCGGAACTGGTGATCCATTACAATCCGGATGGTCCGCCGCCGCCAATTTCACGCGCCTTCGGGAAGATGTCCGAAGCAGGCGAATATGCCTCCACCATCACCCAGCCGGAGTTTTTCCGCCGCTATCTTGAAGAACAGCTCGAGCCTTTATTGCGCGACTACGATGTTGACGTCGAGGTTCGCCGTTCTGATTCCGAAATCCCCTATGCCTATGTCTGGGATCAGGGACAAGCGGATGGTCTGGACGAGATCAATCCTGCCGAACTTGCAAAATGGTTCCCGTCCCCGCGCCTGCAGGACATTGGCGACGAGATCGCGGACGGCGAACTGTTTGAGCCGTACGATCATCGCCCGCTCGCCCTGTTTGATGGATTACGGACCGATTACTCCCTAAAACGTCTCCAGCACTATACTGGCACACCGGCCAAGGACTTTCAGCGCTACCTGCTGTTCACAAACTACCATCGCTATGTCGACGCCTTTTGCGATTGGGGGGTTGAGCAAGTGCGTAACGACTCCCGCTATAAAAGCCTGTCAGTGCCAGGCGGTCTAGTCATCGACGCCAATACAGAAGACGCCCGCGCAAAAATTGAAGCGGCTCCGTGGCGGCGCTCACAGATGCCTGCCTATCACCTGATGACAGAGGATGGCAGCGGCATCACGCTGGTAAATATCGGAGTCGGGCCCTCAAATGCGAAGAATATCACAGACCACCTCGCTGTCCTGCGGCCAGAAGTGTGGATCATGGTTGGCCATTGCGGCGGCCTGCGCCATTCACAGGCGATTGGCGACTATGTGTTGGGCCACGCCTATATTCGCGATGATCACGTTCTGGATGCTGTCTTGCCGCCGGATATTCCCGTCCCGCCGATTGCCGAAGTTCAGGTGGCGCTGCAACAGGCCGCAGAAGACGTGACAGGCGAAAGTGGCGACCAGCTGAAGAAGCGCCTGCGCACCGGCACAGTCGCTACGCTGGATGACCGCAACTGGGAACTGCGCTTCACTGCCTCTGCGCGCCGGTTCAACCAGTCACGTGCGATTGCCATCGATATGGAGAGCGCCACGATTGCCGCCAATGGCTTCCGCTTGCGGGTCCCTTATGGCGTCTTGCTTTGCGTCTCTGACAAGCCGCTACATGGCGAGATCAAGCTGCCGGGAGCTGCGAACAAGTTTTACGAAAAATCGATCAGCCAGCACTTGCAGATCGGTGTGGCAACGCTTGAAAAACTGGCCAGCGAAGGTGCCGCCTTGCATTCCCGCAAACTCCGCGCCTTTGATGAGCCGCCTTTCCGCTAGGGATTTGTGGACGCAGACTTACAACCGCACTAGCTCACGCTCGAAGCAGACAGAGGCGCAGAATGCAAGACCGCGTAAAATCGTTCGAAAACATCCGCAACTTCCGCGACTTCGGCAACTATATTGGCCATGAAGGCCGCACCGTTCGTTCCGGCATGCTATTTCGGTCGGCTCAATTTGGTGAGGCGAGCGAGGCGGATATTAACCAGCTCAATAGTCTGAACATCGTGGTTCAGGCCGATCTGCGCCGCCCGGACGAGCGCGAGCGCCACGGGCATCGCTGGCCGATTGAGGGCGTGCAAATCCTCTCAAGCGACAAAGGCCGCGAAACCGATGCCCCGCACGTGAACTTCCTGACCCAGGTCTCTGTCGATGCCGAACAGGCGCGCGGCTGGATGGCCGACTATTATCGCGCCGCACCGTATCGCGAACAGCATGTCGAAACGTTCAAGGACTGGTTCGATGCGCTGGCGGGCCTCGACCAAGATCAGGCAGGGGTTGTTAATTGCGCCGCAGGTAAAGACCGCACAGGCATTCTCTGTGCATTGACCCATCACGTACTTGGGGTCTCAAAAGCCGACATCTTTGCCGACTATGACCTTACCAATTCCGCCGCAGACGTTGAGAAACGGCTCGCGGATATGGCGCGCATGTTCAATCAGCATATTGGCAAGGATTATCCGAACGAGGTCTACCATCCCTTCGTCGGCGTGCATGAGGATTTCCTGACCGCTGCGATTGAAAGTATCACAGCCAAATCTGGATCGCTGGACGCCTACCTGATTGAGACACTCGGGGTTGAGCCCCCCCAACAGAATGACATACGCGCCCGCCTGCTGTCGTAAGCGTTGATGACGTTCCTTTGATGCGCTTTGCGACCACGGCTAAATCCCGTATCGGTCAATCATGACCAATACTGACACGATCCGGCTCTGTGCCGTTCAGGCCGCGCCCGCCCTTTTCGACAAGTCTGCCAGTTTGCAAATCGCGCTCGACTGGATTGACAAGGCGGCGGCTGAAAAACCGGACCTGATTGCCTTTGGTGAAGCCTGGCTGCCGGGCTATCCGTTTTTCATTGACAGTCCATTGTCTGACACATGGTGGCAAGCGGCCTCGGAACTGCTCGCCAATGGGGTGTTACTCGATGGCCCGGAAGTTCAGGCGCTTTGCAAAGCAGCTAAACGCGCCCAGGCGGACCTTGTGATCGGGATCAACGAACTCGACAAACAGACCCAAGGCACGCTCTATTGCACGATGCTAACCATCTCCCGCGATGGCAAGGTTGTGAACCGCCATCGCAAGATCAAGCCAACCCATCATGAACGCTCGGTTTGGGGCGACGGGGATGCAAAGGGCCTGAAACCGGTTCAAACCGGCTGGGGGCGCCTGTCGGCACTGAACTGCTGGGAACACAATGCCGTTCTGCCCGCCTATGCGATGATGGCTCAGGGCGTCGATGTGCATGTTGCAGCTTGGCCCGGCCGTGAGCCGGAAACCGTTCCAGACGGTCCCGTGTGGGCCCGGCAGTTGCTGCTTAGCCGCGCTTTTGCGAGTCAAGCGGGGGCGTGGGTGATCTGTGCGGCAGGCCTGCGGATGAAACAGCATGTGCCGCAGCGCTTTCAGCAACTGTATGAGTTTGACCATAATGGCGGCGCGGCGATTATCGACCCACGCGGCGAACTGGTGACGGAAATTCTGCGCAATGAGGAAGGGTTGCTCGTCACAAATGCGGATCTCTCATTGGCACGTGCCTGCAAGGTCGCCAGCGATCCAGCAGGACATTACTCACGGCCAGATCTCTTCCGGTTGGAAGTCGATGGCCGCGAGATTTATCCGGGTGACAGAGGGTAGCGTTACCCTGCGAGCTCCTCGGCAAACTTGCGCGCGAAGCGATCAGATGACCGTTTAGCCTCATACCACGTGCTCGCGCCGACTGAATCGCGAATGTCCCGGTTGAAGCTGCTATACTTCTTGGAAACGATCAGGTCGCCTGCCGCATCATAGGCGATTGCTTCAAGTTTCAGGCTGCCAACTGAAACCGATTGAAAGCTCAGACCCGGCTTACCGAGCTGTTTGAAGGTTGGCCGGTTTGGCTTGGCGTCGATGATCGTAATATCAACTTTGGCCGGACTGACGCCATACTTCACAAATGCCTGCTCCATGTCCTCTATCACTTCTTCGGTCAGAAATGTGCCTTCACGTTCGCCATACTCATCGCTCAGCGTTTCGGCGAAATCTTCGCTAAATGAGACCGAAATTTCGGTCGCACCAGCGACGGGAATAAGCGCGAGCGCGGCGAGGGAAGTCAAAAGGCGTTTCATGTGCAGGCTCCTTCCATGATCAGAACCCGGACAGAATATCCTATATTCCATCCGAGTTCCAATCACGGAGCAGCGAGCCACGTTACAATGTGTCCACAAAGACGATTTCTGCGTCTTCAATCGCCTCCAGCGTTACAGTTTCTGCACCTGTGATGGCAGCGCCATCGCGCGCTTTAAGGACTTCGCCATTCAGGCGGACAGACCCTGCTGCGAGCACCAGATAGCCATACCGGCCAGCCTTGACCTCATAATCCAGACTTTCACCTGTCTTTAAGGTCGCCCCGAGTACGTGCGCGTCCTGGCGAATAGGCAAAGCATCCCCTTCCGGCTTTCCGCTTGCCAGAACAGCCCAGCTGCCGGACCGGTCTGCTTTCGGGAATTCCCGGGCGCCCCAACCTGGTTCGCCGCCCGTTTGTGCCGGTTCGATCCAGATCTGGAATAGGGTTGTGGTCTCATCTTCAGCATTCCATTCCGAATGCTGAACACCCTTGCCAGCGCTCATGACCTGAACATCACCTGCTTGCGTGCGGCCTTTATTACCCATGGAATCTTCATGGGTGATCGCACCTTTGCGGACATAGGTAATAATCTCCATGTCGCGGTGGCCATGCGGGTGAAAACCTGTTCCCGGCTGGATCGTGTCATCATTCCACACGCGCAGTTTACCGTGTCCAACCCGGTTTGGGTCATGATAGTTGGAGAATGAGAAGTGGAAGTTTGCGTTCAACCACTCGTTCTGGAATGTCCCGAGGTCTGAGAAACGTCTGATATCAATCATGATAAATCTCCTTTCGTTTGCGTTGCGGAGAATGTGCGCATTGCCTGGGCAATTGAGTAGGCAAGTGACGCGAAATTCAGTTATGCAAAGGTTGAATATAGCAGGTTTGCATAGCGCGCTTTCGGCACCTGAAGATTATGAATATTCAGGGGTGATGAGCCTCACCCATCGCATCGCAACACTTGACGATCTTGCCGATATTGAAGCCCTGATGGCGGTCTCAATGGCGCGGCTTTTGCCAGAAGTACTTGATCCCGTTCAGGTTGAGCGATCCAGCAGTTCGATGGGGCTTGATACGCTGCTGGTGAAGGATGGGACGTATTTTCTCGTGTTTGAGGGCGAGACGCTTGTCGGTTGCGGTGGCTGGTCACGTCGGCGAACCCTGTTTGGTGGCAACCACAAAGTTGGCCGCGATGACAGTCTGGCCGACCCGCAGACAGAACCTGCGAAAATTCGCGCCATGTACACTCATCCTGATCACGTTCGAAAAGGCGTCGGATCCTATTTGATCGCGCTTGGGGAGGCTGCGGCACGTGCAGAAGGTTTCTCCGCCATGGAGCTTGGCTCAACGGCATCGGGCCTGATGCTTTACGAGCGCTGCGGGTTCGTTGTGATCGAAGACGTTTCCGAGCGCTATGAGGACGGCGTGAAGGTGCCGACCATCCGCATGCGAAAAGACCTCGAACCGAAAACCCCGTGCTAGCTGTCGCGGGTCAGCGCCGTCATTGAGGTCCCGTCAATCTTACTGGAAAAACGCGCGACTTCTGACGCGGTATAGGTTTCTTGTGTGACATCAGAGACCTCATTGAACACCGCTGAGGCCGTGTCCTTGGTCAGGGTGACAAGGGTCCAGCCCTTGCCGTCCGTCTTGTGCCAGTCGACTTCCGGGTTGGCATCCGCAAACATCTGACCAAGATCTTCGACATCGGTCATATAGGTGCCAAAGCCCGGAGACGTCACGCTGGTACAGCCAAACTCGACACCGCGGCGCTCATCATTGCTATCGACCAATGTATTGGCCCAGGCTGTATGGGTGTCTCCGGTCAAGGTCACCAGCCGTGCACCGGCCGCACTCGCGCTGTTGTACAGTCGATTGCGCGCTGCCGGGAAGCCATCCCAGGCATCCAGGTTCCAGGCGAGGCCAAGCTGGCTGAATGGGATCAGCTGCTGAATGAAGCCGTTTTCCTGAGCTGCAATCTGCTCTGCGGTCAGAGTTTGGGAAAAATTCGGTGAGCGCACCTGCGCCATGATCACCTGATTGGCCAGAACCTGCCATGGCTTACCGCCCTCAACCGAGCGTTTCAGTTCCTGACTAAGCCAGGATTCCTGCATGGTCCCGAGCATGGTCCGGCTATTATCATTGACCTTTACCATGGTTGCCGCTGCTGCCATCGGGATCTCCGCCGGTGACAATCCACCAATCTCGGCAAACCAGCTGATCTCGTCAGACCGTCCTGTCAGGCGCGACTCGAGACACATCACGGTTGCGACATCGCCGAAATCAAACTTGCGATAGATGCTTTCGCGCAGCTGTCCGGCTTCCGGGTCGCGTACCGGCATCCATTCCAGATAAGCCTGAACCGCGGCTTGTTTGCGGTCGGACCAATTGCCTTCATTATTCTCCGGATTGTGATTTTCAGCGCCGTTTCGGTAGGAATTGTTCGTGCTCTCATGATCATCCCAGGTGCACAGCCAGGGCGCTGCGGCGTGGGCTGCCTGCAAATCCGGATCGAGCTTGTACTGGGCGTGGCGCATCCGATAATCACCAAGCGAGACGATCTCCAATGGCGGTTCATGATTGCGCCCAATCGTCTGGCCAACGGAGCCACCATACCCATCCACACCATACTCATAGATATAGTCGCCAAGATGGATCACCGCATCAAGCGCGCCATCCTGACTGATCTCGCGATAGGCGTGGAAATAGCCAAATGGAAAATTCGAACAGGAGATGACCGCAAATCGCACCGGGGCATCACCAGAAGCGGCGGTTGTCTTGGTTCGACCGATTGGTGAACTGATGTCACCAGAGGTCGTTTTCGCGACAAACTGGTAGTAATACGCCGTTCCTGGCTCCAGACCTTCTGCGTCAACCTTGACCGTAAAATCTGATCCCGGGTTGGCAGAGGCCACACCGTAGACCACCGGCTGGGTCTTGGCCTCATCTGCGAAAACACCATAGCTGATCGGGACAGGTGCTTGCGGGTATTCGCCGTCAATCGTAACGCGCGTCCACAGGATAACACGGTCGGTTAGCGGATCACCGGAAGCAACGCCATGCTCGAACGTGACGGTTCCGGGATAGCCCGGCCGCGTGTCAGGGCTAATCGTGATCCGGCCTTCGGGTTCTGAAACAATTTCTTCGGAACATCCGGCAAGGCCAACAATCGCACCGCCTGCGCCAAGTAGTCCGCGTCGCGTGAATTTCGTCATATCCAGGCTCCTAGTGGAAATATAGATCGTCCAGCCAATCGCAGCAATTGCAACATGACGCAGAGTTGATCCGACGTCTATAAGGGGATCATGACAGATTTATCCGCGACTGCGCAGGCTGACGACAAAGGGACACGTCTGGACCGCTTTCTGAGTGAGCAAATCGATACCCTGTCTCGCTCCAGAGCCAAGGCGCTTATTCAAGCCGGCGATGTCATCGTGGTAGAGAACGGACTGTTTGAAACCATCACCGATCCGCGCAAGAGCGTTGTCCCGGGATTGCGCTATGTCGTCACCTTGCCCCCGCCTGTCCCCGCAGAGCCGGAACCGGAAGACATCCCTCTCGACGTCGTGTTTGAAGACGATGACCTGATCCTGATCAACAAACCCTCCGGCATGGCCGTACACCCTGCCCCTGGCAGCTGGACCGGCACGCTGGTCAATGCGCTGCTGCATCATTGCAAGGGCAAGCTGCCCGGCATTGGCGGCGTGGAACGGCCCGGCATTGTCCATCGCATCGACAAGAGCACAACCGGTGTCCTCGTCTGCGCCAAGACCGAAGCGGCGCATGCCGGGCTAAGCGCCCTGTTCGCTAAGCATGAGATTGAGCGGACCTATCTCGCCCTGACCCGCGGGGCGCCGCGTCCGCTGACAGGCACAGTTGATGCGCCGATTGCGCGCTCAAACACCGATCGCAAGAAAATGGCTGTCGTCAGCGACGATGAAACCCGCGACGGGCGCCATGCCATCACGCATTACAAAGCACTCGAGACGTTCGGTCAGATCAGCAAGATCGAGGCGCGCCCGGCAGCTGCGCTGATCAAATGCAATCTCGAAACCGGGCGAACGCACCAGATCCGGGTTCATATGGCGCACAAAACGACGCCGCTGATCGGCGACCCGGTCTATGGTCGACATCGCGGTATCAAAGCCGAGGGCAGTGGACCGGCCTTTGACGCCGCCATGAAGACAATTCGCAAACTTGACCGCCAGGCCCTGCATGCCGCGAGCCTCGGGTTCGTGCATCCCGTCACAGGCAAAGACGTCTTCGTGGAAACAGCCATGCCCGAAGACATAAAGAGCGTTCTCGACGCCCTGCGAAGCCTTTAAGGCCTATTCAACGAAGTCGAGCGCAAACAGGAGCGTGCGCTGATTGCCAGGATTGAAATTATCATCAGAAATCAGCCAGATCCGCGTCTGGCCTTCCGGGCCGGTCCCAAACGCAATGCCTTCGAAATTGTCGACCGGAAGCGGGGCTTTCAGCTGTGCTTCACCCACACGTCCATCAGGCGCGGTCACGTCAACCAGGATCCGATTACCGCGAACCGGATCATAAGCTCGAAACACAGTCGCGCGTCCGCCGTCCTGCAAATCGCTGCCGGTCTGCAGATGAAATGCAGGCGGGCGCTCATAAAGCGGCACGTCCAACGATCCATCGGCCATCAAGCGCGTCGTCGGCGCACCCACAGGCCCGCGAAACTCAAACCCGACAAAGAGCTGATCATCGAATGAAAGCGCTTCTGCGCCGCGATTGTTCGGCACAGTCTCGCCCTCGACCTGCTCTGGAATATCCGCAATCCGCGCCGCCCGGGCTGCAGCGCCGCAGCTTTCAAGATCAAACGCTTCAATCCGGTGGTCTCTCTCAAAGCTGACCAGAGCCAGTCCATCCTTGAAGACAAGCCCTTCCGCATCACCGCTGGCTTTGCCGGATATCAGTTTGCCCTCGACATCGCGCATATAGCTGATCGAGCCCAAGCCATCGGGCGCGCCGGTTTCCGGGTCGATCCCGATCTGAACGAAGGCGCCTGCATCGCTCACCGTCAGCAGCGACCCCGACCGCAACGTATCAATACCAGACAGACCGCCAAAGCCGGGGTCTTCTGCCGTTAGATGCCAGGCCCCCGCCAGGACAAGCCCGCTCAAGGCCTCAGCCCGCGCCTCATCAGATCCACGATCGATTTCTATGACGCCAATTGGCAGGGATTGCGCCCGTTCGAAAGCGACACCCTCCGGGCAAGAGGCGGCACGTAGGGCTGGCGCGGCGGTCTCGAACTGCCAAGCCTCCAGATTGTCCGCAAGGTTTGCAGGCTCCGCAACAGGCTCAGCGGTGATGGCCTCGCCGGATGGCGCAGGTGCAGCGCAAGCTGCGATCCCGAAAACGGTCATACTGGCAAGAATGGATCTCATGGGCATCTCCCTCAGCGGCCCCGATTAAACAGTGGTCCCATGGCAATCTGATGACAGACTACATGCGCGTTCGGCGAACATCACGGCCAGAACCGACCTTGGGTCCACCGTACCTTGGCGCACCAGCGGTCGAACCACTCACTGCACCGGGCCGCATCGTCTCTCGGGTTAGCGGCGGTACGGCCATCGCGACCGGGTTCGGTCCCTCACCGTTTTCATCAAACAGATCGGCAAGCTGTTCCGTCATCGCGCCGCCAAGCTGTTCGGCATCCACAATCGTGACCGCACGCTTGTAATAGCGCGTCACATCATGGCCGATGCCGATCGCGATCAGCTCAATCGGGCTGCGCGTCTCAAGCTCCTCAATCACCTGCCGCAAGTGACGTTCCAGATAATTGCCGACATTGACCGACAATGTGCTGTCATCAACTGGCGCACCGTCAGAGATCACCATCATGATCTTGCGCTGTTCAGGCCGCCCCATCAGACGCTCATGCGCCCAAAGCAGCGCCTCACCGTCGATGTTTTCCTTTAGCAGTCCTTCGCGCATCATCAGGCCCAAATTCTTGCGGGCCCGTCGCCATGGCGCATCAGCAGACTTATAGACGATATGGCGCAAGTCGTTCAGGCGGCCGGGACCCGCTGGCTTGCCTGCCTTAACCCAATCCTCACGGCTGATACCGCCTTTCCACGCCTTGGTCGTAAAGCCCAGAATTTCGACTTTTACCCCGCACCGCTCCAACGTTCGTGCCAGAATATCCGCGCACAGCGCCGCAACCATGATCGGGCGACCGCGCATGGACCCAGAATTATCGAGCAGCAGCGTCACCACCGTATCGCGGAAATTACTGTCATCTTCCTGCTTGAAGCTGAGCGGCGCCGTCGGATCGGTAATGACACGGGTGAGACGTGCGGTATCCAGAACGCCTTCTTCCAGATCAAAGCTCCAGCTGCGGTTTTGCTGTGCCATCAAGCGACGCTGCAATTTATTGGCAAGTTTCGAGACCGCGCCCTGCAAGCTCTCCAACTGATGATCCAAATAGGCCCGAAGGCGTGTCAGCTCCTCTGTATCACAGAGATCAGGGGCTTGAGCGACCTCATCATTGGCGCGTGTGAATGCCTTGTAGACAAATTCAGGCTGGTCATCACCCTCGTGGAAGTTCGGACGCAGCGGCTTGGCCCCATCATCATTGTCGTCCGGGTCTTCATCGCTTTCCATATCGACATCGGAATCGACGGAAACATTGGTTTCCTCGCCATCCATATCGTCGGTCTCGCCCGCTTCCATTTCCTCCATGGTCGCACCTTCAGTATCATCCGGCGTCTCACCCTCATCCTCAGGACTGCTCTGATTGTTCTGCGCTTCGTCTTCAGAGGCCTCGTCATCATCGCCCTGCTCGTCACTGACGGCGTCGCCCTCGGTATAGTCACGAACCAGTTTCTGCACGGTCTCAGCAAAGGCTTGTTGATCATGCAGCTGATTGACCAGCACATCCTGAATGTCATCAAGCAAACCATCCAGCGCGCGTTCACTCTGCGGGTTCACTTCATCGCGCCACAGCGCGGCATAGCGATCAGCATCGGCAGGCAAGTCCCGCCCGGTCAGACGCTCACGCAAGAGAAACTCGATTGCCGGAGCCAGCGGCGCCTGCTGGCGATCTTCAACCCGGCCATAGCCTGCTTTCTCACAGCGGGCCGACAGGGCGGCATCGAGATTATCGGCTGTGCCTGGCATGGCCCGTGCGCCGATACTCTCAATCCGGGCGCGCTCAGCGGCCTCATAGACCTGTCGCCCGACCTCGCCCTGCGGACGGATTGAAGCATGCGCAACAGCATCGTGATGGGCCATGCGCAGCGCTGCAGCATCCGCTTCCCCACGCGCGCGCGCTGCAAGTTGCGGTGAAAGCTCGCGCGGCGGCGGCGGCAGAACAATGCGTTTTTCCTCAGTGCGTGCACCATCACCGGAAAAGCTCAGCTCCACCTCACGCTCAGCCGACATGGCTTTGGTTGTGGCGGTCAGCGCCTGCTTGAACAGCTCGTACGGGGCATCATCGGTCTTGGACATGTAGCTGACTTAGCGCGCGTTCAGCGCTTTGCGAAGGGCTTTGCCGCGATCAGGCAGTGACGAATTGATCCAGTGGGGGAAATTGCACCAACAAAGCCGGCAGCAGCGTGTTGACGCTATCGCGACGTCATTTTAGAGGCGTTGCCGTGAACCGCTGGGGAGGGTGCAGGCATGCTGGCACGTAAACTGTTTGCAGAGGGGCTTGGCTCGCTCCTCCTCTCAGCAGCTGTGATCGGCTCAGGCATTCTCGCGGTCGGCGTCTCAGGCGGCAATGACGGCGTCGCCCTGGTCGGCAATACAGCCGCCACCGCGGCCATCCTGTTCGTGCTGGTGACCACGCTTGGGCCGGTCTCTGGTGCGCATTTCAACCCGGCCGTGACGCTCGCGTTTTTGATGCGAGGCGAGATCAGTCTGCGCGAGGCCGCCCTGTTCGTGGTGATCCAGATTATCGGCTGCGTCCTCGGGGCCTGGCTCGCGCATTACATGTTCGAGCTGCCCATCCTGCAATTGGCCGAAACCGACCGCTCCGGCCTGCCCAAGGTGGTCTCTGAAAGCGCGGCCACGTTCGCGCTGGTCTTTGCTATTCTCGGCACCCTGAAATGGCGCCCCGAGGCCGTGCCTGCGGCCGTCGCGCTGGTCATAGCAGCCGGCTATTGGTGGACCGCCTCCACCAGCTTCGCCAACCCTGCCATCAGCGTGGCCCGCGCTCTCTCGGACACGTTCGCAGGCGTCCGCCTTGCCGACGTGCCGGGCTTTGTCATCGGACAATGCATCGGCGCCGGACTGGCTGTGGGGGCGAGCGCGCTACTCTTTCCGACCGAAAAGGAGGGAGAGTAAGCCCTTCTTTCGGGGCGCAGACGGTTCTTCGGCTTGAGAGGGCTGAGATTCAACAGCATTGCCCTCATTCTCCAGCGCCCCATCGGCCTTGGCCTGCGCCATCGCCGCCTGAAGATCAGCCATGCCTGACATCCCAGCGGCGGCCATCATTTCATACATGGCGCGCGCCTGTTTGGTGGACTGAACATGCGGGTGATGGTCCGGCAAGCTGGCACTGAAAATCTCATCCGCCCGCTGAATCATCGGCAAAGCCTCCGCCAACCGCCCGGTCTTGGCGTAAGTGCCCGCAAGATTGTTCAGATCCATAGCAACCTCAGGATGATCCGGGCCATAGCTCGCCTCATCAATAGAAAGCGCGCGCCGCATTAGCGGCTCGGCCTCGTCAAGCCGGTTCGTCGCCTCAAGCAGAACCGCAAGATTGTTCAGAGCTCCTGCATAGTTCGGGTTCATATGACCCGTTTGTTGCTCTTGAAGCTCAAAAATTTCGATCACTCGCCGATACAGCGGCTCGGCCTCGACAAGACGGTTCGTCGCCCGAAGCAGACCCGCAAGATTGTTCAAACGGATCGCGACACTCGGATGATCCGGGCCATAGCTCGCCTCATCAATAGCAAGCGCGCGCCGCATCAGCGGCTCGGCCTCGTCAAATCGATTCGTCGCCTGAAGCAGAGCTGCAAGATTGTTTAGGGCTCCTGCATAATTCGGGTGCATGTGACCCGTTTGTTGCTCTTGAAGCTCAAAAATTTCGATCACTCGCCGGTACATCGGCTCGGCCTCGTCAAGCCGGTTCGTCGTCTCAAGCAGCTGCGCAAGATTGTTCAAACGGATCGCAATTTCAGGAGCATTAGCGTCAAAATGGGTCTCTGCCACCTTTAACGCCCGACGGCTCGCTTCTTCGGCCCCACTGTATTGAGCCCGCGCGTCAAACAAGATGTCCAATTTACCTAGCAAACTCACCAATGCTTCATGATCAGTCGTGTTGTCTGGCGTATGATCTGTAGCAGCCACGACATGTGGCAGCATGTCATCAATCGCCGGCCAGTTCCGGACATCTCCAGCATCGCCAGGCCATGCCGCTCGCAGCAAGGCTAACGCAGCGCCATTCGCGGCTTCAAGTGCGCCATCTTCATGCAATTTCGCTCGAATAACATCTTGCGAAAGACGGTGCACACTTATGGCTGGACGACCATCCTCCAGCGGCGTTCGTTTGACCAGAGAAACCCGAGACAGCGCATTCACCACCTCGGTCAACTCAAGGCCATTAAACGGCGGCGCATCCTCGAAAAGGCCCAACGGAATGCGGTCCGGGTCCATGAGAGCGAGAAGCCCGAAGAATGCTATCGCTTCTGGATTTTGCTTCGCCGCTTTTTCCAATGATAGACTGACCGCACCATAGACGCTATCTGCATAGGTCTCACTATCCGGCGCCTTCCTGATCATATCATTCAGATAAAACAGGTAACTTTCCGGTCCGACGAAGGGCATATCTGACGCTTCATTCAGATAGCCTGCAGCTTGCTCGAGCGCGAGCGGCAAGTATCCCAGTCTCTCGGCCAGTTCTTCGGCCCCTTCTACATCATCGCGGCCCGTGCGTTCGAGCAGGAACTGCGTCGCTGCCTGAGGCGTGAAAACGTCTACATCTATCGGCGCTGCAACGCCCTCCCATCTCGGGTCTCGGCTGGTGATAATCACTTTTGCACCAGCCCTCGGTACTTTACCCTTTAAGGCACTTTGCTTGGGCGCATTGTCGTAGACGATGAGCCATGGTCTTGAGGCACTGAGGTTTTCTAGACTTTGCAGAGCGAGTTGGCGTGCCTCATCGCGATTGCCGGCTTCTTTGAGGCCGGGAATGTACTTCGCACCAAGGTCGATCAGATCGTCTTGCATCGTCGCGTCAGATTCAGCACGTACCCACCAGACCCCCTCATAATCATTTCGGTGCCGAGCTGCATATTCACGTGCGACGGTCGTTTTTCCGACCCCGCCAGTGCCCTTAAGGGCTTTGACTGCTGCTGCACCGTGCTCATTCAGCGCTGAATGGAGTTTGACAAGCAAGTCTTCTCGACCCGCAAAACGTGGATCTGAGTAGACTTCCGGGTGCACAATCTGCGTTGATACACTGCGGAATGGATCAAAGGTCTCATTCGTCTCCAGCAGCCCGAGAGCACGCCAGATCGTCTCCTTTAAGCTTGACTGGTCTTTCGCGTCACGAATTGAAACCAGACACTTATAAGCGACATTCTGGAGAATGCCCGTCGGCGAGCAAGTCTCAATCCTGAACGGAACCAACTTCTTTTGAGTATTGGCAGGATCGGGGCCGAGCCAGTGTTGGGCTTCATTTAGGCAATGGGGACTTTCGAGGTACGCTCTCGAATATAGGGCGATGATCCGCGCCTCAGTCTTGAAAGCATTGTCCATCGCCGCAATGAAATTTTGCGGACCAAAGTCCTTGTCTTGCAAGATTGTCTCATGACCGTCTGCTTTCAGCTCTCGCGACAACCATTGAGCAAACTGACTGTCCGAACCTGCTCTGGAAATGAAGAAGAGTTGCTTTTCCATAATGCCTCTGCATCGTCCCAAGAACAGGCAACACCAAGATCAAAACAAAGACAAGGAAAGATACGCCTGTGTCTAAACCGGTTTCCACATCTTGTAGAACCGGAAGGGTTTCGGCCAGTCTTCACGCGGGCAGAAGGCGAGACAGACTTCGGCATTGTCCAGCGCTGACTCCGTCAGCAGGGTCGCGCGGTCGAATGTTTTGGCGGTCTCGAACTCCTTGTCATTGACGCGGCAAATGACTTTGCGGAACACGCTATTGACCCAGGTCTGCATGTCCGGATCGTCTTCATAGTGTTTGTAACAGGCGAGCGAGGCATGCGCCGCGATCAGCGGCGCGAAGCCGTCCGGCACGCTGTCCCGGATCAGAATGTACATTTTCATGGGCGCGTCTGGCGTTTAAGCCACTTTCACCATGAGCGCGCTTTCTGGGAGTTCCTCGGCAAAGCAGCGCTGATACATTTCCGCGACCAGTGGGCGTTCCAGCTCGTCACACTTGTTCAGGAAGGTCATCCGGAAGGCGTGGCCGAGATCGCCAAAGATGGCGAAATTCTCTGCCCAGGTGATCACCGTCCGCGGGCTCATAACGGTCGACAAATCACCATTCATGAACGCATTCCGGCTGAGATCAGCGAGGCGCACCATCTTTGACAGGGTCTCTGTGTCGACGCCGGTATCCTTTGAAGCAATGATCTCAACTTCTGCATCATGCTCAAGATAGTTGAGGGTGGTGACAATGCTCCAGCGGTCCATCTGGCCCTGGTTAAGCTGCTGCGTGCCGTGATAGAGGCCCGTGGTGTCGCCGAGGCCAACTGTATTGGTCGTGGCGAAGAGGCGGAAATACGGGTTCGGCTCGATCACGCGGTTCTGATCAAGCAGGGTCAGCTTACCGCTGGCCTCCAGAACACGCTGGATCACGAACATCACATCCGGACGGCCAGCATCATATTCATCAAACGTAATCGCGACGGGGCGCTGCAGCGACCAGGGCAGGATACCTTCGCGAAACTCGGTGATCTGCGCGCCATCTTTCAGAACGATTGCGTCCTTGCCGACCATGTCGATCCGGCTGACATGGCTATCGAGGTTCACCCGGATCATCGGCCAGTTCAGCCGTGCCGCGATCTGTTCGATATGGGTCGATTTCCCGGTGCCGTGATAGCCTTGCACCATAACGCGGCGATTGTGCTCGAAGCCTGCCAGCAGCGCGAGTGTCGTCTGCGGATCGAAGCGATAGCTCTCATCGATTACCGGAACGTACTCGGTGCGATCCTTGAACCCATGCACGACCATGTCCGTATCAAGCCCGAACACCTCCCGGACATTGATTTCTTCAGTAGGGATCATGCCTTCCAGGGCATCGCTATCGCTCATCACGGTCATGAATACATCTCGTACAACAAATCTTCAGAGCGTCACCTATCACAACAGCCGCTCGCGCCAAGTGTGACATTGGGGAAGAAAGCTGCTGGTGGTCCAAAAATCACTATCGCATGGCGGAGCCATTGCCTGTGGATCGGCAAAAGTCTGCATTCCGAAAGCAGAGTTTGTATCGGCAGTTTCCGGATAGGCGGGCATATAGATCAAATTGCACAGATCACTTTCACGCGTCCTTCAAACACTCGAGCGTACAGTTTTAATTGAGTCTATGAGGATGGCACCATGACCCGCAGCATGACCAAAAAATGGACAGGCGCAGCGCTTGGCCTGGTTGGAACGCTTCTGATCTGGCAAACAGGGGCGGCGATCGCGCTCTATTTCCAAAGCAATGGTTGGTCGGACTTTACGATGGTCCTGTTTGATCCGGAATATTCGCTGCGTATGCTGAGCGCGATGGCGGCCTTTCTGGCTGGTCTCGCTGCTTTGACAGAGAAACGTGGCGGGGCCTGGCTTGCCGGGCTGTCTTCGTGCCTCTTCGGGGTCCAGACGCTTGCAATGGTGTATGGCCGCGGATCGGTTTACAATTGGCAGGATGAAGCGGTTTATCTGGTTGTCCTGACATCGCTTTTCCTGGCACTCGTGATCACGAATGGTCTGAAAGTCTCACGCGAGACCGAAATGGCCGTTGCCTAGGGTTTCTAACCCCCAAACCGTGTGAGTGCCCCCAAACAAATTGCTTTGTAGACTCGCCTGGTTTGCGCATTCGGGTCTTATGACTGTTGCCAATGCTGATAGTCTTTTTTGGCGGATTGCATTTGCCGAATCTGTCACTAGGTTCGCGGACATCTGAATTATAGCTAGAAACAGGCAAGATTATCCATGGCAGAGACCTATGACGTCGTCATTATCGGCGGCGGCCCCGGCGGCTACAATTGCGCGATCCGCGCCGGACAATTGGGGCTGAAAACAGCCTGTATCGAAATGGCCGAAACCCTTGGTGGCACTTGCCTGAACGTTGGGTGTATTCCATCAAAGGCCCTGCTGCATGCTTCAGAAGCCTATGACACAGCTCAAAACGACTTTGCCGACATGGGCATCAAAGTCTCTGGCCTTGAACTCGATCTGGGGCAGATGATGGCTCAGAAGGCTGACGCCGTGAAAGGTCTGACGCAAGGCGTGGCCTTCCTGCTCAAGAAAAACAAAGTCGATCACATCCAGGGCAAAGGCCGTATCACAGGCCCGGGGCAGGTCGAGGTGACAGGCCCCGACGGCGCCAAACAGACGGTTGCCGGAAAGAATATTGTCATTGCCACAGGGTCTGAACCGAGCACTTTGCCCGGCATCGAAATTGACGAAGAACGCGTGGTCTCAAACACTGGGGCGCTGTCGCTCAAGGCGGTCCCGAAGAAGCTGGTCTTGATTGGGGCTGGCGTGATTGGTCTTGAAATGGGTCAGGTCTGGTCGCGACTTGGGTCAGAAGTCACCGTGATTGAATATCTGGATCGCATTCTGCCGGGGACCGATGCTGAGGTCGCCAAAGAGGCGCAGAGAATCTTTAAAAGGCAAGGACTAAACTTCAAGCTTGGCACCAAGGTCACCAGTGTCGAAAAGCTGAAGACCAAGCTGAAAGTGAATATTGAACCTGCCGCTGGCGGCGATGCCAGCAGTCTCGACGCCGACATTGTCATCGTGGCGGTTGGCCGCCGGCCCTATACCGAAGGGCTTGGACTAGAGAATGTTGGCGCGACAACGGATAAGCGCGGCGTTATCAAAACAACTGATCACTTCAAAGTCGCCCCCGGCGTCTGGGCGATTGGCGACTGTATTCATGGGCCAATGCTAGCGCACAAGGCCGAGGATGATGGGGCAGCGGTCGCAGAACTTATTGCCGGCAAGGCGGGTCATGTTGACTATAATCTGGTGCCGGGGGTTGTGTACACCAACCCGGAAATTGCCAATGTCGGGATGACTGAAGATCAGCTCAAAGAAGCGGGTATCAAGTACAAGAAGGGCAAATTTCCCTTCATGGCCAATTCCCGTGCCCGGACCAATCACGAGACCCCGGGCTTTGTGAAAATCCTCGCTGAGGAAGGCACAGACCGTATTCTTGGCGCGCACATGATCGGTGTTGGCGTCGGCGAGCTCATTCACGAGATTTGTGTCGCTATGGAGTTCGGCGCCTCATCTGAAGATGTCGCGCGCACCTGCCACGCTCACCCAACGCTATCAGAGGCCGTCCGCCAGGCAGCTATGGGTGTTGAAGGCTGGACGATGCAAATGTGATTTGCGATCTGAGGCCGTGGTGAAATCAACAACACACTCATCGCTCTTTAGATATATCGAACGTTTACAAGGCGATCAGCCCTGGGGTGAGCTGCTCGATGCCGGAACCGGCGTGAAATCCATCGGCTGGGTTGCAAGCCTGCCGACAGAGCGCTGGACAGCGGTCACCGGGGCTGCGGGTGATGCTGCTAAAGTACGTCAAACAACGCAAGATATCGCTCGACCGCAAGACCAGATCGTTCTCGGCAACTGGGCCGATGCGGGTCTGTTGAAAGACGAGGTCTATGACACCGTCCTGGCTGACTATTTGCTGGGCGCGGTTGAGGGGTTTGCTCCCTGTTTCCAACCTTATCTGTTCTTGCGGCTTCGCCCGCTGACGCGTCGACGGCTATATGTCATCGGTGTTGAGCCTTATGTTCCGGCTGAGCGTCCAGAAACGCGAGCCGGACAACTGGTCTGGGAGATTGGTCGGTTTCGCGATGCTTGTCTGTTGCTAGCTGGCGAAATGCCCTATCGCGAGTATCCCGCACCTTGGGTCGTCGATCAATTGAAGCGGGCCGGTTTTGCCGTTCGCGAGATGAAGTCTTTTGCCATCCAGTATAAAGCGCGGTTCGTGAACACCCAGATCGATCTGTGCCAACTTCGTCTTGAGCAAATAGATGATCGCACGCTTGCTCAAGCGCTGCGTGCAAAGGGAGAGGCTTTGCGCGCCGAAGCCCTCGACCTGATCAAGGCTGACGGGGCTCTGCGCCATGGTCAGGACTATGTCATCGCCGCTGAACCGGTTTAAGGGTCAGGCTCGGCTTAAAAAGTCTGGGTCTAGCGGATGAGATGCCACGTGGTCTGGCGACCCGCGAGATAGGTCACGGTCTCGCCATCAAAACAGGCATCTTGCTCCAGTTTGATCTGCGCCATTTGCCCATCCCACTCCGGCACAGCGGCTTTCACATTGCCTTCAATCGCGTAGCAGGTATCGGCATAGACCGGCCAGTCGCCGCGAATTGGCGTATCGCCCTGATTGTCCCACATCCCGATGGTTGGCCCTGGCGCATGTCCGAAGAAGCCGAGCGGATGGGTGTAGGTTGAACAGATCATGTCTTCGGCGTCGCACTTGGCGCGTGTCTCAGCCAGCACCTGATTGCCTGTTCGACCAGTTTCATAAGACCCGGTCAGGTGATCCTGCCAGCGATTGCCAACCGCCATCGCAGCTTTCAGGCCCTCTGGCACGTCAACCTCGCCAACACCCAGAACATAGCCCATTTCCTGTGTGTCAGTGCAGAGTTTCAGATAACAGATCCCGACATCTGTATGAATGATGTCACCGCGCTGGATCCGCCCACTGGTGCCGCAAAAGTCCTGTTCGGATTCACACGCGAGACCGGGTCGCTGCACATTCACATAGGGGTTGAACCAGGGCGCAAGGTTCAGCGCCTCAAACCGCGCTCGCATGTACCAGGCGACATCATCGGTCGTGGTCACGCCCGGGGTGATCACTTCGGACGAAAACGCTTCGCTGATCACCGACCGCGCGATCGCCACCACATGCGCATAAACTTCCATCTCCAGATCGCTTCGGGTTTCAATCCAGCGAATGACCAGATCTTCTGCGCTCACCAACCGGTCGCTTAAGTGCTCGGGCAGTACTGAAGTGAGTTTCTCATGCAAGCCGTGGGTCAGACCATCGGCGACGGGCCAGTCAGCTGACACATTGATGCCAATGCGCTCGGGATCTCTATCTGCGATCAGGTCCGCGAGGGCTTGCCACTGCTCATCCAGATCACCGCCTTCCCAGGCCGCCTCATAGGGGTCCCCGAGTGGATAGCGATTGACCGTAAGCATGTCGAAGCCCTCATCATGGCGATGAAAGACGAGGATTGTGGTACGGCGGGCGGCAAAGGCAGGCTGCGGGACCAGAGTGAAATAGACCGGGTCTTCCGCATACTCGCGGTTCATCACGATCCACATGTCGATGTCGGTCTCTTCCATAAGGCGCGGCAATAGAGTCTCCAGCCGGTCGCGCGTCATCTCGTTTTCAGGTGCGACCCGGTCTCGAAAGGCTAGAACTGCCTGCTCCCCTTTAACCACACGGCCCTGATCAAACGCCTCATATTGCGGTGTTTCCTGAGCCATGGCCGCCATTACCGGTGCCACAAAGACCAAAACACAAACCCTAAACGCCAATCCAATTTGCCGAAGCATGCCATCTCCCAATCCTGTGAGAGATCAGCATAGGAGGTGGGTCTTGGTGTGGGAAGTCAGGACCCCGGGAATAAACAGGCCCTGCTCAATCATGTTGCATTCAGCTTCCGAATGGCGCTCACGCGGGCTCCAGCGCTGCCGGTCCGATATATTCAGACGCGGGTCGTACGATGCGCTTCGTGGCGAGTTGCTCTTGCGCATGAGCGACCCAACCTGCGGCGCGGGCACAGGCAAACACGCATGTAAACGCAGAACGCGGGACACCAAGCGCCTCAAGCAAGATCGCCGTATAGTATTCAACATTGGTCTCCAGCTTGCGATCCGGCTTTTTCTCAGCGAGGCGCGCCAGAATCTCAGTTTCGATGTCCTGCGCAAGCTGCAAACGACCAGCAGATTGCGGAAGCTGCGACGCCGCCGCCTTCAACGCGTCGGCGCGTGGATCACGAACGCGGTAGATCCGGTGGCCAAAGCCCATCAGCCTGTCCCCCCGCGCCATAGCGGTCAGAATCCAGTCCTCGGCATTCTCCAGCTCCCCGATATCGTCCAGCATATCGAGGACAGGTCCCGGTGCGCCGCCATGCAGGGGGCCCTTCAAAGCGCACGCCCCACCGATTACCGCCGAGAGTAAACCAGCTTGTGTTGAAGCCACAGACCGCGCCACAAAGGTTGACGCATTCAGTCCATGCTCGGCGACAGTTACCAGATAGGCATTCATCCCGTCCGCAAGTTTCGCATCCGGCCTTTGGCCTGATATCATCTGCAGCAGATCCTCAGCATGCGTCAGCGCTGGATCGGGCGCAATCGGTAACAATCCCTGTTGCAGACGCGCAGCAGCAGCGGTTCCAACCAAAGTCATGGCGAGCGCCGAAAAGGCTGTCGCAAGATCATCGCCGTCCTTGCCAACCGCCAGCGCCGTGCGCACCGCTTCCATGGGTGTTTGCTCTGCCATGACGGGAAAGACCGGCTGCAATCGCATGAACGCCTCCGTGCGGGCCGCCGCGAGCTGTCGCTGCAGGGCATCAACCTCAGGCAATCTGTCGAAGAACCCTGACCAAAGCAGCTGTATAACGCTTTCAAAGCTCGCATTCGCGGCGAGATCCTCAACCCGGTGACCGCGAATAATCAGCCGCCCGGCCTGTCCATCCACATCTGAAAGTATCGTTCTGGCGGCGACAACGCCTTCCAATCCTGCGTCCATATCCTGTCTCCTTTTTGTACAAGAAGATCAGGATAGATTGACTATAGTCAATATTGATCAATATAATCAATATTATGAAACCTGATGATTGGATGTCGGCTGAGGAGGCGTTGGCGGCGCTCGCGATCAAGCCGCAAAGCCTCTACGCCTATGTCAGCCGGGGCCGCTTGCGGGCCATCCCCGACCCTTCAGACAGCCGCAAAAGCCTGTATTCGCGCCATGATGTGCGCGCACTGAAACAGAAAAAACGCCGGCCACGCGGACGCGCTGACATTGCCGCTGGCACAATCGCATGGGGTGAGCCGGTGCTTGAGAGCAGCATCTCGACCGTTCGCGACGGACAGCTCTATTTTGGTGAAACGCTGGCGAGCGAGCTGGCCGATACGCAAACACTCGAGCAAGTTGCCGCCCGGCATTGGGGCATACCCGAGTTCGAGCCTGCCACCCCGGCGACAGACATTCCAGCGGCGACCAGTGCAAAAGCGCGGGGTTACACTTTTCTTGCTGAGGCCGCCGCCACAGGCACGGCCTGTCTTGGCCGCCCTAAAGAGGTGCTGGCCCGCCGGGATGCGGCCAGTCTTCTGTCCGGCTTTGCTGATGCCATGATCGGCACGCGCCATTCAGGCCCGATCCACACGCGTCTTCAAACCGCCTGGCATCTCTCAAATCACGGCGGTGACCAGATCCGGCGCGCACTGGTGCTGATCAGCGATCACGAGCTCAATCCATCCAGTTTCGCCGTCCGGGTTGCCGCTTCAACCGGCACACCTTTGGCAGCAGCGGCTTTGGCCGGGTATGCCGCGCTCAATGGCGCCCGGCATGGGGATGCCACGGCGCGCGCGGAACAATTTTTAAGGTCAGCCCTGCAACACAGCGACCTGACGGCTCTGGTAAACCAAAGCGCAGAGTTTGGCGGCTATGCGATGGGCTTCGGCCATCCACTCTATCCGGATGGCGATCCGCGCGCCGCGAGCTTGATCAGCGCACTGGAGCCCAGCCCCGCCCTATCCGGCATCCTGCAAGAGACTGCCGATATTCTAGGCAACGCGCCAAACATCGATGCCGGTCTCGGAACGTTGTCGATTGCCCTTGACCTGCCCGAAGACGCCGCCTTCACGCTGTTTGCGATTGGCCGCATGGCAGGATGGCTGGCGCATGCGATCGAACAAATCACCTCCGGCGAGTTGATCCGGCCAAGGGCCCGCTATGTCGCGCGGAAGGCCTAAGTCAGGCCTTCATTTAGATTTGCAATCGGCTGCGTGCGAATGCGCTGACCCGTTGCCGCAAACACGGCATTGGCGAGCGCTGGCGCAATCGGCGGGGTCCCGGGCTCACCGCCGCCGCCCACTTTAGCACCACTATTGATGATTTTCACCGTGATCTCCGGGGCCTGATCGATCCGCAACATTTGATAGTCGTGGAAATTCGATTGCATCACCGCGCCATTCTCAATTGTGATGTCGCCATAGAGTGCAGCCGTCAGGCCATAGATAATGCCGCTTTCAATCTGAGCAGTGAAGCCGTCCGGGTTCATCGCATAACCCGGGTCAGCCGCGCACCAGACATGAATGACACGCGGCTCAGGGCCGGTGACATCCACCTCGACCACTTGCGCGACAACCGTGCCAAACGAGTCGACGAGCGCGATACCAAGGCCCCGTCCTTCCGCCACCTCGCGGCCCCAACCCGACGCCTCTGCAACCTCGTCCAGTACGGTCACATAGCGCGGGGCGTGTTCAACCAGTTTGCGGCGATACGCATAGCCATCCATCCCCGCCTCATGGGCAAGTTCGTCTATGAAACTCTCAATGAAGAAGCCATGCTGGGTATGGTCGACCGAGCGCCATGGACCAAAGCGAACATGGTGTTCGGCGTCCAGATACTGGATCAGTTGGTCATCAATCTTGTAGGGAATGTGGGAGGCTTCCGGCGGGTCTTCCTTCTGTACATAAGTATTCTCCCAAGAGACCGGCATGCCCTCTTCATCAATACCGGCCCGAAGGCGACTGACGACAGCCGGGCGGAACCAGTCCTGCTGGGTATCCTGCTCGCGTGACCAGATCATCTTTACAGGGTGATCAAAGTCTGCAGCGATCTCAACCGCCATGAGCGGATAATCCGGTAACGCACGACGCCCGAAGCCGCCGCCCAGAAGCACGTTGTGAACCTGAACATCGTGCTTCTTCACGTCCATCATCCCGGCAATCTCATCTCGCACCCCCAGCGGGTTCTGCAGACCGGACCAGATCTCGATCTTGCCATCATGCACCCATGCGGTGGCATTCAGCGGCTCCATCGCAGCATGCGCCAGGAAAGGCACTGTATACTCGGCTTCATACACGCGGGCAGCTGCCGCGGTCGCCTCAGGAGCGTCCCCGACGGCCACGTCCTTTTTCGGACTGCCGGTTTCAATCGCAGTACGCTGCTGATTGTAGATATCGGCCGAATTCAGAGCCTCCGCCCCGGTCTTTGACCAGGTCACATCCAGCTGGCGTATCGCATTTTCAGCTTGCCAGTAGCCATCGGCCACAACAGCAACAAAACTGCCCTTGTTCATCACTTTGATGACACCCGGTTCGGTAAGCGCATAGCTATCGTCAATGCTTTCAACGGTCGCACCCAGCACAGGCGGGCCCATTACGGCAGCATGTTTCATGCCTGGCAGATCAACGTCGATCCCGAATTCTGCGGTCCCATCCACTTTTGCTGGAATATCATGCCGCGGCATGGATTTGCCCATGAATGTGTACTGATCCGGGGTTTTTAGCTTGGGCTGTGTTGGCGGTGAGTATTTCCCGGCCTGCTCAGCAAAGGCTGCGTAAGGCTCAGACCGGTTCGATGCATCATGGAAGACATAACTCTTCTCGGTGCGGATTTCCGAAGCAGGCACTTTCCATGACTTCGCGGCGGCCTTGACGATCATCTCACGCGCTGCCGCACCGGCAATCCGCATACCGCCCATGCCAGTGAACCGAACCGCCGTGCTGCCGCCCGTAATCTGAAGGCTCATCGACTGCGCAACACGCATAAACGCACCGTTCAGTGTGTCTTGCACAAAGCCCGGCACGTTTGTGCCTTCGCTATTCATGATAAATTCCCGGCCGAGCGGGTAGTTTGCGTAAGCCTCGTGCGCCGGGGCCTGTTCAAACGTGACCTTTTCCCAGTCCGCATCCATTTCGTCAGCCAGCATCTGGGTCATCGAGGTCCAGACGCCCTGCCCCATCTCGCTGTGGGGCACGATTGCGGTGACGGTATTGTTCTGATCCAGCTTGACCCAGACATTGACGAGCGTTTCGCCCTCATCGGTCATCATGCCTGCCAATTCCGGCGCGCGGTGACCTTCACGAATCCCAACGCCAACGGCGAGAACGCCGCCCGTCATAACACCTGCGGTGATAAAGCCTCTACGTGTCCACTTTCCCATGATCGAAGTCTCCCTTAAGTGGCGCTACGCTTTCGCGGCGGCTTTGATGGCTTGACGAATGCGGCCATAAGCACCGCAGCGACACACATTTCCGCGCATCGCAGCATCAATGTCTTCATCGGTCGGATCTGGTGTCTCTTTCAGAAGCGCCACGGCCGACATGATCTGTCCTGACTGGCAGTACCCGCACTGCGGCACCTGCGCCTCAATCCAGGCCTGTTGAACCGCGTGCAGCGTGCCGTCTGGCTCTGCGACACCTTCAATCGTGGTAACCTCACTGCCCTCAGCAGCGGCCAGAGGGGTGGAGCAGGACCGAACAGGCTGTCCATTCAGATGCACCGTACACGCGCCGCACTGGGCAATCCCGCAGCCAAACTTTGTTCCGGTCAGCTTTAACTGTTCTCGCAAGGCCCACAGCAGAGGCGTTGAGGGATCAACATCCACGCTCTTCTGCTGCCCATTCACAATCAGCGTCACCATAGGCGGCCTCCCATAACCTCTGAATGAATTGTATAGCGTTTAGCGTAAACCATTTGGCGTACAGCACAAAGCGAAATTTTTGACAAAAGAAAAAGCGGCCCGCCTGGAACCGCTTTTGCCGTTTGCGATAAAAGCCGGGTTCTAGCTTTCAAGGTCTTGCGCTGACTTGGCCGAGCCGTTCGGTTTCGACACGCCGCCTTCAACAATTGCTCCAAAGTCTTCGCTGTTCAAACCGAGCTCATTCAGCAGAGAGTCGAGCAAAGGCACCTGAGCACGGTAGCGAAGCGCGGCATTCACAGCCTGATCTGCAACGTTTCCACCTTCTGGTCCGGCGGCTGCGCCGGCCCCGCCTGATGAGCCGTTGAGGCCATCAACATGCAGGATCTTGATGCCTTCGATTTGCTCCATCGGCTTGACCTGCTGTTCGATAATCGCAGGCAAGGCCTCGATAAGCGCCTGTTTGATCTGCATCGCAATCTGCTCTTGAGACAGGACGTTCGCTGCGGTGTTGACCGCACGAGTACCTTCCGCCTCAACCGCATAGGTCGCTTCCAAAGCTTCTGCGCGCAGCTTCTCGGCCTGCGATGCACCTTCGGCAATAATCCGCTGGCGCTCAGCATCCGCCTCAGCTTCGATCCGAACCGCATCGGCCTTGTCGACGGCAGCCAGCTTTTCAGTCTCGGCAGCTACCTGAATGGCAATCGCAGCCTGTTGCGCTGCTTTCTGCGCCTCGATCAGTTCAATCGCCTTCTCACGTTCAGCAATCTCGGTATCGCGGGCTGTCGCCACCTCTTCCATGGCGCGGGCTGCAATGGCGCGCGCACGATCAGCTTCAGCATCCGCCTCAGACTTGGCGCGGGACTTCTCAGCCACCGCAATGTCGCGGTCCTGACGGGCCAGCTCGACTTGCTTTTCTTTCTCGACCTGGGCAGCTTCAACCGTCTGAGCCTTCTCGATGTCACGTTGCTCAACTTCCTTGTTGGCAGCGATTGCAGCCTCTTCGACTTTTTGCGTCGCAATGATCTTAGCTTGCTTGGCTTCGCGCTCACGGTCTGCCTGTTCCTGGGCGATTTGCGCCGTTTGGCTGGCCTTACGGATTTCGACCTCACGCTCTTGCTCAAGCCGCGCATACTCACTGTCACGAGAAATTTGGAGACGCTGTTGCTCAGCATCGAGATTCTTGCGCTGGATCTGGACCTCAGTTTCCTGCTCGATATCGTTGCGTTTCTTGCGCCGCGCTTCGATCTCTTCGGTCAGTTTGGTCAGACCTTCAGCATCAAACGCGTTGTCGGGGTTGAAGAACTCTTTCGAGGTCTGGTCGAGACCAGTCAGGGACACCGATTCCAGCTCCAGACCGTTTTTCAGAATGTCCTCAGAGACTGCAGCCTGCACTTTCTGAACGAAGTTCACACGCTGCTCATGCAGCTCTTCCATCGCCATTTCGGCTGCCACAGCACGGAGGGCGTCGACAAACTTACCCTCGACCAATTCTTTCAGTGATTGCGGTTGCATGGTCCGTTGACCCAGCGTTTGAGCAGCATTGGCAATCGACTCGACGGTGGGCTGTACGCGAACGTAGAACTCAGCCTGAACATCAACGCGCATCCGGTCATGCGTGATCAGAGCCTGCTCTGCATGACGGCGCACTTCAAGGCGCAGTGTGTTCATGTTGACCGGGATGATCTCATGCAGGATCGGAAAGACCAGAGCACCGCCATTCATGATCACCTTCTGACCACCAAATCCGGTGCGCACAAAAGAGACCTCCTTGGACGAGCGCCGGTAAAGCCGCGCGAAAACCAAGCCGCAGATCAACAGAAACGCCAGCACTGCGCCCGCTATCGTTAGATAATAAGTCATTTCACCACCCATTGTATTTGTCCTTTCTGCTTATCGACCCGATAGGGCCTTACTGGTATTGGCGATCACTTTGAAGATCGCCTGATTCCGCTCCACCAGCAGAACCTCGTCACCCTGCTCAAAGCGGGCGCCGTCTCTATCGGGTTCAACAAGTATATACTGGGTTGTGCCCGCAATATCTTTAAGTTTGGCTTCGGCGGGACTTCCAATTTCAGCAATTCCGCGAATAATAACGGCAACTTGTCCAATAAATGTCTCGCTGGAAACCGCATCGGTTTCTTCCTTCGGCATGATGCTCGAAATTGTCAGGCCGAGATACCGCGTCACTGGCAGCGCCACAACAAGGGCTGGGATTGCCACCAAAGCTGGCCAAAGGTATCCGCCAAGCAAGCTGATGGCAGTGTTCTGAATGATCACGCCGGTCAGGCCGAACCCCATCAGGAACGCTGCCAGCAGGATCAAGATCGGCACCTTGCCGACACACAGCCAGGACAGGAAATGCGTCAGTGGCCCCATCGATGCGGCATCGATGGCATTTGGGCCGTCAATGTCGAGCGGCGCGCTGGCGCCCGCCAGATCGGCCTCCATGTCCATCTCAACTTCTGCATCGAGTTCAATGTCTGGTAACGCGCTATCCACCAACGACGAGAAAGCGACTCCGAAAATCAGACCCAGAACTTCCAGAAGCGCAATGAACCCGAGCAGGAATAGCGCAATTGTAAACGGTGCCAAAGCCCCGTGAAAGAGATCCATGACGTTCTAACCCTTCTTGTGTTTTTTGGTTTCTGCCCCGCCTTCAAACTGGGCCAATTGCTCCAGAACCTGATCCGCTGTAAGCTCGTCTGCACTCAAGACGGCGAGCAACTGCTCCAGAATATCAATCTCCGCCGCGAGATCTTCAATTTCGGATTCCAGTTCGACCACTGCGCCTTTTGCCTTTGTCTTTCGGCGCAGGATGGATTTGGCTTCAACGTCATCGCCCGCATCAATCGCCCGCTCTGCCCGGGCCAGCAGCCCGGTTTCGAAGTCAGGCAGTTCAGCAAGCTGTTTCTGCAACTGGTAACGCCGGGCAATGGCACTCCCGAGTTCAGACCGTACTCGATCCGGAAAGCTTGTGTTTGCGGGATATTCTGGCTGAGGTGCGGAGCCCTCATCATACTGTTCAAGAAAGTCTGACAGGCTGTCCTCAAGTATATTTTTAATCCGCCCAATAAGACGCGGCGCCATTTTATCCCTCCAATCTCTTATCGAATATCGGTATGACCCTACGGAATTTCAAGAATGTACACAGCGATTATTTGGAAAGGGCAAAGATAAGACATTCAATCGAAGGCTTTACCCACCCAGATCGCCGCTTTACCCGAAAGATATGACCACACTCCATCTCTTTCCGACGTTCCTCCAATGCGAGAGCCTGCCAGATATGGGTCTGCTTGAAGAGTTGGAAGCCGCGTGCTGGATGCTGGAAGACGGCGATACAGCCGGGCATGACTGGTGCGAACAGGAAGGTTATCCCGGCTACACCTCCTATGCGTCGCTGAATGACTTGCCGAACCGCGCGCCGGCTTTTGCTGACTTGGTCAGCGTTTTGGACGATCAGGCAGGTCGCTTCGCAGAAACGCTGCACTGGGACCTCGGCACCGCCCGGCTGGTCTGTGACAGTCTTTGGGTCAATATTCTCGGCGAAGGCGGGCACCATAGCGGGCACATTCACCCGGGCAGTGTGATCTCTGGCACCTGCTATATCTCGATGCCAGAAGGCAGTGGGCCCTTGAAGCTGGAAGACCCGCGCCTTGGCCTGATGATGGCGGCACCGCAGCTCAAGAAAGAGACCCCGGAAATATCGAACCGGTTTTACTACGCACAGCCCCAGACAGGCGACATCCTGATGTGGGAGAGCTGGCTGCGCCACGAGGTCACGACTGGCAGCAATGTTGCACCGCGAATTTCGGTTAGTTTCAATTATGCGCTGGTCGATTAGGCAGCATCACTGAGCGTAAAGGCTCACATCTGGACAGGTTGCCGCGCTATCGCGACTGCGCTGTTGACGAATGATGCGGGGCGCTTAATCGGCAGGCAGAAATAGAGGGACAAGTAAGGATTTTCTCCCATGGACATCAACAAAATCACGCAAGGCAATAACCCGCCAGACGACATTAATGTCATCATTGAGGTTCCGCTTGGCGGACATCCGATCAAGTACGAAATCGACAAGGCGTCCGGGGCCATGTTTGTCGACCGCTATCTGTACACAGAAATGCGCTACCCCTGTAATTATGGCTTTGTTCCCCATACGCTCAGCCTCGACGGCGATCCAATTGACGTCATGGTGGTTGGCAATCGCCCGCTCGTGCCAGGCGCAGTTGTTCGCGCGCGTCCTGTCGGCGTTTTGATGATGACCGATGATAAGGGGCCGGACGAGAAAATCCTTGCCGTTCCACATCCAAAACTGACCGCCTATTACGACAAGGTTTCGACGTTCCGTGACCTGCCGGACATTCTAGTCGAGAAGATCACCCACTTCTTCACTCACTATAAGGACCTTGAAAAAGGCAAGTGGAGCCGCGTCGAGGGCTGGGCCGGTATCGAAAAGGCACGCGAACTGATTCAAGAATCTGTCGACCGCGCCTAAGCGGCGGGCCTTGGTTCTGATCAATTCAATGGCTTGCGCCCGGACGGTTAGAACCGTTCTGGGCGCAACACTTCAACGTCGCTGACCGTGACGACACCGATATGGTCCCCCAGCAGGTCTTCCAGCTGGGACATGGTCTCCGTGACCCGCGCAACGTCCCCGATCGATATAATCACAACCATGTCGCGCGTGGCGGAGATGTCCGTATCGCGCGACCAGCGATTTCCGCCGCCATAACCGGCCAATGCCGGAAGTACGGTATAGCCCGTCATGCCGCAGGCTTCAAAAATACGAGCGGCGCGTTTATACGCCATTTTCTCGATAATCAGCTCAATGCGCTTGCGTTGATACATGTCAGCCTCCTTGACCCGAAATCAGACCGGCAAGGTAGATGTATATCGGTATCCCTAACGTCACATTGAACGGAAACGTCACACCAAGTGATAGCGTGAGGTAAATCGACGGATTGGCCTTTGGCAAGGCAAGGCGCATCGCCGCCGGCACCGCAATGTAAGATGCAGAGGCAGCCAGCGTGATCAACAGCGCCGCATCACCGGCGCCCATACCTAAGACCAGCACAATTGGTGTGGCTATCGCGGCCGAAACCAGGGGCATGTAGAGGCCGAACCCAACCGTTGGCACGCTGAGGTCGCGCCATCCCTGACGCAAGCCGCGTCCAGCTGACAAGCCCATATCCAGCAGGAACAGACAAAGCACACCCTGGAACAGGCCGACAAAGAACGGTTGGACTTGCTGTGTGCCCTCCTCACCGGCGATCCAACCGATGACCAGCGCGCCGACCAGCACAACAATTGAGGCATTAAGGGCAACCTCGCGGACCAGTTCGCCGCTTTCTGCGCCAGCAACCGGAGCCTCCCGCTTTTGCCCGCGGCTGGCGAGAAGCAGCGCCGTCACAATTGCCGGAGTTTCCATAAGTGCGGCAACAGCCACCATATGCCCCGAACTATCGAGCCCTGACAGACGCACTGCTTCGGTTGCCGCCACAAAAGTTACGATCGAGATCGATCCATAATGCGCCGCCGTCGCCGCAGCATCTGTACCGCTAAGCTTTGTGGTCACACGCAAAAAGAAGTAAGCCACTGCCGGGATCAGGAATGACAAAACAATCCCTGCAAGCAGAACCAGAATGACCTCCAAAGTCATCGGGTTCTTTGACATCTCGACCCCGCCCTTGAGGCCGATTGCCATCATCAGATAGATGGCGAGCCCTTTGGCAAAGGCTTCTGGAACCGACATTTGAGATCGTAAAAGCGCTGCGCCCATGCCCAAGGCAAAGAACAGGATGATCGGCGACAGAAGGGTGGAAATTGCAACGTCCAAGCTCTGACCTCAATACTCGCTGAATTGGATCAGGCGCTTAACCTAATCGCCACCTTGCGCCTAGACCTTATCGACCTCGCCGCAAAGATTGTTACACCGATGTAATTATTTACCTGCGCTTCTGACGGAGTCAGTTGAAAACCAAATAGGTTTCGAAGTCAGTCAAAGATATCAGGCAAATCCTTTAGGGAGGGCAACGCTGAATCCTTTTCTGAAAGGATTGGGCCACGCCCGTCCAATCCCCAATCTATGTTCAGCAATGGGTCGTCCCAAGCAATACCGCGCTCATCCTCGGGGGCGTAATAGGCCGACACTTTATACTGAACCTCAACGTCCTCGCTGAGAGTGCAAAAGCCATGAGCAAACCCTTGCGGGAGATAGACCTGATGCCCATTCTCCGCAGATAGCCTTGCACTCACATACTGACCAAAGGTCGGCGACCCTCGGCGCAAATCAACCGCAACATCGAGGATCGACCCGCGCGTGCAGCGCACCAGCTTTGCCTGCGCGTTAGGGGCGATTTGAAAATGCAGCCCCCGTATCGTGTCTTTTCCAGTCGACCGTGAATGATTCTCCTGGACAAACTTATCGCCAATGCCCGCAGCGGCGTACGCATCTGCTCGGTAGGTCTCACTAAACCAGCCGCGTGCATCGCCCACACGCCTCGGCTTGATGAGAACGACATCCGGAATGGTCAGAGTCTCGAACATGAAAGCTCCTGAAGCGGTCTTGCTGCACGTCCTAGGCGGTGCCTCTCGCTCGAACAACTCGGAATTGACGTTTTCAACACAAGGATTTGAGCATAAGCGGCGGTTGACGTCAGCGGCATAACCCGACAAACGGTTCGTACGGCAATGCCGCCACACGCAATAAACAAAGCGATCCACAGACCATGACCAAAGCTCCAGTGAAACGTCGGCAAGGCCCTCGCCGCAGCGAAGATTCCCGCGCGGCGATTCTTGAGGCGACCCGAAAGGAGCTGGTCGAGACAGGATGGCGTAAGTTCAGCGTCGACAAGGTCTCTCGTCATGCCAAGGCCTCAAAGCAGACCATCTATCGCTGGTGGCCTGCCATCGGCACGATGTGTGTCGAAGCGGCGCTGACAGAACTTCCTGCACGCTCAACAACGGGCCGGGACCCGATTGAGCGGATCGCTGATCTTCTCCTTCCGATCGAGACCATGATGAAAACCGGCTCCGGTCACGCTGTGTTTCGCGGTGCGATCATGGCGGCCTGCGATGACAAAGATGCGGGCGAAGCCTGGCGCGCCTGGATGAAGGACAATATCCGCGCGCCGTTGCGGCTGGTCCTCGCTGAAATTGCCACTAAAAAGATCATTCGCCGCGATTTCGACCTCGACGAAGCTGTGGACACCCTCACCGGGCCCATCTGGAGCAGGGTCCTGATTTTCCGTTCCCCGTTGACCGAAGATTTTAGCCGTATGCAGGCCGAGAAGTTGCTAAAACAACTCGCCGCCTAGCTGGCCCTGAAACTGTCCTGATTGTCCAGGAACCACCGATAGGCGTCGCGCAGGCCGTCTTCCAGCGTGATGGTTGATTGCCACCCGAGATCCTTTAAGCGCGAGACATCCATCAGTTTGCGCATCGTGCCGTCCGGCTTTTCTGCATCCCAGTCCAGAGCGCCTTCAAACCCGGTGACTTTGGCAATCGTTTCAGCCAGTTCGCGGATCGTGCAGTCGACGCCAGTCCCGACATTGATGTGTGACAGCATAGGCTGCGTATTGGCTTCATAGGTCGCTTGATCCAGCTCCATGACATGCACGCTGGCCGCGGCCATATCATCAACATGCAGAAACTCCCGCATCGGCTTGCCACTGCCCCAGATCGTCACTGACGACGCGCCAGCAAGTTTCGCCTCATGAAACCGGCGCAGCAGAGCCGGGATCACATGGCTGTTCTCGGAGTGGAAATTATCGCCCGGGCCATAGAGATTGGTCGGCATCACACTGCGATAATCGACCCCGTATTGGCGATTATAGCTCTCACACAGCTTGATCCCGGCAATCTTGGCAATCGCATAGGGCTCATTGGTCGGCTCCAGCGTCCCGGTCAAAAGCGCCGTCTCGCACATCGGCTGGTCGGCCAGTTTCGGATAAATGCAGGAGGACCCAAGCTGCAAAAGACGCGTCACACCGCTCGCATAGGCGCCGTGAATAATATTGCACTCGATCATCAGGTTCTCATAGATGAACTCAGCCGGGTATGTGTTGTTGGCATGGATGCCGCCAACTTTCGCTGCCGCGAGATAGACCTGATCAAAGCTCTGCTCATGAAAGAAGGCGCTCACGTCAGCCTGGCTGGTGAGGTCCAGTTCGCTACGCCTTGCGGTGACGATGCCGGTATGCCCAAGCGCTTGCAAACGCCGCACGATCGCCGACCCAACCATACCGCGATGCCCGGCAACGAAAATCTTCGCCCCAACGTCACGGCTCATGCTAGTTCTCAACCGCGATTGGGACGTCCATACCGTGCGCTTTTAACAACGCATGGCGTTTCGCATCTTCCAGATCTGATGCCACCATTTCAGCGCACATCTCTTCGACTGTGATCTCGGGCACCCAGCCAAGCTTCACCTTGGCCTTGCTCGGATCACCGAGCAGGGTCTCAACTTCTGCCGGGCGGAAATAACGTGGATCAACCCGGACAATCGTGTCACCGACCGAAACGCCGGGGGCCTTGTCGCCAAGCACAGCATCGACCACCGCGACCTCATCAACGCCCTCACCCTCAAACCGCAAGGTAATCCCAAGCTCAGCCGCACTCATCCGGATAAACTCGCGCACTGAGATCTGTTTGCCGGTGGCAATCACAAAATCCTCAGCGACGTCCTGCTGCAGCATCATCCATTGCATGCGGACATAGTCTTTCGCATGTCCCCAGTCGCGTAGCGCGTCCATATTGCCCATATAAAGACAAGGCTCGAGACCTTGCGCGATATTGGCCAGGCCGCGCGTGATCTTGCGGGTGACAAAAGTCTCGCCGCGCCGCGGGCTCTCATGATTGAACAGGATGCCATTGCACGCATACATGCCATAGGATTCGCGGTAATTGACAGTGATCCAGTACGCGTACATCTTCGCGACTGCATATGGGCTACGTGGATAGAAGGGCGTCGTTTCCTTCTGCGGGATTTCCTGGACAAGACCGTAAAGCTCAGAGGTGGAGGCCTGATAGAACCGCGTTTTCTTCTCTAGCCCAAGCAGTCTGATCGCCTCCAGCAGGCGCAGCGTGCCGATCCCATCTACATCAGCGGTATATTCTGGCGCTTCGAAGCTTACTGCAACATGGCTCTGCGCGCCGAGATTATAAACCTCATCGGGTTGAACTTCCTGCACAATCCGCGTCAGGTTGGAGCTGTCCGTCAAATCCCCGTAATGCAGAACGAAATTCCGATTATCGGTGTGCGGATCCTGATAAATATGATCGACGCGCTGGGTATTGAACGAAGACGCCCGGCGCTTCAGGCCGTGAACCTCGTAACCCTTCTCCAGCAACAGTTCGGCAAGATAGGACCCATCCTGACCGGTGGTCCCGGTAATCAACGCGCGCTTCATTAGGACACCTCTATTGGTACGTTCAGCCTGCCTCAGACCGTGTATAAGCGAAGGGTCGGTTAACAAGCCCCACCCAAAAAGACAACAACCGATGCGTCGCGCTCACGCTCACTCGGTTTCGCTGAAACGACTGGCACAGAGAGGGTTAATCTGTCTGAAATTAAGGCACCAGGTCAGGGCCTGACATTCCAGGATCGAACCTCGAACCCGCCTGCTTCATTCAGCTCCAGAAGCCCGAAAGCCCCCGTGGCGAGTTTCAGCGTGTGCGCGTCAGACACAGCGTTGCCCAAGGCCTTCAACGCAAAGCGTGCGATGCCATTTGACGTCACGATCAAATGTGTGCGCGCGGCATCAGCGGTCGCCAGTTCTGACAAGAACTCGCCCCAGGCAGCGATCAACCTGTCCGGGGCGACCTCCCACCCGTCGGGGACAACCGCCTGGCTTTCCCACAGCTGCAAAGCGGCCTCTCCGATGCGCGCAACCACCTCTGCCTCGGGTCGGTTCTCATCGGGGCCATAATCAATCTCGCGAAGGAATTCGACAGCCTGAATGGCGCGCGCTTCAGGCTGGGCCTTCGCAATTGCCTCTGCGGTTTGGAAGGTGCGCTTTAGCGGGCTGGAATAGATACTGTCGAACTGTACGCCCGCTCTGGCGAAATAGCTTGCCAGCGCCTCTGCCTGCATCTGTCCGGACTGCGACAAGGGCAAGTCGGTCCGCCCGCCAACCCGAGTAACCACATCGCCTTTGTCGAACGTGTTTCCGTGGCGGACGATAAAGATGCGCGTAGATGAGCTCATATCAGCTTCAATCAGTTCACAATCTGATGCAGCGCTTTCAGCTCTGTTAGCAGAGCGCGGGCCTGTGTGATCGGCAAACAGCTTGGTCCATCGCACAGCGCCTTGTCCGGATCAGTATGAAACTCCAGAAACACGCCATCCGCGCCGGCAGCAATCGCAGAACGTGCAATCACCGCCACACCTTCGCGGCGACCGCCCGTAGACGCCCCGCTGGTGCGCGGGTCAGCGCCGGGCAGCTGCACCGCATGGGTCGCATCAATCGTCACCGGACAGCCCAAGGCCTGCATCTGTTGAATGCCCAACATGTCGACAACCAGATTGTTATAACCAAAACTGGTCCCTCGCTCACACAGAATGACCCGGCTTTCCGACATCACTTCGCCGATCTTCGAGACGATGTTCTTCGTGTCCCAAGGCGCCAGGAATTGTGCCTTCTTGACCTGAACGAGCTTTCCACTTGCATCTGCAGCTTTGGCAATCGCGACCACCAAGTCTGTCTGGCGACACAAAAAAGCTGGAACCTGCAGAATATCCACAGTTTCTGCGACAAGCTCAGCCTGATCCGGCGTATGCACATCTGTCAGGACCGGCACGTCCAGTTCAGCTTTCACATTAGCCAGCATGTTGAGCCCCTGCTGCAAACCGGGGCCGCGATAGGACGTAATCGAAGACCGGTTGGCCTTGTCGAAACTCGCCTTGAACATGTAGGGCAACCCAAGGTCAGCGCAGACAGCTTTCAGCTCGTGCCCGATCTCAAGCGCCAGTTCCTGACTTTCCAGAACATTTATCCCCGCGATAACCGCAAGCGGTTGCCCGGTTCCAATCGTCCAATCCCGATCCTTCAACGAAAGTGATGTCATGTGAGGCGCCTTTTATCGACTTGAGGCGCGCACCGGCTTGCGCGCACAGATTGGCGGGTTCTGTAGACGAGGCCGGCTCGGATCACCAGCCACTGGATGCGGTGGCTAGGCCTTGGCGGGCACAAACTCACGAACGTTCGGGCGGCGATTGCGCAAATCATTGATGTTCCAGGTCATCGAACTTGCAATCTTTACCCTGGGTTCAACCTGATCATAGCGCTTGCGGGATTTCAGAATGCCCGGCAACCCCCCGATGCCATGTAGCAGCCCCCGCAGCGTCGGTTTGAATGTGCCATTCGATGCAGATCGTATCAGCAGATAGATCGAGATCGCAAAGTGGCCCGGCGCGGTCAGTAGGAGCAGGCCCAGCGGCATGTTCTTGAAATACGTCCACATCCGGTTTCGGGTGCCATGATAGATCGTGAAGTCGGAATAGCGACCGGTAATGGCGCTACCTTTATGGTCAATCGCGGCATGTTTCAGGAAAACGCAACGTTCGCCAGCAAGCCGCAGACGGAAACCGAGGTCAACATCCTCGCAATAGCAGAAGAAGCGTTTGTCAAATCCGCCAACCTTCTGAAACACTTCTCGCCGAACGACAGCAGCGGCGCCGCAAGGACTGAAACACTCGCCCTCTTCGGGCAAAGCGCTTACCGGATGGCCAAACCCGCCGCGCCAGGGAATGCCAAATCCGAAATAAGCGTCACCAACACCATCAAGCGTATTGACCGCCCCGATCTCGTACTGAGCACATGCAAAGACAGAAGTTGCTGGATAACGGTCCTGCCCCGCCTCAATCTGCTGCAACCAGTCAGGGCGCGCCACGGTATCCGGATTGAGAAAGACCAACCATTCACCGCTTGCGTGGCGAACCCCGATATTGCACCCGCGTGCATATCCCAGATTCTTCGGACTTCGAATAACAGTCTTGTTTTCTAGTGGAAAATCTTCGGCTTCTATGGCCGAATTGTCCTGCGACGCATTGTCGACAACGATGACTTCGAAGTCATTGCAGGTTTGCGCCTGCAGCCCCTCAAGACAACCACCGATCCAGTTTTCACTCTCGTAAGACACGACAATGATTGAAAATTTTGGCAAGAGAAACACCCCGAACGCTACTCTACGCCACCCCAATGGCTTAAAAGGAAAATGCCCCAAGCTGCGCCAACACGCAAGTGGGGGCTAGCGGCTTTTTCAAATCCCTGTAGATATGCGCATCAGTTAGAGTGGAGTTCGAAACAGGTCTTATGCAGACGCTGATTGTTATTCCGGCACGCATCGGCTCAACCCGGTTTCCGGCCAAACCGCTCCACGTGATTGAGGGCAAGACCCTGCTCCAGCGCGTCGCCGAAATTGCCGCTTTTGCTGCCTCGAAACGCTCTGACACAGACTATGTCATCGCGACCGATCATACTGATATTGCACAGCTGGCTCAGTCGCTCCGATTCCCTTGTGTGATGACAGATCCAGCGCTGCCTTCGGGCAGTGATCGGGCGCTCGCCGCCGCCAAGGCCTATCGCCCCGATGCCGAGTTCATTGTCAATTTGCAGGGCGACGCCCCGTTCACGCCGGTCAGCTATATCGAGGACCTGATAGACGCGGCTGCAAAGTCTGTCTGCGATGTGATCACACCGATCGTACAGCTCAGCTGGACCGATCTCGATACGGTTAGAACGCGTAAGAAAGACCAGCCGTTTTCTGGCACGAGCTGCGTTTTCGACGCCCAGAATGAGGCCAAATGGTTTTCCAAGACCATCTTGCCCGCGATCAGAAATGAGGCAGAGTTGCGCATTTCTTCATCACACTCCCCGGTCTGGCGGCATATCGGCCTATATGGCTACCGACGCACAGCTCTGGAGCGTTTTGTCAGTCTTCCAACCGGGGTTTATGAGGCTCTGGAGGGACTTGAACAATTGCGGTTCCTGGAGAATGGCATGCGAATCGGAGTCGTCAAAGTTACAGCGTCGCAGCACGCAATGTGGGGCGTCGACACGCCGGAAGACGCAGACTTTGCCGCACAAATCATTCGCCAGCATGGTGAGCCCTTGGCCCTTGAAGATGGAGGGCTATCTGCATGATAAGCCTAATCAAGTTCAACCGATCTGAGGGTGATGGAGGACAACGATGAAAGCCATCATCACTGGCGGCGCAGGCTTCATTGGATCGGCCCTCGCACGCCATCTTGTTGCAGCGGAACAGGCTGAGGTCGTAATTGTCGACAAGCTTAGCTACGCAGCTAGCCTGACCGCGCTGGATCCGATCCGGGCCATGCACGGCTTTCGTCTCGTGCAGCAGGATATCTGTGATCAAGAGGCCATGAGCGCCCTTATTCAAAACGAACAGCCGGATCTGGTCTTTCATCTAGCAGCTGAAACCCACGTTGATCGATCGATTACGGGCTCGCATGCATTTGTTCAGACAAATGTTATGGGAACACATGCCCTGCTTGAAGCGACGCGGGCCTATTGGCTGGGTCTGCCCTCGAGCCGACAAAGCGCCTTTCGGTTTGTGCATATCTCAACAGATGAGGTTTTCGGATCGGCGGAACCGGAACAATACTTTTCCGAAACCACGAAGTATGATCCATCCTCGCCCTATTCGGCCAGCAAAGCAGCATCAGACCACCTCGTTATGTCCTGGCATCGCACTTATGGGCTGCCCGTGATCATTTCCAATTGTTCCAACAATTATGGTCCATATCAGTTCCCCGAAAAGCTGATTCCCCTGATGGTCCTGAATGCGCGGGAGGGAAAACCGCTTCCGGTCTATGGCGACGGCCAGAATATTCGCGACTGGCTATATGTTGAAGATCATGTCCACGCCCTGATGCTGATGGCGGAAAAGGGAAAACCAGGAACGTGCTATACAGTTGGCGGGGCCAGTGAGCGGACCAATCTGGAGATCGTAAAACAGGTCTGCGCGCTGATGGACACAGCGCAACCTACCGCCGCGCCGCATAGCCAGCTGATCAAACACGTTACGGACCGTCTAGGGCACGATCGCCGTTATGCTGTGGACACAACCAGGATCGAAACAGACCTTGGATGGCAGGCAAAAGAGAGCTTCGATACTGGCCTTGAAAAGACCGTTCAATTCTATCTTGACCGCTCCGACTGGTGGCAGCCAATTCGCGACCGGGTCTATAAAGGCGAACGCCTTGGCATGCCTACAGTGGTAAGCCGGGCATCGGCTGATTAGATATGCGTATCTTGGTCACGGGAGCCGGAGGTCAACTAGGACAGTCGCTCGCTGCAGCTAAACGCCCAACCGAACTCCAACTCATTCTGCTTCAGCGCAAAGACCTTGATGTCACGGACCCGATCAGCATCGAAAAGGCATTTTCGTCGCTCAAACCCGATCTCGTGATCAACTGTGCGGCCTATACTGCGGTCGACCAAGCCGAATCCGAACCAGACTTCGCATTTGCGATCAATGCTGACGGCGCCGGAAATGTCGCTAAAGCCGCTGCCAATGTCGGAAGTCCGATCATCCACATATCAACCGATTATGTTTTCGATGGCGAAAAGGGATCGCCCTACACCGAAGAGGATTCCCCCAACCCTCTAAATGTCTATGGCGCGTCGAAACTCGCTGGCGAGCGAGAAGTTGCAGCCGCGAACCGACTGCACATAATCCTGCGCACATCTTGGTTGTTTGGACCATTTGGATCGAATTTCATGAAAACCATGCTGCGCCTGGCAAAAACCCAAAAGACAATTGATGTGGTCTCTGACCAGACGGGATGCCCAACTTCGACCACTGCTTTTGCAGCCGTGACCTTAGCCCTGAGCAGCCGGATACAAACCGGCAAAACTGAGAATAAGTGGGGTATTTATCACTGCTCCGCGACGAAACCCACCAACTGGGCGAGCTTCGCCGCAAAGATCTTTGACGCGTCCGAAAAAGCAGAAGTTCGCACGACCAAAATAAACAAGATAACGTCAGTCTCGCTAGGTGCCCCTGCAGACCGACCTCTTTATAGTGTGCTAAACTGCGATAAGCTAAGGCTATACTATGATCTGAGTTGTGACAGCAAACCGAGGCATCTGCCGCCCCGCTAGATTGTTTGGGCTTGATCCGGGGTCCAATAGGAAACGCAGGGAATTTTGCTTAAATCGCACCGGTCTGCATACTTGGTGGCGATCTCAGTTACTTCCTCAAGCAGTCCATCAGCAAGTGTAATCGGATCTAGCCCTAGCCCCAAAAACTGCCTATTTTCAACATGAAGATCGTTCTCCGCATCTTCCTTACGCGGATTTTTGACGTACTCGATTTTGGCTCCCGTTATCTTTGCGACGACAGCGGCCAACTCCCGCACACGATGGGTCTCAGTCATTTGGTTCAGAATACGGACCCGCTCGCCTGTCTGTGGGGGATTCTCCACAGCCAGCTGGATGCATCGTACGGTATCCTGAATATGAATGAAGGCGCGAGTCTGCCCACCGGTACCATGAACGGTCATCGGGTAACCAACAGCCGCTTGCATCAGAAATCGATTCAGGACAGTTCCGTAGTCGCCATCATAGTCAAACCGGTTTATTAGTCGATCATCCAGACGCGTTTCTTTTGTTTGCGTTCCCCAAACAATTCCCTGGTGCAGGTCTGTTACTTTGAGTTGGTCATTTTTGTTGTAATACGCAAACATCAACTGATCTTGCGTCTTGGTCATGTGGTAAATGGAGCCGGGATTTACAGGATAAAGAATCTCCTTTTCGACGTCTTCCCCATCGTCCGTCTTGAGGTGGACTGTTAGGTAACCCTCTGGAATTTTCATTCCAGCAGTTCCGTATCCATAGACTCCCATTGTTCCAAGATGAACGAGATGACAGGTCGATCCCAGTCCAGCTTCGATCATCGCCACAAGTATGTTGTTAGTGGCATTCAGATTATTATGGACCGTATAGCGCTTGTGCGTCGGAGACTTCATCGAATACGGCGCAGCGCGTTGTTCGGCGAAGTGAATGATGGTATCCGGCTCATAGTTTCGGATTACGGACAGCAATTTATCGTATTCTTCTGCCGCATCCACATTTTCGAAGCCAATGGACTTTCCGGAAACTTCTTTCCATGCAGCCAGACGAGTAGAAACGGGCGAAATCGGTGTCAGTGATGAAACCTCAAGTTCGACATCGATCTTACGGCGCGAAAGATTGTCCACGATCAGCACGTCATGCCCCAAACTCGACAGATGAAGAGCTGTTGGCCAACCACAAAAGCCATCCCCCCCGACAACCATGATTTTCATGTTCAGCACTCCTAGTTGGCTCGAATCACTCGCAGTCATTCAACACACTGATTTGGCAATTGCAAGCGAAGTCACAACTCCTCAGGACCCTTCGCTAACTAAACCGGATTCCGCTTAGGTGCAGGGGTGAATCCGCATGATTTGTCAGCTCGACTCGGTTGGTATTACCTGCAACCACTGGCACTGGAATACTGAATGAATATCCTCCCGGTATCGGCTCCGCCGAAGACATCACCACACCGTTAATGCATACTTCAAAGTCGTCGCGGCTTGCGGGCGTCAAAACGATCAACTGTTGCTTCGGACTGCCGCTGTAGTGAAACAGTTTGAATTCAGCCTTATTCTCGATGTCTCCTGAAACGCTAATCCCAAACATGCCGCGTCCGCCGCTAATGTTCCGGCGCCATATCCAATCTCGGACACTTCGAGGAAGAACATACTCATAAAAGTAATGACTGGCGAAACCAACATATCCGTTCCAGCGAGCCTTAGAACTCGGGTTTGCATCAAGCAATCGCTTCAGCTCCGCTCTGCGTTGTTTATTAAACCCGCCAGTCTTGGCTTGCTCGGACCACAAAACGAGCGAGCGAATATCACCGAGCAGCTCAAATCTCGCCCCCGAATTATGCAGTCTGATCCAAAGATCCCAGTCCATTGTGTAGTGCAGCGATCGGTCCAAACCGCCAGCAGCCTCCAAGGCCTCACGCCTGAAAAAGCATGATGGCTGTGATATGCTGCATGTAGAGAGTATGTGATCGCCCGGTTCCATGACATTCCAATGATAGCCGATAATATTGGCCTCATCATCGCAAATCAGACTATGCCCATACACCACGTCTACTTCACTGTTTGAACTAAGAAAAGTGGCTGCGATAGCAAGCGCGTCCGGTGCAAGAACATCATCGGCATTCAACCATCCCAATACCGTCCCGTGCGTCTCTTGCCATCCCTTGGCGATCGCGTCAGCTTGCCCCTCATCCGGTCCATGATGGCGATAGGCTATTCGATCTGCGTACCTTTCGACCAGTTCCGTAACGCGAGGGTCGCCGGATGCGTCAAACACAGCTATCTTCAATGGTACGTCTTGAGCCACCAGGCTCTCGAGGCAAGACTCAAGGAATGGATGATAGCTTCCGATAGGGACAGTAATCGAAAATGAGATTTGATCAGTCAAAGCCACTCACCTAATGATCGAGAAAATTCCAGGTGCCAACGATCCCATCGCGTGCCTACTTACCAATAGTGTTGTTCTCGAAACATGCCATGCTCTTTTACAAATGCGAGATCAATTTGACCCAAAGCAGAATCCCTTGGTCTGAAGAGACCGTCCAGAATGTCGTACAACACGAAGTCGTGGGACTTCATGAAAGAGACAATGTCGTAGAAATCTGGCTGATGCTGCCCCCAAAATCTGAACAGCGACGCTTCAACGATAACGACCTCGCAACGCCGCAAGGTCTCAATCCCACCCTTTAAAACCATCAGGTCTGAACCTTGGCAGTCCGTTTTGAGCAGAAATGGGCCCTCCGAGCTGACAGACTTCAGTTCGATGTCCAGCGTTGATGATTGCACACTTATAACACGTTCATCTTGGTCATCGTGCCCATGCATAATTGAAGATCCGAAAAGGTCATTGTGGCGCAACAAAGTGACTTCTCCGGGTTGATCGGACAAGACACATTCGTGCAGCACATGATCATAGGGCTCGAGCGTCTTCCTCAGCTTTGCTTGAAAATCCGGTAGGGGTTCGAACACAATATGCTTGGAGGTGCGAAACGCTTGATAGATCGTTTTCGTGCCAATCGCCGCGCCAACATCAATGCACATTTCAGGCGAAAAACCGAGTGCCTTTAAATGTTTAAAAAAATCTTCAAAGCTGCGCGTTGGTCGATCTTTTTTGCAATACATAGCAGCCGTATCGACAGCTTGTTCGACCTCACCTCTGGCTGGTTGCTTCTTCAATAAATCTTGCACTTTGGAGGTGATGGTGCGACGAAGCGACATGTAATCCTCTACACACCAAAGATCAATCGAGATGAGATTTGCTCGACAGCGGGTTGGCTTTTAATGGTATCCAATAAGTCGGTGTCTGTTAGGCTGTCAATGATCGCGGAGCGGTTACGAAACGATCCGATATCAGGCATATTTTGTTGTCTATGTGGAGAATTCGCCTTGTTCCATGTTTCGTCATAGATTACCGGATTCTCCATGTCGAGTAGTAAGCGAAATCCGCCCAATGCGTCATACCATTATGTCGCATCCCAATCCAACTTCTGGCGCAGCCTGCTTGATTTAAGAAACGGTTTCGTACGGCATCGGCTTTTCTTGTCCATGTCGCTTCGCGAATTTAAAAATCAATTCAAAGGCGCATTCATTGGACCGTTCTGGGTTTCATTGACAACGGCTATGACGGCAGCGGGACTGGGCATCCTCTATGGTCAACTGTTTGACCAACCTCTCTCCAGCCATCTACCTTATGTCACGATCGCACTCGTCGTCTGGTCAATGATCAGTGCGTTCATCCTTGGAGGCTGCAATGTTTTTGTCGCAAACGGCTATATTTTCAAAGAGTTTCCACTGCCCTTGAGCTTGTTTTCCTACCGCTTGGTGATTACTCAAATTCTGACATCAGCATTTCGAATTCTGGTGCTTTTTGCGATCCTATTCATCTTCCCGCGCGCGTTCACTTTGCAAATGTTGCTGTCAATTACGGGCTTTGCTTTGCTCTTGTGGATTGGGTTCTGGGCCTCACTGATCCTCGGCGTAATCAACGCACGTTATCGTGATTTTGGTCAGCTCGCGGCCGCATCGCTTACTTTTATTTTCTTTATTACGCCGATTTTTTGGGTGCCTGGTCGTCTCGGTCCCTATTCAGTATTTGTCGACCTGAATCCGTTTTACCACTTTATCGAAGTTGTCCGAGGTCCACTTCTCGAGTCGCCAAATATTGCCTTGAACTTCATTGTCACCGGTGGTTTTGCATTCGCGACTCCGTTGCTCGGCTTGTACTTGTTCGGGCGCTGGTATCATCGCCTCCCATACTGGTGCTAAACTCATGGCTAGTGTCGATCTAAACAATGTCTCAATCGAGTATCCGCTTTACGGCAGCGATGTATCAGCGGCGATGGATGCAACAGCTGATGCTCTAGTCGGCGGTACTTTGCGTAGCGAACGCACGAATACGATCCGCGCGCTCGATCGGGTTTCGTTGTCGCTTCGTGATGGCGATCGTTTGGGACTTTTGGGAAGTAACGGCGCTGGAAAGACCACTCTGCTCAAAACTATTGCTGGAATTCTCCCACCGGTCAGTGGAGAAATTCGCACCGAAGGGGTTATTTCCCCTTTGACGTCAATCATGCTGGGCCTCGACGGCGAAGCAACGGGGTATGAAAACATCCGCATCCGCGGACGCTTCATGGGTTACGCAGAAGACGAAATAACCGATATCATTCCCGAAGTCGCCGAGTTCACCGAACTCGGCGAATACCTGAATCTACCCATCAAGACATATTCGAGTGGTATGCGGATGCGGCTTAGCCTTGCAACCTCAACCGCATTTCAGCCAGATATCTTACTGCTCGATGAGTGGCTCGGCACAGGCGACGTTGCATTCCGCGAAAAAGCCGCCAAACGGCTACGCCAACTCATTTTCGATAGTGGTGTATTTGTTTTTGCGTCGCATAGCCGCGACATGCATCAAAGACTGTCGAATAAGGGTCTGGTCCTTCAGAAAGGCCAAGTGCAGTTTTTAGGAAATATAGCCGAGGCCTTTGCATTTCAAGATGAACTGGCGGCGTCAACCGGTCAAACACCCTAGACAGGATGGGCCTTAGAATTTGGAGTTCAAAGATCGGGCCAAGTGCTTCTAAGGCGCTCAGCCATCACACGAACGCCGTCCAAAGATAGATGAGAGTCATCCATATATAACAATCGTCCATTGGCGTCGAAAGTGTCACAGTCATCAGGGCATGCAAGATCGATGAAATCCAGAACTTTCACGCGCTGTGCGAACCGCTCGTTGATGATCTTGTTGATTTCGAACTCTTGGCTTCGCACAAGTGACCGGGCTTTTCTCTCCGCCGATTTAGATCGCTACTCGACGCAACAATCGTCGGCAATCTATCTTTGAACCTCAGCCTTTGGCCTACGATCACTATGTCGAGATTGCGTTGTGCTAGGCTGTTAATCAGATCGTTGATCCTGTAGTAATGACCGTCTTGCCAATTGGCACTCATCACGATGCCATCGTATCGGCGATCTTGTATTAGCTCAGACAGGGCGAGCGTATAGAGTTTTCTACATTCGACTTGCTCATTCGAACCGAATTGTTGGGGAAGGCGCAAAAGACAGCCTGGTACAGCAATTTGACCAAAATAGATGTCGGGATACGCAGCTTGCAAGACGAGCAAACTGTCATTCGCAAACCTATCGCCAACAACCAGATAGGCTCTACCTGTCTCTGGAGGTGATGAGCATCGCTCAACCTCATAGTCGCTTGCGTCGGCCTCGGTCGCGGGGTGGCTACAGATGCCCTCACGGACGGCCGCTTGACGACGGCTCCACCTGCTTTCGAAATCACCGGAAGCAACCAGAATTTCGGGCGAAAATCGATTTGGAAACCCTTGATACCCCCAAGAGTGCGCCCCCAAAGCCAATGCCGAGACGCCCAAACCAACGGATACAAAGAGTGCTCGCCCTTTTCTGGCAGACGAGTGACTTTGTCGAAACCGAAATCTTGTTTCAACCAGCTCGTAGAGAAGCACTCCTGCGGCCATAGCGACGATCACGGCTATGATTTGCTCGGAGGCTGAGAACTCAAGATCGGTTTTCATCTTCCATAAGACGATGATGGGCCAGTGTGCCAAATATAAGGAGTATGACCTCTTTCCGATCCAAACCGCAGGCAATGAGGCAAGAACGGAATTTGAGAAAGCCGAGCGGCTAGTCAGCAACACGAGCCCTGCGAAGACTGCGGGCAAGATCGCAGAAAGTAGATACGGAGAAGTACCATCTACGAAATTGCTTAAAATAATGATTCCTGTGACCGCAGCAAAGGCGACTACAGAACTAAATCGGTTGGCCGGCAGCCAACCGACAAGCGCAATGATTGCTCCAATACCAAATTGATGAATTCTGAAAGGCGTCAAGTAGAACACTGCGGAAGGGTCGTAGGGGAGGTAGGCCAATGCAGCGGTGACTGAGATGATACAAAGTATGACGAGGCCAACTAGCGTCATGGTGCGACCCAGCATGGTCAGCAAAATCAGGGTCGCCGGCCAGATAAGGTAAAACTGCTCCTCCACTGAGAGCGACCACTTATGCAACAAGGGTTTCGTCTCGGAAGCCGCATCGAAATAACCAGCCTCCAACCAGAAGAATACATTCCCTAGAGACAGAGCCGCCATTATCGAGGTTTGACCAAGACGGGCGAAGTCCTCAGGTGACACAACCCACCACGAAGCAATCAACGTAGCCACGATCGTGGCGAACAAAGCTGGAAACGATCGGGCGACGCGCCGCAGGTAAAACTGCCCGAACGACCAGGTTTACGTATCGAGTTCATGGGTGATGTTTCTAGTGATTAGGAAACCGGAAATCACAAAGAATACATCAACGCCTGCAAAACCGCCCGAAGCCCACGGCAAATCTACATGAAACAATAGCACTGCAAGGACCGCTATAGCCCTCAAACCGTCTATCGATGGGATGTAGCGGTCATTTTTTATCAATTGCCGAGCCTACCAATGATGGTTGGGCCTCAGCGGGCCATTCTCGTGTACAAACACCAAGTCAACTTGCCCGAGAGCGCGATTGCTCGGTTTGAAAGTGCCTTCCAGGATGTCGAAAACGACGAGTCCTTGGGACTTCATAAACGAAACAATATCGTAGAAGTCAGGGTGGTGATTCCCCCAAAATCGGTAAAGCGATGTTTCCATAATGACTACATCGCAATGTTTGAGGGTTTCAATTCCACCTTTAATCACATCAAGATCACCGCCTTGGCAGTCAGTTTTCAAAAGAACCTTTTTATCTATCAGCCGATCTTTAAGCTCGTGATCTAGAGTTGATACCTTTACCGTGAGCTTGTCATCATCACTCACTCGGGCTTTGGGACTAATCATTGTTGCAGTGAAAGCGTTCTTCGGAACCGTAATTTCCATTTCACCCGACTCAGCCATCAATGCCATCTCGAAGATTTCGTGCTCATAGCCATCTAGCTCCTTCTTCAATTCGCGGATGAAATTTGGCTGCGGCTCGAATGCAAGGTGCAGAGACTCTGAAAAGCTTCGGTTGATTGATGGCGTTCCACCGGCAGCACCGACATCTATACAAACGTCGGGATAGAATTCGGCAACATTTTTTAGCCACCAGAAAAACTCAACGAACATTCGTGTTGGTTTGGCCAATCCCTTGGATGGATTTGTCATTTGTTCCCCTTGATGTCTGAATGAGCTACTTGGTTTGATGCTGGCAAAATCCTGGCAATGTCAATCGCCGATTACCCTCGCGCTGCTGCGCTCCGCTGCGATAACCTTTCTCATATACTGGTCGACCGAATTGTCAGCTATGTACTCAAACGACGTCTGCTTCACACGCTCAAATCTCTGCCATCGATCTTTGACAATCGTCAACAAGGCTTTGGCCATTAGAGCTGGGGTCTCTCCACAGGCGCCACCCTGCCAAAGAGCCATCTCGGCTGGATAAGATCCCGTTTTAGCGACAATGAACTTCCTCGCCACAATTGCTTCAGCAACGACCCCGGAGCCGCGCACCCGATAAGCAGCCTCGTCGTAAGGCATCAAGATGCTGTCCGAAGCCAAGGTCAAACTTCTATAGTCCAAGTCAGACAGCGGTTCTTTGAGAAGCTGAACCTGATCCTTCGAGTATGCTTCCAGCTTTTCAATCGATTTAGCAATCAAGGGGTGGCGACCAACAATCTGTGCGCTCGCATGCAGAACGAATTTTATCTTTGATCTCGGTACGTCGGAAAACTCTTCAGTACCGGCAAACTCAAACGTCCGGCGCACAATATCCGGAATCAAATGAAACCCTTTTTCCAGCCTTGCCGCTCCGAGTGAGACGACCAGGAACTGTTCTTTCTCTGCGAGAAGGCGGCTTTCACGAAACTTTCGCGCCCCATACTTCATCGCCTCATCAATCGGATAAGCCGGAAGATCGAGAGACAGGACCGGGGAGTCCCAGATTTGCGAGAGGTGTTTCGCAAGAAAAGGATTCTCTCCATGAAGAAAAACACGGCGGTTCAGCAAACTCGAGGCACGCAGCAAATCGATCGCACTCTTGACCTGTTCAGGGTTTTCCCGATTTGGCATCACCCCTTCCGGATCGTAGGGCGTACATACATGGATCAGCGGAAGATCGATGATTTCGCGCTCTTCCAGCAGCTCCGCAAGCGCCTTATACGTCGCACCATCTGCGGTATGAAAAAGCAGGCGGTCAGATGGCCCAATTTGAAGCTCGGAGAAAGCGTCTGTTAGATCCAGCTGCATGGACGTTTGAAGATCCGGTGCGTCTTGTGGTTCTGGAGCGCTGCTTCCAGTAGCGCTTATCTTGGCAAGAACTCTATTTGGGACGCCTTTCACGCGAGTAACCAGTGACTTTGGTCCACCAGTCGACTGTCCCAAATAGGCCGAGTACATTGACTGGCCGAAGGTTGGGATCAGCTCACGCATCCCAAGCAGCTGCGGATCGGCATCACGCGATGCAAGCCAAAACACCTCAAGACCCAATTTCTGGGCCGAAACTGTTATTGATCTTGCCAAATTGAAGTGATGACCCCGCACATCCTGCAAAGAAGGGTCGACCAGAAATAGACGTCTTCCACGTGGCAATTAAGGCTCCAGCATTGGTTTAACTGCGTCGCCACTTCGCACACCTGGCTGCTCTCGATCAAGCGACAACTCTCGAGTTAACAGCTGATCCTCAGACTCGACGCGCTGAAGTGCAGAATGCGCAGATATTGTGCGAAAGAGCTTGCGACTTAGCGCAGCAAACATTGAGGGCAGGAAAACCCCTCCATGCATTCGAACTTCATCCATATACTTTTCAAATTCTGTATGGGACAAATTGCTTTGGTGACGGCGGAACCCGGACAAAACGGTTGGCAGCACGTCTAGCTTATGAATTTTGGCGAGCTTTATCCATAAAATGAAGTCACCGGCTATAGACGCTTCTGCAACCTGGCCTCTGTCACCAGCACTAAGGTTTTCAAACGCCTGCTTGGAGAAAAATATACTTTCTTGCTGCAAAAACCCCAGTAAATCTGCGTGGAACCAGCCTCGTTTAATCAGCTTGCGCGGATACCAACCATAGGGCCGCGCAAAGCGAAGTGTCCCCATTTCATCCCAGCAACCAGGCAATCCGGTAAACCATTCGCTGCGCGTGCGAGCCTGAAAATCAACAACTGCTTGGAAGGCCCAAGGCGTATACATGTCGTCGGCATTTTGCCAGCCGATGATATGTCCTTGTGCCGCTGTAAACCCTCTTAGAACTGAGGGATAGAGAGCAAGTCCCGGCTCCTCCAACAGAACCAGCCGCGGATCTCCGCGATATAGATCCTGCAGCACCTGAACAGTAGAGTCGCTTGATCCACCATCGACCACGATGTGCTCCCAATCCGACATACTTTGTTGCATAAGACAATCGACAAGCTCGCCAATAAAGTCCGCACCATTTAGGACCGGGGTGATGATGCTTATTTTTCGAGCTCGGCTCATCGTTCATTCAATCTTGGAAGACAATTGCTTGATCGGCATAGGTCAGTACGAGTAAGCTACCGCAAAAACCAATGTACGATAGTTCAAAGTCATCGTATATAGCTGTCGAAATGAAAGGGGCTAGGTGCAATATGGCGACCATCATTCAGAATTCCCCTGCTGACTTTGATCCGACGCGCGCAGAACGAGCACGCGAAATCTCGCGATTGAACGATATTTACGAAAACCATGCACCGCTGGACATTTTAGAGCACGCTCTCCAAGAGCCGATGTTTGGCGACTTTTGTGTTGTTTCGTCCTTTGGAGCTGAGTCTGCTGTCCTTCTTCACATGATCGCCACCCTCGCACCGACGACTCCGATAGTCTTGATTGACACAGGCAAGCTGTTTGGCGAAACGCTGCGTTACTGCTCGCAATTACAACACAGGCTCGGTCTTGAAGACGTTCGACACGTCCACCCAAAGCGTGTCGATATCGAGCGGTTAGACCCGCTAGGTAAGCTTAGCGGAACCGCGCCAGACAAATGTTGCCAGCTCCGGAAAAGTGACGTCCTGGAGCGAGCATTGGTCCCGTTTCAATCTTGGATCAATGGACGCAAGCGCTTTCAAACGGATCAACGGTCACTGTTGTCTATTGTGGAAGCGGATGGCGAGCGTCTCAAACTTACCCCGCTTGCAAATTGGTCGTCCAAAGATCTTGCGGAGTATCACAAGAAGCATGAGCTACCAGACCACCCATTGCTGTCGAAGGGTTACGGCTCAATAGGGTGTTTTCCATGCACATCAAAAGTCGACATGGGCGATGATCCGAGATCTGGCAGATGGAATGGTATCGATAAGACTGAATGCGGTATTCACACCTGAGCAACCTATTCGTGGGGGTAGGATTCCGTGAACTTCTAGATTAGATGGGCCCCAGTCAGAAAATGCCTGTTTCAGTAAACTCGTAGGAAATCAAATATGATCGTTTGGCTTGCCTCTTATCCTCGGTCAGGCAATACGTTCATGCGCGTACTCCTGAAATCATACTTTGGTCTGAAGTCTTATTCTCAGTACAACGATATCCACGACATTGGTAAGCAAAGAGACTTTGCCAACATCGTTGGACATGACATGTATTCCGAACCTTGGGAAGACTTCTACAAAAAGTCGACAGAGTCCAATGATCTCAAAATTATCAAGACCCACCATGCACCAATCGATGCGGCGAAAACAATATATCTCGTTCGGGACCCTCGCTCAGTAGTCGTATCCTTGCATAATTACTTGCAAAATTTTTCGCCTCTGGATTTGAACCGTAGAGATACAATTATGGGTGCCACAGCCTTTGGTTCATGGGGACAGCACATCACCAACTGGCAGCCCACAAAGCGGGATGACACGTTAGTCGTGCATTTCGAGCGTCTGACTAAAGAACCTAGCGTGATCGCAGATGAGGTCGCAGAGTTTCTCGGAATTGATAAAACAGGCGACGATATTCCCACGTTTTCGGAACTTCACGACATCAATTCGAGCTTCTTCAATACCGGGTCTGACAAAAAGAATATTTCGACGCTACAATCTGAAGAGCTCAATCTCCTAACCTTCCTTTTCAAAGATCAGATGAAGTTAATGGGGTACGAACACTCCGAACGAACAAACCGTGCCAAAGCGCTCGACTCGATCATGGGCGTTTCGCATAGTGTTTGGTCGCTCCAGCATGAAATCAGACGTCAGCGAGAGGAAAATTCGAAGCGACTTGGAGATCAGAAACAGCGACTCTCCCAACAGCATTCGGCGGAGTTGGAGAAAACCCGTGGAGAGCAACGGCAATTTATAGATCAGCTTGTAAAGTCAATTCAGTCGTCAGGTGTTCAAGCCGAAGCTCTTGCCAAACAGTCCATTGCACTGACCGAAAAATTCGAAAGTACCAACGAACGGTTGCAAGACTTATGGAGTCAAAAATCTGAACTTATGGCGACGATTACCATTCTGAGAAACCAGCGCGCCGAACTGCAAGAGGCTTTGGCGACGGCGAAAGAAAGATATGAACAACTCAACACTCAAAACTCAGCTCTTATGACCAAAGAGGCATCTCACTTTGAGTTACAAAAAGAGACTGAGACACTTAAAGCAGAAATTCAAAATCAAAATTCGAAACTCGAATCTAAAGAAGTTGCATATTTCGACTTACAAAAAGAGGCTGAACAAATCAGAGTCGAACTTCAAACGCAAAGGGCACAAGCAAGCCGTGAAATTCAACAATTGGGCGAGCGTCTTGAAGAAATGGAAATTGAGAAAAAGAAATCTGACGCATCACAATTGGAGTTACAAAGAGAGGCTGAGAAACTTAAAGCAGAAATTCAAAATCAAAATTCGAAACTCGATTCTAAAGAAAGTGCGTATTTAGGCTTACAAAAAGAAGCTGAACAAATGAGAACCGAGCTTCAAGCAAAAAGCGCAGAAGCAAACCGTGAAATTCAACAGTTGGTTGAGCGTCTTGAAGAAATGAGAATTGAGAAAAAGAGATCTGATGCCAAGATTACCTACCGGGGCCGCGCTTTAGAATCTGCTCGCATATCCTTGGCCGCGGCTAAAGCGACATATGATGCGCGTTCAGGTGAAGTTGAACGACTGACCAATCAAATACAAGAGGAACAAAAGCGCATCGACAGATTTCAGGTTTTTGTCACAGACCTGACATCACAAAAGATCGAACGGGAAAAATTCATCAAGCAACTAGAGGGTGAATTAGAAACTGCTCTTCGTAAAGCTGTGAACCTCTCAAATCGAAATCAGGAACTCCAGGCAAAATACGCCCTTACGAGGGACCAGTTCATGGAGGTGAGCCAGGCCGTCGCGCCGCGCATAAAGTCGATTCTCACCTTAAAGCCAATTAGATATGTTGCTAATCGTAGAACGCTGGTGAAACGGGGGGATCTTGTACTTGATGAGTACGGCGTGCCAGTGCCAAATGCCGTTGAGTTTGAAACGCCTGAGGACGTGAAACCGACAACCGTGAATTCTGGTACTGCACGCGCCTCCACGCCAAAAGGTTCAGGACATAATTCGTCAATCTATCAAGGATACCTGCCGAAGAAACCTTTGGGTGTCGCCGTTTACACCTTTGATCGAACAGAGAGTGTTGAAAATGTACTGGAAAGCCTGCATCTTCAGGACGGGCTTGACAACACTCATGTTTGGATTGATGGCGACCAAGGAAACCCGAAGAAACGAGCGCGACTAGATCAGGCGGAAAAATGCGTATCTAGCTTTCCGGTTAAACACATACATCGAAATCGCGGAAACTATGGGTTTCGAAAAATGATGATCGTCTCAATGCGCAAGATGTTCGAGATGTACGACCATGTGCTCTTCTTAGAAGATGACTGTTTTCCAACTCGACATGCGCTGAATGGATTTAGCTATGAACTAGATAAAATCGAAGAAAATCCGAACATCTTTTCGGTGTATGGACACCCATTCTTGACCAAGAGTGAGAAGGAAGGACCGATAGGCCGTTTCCAAGGCTGGGGATGGGCCACGACCCGAGACAAACTCATGCCGCTTTGGCCCAAACTTCTCGATACTTATCTGATGAGTGAAGATGAGTATCAAGCATTTATGGAAAGAGAGCTGACTAAGGATGTGTTGGCTCACTTGGACGTAACGCCTGGACGCCAACCAAGCTCGACCCTTCCCAAATTCTTTGCTTGGGATGAAACGTTGGGTTTCCTCGCGGCTCAAGAGAAACTAACTCATAAGAGTTCATCAGAGCGTCTTGTTTACAATTTCGGTGTGGGCGAAAGCTCTACGCATTTCGAGAACATTGAGCACTACCGACGCCCACCGTTTAACATGGTCACAATTGATGAAATATGGAGCCACTACTAGCGCGCCAATTTGACGCTCGATACTGTCGACGAGGTCCGCTAAACAGTCTCATGTTCAACCAATTGCTGGCATAGCATAGTCAAGTTGTGTTTACCGTCTAATCCCCTATTGATCAGCGCTCAAGGACTATCGGAGGCCGTTCATGAAAGCGATTATCCTAGCCGGGGGGCGGGGTACCAGACTGGCCCCTTTGACCCTTAGCATCTCCAAACAGCTCCTCCCGGTCTATGATAAACCTCTGATATATTACCCGCTAAGCACCGTCTTGCTGGCAGGTATTCGCGATATTCTGATTGTCAGCACGCCAGAGGCGCTGCCCCAGTTTGAACGCCTGCTCGGGGATGGGTCGCAGCTGGGTATTCGGATCGAATATGCAGAGCAAGCCGAACCGAATGGGCTTGCGGAGGCCTTCATCATTGGCGAGCGTTTCCTGAACGGGTCGTCTGCCTGTCTCGCACTTGGTGATAATATATTCTATGGCGCAGGCCTCTCACGGCTACTGAAGGAAGCCGCCGGGCTGACCTCCGGCGCGCAGGTTCTGACCTATCAGGTCAACGATCCAGAGCGTTACGGCATTGTCACGCTTGATGCAGATGGCACCGCGACATCGCTGGAGGAAAAGCCTGCAAACCCCAAAAGCGGCCTCGCCGTTACCGGGCTCTACTTCTATGACAATGACGTTGTGAACATCGCCAAGTCGCTCGAGCCATCTAAACGCGGCGAGCTTGAAATCACCGACGTCAATCGAACCTACCTCAATCAGAAAAAACTCCGGGTTCTGCAACTCCCACGCGGGTCGGCCTGGCTTGATGCGGGAACGTTTGATAGCCTGCTGGAGGCCTCCCATTTCGTGCAAACACTTGAGCGTCGACAGACGGCAAAGATCTGTTGTCCTGAAGAAATTGCCTGGCGCGCCGGCTTTATCACAAATGATCAATTGCGTGCCGCAGCCAGCAACTATCCGAACCAATATGGAGACTATCTAAGGCAGCTCTCCAAGACCCAACTGACAGAGCCGCTTTAGATCTCATTCCCAGCCAGTGCCCAGAATCCAGCACTTTGCCCTCCGGGGGCGAATATTCACAAATCCCGGTTGAAGTTGTTCTTTGGGTGTGACACCTCCCCGTGCGATTAACCTTCTCCCCAGCCTGCATGGAGCCTCCCTTATGAGCCTGACCGCAGAAACACTCGTCCGCATCGCACTTGATGCTGGCGCCTTGATTATGGACGTTTACGCGACCGATTTTGATGTCGACCGCAAGGATGACAGCTCGCCGGTGACCGAGGCCGACCAGAAGGCTGAAACGCTGATCCTCTCCGCCTTGAAAGCGGCTGATCCAGCGCTTCCAATTGTCGCTGAAGAAGCGGCAGCAGCGGGCGATATTCCTGAACATGAAGGGCGGTTTGCCCTCGTCGACCCCCTTGATGGAACGAAAGAGTTCATCAATAAGCGCGGTGAGTTCACCGTAAATATTGGCATTATCGAGCATGGCGTCCCGGTCATGGGCGTGGTCTATGCGCCAGCACTCAACCGTCTGTTTGTTGCCGAAGACCGGTTCACTGCCTGGCAGGCCGAGGCTGAGCCGGGGGCTGCAGCGCCTGCCGCGGAAGCGCGCAAGCCGATGAAAATCCGCGCCGCGCCAGAGGCTGGGCTGACCGCGATTGCCTCAAAATCGCACCGCTCCGAAGAAACCAACGCGTTCCTTGAGACCCAGAACATTGCCGAGATCATCTCTGCTGGCTCTTCGCTGAAATTCTGTCTGATCGCAGCAGGCGAGGCTGATCTCTATCCGCGCCACGGTCGCACCATGGAGTGGGATACGGCCGCAGGCCAGGCCGTCGCCGAGGCCGCCGGTGCGCGCGTCACGACGATTGACAATGATCCACTGCTTTATGGCAAAACCGAGCGCGGCTATGACAATCCACACTTCATTGTCTGGGGCGATGTCACGCCGGGCTAGGCCGATGGGCGCACTTCCCCAGCGGCATTGCTGGCGGAACGTCGCCAGCGCGTTAGAGTTGCCCGAACGAACAGGTTCGGGAGGCCCTTATGAAACGACTGCTGATCGCAAATCGGGGTGAAATTGCGATCCGGATCGCGCGCTCGGCTGCAGAAGCTGGGCTAGTCACAGTGGGTGTTCAGTCGGAAGATGACCACACCTCGCTCCATACGCGCCGGGTTGATGAGGTTATATCGCTGAATGGGCGCGGCGCCGCTGCCTATCTCGACATCCCGCAAATCATTGAGGCTGCAACAGCGCAGAAAATTGATGCCATTCATCCCGGCTATGGCTTCCTGAGCGAGACTGCAGACTTTGCTGCGGCTGCTGAAGCGGCTGGCCTGACCTTCATTGGGCCCAAACCCGGCACGCTCAGCCTGTTTGGCGACAAGACCGCAGCCCTTCAGCTTGCCAGACAACTCGCCATTCCAACACTATCTGATGGCGCGGCTGAATTATCGTTCGAGCAAGCCGAAGCCGCCTTCAAAGCTCTACCCGTGGGGCAGGCCCTGATGCTAAAGGCGGTCTCCGGCGGCGGCGGGCGCGGTGTTCGCGTGGTCGAAAAGCTCGATGACCTGCCAGATGCTTATGAGCGGGCCGCATCGGAAGCTAAAGCTGCTTTTGGAAATGACGCGCTCTATGCTGAACGTTATCTGCCCGAGGCGCGTCATGTCGAAATTCAGGTTATCGGCGATGGCACGGGCGCGGTCAGCCACCTCTGGGACCGGGACTGTACGCTGCAACGCCGCCACCAAAAGCTACTGGAAATCGCCCCCAGCCCGAACCTGGACCCCGCACTGCGGGACCGACTTTGCAAAGCCGCGCTCAAGCTCGCGTCCGAGGTCAAGTATCGCGGCCTTGGCACATTCGAGTTTCTGGTCGATCCGGGTGATCGGAGCTTCTACTTCATGGAGGCCAATGCGCGCCTTCAGGTTGAGCATACCGTCACCGAACAAGTGCTGGGTCTGGATCTTGTTCGCGCGCAGCTTGCTATTGCGGGGGGACAAACGCTTGCCGATCTCAAGCTTACGCAGGCCGACATTCCCACGCCGAACGGCTATGCCATTCAGGCCCGCATCAATCTTGAAACGCTCAGCGAGGATGGAACGATCCAGCCCGGCGGCGGCACACTCACCGAGTACGCCCCGCCGAGCGGCCCCGGCCTTCGCGTCGATGGCTATGGCTACCCGGGTTACACCACCAATCCGGCTTTTGACTCGCTTCTGGCAAAGCTGATTGCGCATGTGCCGGGTGGAACCTTTGCGGACACGCTAAAACGCCTCGATCTGGCGCTCGATGCGTTCGATCTGTCTGGCGCGCCCTCCACAATTGGCCTGCACCGCGCGCTGATTGCGCAGGAGGAAGTTCAGACTTATGCGGTCCACACCCGCTATATCGATGAGCATGCGGCTGCCTTGTCCAGAGCGGCAGCAGGTGCTGCGGCCGATCCGCTCGCTGTGCTAAACAGCGACAGTGCCCAGACCAGCTCAGCGGCCCAATCCGCGCTGCCTGCGGGCATTGTGGCAGTTAACGCACCGATGCAGGGAACCGTTGTCAGCCTGAGCATTTCACCCGGAGACGCCATCGCAGCCGGCACCACAATCGCGATCATGGAAGCCATGAAGATGGAACACGAGATCCGCGCCTCTGAAAGCGGGATTATCCACGCGATTGATGTGACGGCAGGCGAAACCGTGTTCGAAGGCCATCGCCTGGCCAGCCTGTCACCGCAGGAGGTCGATGCCCGCGATACAACAGATACAGGCGAGATCGATCTCGACTATATCCGCCCCGACCTGCAGGAGGCGCTCGACCGCATCGCTGCGGGTCATGATGAGAACCGCCCGAAAGCTGTCGCCAAGCGTCATGGCCGCGGCCACCGCACAGCGCGAGAGAACATTGCAGACCTCTGCGACGAGGGATCGTTCGTCGAGTATGGCGCCACCGTTCTGGCCGCGCAGCGTAAGCGCCGCAGCATGGACGACCTCATCGCCAACACAACCGGCGACGGCATGGTCTGCGGTCTTGGCCACGTGAACGGAGACCAGTTTCCAGAAACCCAGTCACGCGTCATGGCCATGACCTATGACTATATGGTGCTCGCGGGTACGCAGGGCGCGCTCAACCACTATAAGAAAGACCGAATGTTCGAGATTGCCGAGCACCAACGCTTGCCGACCATCGTCTTTACCGAAGGCGGCGGCGGGCGACCCGGCGATACAGATGTGACCGGCGTTGGCGGCCTCGATTGCCTCGCCTTCAACTATTTTGCGCGGCTATCCGGGCTGGTGCCCACGATCGGTATCGTCAATGGGCGGTGCTTTGCGGGCAATGCGGTCCTGCTTGGCTGCTGCGATGTGATCATCGCGACAGAAAGCTCTAACATCGGGATTGGTGGCCCGGCCATGATTGAAGGCGGCGGGCTTGGCGTTTTCAAACCGGAAGAAGTCGGCCCGATTGACGTTCAGGTCGAAAACGGCGTCGTCGACATCGCGGTAAAAGATGAGGCCGAGGCCGTCGCCGCAGCCAAGCAATATCTCTCTTATTTTCAAGGCCCGGTCGAAGACTGGGATGCCCCTGATGCCCGCGAGCTTCGCTTCGTGGTGCCAGAGAATCGCCTGCGCTGGTACGATATGCGCAAGGTGATTGATGGGATCGCTGATATCGGATCCGTGCTGGAGCTCCGCGAAGGCTGGTCGCCCGGGATCATCACCAGCTTCATCCGCATTGAAGGCCGCCCGATCGGTGTCATCGCCAACAATCCAAGCCATCTTGGCGGCGCGATTGATACGCCCGGCGCAGACAAAGGTGCGCGCTTCATGCAGCTTTGCGATGCCTTCGACATCCCGGTACTGACACTGATCGATTGTCCCGGCATCATGGTCGGGCCTGAAATCGAGAAAACCGCTCTTGTCCGCCACGCCTCTCGCATGATGGTGGTCGGGGCCAATATCGACACCCCGTTAATCAGTATCGTGATCCGCAAGGGTTACGGCCTTGGCGCACAGGCCATGGCCGGCGGCAGCTTCCGCGCCCCGCTAATGATCGCCACCTGGCCCACCGGAGAGTTTGGCGGCATGGGCCTTGAAGGTGCGGTAAAGCTCGGCTTTCGCAAGGAACTCGAAGCGATTGAAGACCTTGATGAGCGCCAGAAAGCCTTCGAGGACATGGTCGCGCGTAGTTATGAACGCGGCAAGGCGGTGAACATGGCCTCGCATTTTGAGCTCGATGATGTGATCGACCCGGCCGACACACGCAAGCGGATCATGGCCGCGCTGAAATCGCTGCCGCCCAAGCCTGTACGTACAAGCAAGAAGCGTCGCAATGTCGATACCTGGTAGCTAGTCTGCCGCTTCCGACAGAATTTTATGCACATCGCTGACCACAACAGAGCCTTCACCGACCGACGAAGCGACGCGCTTGACCGAGCCAGAGCGGATATCCCCTACCGCGAACACGCCCGGCCAACTTGTTTCAAAGCGTGTCGGCGTGCGTTTTCGGCTCCACCCGGCCACACCTAACTCATCCTCCGAAATCTCCCGTCCGGTCAGCACGAAGCCACGCGGATCAGTGGCAATATCGGCGGGTAGCCAGTCTGAACACGGCGCAGCCCCCAGAAACAAAAATAAAAATGGCGAGGCACAGGTCGAGCGTGCTCCGGTTTGGCGGTTGAGCAATGTGACCTGATTAAGATGCGTGCTGCCACTTGCATCCGAGCCCGCGACCTCCACCACTTCGCTGTTTGGATACAGCGCAATGTTCGGGGCCTCCTCCAGACGCCGGACCAGATATTCTGACATCGTATCGCGAATATCGGAGCGGCGATAAACAACATTCACCTGTTTCGCGACGCTCGCCAGATAGACCGCGCCCTGGCCAGCGGAATTGCCTGCCCCGACCAGGGTCACTTCGGTACCGCCGCACAGCTGCGCTTCAAGTGGGGTCGCGCCGTAATAGATCCCCCGGCCTTCATAGTCCTCAATCCCGTCAATCGGTAGACGCCGGTATTGCGCGCCCGCCGCCAGCACAACGGCCCGCGCTTCCACCTTGCGCTGGTCATCCAATGTCAGACAAAACCCCTGCGGCGAACGCTCGAGTTTGATCGCGGAAACGGGCGATGCAATTCGTGTCCCGAACTTTTGTGCCTGCACCACTGCCCGCGCTGCCAACTCGCTGCCTGAAACCCCAAGCGGAAACCCAAGATAGTTCTCAATCTTCGAAGAGGTCCCCGCCTGCCCGCCCGGCGCACGTGCATCAAGGGTCAGGACGCTTAGCCCCTCTGAGGCGGCATAGACTGACGCAGCAAGCCCGCCCGGGCCAGCGCCGACCACAATAACATCCGCTGCCGCGCCATCCGGCAACAGGTCGAGCCCGAGAACACCAGCCAGTTTCGAAGGGCTCGGCGCGATCATCACATCTGATCCCCCAAGCAGAACGACGGGCCATTCAGGTCGCTCAAGCCCTTTGCTCTTTAAAAGGCGCTGCGCAAGATCATCGCTTTCGGCATCCAGCCAGCGATAAGGCTGGTGGTGCGCGCTTAGCTGATCACGGATCGTATAGGTCGCACGGTCCGTTTTAGGACCAATCACCAGAATGGACTGCATATCACGGCTGAGGCCAAACTGCCGGCGCGCGGTAAGAACACGGACGAAGATATCGGAGAAATATGAGTTCTCGACCAGAAGCCGTTCGAACTGGCTCCGCTCAATGCGGAGTACCTCACCGGCCTCCCCCATATAAACGCTAACCACGGAACGCTCACCTGTCAGAACCGAAACATCGCCCGAAAACTGTCCGGGTTCCATCCAGCCAAGTCGCTCATCCTCTTCACCACTGCGCATCATGATATCGGTATAGCCCGACAGCGTGATAATGCAGGCAACCCCCAGCTCGCCTTCGGGTTGGATCAGCGCGCCTTTTTCGTAAGACTCTATGGTCCCATAGGCTTTCAGCTGCTCCAGATCGGCGTCTGAAAACGTGTAATTGATATCGGTTCGGTCTGCCAAAAGTAATCCACCCGTCAAAGTGGCGCAAACCCTTCGTGGCGCCCCTATAAGTTATTTAAACTCTATATCTTGTTTGGCGAGCGCAATTCTTGTCGAATTGACAAATCGACACAAAAAAGGGCCCCGAAGGGCCCTTGAAATCCTAGAGAAGACGAACCTATTCCACGCGCTGATCCTCGAGTTCGCTCGTCATGCTCTCAATCTTGGTAATCAGCGCATCCGCAGAACCGTCAGACTGGTCCAGAATGGACAGGAACTGCGCCCGCTGCTCGATCGCCAGCCAGATCAGATTTCCCTGATCTTCGAGCGCAACATCAACGACCTGATACTTGTCCCCGCGGTTCAGCACGCGCCAGCGCACATCCATCTCGCGGCCATTCTCGCTGGTAATCTTCGTATCAACGATCGAATCACGCGCGGTGCGATCGTTTGAACCTGTGACCGAAACCTCGCGGCCCTTGAACTCATTGAAGTAAAACTCATAGACCGCGAGCGCATAGGTTCGGAAGGCGTCTTGATAGCGCTCCAGATCTTCGGGCTCAAACCGCTTGGCATACTTTCCGATGACAAATTTCGACACTGCATCAATATTCGCGAACTGGTCCATATAGGTCTGAAACGCCGCGCGGCGTCCATCAGCATCCAGTTCAGGGCTGTTCAGCGCATTCAACACATCATTTGCGTTTGTACGCACATATTCTTCTGTTTTCGTGTCCGCCAGCGCGGCAGGAACTGCCGCGACAGCAAAGGCAACTGAAACAAGTAAATTCCGCAAGATCATATCAGGCTTCCTTGTGTTTACTCTTCCTCGAACTCATCGCCGAAATCATAATCCTCGAAATCAGGCAAATTTGCGAACGGGTCTTCTAATTCTTCGCCATCGCGGATAGCGGCTTGACGGGATTGAGAATAATTCCGGCGCAAGAAGGTGTAAGGCTCCGGTTGATCGCGTACGAGCTCAATTGCATCATCAAATCGCTCACGTATCGAGACAACACCTACCGCTGTCCGGCTCACCCGAAATGCGGTATCACCCTCGAACGTCGCCCAGTTCAGCGGATCAAACACGTTATCGACGCCCATGCCCGCGGCATCGCGGATATTGCTGGAGCCAAAGAAAGGCAACACCAGATAAGCGCCGTCTGGTACACCCCAATACCCAAGGGTCTGGCCAAAGTCCTCATTATGCTTCGGTACGCCTGCTGCCGTGGCCGGGTCAAAAATTCCGCCAATACCCACTGTGGTATTCACCAGGAACCGCCCTAATGTGTCGAGCGCGGTGTATGGCTTGCCTTGTAATACGGCATTCGAAAACACGACCGGCTGGTTCAAATTGGTCAGAAAGTTCGATACGCCATTGCGCACCGGCTCATTGGTAACAGCCCGATAGCCCATGGCCACAGGCCCCAGAACCGCCTTGTCGACTTCATCATTGAAGCCGTACATGGTCCGGTTAAAACCTTCAAACGGGTCGTACACCTCACCGCTCTCAACCGAGGCAGTCGAAGCACATCCAGTAATTGTCAGGGCAGTCCCCAACGCCGCAATTGCTGTTCGCATCATAAAAGTCCATCCATTATCGATGCACGATATGTGCCCCGATGTGGCACATTTCAACTAAACCTATTGTGAACAAGTTGCATACGCACATTATGTGTCTCCAATATCACAGGCGTTTTGCGGAATATTGCGGCGAACTCTTTGGTCTATTGCCACGAGTCTTTGCATTTTTAGGACCAAGCGCTTGCAAAACATATAAATGATCGTTTATATGATGCCCATGAGCGCTCAACCTGATACCATTGTCGATGCGTTAAAGGCGGCTGGTGAACCCACCCGCCTGCGTATTCTTGCGCTTTTGCGGCAAGGTGATCTCGCTGTCGGCGAGCTTGTCAAAATTCTCGATCAAAGCCAGCCCCGACTGTCACATCATCTTAAGACGCTGACCACAGCTGGCCTTGTTGAGCGTTTGCCCGAAGGCTCCTGGGTTTTCTATCGCGCCGCCAATAAAGGCTGGCCGCGCCGGGTGCTGGACAGTCTGTTTGCCGAGCTTGATCTCTCACACGGAGACTTTGCAGGCGACCTCAGCGCGCTCACGACCATAAGGCAGGCACGTTTATCTGCTGCCAACGCCTATTTCGGCGCCGTTGCAGAAGATTGGGACCGGATCCGCGCCCTGCACTTCCCGAATGAAGCGATAGAGCAAGCGCTGCTTGAGGCGGCACAGCACGGCCCGCTGCAACGTATCGTGGATCTCGGCACCGGAACGGGCCGCATGCTAACCCTGTTTGCCCCGCGCGCCGCTGAAGCTGAAGGCCTTGACTTGTCTCACCAGATGCTGACCGTAGCACGCGCCAATCTCGCCAAAGCCGGGATCACCAATGCCCGCGTGCGCCAGGGTGATGTCGCCGCCACCCCGTTCGAGACCGATAGCGCTGATCTCGTCATCATCCACCAGGTGCTTCACTATATCGAAGACCCTGCTTCTGTGATCGCTGAGGCGTCCCGTATTCTGCGCCCGGGTGGCCAGCTGCTGGTTGTTGACTTCGCCCCGCATGATCTCGCCTTCCTGCAGCAGGAGCATGGTCACCGCCGGCTCGGATTGCGCCTCGAAGATATGCAGGAATGGGCCGATGTCTCGCACCTCAAACTTGAACCGCCGCACCGGTTTGATCCACCAGCCTCCCTTGAACAAGGCCTCAGTGTCCTGATCTGGAGCGCTGCTCTCCCTACTTTGAAACAGGAAGTCGCCGCATGACCGCCCTCTCCATTGCAAGCCGTCAGCGTGACAGCGCTCCAAGCGTCTCGTTCGAGTTCTTTCCGCCCAAATCTGACAAGATGGAAGCCAAGCTCTGGGAAAGCGTTGCCCGCCTCTCTCCAATGGCGCCGAACTTCGTCTCGGTCACCTATGGCGCAGGCGGCTCCACCCGCGACCGCACCCAGAAGACCGTCGCCAAGATAGCTCAGGACACCCCGCTTGCCCCGGCCGCGCATTTAACTTGCGTGTCGGCGACCAGGGAAGAGGTGCTGCAAGTCGCGACCGAGTTCTGGGATGCTGGTGTGCGTCATCTTGTGGCCCTGCGCGGCGACCCGCCGTCTGGCATGGGTGAGCGTTTCGAGCAGCATCCTGGGGGCTTTCGCGACAGTGTCGATCTGGTCCAAGGCATTCGCGACTATAATATTGCGCCCGGCGCGCGGTTTGAGATCAGCGTCTCCTGCTATCCGGAAAAACACCCCGACAGCCGCGGCTGGGACGAAGACATCGCTTTTCTGAAAGCCAAACAAGATGCAGGCGCAGACCGGGCGATCACCCAATTCTTCTTCGAGCCAGAGGTCTATCTCGGCTTTCTCGAGCGGGCCCGCGCAGGCGGCGTCACCATGCCCATCGTGCCCGGCATTATGCTGCAGCCAAACTTTAAAGGCCTTTGCCGGATGGCGAAAGTCGTTGAGGCGAGCATACCCGCTTGGTTGCACGAGCTTTATGACGGCACCGAAGACGACGCTGAAACGCGTGACCTGATTACGGCCAATGTCGCGGTTGAACTCTGCCATAAACTTGCCGATCAGGGCGTAGAGGATTTCCACTTCTACACCCTGAACAAGGCCGGCCTTGCCCTCTCAACTTGCCGCATGCTCGGCCTCAAACCAAAGGCGGCAGTGGGGTGAAGTTTTTCTGGATTCTCTCACTGGCGTTCGCTTCCATCGTGGGCTGCGAGCAGCGACCGACATTCGATACATCTAAGGTGCTTGACTGTATGTTGAACAGCCAGTCGGCGCACGGCGACAACGATGTATTGGTGATTGAAACGCCGGTCGGAGAATGCGCGTCGACCTCTGAAGCTTACTATTATTACCAATTTTGCGAAGTGGTTCTCAACCTGGTTCCTGATGAAAGCTGTGAGAACTTGCCTAACGCCGCAGACCTTGGCGTACCGGAGAACTTGAAAGCGGCGACCAAGGCCAGGAAGGCGCTCGTGCCGCAATATCGAGAACATTGTGGAATGGAACCTGTGAGCACCCGCGCCATACTAACCGAAATCAAGAAGTGCCAATCATGACAAGGGCCTCGAACCACCGTCTCAAATGGGCAGGCCCGGCCCTTGGCGTCGCTGGAATCGCTTTGGCGACATACATAACCTGGCATTCGTCCAGAGAGCCCACTCAGGAAGAAATGTGGGACATGCAGGCTGAAGTCTGCGACTCGATCCTTAAGCGCCAAGACACTACAATCGCTGATATCCGACGACTCCATGTCAACGATACGCGATCATTTGAAGCCTTTATTCAGGAGGACATCTGCCCGCTCGAACGCGCCAAATACCCAAAAGAAGTTGAACAGAAAGGGATAGACTCGGCGGAAGAATGCCGCGCTGATCCGCTCGCATTCATAGCAAAAACGGACCGTTCTATCCAAACCGTTGAGCGGGTCTGCCGCCCGGGGACGGCGCAGTCCACCCGCGCGGCCTTCGATAAACTTGCCTCCGACTTTCCCGAAATCAATGACGCTGTAGAAAGTGTACGCCAATGACCAACCGCCAAGACCGTATCGCCGCCCTGAAAGCCGCCGTAAAAGAGCGTATCCTGATCTTTGACGGCTCTTGGGGCGTGATGTTCCAACGCATGGGCCTAACCGAGACTGACTTTCGCGCCGACCGCTTTGATGAGGCGACCTATCCAGGGCAAATGAAGGGCAATAACGACATTCTCTGCCTCACCCGACCCGAACACGTGACCGAGCTTCACGACGCCTATTTCGGCGCGGGTGCGGACATTTCAGAAACCAACACTTTCTCGGCAACGACCATCGCGCAGGACGACTATAATCTCGACCTGCAAAGCGTGATCGACATTAATTATGAGGGCGCACGGCTCGGCCGTGAGTCAGCAGACCGCTGGACCGAGAAAGAGCCGCATAAACCGCGCTTTGTGGCGGGCTCGATCGGCCCACTTAACAAGATGCTGTCCATGAGCTCGGACGTCAACGATCCCGGTGCCCGCGAGGTCGTTTTTGATCAGGTCTATCAAGCCTATCGCGAGCAGATCCAAGCGCTCAATGAAGGGGGCGTACATCTCTATCTCATTGAGACGATCACCGACACGTTGAACTGCAAGGCCGCGATCAAGGCGATTATGGATCTGGAAAACGAAGGCATGGAAAAGCTTCCCATCTGGATTTCCGGCACGATTACCGACCGCTCCGGGCGCACGCTATCGGGACAAACGGTCGAAGCGTTCTGGCACTCGATTCGCCATGCGAAGCCCTTCGCCGTCGGTTTCAATTGCGCGCTCGGGGCGGAGCTGATGCGCCCACATATCGCAACCATGTCGCGCATATCGAATACGCTCGTTGCCGCCTATCCGAATGCCGGTCTGCCGAATGAAATGGGCGAATATGATGAGGAACCCCACGAGACTGCGAACCACGTTGGCGCTTGGGCCAAAGATGGCCTGGTCAATATTCTGGGCGGCTGCTGCGGCACCGACCCTGAACACATTGCCGCGATAGTCAAAGCAGTCGAAGGCGTAAAGCCACGCGATTCGGTAACAGAAGAGCGCGCCATGCGCCTCTCCGGCCTCGAACCATTTGAGCTGGTAAGCTAGCCTGTGATCCCCAACGGCCCTGTCACTGCTGGCGACCTGTTCGTCTTTTACGGTCTGCTGAAACGGGGCGCGTCGGGCATGCCTGCGCATATCGATCTAGAGGCAGCAGGGGAATTTCTCGGGCCCTGCCGCTTCAAAGGCAGCTTGTATGACCTTGGCGGCTTTCCCGGTGTCGTAGACGGCGACACGCTCTGCCACGGCGTACGCTACCGCCTCGACCACGAGCGCCTCGCCCTTGCCCTTGACCAGTTCGAGGATGTCATTCCCGGCGATCCGGACGCCTCTCTCTATCAACGAGTCAAAATTCCGCTGCTCGACGACAGCGCAAAAGAAACCGGAGAAATCGCGTGGATTTACTGGTACAACCAATCTGTTGATGCGTTTACCATACGCGAGGACGGAAACTGGCCGCTTGAGGCGGGCAAAACACGCAAGGCAGGAAGCATACTATGAAAGTTTACGACCAACTCGACGACAAGTTACAGACCTTCATCGAAGCGCAAAAAGTGTTCTTCGTTGCGACAGCGCCTCTGTCGGCTGACGGCCACATCAATCTCAGCCCCAAGGGCTATGACGCGTTCAAGGTGATCGATCCCCTGACTGTGGCTTACCTGGATACCGGTGGCTCTGGCATCGAAACGCAGGCGCACACCGATGAGAATGGCCGCATCACGATCATGTTCTGCGCCTTTGAGGGGGCTCCGGTCATCCTGCGCCTTTATGGCGAAGCCAAAGCCACACAATGGGATGAGCCCGGTTTCGCAGACCTCCTGTCCCATTTTCCTGACTTTGATAAAGCCCGTGCGATCTTCACAATCAAGCTAACACGCATTCAGGACAGCTGTGGCTGGGGGGTCCCATTCTACGAGTTCAAAGGCGAGCGTGATCAGCTGAAACGCTATGCCGACAATCCCAAAGTCACCGCTGAGCAATGGGCTGAAGGGTATCGGATCAAGAATGCGCTCAGCATTGACGGCCTGCCCGGTGTAAGGAGCCACTAAGATGACCTATGTTGACGGCTTTATTGTGCCTGTTCCGATCGCCAATAAGGACGAGTATATCGCCTTGGCAAAATCCATGTCGCAAGCGTTCAAGAAGTATGGCGCCTTGAAAGTGATGGAATTCTGGGGCGCAGAAATTCCCGAAGGAGAGGTGACTTCCTTTCCCAAGGCGGTGGCCTTGAAAGAGGGCGAGACCGCTGTAATGGCCATCAATATCTGGCCTTCCAAAGACGCGCGCGACAAGGGCTATGAAAAGCTTATGACCGACCCGCTCTTCAGCGACGCGACCGAGATGCCGTTTGACGGCAAGCGCATGATTATGGGCGAGTTCGAAACGATCCTGGACGACTAAAGCAGGAGGGGACCAAATGACCTATGTCGACGGCTTTGTGATCGCCGTTCCGAAAGCACACTATGATCGCTATCTTGAGCATGCGCGCGAGTGTGTGCCGATTTTCAAGAAGTATGGTGCGCTGCGCCTGGTTGAAAACTGGGGCGTGGATGTGCCGACCGGCAAGCACACCTCTTTCCCGCAAGCTGTTGAGCTCAAGGACGATGAGAATGTCATGTTCTCATGGATCGTCTGGCCCTCTAAAGAGGTGCGCGACAAGGGCATGGAAGCGCTCGTCAAAGACCCCTTTTTCGAAGACCAGGACGAATTCACCATTTTCGACGCCAAACGCATGATCCTCGGCGGCTTCGAGACCGTAATGGACGAGTAGCGCCGCCAGTATTTTGAATTTGTGAGACCCATAATAAAATGACCACAGCCTCCCAGACCTTCGTCAATATAGGCGAGCGCACCAACGTGACCGGCTCGGCCCGATTCCGTAAACTCATCACCGCTGGCGACTACCCCGCCGCAGTTGAGGTCGCGCGCCAGCAGGTTGAGAACGGCGCGCAGATTATCGATGTGAACATGGATGAGGGCATGCTGGACGGTGCGGAGGCGATGACCACATTCCTCAACCTCATCGCCGCAGAGCCAGACATTGCCCGCGTACCGGTGATGATTGACAGCTCCAAGTGGGACGTCATCGAGGCGGGCCTGAAATGCGTTCAGGGCAAGGCGGTCGTGAACTCGATCTCGATGAAAGAGGGTGAGGACCAATTCCGCGAGCAGGCTTATAAATGCCTTTCCTATGGCGCGGCGGTCGTGGTCATGGCGTTCGATGAGGTCGGTCAGGCTGACACCGCCCCGCGCAAAATTGAGATCTGCCAGCGCGCATTTAAAATCCTCACCGAAGACGTTGGCTTCCCGCCCGAGGACATCATCTTCGACCCGAACATCTTCGCCGTCGCCACTGGCATCGAGGAGCACAACAATTACGCCGTCGACTTTATCGAAGCGACTAAGACAATCCGCGAGACCTGCCCCGGCTGTCATATCTCTGGCGGGCTCTCGAATGTGTCATTCTCGTTCCGCGGCAATGAACCGGTCCGCCGCGCGATGCACTCGGTCTTCCTTTACCATGCCATTCCAGCGGGCATGGACATGGGCATCGTTAATGCGGGTCAACTCGATATCTATGATGAGATCGAACCCAAACTGCGCGAACTAGTCGAGGACGTGGTTCTGAACCGCACACCAGAAGGGACTGAAGCCCTCGTCGACTATGCTGAACAGTTCCGCGGCCAAAAAGGCAAGACGGCTGAAAAAGACATGTCCTGGCGCGAAGGCCCGGTGAACAAGCGCCTGGAACACGCCCTGGTCAATGGCATTACCGAGTTTATCACCGAAGACACCGAAGAAGCTCGCGCAGACGCGGCACGCCCACTCCATGTCATCGAAGGCCCGCTCATGGACGGCATGAATGTCGTCGGCGACCTGTTCGGCTCGGGCAAGATGTTCCTGCCGCAGGTCGTCAAGTCTGCCCGCGTGATGAAGGCCGCAGTCGCCTATCTCGACCCCTTCATGGAGGCTGAAAAAGTCGAGCTTGGCACCGTGGATGTCACCAATGGCAAAGTCCTGATGGCGACCGTCAAAGGCGACGTCCACGATATCGGCAAGAATATTGTCGGCGTCGTACTCGCCTGTAATGGCTATGAGATTGTCGATATGGGCGTCATGGTCCCATGCGAGGATATCCTCGCCAAGGCCAAGGAAGAGAATGTCGACATTATCGGCCTCTCGGGCCTGATCACGCCTAGCCTGGACGAGATGGTCTATGTCGCGCGCGAGATGCAGCGCACCGGCATGACCCAGCCGCTGCTGATCGGCGGCGCAACCACTTCCCCGGCCCACACTGCGGTCAAGATTGATCCCTCACGCAAGAACGGCCCGACCGTCCACGTCTCCGATGCAAGCCGCGCCGTCGGCGTGGTCTCAACCCTGCTCTCAGATGCGGATCGCCCGCTCTTCGTCGAAACCACACAGGCCAAGTATCAGCGCATGCGCGACAGCCGCGCAGGCGGTCCGCCGAAGAAACGCCATCCGATCAAGAAAGCCCGGGAACTAGCCCACAAACTCGATGCGCCAACCCCGCCTGCGCCGACTTTCACCGGCACAAAAGTGTTCGAGGAGTTCGACCTCTCCGTCCTTGCCAAATACATTGACTGGACGCCTTATTTTGCCAGCTGGGACCTGGCTGGGCGCTACCCGCAAATCCTCGACGATGAGATTGTCGGCGAGGCAGCCCGCGATCTCTGGCGCGACACTGAAGTCATGATGCAACAGATCCTCGGGCAAGACTGGTTCAATCCGAAAGCCGTGATCGGCTTCTGGCCTGCCACGCGCAAAGGCGACGACATTCAGCTCGGCAGCGGCGAGGTCTTCCACACGCTTCGCCAGCAAATGGTCAAAGACAATTCCCGCGCCAACTTTGCGCTCTCCGACTTTGTCGCTGACGAGGGCGACCATATTGGCGGCTTCGCCGTCACCTCCGGCCCGGAAGCCGAACAGATCGCCAAAGAGTTCGAAGCGGCAGGCGACGACTATCAGGCCATCATGGTCAAGGCCCTGGCCGACCGTTTCGCCGAAGCCATGGCCGAATATATGCACGAACGCGTCCGCAAGGAGCTGTGGGGCTATGCCTCCGACGAGGCGCTCTCCAATGAAGACCTGATCAAGGAGAGCTATCGCGGCATCCGCCCGGCCCCCGGCTATCCCTGCCAGCCTGATCACACTGAAAAGAACACACTCTTCAAGCTGCTCGACGCGGGCCGGATCGGCATGGAACTGACCACCAGCTGCGCCATGACGCCCGCCGCCTCCGTCTCCGGCCTCTACCTCGCCCATCCCGAAAGCGCCTACTTCGCCGTTGGACGGATCGAACGCGATCAGGTCGAAGACTATGCCAAGCGCAAAGGCATGGAACTACGCACCGCCGAGAGATGGCTCGGGCCGATCCTAAACTACGAACCGGGCGAATTGGAGGCGGCGTAAGTTTAATGATAACGGACTATGAAGCCAATATCATCAAAAACGTCGAAGAGCATGGCTGGCAGTGTTCTCACATATTCGATCCTGACCAAGAGAAGCCGAGCTTCTCCTATTCCGTGGGATTCACCAAGACTGTGAACTGCCCGGAATTTATAGTCTTTGGACTATCAAATGATCTCATGAATTCGATGCTTTGGCAGGTTTTCAGAGACATTAAGGACGGCATTGAACCCCAAGATGGGATGATCTGGTCGCACTTGCTCGAGGGGTTCGACTGCATAATCAAAAAGGTCCACGCCGAAAACATTGAGATGAACTACCTCAATTCAGCCAAATGGTATTGGAATCACCATCTGGGCAACTCCGATCCCGTTAGTGCTTTTCAAATCGTTTGGCCGGGAGCGGTTTCCGGCGAGTTTCCTTGGGATGAAGGATGCGATCAGTTTATTATTGATTCTCAACCACCTCTCTATCTGCCAGATCAACCAGTATACTAGTGACCCGCCTCCTCAACATAACCCTCCTCGTTCCGGACTATGATGCAGGCATAGACTTCTATGTCGGCAAGCTCGGCTTTGAGCTGCTGGAGGATACGCCGCTCAGCGAGACCAAACGCTGGGTCCGTGTCTGTCCGAGGGGTGCCCAAACCGCCCTCCTCCTCGCCGTCGCCGACACACCAGAGCAGCAAGCCGCGATTGGCAACCAGACCGGCGGGCGCGTCGGTTTCTTCCTGGAAACCGATGATTTCACCCGCGATTACAATGCCATGAAGGCAGCTGACGTCACCTTCAAGGAAGCGCCGCGCCACGAGCCTTATGGGAGTGTCGTCGTTTTTTCCGACCCATGGGGCAATCTCTGGGACCTGATCGAGCCGAAATGAGCCATCATCCCCGCCCTATCGCCGTCTGCGCCTTGCTCGTCGCTGGAACCGTACTCGGCCTCTCCGGCATTGATCTTGTCCTGCCCGCCATCCCGGACCTGCCAGACCTGCTCGGCGGCGATGAGGCCCGCGCGCAGCTGGTCATCGCGGCCTATACCGGCGGCACCGCGCTCGGCCTGCTCCTTTACGGCGCGCTCGGAGCAAAATTCGGACGTCGCAACTGCCTGATCGGCGGCCTTGGCCTGTTTGCGGTGATCTCATTCCTCGCCGCGCTGGCCCCCACAATCGAGAGCCTGATCGGCCTGCGTTTCGTACAGGGCGTCTCGTCTGCCGCGCCCGCCGTTTTCGCCCCCGGCATCATCAAGGCGCTGTTTGATGAGCGCGGCGCAACCAAAGCCATTGGCGCGCTCGCCAGCATTGAATCGCTGGCCCCTGCACTTGCCCCGGTGGCGGGCATCGGCCTGCTCGCGCTTGGCGGCTGGACCCTTTCGTTCAGCCTCACAGGGGTACTCGCCGCCGCGCTCACCGCCGCCCTGATCGCCTTTAGAGACCTGCTGCCCCCCACGGCAAAGACCGCAAGTGCGGGCAGCTATGTCCGCTTGCTCATCTCGCCGGTCTATATGCGCTACGCGGTCAGCCATGCCTGCGTGGTCGGCGGGCTGCTCGTCTTTGTGTTCGGCGCGCCTGCTGTCATCGTCAACACGATGGACGGCACGATCACCGATTTCATCCTCATGCAGGTGGTCGGCATCTCGACCTTTATCGTCGCCTCCAACACAGCGGGCCGCGTGGTCGACCGTTTCGGCGCAGAGTGGGCCATCTGGTTCGGCACCAGTATGGCAGGCCTCGGCTCGGTTGTCCTGCTCACCGCCGCGCTCACTGTGCCAGAGCTTGATCCGGTCTGGCTCGTCCCCCTGTTCGTGCCCGTGAATATGGGCCTTGGCTTTCGCGGGCCGCCCGGTTTCCTGCGCACCATGCAAGCCTCTGGCGGCGATGACGACCGCGCGGCCTCGCTCACCATTCTCGGCATTCTGGTAATCGCGGCTGGCGGCACAGCCCTGCTCGCGCCGGTGATCAATCAGGGTCTGCCCGTCCTTGCCGCTGCCGCGTGTTTTATTCTTGTCGCCGCTATGGCAAGCTTGGCACTGCTCCCCCGACTTGCGCCCATACCTGGCGCCGTCGAACAGACTTAAGGCCCCACTATGACTGACCAAACTGACAAGATCGAAGCTGCCGCCTTTCGCCGCCTGCTCTCACACCTCGACACAAACCGCGATGTTCAGAATATCGACCTGATGATCCTCGCCGATTTCTGTCGCAACTGCCTCGCCGACTGGTATCGCGAAGCCGCAGAGGCCGAGGGTCTCACCCTCACCAAAGACGAGGCGCGCGAGCGCGTTTACGGCATGCCCTATGGCGACTGGAAAGCCATGCAACCCGAGGCAACGCCAGAGCAAATGGCGGCCTTCAACGCCCGCAAAGCCACCAAAAGCTAACGCGCGCGTGCGGACGCGCCTGCCGTCGCGCGCGTTTTCGTCATGATCCGGGTCATCTCAAACCGACCGCTCAGTTCACCCGGCTTGCGAAAGACCCAGCTTCCAAAGATCCGGTTCCCCGCTTCGCTCAGCAAGCCGTCATACCAGACCGCTGGTTGTTCCACGCCGGGATAGACCTTATCGAACTGGACCAACGCGCCATGAACGCCGCCTTGTAACTCCGCGTCCAGCTCTTCGGGACCGTTGAATAAAAACGTATTCGGCTCCAGCGTGGTCCCGGTCAGCGCACCATCCACAACTGACAGCCAGGCCGAAAACGGTACAGGCTCCTCGATAAAGTCATTGTACCAATACCGCCCGCCCCACGGACCGGAGATGTTGAAAGATTGGGGCATACAAAGCCTCGAACGATGCACAGCCACGTCGTAACCAGCCACTGTTCATCCGCCAAGACGGAATCTGGGATTGACCGACCCCATCTGTTCTTTGCCCAAATGCGACACGAGCGTCCGGCCTAAAACGCCCTAAAACAGCCTCTCGTATTATAAGCAGGATGCGGTCGAGTGCGCTCGCAAACCATATTCTATCCCGTTCTCAGACCGCGGACTCATCACATACACGCGACGGTCCTTGCGGCTCTAGGCCGCGTAAATTCTGATCATTTAGTAGTTTTACGAGTTCGCCCGAGCCAAAGAGACGGTTGCGGCAGCGTGGATCTCTCCAAAGATGAAATCCAGAGATAGTACTTTCTTTGAAAACACATTTGGGCGGATGTGCTACCCACGTCCAATTCTCTTTGTCTGGATTATGTATCTCGATCAATGAGTGAGCACGGTCGAGAGCGTCCAACCTGTTTGTAACCACTAGCAAAAAATACTGCCGGGGGCTTATTGTTCCATCTGGGTAGACCAAATCGACCGAAAAAAACTGATGGGTTTCCGGTTCCAACTGCTCAACAGCGGCACGCGCTTCATCGCTAATCAGGATACCATAATCGCTGCGTAGAAAATGCGGATTCAGCTTCTTTGCACTTTTTGGTTTGCGAAGCGTTATTCTTCTTGGAACCAGATCGGGAAATTCGATTTTTTTCCCCTGCCGCAGGACCTCGGAATGTTGATATAGTGCCTGACGCCCAAACGCAGCGTCGTAGTATCCCTCAGCCCTCGCCAAGTCTTCGAATGCTTCTACGCTTTTTTTATCTGCATCGGCACGATATCGAGTTTCACTTCCGCCGTCTAAGTACCAAACCTCCATCAAATGAGTTCTCCTTCATACGTCTTGGTATCGAAACGAACGTATTCCTCAGATTAAATTACCCGAGCAAAATTTCAGATTGGTTGCTTGGAAGAATTTTTTCCAGTCGTTGAGCATCCTAAACTCGCCCCATCTAAGACACTCGCCTAATGTTCGCTTTGGGTCCATTCCCAACAAATCAATCCGACCCACTTCCCAACCCATTTACGCTCCCAGCCCATGGAAGTTCGCTTCACCCTTTCTGCCGTTCGCCACGTCCCGGTCTATCTCTGGCCTTGGGTCTGGTGGCAACTGCTCGGCATCCGCAACTGGTGCGGCTTGCAGCAGCGCGAAGTGCTTTGGGAGGTCGACCCGGACGGCAAGGTCTGGGTGACCTTCGTCTCCGACGATCCGCGCGATCTCGTCGCCTGGTTCAAGCAGCAGAACAAGCTCTACCGCGCGCATTGGTATGCGCTCTACAATGAAAGCGGCGAGATGCATCTCAGCGGTATTCACTATTGGGCGGGCCGGCTGATGACGCGCTGCGTGCAGGTTTCTGCACCGCTTGTGTGCGATGCCGAGGCGGGCGCGCCCGCGCTTCAGGACTCTTCTTAACT
>JBCBZD010000004.1:0-335984 GCA_039815485.1 Pseudomonadota bacterium | reverse complement strand
TTCGCGGACGAGGGTTTGAGGCTCGCCATTTAGCATCAGTTTCGAATTGTCCTGCTCATGCACCCAGCCCCAGGGCGTGATGACATGGCGGTTAACGGCATTCACGGCGTGATAGTCATCGCGCGTTGTCATGTCCCGGCGCGGCAGCGGTCGCCATTCATGCGGCGGTGTCCATTCGGCGAGGCCATCATTGTAAGTCCACGTTGCCAGCGCCCCATAACGCGGGGCATCATCAACCTGATAGACGGTTTGTGACCAAGCGCCTTTGCGTTCAGCCTCAGGGACATCGCGCCATTCCCAGGCATTCCCGCCCACAAACATGAGAACGCGTTCCGGCTCATACTGCCAATCCTGCCGCCAGTGTTTCACGACAAACGGGCTGTCATCGGGACCAACAACCAAGAGGTGCTGCAGGCTGATATAGTCGCCGCGGTCTTCCACCACGCGAACGGACTCATGGCCGCCTGATAGCTTCGGCTCTTTCAGCTCATAGCCCTCCACAAAAGAGACTGTTTCGGTAAAATCGAAAGTGACTTTGTAATCACCCGTCATCGAGAGGATGGACTCTCGGTCTTGTTCGAAATTTTCTGACACGACCTGCTCAACTGTCGCCTCTGTTGATGCAAAGCTGGTTGTTGTTGTGCATCCCGTAATGGCGAAGATTGCAATTGCGGAGACCGATAGCAGGCCCGTTTTGATCACGCTCATATTCTGACTCCCAAAGACGATAGGCGACGTGCGCCAAAAAAAGAATTTCATTTTAATAGCGCAAGTGAGAATGACTTGCAATTGCGGATTTATACGTATATCGCCTGATTTGCAAATGAGATTTACTCTCACGAAGTCATTGAGGACCATACTATGCCATTCCAATCCGGACGCCTTTCGGTTCGTACCATTTTGATTGCTTCTACGGCCCTGTCACTCGCCCCGTTTACTTACGCGCAGGATACTGCAGCCTCCGATGAGGAGCTGCGCGAAGAGACGGTCACGGTTTACGGGACCTCCAACCCGATCCCGGTCTTTGAATATCCGGGACAGGTCACAGTTGTGGGGCGTGACCAGCTGGAAACACTTGCACCCTCCACGATATCGGATGCCTTGCGCGACGTGCCAGGCCTTGATTTCTTTGGGGGGCCTCGCCGCACTGGCGAACGGCCAAGCATTCGCGGTCTATCGGGTCAGAATGTCCTTATCCTACTCGATGGTGCGCGGCAGAGTTTCACCTCGGCGCATGATGGCCGCTTCTTCGTTGATCCTGAATTGATCGGCACCGCGGAAGTCGTTCGCGGCCCCGCATCTGCCCTTTATGGCTCAGGGGCTGTCGGGGGTGTCCTCGCCTTTGAGAGTGTCGATGCGGACGATCTCTTAGCAGACAATGAAGTCTGGGGCGGGCGCTTCCGGGTCGGCTATCAAAGCGTCAACGAAGAAGCTTTGGCATCTATCACCGGTTATACGAGGCAAGGTGGATTTGATGGCGTTGCCAGCTTTGGCATTCGCCAGTCCGGCGATATTGAACTCGGATCTGGTGTAGATCTTCCTTCCGATGACGAAATTGAAACCGCGCTTCTGAAGGGCAGCTACGAGCTGACCGACGCGCTGACCGTTGAAGGTTCCTGGCAGCGCTTTGCGAACACCGCAATCGAGCCGAACAATGGGCAGGGTACGTTGGGCACAGGCGACGGGGTTCTCGATCGTGAAGTCGAAAAAGACATTACGACAGATACGTTCCGTCTCGGGGTGACCTTCAATCCAGAAGACAATAATTGGGTCGATCTCGGCGTGACCGCCTATCAGACCTCAAGTGATGTGGACGAGTTTGACGCAACCATCCCACGGACAACCATTCGTGATATCGAAACCACCGGCTTCTCGGCCCGAAATGCCTCACGCTTCAGGGTTGGTTCTGCTGAAACAACGCTGACCGTTGGCGGCGACTGGTACAAGGACGAGCAGACTGGAACAGACGATCAGACAATAGATGGTACACGCGGCGGTGTCCCAAATGGTGAGAGCGAGTTTGCGGGCATCTTTGCTCAGATCGAGGCCGTGATCGACACGCCAGCGGGTGAGTTTCTGGTTATCCCGGGCATTCGCTACGACGAATTCGAGAGTTCATCGTCAATTGCGGCGGATCAGGAAAACTCTGACGATGCCATCTCTCCTCGTTTCGCGGTGAGTTTCGAACCGGAAGGAGCGGAATGGCTGCGCCTCTTCGGTTCCTACTCTGAAGGGTTTAGAGCGCCATCGATCAACGAACTCTACCTGGACGGCGTTCATTTCGAAATTCCCCACCCGGTTCTTTTCAATCCAGCCATGGGATCGTTTGTGTTTGCCCCAAACAATTTCATTCCGAACCCGGATCTCGTACCTGAAGAGACACAGACGATCGAATTTGGCGCGGGCGTTGATTTCCAGCAGGTTTTCGTCCCAAGCGACCGCTTCCAAGCCAAAATCAGCTATTACGAAACCGAGGCAGACGAGCTGATCAATCTCTCGGTGAACGTTGTTCCTTCAGCAGGCTGCTTTACGCCGCCCTTCTTCCAGCCTTGCGACTGGGGCACTTCGGAATCGGCAAATGTAGACCAGGCCGAACTTGAAGGTTGGGAAGGTGAGATTCACTATGATTCTGACCGCTTCTTCGCACGAGCAAGCTTTTCGACGATTGAGGGCACTGACCTTTCAGACGGCTCAGACCTTGGCTCGCTGACACCAGACCGCGTCGCGGTCGATCTTGGTCTGAAGCTTCCAGAGTGGAATGCGCGTATCGGCACACGTTTCCAGCATGCATCTGACTTCGAGCAGCGCGTTTCAGATGGCGCGGGCGGGTTCCTGATTCAGGATCAGCGAGACAGCTATGCGGTCCTTGATGTTTACGCGACTTGGCGACCGGACTTTGTTGAAGGCCTTCGGCTCGATTTTGGCATCGATAACGTCTTCGACGATGACTATGAGCGCGTCTTCGCAGGTGTCTCTGAACCCGGACAAAACGTCAAAATCACAGCCTCTTGGCAGTTCGGACAATGAGGTTCGTCAGTCTCATTCTCTGCAAACCCGTTCCTAATTGGTCGGCCAAGTCGTCTCCAATCGGCTTTGCCGCCATCGCTGCGGCGTCACCCTCTCATGTTTCCTCCCAGACGATGACGCCGCAGCCCTTTCCCAGTCAAACACAAGGATCGAAACATGAATGAGCAGGGCTTCCTTTCAGGAGTGCATGTCCCAGACCTTGGTCTTGGAGCAGGTATTGCGCTCTGGAGCTTCAGAGCTTGCGCACGAGGCGGTGCCAAATGCTGTACGCTTGTCCGCGGATTTGAGCGCACCTTCGGCGAAGACGGGCCGGTCGCACTCGCTGGTGTTTTGGACTTTGCAAGATCGCTCGGAAATGATGGGCGTAGAGGCATTCTACTGGCCATGCCGGGCTGTGCGCGGGTGACGGCGGACGAGTTGTCAATCGTCGCGTGCTTGTCGTCGGCTCAGGCGAGAGACTGCGCGCTTTGTGATGCGCACTTGTCTTGGCTCTATGCCGGACCGCCACCACAAAACCTTTCAGATACGGTGTTCGAGATCGCCGACCATTTCTCCACATACGGGCTACAAATCACCAGCCCCAACATCGAACTTCGGGGCACACCATCCCCCGGACGCAAGCTCACTATCGTTGCCGCAGGCAATGCCTAACAAGAATTTTCAAGAGGTAAACCAGATGATTAGAATGACACTTGCGGTGTCACTTGGGGCCGTCATGGCCTCAGGGGCGTTGGCTCAGGATGCGAGTTCTGCGGACGCTGAAGATGAGGCGCGCCTTGGAACCATTATCGTCCAAGGGACCAAATTTGAGCAGTCTTTGATGGAGACGCCCGATAGTGTTTCAGTTGTTACGGCGGAAGAAATTGAGCGCGAACCTGTCGCGGACCTTTACGATATTATCGAGCGTATTCCTAACGTGACAGCCGCGTTTGGTGAACAAGGGTTTGCGATCCGCGGCGTTGACCAGCGCGGCGTAGGTGGCGGCGGGTCAGGCTTGACCATCACGACCTATGTCGATGACGCTCCGCTTGGAAACCAGACCACTTTCTTCGGACCAACCGGATCTTGGGACGTCTCTCAAATCGAGGTTTTCCGCGGACCACAATCCACGAACTTCGGGCGAAATGCGTTGGCTGGCGCCATCTACATCCGCACGCGCGATCCAGAGTTTGAACCTGATTTTCGAGCGCGCGTCGAAATTGCTGAAGCCGACACTTATCAAGTTTCAGCGGCAGGCGGCACCGCGATAATTGATGACAAGCTCGCTTTCCGCCTCTCTGGCGACTATCGCGAAAGCAAAGGTTTCATCACGAATACATTCCTCAACGAGGATGCCGATACGTCAGAGCTTAGCAACATTCGCGGAAAGCTCTTATTCACGCCAACTGAGAATATTCGGATCGTGACAACCCACACCTATGCGGAAAATTTCGCGGGTGAAGACGTAATCAATGTCGGTGAAACCGACACATTCAGCCGAGACGTTGCTTACAATATCCCAGGCCGGGAAGGCACTGAGACATTTCTGAATGCGGTGAACCTGGAGTGGGACATCTCTGAGACTTGGTCCTTCCAGTCGATTACGACTCATCAGTCGACGGACTATATCCGTTTGGAGGACTTCAACACGGAACCTGGAGACACATCAGAAGTTGGATTGGATCGCCGAGGCACAGATGAAGCGCTATCTCAAGAGGTACGTTTGAAGTATGCAGGCGACCGCCTGAACGCCTTGGTCGGACTCTACTATGTCGACACTGAAGACTCATTCGATGACGATTTCATCGTTGCGGGTGCGGCCCTCAGCCCACTGCTGGCTGGAACGGGTTTGAACATTGGACGTGACTCTCTGTTTGAGAGTGAAGCCATGAATTATGCGATATTCGTAGATGGAGAATACCAGGTGAGTGATCAGCTGAGCTTGCTCTTCGGTGCCAGGGTCGATCACGAAGAAACAAGCCAAGACTCTACAGCTGACACGCGCTTCATCCCTGGTATTCCGCCCGGTTTCGAAGCGCTTCTCGGACCGTTTGAAGGCACCACCACTGCGTCGACGGAAGCTGATTTTGACGCGTTCCTCCCAAAACTTGGCGTCCAATACGCGGTTGCCGATCACACCAATCTGGCCTTCGTGGTTCAGCAGGGCTATCGCGCAGGCGGATCTGAGCTCAGCGTTCTGGATGGCCGGACGATCGATTACGATCCTGAATTCCTGACCAATTATGAGTTCTCTACGCGATCAACACTCTTGGATGGCGACCTCACGATTAACTCAAACATCTTCTACGCCGACTGGCAGGATCAGCAGGTGCCAGAACCTATCGTCCTAGCTGATGGCACGACGAGCACGTTGACGCGGACTGTAAATGCCGGAGAGTCTACGCTGATGGGGTTCGAAATCGACGCGGATTACGCAGTCGACTCGACGCTCGATATTTATGGCTCGCTCGGTTATGTCAAAACCGAATTTGAAGACTTCGTTACATCGCAGTTTGACTATACCGGCAACTCGTTCGCGTTCGCTCCGGAATGGTCATACAACGTCGGCTTCAACAAAATTCATGATGTTGGCATTTTCTACGGCCTCGATGTGAGCTACCGCGATGACGTCTTCAGCGACAACGAAAACGAAGATGTTGTTGAGGCTTACACCCTTGTGAACGCACGGGTCGGCTATGAGTTCAACGACTATTCTCGCATTACGGTGTACGCGCGGAACCTGTTTGATGAAGACTATTACACCTTCCTCAACCGTGACTTCGATGCGAGCGGGAATTTCCTGTCAGGTACATCTCGCATTGGCGATCCACGGGTTGTTGGTGTTCGTCTTGAGGCAAACTTCTAAGGGGGATGGCACGCGGGGGCGTCGTGAGGCGCCCCTTTCAGCCTAGTTTAGAATGCTGATCGTTTTTTCAACAGCTTGCCTTCTCTTCGCCGGATGCGCTCTGCTCTATCAGGCAGATGGACGACGTTCTGCATTTGCGAGTGTTCGCGCATCGGAGCCCATGCGCTTGGGTATGCGCGTTGTGGCTCTGATCGTGTTCGTCCTTACTCTGATGATGACAGCGTCACTGCAGGGTTGGGAACTTGGCGTCCCGGTTTGGCTCGGAGTTTTTAGCTTTGCATTTGTTGCAGGCCTTTTTCTAAGCGCTCAGAAACCAGACTGGCATGCAAAGGTCGCCATGGCCGCGGGTGCTTTGGGTGTCGTTCTTGGGGTGGGAGCCGTCCTGTTATGATGGATCTGATTGTCTTGGTGCTCGCCTTCTTTATCGCCATAGGTTCCGGGGTCGGGCTGGCTAAAGTAATGAGCATGCGACCGCGCTGGATGGGGTTTGCCGCTTTCCTTATGATGATCACGAGCGTGATTGTTGGCGTTGTGATCGGGTTTCCAGGAAGTGGTCTTGGTCGAGCCGTGTTTGTCTTTGGGCTCGTGACGGCGCTGACAGCGTGGACCGTTCACGCGCCGCGGCTCACCAGTGTCATCATCTGGTCGCTCATTGCATCTATGTTCTTAAGTGCGGCACTGATGCTGACGCTTCCAATCGAGTTTCGGGCGCTCGCGCTTTGGATGGCGCTTGCGGTTTCACTGATTTGGGTCGCCTTTCAGTTCTGGTGTTATTGGGACAAACACGGGTGGCGCGTTGCCTCTGGACTAATCACCATATCCATCGTCAGTGGTTACATCGTCTTTACGACCCCGCCGCCGGCCTAAAGGAGCGACAAAGAAATGGATCGCGCACGTCATCTTCGAAACTACGATCTCCACTCTTGGGCCGGAATCACGCTGGGCTTGATTGTTTTCATCGTCTGCTTCAGTGGCGCGTTCGCTCTGTTCGACAATGAGATCAAAACCTGGGAAGATCCGGCATTGCGGGTCGCGATCAGCGATACACCTGCGGAGATCAATGAGACCTTTAACACTTGGCTAGGAGATCAGACGGGCGGCGCAGAAACTGAATTTGTCCGCCTCGATTACCCAACGACCCATGCGCCGTACTATTTCGGTGTCGTTCACTGGCATGATGCCGATGATAATCACCTGGACGCCGAGCAAAGATGGGACGCAAACACCGGTGCGCCCATCGCCATTCGCGGCGGTGGACTGAGTGAGTGGATTTTGGACTTCCACCGCGACTTCATGTGGCCGGATTTTCTTGGTGGACGCACGGTTGGACGATCATTGGTCGGCATCGTTGGCATCGTACTTATGCTGGCAATCCTAACGGGCATCATCGCGCACACCAAAATCCGCGAAGAAGCCTACTCGATGCGGCTGAAACGTTCACAACGTTTGAAATGGCAAGACAGTCATAAGGTTGTCGGGCTTTGGGGATTGCCATTCTACATTATGATCGCGTTCACGGGAGCGTATCTCGGGGTTATCGTGATTGTATCTCAGTTGATTGCGGCGATTGCTTATAAAGGCGATGTGGAAGCGCTCGTTGCAGCCGTTCTTGGACCCAACGCGGAACCCGTCGGACAACAAGTTCAAATGATCAGCCTCGATGAGCTGCGCGAAATGCAACACCCAGACTCCGATAAAAACCCATACATGGTGATCATGCGGAACTATGGAGACTCAGCGGCCGAGTTTGAGATCTTCTATAAAGGATCGACCCGCCTCACCTTTGCAGATGTTACCTATATCAATGGGGCAACCGGTGAGCCAAGCCCTCCCAACGCGTTTCGAGAAGAAACGGGCGCGATACGTGTCGCAAATGCCGTGACGCCGCTCCATTATGGAACTTATGGCGGGATATGGTTGAAGCTTTTGTACTTCGTATTGGGGCTCTCACTTGCGGTCGTGACGGCACTTGGATCGATGATGTGGATCGAGCGACGCAAGCATGGGAATGAGGGTGAAAAAACACTGACTTTCTATAATCGGCTCGGCTATTTTAACACCGGCATCATTATGGGCTTGCCGGTCGCCACGCTGTCGATCTTCTATCTTGATAAGCTTTACGTGGGAGCAGAGAGCGCCAGAATTTTTGCGACAGGTTGGACCTTCTTCGCCATCTGGGCGCTTGGTCTGGTTTACTCATGCGTTCGTCGAAATGATTATCGCACGACGCGAGAGTTACTGATCTTCTCAGGCATCTTGGCGATGGGCATTCCCGTGTTGAATGGAATTGCGACCGGTCAGTGGTTCCCAGCATATTTGGGCGCCGATCACTCAGTTGCTGCATGGGTTGATGTTGCGATGCTGGTCGGCGGCGTCCTGACGATATTGGCGGGTGCGCTCGCCCCGCGTGAGCGGTTGGATAAACAAGCAAGACGCGCCAAATTGGTGGCCCAAGAAGAAGCAATGGCGACGCCAGACGGCCCAGCTGTTCCTGCCGAATAGCGGATAAGAGCTTAAACCAGGACGTGAACCTTGTTTTCGGTGTCCGGTCTTTCTTGACCTTGACGACGTAGTCGTTCTCATTTCGCATTCACTGGCTCGCCATGCTTGTTTGATCTCATGCTGAGAACTGAGCGCTGCGCGTATACGAGATAAAGCAGGACAAGTGTCGCCCTGCCCATACAAAACAGTGCGCTATTGCTGGCGCGTTCGGCGTTCTGCTTAGTCCAGTTCCAGAACGTCTGCGACGGAACGCAGGTCAAGATCGACACCGTCATGTCGCAATATTCGAAAGCAGCCATTGTTGCAGCGCTTATGTATCTTCGGACGGCTTTCGAGAAAGTCCGCAAGCGATGTTTCAAGCTCAATCAGTCCAGGCGAACATGTCGCGTCATCATAGTCAGGCCGTATTATTCCGGTCTCCCCGGTCATCATGACGGTCTCGTCTGCTGGAAATCGATAAGTTCCCGACATGATTTTACAGCCCAGACTGGCACGGACAACATCGTCCTTCTGGAACTGTACATAGGCATTGATCCCGCCTGAATAGTTTGGCGGATATGGATCATATTCGCCAAACTGATGAATAGGGATCCGGGCCAGCATAAACTCATGCTCAAGGTCAGTATTTGGGTCCAGATTGGGGGTGGTTGAGCAGGAAGCAAGCGCAATCAGCACGAAGCCACAGACATGGTGCCGGAATTGAACGACCATCGCAGTAAGGCCCGTTCTTTCACAGACTTTGCTCATGATGATCTGCCTCAAGTCTTTGGAGCCTCGTATCGAGCAGGTTTTCCAAGCCAGATCAATGCACGTGGTGACCCTTTGGGAACAACGGTCTTGACGCAAAGACACGACGTTTTTGGCTGCGCTGCCCTAACGGCAATCTGATACCGCTTAAAGAAAAGCGGAGGAATCAATGGATTTGAGGCTGAGCGATGAGTACATCGCCTTTCGAAAAGAGGTTGCAACGTTTCTGGAAACGCATCGCGATCAGGCCCCGACGCAGGCAGATCGCGGCCTCAAGAATGAGAAGCGCCTGGCCTGGCAAAAGCTGCTGATTGAGAACGGTCTTGCGGCGCGGACCATCCCGAAAGCCTATGGCGGTTATGGCGCAGCGCCGGACATTCTGAAATCTCGAATTATCGGCGAGGAGTTTGCCCGATCCGGCTTGCCAAAAGGGATCGCCAATCAGGGCGTCTCGATGCTGGTGCCAACTTTGCTGGAGCTGGGCACGGAAGAGCAGAAAAAGGCCTATATCCGCCCGACGCTGGAAGGGCGGACGGTCTGGTGTCAGGGCTATTCTGAACCGGGTGCGGGGTCTGACCTCGCCAGCCTGACGACCAAGGCGCACATTGAGGGCGATGATTATGTGATCAATGGGCAGAAGATCTGGACCTCGACCGCCAAGCAAGCGGACATGATTTTCTGTCTGGTGCGGACCGAGCCGGACGCGAAGAAGCATCATGGCATTTCGTATCTGATCTTCTCCATGGACACGCCGGGGATCGATGTTCGTCCGCTGGTCGATATGACTGAGGCTGCAAACTTCAATGAAGTCTTCTTTACCGACGTCCGCGTGCCGCGCCATCAGATTGTCGGCAAACCGGGGCAGGGCTGGCAGGTGGCCAATGCGACCCTAACCCATGAGCGCGGGATGCTGGGTGACCCGAATGCGGCCAAGACGCGGCTGCTCGCGATTGCCGAACTCATGCAACAAGAGACGCTGAATGGCGAGCGGTTGATCGACAATCCGGTGTTCCGGGATCGGCTCGTTGCCCTACAGGCGCGGGTCTATGCCATGCAAGCGAACGGCCTTCGCGTAATGACCAGCCGGATCAAGGGCGACAGTGCCGGCATGGCGGGCTTGATCATCAAGCTGCAAGGCTGCGAGCTGAACCATGAACTGGCGCGGCTTGCCCTTGATGCGATGGGTGAGCTGGGGCTGCTCTATGGAGAAGATACGCCATATTTGCGCGACTTTGGTCAGTGGCAGTCACGTTACATGTATGATCTCGGCTTGATCATCGGCGGCGGAACAGCGCAAATCCAGAAGAATATCATCTCTGAGCGGGGGCTCGGCCTGCCGCGTGAACCGCGCCCGGCAGCAGCGTAGGGAGGCGACGGATGGATTTTTCTTTATCAGAAGATCAGACCCTGTTTCAGGACGCGATCAAGGGCTTTCTTGGGGACGCTGCGCCGCTCGATACTGTTCGGCTTTCAGCGGCGGGTGATCAATCGGTCGCACGAGACCTGACCCACGGATTGATGGAGCTTGGCGCCGGACAGATTCTGGTGCCCGAAGCGCATGCCGGGCTGGGGCTTGGTGTGCTGGATGCTGTCCTGGTGCAGGAAGCGCTTGGGGCCGCTGTTGCTCCGGCGAGTTATCTGGCGACCAGTATGGCGATTGCCGGATTGAACGCGCTTGGCGACGAGACGCATAAGGCAGACCTGTTGCCAAAGATTGCCGCTGGGGAGGTGCGGATCGGGGTGGCTGTTGCTGAACGGGTTGGTGCGCGCGATGGGGCGGGCGTGAAAGCGAGCGATGGTGGCTTGCTGGGTAACAGTCTGTTCGCGCTCGAAACCTGCGATGCGACGCATGTTTTGGTCTGCGATGCCGATGGGGCGCTCTGGCTCGCAGATGTCGAAGCTGAAGGGCTTACCCGCACACCGCTTCGAACGATTGATCGTACGCGCGATTTTGCAGAGCTGACCTTTGAAGGCGTGGTGGCGACGAAGCTTCCGGAAGACAATCGACCCGGCGACGCCGCCGACCGGATGGTGGCCGTCGGTCGTTTGTTGCTGGCGGCCGATACGCTCGGCGCGGCGCAGACCATGCTGGAAAGAGCTGTCGACTATGCCAAGGAGCGCAAGCAGTTCAAACGCGTGATTGGCAGCTTTCAGTCGGTCAAACACATGTGTGCAGAGATGTCTGCGCAGCTGGAGCCTGCGCGCGCACTGGTGTGGCATGCGGCCCATGCGCTGGATGGGGATATGGATGAAGCGGCCTTGATGATCTGTCTGGCCAAAGCGCATCTGGCGGAGGTTGGAACCTTCATTGCGCGGACAGCGACCGAAGTTCATGGCGGCATGGGATTCACCGATCTGCTGGGCCTGCATTACTGGTTCAAACGGATCGGCGCCAATCGGCAATTGCTAGGTGGGCCAGAGCTTGTTCGCGCTGAGGCGGCCACACTTCAGGGGTGGGCTTGAAGCGGCATTTTTACTCGTCTCGCGAGGGCAGGCTTGATGCCATCGAGCTACTGGGAGATGATGGGTGAAGTTATGATCGCGTACGAATACGTATGGAAGGGCCGTTGGTCGGCCGATATATAATAATATCAATGAAGTAGGGACAAACTAGGAGAATCAGATGGCAGACACGATGGCGGGACTGGACCCGACAGACGAACTGAATAACCTGAATATGTCAAAGGAAGCTCAGCCGCTTTATGAGCAGGTGAAAGCTTTCGTTCAGGACGTCGCGATCCCGAATTACGAAGACTATCTTCGTGCGGGCAAAGGCAAGGAAGACATCTGGTCTTACACGCCGGGGCAGCTGGAAGCGCTGGAAAAGGGTAAAGCTGAAGCCAAGCGGCTCGGGCTTTGGAACTTCTTCCTGCCGGACGCTGAAACCGGCGAAGGGCTCAGCAATCTCGACTATGCTTATATCGCTGCTGAGCTTGGCAAATGCCCGCTGGCCTCAGAGATGATGAACTGCGCCGCGCCGGACACTGGCAATATGGAAGTGCTGGAGCGGGTTGGCACGCCAGAGCAAAAGGAAAAGTGGCTTAAGCCGCTGCTGAACGGTGAAATCCGCTCTGCTTTTGCGATGACAGAGCCGGGCATACCGTCTTCAGATGCCAAGAATGTTTCAACCCGCGCGGTCCTTGAGGGCGATGAGTGGGTGATCAATGGCGAGAAGTTCTACATCTCAGGTGCCGGCGACCCGCGCTGCAAGATCATGATCACGATGGTTAAGACCAGCCCGGATGCCGAGCCTCACAAGCAGCAGTCTCAAATCCTCGTGCCGACGGATACACCCGGTGTGAAGATCCTTGACGGGATGCAGGTCTTTGGTAATCCGGACGCGCCGCATGGCCACATGCATATCGTGTTCGACAATGTCCGCGTGCCGAAAGAGAATATGCTGCTCGGCGAAGGCCGTGGTTTTGAGATTTCTCAGCTGCGTCTTGGCCCGGGCCGTATCCACCACTGCATGCGCTCTATCGGTCAGGCCGAGAAAGCTCTCGACCTGATGGTTGTGCGTGGCATGACCCGTCAGGCCTTTGGCCGTGACCTGATCAAGCTGGGCGGGAACATCGAGAAAATCTCGCGCGCACGCATTGAGATTGAAGCGATGCGTATGATGGTTCTGAAAGCCGCGAAAGCCATGGACGTGCTCGGCAACAAGGAAGCCCGTGTCTGGATCTCTATGGTCAAGGCGATGGTGCCAGAGCGGGTCTGCGCAATCATTGATGATGCGATCCAGATTCACGGCGCTACAGGTGTGTCTCAGTGGACGCCGCTTGCTGGCATGTACACAAGCCAGCGTACGCTGCGCCTCGCAGATGGTCCGGATGAAGTGCACCACATGGTGGTTGGCCGTGCAGAGACCCGCAAGTATACGGGTGAGGAAGAAGATCCAGCCATGGCTGCGGTCTGGCGGAAATAGACCAGCCACTCTTAGAGAATATTTCGGTGGCCGGAGCGCGGAAGCGTCTCCGGCCATTTTTTTGACCTCTTGAGCCGATGATCAGAGTGCGCCTCAAAAAAATGAATCCAGCGTCAGGACTATCGCAGCGTCATCTATTGTAGGGTCCCCGCAAATGAGCTGATCCTGCAGATCAGACGCGTGGAGGATAAGACGTATGATGAAGTCGCCGATTTGCGAAATGCTTGGGATCGAGTTCCCGCTGCTGGCGTTCACACATTGCCGCGATGTGGTCGTTGCGGTTTCGAAAGCGGGCGGCATGGGTGTCTTCGGGGCTGTCAGCCTGCCGCCTGATCGGCTCAAGGAAGAGCTTGACTGGATTGTCGACCATATAGACGGCAAGCCGTTTGGCGTTGACCTCATCGTGCCGAACAAGATCGAGGGCAAGAGTGAGCCGTTCGACGCCGCCAAGCTGATGCAGATGATCCCGAAGGAGCATACAGAGTTCACGGACGGTCTGATGCGTGAGTACGGGATTGATCCGGTCGATCTGAGTTCAGCCCGCAAAGGCTCTGCGACCTCTGCAATCAATATGCGCGAAGAGGGTGCTGCGACCTCAATGGAGGTTGCGTTCCAATATCCGATTAAAATGATCGTCAACGCACTCGGCGTGCCACCAAAAAGCATGATGGACATGGCCAAGCAGCATGGCGTGGTAACCGGCGCTCTGGTTGGGGCGCGGGAGCACGCGGTCAATCAGGTGAATGCCGGCGTCGATGTTCTGATCGTTGCAGGCGGGGAAGCGGGCGGCCATTGCGGCGATGTCTCCACCATGGTGTTGATCCCGGAAGTGGCGCGCGCCGTCAGCGAAATGGGGGCCTCGACGCCCATCCTTGCCGCTGGCGGAATAACAACTGGCGAGCAGATGGCCGCCTCGATGGCGATGGGCGCACATGGGGCCTGGTGCGGCTCGGTCTGGCTGACCACGGCGGAAGCTGAAACCAACCCTGTCGTGAAAGAGAAAATGCTGGCGGCGTCTTCGCGTGACACGGTGAGGTCACGGTCTCGTACTGGTAAGCACTCGCGCCAGCTTCGCACGCCCTGGACCGATGCCTGGGAGGCAGACGATGCGCCGAACCCACTGCCGATGCCGCTGCAATCCATGGTGTCAGAGCCGCCGCTTCGATACATCGACAAGATTAGTGAAGGCGGTCATGACGGGGCGAGCCAGCTTGCCACCTATTGGGTCGGTCAGGGCGTCGGTCTGATGAACCAGGCGATGTCCGCCGGGCAAGTCGTACAGCAATTCAAGGAAGACTATCTCACGGCGTGTGAGCGCCTTATGGGCACGTTGGAGGAGTAGTCTTTGGCCATCCCCCAGGCAGATGACTTTCGCGCCGAGAGCGAAGCCTTGTTTGAGCTTCTGAACACGGCTGAAGACAGCCAGTTTGCTGAGCCGACCCAGTTCAAGAACTGGACGATCAATGCGGTGCTGCAGCATCTTCATTTTTGGAACCAGATGGCGCGCTTGCAGATCGTGGATGAGGCTGAATTGTTGAGCCGTATGAGGGGTGTCGGTCAGCATCCGGGCGGGATGCGGGGCTATGAGGCGGATCATTTTGCGAGCCTCGGCGGGCGCGCTCTGCTGCAGGACTGGCGCGCGGGCGTTGAAGAAACCGCTGATGCCTTTGCGACTGCAGATCCCAAAGCGCGCTTGAAATGGGCCGGGCCCGATATGAGCGCGCGATCATCGATCACGGCGCGCCTTATGGAAACCTGGGCGCATGGGCAAGAGGTCTATGATCATCTCGGCGTTGAGCGACAAAATGAGGATCGCATCCGGAACATTGTCGTGCTTGGCGTCAACACGTTTGGCTGGACTTACAAAACCCGGCGTGAAACCCCGCCGGGCGCTATGCCTTATCTCAGTTTGATGGCGCCATCTGGTGCGGTCTGGACCTATGGCGAGGTGAACGCGACAGAGCGGATCGAGGGGCGCGCTGATCAGTTCTGTCAGGTTGTGACGCAGACCCGAAATATTGCCGACACGGATCTGGTCGTGACCGGACCGACGGCGACGGACTGGATGAGCAAAGCCCAGTGCTTTGCGGGCGCTCCAGCGGAACCGCCCGCGCCTGGAACACGGCAAAAGAGGGAGCTGAATACCCCCTAGTATAAACAATGATGATGTTTCCGCGGAATTCCACCGGACTGGAGCGCAGGAGGAAATGCATGACAGAAGCGGTCGCAATGGCGCCGTCACAATCGACGGATCAGGTCGGTTACTGGACGAAGATTTTCTACGGGTTTGGCTCGGTTGCCTATGGCGTCAAGGAAAATGGCTTCAGCTATTTTATCTTGCTGTTCTATGGCACCGTTATGGGCGTCGACCCGGGACTGGTGGGGCTCGCGATTTTCGTCGCGCTGATCCTGGACGCGTTCAGCGATCCGATTGTGGGTTATCTGTCTGATAACTGGCGCTCGGCATGGGGACGACGTCACCCGTTTATGTATGGTGCGGCCGTGCCGGTGGCGGTCAGTTACTTCCTGATCTGGAACCCGCCTGAAGGTTGGTCTGACACGGGATTGCTGGTTTATATGTTCGTGCTGGCCGTGGTTATTCGAACCTTTATTACGTTCTATGAGACACCTAGCTCTGCGCTGTTGCCTGAGCTGACACAGGACTATGATAAGCGCACTACGCTGCAGGCTTACCGGCTATTTTTTGGTTGGGTGGGCGGTAACGCGATGTCGGTTTTGATGTTCGGGTTGATCCTTGTGCCGACCGCCGCTTATCCAATCGGCATTCTCAACAAGGATGGATATGCGCTGTATGGCACGATTTCTTCAGCGCTGATTTTTGCCGCCATCATGATTTCGGCGATTGGAACGCATCGCCATATTCCGCATCTGCAGCAACCGCCACCAAAGCGCCAGATGAGTGTTGGTAAGATTTTCAAGGAGATCTTTGAGACGCTGTCAGAGCGCTCCTTTCTGGCGCTGTTTGTGGCGACGCTGTTTGGATCAATCGCCGCCGGGGCGAGCGCAGCTTTTGCGTTTACGGTGCTGCGATATTTCTGGGAGTTTACCGAGGGCCAGCTGTTTATCTGGACATCGCTCGTCTTCGTTTCGGCCTTGGGTGGGTTGCTGATTGCGCCGAGACTTGCCCTGAAGCTTGGCAAGAAGCGCGCGGTGCTGATCCTTGGGGTTATCGCGTTCACGGTTGCGCCCGCGCCGGTTATCTTGCGCCTGTTTGACCTGATGCCCGCGAATGGCGATCCGATCCTGTTCCCGATTATGCTGGCGGTCAATACGATCGATCTGGCACTCGTTATCGCGCTGCAATCCATCTTGTTTTCGATGATTGCGGATCTGGTTGAGGAAAGCGAGTTGAAAACCGGGCGCCGCTCTGAGGGACTGTTCTATGCGGCTGTCACGTTTACCCGAAAGTGCAATCAGGGGCTTGGTCTGTTCGCCGCTGGCGTGGCCCTCAGCCTGATCGGATTTCCGGAAGGCGCGACACCCGGAGAGGTCGAGTCCGGCGTGATCTGGAGCATGGGCCTCAGCTATGCGGCAATTGTGCTGACGCTTTATGGCTTGATGCTTGTCTGTGTTGGGTTCTATTCCATCGATCGCGATAGCCACAATGACAATCTCCGCAAACTGGCGGAACGCAATACGACGACAAAAGAGGGAACGTTATGAGCCAAGCAATTTCAATGAGCCCGCAGGAAGTCTCTGACTATATCGCCGAAGCGGGCCGTCAGGCCTGGCTGGTGCCGGATGTGCCAGAGACCACCCCGCGCCGGGAGATCAAGTCGGTCGGCATTATCGGGGCAGGCACCATGGGCGGCGGTATCTCAATGAATTTTGCGACGGCGGGTATTCCGGTCACGATCCTTGAGACCAGGCAGGAGGCGCTGGACCGCGGCCTTGGCGTGGTGCGCAAGAACTATCAGCGCAGCGCCGACAAGGGCCGCTTCCCCCAGGAAGAAGTTGAAGAGCGGATGGGTCGCTTGACCGGCACGTTGTCCATGGAGGATTTTGCAGACTGTGACCTGATTATTGAGGCTGTATTCGAGGATATGGAGTTGAAGAAAAAGATCTTCACAGACCTTGATCGGATCACGAAACCGGGGACCATTCTCGCAACCAATACATCTGCGCTGGATATTGACGAAATCGCCTCGGTCACAAGCCGTCCGGAAGATGTAATCGGGCTGCACTTCTTTTCGCCGGCCAATGTGATGAAGCTGCTGGAAATCGTGCGCGCCGACAAGACGGCCGATGATGTCATTATGACCTCGATGGATCTCGCGAAAGAGATCAATAAGATCGCAGCTTTGGTCGGCGTGTGTCCGGGCTTTGTTGGTAATCGTATACTTTTCGCACGTCAGGCGCAGGCCCAGAAGCTCGTCTATAAAGGCGCGATGCCGTGGGATGTCGATGCGGCGCTAAACACGTTTGGCTTCCGCATGGGCCCGTACCAGATGTCGGATATGGCCGGGCTTGATATTGGCTGGAAGAAGGGCGCAAAAACGGCAAACCCGATCCGCGACGCACTGTGTGAGCTTGACCGACGCGGGCAGAAAACCGGCGCGGGCTATTACGACTATGATGAGAACCGCAGGCCGAGCCCGTCTGAGGTCACGGCGGGCATTATCCGCGATGTCACGGGGGTAGAGCCGGGCGGTGCGCCGTCTCAAGAGGAGATCATCGATATGTGTATCCACCCGATGATCAATGAAGCGTTGAAAATCCTGGAAGAGGGTAAGGCGCAGCGCGCCTCTGACATCGATATTGTCTGGCTGAACGGCTATGGCTGGCCAGCCGATAAAGGCGGCCCAATGCTGTATGGCGATATGGTCGGTGCAGACAAGGTTCTGGCGACGATGGAGAAACTGGGCGCTGATGATGACAAGTTCGCGCCGTGTGAAACGCTGCGCAAACTGGCCAAGGACGGTGGACGCTTCACAGAAGTGCAGCCGGGCTGATGCAGGCGCAGTCGCCTGAACTCCTAGATGGCGAATACGACTATATCATTGCTGGGGCCGGTTCGGCAGGGTGCGTGCTTGCCAACCGGCTGTCGGCAGACTCCAAAAACCGTGTTCTCCTGCTTGAAGCGGGCGGGCGCGACAACTGGATCTGGTTTCATATTCCTGTCGGCTATCTGTTCGCCATCGGCAATCCAAGGTCGGACTGGATGTTTCAGACGGTGGCTGAGCCGGGTCTGAATGGGCGGGCTCTGAACTATCCACGTGGCAAAGTGCTTGGTGGCTCCTCAGCGATCAATGCGATGATCAGTATGCGCGGGCAGGCGGCTGATTATGACCATTGGGCTGCCAATGGCGCTGAAGGCTGGGACTGGCCATCGGTTGCGCCGCTGTTCCGGCAAATTGAAGACCATTTTCTGGGCGCGTCAGAGCATCATGGAACGGGCGGGGAGTGGCGCGTGGAACCCCCGCGCGTGCGCTGGGATATCCTTGACCGAGTTGAGCGGGCCGCGATTGAAATGGGTGTGCCTGCGACATCTGACTTTAACACAGGCGATAATGAAGGCGTCGGCTATTTCCATGTGAACCAGAAGACGGGACGGCGCTGGTCCAGTGCGCGCGGGTTTCTGAAACCGGTCTTGAACCGTCCCAATCTGCGCGTGGAGACCGGGGCCCTGATTGACAGGGTTGAGGTCGAGCAGGGGCGCGCCACTGGCCTCACCTTCATCAAGCAGGGCAAACCCTATCGCGCAGAGGCACGGGGCGAGGTGATCCTGTCTGCGGGGGCGGTCGGATCCGTTCAGATCCTGCAACGCTCCGGCATTGGCGATCCGGCGCAGCTAAAACCGCTTGGCATTGACCCGGTTCTCGCGCTGGCAGGCGTTGGCAAGAATCTGCAGGATCATTTGCAGCAACGCGCGATTTTCAAAGTCAGAGGCATCAAGACGCTGAATGAGACGTATCATAAGCTGTCCGGCAAGATGCTGATGGGGCTGGATTATCTCTTCCGTCGCAAAGGGCCATTGACGATGGCGCCGTCGCAGCTTGGCATCTTTACGCGCTCCAATGCGGATCAGGAGCGTGCGAATATTCAGTTCCACATTCAGCCGCTTTCGCTTGATGCATTTGGGGATCCGCTGCACCGGTTCCCCGCGATCACGGCGAGTGCTTGCAACTTGCAGCCAACCTCACGCGGTGAAATCTCGATTGCGTCTCGGGATGTATTGGCCAAGCCGGTCATTGCGCCGAATTATCTTTCAACTGAAGCCGACCGGATCGTTGCGGCCGAGGCCATTCGGGTGACGCGTGAGCTGATGCGACAGCCTGCGCTTTCGGCATGTGCACCGGAAGAAATTCTGCCCGGCCCCTCGGTTGGGGACTCGATTGTTGAGCTGGCCGCTGCTGCGGGCGACATCGGTACGACGATTTTTCACCCCGTCGGCACGGCCAAAATGGGTAAGTCTGATGATCCCACAGCGGTCGTCGATCCGCAATTGCGCGTGCGGGGTATGGCGGGATTGCGGGTCATCGATGCCTCCGTCATGCCGACCATCACGTCTGGTAATACGAACACGCCGACCATCATGATTGCTGAAAAGGGTGCGCAGATGGTGTTGGCGGGAAAACCCTAAAGCTGAAACACCCGACTTGGTTTGAAACGTCCGGCCCGCACCTCACCCAGCGCAACGGCCAGGCCGTCACAGAGCGTCATGGCGAGGCGATTGTCAGGGTCAGCATCGGTTTCGGACCGCCACTGCTCGACCAGATGCGGCAGCAGGACAATATCTCGTCCTTGTTTGATCATCGCGCGATCTGACGCGTCAATTTCAAGCGCTGGCACATCATCCAGCACGGTCTGGAGTGGCATAAGCTTATTGCGCAGTGCGTCCTGATCATCGGCGAGTGCTTCCAGCTGCTCCAGTGTCAGGGCAAGTGTCTCATCGAGCGCGCCAACCCGGGTGCGACGCAGCTGGCTGACATGTCCCTCTGCGCCAAGGGCTGTCGCAAGGTCTCTTGCCATGGCCCGGACATAAAAGCCCTTGCCGGACACGACGCGGATGGTTGCGTGATCCGGGTCCGGGATTGCGACCAGCTCAACCTCATAAACGGTCACTTCGCGAGAGGGGATCTCAAACGTTTCTCCGTCCCGGGCGAGGTCATAGGCGCGTTCGCCGTCAATCTTGATCGCCGAGTATTTTGGCGGCACCTGCTGAATGTCGCCCATGAAGTCTGGCAAGGCCGCTTCGATTTCAGCTTTTGACGGGCGTACATCAGAGGTTGCAAGAACCTCGCCTTCCTTATCCTGGCTGGCGGTCGAGCTGCCCCATTCGACGGTGAAGACATATTCCTTGTCGCAGTCCATGGCCCATTGCGCCGTCTTGGTCGCCTCACCAAAGGCGATCGGCAGAATACCATTAGCGAGCGGGTCGAGGGTGCCGCCATGCCCGGCCTTCTGGGCATTGAACAGGCGTTTCAGCCGGCCCACCACCTGAGTGGACGAGACGTCCAGCGGCTTATCGATTGCCAGCCAGCCGTGAACCGGATCGCCCTTGCGTTTGCGTTGTCTGCTCATGGTTTCCTTTCCAGACCGGCCGCCTGCGGATCAAACGCAGTTCGGGGGAGTAAGCAGCGCCGCTACAGCCTGTCAGCGCTGTGGTCAAGCGGGTCATATGCAAGGTAATTGCCCGTCGATTGCAGGTTGCCGGGATCTATCATAGAGGCTCCACTCACGGAGCATGATCATGACCCCAACACACATTGGAAACGTTGAAGCGGTTTGCCGGGACGGCGAACACCGGTTCAGTAAACAGGTCAGCGGTGAGATCGAGCTGCTGGCCGGATTGGGCGTTAAAGGGGATGCGCATGCCGGAAGGACGGTGAAGCATCGCTCGCGGGTCGCCGTTGATCCATCGCAGCCGAATTTACGTCAGGTGCATCTTATTCATGGTGAGTTGCATGATGAGTTGGTTGCACAAGGATTTCGGGTTGGGCCCGGCATCATGGGGGAGAACATCACCACGCGCGGGATTGATCTGCTGGGGCTACCGCGCGGGGCGATCCTGCAAGTTCGAAGCGGGGCTGAGATTGAAGTGACGGGTCTGCGTAACCCCTGTAAGCAGCTGAATGACTATCAGGATGGTTTGATGCAAGCTGTTCTGGGCCGCAGTCCAGATGGTCAACTGATCCGCAAGAGCGGGATTATGGGGATTGTGAAAACGGGCGGCACTGTGAAAGCTGGGGATGCCATAAGCGTCGTGCTGCCTAAGGGGCCACATTTGCCGCTCGAGCGGGTCTGACCGCCGCTTGTCTCTTGCCAAATCAGTGATTTCATTCCAAGCCCCAGAACATGAATAAAATCACGTTGCATAAGGGCGATCTGCCCGTCGGACTTAAGCATGGCAGCATCATTGCTGTTGATACCGAAGCTATGGGGCTGAGCGCGGTTCGCGATGCGCTTTGTGTGGTCCAGATCTCGGCTGGTGACGGGACTGCGCATGTGGTGCAGCTGGAGCGCAGCTATAATTGCCCAAACCTGAAAGCGTTGATGAGCGATCCAAAGGTGTTGAAGATCTTTCACTTCGCGCGCTTTGACGTGACCATGATGCAAAAGTGGCTCGGCATCACCTGCGCGCCGATCTGGTGTACGAAGATCGCCTCGAAGCTTGCCCGTACTTATACAGACCGTCATGGCCTGAAAGATGTAACGCGCGAACTGGTTGGCGCCGATATGAACAAGGCCCAGCAGTCGAGTGACTGGGGTGCGGAAACCCTGAGCGATGCCCAGCTGCAATATGCGGCCAGTGATGTCCTGCATCTGCACAAGATCCGAGAGGGCCTGCTGTCCATGCTGGAACGAGAAGGGCGGGTCGATCTCGCGCAGGCTTGTTTCGACTTCCTGCCAACCCGGGCGGAACTCGATCTTAAGGGCTGGGATGATACAGATATTTTCGCGCATAGCTGATCATGGAAGTGACTGAACTGTCACAATGAAAACGCTATTCCGACAGTCTATTGTGCCCTAAAGATAAAGTCATGAATGCAGCCAGCGTCCATTCCGAAGCCATCTCGACCTGGGCCCCACAGCGCCAGATGACTTTGGCGCAGGCCCGCAAGCGCTCCGACATGGTCGGCCTGTTGCGGATGTTGTTCGTCGCTGGAGCAGCCATCTCTGCCGGGATCATGATCGGTCCGATTGCGGCCAGTGCCTTGACCGGGGCGACAATCAAGATTGACCGAATCCCCGGTGATCAGGTGGTTACCATGGTCAATGCGCGCTTTACCGGGCGCAATATTGCGGGCGAATCTTACATCATCACAGCCAAGACTGCCCGCCGACAGCGTGCTGATTCTCGCGTTATCGACCTGACCAACCCGGAATTGATTGATGATCGGGGCACTGTCATTACCGCGCCAGAAGGCGTCTATCGCCAAAGTGAGGCGGTGCTGGACCTGTTCGGCGACGTGCAAGTTGTTGATGGGCAGGGCTATACATTTTCAAGCACTGCAGCGCGCGTTTACATCGAAGACGGGCGCATTATTGGTCTGGAGCCGCTTGAAGGCGGCGGGCCGCTCGGCGATGTGCGTGCTGACTCTTATGAAATCACAGATGATGGTGATCGGGTCATTCTGCGGGGAAATGTTGATATGATCATCAATCCGCGTAGCAATGATGAAACAGAGCCGCCAGAAGGCGAGTAGAGTTGAGAAAGAATTGGGTGATGAGAATGTCGAAATTTCTGATGGCGGCGCTGCTTGGCGTCGGATTTGCCGGCTCAGCTCTGGCTCAGGTGTCGAGCGAAGGCGGCCCAATTCGGGTCAAGGCTGATCGCTCTGAAGTGCTGGATAATGAACGCAAGGTCCTGTTGATCGACAATGTCGATATTACTCAGGGCGATGCACGTCTGCGCGCTGACACTGTAACACTAGCCTATCGGGGGACGGGCGGCACCACCACGAGCGGGCTTGAAGCCGGATTTGGCGATATTGACAGCATGACGGCCCGCGGCGGTGTTTTTTATGTCACCCCGGAGCTTAAGGCTAACGGCGATGTGGGGGTGTATGATGCCGCCACCGATACGATCACGCTGACTGGTAATGTTATTCTGCTACGTGGTGAAGACGTTGCGAAAGGCGAGACGCTGACGATTGAGCTCAGCGCCGGGCGCACCACCCTGGACGGCGGTGTAAATATGGTGATTACGCCGAGTGAAGAGGCAGAAGCATCAAATTAGACCTATCGACCTAAACGGATTTTAAACCTGATAAACTAGGTATCAGATCTCCGATTGGGTTAGGGAGCACACACCAGATGGACCAGACCGGCCAAGGATTGATTGCCACAGGACTCGCCAAGACATTTGGCAAGCGCCAGGTCGTCCACGATGTCTCAATTTCCCTTCAGCGCGGCGAAGTCGCAGGTCTTCTGGGGCCAAACGGCGCGGGCAAGACGACGTGTTTTTACATGATCATGGGCTTGATCGGCGCGGATGGCGGCACGATCACAATTGATGGTGCAGACGTCACCGCTTTGCCCATGTATCAGCGGGCGCGGCTCGGTCTCGGTTATCTGCCACAGGAAGCCTCGATCTTTCGCGGTATGTCGGTTGAGCAGAACATCATGGCCGTGGTCGAGCTGGTCGAGCGGGATCGCTCTGAGCGGACCAATCAGGTTGAAGCGCTGCTGGAAGAGTTGCACATCACGCATCTGCGCAAACAGCCGGCGACATCTCTTTCAGGGGGCGAGCGCCGCCGGGTTGAGATTGCGCGCGCCTTGGCGTCCAAGCCAAGCTTCATGTTGCTGGATGAGCCGTTTACAGGGATTGATCCTCTCGCGATTTCAGACATTTCCGATCTGGTCGGTTATCTGAAGCAGCGCGGTCTGGGTGTCCTGATTACCGACCACCAGGTGCGTGAGACGCTGGAGATCGTGGACCGCGCCTCTATCATCTATGAAGGGGGGGTCCTGTTCGAAGGGGTCCCTGAAGATGTCCTCGTCAATGAAGATGTCCGCCGTGTGTATCTCGGCGAACGGTTCGCGGCTTAGGGGACAGATCAATGGCGGCGCATCAGAAACTGGATATGCGCCAGGGACAGTCCCTGGTCATGACTCCGCAATTGCAACAAGCGATCAAGCTGTTGCAACTTTCAAACATCGAGCTTGCAGAATTCGTTTCTGAAGAGATTGAGCGCAATCCCTTGCTGGAGCGCGGCGAAACCGGTGAGACGGTCGATTATGACACCGACACCCCTGAACCGCAAAGCCGCAGCGAGCTGGCACTAGATGATACAAGCGGCCTGAACGAAGCGCGCGAAGCACTCGATGTTCCCGACCATGCGGTTTACGAACCGGGCACGGGATCGGACGTTGCGACACCGGCCAATGCCGCCAGCGGCCCTTCTGCAACGACCGACTGGTCACAAGCGGGCTCTGGCCGCGCGATGAGCGATGATTTTGATTTCGAAGGCTCATTATCCAGCGAGAAGAGCCTGCACGAACATCTGCACGAACAGCTTAGCATGTCAGGCCTGTCGCAGGCGGACAGCCTGATCGCGGCGCGCCTGATCGATGAAACGGATGAGGCCGGTTATTGCAAGGTCGATCTGGAAGAAGTGGCTGAAGCGCTGGGCGCGGACATCGCGAACATTGAGGCTGTGCTTGAGGTTTGTCAGGGGTTTGACCCGACCGGCGTTATGGCGCGTGATCTTAAGGATTGCCTCGCACTGCAGCTGAAAGATCGCAATCGCTACGACCCCATCATGGCGGTGTTCCTCGACAATCTGGATCTTGCTGCCAAACAGGATATCAAGGGCCTTTCTGAGGTCTGCGGCGTCGATAAAGAAGATGTCATGGATATGCTGGCAGAGTTGCGCGAGCTTAGCCCGCGTCCGGCCTCCGGCTTTTCCAGCGAGACAACCATTGCGGTCGCACCAGATGTGTTCGTACGCGAATTGCCGAACGGGATGTTCGCCGTTGAATTGAACTCCGACACATTGCCACGCGTCCTGATGGACAAGGCTTATTATGCTGAAGTCAGCGCCCTGCCGATGCGCGAGACGGAGAAGGAGTTTATCTCCGAATGTGCGTCAAATGCGACCTGGCTGATCAAGTCGCTGGATCAGCGCGCGCGAACCATTCTGAAAGTCTCCAGCGAGATTGTGCGCCAGCAGGATGCGTTCTTTGCGCACGGCGTGGCGCATCTGCGTCCGCTGAACCTCAAACAGGTTGCCGACGCGATTGAGATGCACGAAAGTACGGTCAGCCGTGTGACATCGAACAAGTATATGGCGACCCCGCGCGGCCTGCTGGAGCTGAAATACTTTTTCTCTGCGGCGATCCCGTCCACTGGCGGCGGCGAGGCCCACTCTGCTGAAGCTGTTCGTCACCGGATCAAGCAATTGGTGGCTGAAGAGGGCGAGAAGGTCCTGTCGGATGACAAGATTGTCGAAATCCTGACCGAGTTCGGTATCGAGATCGCGCGCCGTACCGTCGCCAAATATCGCGAGAGCCTCAACATCCCAAGCAGCGTCCAGCGCCGCCGGATCCTGAAACAAAGCGCTTAATCTTTACGCCATTGCCGCGTCCTGAAACGACACCATGCGGCGGGTCGTCGGGCACCAGAGCTTGAGGCGGACGGTGCGAAAGCTCTCCAGCAGCGTCATCCGGCGGACACCGTGCAGCTCAGGATGGTCTCGCAGGACCTTGCCGAGGCGATAGAACGGAATCTTGCTGTAAAGATGGTGAACGTGGTGGATGCCGATATTCGCGGTGATCCAGCGCAGGACGATCGGCAGGTCATAATGTGAGCTGCCATAGAGGGCCGCTTCGTGTACCTGCCAGTCTTGTGGTTCGTCCCAGATTGCGTCCTCGAACTGATGCTGCACATAGAACAGCCAGACGCCCATGGTCGCGGCGGAACAGATGATCAGCAGATAGGTGACGAGGAAGGGGAGCCAGCCAATTGCCCAGATCCCAGCGGTCATAATCGCCATCATGCCGAGATTGGTGGCCATGGTTGAGACCCAGTATCGCGGCCCGGCTGTCATCAGCCCAATTGGCAAACGGTGATGCAGCAAGAACAGGAAGGCTGGACCCAGACCAAACATGACTAATGGATGGCGATACCAGCGATAGGCAACACGGCCCCAGAATGGCTTGGCGCGGAATTCCTCAGTCGTCAGTGTATGCACATCCCCAATGCCGCGCTCATGCAGGTTCCCATGATTGCGGTGGTGGATGAGATGGGATTTCTTCCAGGTGTCATATGGTGTGACGGTGAAGACGCCGATGACGCGCCCGACCCAGTCATTCAGTTTGTGTGATTTGAAGAAAGCTGCATGCGAGCAATCATGCTGGATCAGGAACAGGCGAACCATGAACCCACCCGCGATAAAGCAGATCGGCAAGGTGAGCCAATAACTGATCGAGGTTGACCAGACGGCCGCTGCCCACAGGGCCAGAAGCGGCAGGATCGTGATGGCAAGTTCAAAACTGCTGCGGCGAACGGTCGGAGCACGATAGGCTTTGAGCGTTTTGATCCAGCCAATGGCCCGTGGCCGCACCTCTGTCGGCACGGTCGCCGGCTGAATATTCTTCATAAAGATTGCCTTTTTTGCTCTTACTGCCCATTCGCTGGGATCAAAAAGTGACCCGCTTGCATAATCAAGCTTGTTATTGGGATGCGCTGCTTAAGAATTGGTAGACGCTTGTTCGCAGGTCATTGCATCCTGGTTTTGAAGGACATCGGGCATGTCTTCAGATTGCTTGACGAAGCGGCGGATCAGCATGATGCCCTTACGGGTGGGGGATATGATCTCAGTCGCGGTTTCGTCGCCAGCATCCTGACCTTCAAGCCTGATGACATAGTTGAAGTGATCACCGTCCAGCTGTTGATCATTGATGACAAAGAAGTTGTCGGAGTTCTGTTGATACAGCGAAAGGGACCAATAGTCCGGCCAGACATTGCCGCTGACCTGGACCGGGCCGTTGGTGAGGTCATAGGCCATTGATGTTATGATGCTGTCTGGATTGGCGCGCCGGGCTGCACTTGTGCGGGGACCGTAGGCGCGATTGTGAAAACAAGCATTCCAGCCCCCCGATCCGGCTACGATACGCTCTTCAATCATCGCCATGATACGCTTGGGCGCTTGGTCGATCGTGTAGGCGCGGGTCGCCATGAATGCAGCCAGTGCGAGAACGATCAACCCGCCAAGAAAGAGCAAAACCGACCGGTTTAGCATGAGGCTCTCTCCACAGTTGGGAGATCGATGTTCGGGAGTGCCTGCCTGGTGGCGTCGCTTGGGTTGTACACGCGCAAGTTCAGCTCAAAAGTTTGATCGTCCTGCTGCTGAGAGGGAAGCCACGGCTCAGGCTGGGTCGAATTGGCGACAGTAAGTTGCCATGACCCGTCGCTGCGGCGTGGCACGACGGCACTGTTCCAGCTCGACCGATTGAGAGCGTTCGGGACATAGTGTTGCGTCTGGGTGTCATAAAGCGTGAGGGACCACCACCGCGTATCGATTTGTGGCCCAGTAACCGTGTAGGTGCACGATGATGACAGAGCACGACCCTCTGTGTCAGTCGTGGCGATAAAGTAGACGGCCTCCTGTGCTGATAATCCGAGTGGCCCGGCAATCGCGACTTTCGCCCGTTCGACCCCCGAGGCAGCGGTGGAGCCGATTTTATCTGAGAAAAGCCAAAGTGAATCGGTTCGTTCAAAGCTGTCATAGATGGATGTCTCGTCGGTCAGTTCCGCCATCGTCACTCTAAAGGCCGCGAATGCAGACCCAGCGGTTACAATGATTGCCGCCAACACCATCATCCAAATTCTCATTGCGGCGCCTCACTTTTATCCCAGGACAAACTGCGTCGATCGACTGGGGCAGACTGAATTGACACTTTGGCACCGAATGGGTCGGTATCCAAGCGATGTAGGTATCAGGCCTCTATGACACAGATTGCGCGCCCATCGCTTCGCGAATCAATTCGTCTTCGGCATCCTTAAGGAGGGCATCTTCCAGACCTTCGCCGGAAACCGGCTCCTTGCCGACTTCGAGCATGACCGGGACGGCGAACGGACTGATCCGGGGCAGGGCCTTGTGAACAATCTTGCCCTGAACCCGGTTCAGCATGTCGGACAGCCGGCGAATATCTAGGAACCCGGTTGCGGCGTCGTGCCGTGCGGCCTGCAGAAGAATGTGGTCGGGCTCATGGCTGCGCAGGACATCGTAGATGAGGTCAGTGGAGAAGGTCACTTGCTTGCCGGTTTTCTCATCGCCCGGCATGCGCCGCGCAATCAGTCCCGAGATGACGGCGCAATGTGAGAAGTGTCGCTTCATCATCACACTCTCGTCCAGCCACTCTTCCAGATCATCGCCCAGAAGGTCCGGGTGAAACAGCTGCGCCTTGGGCACGTCCGTCATGTCCTCAATCGCCCAGACGGCAAGCGCATATTCGGAGCCGACAAAGCCAAGGGGTTTCGCGCCAAGGCGTTCGAGGCGGCGGGTCAGCAACATGCCAAGCGTTTGATGCGCGAGCCGTCCTTCAAATGGGTAGCAAACCAGGTAGTGCCGATTGCCGCGCGCGAAGGTCTCGACCAGCAATTCGTCAGCGGCCGGGATGGTTGATCGTTCGCGTTGGACGGCGAACCATTCCTGCACAGGTGGCGGCAGACTGCTCCATTGTTCCGGATCATGGATCATCTTGCGTACGCGTTCGGCGAGAAAGGTGGTCAGTGGAAACTTGCCGCCATTGTAGCTTGGCACGGCCGGGGTCTGCTCGCCGACGGCCCGCATCACCAAAGCATCGGTTTCCTGCACACCCATGAAACGAAGCACCTCACCTGCAAAGAGAAATGTATCGCCAATGGTCAAGGTCGACACGAAATACTCCTCAATCTCGCCCAGTTTGCGCCCCGCTCTGAAAGCGGTTTGCCCCGTCGCCTGGCCGGCCTTTTTGCCGCCAACACGACTTGCGAGCCGAACCGTCAGCAGGCGGGCTTCAACAATCGCCCCGACATTCATACGATGCTGCTGGGCATCTCTTGCTGTGCGTGCCCGCCAGACGCCATCGCGCCCGCGGATCAGGCGCTTGAACCGGTCATAGGTTTTCAGCGCGTAGCCGCCTGTCGCAACGAGATCGACCACGCGTTCAAACGTTTCCCAGTCCAGTGTTCGGTATGGCGCCGATTGCCGGATCTCCTCAAACAGCGCTTCCAGAAGAAAACCCTCGCCGCAGGCCCGGCCCATGACGTGCTGTGCGAGCACATCCAGACTGCCTGCGCGCAGGTCATCGCCATCGATTTCATTCGCCTCGACCGCAGCTTCAGCGGCGCGGCATTCCAGAACCTCGAACCGATTGGTCGGCACCAGAACGGCCTGGCTGGCTTCGTCCATGCGGTGATTGGCGCGTCCGATACGCTGGATCAGGCGCGCGGCCCCTTTTGGGGCACCCATCTGGATGACCAGATCGACCTCACCCCAGTCAATTCCAAGATCGAGGGTCGAGGTGCAGACCACCGCCTTGATCGTGCCGGCCGCCATCGCTGCTTCAACCTTGCGTCTTTGCTCCTTGGCAAGCGAGCCGTGATGCAGCGCGATGGCGAGCGTGTCTTCATTGATGCGCCAGAGTTCCTGAAACAGAAGCTCGGCTTGCGCGCGGGTGTTGACGAAAAGGAGCGCCATCCTGGCCTGCTTAATCCGCTCATACACTTCCGGCACAGCAAACCGGCCCGAATGGCCTGACCATGGAATCCGCTCCTTGGAGAGGAGCAAATCAATGTCTGCGGAGACGCCGCCTTTAGACGTGATGAGGCGCGGGCGGTCACCGCGCACGCTGAGCCAATCCTGCAGGACGGACGGGTCGCGGACCGTGGCCGACAAGCCGATAAAGCGGCAATTCGGGGCCCATTGCGCAAGGGTTGCAAGCCCGAGATTGAGCAGGTCGCCTCGCTTTGAAGGGGCAATCGAGTGGATCTCATCAATGATGACGCATTTGAGGTCTTCAAAAAAGGCAGCGGCCTGATCAGAGGCAATGAACAGGGCGAGCTGTTCTGGCGTTGTTAGCAGGATGTCTGGAGGATTGCGTCTTTGGCGCTGGCGCTTTGAGGGAGGTGTATCGCCGGTGCGTGTCTCGATCCGGATATTGAGGCCCATCTCCTCTACCGGTTGTGTCAGGTTTCGCGCGACGTCCACAGCGAGGGCCTTTAACGGCGAGATATAGAGGGTGTGCAGGGCCGGGCGTCCGCTATTCGACTGACCGCGCGCGTTCAGTTCAATCAGACTGCCGAGAAACCCGGCCAGCGTCTTGCCGCCGCCCGTCGGAGCGATGAGCAGCGCGCTTTCAGAGTTCAGCGATGTTTCGGTCAGGTTCAGCTGATGGTCCCGGGCCTGCCACCCGCGCTCGGCAAACCAGCCTGAGAAGGGCTGCGGCAGGGTAAAGGCAGGAAGGGAGCGATCAGCCATGACCTGATATCTAGACCAGTCTTGTCTTGCTTGCACAAATTTCATCTGACATTCAGCTGCGTTCCCGCAATGAAGAGATCAAAGAGGAGAATTTCATGTCGCGCCTGTTGCCGCTATCGATTTGTCTTGTTGCGTTTGCCCTTCCGGCCAGCGCTGATCCTGTGCTTGCCAAGATGAAGGCGTTCAGCAGTGATGGACCGCTTTATGCGTATGAAATGACCTATGCCGATACCGAGATGACGGCGACGGGTGAGATTGATCCGAGCCGCCCTGAAGGTGAGCGCATTCAGATTACCTCGCCGGATGAGGACGCCTGGTCCGACGATTTCGAAGAGAGTCTGAAGCAAATGGAAGCAGACACGGACGGCGACATCTGGTGCACCAGCTTTGCAGAGCGTGTTCCAGACTCCGCTGAACTTGTTTCATCCGACGCTGCAAAGGCGACTTACAGTTTTGCGCCGGTGCCCGAAGATGACGCAGACAGTCGCGAGAAGAAAATGATGAAACGGATCGATGGCACCATCACTGTGGATAAGACCGACGGGGCTGTTCTGGGATTCAATATGCGTCTGCCAAAGCCGTACAAGCCTGCCATTGTGGCCAAGATCAACGTTTTCGAGATGACAGCGACCTGCGCCCGCGCCCCGGATGGCCGGACCTATGTTGAAGCGTTTTCGATGAATATTTCAGGCTCAGCAATGTCGCAGAGTTTCGAAGAATCTGTGACCCGCACGATTACCAAACTGCTGGGGGAAGTGGGCTAGTTCACCTCTTCTCCGGTTGCCTCGGCTAATACAGCGGCAATTTTCTCAGCTTCGATCCGGTCCATCACGGCGACAATATTTGCAGTGAAAGCCGCGATATCAAACCCGTCCTCGCCCGCAATGTCATAACCGCGGCGCACGAGTACAAGGTCATGGCTTGGCACGATTACGATGTGCTGACCGCGATTGCCGAGCGCCGCATAAGTCCCTTCCGGCACGCCCTCACTCTTGTTGAGTAGCCAGAAGGAACCGCCATAGGCAAAGTCCCCTTGCGAGGGCTGCGCCGGGGCGGGGCTTGTTGCGAAGTCCACCCAGTCTGGATGCAGAATCTGTTGATTTCCCCACTTGCCCTCTTGCAGATAGAGCTGTCCCAGACGCGCCATGTCCCGAGCGGTCATCCAGACTTGTGAGGAGGACACAAAGTCTCCGTCCCAGTCGGTTTCAAGCACGGTGCTGAGCGCGCCAATCTTTGTCAGAACAGCGTTATAGGGATAGCGATGATATTCTGGATCATCAGCGATCGCTTCGCGCAAGTATCGCATCGCGATCAGCGTATCATAATTGGAGTATTTGAACCGACTGCCGGGGGTCGCTTCAATCAGGCGCGGGCCGATCATATCCATGATCCGAACGCCGCCAAAATAGATCTCATCGGTGCGTGATCCGCGATGACCTGAATCCAGCCCGCTTGCCATGTTCAGGACGTTGCGCAGGGTAATCTCGCGGCGCGGGTCGGCACCATTATTGAACTCGGCAATGATCGCGGTGTTGTCGAGACCGACCAGACCATCCTGAACGGCAGCGCCGATGACGGTTGCCGTGAGCGACTTGGCGACTGACCAGGTCCGCTGCGGGGTGTCTGCATCAATGCCCCGGCCATACTGTTCTGCGATGACTTCCCCCTTGTGCACCACGATAACAGCGCTGGTCCGGTTGCCGCCGCCATAGGTTGAGCCATCAAACGCAAAGCTGACGGGCGCTTCAAGGCGTTCCAGCGCAATCGTGTTATCGGTCAGCAGGACATTGTCACCAATCGCGGTTGAGATGTCGCGGCTCGTATCAGGCTTCAGTCCGGCATAGGTCTGCAGCCAATCGGCCGCATCTGGTTTTGCCCCGATCGGCAGCAGGCTGCACCCCATACCAGAGCGCCACACCGCCATGCGCGGCGGCAGCGATCGATCAAACCGAACGGAGACCGCGCGCTTGCGTTCATTGATGATCGGGTCCGAGAGTGCCCCCATCACGGGACGATAGTCTGTATAGATGCCATCGAGCTCGTTAGCATCGATCACGGCCTTGGATTGATCCGCGATAAAGGTCGCTGAGCAGGTGAACAGGGCTTTGTATCCAGCAGCATAGGCCGCTTTTGCGGTTTCACTCGCGGTCTCATTCTGCGCCGTTGCGGCCGGCAGGAGAGAGAGCGCCAGACTGGCAGTAACAAGAGCGAACAGTTTCATGGAAAACTCCGAAGCTTGCGTTCATGACAGGCGCAAATCCTACCTAAACCATCTGAGAGGGCGGAATTGGGGCAGGGCCTGCTTTTGCGCCGAGTCTGCGCAACGGACATTAACAATCAGTATGGATGACAATTGCGGTAGGCGGGACAAGCCAAATCACTCCAATGGTTAATTTCGGTTTGTCGATTTTTAACCATTACAGTGGATCTGTAGTTCGTTGGTAGATATCGTTGGTTTGATGAGGGCTATATGACGGTAAGAGTAGCGCGCGATCCTTCACCAGTTCGCAGCGGTTTTATACACGGATCACTGGGGGTTTTGACGCTCGCAACTGTACTGGGTGCAGCGGGCGGCCTTATTCACGTGCTTGGCGACGAAGATGCAGCCAGTCCCTCGTTTCGGGTCGCGCTGTTTGAATCAGATGTCGATACAGCGCCCGATCTCAATCGCCGCCTGCCAAGTGATGTTGCGCTTCAGGGCCGGGTTATGGCGCGCGCGGACACTGCGTCTGAAGCGGTTGGAACAGCGCAGCCAGATCTTGGGGTCGAGTATAGGGATGGAGCCAGTTTACAGCTCGCCGCTGCGACTGCGTCTCAACCGGCCCAGCCTACTGCGACGGGTATCCGCATTAATGGCCAGACCGTTATGCCCGGGCAGTCACTTAGCCAGGTGCTGGAGCGCACGCTCAATGCCGCGCCTGTCGAAGCGCCTGAGCCGCTTGTGAAAACGGTTGCAGAAGCTTCGGTCAAGACGGAAGGTGCGCTGGCGAAATACGCGCGCCCATTCGACAACCCGGACGGCAAGCCAACCGTTTCGATCATTGTTGGCGGACTTGGTATCAATGCGACGCGGACCCGTGTGGCGATTGAGGAGTTGCCGCCTGAGGTGACGCTGTCCTTCTCGCCAACCGCTTCGAACCTTGCGACATGGGTGCGCCGAGCCCGCGCCGCCGGTCATGAAGTGGTGATTGAGTTGCCGATGGAGGCCTATGATTATGGCCGTGCCCGTCCCCACCCAAGCGTGCTGCGGGCTGACCTTGAGGCCGATGTGAACGCGCAGCGTCTTCGGTCACTGCTATCACGGGCCTCTGGCTATGCTGGCGTGATGAATTTCCAGGGCGGCAAGTTTGCGACCAGCGAAGCTGCCGTTCGGCCGGTCTTCGACGTTCTGGCGGAGCGCGGGCTGGCTTTCTTTGAAGATGGCAGTCTTGGGCGGTCTGTCTTTGAAACGACTGCATCGCGCGAATCCCTTGCTTTTGGCCGGGCAAATGCCTGGATCGATGCACGTCCGGAAGCGGATGAAATCGAGAAACAGCTTCTGACCCTGGAAGCTGAGGCGCTTGAGCACGGCGCGGCCCTTGGAACGGGCATGTCCTTCCCGGTAACCCTGGACCTTTTGAACGACTGGATTGGTCGTCTTGAGAGTAAGGGAATTGTGCTTGCTCCGGCGTCATATCATGCCAAACGGGTTTCGGCTTCTGGTCAAACGCTGGCGGGGACGCTAGACCCGCAAGGGTGAGTTTATCGGTGAGGGATCCGGCGCTGTATCGCGCCAATGTTGGCTTGGCGCTGTTTTCTGCGGCGGGACATGTTTTTGTTGGTCGCCGCATCAATGGGCGCGGCCCGTTCCAGTGGCAGATGCCGCAGGGCGGCGTCGACAAAGGCGAAAGCGCTCAGGACGCGGCTTTGCGCGAAATGGATGAAGAGATCGGTGTGGCGGCAAAGCTGGTCGATGTTCTCGAAGAAACCGAGGATTGGCTCTATTATGACTTCCCAAGCGAGCTGCGCCGCCGGATGGGCGGGCCATATCTAGGGCAGAGACAGAAATGGTTTGCGCTTCGTTTCAAAGGCTCTGACAGTGATGTGCGTCTCGACAAGCACAAGCCTGAATTCGATGCGTGGCGCTGGACCAAGATTGAAGATTTGCCCGGCCTCATCGTGCCGTTCAAACGCCCTGTCTATGAAGAGGTCGCAACCCGGTTCAAGCCGTGGTCAGAGGTTGGTCAGGACGCCTAAAGCGGCGGTCATTCAAATAGACTCATTAGGCCGCTTTAGGTTTTTGTTTGTGTGCAAATATTCCATACGCAAATGCATGCATTTGCTCTGAATTTGCTTTAGTCCAGCGCGCCGATGAAGGGCAGACCGCGATACTTGCCCGCATCATCCATGCCATAGCCGACCAGAAATCTTGGCGGCGCATCGAATGCGTGGAAGTCGACATTATCGTCGCCTTCCGGGGCCCATGGCTTGCGCGCGAGCGCGCAGGTAATCACTTTGCTTGCGCCCTTGGCCAGCAAATGGGTGCGGGCGAAGGCGAGCGTGCGGCCCGTGTCAAAGACATCATCAATGATCAGCACGCCGCGACCGGCAATTTCACGTCCGATATCAGCGCGCACAACAACGCGGCCTGAAGATTCGCGCGCGTCGCGGTAGCTTTCCAGCCAGAGCGCGTCCAGCATCGGGTGAATGTCGCGTCTTGCCAGCGCTTTCATCAAATCGCTGGTGAACGGTGTTGCGCCAATCAGGATATTTATCGCGGTCCATTCACCGGCCAGATGCGGGACGAGCCGGTCAGCCAGATTATCAACGCGTGCCATAAGCTCCGCTTCAGGTAGCACGACATCAATTTTTGGTTCGCTCATCGATTTCCCAGTCCATTATTTGCGAGCGCCGTATCCCCCGGCACAAGCGAAAGCTCAAGCTCAAATGACTCAAAAGGTGGGTTTTCAATGCGCGCCGTAAAATTGGCCAGCGCTTCCGGCGGAATGCTGCGCGGCGATATCGGGGCGAAGGCCCGCGCCACTTCTGCGCCTGTATCGTCAAGCAGTTTCACCCGAACCTGCGGGGCTTCAACCGTCTGATCGGACGTGTTCTGAACCACGCCGCGCACTTCGAGAATGGGGGTCGTGCCATCGAAAAAACGCTGTGCATTTGTTTCAACAAAATCGAGATCGAACCGGCTGACCGTCAGCCCAAGGGCCGAATACGTGCTTGCTGATTCGGGCCAAGTGCGGACCACTTGCTCGCGAAAGAAGAACAGGCTGGCCAGCACGGCGACGAAAGCTGTGGCGGTTGACGCCCACGCGACCAGCGCTGCGGTCCGGCTTTTGGCGCGGCGGCGCTCACGCACTTTCAGGCGGTACGCTTCATGCGCTCCGGCGAGGCTGGCTGGGGGCTGGCGCATGCCCTCTGGCCCAACAAACCACGAGTGTCCGCAGGTCGCACATTTTACTGTGCGCCCACTGTCACCAATTGTTGAGTCTTCTGCGAAATATTGCGTTTCACACTCAGGACAGGTCAGAATCATGTCTTGGACATTCGCGTAATTCGTTGAAATAGTCGATAACAACTCTCCGCTAAAAGGCTTTTTTCATGTCACGTTTCAGACCTGATCTCAGTGATGAGCCCGCGATAAGGCTGGACGGGATCAGTCTCGAATATGATCGCACGGGCGAGGTGTTGAGCGAAATCGATCTGATCTTGCGCCAAGGCTCGTTCACATTCCTGACCGGGCCATCGGGGGCGGGCAAGTCCTCGTTGCTGAAACTGATGTATCTCGCGCACAGCCCAACCAAAGGTGTGATCCGGCTGTTCGGACGCCAGACACATGAGCTTAAGCGCAAGCAGCTGGCTGCACTGCGGCGCCGGATCGGCGTTGTCTTTCAGGAGTTTCGTCTGCTCTCTCACCTGACCGCGTTTGAGAATGTGGCGCTGCCGCTGCGCGTGTCGGGCCGCAAGCAAAGCGAGTACAGCGCCGAAGTGATTGATCTTTTGCGCTGGGTTGGTCTGGGAGAGCGGGTGGATGCGCTGATCCCCTCCCTCTCAGGCGGCGAACAGCAACGTGTCGCGATTGCCCGCGCGTTGATAAACAAGCCAGACTTCCTGATTGCCGATGAGCCGACCGGCAATGTTGATCCAGATATGGGACGCAAGATCCTGAAACTGTTTTCAGAGCTGAACAAACGCGTCGGCACGACCATTCTGATCGCCACACATGATCTTGATCTGATCCACGAGTTCGATTCGCCGGTTTTGCGGCTCAGCAACGGCTTGCTAGTGCGGGACATTGAGTACGGAGCAAGCCGATGAACCGTGAGAGCCCTTTGCTGCCGGTCACTGATGCGCGCGAGGCGGCCCTGTTCTTCGTGGTCGGCGCCCTCTGCTTTCTGGCGGCGCTTGCCGCTCTGACGACCCGGGGTACATATACGGCGGCGCAGGCGTGGGGCGCGCAGATTGAGGGTGAGATCACAGTCCTGATGCGCGACACAGACCGCCGCGCTGCTGAGGCCGCAGCCAATGAAATCGAGGCGTTGGCCAGTGTGTTGGACGCCAGTCTGCTCAGCGATGAAGAGATCGAAACCCTGCTCGAGCCAAGCTTTGGGCCGGGCGGCCTGCCGGAAGGCTTGCCGCTGCCGCTGCTGATTGCCGTACAGGCCGATCTTGAGACTGGTGATCCTGTCTCGGCCATTGAAGACATCATGTCCCGCAATGGCATTGAGGCGGAGGTCAGCGCGCATTCACGCTATGCCCGCGATGTTCGTGATGCGCTGGGCGTGCTCCGGCTGGTCGGGATCGGCGCCGTGGCGCTGTTGGCGGCGACGGCCATCGCCGTGATCGCCTTTGCGACCCATGCCGCACTGCTGGCGCGCCGAGACATTGTCGATGTGCTGCATCTGTCTGGCGCGGAGGATCGCTACATTGCCAGTCTGTTTGAGCGTCGCTTCTGGTTGCTCGCCTTGAAAGCCGGGGCGGCTGGAGCGATTGCTGCCTTGATGGTGACCGCGATGATCGTGTTCTCAGCCTCGACCGCCAGCAGTGTGGATGCGCAACTTCTGCCGCAACTCAGTCTTGATTTCTGGGATCTTTTCATATTGATCCTGACGCCGATCATTGCCGGGCTTGCCGCGAGATTTGCGGCGCGTTTGACGGTGATGCAGTCACTAAAGGCCATTATGTGAACCAGATACGATCGACAATTCTGATTTTCTGGGCGGCCGGATTACTGGTTGTGATGGGCGTTCTGTTCCTGCCCACATTGCTCTTACCGCGCGCGGCCACGCTCTGGGCGATGCGGCTCTATATACGTTTGCTCTTGCTCGGACTGAAATGGATTTGCGGCATTACCGTGGAGTTTCGCGGGCTGCATCATCTTCCAGAAGGGCCGCTCCTGATCGCCGGAAAGCATCAGGCGACTTTGGATGTTTTCGTGCCGTTCTTGATGTTCGGCGATCCGATGGTGGTGATGAAGCGCGAATTGCTCTGGTATCCGTTTTTGGGCTGGTATGCGCTGAAATCGAATATGTTGCCGATTGATCGCCGCGGTGGGGCCTCGACGGTGAAGAAGATGCTCGCCGTGGCCAAAGCCGCTATTTCGAAAGGTAAGGGGCGACAGATGCTGATTTATCCTGAAGGGACACGGCGTTTGCCCGGCGCAGAGCCCGATTACAAGCCTGCAGGCACACGCGCTTTTTATAAAGCTCTGGACCTGCCACTCGTGGCGCTCGCGACCAATTCCGGCCTGTGTTGGCCCGCCTATGGCATGACGCGTCGGCCCGGCCATGTGGTTTATGAAATTCTGCCACAGCTGCCTGCGGGCTTGCCGCACAAGGAGATGCTAAGCCGCCTTGAGACAGGGCTTGAAGCCGCCTCGGACCGGTTACTCGATGAGGGACTGGCGGTTCAGGGGCGCGCGCGCAGCGATCTGAAATGACGGCGCCGCCTGCGGAAAAGGTCAAAGCGGCCTGTGAGGCGCTTGCGGTTCAGGACCCCATTCTGGCTAAGGCCTATCAGGCTATTGGCGTGCCCGCTTGGCGAGACGCCCCGGCGACTTACGGAACGCTCGCCCGGGCTGTCACGTTCCAGCTCATCTCGACCACCGCAGCAGAAGCGATCTGGCAACGTCTGCTACAGCGGTTCGGTGACCCGGTTTCCGCTGACAGCATTCTGGCCGCGTCCGAGGCCGACCTTCGCAGCTGCGGCCAGTCCGGACCGAAGATCGCACACTTGAAATCGATTGCTGAGGCGTGTGTTTCGGGTAAGCTCGATTTTGACCGTCTTGAAGCGCTTGATTCGCCCGCGGCGGCGCTCGAACTGATCTCGGTCAGGGGCATTGGGCCCTGGACGGCAAATTTGTTTCTGTTGACCGCTCTTGGCCGCCTGGACGTGTTCCCGCACGGCGATGTCGGCATTATGGAGGCGCATCGGCGCCTATCGGCCACGGAAAATCGACACGATACCAAAACCTTCGAGCCGCTTGTTCGAAACTGGTTTCCGTATCAAGGCGTCGCGGCCCATTTACTTTGGGCGTGGCTGCACTTCGACAGATCGGTCTGAAAGCGCTATACCTCTGGACAGCTGCGTCCTCTGTCATAGTCTTGTTATGGGGAATCAGTAAGGCTGTGCCCGAAACAGAAGGAGATGCGTGTTCAAGACATCTAGTCGACAAATTCAGAGGCTTTTCAGGAAGGATCCATCGTCATGACTGAAGTCCTTGTAGCGCCGCCAAATGGGCGTCCCGCTCTCGTTTTGAACGCAGATTTCAGACCGCTTTCCTATTATCCGCTGTCGCTTTGGTGCTGGCAGGATGTGGTCAAGGCGGTATTTCTCGATCGCGTGGATATTATCGCGGAATACGACTCGTTTGTGCGCAGCCCAAGCTTTGAAATGCGCCTGCCGAGTGTGATCGCGTTGCGCGAATTTGTTAAACAGGACCGCGCCCCGGCCTTTACCCGCTTTAACGTGTTCCTGAGAGATGGGTTCAAATGCGTTTATTGCGGGTCACCACACGACCTGACATTTGACCATGTGATCCCGCGCTCAAAGGGCGGACGCACCAGCTGGGACAACATCGCTGCGGCCTGCTCCCCCTGCAATCTGAAGAAGGGGGGCCGCATGCCGAAGGAGGCGGGGATGTATCCAGCCAAGAAGCCGGTGCGGCCCACCAATTACCAATTGCAGGAAATCGGGCGTAAATTCCCGCCCCATTACCTGCATGAGACCTGGATGGATTATCTTTACTGGGACGTGGAACTGGATCGATAGGCAGGCGTTCTGCCTGCAAGAACACTCTTTCTGAGTGGAATTATCGACGACGCGGCCCAGAGTTCATCGCTGATACAGCGGCAATATTGTAGGCGACCCAAATCGTCGTGAAGCCAAAAGTGAATGGCAGCGTGATCAGGTTGCGTAACAGGCGTGTTGGACGGATTTTCTCTGTCTTCGTTGGTTTTTCACTACGAAGACGGCGATAGGGCTTTGAGCCCCACTCATTGGGTTTCAATGGATACATTTTCGGGAACTCATCTCTGCTACGCAGGGCCTCGGCCCTACAGTGGATCTGATTGTTTCAGGCCAGAATGCCCGGCCTCTCCTTTGGGCCGCGTCGACTATTGGCGAATTGAGGCGGAAACGGGGCAGATCGCTTTTTTGGTGCAGGGCCATTGTCGTCCCATTCTGTCTTGTGCACTGTTTGCTGCAGCGCGGCTGCTGCAAGTGCTTTTGGTGGCTGGCAGATAGAAAGACTTCGGAGGAACATGATGAACGATTTTGCGGGTAAGGTGGTCTGGATAACAGGCGCGTCGTCAGGAATTGGCGAGGCCTTGGTCAAGTCATTCTCGGCTGAAGGCGCTGATATCATTCTCTCGGGACGACGTACCGGGGCGCTGGAAGAGGTGGCTTCAAAGCTCTCCACGGAAAGCCTGATCCTGCCTTTTGAGGTGACCGATTATGCTGCGCTTGCCGGGAAGGTCGAAGAGGCCTGGGCCTGGAAAGGCCGGGTCGATATTCTGGCCAATAATGCGGGGATCAGTCAGCGAAGCCTCGCCATCAACACCGATCCGCAAGTCTATACTGATCTGTTGAACATCGATCTGATCGCACCAATCTGGCTGACCCAGTTGCAGCTGAGCCGCATGGTTGAAGCGGGCGGTGCACATATTATCGCGATCAGTTCGGTTGCGGGCCGGGCCGGGGTGCCCTTGCGCACGGCCTATTGCGCGGCCAAACATGGGCTGATCGGCTATATGGACGCGCTACGTTCAGAAACATCGGTGCGGCACGGCATTCATGTGACCAATGTTCTGCCCGGCTCAGTCTCCACGAATGTCTCGCGCAATGCGGTTACGGCAGATGGGTCCATACGCGGCAAGTCAGATGCGGCAATCGAAGGCGGCGATGATCCGATGGATTGCGCGGCAGCTATTCTAGAGGCGGTGCGCAACAAGGTGCCAGAGCTGATCTTCGCCACAGGTCTGGAATATGACCTGACCCAGATGCGCCAAAAGGACCCGGAGGCCTTGTTTGAGCTCACGGCCAAGTTTGGCGCAGCGCAAGCCGAACGCTACGAAGCCGGGAATGATGATTGATCCTCTGCGACGTCGGCTGGCGGTTGTGGTATCGCTTTGACAACGATGTCGGTCTCGTGAGACACCTCTCTTAAGGGGCGAAGACCCTGCAGGAGGAAGACGCATTCGCATTTGCGTCATTTGAGAGAAGGACCCCACATGTCTGCATCCAGATTTGATCTATCTCGTCGCCGTTTTAGCCAGCTGTCACTCGCGGCGTTTGGAACGGCTGGCCTCGCGGGCTGCGCGGCCCCTCTTGCTGGGTCTGCTTCTTCGCAAAATCGCCTCTCCAGCATTGGCATTCAGCTCTACACCCTGCGCGAGACCTATTTCACTGACCCAGTGGGCACGCTCTCTATGGTCAAAGCGGCAGGGTATGATGAGGTCGAGCTTTTCGGGTCTGCCGATGTCGCTGGTCCACTGAACGATCTTGGTTTGAGGGCGCCATCGACGCATGTCGGTATAGACCAGCTTGAAAGCGACCTGCCAGCCGTCGTCGCCTACGCAAACAGTATTGGCGCAGACTATGTTGTCCTGCCATATCTGACAGAAGACTATCGCACGGTTGAGGGCTATGAGAGCGTGGCCAGGACCTGCGACGCGGCTGCTAAAGTCCTTGCCAGTGAGGGGCTGAAATTCGCCTATCATAATCATGATTTCGAGTTCTTTCCGCTTGGCGATACAACGGGATATGACATCCTGACAAAACAAACTGACCCCGAGCTGGTTGGTCTTGAGTTGGATCTGCACTGGGTCGCGCGTGCGGGAAAATCTATCACGGCGACAATGGACGAGCATGCTGGCCGGATCTGGCTGTGCCATGTCAAAGACATCAACGCAGCGGGTGACGATTTTGCTATCCCGGGTGAAGGCGTCATCGATTTCGCCGAGATTTTCGCCAAGTCTGAGACCGCGGGCCTGAAACACTTCTTCGTGGAGCATGATCGTCTCAGGCAGGAAGACTATGAGGCGTCTGTGACCCGCGCCTATCAATATCTGGATGCGTTACGCTTCTAGCGCCTGTTCGAGCGAAGTTGCCGATTGAAGGGGCGCCGGACTCGCGCCTATAGAAGGCTATGTCCAAGCTCTATTTTACCTTCAGTGCGATGAATGCCGGTAAGTCCACGCTGCTCTTGCAGGCGGCGTATAATTATCGTGAACGCGGCATGCGCGTCATGCTGTGGACGGCTGGTCACTACGGCGCTGAACCGGATGCCAGCACAGGTGAGATCAGCTCGCGTATTGGTCTGACAGCTGAGGCGCACTTGTTTCGCGCGACAACTGATATCAGCCGCGCTGTCGAAGCCCGGCATCAGGGTGAGGCCATCGATGCTGTGCTGGTCGATGAAGCGCAGTTTCTAACCCAGGATCAGGTCTGGCAGCTCTCCGACATCAGTGACCGCCTAAAAATTCCGGTCCTCTGCTATGGCCTGCGCACCGACTTTCAGGGCCAGCTGTTTGAAGGCTCTGCCGCTTTGCTCGCCATTGCCGACAGCCTCAAGGAGGCAAAGACCCTCTGCCACTGCGGGCGCAAGGCGACGATGACCGCCAGGCTTGATGAGGAGGGTAAGATCGTCACGGATGGGGCGCAGGTCGGCATTGCCAAGAACGTTTATGTCTCGCTGTGCCGTGAGCACTGGAAAGAGGCGGTCACCAATGGCCGTGCCAAACTCCTTTAACGCGCCACCCCAATCCTGCCACAATGAGTGTGTACTCACAAATTCTGGCAACCGATGGAGTCTGCAATGAATCGCCGTGCTAAAGCTGTTCGTAACAGCCTGATCTGTGGTCTTCTGGCGATTGTGACCTTTATCGGGATTGGCCTTGCGGCGAATGCGCAAGAGGCACCCGGGTCCCCCGAAATTGATTATGCCGGCTTCATGGAGCTAACCGGCGACGTGTTCGCAATCCGAGAGGAGCGCCTGGTTTCACTTGAACAGTTCAATGAGATGAAAGCGTCTCCCGATACGATTATTCTGGATACGCGGAGCCGGTTTGCGTTTGAAACCGGTCATATCGCAGGCGCGATTAATTTGCCATTCTCTGACTTTACTGATGAGAAACTGGCATCAGTCATCCCTTCAAAAGACACGCGCGTCCTGATCTATTGCAACAATAATTTCAGCGATGATGTCGACCCTGTCCCGGTCAAGCGCGTCGAGCTGGCGCTCAACATTCCGACCTTTATCAATCTATATGGTTACGGCTATCAGGACATCTATGAGCTCGGCGTTCTGACTGAAACAGCCAATCCGGATGTCGACTGGGTCGCAACGCCCGTCGTTTAGCCAAACGGGCACCTTCGCTGAATTTGTCTTGAGATTGGTCATTTAGTTCTGCTAACAGGTTCATTTCCACTCTTGAAGGAATTGCAGGCAAGTTGCATGTCCGCTCCTGATGAGTTTTCCGTTGATGGAGCCTGAATTGACCGTTGCTGCTGCACCTGCTGCGAAAAAAGTGAATCCGAATGCACCGACAGAGGAAACCGTTTTGTCGGTGCATCATTATACAGACCGCCTGTTCAAGTTTCGTATTACCCGTCCGGCGAGTTTTCGCTTCCGGTCCGGTGAGTTCATCATGATTGGCCTGCCGCCCGAAGAAGGACAACGCAAGCCGATCCTGCGCGCGTATTCCGTGGCGAGCCCGAACTGGGACGACACGCTCGAATTCTACTCGATCAAAGTGCCGGACGGTCCGCTGACCTCGCGCCTGCAAAAGATCAAAGAGGGCGACACCGTTTTGCTCGGCAAGAAGCCGGTGGGCACGCTGGTGCATGACGCGCTGGTGCCGGGAAAGCGGCTCTACTGTTTCTCCACGGGAACCGGATTTGCACCGTTTGCGAGCGTTCTGCGCGACCCTGAAACGTATGATAAGTTCGACGAGGTGATCATTACGCATACCTGCCGGGACGTGGCCGAGCTGCAATACTCAAAAGAGATTGTCGACGGCTTCCTGAATGATCCGGATATTGGCGAGATCGCGGCTGGAAAGCTGCGCCTTTATCAGACCTGTACGCGCGAAGACTTCGATCAGAAAGGCCGCGTGACCGACCTTATCCGCTCTGGACAACTGTTCGAAGATCTCGGCGTGCCGCGGCTCAATCCGGATACCGACCGCGCCATGATTTGTGGTTCGATCGAGATGACCAAGGAATTGAAAGACCTGATGGAGGAGCACGGCCTTAAAGAAGGCGCGAACTCTGAGCCTGCGGACTTTGTCATCGAGCGCGCGTTTGTGGGTTAGAGGCTCGGCGTCCTCTTTGGGTCAAGGAGGAGACACTGGACGAAATCGCATTTGCGTCACATCACTGACATGCGTTCTTAATCTTGTGCTTTGTTCAACCAGGTCAGAATAGCTGCTGCTATCTCACGCGGCTTTTCGGGAAGCAAAGCATGGCCTGCATCCATAATTCTTACGGTCGAAACTCGGCCAGAGTATTCACGTTCTAGAACGTCTATTGTGTCTCGCGGTGGCGCTATCGTATCATTTGTCGCGGCAATCACGAGCATGGGTTTCCCGCCGGCTCCCCACCAATCTTCGGGACGAACAACCCGCGTTGCGCGACTTTGGATGTCAGCCGTTTGTTTATGCCATCCGCGCAACCAATAATCCGGAATAGAGTTGTCTTTTGCAAAAAAGCCAAAACGGACAGCCGATTGGTGTTCTTCGAGTGACAGGTCATCGTTGAAGCAGTTCAGGAGCGCGTCAACTGCTTTAGGGTCGATGGGTTTCAATCCTCCTGCAGCGATTAGGATCACCCCAGCCACAAGGTCAGGGTAGGTTGAGGCGACCGCGCGTGCGAGCCTGTTTCCAAAAGCGTGGCCTATGACGAAAACGGGTTGGGTGCAGGTGCTGAGATAAGCACCGACATCTTCGGCTAAGTCAAACAAGGACGGCGCGTCGCGGCTGGGCACCGCGCCATTGATAAAAGGAGCCTCAATTAAACTGACAGCGAAGCGGTTTTCCGAAAGAGCCGTCGCAAGTTCATTGAAGTCACTGCTCTCACGGCCGAGGCTTGCGAACATTAAGACCTCTGCGCGTGACTGTTTCGAATGACCAATTTGATGAACAACCAGTCGCCCATCATTTTCGAGAGGCACTAAAATGGGTTTTCCGACGACTTCACGAGCGGTGTCACCTACGCGAGGATGTTCGATTTTCATCAATCTTCAATAGCTAAATCGATCAGCAGAGGGAAGCTCAAGGATAGATTATCGAAGTGCGCTTTGGGTCACGAGGAGGCATCAACCTCTCAAACTACCTCGAACTAGAAGCTTGTCGAAAGACGCGTCCCATTCACTTTTATGGTGGGCAAAGAACGCTTTTTCGTAACCAATAGGAGAACGGGAGAACTTGTATGGGAGTATTGCGCTTTCTTGCTCTGATGCTCGTTTCAGAGGTTTCCCGGTCACGTCAGTTACCCAGTTTATCCCTTCAATCGGAACTTTGAACTTTGGATACGCAAAATCCGGTAACGGATACGCTTCTTCCTCTAGCAACCAGCGGCCGTGATAGATGAGAGCATCTGCTGTCCAACCGCATAACAACGGTGTGCTGTCGGCTGATTCAGAGGAGCGTTCCCTTTGCAATTCTTCAAAGACGACAATGAACAAACTTATGTTCGACAAACAAATGATCAGCCGTCCATATCCATCCATATCGTTGCCGAATGAATAAATATCGCCAGCCTGGATTTTCCTGCGAGCCATACGCGGTTTCTACCCGTTTGCTGTATGCATGTACACTAATTCTGATGTCCACTCCGACGCCGGAAGCGGACATGAAAGAGCCCGAGCCTTTTGGTCCGGGGTTTTTCGTTTCGGTTTGATGCGGTCTTAGTTACCGAAGGCGTAGACCAGTGACACACGGCTGATCGTGTCGGTGGCTTCGAAGCCCTCAACCGGATCGGTGTCGTGGCGCACTTCGAAAGAGATGCGGGCTGACAGTGTGTCTGTCAGGCTGGCAGTCAGCGCGGCGATGTTACTGATTTGTGTTGAGGTTTCTGCGTAGAGAACGGTCGTATCATTGGTGAAGCCGACATTGTCATTGAATGTATAGTTGAAGTTCGACTCAGCAGAGGCACCAAGGGACTCCTCAGTATCAACCTCGCCTGTGTCCGGGTTCAGAACCTCGTCCAGTTTCAGACCCGGGCCACCGCGGACAACCCAGCCGAGCTGGTCAGAGCTGAAAATCTCATAACCGAGGCCGCCGCCAAGATAGGCGCGCGATTCAAAGCCGGAAAACTCGTCTTTTTCATACGATGCCTGACCGAAGCCGAACAGTTTGTCATTGATCTGCCGGTCAACATTCCCGCCGAGGAAGATCCGGTTCTTGGTTTCTGCGCCGTCTGTTTCGCCGTAGTCAGCTGACGCTTTCGCGCCGACAGCCCATACGCCGAAGTCGCGGCCAACATCGACGCCAAGGCCAAGGTCAGTCGTTTCGGTGTTGCCGGTTGTTACGCCCGCGCTGAGGGAACCTTCACCAGTCCAGCCTTCGGTTTCATCCTGTGCGAAAGCAGGCAGGGTCATGCCAAGAGCAGCGGTTGCTGCAGCGAGTTTAAGTGTCTGGGAGAATGTCATCTTTTAGCTCCTTTTGTTCGGAGCAGGGCACATGGAGCCAGAAACCTGAATTGTATATGAATTCTGGTAGGTTCAGCTGCCAACTTGCCCGCGGTGTCGCAATTTCGCATCAGCGAGAACGCAGGCGAGCATCGCCTCTGCGACCGGCACAGCGCGGATGCCAACGCAGGGGTCGTGGCGACCTTTGGTGCGGACATCGACCTCTTCGCCGTCGCGGGTGACGGATTTTGTTTCGGTGAGGATGGACGAGGTCGGTTTGATCGCGACGCGGACCACGATGTCCTGACCGGTTGAGAGCCCTCCTGCGACACCGCCATTATTGTTTGACAGAAAGCGCACTCCGTCATTGCCCATGCGCATCTCGTCGGCGTTTTCTTCGCCGGAGAAGCCGGCTGCGGCAAACCCCGCGCCGATCTCGACGCCTTTGGCGGCGTTGATGCTCATCATCGCGCCGGCAAGCTCGCTGTCGATTTTGCCATAGATGGGCGCGCCCCAACCGGCGGGGACGCCGCTCGCCTGGACTTCGACAATTGCGCCAGCTGAAGAGCCGCTCTTGCGGGTCTCATCAAGGAAGGTTTCCCATTGTTTTGCCATTTCGGCATCCGGGCACCAGAACGGGTTGTTTGAAGTCTCGTCCCAGTCCCAGCGTTCCGGGTCAATCATGTGCGGTCCGATCTGAACGACGGCGCCGCGGATCTGGATGTCATCGCCGAGAACCTGCCGCGCCACCGCGCCTGCCGCTACGCGCGCTGCGGTTTCACGCGCAGAGCTGCGCCCGCCGCCGCGATAGTCGCGCACACCATATTTCTGATCATAAGTATAATCGGCGTGGCCGGGGCGGTAGCGGTCGCGGATTTCGGAATAGTCTTTGGAGCGTTGATCGACATTCTCGATCATCAGGCTGATCGGTGTGCCGGTTGTGACCGGGCCGCCAAACTCGGACAAGGTGCGATCATCCTCAAATACGCCGGAGAGGATTTTGACCTGATCGGGTTCCTTGCGCTGGGTCACAAAGCGGGATGTGCCCGGACGGCGCTTGTCGAGAAAGCCCTGAATGAAGGCGGCGTCCAGTGCCAGTCCCGGCGGGCACCCATCAACGATGCAGCCAAGCGCGGGGCCATGGCTCTCGCCCCATGTGGTGACGCGAAACAGGTGACCAAACGTATTGTGCGACATGTGGGACTTTCCGTGGTTGAGCGCTTCGCGGTGTCCTATATGCAATCGGGCAAACTAACAAACTGCCAATCTGGCCCAAGGACACAAGATGAGTGACGAGACCACCGCAATCCCGCCCAGCCCGACGGCTGAGGATTATGCTGCTGAGGCGGATCGTCCGCTTATCCCGGATGTGGCCGACCCGATCGCGCTGCTTGAGAGCTGGCTGAGCGAAGCGCGGGCAAGCGAGCCAAACGATAGCAGCGCGATGTCTCTGGCCACAGTTGATGCGGATGGTATGCCGGATGTTCGCATCGTCTTGCTGCGCGGGATCTCCTCAGAAGAGGGGCTGAAATTCTACACCAATTACGAAAGCAGTAAGGCCGCGCAGCTGGAAGCCAGTGGCAAGGCCGCGCTTTGCCTGCACTGGAAGAGCCTGCGCCGTCAGGTGCGGGTGCGTGGGACGGTAGAGCGGGCGAGTGCAGCTGACTCAAATGCCTATTTCAATCGCCGCACCGCGCAAAGCCGGATCAGCGCTATCGCTTCAGATCAGTCACGGCCGCTCGAAGACCGTTCTGTGTTCATGGATCGGATCGAGCAGATCACAGCCGCCTACCCGAATGAGACGGACATTCCGAGGCCGGAAAACTGGGGCGGGTATCGCATCATCCCAACCGAGATCGAGTTCTGGCAGGACCAGGCTTTCCGTATGCATGACCGCCTGCGGTTCAAACGCGATGGAGACAGCTGGACGTCGGGGCGGCTTTATCCTTAAGCCTCGCACGCCCTGAACATGATATCGCCAAGAGTGGGATCGTTTCGATCCGCTAGAAGTTCCGGGTTCAGCGTCACAAATTCAACGTCGGGGTGGGAGCGGACATAGATGGTCAGGCTGTATTGTTCAGGGGCGGCGCCCGGCTCGACACAGCTATGTGCGATGGCTTGAAAGGTCAGCTGGTTTTCGCCCGGGGTTTCTTCTTTCATAACCTGCAAAACCGTATCCGCCGCCGCAATTGCGGGCTTATCGGTCTCCTCCAGAGCAAACGTCTTGATGTGAAATCCGTCTCTGGCTTCGGCGTCCAGCAGGGCGCTCTCAAGACCGCTTGTCTCGCGCAGCTTGAACAGTTCGTCGACTTTGGCTTCGCCATCCCGGCCGGTGGCTCTAAGCTCGAACTCGACGCCAGACGGCCCAATTCTGAACTCATCTTTCAGGCGGACCGCAACCTCAAGACCGCGCAGATCATTCTCCAGCGGGTTCATAGAGCCCAAAACGGCCTCAGCGATCTCCTCAATCGCCTCTTCACCGCCAACCATGTTTAGAGGCATATCTTCCGCCGCTTCAATCGGGGGCGTTTCCGCCGTTAGCTCGGCCACAGGTTCCTCCCCGGCAGAGCAAGCGGCGATGGCGGTTAAGAGCAGGGCGGACAGGCGTGAGCGCATGATGAAATCCTTCTTTCAGGGCAGCCTAGCGGCAAACCGCGCAGATGCGCAATTACAAGTGCAAAAGGAAACCGCCAGCCCCGGTGATTGGGCTGGCGGCAATCCGGTCAGAGTGCTTCTGCCTATTCCTCTGACGTTTCACCCTTCAGGTAGGTGTCGAGAAAGTCGACATAGGCGTTTGAGGCCGTGATCTTATTGGCCCTGCGCCGGAACCCATGTCCCTCATCCGGGAAAACAACATATTCGACCGGAACCCCATTTGCCTCGACTGCAGCAACAATTTCGTCGCTCTCGACCTGTAGGACACGTGGGTCGTTGGCACCTTGTACCACAAGCATGGGCTTCACAATGTTCTCTGCGTGGAATAGCGGCGAGATTGCCCGAAGACGCTCGCTATCTGTCTCTGGATCGCCCATCTCATTATAGAGCCAGCCTCGAATAGCGCCCCACCATGGCGGAACGCTTTCAAGCGTGCGCAACCAGTTGGTGACGCCGAATATGTTTATACCCACATCAAACTCTTCGGGCTGGAAAGCCAGTGCAGCGGCGGTCATGTAGCCGCCATAAGAGCCCCCCATGACGCCAACCTTGTCACCATCGACCCAGTCGAGACCGCGCAGATAATCCCCGGCCGTGACGATATCCATCAGGTCTTCTTCGCCATGGCGCTTGTCATCCATATGGAAGAAGGTTTTGCCATAACCTGAAGACCCGCGATTGTTGGCGGCGTAGACCGCATAGCCATGGTTCACAAGGTGCTGGATCGTGGCATTGTACCCACGCGTGCTCTGCCCGCCCGGGCCACCATGAACCCATACCATGGCAGGGACCGGTGTTTCAGCAGAGGCTTGCTTCGGCTTGTACAGGATGCCCGGGATTACGACGCCATCGAAGCTGTCAAACCGCTCTACCGTTGCAGTGACGAGATGATCCTCATTGATGGCCGGGTTTAGTGCATCTGTCAGGCGCGTAGCCTCCTCCCCAAGCGGCATGTGGTAGAGATTACGCGGGGAGGTATCTGTGTTTAAACCGAATGCGATTTCGGTTTCCTCTCGCGAAAAACGCACTTGGCTAAGCTCGCCCTCTGGAACGCCTTTCAGCTCAATCGCTTCACCTGTCTCTGAGTCCATAATGGTGAGCTCGGTTAACCCATCGGCATTGATGGCAGAGACCTGATATCGCCCGCTCGGCGATTCAAACACAAAGCTGACATCCCAGTCCGCCTCGATCAGCGGTGCTTTCTCGCCGGTTTCGACGTCATAAGTCCAAGCTTGGGAGAACTCGCCAAACTCATTCGTCGAGTAGATCAGTTTTGCGCTGTCTTCAGTAAAGTCATAGCTGGAATGGGCGACCTCGCCCTCATACTCATGCTCGGTGATCAGGACTGGCACAGGGGTCTCAGCGCTCATGTCGACGATGTGAACGTCGGTATCTGCGCTGGTGACGACTTCGTCCAGTGCCGCCCAGCGTCCATCTGAGCTAATTGCGCCGGGATTGTAGCCCGGATTTTCAAACAGTCTCTTCCGCGCGTATCCGTCCGTTGTGTAGGAATAGAGATCGAAGGCTGCTGGATCGCGCTCATTCGACCATATGTAAAAAACATCTCCGCTTTCATGCCACCCGCCGAAGGAGGCTTTGACATTGTCACCGGGGGTGAGGTCTTTCAGCGTGCCGTCAGCTTCCAGAACATAGACGTGGTTGAGTTCGTTACCGCCCTGATCTGCGGTCACCAGAATGCGGTCGTCATTTGGAAAAAATGTTTCCGCAAAATGTGCATCTGTTTCTGACATTGTGAGCTGTGTGATGCTGCCATCACTGCTGATTGCAACCGCATTGTAGACACCTGAGGCATCAGAGGTGCCGAGGATCTTGCTACCATCGGCTGAAAAGACGTGACCGTCGCTGCTGCCCAGAAAAAAGCTGGTCGTCTGGAAGAAGGTCTCAGCTGAGTATTCCGGAATTTCAGCTGTTTTTGTTTCAACCACCTCTGCTTCAATGTCGGCTTCTTCTGCGACCGGTGGTGTGTCAGCAATCACGGGTGGGGTCTCGATGTCCTGTGTGGCGCATGCTGTCAGCAAGGCGAGCGCTGCAACGCCCATTGCGAGTTTGGTCTTCATGGTTACCCTCCATTACGTGGACGCTACTCAGCATTTTTCGACTGGGTATGGCAAGCGATATGGTTAAGAGACCTGAGGTCGAGGTGTGCACGCCCGGCTGAAGCGGGAGGGAAAATGTCAGACATTGAGGCTTACGCAGGAAAGCTTGCCCTTGTGACGGGGGCGGGCGACGGTATTGGCGAGATGCTGGCCAAGGGGTTTGCGTCGATTGGCATGAAAGTCTGCGTTCAGGATATCCGGCGAGAGGCCGCAGAGCGCGTTGCAGATGAAATTGGCGGCGGCGCTTTTCCACTCGTCTTTGATGTCAGCGATTATGAGGCTTGCCTAGCTGCAGCCGAGGAGGTTCAAGTGCGCGGGCCACTGAGTCTGCTATGGATCAATGCTGGTGTTGGCGTCGGCGCGCCAGTTATTGCGGGCAAACCGAAGGCTGTAAACTGGGCGTTTGATGTCAATGTTCGCGGCGTGATCTGGACGGCACAGGCCTTCCGACCTCTAATGGAGGGCGCAGAGGGACCCCGCCATGTCGGGGTCACGGCTTCATCCGCAGCGTTGCGCCCACCAGAAGGCGATTTCCCACTCTATGCGACAACCAAGCATGCGACTTTTGCCATTGCCGAAGCGCTGCGTGGGGAACTCAGCCGTGACGGGATTGGCACGACCATTCTCTGCCCCGGCCTGTTCAACACTAATATTTGGGACGGCGCAAAAGCCCGGCCCGAACGGTTTGGCGGGACCCGGCACATGGACCCGGCGATTGCGACGATGTGGAAGGAGGCCAAGTTGCCCGATCTGATGTGGCCACACATTGAGCGCTTAACTGGACAAGGCGGCGGCTATCTGGTCTGTGCTGCCGATGATGGAGAAACGAAGGCCGCATTCGAAGCGCGCGCGGCGGAGATATCGTCTTCAATCGTGGAGGTTTAATCGATGAAACTTGGTTTGCAGATCATGCTGGGCATTCTGTCGCTCATCCCCGTCTTCTTTGCTATCCTGGGCTTGGTCCAAGGCGCTGGCTATCACATGCCGGAAGGCGGATTTGTCGCCGCGCTGGACAATCAATACCGCTACAATTCTGGCACCTATATCCTTGTGTCTCTGATTCTCTGGTACTGTATTCCGAGTGTCGAAAAGCACTTCAAACTGCTCGCTATGGTCTGCGCTGCATTGTTCATTGGCGGCATTGGGCGACTGATCTCCTATATGGTGATTGGGCCAGGCATTGATCAGCAGTTTGCCGGTATGATCCTAGAGCTTGGCTCGCCGATCTTCCTGCTCTGGCAAATGGCGGTTGCGAGAAAGGCGAACGCCGCCTAAAGCGGCGTCCATGAGCCTGAAATTTGCAATCTTTGACCTTGATGGCACGCTTGTCGACAGTCGGCAGATCATTCAGGGGGCCATGGTTCGCGCGTTCGAAACGCATGATCTGCCCCCTCCTGCATATGATCAGACCCGCCGGATCGTTGGCCTTGGTCTTGAAGAAGCCTGCCGTACGCTCGCACCTGGATTGCCACCTGATCAACTGGGTGACCTTGTAGAGAGCTATCGCGGTGCTTTCGTACAGTTGAGGGCGGAAGGCGCCGGGTTTGAGCCGCTATATAACGGGGCGCGCCAGACTATTGAGCGGCTGGCGGAAGAAAACTGGATCCTTGCCATTGCGACCGGTAAGGCGCGGCGCGGCGTGACGGCGTTTTTCGAACAACACGGCATGGCACATTACTTCGATACGACATGGTGCGCCGATGATGGCCCGGGCAAGCCGCATCCCTTCATGATTGAAGAAGCCATGAAAGCGGTCGGCGCAGACCCGGATCAGAGCCTGATCATCGGCGATGCGGTGCATGACATTCGCATGGGGCGGAATGCCGGGGTGCATACACTTGGCGTGAGCTGGGGTTTTGGTGAGGCCCATGAGCTTGAGGCGGTCGGCGCGCATGAGGTGCATCACAGTTTTGAAACGCTAAATCAGGGGCTCGATGCGTTTGGGAGGAAGCTAAGCGCATGACTGCGTCTGAAAATCCGAAGCGGTTTTACAAGTCTGTCGCGGTTACGGTTGCGGAGGGCGGTTTCGCAATTGAGCTAGATGGCCGTTCGGTCAAAACGCCGGCGCGTGCACCGCTGACACTGCCAAGCGAGGCGCTTGCACGGGCGCTGGCGGCCGAGTGGGACAGTCAAGGCGAAACGCTCGACATGGCGAGCATGACGCTGACCAAGCTTGCCAATGTTGCAATCGATCGCACGCCTGCAAACCGGGACGGTATGGCCGCCGAGCTTGCCAAATATGCTGAGACGGACGTTGTCTGTTATCTAGCCGAGGGGCCGACAGCGTTACGCGAGCGCCAGTCAGCGGCCTGGACGCCGTGGCGCGAATGGGCGGGGAAGACCCTGAATGTGGTCTTGCTTCCAGTCGAAGGCATCGTGGCTGCGCCCCAACCTTCCGCCTCGCTTGCCGCTGTGCAGGCCCATGCCATGTCGCTGGGTGCTTTCCGGTTGACCGGACTGAGCTGGGGATGCGGTCTGTTTGGCTCGGCTGTGCTGGCTCTGGCCGTTGAGCGGGGCGCACTGCCAGCACCAAAGGCGCTGTCCCTTTCTTGTGTTGATGAAGATTGGCAGGCTGAACAATGGGGCGTTGATGAGGAAGCGGCAGCCGCGCGCGGCATACGCAAAGCAGAGGCGGATGCCCTGCAAACTTGGTTTGATGCTCTGGCGGACTAAGTCCTGTTCCAAACCAACGGGTTAGGACGAGACTATGATCACTATTCACCATCTGGAAGATTCTCGCTCCCACCGTGTTATCTGGCTGCTTGAGGAACTCGGCGCGCCTTACCGGATCAAACGCTATGACCGTGACCCGGACACCGGTGTTGGTCCGAAGGCGCTGTATGATATCCATCCGCTGGGCAAGTCCCCGATGATTGAGCATGGCGGTGAAATCATTCCGGAGACCGGTGCGATTTTCGAGTACATTCTAGATCAGCAGGACCTCAACCATACACTCCATCCTGCACGCGGGTCAGCGGCCGCGCGCAAATTCGCTTACTGGCTGCACTATGCGGAAGGGTCTGCCATGCCGCCAATCTTGATGAAGCTTGTCTTTTCCAAGCTGTCAGAGCGCGCACCCGGTCTTGCAAAACCTGTCGTCAAAGGCATTGCTCGCCGGGCCCAGGATGGCTTTGTCGACCCGCGCGCCATGGAACATATGGACTTCTGGGAAACAAGCCTTGCCCCAACTGGCTGGTTCGTTGGTAATCAATTCAGCGCTGCAGACATCATGATGAGTTTTCCGCTGGAGGCTGCGGCCAGCCGCTTTCCGATGCAGAAATACAAGACCATTCAGAGCTTTCTCAATCGCTGTCATGAGCGTCCGGCCTATCAGGCTGCGCTTGAACGCGGCGGCCCATATGTTTATGCTCGGCAGAAGGTTAGTGCTTAGAGGCTGCCTAAATATTCATCCAACCAAGTCTAATTTCGTCGTATTCAGTCTTTGACTCATTGCAGCGATTGAAACCCAGCTTATGATTTGCCTTGTCTTTGATGGGGGCAGATTTGAGCCGTATTGTTACTTTCGCGCTGATTTGTCTTGTTTCGATTCTACCTGCCAGATCTGAGCAGGACTGGCCCTCTTATGGCGTCATGCAGCTTGATGACTATGTCAGCTATTTCCAGCCTGGAACGTTTCGCACGTATTCGATCGAGTATGACTCGCATGGGATCGAAACGATCCTGAGCGCCGATCTTATCGAGCGCGGTGGTGATGTTTATTTCTCAAGCAGTGCCAGCGGCCTGTCTGTGGGAGAGAATTACTGGGCCGAGGATGAGTTCAAATATTCAAAAGCGGTCGTGCCCGCCGCTTCGGGCGAGGCGAAGTGGGATGAGACCCGCAAACGGTTTGTGTTTATCCTGACACGCGAAGATCTTCAGCAGGGTGACTCCAGGACCACCTACTGGTCCTCGCGCAATGACGAATTGATGATCTCTTCAGATGATGTCGAGTTTGGGTCCGGCAGTGCATTCTACGACTATCTGCGGGAGATATCTAACGGAGAGTGCTGCTATACAGAAGAAGAGTATGAGGACATTACGCTTGGGCTGAATTCCCAGAACTGCGCCTTCGTTGCGCACCCCTCCTGGGAGGTCATTTGCTACAATCGCCATATCAAAAGCGGGGAATTACAGCGGGTCTATTACACCCGACTGGAAGAGGGCGTCAGTTAGGTTTTGCGGCTAACCGTTTGAAGTTTATCTGTTTTATGAATGAATGGCGCTGAAACACCGTACTCATGCCGGGTTGCATCCACCTGTGATCTCTTGTCTTCATGATAAAGCGTATCATGACCACCCGAGCAGCCGCGCTTGCTTTTGCGGCGCCTCTGCTCCTCACCGCTCCGGCCCTTGCTGACAAAGGGCACGGCAAACGCAGCGGCGCCTCTGTTTCCATTCATACCGGCAATGGCAGTCTCCACTTCAAAACCGGCGGTCACCACGGCTACTCTGGATACAAGCATGGATATGACCATCGTTATGGTCTCAACCGGTTTGGCCAGACCGCCCGCGAAGAAAAGCAACTTAGGCGACAGGCCATTCGTGCTTGTCGGCGTGCGATCCACCACAAGGCGTCCTATATCGGCTTTCGCGATGTCGATTTCGATGATGGGGCCCGCGCGCGGCAGATCGCTCCAGCCGGTTTTCAGATCACCTTCCGGGAGGTTGAGTTTGAAGGTCGTCGGCGCGACTTCGAGCGCCGCGTCAGCTGTACCGTCCGACGTGGCAATAGTGTGCGGTATATAGAGGGTATCCCGCAGCCGGGTCGCCGTGGTCACAAGCGGGACCGCTACCCATACAGCTAACCCTCCAATTCCGCAGAAAGCAGAACCAGACCCTGCGCTAAGCGTAACCTTAGGGCAGGGTCGACTTTATCTTGTCTTCCGTCCGCTGACCTCTAAAACAAGCGTAAACGACCGGAGAAACAAGATGCAAGATGTGATCGACGCCCTCGAAGCCCGCCGTGAAGAAGCCCGCCTTGGCGGCGGCAAGGCCCGGATCGAACGTCAGCATGAAAAGGGTAAGCTCACCGCCCGCGAGCGTGTCGCGCTGTTGCTCGATGAGGGCAGTTTCGAAGAAACCGATATGTTCGTGGAACACCGCAGCCATGATTTCGGCATGGAAGATCAACGCATCCCGGGTGACGGCGTCGTCACGGGCCATGGCACAGTAAATGGCCGTCTGGTCTATGTCTTTTCCAAGGATTTTACCGTCTTTGGCGGGTCGCTGTCCAAAGCGCAGTCTGAAAAAATTATCAAGGTAATGGAAGCGGCCATGAAAGTCGGCGCGCCTGTGGTCGGCATCTATGACGCTGGTGGGGCCCGCATTCAGGAGGGCGTCGACAGCCTGGCTGGCTATGCGGACATCTTCCTGCAAAACGTCATGGCGTCCGGCGTCGTGCCGCAGATTTCGGTCATTATGGGGCCCTGTGCGGGCGGCGACGTCTACAGCCCGGCGCTGACCGACTTTATCTTCATGGTTCGCGATACCTCTTACATGTATGTCACGGGTCCGGATGTTGTGAAGACTGTGACCAATGAGGAAGTAACGCATGAGACGCTCGGCGGAGCATCGGTCCATGCGGCCAAGTCGGGTGTTGTTGATGGGGCGTTTGAGAATGATATCGAGGCGCTGACAGAGATCCGCCGGCTGATTGATTTTCTGCCTGGCTCGAGCCGTGATGAGGTGCCAACCCGGCCGAGCTTCGACACGATTGACCGCGTGGATATGAGCCTCGATACGCTGATCCCGGATAATCCGAACCAGCCCTATGATATGAAAGAGCTGATCGAGAAAACCGTCGATGAAGGCGACTTCTTTGAAATCTCTCCGAATTTCGGGGCCAATATCATTTGCGGGTTTGGCCGGATGGAGGGCGCGCCGGTTGGCTTTGTCGCCAATCAGCCGATGACGCTGGCGGGTGTGCTCGACATTGATGCCTCGCGCAAGGCAGCCCGGTTTGTCCGCTTCTGTGACTGTTTCAACATTCCGATCGTGACCTTTGTGGATGTGCCGGGCTTCATGCCGGGCACCAAGCAGGAATATGGCGGCCTGATCAAGCATGGCGCGAAGCTGCTTTATGCCTATGCGGAGGCGACGGTGCCAAAGATCACGCTGATCACGCGCAAGGCCTATGGTGGGGCTTATGACGTGATGAGTTCCAAACACCTGCGCGGCGACGTAAACTACGCCTGGCCGACAGCTGAGATCGCGGTCATGGGAGCCAAGGGGGCGGTTGAGATCATCTTCCGTAAGGATATTGGCGACCAGGACAAGATCGCCGAGCATACGAAGACGTACGAAGACAATTTCGCCAATCCCTATATCGCGGCGAAACTCGGCTATATCGACGATATCATCATGCCGCACTCAACCCGCCGCCGCGTCGGCAAGGCCCTGCGCACCCTGCGCGGAAAAGAGGTCAGCAACCCGTGGAAGAAACACGGTAATATGCCGCTCTGATACTGGGCATGGTGAGGCAAGGCGGCCCGCTTAGGCGAGTTTTCGACATTGAGGCTAAAGTCCGCGTCGGCGTTGGAACTGGCATTAGTGCAGCGGCGTAAGTCGCCTGTGCTCTCAAGCGGTCGCTCGTAAGGTCAGCTTTGGATCAGGGGCGGACATCGAGCAGAAGACATGATACGTGGGTGCTATGCAGAAAAAGTTCCTCAAAGAAGCGGATAGCTTTCGCAAGATCGCAACCGGGTTCGGAAGTTGCTTCGCGACGGATCGGATTACGATTGAAGGACACTTAGTTGGATACATGTATCGAGAAGAACCTGAAAACCAATTTGATTCTGGTTGGCGATTCTTCGCCGGATCCGAATCCGATGAATATGCGAACGATCCGAAAAACGTTGAATTGTATGACGTTAACACCATTGCAAACTACGATCCTTCTATCACGCCTTACTTAACTGAGCCGTCTGGAGTCGCTTTTGTTCGGGTGGGCGAAAAATTCGTTCGAGATGAATGAGAGTAATGTCTTCTTTGACGCCGGAAGCGGACATATCTCAGCAGCCTTAAAATCACCCCGACTAAGCCTCTGGCTTTAATTCCTCTGCTGACCCAAAGCCGTCGTTACAGCCCTTCGCGCTCAGACATATTCTGGCAACACGTCTCTCGCATCGTGCCGGTCTGGGGCTGCAATGGCGGCGCGATGGGGCGTCCACTGGACTCTTTGTGTGGCTCCGTTCAGTTTGAGCGGTGTCGCCGGTTGTATTGGATGCCCGGTCTCTTTCTGCTGGAATGGAAAGCGAAGCCTGTCGGGATGATCATTAAGGGAGCGAAGCGCTTTGGGGCAGGGGTTTTGGCGATTGTCTTGCTGGTTACAGCGCTGGTCATCCTGCTGGGAGCGATGGGGACTTTGCTGAGAATGCGATCAACACCGCCGCACCAGCTGGTCGAGGTGGAGCCGGGGCGTCACCTGCATACTGTGTGCGAGGGGCCGGAAGGCGCGCCGTTTGTGCTGTATGATGCCGGTGCGTTTGGGATCTATGCCGATGGTTGGTGGGTTATGGAGGCTTTGAAAGCGGACCATCGGGTGTGCCTGTATGACCGTGCCGGTATGGGCTGGAGCGACCCGGTGCCAGCGGGTGTCTCACCGACCCCCGATTGGCACGTGGAGGATATGCGCCGCCTGAAAGCGAAGCTGGGTGTTGATCAGCCGGCCGTGCTGGTCGGCCATTCGATGGCGGGTATTCGATTGCATGCCTATGCCAATGCCTATCCAGAGGAGCTGCGCGGTCTGGTCTTTGTCGATGCGGCCCGCCCGCAAACGCTTGGGCAGGAGCGGGTGAGCGCTTTTGTGCCCTGGTTGCGCCGGGCGATGACAGTCAGCGGGGCGCTGGCCAGGATCGGGATTGCGGGCGGTGTGTCCTATATGCTGCCGGATGAGCTGTCGCTGGACGGCGCGCAAAAGCAGGATAAGCGGCGGTCGGTGTCGGCTGTCAGCCACCATAAGGCGACAAAAGCGGAAATGATTGCCGCGTTTGAAGCCTGGCCCGACGCAAGCTGGAGCACGGAAACGCGGGCTGAACAGATACCGGTTTTTGTGTTCTCAAACTCAGAGTCAGGCGGGGCAAATGCGCCGGTTGCGGAGGCCGCGCTAGCAAATACGGGACTGGGCGGGATCACGCCGCTTCCAGACGCGTCGCATGTCTCTCTTCTGAACCGGGAGAATGCGGCCTTGATTGCCGCCGATGTGCGCAAGATCACGCAAGGGGGCAAGGATGGAGGATAAACAGGAGTCTCGCCTTACCATGCTGAGCGGCGCTGTGTTCAGCCGCGCGCCCCGGCTGCTGGCCATCCTGACCTTTCTGGTTGGGTCCGTCGCACTGATCTCAGCCGCCATACCGCCAGAACAGGCAGAGTATCAAAAACGATTTGAGCGGGTGATGGCAGAGACGCCAATGATTGGCCTGACCCTTGGAGGGCTTGTGCTGATGGCCCTGTCGCTTGGCCTGTCGAGACGCTTGCAGACGGCCTGGGTCCTGACGCTGATCGCTGCAATGCATGGTGTGTTCGCGACAGCCGTCCTGCGCCCGCGGCCGCTGGAAATGGCGATGTATCTGATCCTGCTGGCCATGCTGATCTGGACACGCAAGGCGTTCTATCGCCGCTCGAGCCTGCAGCAGATCGTTTTTAGTCGCACATGGTTTCTCGCGGCCTTGTTGGCGATTGTGGTTGCTGGTTTCTTCTCACTGCTTTGGGTCAGTCATCAGACCGGGTTTGTTGAAGCGCGGTTCATCGATCTGTTGATCGATCCTGTTCTGGGCGTTGCCGGGCGACCGATTGCATTTGCGCTGTTTCTTCTCGGCATGGGCGCGTTTTATCTGGCTGTGGCGAGCCCGTTTCGAACGCGTCCGCCGCCGGCGGGGGATGCTGACTTTGAGCGATTATCAGCCATTGCGGCCAAGAGTGACGCGCCGCGCCCGGAAAACGCGCTGGCCTATGTCGGCGACAAGAGCATCTTCTACGGCCCGGATGGGGATACCGCGCTAGCCTATGCCGACATTAGCGGGGTTCGGATTGCGATGGGTCCGCCTATAGGGCCGAGACAATCGTGGAAACTGACCCTCGAAGCCTTTCGCAAAACAGCCGAGGCTGAGGCCTTGCGACCCGCCATCTATGCCGCGCCGCCTGAGCTGTTGCCTGACCTTCTGGATTTGAGCTTTACCGCAGAAAAGATAGGCGAGAATGCCATTCTTGACTTGCCTGAGTTTAGCTTGTCTGGCCGCAAGCGCGAGGTCATTCGGCGCTCCCGGCGCAAACTGGCCGAGCGCGCAGGGGCGACATTCGAACTGTCTGTGCCGCCGCATTCAGACCGGCTGATTGAGAGGCTGAGCGCCGTCTCTGATGCGTGGTTGAAAGCGAATGGCGGCAAGGAGAAGTCTTTCTCTCTAGGGCGGTTTGAGCGTGGTTTTCTTGACCGGTGCCCGATTGGCGTTGTTTTCCTGAACGGCCAGCCGGTGGCGTTTGGGACTTTGCTGGTGACGCCGGACACGTCCTGGGCCGGGATCGACTTGATGCGATATGATCCTGAGACGGCGATCACGAATACGATGGATTTCTTGCTGGTCGAGCTGATCTTATGGGCCAAGTCAGCTGGATATCAGAAGTTTGACCTGTCCATGGCGCCGTTATCGGGTCTGGTGCAGGCGGAGTTCGCGCCGCTTTATGCGCGGATCGGACATTTTGTATTTGAGCGCGGCGAGCGGTTCTACAATTTTCAGGGCTTGCGCCGGTTCAAGCACAAATTCAATCCGGTTTGGGAGCCGCGCTATGTGGCAGCGCCGGGATACTGGTCCTTGCCGATTGTGCTCGCGCAGGCCGCGATGCTGACGAATAATACGTCGCTGAAACGGCAGGATATGTCCGAATTGCCGCCCGAGGCGGAAGAGGCCTCATGAGGGTTACTCACTGAGCGGTGTTGGTTCAGCAAGGCCGAGCTGTGCCAGAACCGCCTCGGTATCTTCGCCGACCAGACGCGCGGGTGTAATCTGCTTTTCCGCGACACCATGGAAGCGGACAGGCGGCTGGGTCTCCCAATAGGGCCCTTCGGTGGGGTGGTCGCGGCGTTTGAAGAACCCGGTAGCCTGCAGGTGCGGATCGCTTTGCAGATCAGGAAAGTCGTTGACCGGCGCGGCGGGAATATCGGCTTTGCTGAATGCGGCAAGCCAATGTGCGTTGGTCTGTTTCAGGAGATAATGCTGAACCCGCTCCAGCATATAGGCCATGTTGAAGTACCGGCCGCGATAGTCAGAGAGCCGGTCGTCTTCCAGTTCATGCGCGGCGTTCAAGACGTCAAACAGGCGAACCCAGCGCGGGTCTGTATAGGGGGCGATGACGATATACCCGTCTTTGGTCTGGAGGGGCTGGCGCGACGGATCGACCTGTCTTTGATAACAGAATGGGCCGACGGGCGGATCATATAGCGCTTCGTAGAAATGCTCCTCCAGCAGGAAGTGTGTGATCGCCTCGAACATTGGCACTTCGACATGGACGGGCTCGCCTGTGCGGTCTCGGTGATGTAGCGCGGCGAGCGTCGCGTAGGCTGCGTGAAGCCCTGAGACCTTGTCGGCGAAAGCGGTTGGCAGGAAACGCGGCGCAGGATTGCCATCGACTTTTGGAAGTAGGCTGGCCGCGCCCGATAGGCCCTGGATGAGGTCATCATAGGCAGGGCGCCCGGCATAGGGACCCTCTGAGCCGAAGCCGACACAATGGACGTAGACAATATCGGGCTTGATTGCCTTGACGGCTTCGAAGTCCAGCCCGAGACGGTCAATGGCATCAGCGCGGACATTATGGATGAAAACGTCGCTTTCTGCGATCAGCGCGCGGACGGCCTCTTTGCCTTGATCCGACTTCAAGTCCCAGACGACAGAGCGCTTGCCGCGGTTGAGCATCATGTGACCGGGCCCCATGTGGCGCGTCCTGGCTGACTTGCCGACATTGCGGAAGTCATCGCCTTTGGCCGGTTCGATCTTGACCACATCTGCGCCCATATCCGCCAGCGTCTGGGTGCAATAGGGGCCGAAGATCACGGTGCTCATATCTGCGATTTTGACATCGGACAGTAGGGTTGAGGCAGGCATTTATAGAGGCCTTTCAAGCTTTGTGAGAGTGTTGATGACAGGCTTAAAGAAGGTCGCCACCTGCTGCGGCGGCTGTGGTCCCGTCCTTCTTGAAGGCCCGGATGACATTCTTTCCCGTAATCCATTTGTGAACTTCATCAGGGCCGTCGACCAGCCGCTGTGAGCGAATGTGGGTGTACCAGGCCGCGAGTGGTGTGTCGGTGCTATAGCCGAGTGCGCCGTGGAGCTGAATTGCGGTATCAACGACCTTGTGGACCATGTTGGCTAGAAAGACCTTGGCGATGCCGTTCTCCTGCCGCAAATCGAGACCGTTTTCGGCCTTGTAGGCGATGTGCATCAACATCAAGCGCGCGATGTAAAGCTGGCTGGCGCACTCTGCCAGCATGAACTGAACCCCCTGACGATCTTCCAGACCTTTGCCGAAGGTCGTGCGCTGTGTGACGTGTGCGGTCGCAAGATCGAGGGCGCGCTGTGCCATCGCTACATTGTGCATGCCATGACGCAAACGGCCATAGGCGAGGCGGTGCTGGCCCATCGCAAAGCCCTGACCTTCGCCGCCGAGCAGGTTTTCCTCTGGCACGACGAGATCCTTGATATCAATCTCGCAATGCGCAGCGCCCATCTCTTCGGCAACTTCGCTGTGCACGGCCATGGTCGGTATGTTGCGCTTGATGATATAGCCCGGGTTGGGCAGCTCGACGATGAAAGTCGAAAATTGCTGATGGCGCGGTGCTTCAGGGTTTGTCTTTGCCATGATGACGGCGATATCTGCGACATTTGCCGAGCTGGAGTACCATTTCTCACCATTCAGAACGTAGTTGCCTTTGCCATCCTTCTCGGCACGGGTTTGCATGCCGGTGGCATCTGCGCCTGCTGCCTTTTCCGTCATGGAGTAACAAACCCGCTTCTCGCCATTAAAGAGCGGTTTCAGGAAGGTCTCCTTTTGATAGTCGGTACCATGTGCGAGCAAGGTCAGCATGGTCGCGTCATCGGGGCCTTGTGAATTCATGGACAGCGCGCCGAGATGGCTTTGGCCAAGTTCCATCTGCACCAAGGCATTGGCAAGCGGGCCGAGCCCCATGCCGCCTTCCGCTTTTGGAATGAAGGGAAGCCAAAGTCCCTGTGCCCGCGCTTTTTTGCGTAGCGCTGATACGACCTCTTTTAGCGGCTTGCCCTTCGCAAGTTCCGTCTCTGCAGGAATGCACTCATCCTGCACCCAGGACCGCACCCGCTCGCGGACGAGCTTTGCCTCATCTGGAATTGTGAAATCAATCGACATGGCCTGTTTCCTCCAACTTGTTTTTCTGCAGGTTAGAAAGGAATTTGTGGCTTGCCCAGCGGTGTTGGTGTGTTCCCCAAGGTGAGCCAAGCCGGTGACGATGCGTGGGGTCGCCAATCGGCTCCATTTCGGTCATCATGATCTGAAACGGGAGGTCAGAAACATGCAGATGCCAGAGCAGGGTCGTAGCTGGGACGAGGTTTCCGAGGACATGTTGGCGCGTGGCGGGGGCGACGCCAAATGGCGCGATGGCAAGACGGCTGTCTATGTCTTCAATGCCGGGGACGAGATCGCGCAGATCCAGAAGGAGGCCTATACAGCTTATATGTCCGAGAATGGGCTAGGGCCGCTCGCGTTTCCGTCTCTGGCGCAGATGGAAAAAGATGTGATCAGTATGGGTCTTGGTCTGCTGCATGGGCCAGATGGTGCGACGGGAGCGATGACATCGGGCGGCACGGACTCGATCACGATGGCGATCAAGACTGCTCGTGATTATGCGCGCGCCTCAGGCCGAGCGAGAGACCAGGCCAATATTGTATTGCCGTTCTCAGCACATCTTGCCTTCGACAAGGCTTGCCACCTGATGGATATTGAGGTGCGCCGTATTCCCATACTCGAAGATGGGACGTTTCAGGCGGATGTCGCCGCGATGGAAGCAGCTTGCGACGCAGACACGATCATGATGGTCGGGTCAGCACCAAATTTCCCACATGGGATTATTGATCCGATTGAGGCGCTGGGTGAGGCGGCGACGCGCAAGGGTTTGTGGCTGCATGTCGATGCGTGCGTGGGGGGCTATTTTGCGCCGTTTGCGCGGATGAATGGCGTGCCTGTACCCCCGTTTGATTTCGAGGTGCCTGCGGTTCACTCGATGAGCGCTGATCTGCACAAGTATGGTTATGCGGCCAAAGGGGCCTCGACCGTCCTGTTTCGTTCTGAGGCGCTCTACCAGCATATGCCGTTTAATATGAAAGCGTGGTCCGGCGCGCCGATGAAGACACCGACGCTAGCGGGGACGCGTCCGGGCGGGGCGATCTCAGCGGCCTGGGCGGTGATGAATACACTTGGCGTTGAAGGCTATAAGCGCCTGCAGGGGCAGGTTTGCGCAACGCGTGAACGGGTTGAAGAGGGCGTGAAACGGCTTGGGTTTGAAGTGCTCGGCACGCCGCTTCTGGGGCTGATTGCATTCCGCCACCCCGATCATCATGCCTTCGCGATCTATGGCGAGATCTACAAGCGCGGCTGGTTCACGTCTGTTACCAAGTCGCCGCCAAGCCTGCATCTGATGCTGTCGCCCAAGCACGCCGATTTTGTTGATGGCTATCTGAAAGATCTCGAAGAGAGCGTTGCTGCGGTCGCGGCGGGTGAGGCGCATAAAGTGCGCGAGTCATCAATCCGCTATAGCTGAACCGGGGCCCGGTCTCCGACGCGCTGCAAAAAGGCGAAATCCATATTGGACAAGTCAGGTTTGCGGCGCTAATACGCCGTTTCCCCAATCGGCCCGCCCGGGTAGCTCAGGGGTAGAGCAGCGGATTGAAAATCCGCGTGTCGGTGGTTCAAATCCGCCCCCGGGCACCATTTCAAGTATAGAAATAGTGCTTGCAAACTTTTTATTTTTGTCCCGCTTGGGCGTGACTTGTGTTTGCCGTTTAACTGTATTTCCTAACGACTGCTTAACCCGGCATCTACATGCTGTCGGCAAGTCGTGAGGTAGAGTTGCCGTGAAGATTGCAATTATTGGTGGTGGAGCTAGCGGCCTGTCCGCAGCCTACCTGTTGCAGAATGCCCATGAGGTGCATGTCTTCGAACGCGCTCCGCTGCTGGGCGGGCATGTGCGCACGCTGAATGGCAATGTCGCGAGCGGCGTTATTCCCAGCGGCGTTGCTGTTGAAATGGGCGTGCTGGGGTTTCACAAGGCCTCCTATCCGAATTTCCACAATCTGATGACGCATCTGGGCGTTGAGTTGGGCGTTGGGCAGCCTACATCTTCGCTGTACAGATCAGGCGAATACTTTCCGTCATTGCCTGAAGGTTTGATGAGCCTGGCGACGGTGTTCAACGTGCTGCGCTCGCCGTCTTACGGAAAGCGGATCTCGCAGCTTCGATCAGCTTATCGCGAGACGTTCAAGCCCTTGCTGGACCATGATGTTGCAAAGGACGCGGCGCTGAAAGACCTGTTAAGAGGTCCGAAACACGTGCAGAACTTCGTACAGTCGCTGGCGGCGCTGGCCTTCTCTACGCCATATGATCAGGCGGGAGACTTGCCAAGCTCCATGGTCGTTCCGTATTTGCGGGCGATCCGCGGCGGGCGAGAGCCGGACTGGAGCTATGTGCGGGGCGGTGTCTATCGCTATATGGAGGCGCTGCTCAAGGACGCGCGCTTCGAGGCACGCGTCGGGGTTGGCGATGTGAAGCTGCGGCGGGAGAATGAGCAGGTTCAGCTTCAGGCAGACGGTCAGGAACAGACATTTGATACGGCGGTTATTGCGACAAGCCCCGGGCAGGTTGCGGCCATCGTGCAGGATCAGGATGAAACTGAACGCCAGTGGTTCGGGGACTGGAGCGATCAAGGCTTTGGCATCACCGCGCATACTGACATGAGTATCTATGGTCGCTACGCAGCCACCCAAAAGACACCCATGGATCTGTTTGTGAACCACAACGGCAAGGCACGCGGCTACAACACCTATATGAACGGCTTTTATGGGCTTGATTCAAGCACGCCATATTCGTTTGCGCATGGGCTGGATGGTCTAATCGATCCGTCGCAAGTTTTGGACAAGATCAGCCATACCGTTCCGGTCTATTCGGTTGCGGCGATGGCGCAACGGGATGCAGTTCGTCGCCACAATGGCTATCGCCAAATTTACTATGCCGGTGCGTATCTTGGAAACGGGTTGCATGAAGGTGCGATTTCGAGCGCCATGGTTGTTTCTGAACTGCTTGGCGGTCTGCGGATCTCAAGCCGTTAAAGGGCTTCAGGCTGTTTCTGCCGACTCTATTTGAGACTCGCTCGCAACGCCGTGACGCCTCGCCGCATTAGGGGCGACGTGTAAACATGATCAAACACGATAGCCTTATCTTGCAGGATATGGAAACCCGTAGGAAACTGCGTTATCCAAAGTGGAATCGCGTTCATGAGGACGCTTAGTATGACACGTTTCGGGAGCTGATAGTACAGATGACAGACGTTGAACGCCTCGCCCTCGACTACCTGCCAGTGGTTCTTTTCCTCGGGATTGGTCTAACGGTTTCGCTGCTGTTTATCGTCCTGAATGCGGCTTTGGCGCCGAGCAATCCGGACCCCGAGAAGAACTCTGCATATGAGTGCGGGTTCAATGCGTTTGATGATGCGCGGATGAAGTTTGACGTTCGCTTCTATCTGGTCGCTATCCTGTTCATCATTTTCGATCTCGAGGTCGCTTTTCTGTTCCCGTGGGCGGTCAGCCTTGGCGCGATTGGCGTCTTCGGGTTCTGGTCTATGGTGATTTTTCTGGGCGTGCTGACGATTGGCTTTATCTACGAGTGGCGGCGCGGCGCGCTTGAGTGGCAATAGGAGGTCACGGCATGGCTGATGATTTCAAACCTTACGCACTTGGTGCCGGGCGAGCTGGCGTCGAGAGCGGGCATAATGCTCAGCCTGACGACCCGTTCTATACCGGCCTTTCCGACCACCTTGCAGACAAGGGCTATTTCACAGCATCTGCGGATGACCTGATCGCCTGGGCGCGGACGGGCTCTCTGATGTGGATGACGTTTGGTCTTGCCTGCTGCGCGATTGAGATGATGCAGGCGGGCAATCCGCGCTATGATCTGGAGCGGTTCGGCATGGCGCCGCGGGGGTCGCCGCGCCAATCCGATGTGATGATTGTAGCTGGAACGCTGACCAATAAGATGGCCCCGGCGCTGCGCAAGGTTTACGATCAGATGCCGGAGCCGCGCTATGTGATTTCCATGGGCAGCTGTGCCAATGGCGGCGGCTATTACCACTATAGCTATAGCGTTGTGCGCGGCTGTGACCGGATTGTGCCTGTTGATATTTACGTTCCAGGCTGTCCGCCCACCGCCGAAGCGTTGGTCTATGGCTTCCTGCAGCTGCAGAAGAAGATCCGCCGTGAAAGCTCGATCGAGCGTTAGGAACCGGATATGAATGAGCAGACCGAAACGCTGACCGAACTGGGCGAGCATATTGCGGCGGCGATGCCCGATGCGGTGCGCAAGTTTGAGGTTGTTCTGGGTGAGCTGACGCTAGTCGCCGAGCGTGATGCGATTGCTTCGCTAACCGACTTTCTGAAGCGCGACTCGCTCTGCATGTTCGAAATGATGATCGATATATGCGGTGTTGATTATCCAGAGCGCGGGCAGCGGTTTGAGGTCGTCTATCACTTTCTGTCCATGCGCATGAACCAACGCATTCGGGTGAAGATTTCCACCGATGAAGACACGCCGGTGCCGACGCTGGTGGATTTACATCCATCGGCCAATTGGTTCGAGCGCGAGGCGTTCGACATGTATGGGATCAAGTTTGCTGGCCATCCAGACCTTCGCCGTATCCTCACCGATTATGGCTTCGAAGGGTATCCGCTGCGCAAGGACTTCCCGCTGACGGGCTATACCGAAGTGCGCTATGACGACCTAGAGAAGCGGATCGTGCATGAGCCGGTTGAGCTGACCCAGGAATACCGCAATTTCGACTTCCTCTCCCCGTGGGAAGGCATGACGGCTCAGATCCCGGGTGACGAGAAGGCCGAAGCAGGCGACAGGGAGGGCGCGTAATGGCTGATGATCTGAAAGCCGTTCCTGAGGACGAACGTACCTTCACGCTAAACTTTGGGCCGCAACATCCGGCGGCGCATGGCGTGCTTCGGATGGTTATGGACCTTGATGGCGAACTGGTGACGCGGATCGACAGCCATATTGGCCTGTTGCATCGTGGGACTGAGAAGCTGCTGGAGTATAAGACCTATTTGCAGGGGCTGCCTTACTTTGATCGGCTGCATTATTCCGCGCCGATGAATCAGGAACATGCTTGGTGTCTCGCGATTGAAAAGATGCTCGGCCTCGACGTGCCGCGCCGGGCGAGCTTTATTCGCGTGATCTATTCCGAGATTGGCCGCATTCTGGAGCACCTCTTGAATGTCGGAACGTTCATTATGGATGTGGGCGCGCTAACGCCGATCACCTGGGCGTTTGAGCAGCGTGAAATTCTGATGGGCTTCTATGAGCGGGCGAGCGGTGCGCGTTTGCATGCGGCCTATTTCCGCCCCGGCGGTGTACATCAGGACCTGCCGCAGGATCTGATCGACGATATCATGGCCTTCTGCGAGCAATTCCCGAAAGCGATGGCCAATCTCGAAGCGCTGATTTCCGAGAACCGGATCTTCAAGCAACGTAATGTCGATATCGGCGTGGTCGATGAAAAAACGATCATGCAATATGGCTTCTCGGGCGTAATGGTGCGCGGCTCAGGCCTCGCCTGGGACCTGCGCCGGTCACAGCCCTACGAGATTTACAGCGAGATCCCGCAAGAAGTCTTCCCGGTCATCGTCGGTAAGAATGGCGACAATTATGATAGATATGTCTGCCGGATGGACGAGATGCTGGTCTCCAATGAGATTATCAAATGGTGTATCGAGAATATGCCAAAAGGCCCGGTTCTGGCCGAGGGGACAAAGGTCTCACCGCCCCGCCGCGCCGATATGAAAAACAGTATGGAAGCTCTGATCCATCACTTCAAACTGTATACTGAAGGCTTCCATGTGCCGGAAGGCGAGGTCTATGCGGCCGTTGAGGCGCCAGCAGGTGAGTTTGGCGTCTATCTGGTTGCTGATGGCAGCAATCGGCCATACCGGGTGAAGCTGCGCGCGCCGAGCTTTGCGCATCTCGCGGCGATGGATCATCTCTGCAAGGGGCATCAGCTGGCAGATGTTTCTGCCATTCTTGGATCGCTCGATATCGTGTTCGGGGAGGTGGATCGCTAATGGCCGTTTTCCCGGAGCAACGCCTCTCAATCATTACGCTCGGCGTGAAAGACCGCGCCGCCATGACTGCGTTTTATGAGGACGTGATCGGCTTCAAGAATGTTGGTCCTGAAGGCATGGCAATGTTCAATATGGGCGGGTTCGTGCTGGGCCTTTGGGAAGCTGACAAGCTGGCTGATGATGCCGGTCAGCCTGCCCGTCCGGCTGAGGGGTTTAGGAATGCAGCGCTTGCTTACAATGCCCGCTCTGAGGCCGATGTTGATGAGATTTTCGCGCGGCTGAAGGCTGGAAATGTCGAGATCACGACACCGCCGCACAAGGCCTTCTGGGGCGGATACTCTGGATATTTTGCTGACCCTGAGGGCAATGCCTGGGAAGTCGCCTACAATCCATACTGGACCTTTGATGAGGCAGGCCGCGTAGTTCTGCCGTCTGGAGATGCTGACTGATGGCCCTTCGCAGATTTGATATCGAAGCCGGCGGTGACAGCTTCTCGTTCAAGCCGGAAACTGAGCCGAAGATTGCGTTCTGGCTGGCCAAGTACCCTGAAGACAAGAAGCGTTCTGCGGTCATTCCGCTTCTCAGGCTTGCGCAGAAGGACAATGCGGGCTGGCTGTCGGAACCGGCCATGCGCGAGGTCGCAGATCGGCTGGAAATGCCTTATATTCGCGTCTATGAAGTCGCGACGTTCTATACGATGTTCCGGCTGCAACCGGTTGGAAAGTTTCATGTTCAGCTGTGCGGGACGACCCCTTGTATGTTGCGCGGAGCGAATGACCTGAAGACGGTCTGTCAGTCCAAGATTGGCGATAAAATGCATGTCACGGATGATGGTCGCTTGAGCTGGGAAGAGGTGGAATGCCTCGGGGCCTGCGTGAATGCGCCGATGGTTCAGATCAATGATTATTACTATGAAGATCTGACGCCGGAGAGCCTGGAGGAGATTCTCTCCAAGTTTCAGAACGGCGTTGAGGTCGCGCCCGGAACGTTTGTTGATCGGTTGAACTCTGCGCCAGAAGGTGGGCTGACCAGCCTGACCGAGGCAGGTCTATTTGATGGCTCCCGTAACGACATCGCGGTGCTGCCAAACTTGCCGGATGCCCCGCCTGCGCCCGAACCTGAGCCGGTTGCCGCGCCGGTCAAGACGACCTTGATCGAAGGCGCCAAACCGAAGCTCAAAGCCGAAGATAAGCCTGAAACAGTTGAGGTTGCAGCTGGTGAGGAAGACGACCTGAAGCGTATCAAGGGTGTTGGCCCCGTGAATGAGGCAGCCTTAAACGAGCTCGGCATTTACAAGTTCAGCCAAATCGCGGCGTGGACGCCGGCAAATGTCGACTGGGTTGAGGATTTCATGTCCTTCCCGGGCCGGATTGAGCGTGAGGACTGGATTGCGCAGGCCAAAGTGTTGGCCGCCGGTGAGGAAACTTCATTCTCCAAGCGCGTTGATGCGGGCGAGGTTGAGTCCTCCAAAGACGAGGGAGATGCCTGATGCCTCTGGAGAAAAAGCCGAATACCAATCGCATTCTGATCACGGCAATGCTCGCCGAAGCGCCCATCCTGATCGCCGGTGTGGTCATGTTCATGCAAACCGAAAATATCATGTGGATCCTTGGCGCAATGGCGATTGGCGCGATGATCATGATCCCCGCTATTCTGCGTGTTGCCAAAATTCAGGGGCGAGATGATGCTTGAAGACAAGGATCGCATTTTTACCAACCTGTACGGTCAGTATTCACCGGGTCTGGACGAGGCCAGAAAGCGCGGGGCGTGGCACCTGACGCGGGAAATGCTGGCGCAGGGGCCGGACTGGATTTGTAGCCAGATCAAGGAGAGTGGTTTGCGCGGTCGAGGCGGGGCCGGTTTCCCGACCGGTCTGAAATGGACCTTCATGCCAAAGCAGGTGAGTGAAGATCGCCCGCACTATCTGGTCGTGAATGCTGATGAGTCTGAGCCCGGCACCTGTAAAGATCGCGAGATCATGCGCCATGATCCTCATTTACTTATCGAAGGCTGTATGGTCGCGAGCCGCGCGATGCGGGCGCACAAATGCTATGTCTATCTGCGCGGTGAGTATATTGCCGAGCGTGAGGCGCTCGAGAAAGCGGTCAAGGAGGCCTATGAGGCCAAGCTGATCGGCGAGAACAATGTAAATGGCTGGGACTTTGACATTTACGTCCATCACGGCGCCGGGGCCTATATTTGTGGTGAGGAAACGGCGCTTCTGGAAAGCCTTGAGGGCAAGAAGGGCCAGCCGCGCCTGAAACCGCCATTCCCGGCAAATGCGGGTCTTTACGGCATGCCGACCACAGTGAACAATGTTGAGTCAATTGCGGTAGCGCCAACCATCCTGCGCCGCGGAGCGCAGTGGTTTGCGGGTTTTGGTCGCCCAAACAATACCGGCACGAAGCTGTTCTGTGTCTCTGGCCACGTGAACAAGCCGTGCAATGTTGAAGAAGAGATGTCGCTGACCTTCCGCGAGCTGATCGATACCCATTGCGGCGGCATTCGGGGCGGCTGGGACAATCTGAAAGCGGTCATTCCGGGCGGATCATCGGTGCCCATGGTGCCAGCCGAGCAGATTATCGACGCCTATATGGATTTTGATACGTTGCGCGACCTCAAGTCCGGTCTTGGAACAGCAGCGGTGATCGTGATGGACAAGTCAACTGATGTGATCGCGGCGATAGCGCGGATCGGATATTTCTATAAGCATGAAAGCTGTGGTCAGTGCACCCCGTGCCGAGAAGGCACAGGCTGGATGTGGCGCGTGCTGGAGCAGATGGCTAAAGGTGAGGCCGAACATGGCGACATCGACAAGCTGCTGGATGTTTCCAAACAGGTTGAAGGTCACACGATCTGCGCGCTCGGCGATGCGGCGGCTTGGCCGGTGCAGGGTCTGATCCGCCACTTTCGCCACGAAATTGAAGACCGCATTACCCAATACCGCGCGCCCCGTGCGCTGGTGCAGGGCCATACAGTGGCGGCGGAGTAAGTTTGGTGCGGATGCTCTTCACGCTTCTTTGGTGCGCGGCACTGATGGGCCTTTGTGTGCATCAGATGATCGGCATGTTGGACGGTCGTGTGGGGCTGCACATGCCGGAGACAGACATGCAGCAATTGAGCTTCATGTTGTTTGCCCTGTTTGGCGTGATTTCGATCGGCGCTCTTGCAGGGACGTTCAAGCGGGCGCTGCTCTGGACCTGCATCTTCGCTGGCGGTCTTCAGGTGATCACCTATCTGGCGATGGCCGCGCGTGAAGATACGCCGACTTATACTGTGCCGACCTTTTTGACCTTGATTGCCTGTGCGATCACATGGGCTTGTATTCGTGAGCCCGGACCTAGCGCCTTTAACCTATCGGATGACCCGTAAGCCATGAGCGACGATCTTTTCAAACTGAACATTGATGGTGAGGATATAGAAGTTCCGCGCCACTATACGCTGATGCAGGCCTGCGAAGAGGCCGGAGCTGAAATTCCGCGCTTCTGCTATCACGAGCGTCTATCGGTCGCCGGAAACTGCCGGATGTGTCTGGTCCAGTGGGTCGGCGCGCCGAAGCCGATTGCGTCCTGTGCGCAGACAGTTGGCGATATGCGTATGAACCCGGACGGCAGCGCGCCGAACATCAAAACGAACGGCGATTATGTCGAAAAAGCCCGTGCGGGCGTGATGGAATTCCTGCTGATCAATCACCCGCTGGACTGTCCGATTTGTGATCAGGGCGGCGAGTGTGACTTGCAGGATCAGGCGGTTGCCTATGGCCGCGCTGATAGCCGCTATGAGCTGAATAAACGCGCGGTCGAAGACAAGAATATGGGCCCGCTGGTCAAGACGATCATGACGCGGTGCATTCAGTGCACGCGCTGTGTCCGGTTTGCGGCAGAGGTTGCAGGTGTGGAAGAGCTAGGCATGATTTCGCGCGGCGAAAGCGCTGAGATTACGACCTATCTGGAAGAGAGCCTGACCTCTGAACTTTCTGGCAATGTCATTGATCTTTGTCCGGTTGGGGCGCTGACCTCGAAGCCTTACGCCTATAATGCGCGGCCCTGGGAGCTGCGGAAAACGGAAAGCGTCGATGTGATGGATGCGATGGGCGCCTCGATCCGCGTTGATGCCAAAGGTGATGCGGTGATGCGCATTATGCCGACCCTGAATGAAGAGGTGAATGAGGAGTGGCTGTCTGACAAGTCGCGCTTCATCTGGGATGGCTTGGCCCGCCAGCGTCTGGATAAGGCCTATGTCCGCAAGAATGCCAAACTGGTCCCGGCAAGTTGGGGCCAGGCGTTTGCGGCAGCGAAAGACGCGCTGTCCGGTCCGGCTGAAAAGATTGGCTTTGTCGCAGGTGACCTGATTGAGGTCGAGCAAGCCAAGGCGGCGTTGGACCTCGCGCGAGCTTTGGGTGTGCAGAACACTGATTGTCGTCCGGCAGGCGCAAGCTATGGCACCGACGGGGTGCGCGAGCGGTATCTCTTCAATCCTACTTTCATGGATATTGAAGAAGCCGATGCGTTGCTGCTGATCGGGGTAAACCCGCGCAAGGAAGCAGCGGTATGGAATGCTCGCATTCGCAAGGCCTGGCTCTGGAACGACCTGAAAGTTGGTGTGATCGGCGAAGCATCGGATTTGACCTATGAGTATGAGCATCTTGGCACTGGCCCGGATGCGCTAAGCGAACTGTTTGGCCGTGACAGCGAGATGGCTGAAGCGCTACGCAATGCTGAAAAACCAATGGTGATTATCGGTGAGCATGCGTTGATACGCGAAGATGGCGAAGCGGTTCTGAAAGCAGCGCACGATTACGCGCTTGAGATTCAAGCCATCAAGGACGGCTGGGCCGGATTTGGCGTCATGCACACGGCGGCTGGCCGGGTCGGTGCACTGGACGCGGGCTTTGTTCCCGGAGAAGGCGGCGCAGATACGGCGGCCATTCTTGGCGGCGCGATGGACACTGTGGTCCTGCTTGGCGCGGACGAAGTTGATTTGTCTGCTCTTGGGAGTTCGACGGTCATCTATGTGGGGTCTCACGGAGATGCAGGTGCGGCGCGGGCTGATATCATCCTGCCATCTGCGGCCTACACCGAAATGGCTGCAACCTATGTGAACACTGAAGGCCGGGTGCAGATGACCCGCCGCGCAGTGCAGCCCAAGGGCGAGGCCCGCGAAGGTTGGGCGATTTTCCGGGCCCTGTCCGATATGGTTGGCAAGACCCTGCCTTATGATTCGGCTGATGCCTTGCGCGAGAAGCTGCGTGAAGAAAATCCGGTTTTTTCCGGGCTTGGCTATGCGCCAGGCGAGAACGGCGTTGAAGCGCTCAGCGTTCCGATTGAGGCGAGCAGTACGGCGCTTTCTGCTGTGCCCTTTACCGAAGCGATCACTGATTTCTACCTGACGAACCCGATTGCGCGGGCGTCCAAGACAATGGCAGAGTGCTCAATGCAGAAGCAAGGCCTTGAAACTGCGGTAGCAGCGGAGTAGGGCGGCGCGATGAGTGGTTTGATCGAAAACAACGGATTGCTCGTGGGCTGGCTGCTTGTGCTGGGCCAGATCGGTCTGTTTACACTGGTCTTGTCACTCTCAATCGCTTTCCTGCTTTTGCTTGACCGGAAGGTCTGGGCCGCTGTGATGATGCGCAAGGGCCCCAACGTTGTTGGTCCGTTCGGTTTGATGCAAAGTTTTGCCGATTTCGGGAAGTTCCTGCTCAAGGAAATCATCATTCCGGCCGGGGCAAACAAGACAGTGTTCCTGCTGGCCCCTATCCTGACCCTGACGCTCGCCTTTGCAGCCTGGGCGGCGATCCCGGTCGCGCCGGGCTGGGTTATCTCAGACCTGAATGTCGGGATCCTGTACCTGTTTGCGGTGTCCTCGCTGGGCGTTTACGGCATTATCATGGGCGGTTGGGCCTCCAACTCGAAGTATCCGTTTCTGGGATCGCTCAGGTCGGCTGCACAGATGGTGTCTTACGAGGTTTCGATTGGCCTGATCATCGTGACGGTCATCCTGCTTGCCGGTTCGATGAACCTGACCACGATTGTGGACAATCAGAATGGCGGATTTTGGACCTGGCACGTGTTGAGCTTCAACCACATTCTCATGTTTCCGGTGATGTTGGTTGTATTTGTGATGTTCTTTGTCTCCGCGCTGGCGGAAACCAATCGACCACCGTTTGATCTTCCAGAGGCTGAATCGGAGCTGGTGGCGGGTTATCAGGTTGAGTATTCATCGACCCCGTACCTGCTCTTCATGTTCGGGGAATACCTCAATATCGTGCTGATGTGCGCGATGATGACACTCCTGTTTCTGGGCGGATGGCATGGGCCGGTCCCGCTTGGCAGCGATTTTGTGAATCAGTTTCCGGTCTGGGTCGTGAACCTTGGTCATGTGGCCTGGTTCATGGCGAAGATTGTCTTCTTCTTCTTCCTGTTCGCGCTCGTGAAAGCGATTGTGCCGCGTTACCGGTATGATCAGTTGATGCGGCTGGGGTGGAAAATCTTCCTACCGACCGCACTCGGCGCTGTCGTGATTGTTGGTGGGTATGTGGTTTACGCAGGAGTGCAGACATGATGACACTCGCAATCCTTGATGGACCTCTAAAAGTCTTGAGTTTGCCGCTTCATATCGTGGGTGACATCGCAATCGGGGCGATAATTTTAGGAGGTGGCCTATGAGCCTGATGCAGACGATCAAGGGCGCCCTGCTCACTGATTTCTTTACGGCTGCTGGTCTTGGCTTGCGGGAGATGACACGGCGCAAGGCGACGGTGAATTATCCATTTGAGAAAAACCCTGTCAGTCCGCGGTTTCGCGGTGAGCATGCGCTGCGCCGCTATGCCAATGGCGAAGAGCGTTGCATCGCCTGTAAACTGTGTGAGGCGATCTGCCCGGCCCAAGCGATCACGATCGAGGCTGAACCGCGCGAGGATGGCTCGCGTCGGACGACGCGCTACGATATCGACATGGTTAAATGCATCTATTGCGGCTTCTGTCAGGAAGCCTGCCCGGTCGATGCGATTGTCGAGGGGCCAAACTTCGAGTTCGCCACCGAGACCCGCGAAGAGCTGTATTATGACAAGGACAAACTGTTAGCGAATGGCGATCGCTGGGAGCGTTTGATCGCCAAGAATTTGGAACTGGATGCACCTTACCGATAGGCGCTGAGGGCAAACAAGCACGTGTCATCGTGCTGGAGAGGAATTGGGGCTAAGTCGTGGAACTGATCGCCTTTTATATATTTGCGGCCATCGTGACCGTGGCGGCCCTCGCCGTGGTTGCGGCGCGCAACCCTGTCCACTCTGTGCTGTGGCTGATCCTGGCCTTCTTTACCTCAGCGGGCCTGCTGGTGCTGATCGGGGCTGAGTTCCTCGCGATGCTGCTGGTGGTGGTCTATGTCGGCGCGGTGGCGGTGTTGTTCCTGTTCGTTGTGATGATGCTGGACGTGGACTTTGTTGAATTGAAGCAGGGCTTTCTGAGCTATCTGCCGTTCGGCGCCCTGATCGGGATCGCCTTCATTGCCGAGATCGCGCTGGCGGGTTTTGCGCGCGGCACCAGCAACAATGCCGTATTTAATGCATCGCCCGGCGCAGAGACGAATGCCGAGGCCATTGGGCAGGTGATGTACACCGAATACTTCCTGCTGTTTCAGCTGGCCGGGCTGATCCTGCTGGTCGCAATGATTGGCGCGATTGTTCTGACCCTGCGCGAAAAGCCTGGGGTTAAACGTCAAAATATCGCAGAGCAGACGTCGCGCCGTCGCCGTGACGCGACCGAGGCGGTTCAGGTCGAACCGGGCAAGGGGCTATAGCGATGGATCTTACAATCAACCACTTCCTCGCCGTATCGGCGATCCTGTTCACGATTGGCGTTGTCGGCATCTTTGTGAACCGCAAGAATATCATCGTGATCCTGATGGCGATTGAGCTGATCCTGCTCTCAGTGAACATCAACCTTGTTGCATTCTCGGTCTTCACCGGAACGATTGCCGGGCAGATTTTCGCTATGCTGGTGCTGACCGTGGCGGCGGCCGAAGCAGCCGTTGGTCTCGCTATCCTCGTCGTGTATTTCCGCAATCGCGGCGATATCGCGGTTGAACGCGTCGACTTGATGAAGGGGTAGGGCGAGATGCTGCACGAGGATATCATCACGTTCATTGTCCTGGCCCCGGGTGTTGCGGCGCTGATTGCCGGTCTGCTGCAGAAGTTTATTGGCGATCGCGGTGCGATGGTTGTGACAACGGCGGTTGTCGGGCTGGCCGGTATTCTATCGCTGTATCAGCTGTTCAACTTTACGTTTGGCGGACCTGACGCAGTCCATGTGGCCGGAACCGAGAGCGGCGCAGAAGCGGCTGCGGCGCATGTCATTACGCTGATGCCGTGGATCCATGTCGGGCTGTTCGAGGCCGACTGGGCCATTCGTGTTGATGCGCTGTCGATTGTCATGATGGCTGTGATTACCAGCGTTTCCGGCCTCGTGCATCTTTACAGCTGGGGCTATATGGCCGAAGACCCGCATCGGGCGCGTTTCTTCAGCTATCTGTCGCTGTTCACCTTTGCGATGCTGATGCTGGTCACAGCGGATAATTTCATCCAGCTCTTCTTTGGCTGGGAAGGTGTCGGGCTCGCCTCGTATCTTTTGATCGGTTTCTGGTACACCAAGGACGCGCCAAACGATGCGTCAATCAAGGCGTTTGTAACCAATAGGGTTGGCGATTTCGGACTGGCGCTGGGGATTATGGCGATCTTTCTGATCTTTGGGTCGGTCAAGATCGAGCCCGTACTGACCGCGATCCGGGAGAATGCCGAGCTGGTCCCGCTGGCTCTGGCTGAGGCCGGTACGGTGCGCGACATGGTGCTGCCATTCCTCGGCATGAACCTGCCCGCGCTGGAGGTGATCGGTGTCTTGCTGTTCATCGGGGCAATGGGGAAATCGGCGCAATTCTTCCTGCATGTCTGGTTGCCGGATGCGATGGAAGGCCCGACCCCGGTTTCGGCCTTGATCCACGCAGCGACGATGGTGACGGCGGGGGTCTACCTCGTCTGCCTTGTCTCACCGATTTACGAGTATGCACCAAATGCGGCAGCGATGATCGCACTGGTCGGTGCAGTTACGGCGATCTTCGCGGCGACGGTCGGCATGGCGCAGAACGACATCAAACGCGTCATCGCTTACTCAACCTGTTCGCAGCTTGGCTATATGTTCTTTGCAGCCGGGGTCGGTGCGTACGAGGCGGCGATGTTCCACCTGTTCACGCATGCCTTCTTCAAGGCGCTGCTCTTCCTCGGGGCGGGGTCGGTTATTCACGGCTCCCACCATGAGCAGGATATGCGCAAGATGGGCGGTGTCGCCCGGTTCATGCCGCTGACCTATGCTGCGATGCTGATTGGCACGGTAGCGATTATTGGCCTTGGCATCCCGCATACATCGATCGGGTTTGCGGGCTTTTTCTCCAAGGATGCGATTATTGAAAGCGCCTATTCAGCCGGGCTTATGGGGGTGTCATTTGCCCAGTTTGCCTTCTGGATTGGCATTGTCGCCGCGTTGCTGACCAGCTTCTACTCCTGGCGCTTGATCTATATGACGTTCCATGGCCCGCGCGCTGAGGCTGAGGGGCACGATGACCATGATCACGCAGCAGATGACCATGCAGGCGACCACCATCATCATGGCGGCGACCCACATGAATCGCCGATCGTGATGCTGCTGCCATTGGCGATCTTGTGTATTGGCGCGGTGTTTGCCGGTGTCACGTTCTATGATCCGATGTTCCACTACGGCGAGGCTTTCTGGGGCCAGTCGATCTATCGTGCTGAGGATAATCAAGTCATCGCGGGCATTTATGAGATGAAGAAGGTGCCTGAGCATGCCTGGGTCTTCTGGGCTCCCTTGGTGGTCACGATTACCGGGTTTCTGATTGCGACCTTTACCTATCTGTTCAATCGCGGCATCGGGAAACGGATCGCCGAGAGCGGCGGTCCGCTGCATGCGATGTTTGAGAATAAGTGGTTCTTTGACGAGCTCTACAATGCGATGCTGGTCAAGGGGACACGCTGGCTCGGTGATACATTCTGGAAAGTCGGCGACAAGAAGATCATTGATGGCTTGGGCCCGGATGGGGTTGCAAGCGTTGTCAAATGGGGGTCACGGCGTCTCTCGGCGATGCATACCGGATATCTCTACCATTATGCGTTTGTGATTATCGGCGCGGCCCTGATCTTTGGGGCCATTCTGTTCTGGCGCAGCGGAGGCGCGGGCTAATGGATTTCCCAATTCTCTCTGCGGTCACATTTCTACCGCTGGCTGGCGCTGTTCTGATCCTGTTGGTGCGATCACTGACCAGCGGCGAGTCCTCTGAACAGGTTGAAGACAACCGGGTGATGTATGCCGGGCTGGTCTTCTCAGTTGCGACTTTCCTGGTTTCGCTGGTGATGTTTGCCGGTTTCAATCAGGAGGCGACAGGGTATCAGTTTGTCGAGCAGACGAAATGGTATGCCGGGATATCCTACAAGATGGGCGTCGATGGCATGTCGATCCTGCTCATCCTGCTGACGACCTTCCTCACTCCGATTGCCTTGATCGCGAGTATTGGCTCCATCAAGAAACGGATGACGGAGTATATCGTCGCGTTTCTCGTACTTGAGACCTTCATGATCGGTGTGTTCTGCGCGCTCGACCTTGTGCTGTTTTACATCTTCTTTGAGGCGGGTCTTATTCCGATGTTCATGATCATCGGAATTTGGGGCGGCGCCGACCGGATCTATGCCTCGTTCAAGTTCTTCCTGTACACGCTGCTTGGCTCGCTCTTCATGCTGGCGGCGATTATCTACATGTACATGGTGTCAGATACGATGGTCCTGCGTGAGGGCGCGGAGCTGTTGACGATTACCGGATTTGACCCTGCGAACCGGACGCCGACGACAGACTTGCAGGTGATTGAACTGTTGCAGTTCCCGGCGGGCGCGCAGACCTGGCTCTGGCTGGCTTTCTTTGCCAGTTTTGCGGTCAAGCTGCCTATGTGGCCGGTGCATACCTGGCTACCGGACGCGCACGTTCAGGCCCCAACCGCTGGCTCTGTAATCCTAGCCGGTGTTTTGCTGAAAATGGGCGGCTATGGCCTGCTGCGCTTCAGCCTGCCGCTCTTCCCGGATGCGAGCCTGTTGTTTCAGCCGCTGGTCTTTGTCCTGTCGGTTGTTGCGATTGTTTACGCCTCGCTCGTGGCGTGGCGACAAACGGATATGAAGAAGCTGATCGCCTATTCCTCGGTCGCGCATATGGGCTTTGTGACGCTGGGCATCTTCTCCTTCACCGAGATTGGTGTTCAGGGTGCGGTGTTCCAGATGATTTCACATGGCTTGATCTCAGGCGCGCTGTTCCTGATTGTCGGGGTCATCTATGACCGGATGCATACGCGGGAAATTGCTGCTTATGGGGGACTGGTGAACAAGATGCCGATCTATGCGGCGCTGTTCATGCTGTTCACCATGGCGAATGTCGGATTGCCGGGAACGTCCGGATTTGTCGGCGAGATCCTGACCATGGTCGGTGCGTTCCAGGCCTCGACCTGGGCCGCAGCGGGCGCGGCGCTTGGGGTGATTTTCTCAGCCGTGTACATGCTGACCCTGTATCGCCGGACCGTGTTTGGCGTGGGGACCAATCCAGATCTGGAAGAGATCAGCGACGTGAACGTGAAAGAGCTGATCTGCCTCGTGCCCCTGGCCATCGGGACAGTGCTGCTTGGTGTTATGCCCAATCTTATTTTTGATGTGACGCGCGAGTCCAGCCAGCGCGCGATAGCCCTGCTGTCGGGAGGCTAGACGATATGTTTGATGTTGAATCAGTCATCGCAACACTCGCGCCGGAACTGCTGTTGGCTGCAGCAGGTTTGTTTGGTGTACTTGCGGGTGCCTTCATGGGCGATCGCTTCAATGCGATGTCATTCAAGCTCGGCGCTGTTATCCTGTTCGCAGCCGCTGTGCTGACCGGATTTTACTGGCAAGGCGGACGGGCCTTTGACGGCTTGGTTGAGACGTCTGAGTTTGTGAACCTTGCCAAGATCGTGAGTTTTGTGACCGGCGGGTTGGCGTTGCTGATGGCTGAGAGCTTCCTGGAGCGGCACCAGACACAACGCTATGAGTATTCACTGCTGGTGATTTTCGCCGCACTGGGCATGGGCGTTATTCTCTCCTCTGCCAATTTGATGACGCTGTATCTGGGCGTGGAGATGCTGAGCCTGTCATCCTATGTGCTGGCCTCATTTCACCGTGACAGTCCGCGTTCAGCCGAGGCAGGACTGAAGTATTTTGTCCTCGGGGCGCTGGCCTCCGGGCTTTTGCTTTACGGTATTTCGCTCGTGTACGGGTTTGCCGGCGGTACATCTTACGAGACCATTGCGGAGGCGGATGCGACTATCGGGTTCATGTTTGGCATGGTCCTGATGATTACCGGACTTGCGTTCAAAGTGTCCGCAGCGCCGATGCATGTCTGGACACCGGATGTCTATGAAGGCTCGCCGAGCCCGGTTGTTGCGTTCTTTGCGACCGCGCCGAAAATGGCCAGTATGGTGGTATTCGCGGTCATCTTGTTCACAGCATTTCCACAGCCTGAAGCGATGAGGAACTGGCAGCTGATTGTGGCGATCATTGCGGCCGCATCGATGCTGATCGGCGCGTTTGGGGCGCTTATTCAGAACAATATCAAACGCCTGCTCGGCTATTCCTCGATTGCGAATATGGGCTATGCGCTGGTTGCTGTGGCGGCTGGGCTTCAGTTTGGCGGCGGGGCCTTGCTGGTCTTTATGACCGCTTATGTGATTGCCTCTCTCGGCCTGTTCGGCGGCGTGCTGTCAATGCGCCGGGATGGCGGCATGGTTGAGGACAAGAGTGAGCTTGCCGGACTGGCGCGCCACAAGCCAGCGCTCGCGATTGCGCTGACTGTTCTGCTGGTCTCCGTCTCCGGCTTTCCGCTGGCATTTGGGTTTGTTGGCAAGCTGTCGGTGATTGAAGCGGCCTGGAATGGCGGGTTCCTGCCGCTGATCATTATTCTGATCATCAGCTCCGTGATCGCGATGTATTACTACCTCTACATCGTCAAAATCATGTGGTTCGATGAGCCTGCAGACGTGTTTGAGCCGGTCGGTGGCATGGTCACATTCGTTGTGTATCTGACAGCCATTGCCAGCATTGCCATGTTTGTGTTCGTCGCCCCCTTTGTCGATCTTGCAACCGAAGCGGCAGGCTTGTTACCGTGACATCTGCTGCCCCAGTTTTCTGGTATGATGAAATTGACAGCACGAACGAAGAGGCCAAGCGCCGGGGCAAGGCGGGTGAGTTTGGTCCGGTCTGGCTCGCCGCGCGGCAGCAAACATCCGGACGTGGACGGCTCGGGCGAAGCTGGGCCTCGCCGGTAGGAAATCTGTTCACGACTTGCCTGTTTGCAGAGCCGGATGGCTTGTCGATGGCCGGACGTGTGCCTTTTGCAGCGGCTTTGGCGATTATTGACGTGTGCCGGGCGGTCCTGCCGAAGGTGCCCTTCGCGCTGAAATGGCCGAATGATGTTCGCGTCGATCAGAAGAAAATTTGCGGCATCCTGATTGAAACGGGTGAAACCAAGGGGGTGGTCTGGGTGGCTGCGGGCATGGGACTGAATGTTGCCGATACGCCCTCAGCGGCGGGACAGGCTGCAACCAGCCTGTATGAACTGGGCGCGGCCCCGGGCGTAACGGCAGACCTGTTGATGCAAGACTTGCCTTTATTCTTTGCAAGACGTGTGCAGCAGATGCGGGATGACTTTCAGGGCCTTTTACGCGACTGGACGGAGTATGCCGAGGCGCTCGGCAAGACAGTTGTGGCCGGTCCTGAAACGGCTCGAGTTGAGGGCGTCTTTGAGCGATTGGCCGAAGATGGCGGTCTGGTTCTGAGATTGCCGGATGGGCAAACCCGCACCATAAGGGCCGGTGATGTCGAATTGGTACGTAGGGTAAGCTGATGCTGCTAGTGATTGATATTGGGAACACGAACACGGCTTTCGCTTTGCACAGCGGAACAGAATGGATCGCGCGCTGGCGCAGCTCAACAGATCCTACCCGTACAGCGGATGATTATGCGGTATGGCTCGGCGCGCTGATGGCGATGGAGGGCTTAGAGCTTTCGCATATCCGAGCCTGCATCCTGTCTTCCGTTGTGCCGCAGGCGAAGTTTAACTTTCGCAATCTGTCGCGCCGCTATTTTGATGCAGAGCCTGTCTTTGTCGGCGAGCCAGAGACACGGCTCGGCATCCCGATCCGAATTGACCGGCCAGAGCAGGTTGGTGCAGACCGGCTTGTTGCGGCGATTGGTGCGCACCAGATCTATCCCGGCCCCTTGCTGGTCATTGATAGCGGTACGGCGACGACATTTGATGTGATCGGGGCTGATGGCGGTTTTGAAGGCGGGATCATTTCGCCCGGGATCAACCTGTCGATGCGCGCCTTGCATGATGCCGCCGCGCAGCTGCCCCGCATTGCGATTGAACGCCCGAGCCATGTCATTGGGCAAAACACAGTTGAAGCCATGCAGTCGGGCGTTTTCTGGGGATACGTGAACCTGATTGATGGTCTGGTACGGCAGGTCAAAGCCGAGTATAAGGCGGGAATGACCGTAGTCGCGACGGGCGGAGTTGCGTCTTTGTTTGAAGGGGCGAGCGACACAATCGATCACTTCGATCACACACTGATGGAGGTAGGCCTGCTAGAGGTTTATCGCCGGAACTTGAACGTATGAGCCAAGCGCGCACTGAAAGAGCGTCGCTGGCAGAGGAAAGATAAAGCTGAACCTGCGCGCCCGATGGCGGCGTTGGTTGAGCATAGGAAAATTGAATGAATAAGAAGAATGACGCTGAACTCGTCTTCCTGCCTTTGGGTGGATGTGGCGAGATCGGCATGAACTTGAATGCGTATGGCTATGGCCCTGCGCATGACCGTCGCTGGATCCTGATTGATGTTGGCGTGACCTTTGGCGGCGATGATACGCCGGGCATTGATCTGATCACACCAGACCCAGCTTTTTTTGAAGACCAAGGCGATCAGATTGATGCGATCTTCCTGACGCACGCGCATGAAGACCATATCGGCGCGCTGGCGCTGTTGCTTCCGCGTCTGCGCACAAAAGCACCGATTTATGCAACGGCCTTTACCGCACATCTCGCCATGGGAAAGTTGGCTGAGCGAGGCCAGAAACATGTTGAGATTGAGGTGCTGCCGCTCGGCGGAGAGGTCGAGGCCGGACCGTTCTCGGTCAGTTATATTACGCTCACGCATTCGATCCCGGAGCCGAATGCTCTCGCGCTGAAGACACCGCTTGGGACGATCCTGCATACCGGAGACTGGAAGATCGACCCTGATCCGCAGCTTGGGGGGGCAACCGACATTGAGGCTTTGACCGCTCTTGGTGATGATGGCGTCCTGGCGATGATTTGTGACAGCACGAATGTGTTCGTTGAGGGTGAGAGCGGGTCTGAGGGGACCGTTCGCGATAATCTGGTTGATCTGATCGCCTCCCTCTCCGGACGGGTGGCGGTAACGACATTTGCTTCTAACGTTGCGCGGGTCGCGACCGTGATTGAAGCCGCGCGCCGGGCGGATCGCAGTGTCTGTCTGGTGGGTCGTTCGATGCACAAGATCACCGATGCGGCGATCGCTACGGGCGTGATCCGCAAGATTCCCGATCTGATCAGTGAAGAGAATGCGGGCGCCTTGCCGGATGACAATGTCCTGTTTCTTTGCACCGGGTCTCAGGGTGAAGCGCGCGCGGCACTTGGACGGATCGCACGGGATGATCATCGCCATATCAGTCTTGGAGAAGGCGATACGGTCATTTTCTCAAGCCGGGTCATTCCGGGCAATGAGAAGGGCATCTATGAGATGCAGAATGCGCTGGCGGAAAAAGGCGTGCGTATCATTACAGACCGCTCGGCCAAGAAGACAATTCATGTCTCTGGCCACCCGGCGCGCGATGAGCTGCGCCAGATGTATCAATGGGTGCGACCAAAGATTTCGGTGCCGGTCCATGGCGAGCGGCGTCACATCGTCGAGCATGCCGCCTATGCCAAGAGCCTGCAGGTTGGGCAGGCTGTGACACCGCGCAACGGCGATCTAATCCGGCTTGCGCCCGGGCCTGCGGAGACGATTGATATGGTCCCGGCGGGGCGGCTGTATCTTGATGGGAATAAGCTTGTCCCGGCTGGCAGTGACGCGTTCCGCGAGCGCCTTGGTCTGTCAAATTGGGGGCAGGTGTCGGTTTCCGTTGCCATCGATGAGGACGGCGATGTGGCGGACGGTCCGCTGGTCACAGCACGCGGCTTATCAGAGGCAGATGGCCGGACCGCAGATGAAAGCCTGATCGAGGTCGATGAGGCTGCTGAAGAGGCGTTGAACAAGCTGAAGCGCGGCAAACGTCTCGACGACGAGCAGGTTGAAAAGGCGCTGGTGCGTGCGGTCAAGAAGTCTTGCGAGAAGACGTTCGGTCGCAAGCCCTTCGTCGACGTGAGTGTGCTAAGAGTTTAACTGGTTTCGACATCGGAGTGTATGATGGCAGAATTCAAGATCGGCATTCTTAATCATGTTGGCGTAGCCGTGCCGGACATTGAGGCCGCGATGGACACCTATCGCACGTTGTATGGAGCAACCGATATTACTGAGCCGTTCGATATGCCGGATAGAGGCCTGAAAGTCTGTTTCGTCAAACTGCCGAATGCGGAAGTTGAACTGCTGCAGCCGCTGCACGAGGACACGGCCGTCAACAAATTCCTCGCCAGGAATGCAAAGGGCGGTCAGCACCATATGTGTTTCGAAGTTGAGGACATCCATGAGGCGGTGAAAGTGATGACCGAACGCGGCGCTACGGTTCTGGGCGAGCCGCGTCCGGGCGCTCATGGGACGCCGGTGGTTTTCATTCACCCAAAGGATACCCATGGCTGTCTGATCGAGCTGATGGAAACCCCAAAGGCCGATCACTGATGGATTTCAGTATTACGGGCACAGCCGTTATCTTTGTGATCTCCTGGTGGCTTTGCTTCTTCGTGGTCCTGCCGATTGGCGTGCAGGGGCAATTTGAAGATGGCGGCGATGTGATTGACGGCAGCGAAGAGGGCGCGCCGAAAGAACCCATGCTGAAAAGGAAGCTGATTTGGGCAACAGGCGGCGCGGTCGTGCTGACGCTGATCGTGATGTTTGTGATCGTGCCCTGGTTGGCAGCGGGTTAGGTCTTCGCTGCTTCAGGTTTCTGACATGATCGCTTTCAGACGGGTCTCCAGATCAGCTTCCCAGTCGCCGCGTCGCTTTTTGATACCTTCGACATAGTCTTCATTTTCATGCGCCGGGATAGCTGGATCATAGTGGTCGGCCGCAATCAGCATGCTTTCACGATCCATTTCGTTGAACGCCTCGACCATTCGATCGGCCTGATCTCGTGAATAACCCAGAGCTTCAAAGCTTGAGCGACCCATGCGCAGTGAGCTATCATAGGTCTCGCGGATGATGTCCCGGCATCCGGCAAACCACAGGTCATAGACGTGGTTGCGATCTGCGGCGCGGGCTATGACATGCAGGTCCGGGTAGTGGTGGTGCATGTATTTCACGAGCTGTGTGGTCTGATCCTTATCATCGATGGCGATGATGAGCAGTTTTGCACTTTCGATTCCCGCCGCATGAAGGAGGTCCGGGCGGGTCGCGTCGCCATAATAGGCATGCATGCCGAACTTTTTCAGGATTTCGAGCTGTTTTGAACTGAAATCGATAACGGTCGGTGAGAGGCCAGCCCCGCGGAGCATGCGCGCCACAATGCCCCCAACCCGGCCATACCCGGCGATCAGGATATCGCTGTCTTCGTCGATCGCGTCCATTTCGCGTTCTTCCTGCGCAGAATAACGCGGAGCGATAACCTTGTCATACAGAATGAAGAGCAGTGGCGTCAGTACCATGGAGAGGGCCACGATGAGCAGCAATTGATCGGACAGGTCGGTTGGGATCACACCGTTCGCAACTGTGAAGGAGAGGAGCACAAATCCGAATTCCCCAGCCTGAGCGAGGCTCAGCGTGAACAGCCAACGATCAGATCCGTGGACCTTGAATGCGACGGCGAGGCTATAAAGCACCGCCATCTTAATCGCCATCAGGCCGAGGGTAAGCCCGACAATCAAAGGTACATTTTCAAACAAAAGCGCAAAATTAATGCCGGCACCGACCGTCATGAAGAACAGGCCGAGCAGCAGGCCCTTAAACGGATCGATATCGCTTTCCAGTTCGTGTCTGTATTCGCTGTTGGCCAGGACGACACCCGCCAGAAATGTGCCGAGCGCTGGCGAGAGGCCAACCAGAGACATGAGCAGGGCGATGCCGATCACCATCATCAAAGCGGTTGCAACGAACAATTCTCGCAGGTTCGCCGCAGAGATGAACCTGAAAATCGGTGTTGTCAGATAGTTGCCCGCGCCTATCACCGCGCCAATGGCACCCAGGGTGACCAGAGCGGCGGCCCAGCCAGGTAGGCCATCAACCAGGCTCAGGCTTGAGCTGCCATGATCGTCGCCAGAGCCGTGCCCTGCATCACCGGCGCTATGGGCCAGTGCTTCTGTCAGCTCAGGCAGTGCGAGCAAGGGCACCAGCGCCAGGATGGGGATGACGGCGATGTCCTGAAACAGCAAGACCGAAAAGCTGGACTGGCCGCCATCGCTTTTCATCAGACCTTTCTCGTTCAAAGTTTGCAGCACAATGGCGGTGGAAGACAGGGCAAGCACCAGTCCGACAGCCAACGCTACGGACCACACCTCGCCGAAGGCCATAGCGACCGCCATGACGGCGAGCGCGGTTAATCCAACCTGTCCGCCGCCCAGGCCAAGCAGTTTCGTCCGCATCGACCAGAGGAGCTTTGGCTCAAGTTCCAGCCCGACAAGGAATAGCATCATGACGACGCCAAATTCAGCAAAATGCTGAATCGAGACGACATCAACGTGCAGAAATGAAAGTAGGGGGCTGATAGCGATCCCGGCAATCAGATAACCAAGCACAGAGCCAAGGCCCAACCGTGTGGCAATCGGAACGGCAACAACACCGGCGCTCAAAAAGATAAATGCCAGCAACAGAAAATCAGTCATGCAAGTCTCCCTCCATATCGCCGTAGCAGACTGCTGCGATCTGGCAATGTGTGCTGCCAGCTCTATCGCGAATCGGGAACCGGCTTTAGAATTAACAGATGCCTGACACTGCCCATCTGTCTGCCCGGCCTGAAATCCGCCAATTGCCGCCTGACGCGGTCAATCGGATTGCGGCTGGCGAAGTGGTTGAGCGCCCGGCTGCGGCGATCAAGGAACTGGTTGAGAATGCCATCGATGCGGGCGCGCGATCGATTTCTGTCTCTATCGAAGGCGGTGGTTTGAAACGGATCCTGGTGGAGGATGATGGCTGCGGCATGACGGGCGACGACATGTTGCTTGCGCTGGAGCGTCATGCGACCTCGAAACTGTCAGCCGATGCGTCTGGCCGGATCGATTTGTTGAATATTCACACGATGGGATTTCGGGGGGAGGCGCTGCCCTCGATTGCGAGTGTCAGCCGGATGACCATCAGCTCGCAAGTCTCTGGCGAGGCCGCCGCTGAGGTGTTCATCGAAGCAGGCCGGGTTGAAGGGCCGAAGCCTGCCGCATTTACCGGGCGAGGCCGCTCCGGCACCCGAATTGAAGTGCGCGATCTCTTTTATGCGACGCCAGCGCGGTTGAAATTCATGAAATCAGAGCGGTCTGAGACCATGGCCGTGACGGATACACTGAAACGGCTCGCCATGGCTCGCGCGGATATTGCGTTCAGCCTGGAGAGTGAAGGGCGCAGCCGGTTTCGCTTTGCGGCTCATCCCGATACGCCTGATGGTCGGTTGGAGCGGCTTGGCGCGATTATGGGACGGGACTTTCGCGAGAATGCCCTGGCTATCGAAGCCGAACGTGAAGGCGTGCGCCTGACGGGCTTCACCGGCTTGCCGACGCTGAACCGAGGTAACGCGCAGATGCAGTTCCTGTTCGTGAATGGACGGCCTGTGAAGGACCGGATGTTGAACGGGGTGATCCGCGCCGCCTATCAGGATTTTCTGGCACGCGATCGCCACCCGATGACGGCGCTGTTTGTCGATCTCGATCCGGAATATGTCGATGTGAATGTGCATCCGGCCAAGACCGAGGTAAGGTTTCGTGATGCGGGTAATGTGCGTGGGTTGATCATCGGCGCGCTACGCCATGCACTGGCAGCGGCTGGACACCGGGCAAGCACGACAGTCGCCAATCAGGCGCTCGGCAAGGTTCAGGCCGAGCCACAACAGGCGGATGTGTTCCGTCCCTCCAGCCTGTGGGCTGAGCCACGCGGGCCGGGTGCGGGACCCGCCTATCAACCCGCGCATGCCCCGGCTGCAACGCCGCCTGCTTTTGGGCAACTGAGCGATACACCGGCACCAGACTATGATTCTGCTCCCACCGCGCGGGTTGAGCCTGTCATGGGCACGCCATATCCCGACTTCCCGCTTGGGGTCGCGCGGGCCCAGTTGCATGAGACCTATGTGATCGCTCAGACAGAAGACGGGATCGTGATCGTCGATCAGCATGCCGCGCATGAGCGACTGGTCTATGAGGACATGAAGCGCCAGATGGCAGCGGGCGGGGTAAAGCGGCAGGCGCTTCTGATCCCGGACATTGTCGAACTCACCGAAGACGAAGCCAGCCGCGTGCTGGAACGCGCTGAAGAATTGGCAGATCTGGGGCTGGAGATTGAGGCATTTGGCGTGGGCGCTGTCTGCGTACGCGCGACGCCCGCTTTGTTCGGTCAAATGGATGCCGCTGGCCTGATCCGTGACCTCGCTGACGATTTTGCTGAATATGATGCTGGCCTCGCGCTGAAAGAGCGGTTCGAAGAGGTTATGGGGAACATGGCCTGTCGCGGCTCGGTGCGCGCCGGGCGACGCCTCAACGGTGAAGAGATGAATGCGCTGCTCCGCCAGATGGAGGCCACCCCGCACTCTGGCCAGTGTAATCATGGTCGCCCAACCTATGTCGAGCTGAAGCTGGCCGACATTGAGCGTTTGTTCGGGCGTCGCTAGACGTGGACCGCGCTCTGATCCTTGATTGTGATGGGGTCATTGTAGATTCCGAGGCGATTGCCCTGGTCGTGGAGCGTGCCCTGCTCGCCGAGTGCGGACTTGTCTATGAAGAGGCAACCTTCCTGAGCCGGTTCGTCGGGCTTCATAATCGCGATTATCATGCGGCGCTGCAGCGCGATGCGGAGGCGACGGGCATCACGCTGCCCCCCAACCTGTTTGATCGTATGAAAGCCGATATCTGGCGCCGGTTTGAGACTGAACTCACGTCGATTGAGGGTATTGAAACAGTGGTAGATGTATTCAACGGTCCTATCGCTGTGGCCTCGTCCAGCGAGACGCAGAGGCTGCAGCCAAAGCTCGACATGACCGGGCTTTCCCATTTGTTTGGGCCGCACGTCTATTCGGCCGACCTGGTCGAGCATGGCAAGCCCGCGCCTGACCTGTTTCTGTTGGCGGCGGAGCGGTTGGAGGCAGACCCCTCATCCTGTATCGTCGTCGAAGATAGTGTGAATGGCATCAGGGCTGCGAAAGCGGCGGGGATGACCGGCTTTGGGTTTGTTGGCGGCGGGCATGCAGATACCGGTCTTGCCGGCCGACTGTTATCAGCGGGCGCAGACCGGGTTTTTGGCACCCACGCTGAACTCGCCGACTATCTGTCAGTGTAGGTCGTACATCTCCCGCGCACGCTCTATGACGGGGTCTAGCCCGGCTCTGACATCAGCAAGGCTTGGCGCGATAAGGATATCAGGCTGCACGCCTGCATCCGGCTGCGTGTCCCAGTCTTGCGGAAAGTAACCGATCAGCGGAACATCTACCTCAAGCCCGGTATTAGGCAGTTGTAGGAAGAAGTATGCCCCGCCGGTAATGCCGCGCTGCGCACCGCCCGTCTCCTCACCGAGCAAAGTCGCACGCCCGGAGGCTTTCAGCACCTTGGCAAGAGTAAACGTGGCTGAAGAGTTTGTTGGCCCGATCAGCAATGTCACCTGGCCTTGAAACGCATTCGGATTGGCCGCAATTTCAAGCGGAGCAACATTGCCAGCCGTCCGCTGAAAGCGGCCATCGCCTGTGGCCGTGACACGATCGCGCCAGTCATAAAACGTCGGGTCCCATGTGTTCAGACCGCCCCGTTGATCTTCCGCAATATAATCAAACAGCAAGACTTCTTTCTGAAATGGGATGGCAAGGCTCGTGGTTGCAATATGGCCAAGCAAGGCGCCAGCCGCGCTGTCCATACCCCCGGAATTCCGGCGGATGTCGATGATCAGGTGGTCGACACCCGCTTCATTGAGGCTTTCAAATGACGTCGCATACCAGTCCTGCCAATCGAAATCGAACTGCCACGTTGCGAATGTATCAAGGCTCATGACCGCGGTTGAACCGTCAATCTCAAGCCGCCATGGTTTCGCATCTTCGGTTGGCAGCTTGGCTAAGCGATCGGAGCGGCTGATTGCAGGCACAGTCACGGTTTCAAGTTCACCTTCTGCGGTCTCCACGGTGAGCTTGTAAGCCCCATCAATGGGCCCCGCGAGAAGCGGTTGGAAAATGTCGAAAGGCTCGTACTTGCCCTGACCAGTGAGCGTGAGATCATGCAGCTTCACGGCAGGACGGTTACCGTCGCCCTTTACGTAGGCTGTGAGCTCAGCTGCGAGGTCCTCAAAAAGCAGACCATTGATCGATTTGATCGTGTGGCCTTTCAATGATGGCTCCAAACCTGAGACGTCAGCTGTGATCAAGGCTTCGCTGCCTACCATCTTGAACGCCAGTGGTAGCTTGTCAGAGCGGTCAAACAGAACACCCTGAACTGCGTTCGATTGATTGTAGAAATTCGCATAAGTATGCCCGCACTGAACCGCCGCGGCCGCTTTGGAAAGTGTAAGGAATGCCTTCTCAAGGGAGACCTCTTCAGGCAGGTCCGCCGCCGCTGCATCCCACTCCGCTTTTACCTCTGCCTGCGGGCGGTAGCGGTCCAATCCCGCATGGTATGTTTCGTAAGTCGCCCAGGCATAGTCCAGGTCCGCCAGCATATCTGCTTTTGAGAAACTCTGTGGGGGAGACACGTCGTCATCCGCTTGTGCGAGCCCGGTCAAGCTTATCAATCCTAACGCCATGCCGCTTATCCATATATTTCGCAAAGCCGCCTCCATGATCTGTCTGTGCTTTGTTACGCTTGTGACGGAGCGGCGGATTACCATTGCGCGTGAAAATCTGGATCAGCGCGCTTCTCGCGGGTGTGGCAGAAAAGCATAGCAGGCATTTAACTCAAAATTCAATCCTAAGTAGTATTATGGTTGGTATGATGACCGACCTATCCTCCGATGAGTTTCCTGCGCACCTGCACTTCTGGCAAAAGTATCGCGCTTTTGGCTTGCTCTTTTTACACGGATTAAGCTTGGCGGGGGTGGCGCTTTTGCTCAGCCACCTCAACCTGCTGCTTGTCAGCATACTGCTCACCTTCAGTTTTCATGTTGGCGTTGTGATCGCGCATGTGCGCCAGCAGGACAGTGCGTCTGAAGCAGTTGCCCAGCGTGGCATCAGTCTTCCGGACCGGATCAGTTTTGCAGCTGACTTGTTCTGGCAAACCGATCGTGAGGGAACCGTTATTGAGGCCGGTGGGCGCTTGCTGCCGGAGCTTGCACTAGAATCTGAGGATATGATCGGCCAGCACTATCTCGACGTCATCAATCTGGATGGGAACGAGATGGTCAAGATGATGTCTGCCCTGCAACGTGGGATGCCATATTCAGATATCCAGTCGACGATTATCGCAGCCGGTGATCGCGTCTATCATATCTCTCTCAGTGCTACGCCTCTGTTCGATGAAGACGCTTCGATAACCGGCTATTTCGGGGTTGGAACGAATGTCACTGAGCGGATGCGGACCCAGAAGAAGTTACGCCATCTTGCCGAACACGATATGCTAACCGGGCTCGCCAACCGCTATGCCTTTACCAAACGTGCGACGCGCGATCTTGAGGCCAGCACGGATCAGAACCTAATCGGGCTTTTGGCGATCGATCTTGATGGGTTCAAGCACGTGAATGACACTTATGGTCATCAGGCGGGTGATATCTTGCTGATGCGCGTGGCCAAGCGCATTCAGCACAGTATACGCGAAACGGACTGGGCTGCCCGCCTCGGCGGTGACGAGTTTGTCGTCGTTTCCTGCTTCCTGGAGAATGCGATGGATGCGGTCCTGATTGCGGATCGCCTGACGACGGCCTTGTCCCGGCCTTACCGCGTGTCCGGCGTTGAACTTGAAGTGCAGGCCTCGATCGGGGTTGCCTGCGCACCGCTTGATGCGCAGGGGCTCGATACCCTTATGAAATGCGCTGACACGGCTTTGTATCAGGCCAAATCCGAAGGAAAGGGCTGTTACCGCATGTATGAGATACCGAACGTCAGCCGCCCGGCCCAATTGGACCGGAAAAGCGCCTGAGGTCTAAAGACCGGAGCGCAGCATCCAGGCTGTTTTATCAGCTAAGCGCGGCACAGAAGCGTTGAATTCGGGTCATGGCTTCTTTCAGAGCCTCGGTAGAGGTTGCATAAGAGATCCGGAATGCCGGGGAGAGGCCGAACGCCTCCCCCATAACAACCGCGACTTTTTCTTCCTGCAGCAGTTCTGAGGCAAAGTCGGTGTCGGTTTCGATACGTTTGCCAGATGGGGATGTCTTGCCAATCGCACCCGCACAAGACGGGTAGACATAGAATGCGCCCTCTGGCGTGCCGCAGGTCAAACCGTCTGCCTTGTTGAGTTCTGCAACCACCAGATCGCGGCGATCCTTGAAGACCGCGTTACGCTCAGGCAGGAAGTCATGGCTGCCGTTCAGGGCTGCGATTGCAGCGTACTGAGAGACAGAGCAGGGATTAGAGGTTGTCTGGCTGATCACTTTGCGCATCGCCTTGATCAGGTTTGCTGGCCCGGCTGCATATCCAATCCGCCAACCCGTCATGGCATAGGCTTTTGAGACGCCGTTCATGGTAAGTGTGCGGTCGTAAAGGCCTGGTTCGACTTGCGCGATGGTTGCGTACTCGAAACCGTCATAGACGAGATGCTCATACATATCGTCTGTCAGAACCCAGACTTGAGGGTGGCGCATCAACACGTCTGCGAGGGCTTTCAGCTCGGCTCGCGTATAGGCGGCTCCGGTTGGGTTTGACGGAGAGTTCAATACCAGCCAGCGCGTTTTTGGCGTGATGGCCGCTTCGAGCGCTTCTGGTGTCAGCTTGTATTTTGCATTTGGACCGCAGGCGATAAAGACGGGTACGCCGCCGCACAGTTTCGCCATGGCCGGATAGCTTACCCAATAGGGGGCAGGGACAATCACCTCATCGCCCTCATTCAGGGTCGCAACAAACGCATTGTAGATGACGGGTTTTCCACCAGGTGCGACATGGACCTGATCGGGCTCGTAGGTGAGGTCATTGTCACGCTGAAACTTTGCGCAAATCGCGTTTTTCAGGTCGGGCAGGCCATCAGCCGGTGTGTACTTGGTCTTGCCATCATGGATGGCTTGAATCGCAGCATCCTTAATATGCTGGGGCGTGTCAAAATCCGGTTCGCCCGCGCCGAGGCCGATGACATCTTCGCCGGCCGCTCTCAATTCTGATGCCTTTGTGGTCACGGCAATCGTGGCGGACGGTTCAACCCGATTGACGGCGTTGCTGAGTGTAAGATGACTTGCCATGACGGCCTCCGCTGAAACTTACGCGCCGTTTAGACCCAGAAGCAGCCCGAGGCAACAAAGTCAGTCGCTACCGGTGGATCAAATTACATAGATGTCATTAGGCCGATATTGAGGAAGATATGCGATAAAATCGCCTTCGTTCTTAGCGGGACAAAGCAATGTCGAGTTCCAGTTCAGAAGTCAGCCCGTATCAGGCGGCATGGAATCAATTTGTCATCGAGGTTCGAACTCATATTGATTCGGCCGCCGACTATGTGCGCGAGCTTTCCGAAGCCGAAAAGCTGATGGGTGTCGGGCTTTTTGTGACTCTGTTTTTGATTATGATCCTCGTGCTACTCTCGTCGACGAAGAACAGTTCAGGCGGCAATAGTCGCCAGTTTTCCGGGGCAATGTTTGTCGTCATCGTGGTTGCCTTTGGGGTTGGCTGGACGTGGGATTCCAACGGCGGTGGTCTGGCACATCTGTTTGGGCGCTAGGCAGCGCGTGCAGAGCACCCTAAATTGGCTGCATGTCTGAGTCTGCTACGCCTTCAATCCGCCGCCGCGGTGTTGATATCATCAAGGATAATCTAAAGCGCCTGCCCGCCAAACCAGGGGTCTATCGCATGTTCGGTGAGGCAGATGAGGTTCTATATGTCGGCAAAGCGAAGAGCCTGAAAGCCCGTGTCTCAAGTTATGCCCGGCTTGGTGGGCACACTCAGCGCATTGCTGCGATGATCGCACTGACGGCGCGGATGGAGTTTGTCGTCACCGAGACAGAAACCGAAGCGCTGCTGCTGGAAGCGAGCCTCATCAAGTCTCTGAAGCCGCGATTCAACATCCTGCTGCGGGACGATAAGTCATTTCCCTATATTCTGATCCGCCGGGACCATGAGGCCCCGCAAATCGTGAAGTATCGCGGGTCGAAGAAAGATCGCGGAGACTATTTCGGTCCATTTGCCAGCGCCAATGCGGTGACACGAACGCTGGACACGTTACAGAAAGCCTTCCTGCTGCGCACCTGTGAGGACAGTGTCTACACGACGCGGCAGCGGCCCTGCATGCTGCATCAGATCAAACGGTGTTCGGCCCCGTGTGTCGGATTGATCGATTTGGAGGCCTATCAGGCTCTGTCTGATCAGGCCGCCGATTTCCTGCGCGGGAAAGCCACAGATTTACACGCAGATCTTGCCGAACAGATGGAGCAGGCCGCCGAAGACATGGAGTTTGAGCGCGCCGCCAGCCTGCGCGACCGCATTCGGGCTCTTGCCGTTGTGCGCGCTCAACAGGACATCAATCCGGATGGCATTGAGGAAGCCGATATCTTCGCGATCACGATGGAAGGCGGACTGTCAGCCGTTCAGGTGTTTTTCATTCGGGCGGGCCAAAACTGGGGTGCGACGATCCACTTTCCGCGTCATGAGAAGGATGAGACGGAAGCCGATATCCTGTCTGCGTTTCTGGTCCAGTTCTATGACAAGCGGCCACCCCCAAGGCTGATCCTGACCAATATTGTGACGAGCCAGGCTGATTTGATCGGTGACGCACTGGAGCTGAAAGCTGAACGGCGCGTCGAGATCCGCAGCCCGCAGCGGGGCGACAAACGCTCGCTTGTGGAACAGGCGACCCGAAGCGCGGCCGAGGCTCTGTCTCGCAAGCTGGCCGAGACCGCCAGTCAGGCGCGGCTTTTAAAAGAGGTCGCCAAGACCTTTGATTTGCCGGAAACCCCAAGCCGTATCGAGATCTATGACAACTCGCATATTCAAGGCTCGAACATGGTGGGTGGGATGGTCGTCGCTGGGCCTGAGGGGTTCGACAAGGGTCAGTATCGCAAGTTCAATATCAAGGACTCAACCATCGCGCCGGGCGATGATTATGGGATGATGCGGGAGGTGATGCGTCGCCGGTTTACGCGCGCGCTCAAGGATCGCGATGAGGGCAATGTCGAGACCTGGCCAGACTTGGTGTTGATCGATGGTGGTCTGGGGCAGTTAAGCGCCGTGACTGAAACGATTGCGGAGATTGGCCTCGGTCCAGACGATGTCACGCTGGTCTCTATTGCCAAGGGTGTGGAGCGCAATGCAGGCCGTGAACAGTTCTTCCGGCCGGGGAAAGCGCCGTTTCGATTGCCTGAGAATGCGCCGGTTCTGTACTATCTGCAGCGATTGCGAGATGAAGCCCACCGCTGGGCAATTGGTGCGCACCGGGCCAAACGCAGCGCTGATATCAAGAAAAACCCGCTGGATGAGATCGAAGGGGTTGGCCCCGCGCGCAAGAAAGCTCTGCTCCAATATTTCGGGTCGGCCCGCGGTGTCGCCCGCGCGAAAATTGCAGATTTACGAGAAGTCGAGGGCGTAAGCGAAGCGATGGCCGAGAGGATCTACGGCCATTTTCACAGCGGGTAAGCCTACTGCGTTGGAGCCTGAATAGCGCAGGTGCAACGCTCCGTTCGATGTTTACCGATCAAAGGACGCTATCAGCATCTTGCAGGGCTGCAGTCGCGGCTGCGAAATCCATAGTGTCTAGCGCGTCTTCTGCGGTGTTAAGATATACCTCTATAGTGTCCCATTTCGACGGAGTGAGCTCTCCATCCGCAATCGCCTTGAGTGATGCCGTGCGGCTTTGGTCAATCAGAATGGTGATTTGCCTTACTTCGATGCTTTTCAATTCATCTGACCAGTCCAAGCCGTTCATTGCCACATTGCTCGCGCGGTCAGCCGCAGCGTGAAGTGCATCTCGAATCAATAGATCCAACCGGATCGGGGTATACTTCTGAATACCTCCAACAAGTGGCTCTACTCGATCGCCAAGAGCTGCTGCCGCAAACATCCGTTTTATAGGTGAATGTGCGATATAGAACGCGCCATCCGGCCCAATTGCAGTGACCGAAATGGAGTCTTCGCGGCCTTCGGTAAAGTAGCGAAGTTGACCCGTCTCACGGTCGAGTAATCCGGAACCAACGGACACGATCAAACCCGGACCAAAGTCGAGTTCCGAGCTACCCATAAACGCGATGCCATTCGCCGTTATGGTTCCGGTCAAGGATCTTGCGTTCCGATTGATCCCAAACTCTGGATACATATCCAGATTGGCGTGCCATGCTTTGGTGCCTGAAGCGCCATCATCAAATACTTTGATCAAGCTTGTGGCTGCCGGGATATATAGTTCGCCATTGTCACTCGCGACCGAGATAGAGCCGAAGATCTGTTCCCCAAGGTCCAGTTCCCATAGCGTATTGCCGTTCGTGGCATCAACGGTGATGAGTTTTCCGAAATTATCGCCGAAATAGAGTCGCTTGCCATCGGCGCTTAACGCCGGCGTAGAGGCACTTCCGCCTGCAAAACTAATATGGAAGAGACCCTCCATCTCCAACAACTCGTCCTCACTCGGAACCAGCTTTAGGGCATAGATCGCGCCGTATTCGGACACGCCGTCCACGCGACCGTCTTCACCATCTGGCGCGGTAGCCGCTACCCAAATGCGTCCTGAATGGGGATCAATAGAAAAGTAGTTGGCAACCATTGTATTGTTACCAAGCAAGACCCCTACAAGGTCTTGAAAACTGATATCGCCAAAGAACGGCTGGGCAGCCTCCTCCAAGCGTCCTTGCATGCGCTCGGAAATATCGCCGGTGGTTCTGGTGGGAGAGGGGGCAATGTCTGGCAAGGTGTAGGGTGATGCAAGCCTCTGAGCGCCAGATTTGCGATCAAGAACATAAATATAGTTGTCCCGCGTCTGACCAATCAGCGAGTCCGTGGTCGGATCATAATTTAGCCCGAACATGTGATGCGCACGCTCGCTCTGTCCTTCGGTTAGTCCGGTCGGGACCCTCCAGATCATTTCAGTCGTATCCACCACCCCATCGCCATTTTGGTCGGCGTTAGGACGTAACGCAGCGGCCCAGTTATAGCCGCCTACATAGATGATTTCTTCACCCGGCGCGTCGGGATCGTCCAATATCAACGGGGCGCCGCTTCCGCGCGGAGGATCGTTGATCACCCACCTTCTTGAGCCATTTTCGGAGTCTAGCGAAATCAGGCTGATATCTTCCTTTGGGGAAAATGTCGGCGAGAAATATATGTTCCCCGAGCGATCAAATGTTGGTCCCTCAGTAATAAACATTTCCGGTTCCGCGACCCAATCATCTTTAAACACTGGAGCCGTTGCAATCGCGATTTCATCCGAGTTGAGCGAACCGGCATGCAAAGCGCGAAAATGAGTCAATGGATTGCCCAAGACATCACCGCCCGCCAAGTCCGTCTCATCGCCAATATAAGGCAGGACCCGTGGTCCTTCGGGCGCCCATTGTGTTCGGTCCGGAGGAGCGAACGATTTTGGTGATGAGATTGAAGCGAAGACAAATACAGCCGTGCCCACCACAGCCAGAATTAATATCAGGAATGCAAGTAGCCCCTTCTTCAACATTGCTATTTCCCTCTTCAATCAACGATCATTGTTCGGTTATGCGATCGTACCGCCGCGTACAGTCGCGACGAGTCGAGACCATCAGTAATGGATAGCATTAATTTCGAATTCTTCAACTCGTTCGTTTTGAAGCGTGGCGTTTGCTGCTCTAGCGACAAAAATAGATGCTGGGGGACGAAAGCGCCTATAATATCCCTTCAGCGATAGAGTTTTACTGCGCCGTCCAGCCGCCATCCATGGCGAGCACGGCGCCGTTCATGGAGGCCCCGGCTGGAGAGCATAAGAAAACGGCAAAATCACCAATCTGCTCAACCGTGACGAAGTCCTTGGTGGGTTGGGCCGCGAGCAAGACGTCACGCTTCACCTCCTCTTCGGAGATGCCGCGGGCTTTGGCCGTGTCGGCGACCTGTCCTTCGACGAGCGGTGTATAGACATAGCCCGGACAAATGGCATTGCAGAGGACACCGTGCTCTGCGCCTTCCAGCGCGACAGTTTTGGTGAGCCCGGCAATCCCGTGCTTGGCGGCGACATAGGCCGACTTGTAAGGGGAGGCGACGAGCGCATGCGCGCTTGCGGTATTGATGATCCGGCCCCAGCCCTTTTCCTTCATCCCGCTGATCGCCATGCGTGTCGTGTGAAAGGCGGCGGACAGATTGAGGGCGATGATCAGGTCCCAGCGGGCCACCGGGAAGTCCTCAATCGGTGAGACGTGTTGAACCCCAGCATTATTGACCAGAATGTCTGCGCCGCCAAAGTCGCGCGCGACATAACCCATCATGCCTTCTATGGCGTCAGGGTCGGTCAGATTCGCGCCAGAGAAGCCGACCTTTACATTAAATTCTGCAGAGAGTTCGGCTTTGAGCGCATCTGCTTCTGCGTCACTCGCGAGGCCGCTTAAGACAATATCTGCGCCTGCACCTGCGAGCGCGCGGGCAATACCGAGCCCGATTCCACTCGTCGATCCGGTAATGAGTGCCGTTTTTCCTTTAAGCATATTGAGCTTCCATCTTGAGTGTAGAGCAAGGCATGGTTAGACCACTCCGGGGTGGGATGACAGTAAAGAGACTCGATATGACAGCAACGCTTCAGTCATTCCAACAGGGCTTCCCGATTTTTTTGATGTGGACCGGTTCCGCTGGTCTGCTTTTGCTCGTCGCAAGCTCGGCCTATGTGCTGCTGACGCCATGGAAGGAACTGGCTCTGGTCAAGCAGGGTAATGGCGCGGCTGGATTGGCACTGTCGGGCGCAATTGTCGGCCTGGCTATTCCGATCGCCTCCTGCCTTGCTTCCAGCGTTTCGCTGTTTGATTTGTTACTATGGGGCACGGTCGCACTGCTGTTACAGCTATTGACCTACCGTATTATTGACATGATCCTGCGTGACATTCCAAAACGTATTCAGGACGATGAAGCGGGTGCTGCAATCATTCTGATTGCGACGAAGATTTCGGTGGCCTTGCTGCTGGCCGCCGGTCTTTGGGACCCGGAATTGCAGCGGTTTTAATGCGGAGGTTGTTGCGTGCGGCGACTGGTTCCAGACTGGGTGATCTATCTGCTTGCATTGTGCGGCGTGCTTTGGGCCATTTTCAGTTCTTCCTCAACGCAGGATTCACCGAATACACTGCCAGAAGCTATTGAGCGCGAGGGGGCAACCCTGCCGCCAGCATCTGCCTTTGACGAGCGCGTTCTGGTTCAGGTTTCACGCCCCAAGGATGGGATTGGAACCGCTTTCGCGGTTAATGAAGAAGGTTATTGGCTAACGGCCCGGCACGTCGTTGACGGCTGCGATGATGTCGCTCTGCTCGTCGCACCCGGTCAGTATATCAAAGTGAGGGATGTAACGGTCTCGGAACAGTATGACCTTGCTCTGATTGAAACCTCATCCAGCCAGTACCCGGTTGCGCTCGACACCAGCGCTGACTTGCGGGTCGGAACCTTCGGCTATCATGTTGGCTACCCGCAGGGTCGCCCGGGGGAGGCGGCGTCGCGCCTGCTATCGCGGTCGAACCTCATTTCCAATGGTGAGCGCAATGGCAGCGAGTCTGTGCTCGCCTGGGCTGAGACAGGGCGGACACGCGGCCTGATGGGGTCGCTTGGTGGCCTCAGCGGTGGGCCGGTTTATGATGAGAATGGCCTGGTGCGCGGCGTTATCGTTGCTGAAAGTCCGCGCCGCGGCCGGATTTATACGGCTTCACCTGAGGCTGTGTCGCAATTTATCAACGAGCATGATGTGTCGCTAATCGGCGAGCGTCCTCGTCCATTCTCACCTGACAGCTATGGCCGCGAGGCCGACTATGCGCGGCGAAACCTGCAAGTTGTGAAAGTCGCTTGTCAGGTGGATGAGCCTTCGTGACCGGATTTGCCGATCGGTTCGTTCGCGCCGTCGAGACTTATGGTCCCCTTTGCGTTGGGATCGATCCCCATGCCGGGCGTATTCCAGACCTGTTTGGTGGAGACACGCCGGAAGGGATAAGGGCTTGGGGTCTTGGCGTTGTTGAGGCGGTGGCTGGCAAAACCGGCATCGTTAAACCCCAGGCTGGTCTGTTTGAACGTCATGGGTGGCAAGGGATGCGGGCGCTCGCCTATGTTTGCGATGCGGCGCGCGAGGCGGGGTTGATCGTCCTGATGGATGCCAAGCGCGGTGACATCGGGTCGACGGCGGAAGGGTATGCCAGTGCTTACCTCGCTGCAGATGCGCCATTTGCCTGCGATGCGCTGACCGTGAACCCGTATATGGGCTTGGACACGCTGGAACCGCATGTGCGGACGGCTGAACGTTCAGGCAAGGGTGTGATCGTTCTGGCGAGGACCTCAAATCCCGGAAGCGCGGACTATCAAGCGCGTGATCTCGAAGGCGCACCGCTCTATGCACGTGTTGTCGAAAGTCTGGCGCCGATGATTGATCGGTTGAAAGGCAGCCAGGGCTGGTCTGGCCTGATGCTGGTGACCGGAGCGACGGGGCCAGATGAAGCCCGCGCGCTTCGCAAGCTTGCACCATCGGCGCTGTTTCTGGTGCCGGGATACGGGGCGCAGGGCGCTGGTGCGGCGGAGGCTGTTGCTGGATTTGTCGATGGTCAGGGCGGATGCGTAAACGCCTCGCGGTCTGTGACCTTCCCGGCAGGTGCTGCAGAGGCGGGCGATAAACGGACCTGGCAAAGCCTGATTTCTGCAGCCGCAGAGGCGGCTCAAGATGATCTCAAGGCAGCGCTCTGACGTTTGGTTGGTTCTGGCCTAACGCAACGTTCCCTCTCGACAGCTGATGCGTTTCCCATACTCTCACCTCTATTCAGGCCCGATAGAGGCCAATTGGGAGTTAGGAAACGAGGAAAGCGCTCATGAGAAAGCTTCAAACTGCAATGGTCGTAGCGGCATCGGCGATCATACTGTCTGCCTGTGGAGGGCCGTCGGCGCCCGCGGGAGGCGATTCTTCGGACGCCAGTTCTTCTGAAGCCGCATCTGCCAGCACATTTGCCGACGTTACCGATGAGCGCATCCTGAATGCCCGTGAGACACCAGAGGAATGGCTGAGTTATGGTGGCACTTATGATGAACAGCGCCACTCGCTTCTGACCAAAATCAATAATGAGACTGTTGGCGATCTTGGGGTTGCCTGGACTTACGATCTTGCGACATCAAGAGGGGTCGAATCGACGCCAATTGTTGTCGATGGCGTGATGTATGTGACATCGGCCTGGTCTATAGTTTACGCTCTCGATGCGGCGACGGGCGAAGAGCTTTGGGTTCATGACCCGGATGTTGACCAGGCCGTTGGCGTGAATGCTTGCTGCGACGTCGTAAACCGCGGCGTTGCCGTCTATGAAGGCAAGATCTATGTTGGCGTAATTGATGGCCGGGTACAGGCGCTGGACGCAGAAACAGGCGAGCTGATCTGGGATGTCGTGACGGTTGATCAAACCCGCCCTTATACAATTACCGGCGCGCCGCGCGTTGTGGATGGCAAGGTTCTGATCGGGAATGGCGGCGCAGAGCTTGGCGTGCGGGGATACCTGAACGCCCTTGATGCCGATACGGGCGAGCTGATCTGGCGCTTCTACACCGTGCCAAGCCCCGACAAGACCCCGGATGGCGCGGCGTCTGACAGTGCTTTCGAAACGGTCGGCAATGTGACCTGGGGCGATACAGGGGCGTGGAAGACAGATGGCGGCGGGGGCACCGTCTGGGACTCCATCGTCTATGATGAAGTGAACGATACGGTGATCTTTGGCGTGGGCAATGGATCGCCCTGGAATCAGACGATGCGAGACCCATCGGGTCTTGATAACTTGTTCCTGTCTTCCATCGTCGCGGTTGATGCGGACACCGGCGACTATAAGTGGCACTTCCAGACCACGCCTGGCGACAATTGGGACTATACGGCGACCCAGACAATCATTCTCGCCGAACTCCCTCTTGGTGAGAATGGCACCGTGCGCCGCGTGGCGATGCAGGCCCCTAAGAATGGCTATTTCTATGTTGTCGATGCGGCGACGGGTGAGTTCATTCAGGGGGCGGGCTATGTTCCGCAAAACTGGACAACCGGCCTGACCGCCGAGGGGCGGCCAATTGAAGTGCCCGAAGCGCGCTATGCGGAGATCCCGTACCTTCAGACGCCGGGACCCCTTGGCGGGCATAACTGGCATCCCATGGCGTTTAATCCAGACGTTGGTCTTGCCTACATACCGGCTCAGGAAATTCCGCAGGCGTATGGCGAAGACCCCCGCTTTCAGGAAAACTCAACCAAATGGAATACCGGTGCCGATTTCGCAGTGGGTGTGCCGCCTGTTATCCCAAGCGAAGTGTTCAAGTTCCTCCGCTCTGGCTTGAAAGGTCGGTTGATCGCCTGGGACCCTGTCGCAAATGAGCCGCGCTGGACTGTAGAGCATGAGGGACCATGGAATGGTGGTGTTCTGTCGACCGCTGGCGGTGTCGTCTTCCAAGGCAAACTGAACGGTGAGTTTGCAGCTTATGATGCCGGGACAGGTGAAGAGCTGTGGGTGCATGATGTGAAGTCTGGCGCAGCATCAGGCCCCGGCACTTATGAAATCGATGGCGAGCAATATGTGACGATCACCACGGGATGGGGGTCGGCTTATCTCTTGTCGGCTGGGGGCGTTGCTGCGCCGCAGCCTGTCACGCCTACGGTTGGTAAAGTCGTAACGTTCAAGCTGGGCGGCGATCAGGTTATTGCTGATGTCGACATCCCGTTGGTTGAACCCACGCCGAAGACAGAAGAGTTTGGTACCGAAGCGCAGCTCGCATCTGGACTTGTCCAGTATGCCCGGAACTGCACGGTCTGCCATGGTCCGTTTGCGGTCAGCTCAGGCGTTTTGCCGGACCTGCGTTGGTCGAGCTACACGTCCAGCGCTGAGGCCTGGAAGGGCGTGCTTGCGGACGGCAACCTCCAATCGATTGGCATGGTCTCATTCGCAGACGTCTTGTCAGAAGACGAGATCGAGTCGATCCGGGCCTATGTGGTTCAGCAGGCTCACAATACTGAAGGCATCGATGCTGCGATTGAAGGCGGTGCGCCTTAGTCAATCGACCAGCAAGCCAAGCTCACGCTGCTTTTTCTTGGACAGGCCACTGGCGACCAGCCGGTGGCTTTCCTCGATATAGGCTTTGAGATCAGGATCGCTCAGTCCGGGGTGGTCATAATGCTGGATCCACTTCATCCCCCGGGAGGCAAGATAGGGGGCAGGGCGCAGACCGGGTTGCTCTTTCAGGATATCGAATGAAAGCGGGCTGACTTTGAACGTGACGGCAAATTGCGGTGTGCTGTTCCAGCCTGCAATGGCGAACACTTTGCCGCCAACCTTCCAGACATCTGAATCCCCCCATTGCACGACATGCGTCGTGGCTTTCAGGGTGCTGCAGAATGCATTGTATTCATCCTTGGTCATCACAACAGTATCACGCAAACCATGACCTTTTTTAAAGACCTTTTGCGATACGCGCCATTGTTTAAACGCGGGGCTTGCCTTACTTTGGCATCAGGCAGAAGAATTCAGCCGGGACTTTCCTTTGAGATAAAGAACGAGCGTTCAGCATGCATATCATTGCGATGATTATAGGCTTTGTCGGGTTTATTGCGGTTTGGTACTGGCGCCTCAAAATGCTGAGCGGGGCAGCCAAGGAAGGCATGAAAGCCGCCGAGACGGTTGTAAACCTGCCGCGCAAGATGTCTTTTAAACGCAAGACTGGAAAAGGCGGTTTGCAGATCGTGGAGGACCCACGAGAAGCCGCCGCGATCCTGATGCTGGAAATCGCGCAGGCGCGAGGGGCACTGACAGAGAAGCAGGAAGCGAGCATTCGCGGGGAGATCATGCATCACTTTGAGTTTAACGAAGCGGATGCCAATAGCCTGATCGGGCAAGCGAGCTGGCTGGCGCGTGATGTCTCTGCACCGCATAAGGTGATGTCGAAAATGACGGATTTCGTTCAAAGCGTTCCGGGCATGGGCCGTAAGGAAATGGTCGATCTTGATGGCATGTTGGTGGTTGTCTCCGAAGCCGAGGGCAGCCCGACACCTGAGCAACTCGACTTGCTGGAAATCTATCGTCAGAAAGCTGGCGTGCGGGTCTGACTGTACTTATCACGTTCATGACCTAACTCCCTCTTTCGATGAGAGGAGAGCGCATGCGGATCGTTATTATAGGGGCCAGTGGCGGCATTGGTTCAGCTTTTGTGGCTGCATATTCTGAAGCAGGACACACCGTCCACGCCCTGTCTCGCGCGCCTGCCGAGGCGTCCGATCCGAATGTCATACCGGGTGTCATCGATCTGACCGATGAAGACAGCATCGCGGCCGCGGCAGGAGCTGTTGCAGAACACGGCGCGCCAGATCTTGTGATTGTTGCGAGCGGCATCTTGTCGAATGAAGCGGGCTTGCATCCTGAGAAATCCATGCGACAGCAGAATGCCAGCGCGTTTGAGACCGTATTTGCGATCAATACGATTGGGCCAGCGCTGGCCGCGAAACACTTTATCCCGATTATGCCGCGCAAGCAGCGGTCTGTGTTTGCGGCGCTTTCTGCCCGTGTCGGGTCGATCTCAGACAATCGTCTTGGTGGGTGGCATGCCTACCGTGCCTCCAAGGCAGCGCTGAATATGCTGATCCAAAACTATGCTATTGAACAGGGCCACCGCAATAAGGACTTCATTGCCATTGGCTTGCATCCCGGCACGGTTGATACGGGGCTTTCGAAACCGTTTCAGGGAAATGTTCCGGAGGATCGGTTGTTCTCACCGCAGCGCTCTGCGAGATCCCTCATCGCGGTGATTGAAGGCTTACAGCCTGGTGATAGCGGCAAAGTGTTCGATTGGGCGGGTGAGGAAGTTCCCGCCTGAGCGGCTAGGCCCCGGCCAGATTGATCAGGACATCATCTGCGAGATAAACGTCCTCGCCGTCAGGCACAGGACCCGAGCCGGTGATGATTTCGAGAACGTGCGTTCCGGCAGGTGCGCGGGGCGACCCAAGCGGGATACCGATACCAAGGCCAACCCCGACACTGGTTCGACCGCTGGAGCCCGTTGAGCCGCCGATTGAAACGCTGGATCTATTCTCAGAATATGTCGACGGAACATCGTCATAGGCGTTCACAACCCGGAACCAGTCCGCGCCGCTTTGATCGGTAAGTTCCGCAGCGCGTTTCAGGGCCCGGACCCGGGCGCGCTCAATATCATTGTCCTTATAGCTGACGCGGTAGCGATTATTTTCAATCGGCAGGTCACTATAGCCAAGTGCGTTTGAGGAGGCCGCCGGACCATACAGGTCTGTTGAAGCGCAGGCTGTCAGCAGGGCGAGTGAGAGAAAGAAAGCTGTAAGTCGCATTCCGGGACCCTGCCACACTTGAGCTTTCGCGTCCAATTTGGGACCGCAATAACGAAGATGAACGAACCCCAACAAGGTTCATGACATATCGTTCAGGTTGGATGTTTTACACCCAAATTCAGGACGGGGGGCCGATAGGTTGAGAAATCTCAACATGTTAGCTGGCGTCCTAGTCGTGATCGCTACGTACAACCGTAGGTGCGTGGCAGAAACGACGGCGGTGCCCGAGGGGAAGGCACAGGAGCGGACAGTGCTGAAGGGGAGTGCTGTCCGTTCCATACGAACCTCAGACCATAGATTTACGTCTTGTCGGGTCGGCGACCGAAGTCGACTTCATCGGTATCAAGCCCCGCATCGATGATCGCCTTGCGAATGCCGCGCGCGCGCGTGAATTCCTTCATCAGCATTTCACCATCGCCCCAGCGGATTGCGCGCTGGAGTGCGGCAAGATCTTCACTGAACCGTCCGAGAGTTTCGAGTACGGCATCCTTGTTGGTCAGAAAGACGTCGCGCCACATGGTCGGGTCTGAGGCGGCAATCCGCGTAAAGTCCCGAAAGCCCCCTGCTGAGTATTTGACGACTTCGCCTTGCTCGACGGTTTCCATGTCATAGGCGGTTGAGACGATGTTGAACGCAATCAGGTGGGGCAGGTGGGACGTGATCGCCAGCACGCGGTCATGACGGTCCGGGGTCATCGTCTCAACCTTCGCGCCGAGCACTTCCCAGAAGGCCGAGAGCTGGCCGATAGCGTCCTGATAGTCACCGCTCTGATCGTCCAGCGGTGTCAGAATATGCCACGCGTTTTGGAAGAGGCTGGCAAATCCTGCATCAGGCCCTGACTTTTCTGTACCCGCAACGGGGTGACCGGGTATCAGGTGGACAGAAGGCGGGCAGACAGCAGCCATGTCGTTTGCAGCTTTGCCTTTGACCGAGCCGACATCTGTGAGGATCGTGCCGGGCTGGAGTACATCCGCGATTTGCGCTGTCACCGCGCCGAGCGCGCCAACCGGGGTGCAGAGAAAAACAGCGTCAGCGTCTTTGACAGCCTCGGTCGCACTTGCTGCGCTCGTGCCAGGAACAACCCGCGCCGCAAGCTCCATCGCGTCTGGATCAGTGTCGAAATAGGATATCTCGAGCGCCGCCTGATAGGCCTTGGCGGCATGCGCAATCGAAGCGCCGAGCAAGCCGATGCCGATGACCGCGATCTTATTGAATACAGGTGCTGTCATCGCAGAGATGCAAAAGCCTCAAACGCTGCGATGACTTCGTCGTTTGCTGGCTTTGTCCCGATGGAGATGCGTAGATAGTCCGGCAGGCCATAGACATTCACATCGCGTACAATGATAGCGCGCGTGCGCAGGAAGGCATCCGCATCTGTGCTGCGCCGTCCTTCGACCTGTTCAAACTTGACGAGGAAGAAGTTTCCGACGCTGGGAAAGGTCTCAAACCCCAGCGCTTGAATGGCGGTACGAACGCGATCAAGTTCCGTCGCGTTGTGCTCAACGGATTGAGCCTGGAAGGTGTCATCAGCAATCGCTGCGACACCTGCTGCCTGAGCTACAGCGCTGACATTGAACGGCCCGCGCGTTCTATTCAGAGCGTCGATAACGCTGGCCGGACCAAACGCCCAGCCGAGCCGAAGGGCAGCAAGACCATGAATCTTGGAGAAAGTGCGCGTGACCAGAACATTTGGCATTTCGCCGGCCAGCTCCATGCCCGCCGAATAATCATTGTGGCGCACATATTCTGCGTAAGCGCCGTCGAGCACTAGCAGAACGTTCTCTGGCAGGTTTGCATGCAGTCGCTTCACATCCTCATAAGGGATGTAAGATCCGGTTGGATTGTTGGGATTGGCCAAGAACACGATCTTGGTAAGCGGTGTCACTCGCTCCAGCATTGCATCAACGTTAGTGTGAAGATCTCTTTCAGGGGCGCTGATCGTTGCGGCACCAGATTGCTGGGCGACCAGTCTATACACCAGGAAGCCATGCTGAGACTGCAGGATTTCATCGCCCGGTTGCAGATAAGCACGGGCGAGCAATTGAAAGATCTCGTCAGAGCCTGCGCCGCAAATGATCCGATCAGCATCAATGCCATACTTGCCAGCAATCGCCTCTCTCAGCGTGCTTGCAGACCCGTCAGGATAGAGATGCATGGACTTTGCAGCGTTGATGGCTGCTTCCTGAGCCTTTGGGCTGCAGCCAAGCGGGTTTTCGTTGGAAGACAGTTTCCAGCCCGTTTTGAGCTTTTGTCCGCCTTTGTAAGGCGTGATGTCCAGAATGTTTGAAAGCGCTTGTGGGCCGGCCATGACGTGTTCCTTTCCTCGCCTTCTCCTGTAGGGTCAGGCTGAGAAAATCAAGAGCTTACGTCTGCGGCCAAAGGGTGACAAACGCACGTTAAAGAGCGTGTTTAAGGCGTTTGCTAAACCGTATTTCGCGGGCTAGCTGCCGATTGCCTGACCGTCGCGTTCGCCGGTGCGGATGCGCACAACGGTATCCATTGGCGTAACGAAAATTTTCCCGTCGCCGATTGTGCCCGTATTGGCCGCAGCGGTGACAACTTCCAGAACGCGGTCGGCTTCTTCGGCTGTACAGGCAACCTCGACTTTGACCTTAGGAAGTAGGCGAACTTCATACTCAGCGCCGCGATACACTTCGGTCTTACCTTGCTGACGGCCATAGCCGCGCACTTCCGTAACTGTGAGACCGGAAACACCAATATCGCCCAAGGCATCAATAACGGCGTCCAGTCGGCTGGGTTTGAAAATCGCAGTTATGAGTTTCATCAGCCCATCTCCATATTATCAGGTCTAATTGTTGACCGTGTCCATGTTAGACTCGGAATCGCTTTCGGCCATCTCTTTTTTTGCCGAGTTATCTGCTTTTTCAATAGGGATCGGGCGAATGCCATTTCGAGCGGGGGCTGCCTGATTGACAGTCGCCGGAGCACTTCCGCCCGGTTTTGCATAAAGACGTTTGACAGCCTCAACCAAGACAACCCCGCCAAGACCCGGCAAAACGGCCTCGCCAAACCGCTCCCAAGAGCGCGCCGCCGCCGTAATAATGCGCCAGTTCAGCGGCGGCATGTAGACCGCCGTCGTGCTCGCGGTCACGTCAAATAGCCCGTCACTGAGAAACCGTGTTAGCTGTCTGCGGGTCCAGGGGCGACCATGCCCGAAAGCTTGGCTATCATTCAGGGACCAGACATTTCGCCGGTTTGCCGCCGCAACCACAACGCGGCCTTCAGGCGCCAGAACACGCCAGATATCCCGCATCATTCTGCGTGGGCTGTCAGCTTCTTCAAGGGCATGCAGCAGGACGATCCGATCAAATGTCGCATCCTGGAACGGCAACCGGTTCTCGGGCGCGGTTGTCACAATCCCGCCGCGCTCTGCGCTGTGTTCAATCTCGCCCATGCCTTCGGGCAAGACGCCGATGCAGGCGCGTGCCGTATCCAGCCACAGCTTTGAAATCGGCGGCGGATAGCCAATGATCAGAACAGATAAGCCACCACATCCCCCCCAAAGGTCTGTCAGCCTCTGCCCGATCAATGTGCCTGCCGCAAACCCGAGGCGGGTAGAATAGAAGGTTTCGAGGGTTGCCGCAGATTGGCGCATATGGCTTTGTCTTGTTCAGGTTTTGCTTCGACAGAGATGGTACCATGCTGACAATACATCAATTCCCCTGCCTGAATGATAATTATGGCTATCTCGCCCACGACCCAGCTTCTGGCGAGACTGCGGCTATCGATACGCCCGATGCTGATACGTATCTGGCTGAAGCCGCCGCCAAAGGCTGGACGATTACTGCAATCTGGAACACGCACTGGCATCCAGATCATGCGGGCGGCAACCTGAAGATCAAAGAAACGACGGGCTGTCATATCTATGGCCCCTCCGGTGAAGCGGACAAGATTCCTGGTATCGACAGCCAGGTTGGCGGCGGCGATGTCGTTTCACTTGGTAAGCTGCGCGCTGAAGTGATCGATGTTCCGGGCCATACGCTGGGCCATATTGCGTTTCACGTGCCTGAAGCCTCGACCGCATTTGTCGGCGATGCGGTTTTTGCGCTTGGGTGTGGCCGCGTTTTTGAAGGTAATCCTGAAATGATGTGGAACAGCATGACGGCGATCAAAGCGCTGCCGCCGGAAACCACACTTTACTGCGCGCATGAGTATACGCAGGCCAATGCGCGGTTTGCTGAAACGATCGAGACCGGTAATGTGGAACTGATGGCGTACATCAACGAGATTGATGACAAGCGGTCGCGAGGCGAGCGAACAGTGCCGATGGGCTTGGCCCGGGAGCTTGCGACCAATCCCTTCCTGCGCGCTGACAACCCCGACTTACAGGCTGCGATGGGACATCCGGGCGATCCTGTTGCGACCTTTGCGGAAGTGCGTGGTCGTAAGGATCGGTTTTAATGGTGGCGATATCCGGAGATCTCGGCGCGAACGAAATCGTTCGCATGCTCAAGATGCAATCGCATCCTGAAGGGGGCCACTTCGTTGAGACCTATCGCTCAGATGGCGAGGGCCGGGGCGCTTCAACTGCGATTTACTATCTGCTACAGGCCGATCAAGTGTCTGCGTGGCACCGTGTGGACGCTGACGAACACTGGCTCTGGCATGCTGGCGCAGCGCTTTCGATCACACTGTCCCCGCCAGAAGGTAAAGGCGCGTTTGCGTCTGTTCTCGGGCCTGACTTAAGGCAGGGTCAACGCCCGCAAGTGGTCGTCCCGAAAGACTATTGGCAAACCGCAGAGAGCCTTGGGGCATGGACCCTTGTGAGCTGTATTGTCGCCCCGGGGTTTGAGTTTTCCGGGTTTGAGCTTGCTCCTCCAGACTGGCGGCCTGAGGTCTAGTCAAACCCGACGAACGTCGCCGCTTCGTCGACTGTTTTTCGATTCGACACGACGGCATTGGCCGGAAAGCTGTCATCGGGATATCCCATGGCGACGCAGATCATGATCACCTGATCATCGGGAATGCCGGCATGTTCGCGCACAACAGGCGATTGCATGATGCCTTGCGAGTTGATGACGCAGCCAAGCCCTTTCGACCAGGCCGCATTGACGAGGCAGTTGACCACACCGCCACAATCGAACGGGCCAATATCGCTGCCATGGATCGAGCGGTCATAGGTGACGACGATTGAGACAGGGGCATCAAACTGGCGAAAGCCTCGCAAGATCCAGTCCTGACGCTTTTCCTTATCGTGCCGCTCAATCCCCATCGCCTGAAAGAGTTGTATGGCAACCTCGATCTGGCGCGCACGATGCTGATCAAAATAGCCGGGCCCGCCGCGGAACTCACGACTGTCGGGAACCCCTGCCAGATTGCGCTCAACATTGCCGGCCCGGATCTTGTCCAGCGGATCACCGGATATGATGTAGAAGTTCCAAGGCTGCGTGTTGTAGGAAGACGGTGCGCGCATCGCCATATCCAGCACGTCTCGGATCGTCTCTTTGGAAACCGGCTTTTGTTGATACCCGCGAATGCTGCGGCGTCCTTTGACCACGTCTTCAAATTGCATCACTTGCTCCCATTGGCTCGTTTGCCTGTAGATAGCGCAAAATCCGGTCGCTGGAGCAAGCCCTGACGCGAGGGCTATTGGCGGCGCAGTTCTCTGAAAACCGGGTGCGTTAAACTTCCGACAGGTTGCAGATTTTAGCGACGGAGGGCTGCGTCCCTGGCGTTAAATGAGTGTTGTCTGGAACGGGTTTCGGAAGCCTGTTTCGTCAATCTGCCGTCCTTTCCTTCCCTCGGGACGGCAAGCTGGCGCGCCTTTGTCCTCCCTCTGGGGCGCGCCAGCTTTTTTGAGGCAGCGCCTGCGGCCGCGGATGCGGTGGGTTCGGTGGATTCGGAGGGGTTTGTGTTTGGCAAAGCGCTAAGGCGCGTCGCGCCATGCTTTGGGTAGCGGGTTCCGCGCCTTCGGCGCATGAACCGGGCTCAGGGCTCTAACTCCAGGACATCAGCTTCTGAATCTGGGGGCAGTCTTGAACCTGGTTCATGGGCTGGCGCAGCCAGACCGGAACCCGCTTCCACCGCGTGAGGCGCAGCCTCTTAGCGCGGTGAAAAACAACATTGGGTCCCGGATCGCTGCGCGTCCGGGATGACAATCAAGAGGAGTCGAGGATGGTAGGCGTGGCAGGTTCGGCCTCTAAAAACGGCGGCAGGGCCAACCGCTCACCACATTCCATCTGGCGGCCGGTCTCATAGTGGACCCGGCTGAGGTGCATCTCGCCGGAGGCATTGTCCATCGGGGCAGAGTGGGCGCGGGTCTTTTTGATTTCTTTAAAGACCCAGGCAAGCAAGTCATTCTCGAGGTCTGAGATATAGGGGACAAAGACGAAGCCCCCCTCGTCGACATGCCAGAGGATTTCGCAGCGCGCGGCGCGGCATTGCTGGCGCAGGCGAAACAGCTGCCACCAGACCCACGGCCAATAGTAGATCGGCACATGGCTGACAGCAGAGAGGGTGAAGCGGACTTCCATGGGCTGGAAGCGTAGATGGGTTGGGAAGTGGGTCGGATAGATTGCAAGCGAGGACACAAGGCCAGCGACTTAGATGGGGCGAATTTAAGCCGCTGAGTTTTCATCCACTCTATTGTGAAATCCGGCCCGAATCTTGTTCGTGTTGGCTTCGGTACGGCCTCATCGGAAGCTATGCTTGATATATGTTTAGTCTATCGGCCGGCATTCACCTGCGACGAAACTCATGTCAGTTGCCATTTTCAAAATGCACGTGGCGTCATCATCGGTATGCCTGCTCGGATCCAAATAAACAGCCAAAAAAGTAACTCTAATCTCAGAGCAGGTATTCTCAGTATCTTTAATGCAGAATATACGTTCTATCGTTTTCAACGTCGTCTCGTTGACGGCTTTTAATACAGTTGGGTAGCCTTTAATATCAGAACTCAACGTCGAGCCGTTGATGCTGATATAATCAAGCTTTGAGGGTATATTCGATCCAACGCCATAGTCTTTTAGTGATATCTCAATAGTCGTGTTTTTCGCGAAAGTCGCAGTGTGCTTTTGGTTATATTCTACCGGACGCATAGCACCACGTAAGACAATCTTGTCGGCTCGATCAGGTTGGGCCTCTACCGGGGCAGTCTGTTGTGCTGTACTTTGTGAGGTATTGCTCGACAAGACTATCACGCCCGCACTAGCGACAATTAAAACTGTTCTAAGCCATACTTTAAGCAAGAAAATTCCCCTCTGTTTGCGGCTGGTAGAGTACAGCATAGTCGCTTAGCGAAAGCAAAGTCGCGGCCAGAACCCGCCGCCCCAATTCGTGATGCTCGCTTCGGCAGAGTCCATCGCCAGCGTCTGATTTAGGGCGTTCTAAGACGCTTTCGAACCATGCGATAGCGCCGGAACCGATTTATGGAAAGCTGCCGGCCTTGCTGAGCGATGAGCTGACTTTGTGGCCGAGGAGCGGTTCGAGCCATTTGGCGGTTTCGATCATCTTGCCGAGGTCTATGCCGGTTTCATAGCCTGCGCGCTCCAGCATGTAGACGACATCTTCGGTGGCGACATTGCCTGTTGCGGCGGGGGCGAAGGGGCAGCCGCCAATGCCGCCGCAGCTGGCATCAATGACATCGATACCGGCCTCCACGGCAGCGAAAACATTGGCGAGGCCAGCGCCGCGCGTGTCGTGGAAGTGGAGGCGCAGATAGACGTCCGGGGCCTGCATGCGGACTTGTTCAATGACATCTCGAACATCCCAGGGTGTTGCGACGCCGATTGTGTCACCGAGACCGACTTCGGCGACGCCTGCGCGCTGAGCCTGTGCGGCGAGGTTTGCAACAATGGCTGGGTCAACCTCGCCGGAATAGGGATCGCCGAACGCGACAGAGATCGTGGCCGATAGCGGGATGCTCGCCTCGTGGACCAGCGGGGCACAGGCGGTAAGGGCGTCAGCACTTTCCTGCGGGGTCATGCGCTGGTTCTGCTCGCCAAAGCCTTCGCCCGCGACGAGGACGAAATTGATTTCATCAGCCCATGCATCGATGGCGCGGCGTACACCTTTCTCATTCAGCGCTAGCGCGATATGGCGGGTGGACCGCGAGCGGTCGAGGCCTCTGAAGACGTCGCCGCTATCGGCAATTTTGGGCACCGCGCGCGGCGAGACGAAGGAGCCGGATTCCATCCGTTTGACGCCGGCCTCCTCCAGCCGGGCGATGAATTCGAGCTTCTGCTCTGTGGTCAGAACGCCTGGATCGTTTTGCAGTCCATCACGCGGACCGACCTCCACAATATCAATACGTCTTGTCATGCGGGCTGTTTAGCGGGCATTGAGGGGGAATGACAGAACCAATTATCGAACCGCCGCTTGTCGGCCTGCGCGTCATTGAGCTGGGGCAACTGATTGCCGGGCCTTTCTGTGCGCAGCTTTTGGGGGACTTTGGCGCGGATGTGATCAAGGTCGAGGCCCCGGACCGGCCCGACCCGGCGCGCGGCTGGGGCGCGGTTAAGTCGAACGGGCACAGCGTGTTCTGGCCAATTATCGCGCGTAACAAGCGGTCTTTGACGCTGAACCTGCGGGTTGAGGCGGGCCAGGAGATCCTGAAGCGGCTTGCCTCGACAGCGGACGTGCTGGTTGAGAATTTCAGACCGGGGACGCTGGAGAAATGGGGGCTGTCACCGGAGGTGCTGCAGGCGATCAATCCACGGCTGGTGATCGTACGTGTATCCGGATACGGGCAGACCGGGCCGGAGAGCCACAAGCCGGGCTATGCCAGCGTTGGGGAGGCGAAAGCCGGACTTCGCCACCTGATCGGGGAGCCGGACCGGCCGCCTGCCAGGGCCGGTGTGAGCCTTGGTGATACGATGACGGGCACGTTTGCGGCGCTGGGTGCGATGATGGCGCTCTATACGCGTGAGAAGTCCGGCAAGGGGCAGGTTGTTGACGCAGCGATCTATGAAACCGTGATGGCCTTCATGGAGAGCCTGATCCCGGAATATGCGCTGGGCGGGCATACGCGCCAGCGTACGGGCGGGATATTGCCGCGTGTTGCCCCCTCGGGCGCCTATCCCTGCAGCGATGGCATGGTGATTATCGGGGCCAATCAGGACACGCTGTTTGAGCGGCTGGCGGGGTTAATCGGGGCCGACTGGAAGGATGATCCACGCTTTGCCACGCATGATGGACGCGGGGAGCACCAGCATGAGCTGGATGAGAAGATCGGCGACTGGACGCGCGAGCGGACGATGGCGGATGTTCTGAGACTGTGTGATGGAGCTGCGGTGCCGTGCGGGCCTGTGAATACGGCGAGAGATATGCTGGCCGATGATCATATCCGAGCCCGCAATGCGATTATCAAAGTCTTCTCGCCGCTGATTGGGCAGGAGGTGCCGATGCAAGCCCCGGTGCCAAAGCTGAGCGCGACGCCGGCACGCGTTATCAGTGCGGGTCCAGCGCTTGGTGAACATACTGATGAAATTCTTGATGTTTTAGGTTATAGCGACGCCGACCGTGCCGCATTCAGGAGTCAGAATGTCATTTGATCCGCCGCTGAAGAACAAGTCGCAGCAGGACGAGACGAGCGAGCTGCGCCCGAAATTCAATGCCGATGGCCTGATCGCTGCGATCGCGCAGGATCATGAGACCGGTGAAGTGCTGATGCTCGCCTGGATGAATGCCGAGGCCTTGCAAGCGACGCTAGAGACGGGGCATGGCACCTATTGGAGCCGGTCACGCGGCAAGCTGTGGGTGAAAGGCGAGACCTCAGGCCATACACAAGACGTGGTCGAGTTGCGCATCGATTGCGATCAGGATGCGGTGTTGATGCGCGTGAAGCAGACGGGCGGGGCGTGTCATACCGGGCGCACCTCGTGCTTTTACCGTGTGGCAGGCGGCGATGGTCGGCTGGTGATGGACGACTAGAGCGCCGCCTATGGGGCAAGCTGGTTTGCCTCTCTTTTATGCAAAAAGCCCGCTTCGGTGTGAAGCGGGCTTTTCAATTTGGTATTCAGTAAGCGTTAGGCGCTCTTGCGGTCCTCGTCGACTTCTTCGAAGTCTGCGTCAACCACATCTTCGTCATCGGCAGCTGCGTCAGACGCAGCGTCCGCTTCAGCCGTTTCAGCCTGCTGTGCGCCATAGATCGCTTCGCCAAGCTTCATGGCCGCTGTCATCAGGGCCTGATGCTTCTCCTGAATGTCGGCGAGATTGTCGCCTTCAGCGGCTTCTTTCAGGGCAGCAGCTGCATCCGTGATTTCTTTCTTCACGTCCTCTTCGACTTTGTCGCCATGCTCTTCGACCTGGCTTTCAGTCTGATGCACGAGTGCTTCAGCGCCGTTCTTGGCTTCGACCAGTTCGCGGAGTTTCTTGTCTTCTTCCGCGTTGGCTTCAGCGTCTTTCATCATCGCCTGGATGTCTTCATCCTTCAGACCGCCATCGGCCTGAATGGTGATTTGCATCTGCTTGCCGGTCGCCTTGTCTTGCGCCGACACAGAGACAATACCGTTGGCGTCAATGTCGAAGGTCACTTCGATCTGCGGCACACCCATTGGGGCAGGTGGAATGCCCTCCAGGTTGAATTGGCCGAGCAGTTTGTTGGCGCTGGCAATCTCCCGCTCGCCTTGGAAGACGCGAATGGTCACCGCGGGCTGGTTGTTTTCCGCCGTTGAGTAAGTTTTCGATTTCTTCGTAGGGATGGTCGTGTTGCGATCAATCAGGCGGTCAAAGATGTCGCCTTTGGTTTCAATGCCGAGCGACAGAGGCGTTACGTCAAGCAGCACTACGTCTTTGACGTCACCTTGCAGGACGCCGCCTTGAATGGCCGCACCAAGCGCCACAACTTCGTCCGGGTTCACGCCTTTGTGCGGCGCTTTGCCGAAGAATTTCTCAACCGCTGCCTGGACAGCTGGCATGCGAGTCATGCCGCCCACAAGAACGATTTCGTCAATGTCGCTGGCCGATTTTCCCGCATCCGAAAGGGCTTTCTTGCAGGGGTCAATGGTGCGCTTGATCAGATCTGCCACGAGGCTTTCCAGCTTGGCGCGGGTCAGCTTCATATTCATGTGCTTCGGCCCGGTAGCGTCAGCAGTGATGAAGGGCAGGTTGACCTCATAAGAAGAGGCAGAAGACAGCTCTTTCTTGGCCTTCTCAGCTTCTTCTTTCAGGCGCTGCAGCGCAAGCTTGTCGGCCTTGAGGTCGATGGCCTGCTCTTTCTTGAACTCATCTGCGAGGAAGTCGACGATGCGCAGGTCGAAGTCTTCACCCCCAAGGAAGGTATCGCCGTTTGTGGACAGCACTTCGAAGACACCGTCGCCGATTTCGAGCAATGAGACATCGAACGTCCCGCCGCCAAGGTCATAAACTGCAATGATCCGGTTCTCGCCCTTGTCGAGGCCGTAAGCGAGCGCCGCAGCGGTTGGCTCGTTGATGATGCGCAGGACTTCGAGGCCGGCAATCTTGCCCGCGTCCTTGGTCGCCTGACGCTGGGCGTCGTTAAAGTAAGCCGGAACGGTGATAACAGCCTGAGTAACCTCGTTGCCGAGATAGGCCTCTGCGGTTTCTTTCATCTTGGTCAGAATGAAAGAGGAAATTTCTTGCGGAGCGTAATCCTTGTCGCGGCCTTTGACCCAGGCGTCGCCGTTTGGACCTTTGACGATCTCGAACGGGGACAGCTCTTTGTCTTTCTGCGCGGTGGGGTCGTCAAATGTGCGGCCGATCAGGCGTTTGATCGCATAGAAGGTGAAGTCCGGGTTCGTGACACCCTGACGCCGTGCTGGCATGCCAATCAGGCGCTCTCCGCTTTCTGTAAAGGCAACGACAGACGGTGTGGTCCGTGCGCCTTCGCTGTTTTCGATAACCTTGGCGTCTCCGCCATCCATCACGGCCACACATGAGTTGGTGGTTCCGAGGTCAATCCCGATGATTTTGCCCATAAGTGCGTCTCTCTCTTTTTAGCCGCCGCCTTTTGCCAAGATTCGGCCTGTCATGCAGCACCAGCATCGGGCGGCTCTACGTTAAGAACTAATGGGATGGCAACGGTTTTTATGCCGCTCACCCCGATGAAATGCGATGTGGGAGCCGAATGCGCAGGTTCAAGGGGTGAGGTGAGGATCAGATTAATTCGCCTGACCCGCGCTGACGGCGACCATGGCGGCTCTTAAGGTGCGGTTGCCGATTTTCCAGCCGGACTGGAACTCTGATGCAATCGTGCCGCTTGGGTGTTCGGATGGAATGTTCGCGACGGCCTGATGCAGGTTTGGATCAAAAGCGGAGCCCGGTTCGGCTTCGATAGGCGTCATGCCGTGACGCGTCAGAACGGTTTGCAGCTCTTTTTGCGTCATTTCGATGCCGCCGAGCAGGCCTTTGCCGCCTTCGGTCAGGGCCTCGCGTTCTTCATCCGGGAGCGCTTCGAGCGCGCGAGCGAGATTGTCACTGACGCTGAGCAGGTCGAGTGCGAATTTCTCAATCGCGTAGATTTTTGCGTCGGCTTTCTCTCGCTCTGATCGTTTGCGGATATTGTCCGTCTCAGCGAGCGTGCGTAGGAGCTGGTCGCGAATCTCTTCTTTCTCAGCCTCAAGGATTTGGATCTGTTGATCGGGTGTGAACTGGGCTTCCGGTTCGAGTTCAGGGACAGGTTCGCCAAATTCTTCTTCAGCGGCATCGGCCTCTTTGGCGGCAGCCTTGTCAGCTTTCTTGGCTGCTTTCAGGATGTCGTCTGCAGCCGTTTTCAGGTCCGCTTTGGACGCGTTTGCATCAAGCTCTGGCATCTCATCCTTGATCGTCTCGTCGCTCATTCAATCCTCGTTCAGTCCTGTCCGCGCTGGCCGAGCACCTGTCCGACCATTCGGGCTGTATAGTCAACCATCGGTATTACCCGCGCATAGTTCAGCCGGGTAGGGCCAATTACACCGAGCGCGCCAATAACCTGTTTCGACGCGTTCATATAGGGAGCTACGATCACGCTTGAACCCGATAACGGAAAAAGACTGTTTTCCGAGCCGATGAACAGGCGCACGCCATCCGCCTCTCGTGTCGAGTCGAGGATCTCCAGAAGGCCTTTCTGGCGCTCCAATATCTCAAACAATTGGCGCACCCGTTCCATATCATCGGCCGCCTCGGGGTCGCTTAGCAGATTGGCGCGTCCCTGAATGATCAGGCCGCGCTCCTCGCCGGGCAGGGCGCCCGCCCATTGGGCAAGGCCGCGCTCCACAAGATCGGCGGCGGCGGCATCAAGCTGGGCGCGGTGTTCCTGGATCTCAGTACGCACATCGCTTGCTGCTTCGCGCAGGCTGCGGCCTTTCATGCGGGCGGCGAGGTAATTGCCGGCCTCGATCAGGGCGGTCTGCGGCAGGCCTTTCGGGAGTTTGACGAGGCGGTTTTCGACATCGCCGCGCTCATTCACGAGGACGCAGAGCGCCTCTCCGGTGGAAAGCGGCACAAACTCGACATGCCGGACCGGGGCGTCGTCTTTCGGCGAGGAGACGAGGCCAGCCCCCCTGGTCAGGTTAGACAGGATAGATGAGGCTTCTTTCAGGACCCCGCCAAAGTCTTGCCCAGCGCCGCGCAGGCGGGCATCGATTTCCGTGCGATCCTGTTCGCCAGGCTCCCCCATTTCCAGAAATCCGTCAACGAACAGGCGAAGGCCGGCATGGGTTGGCATACGCCCGGCAGAGACATGCGGTGCATCAAGCAGGCCAAGCTCGGTCAAGTCCGACATGACATTGCGGATGGAGGCCGCCGACAGCTGAATGCCACCCTTTGACAGGGTACGCGAGCCAACCGGGTCCCCGGTTTCAAGATAGGTTTCAACAATGTTCTTGAAGATGGCCCGCGAGCGGGCATCCAGAGACTGCATCATTGAAGGTTTAGGCGTCATACGTCCTGAATAGGTGCCGCGGGCCCGAGTTTCAATTGTCGGGCTTCACTGCGACGCAGAAAGCTGAGACGCCGAACAGCTTGTTCCATGGCATCATCACCATGCGTTCAATATCGTGAATACCGATTAGCGCCTTGTTGAGAGGGCCGGGAACTGAACCCATCGCGCTGGCTTTGGCTTCTTTGCCGCGTGACAGCAGACGGTCAGCAATGCGCGAGGCGGCGGCCGCCGGAAAGAGCGCGCCGAAGAAGTAGCGCATCTTGACCGGTTCAAGGCCAGAGCGCTCAGCGGTATTGCGCAGCATTTTCAGCGTATAGCGGCGCCGATGATCGAGATATTCGTCATGCGAGGACCAGAGATACTGGAAGGCCGGAACCGACAGCAGAAACGTCGTGCCGGCGGCAGCCTTGTCAGCATAGAGGCTGAGCAATTCGACATCATCGTCAACGTGCTCAAGCACGTCGATCATGGTCACGAGGTCGGCTTCGACACGGTCGACGCCACGCACAAATTCGATCGTGGGGTGTTGGTTGTCTCGTAGCCACGCGTCTGAATAGTTGGGATCAACACAGATTGCTGAGTCGCAGAAGCCATCGGCGATGAAAGCCTTTGGGAAGACGCCTGAACCTGCGCCGACATCAAGCACTTTCGGCATGTTCTTGGCATCCACCATGTTGGTCAGCGCGCGCCCTTTTGAGACATAGTACCAGTGCTCTTCGGGAATGCCGTTCAGCGCGTTTTCTTCTTTGAGATCCATCACTCTACTTCCTGCAGCCTTGGCCCACTGTTCCAATTTATGGCTAAGGAATGCTGAAGATTGGGCGCGTGATTTGCCTGTGTGTCTTAAGATATGGACGGTGCGCATTAACGCGCTAAGGCGGCCTTGTGGTCAGGTTTTGTTCGGCAGCTCGATGGTGGGCGGGTCAAAGTTGACAACATGGTCGTGATAGTAAGCGAGGATAACTTCCATATCCGCCGCAAAGTTACCTGTCGGCGTGAAGGGACCACCAACGCCGCCAACCTTGCGATCATAATCCATAAACCCCAGCGAGATCGGGACCCCGGCCTTGTACGCGATATTGTAAAAGCCAGTTTTCCACTCTCTCACCTTCGCGCGTGTTCCCTCTGCCGCAATAACGACGATCATTTCTTCTGAGTCGTTGAAGGCCTGAACGACTTGATCAACCAGGCTGGTCGACTGATCACGATCGACCGGAAGCAGGCCCCACCACCGCATCATCCAGCCAAACGGACCCTCGCCGAGGCTCTTCTTACCCATCCATCTTACCGGAATACGGTAATAGAAGGCGACGCCGAGCATTCGGATCAGATCCCAATTGGTATTATGCGGCGCTGCGAGCACGACCGTCTTTTGGTCTGGAGGCATGGCCTCTTCGACCGACCAGCCGGAAATGCGATGAAAGCCGGCAAAAAAGAAGCGAGCGACTTCGTAGCCGAAACTGCGACGCGGGCGGATGGAAGCTTTGGCAGCAGCTCTGAGATTTGGATTGTTCACGTGAGTTCTGCCCTGGCTTCTATGGTTAACCTAGACACACTCACCGAAACCGGCAATTTGCGCCATAACTGATTTGCACAAAGAGACTAAATATGACTGACTTCAAACGCCCGTCCGGCCGCGCCGCTGACCAGCTGCGCGAGATCTCCCTTGAAACAGGTGTGACACGCTATGCCGAGGGCTCGTGCCTTGCCAAGTTCGGCCACACGCATGTGCTGTGTACCGCAAGTTGGACCGATAAGGTGCCGGGCTGGATGCGCGGAACGGGTACAGGCTGGGTCACCGGGGAGTATGGCATGCTGCCGCGTGCGACCCATACGCGGGGTCGGCGGGAAGCTGCGGCCGGGAAACAGTCGGGGCGGACGCAAGAGATTCAGCGTCTTATTGGGCGGTCGCTGCGCTCTGTCGTCAGTCTGGAAGCACTGGGTGAGAACCAGATCACGATCGACTGTGATGTCCTGCAGGCGGATGGGGGCACGCGCACCGCGTCGATCACAGGCGGGTTTGTGGCGCTGGCCATGGCGTGCAGATACTTGAAAGCAGAGGGCGTGATCGAAACCGATCCAATTCTGAAACAGGCCGCTGCAATTTCGGTCGGGCTGTTTCAGGACATGCCGGTTCTGGATGTCGATTATCCTGAAGACTCGAAAGGCGAAGCGGACATGAACGTCGTGATGAGTTCGGATGGCGGGTTTATTGAAGTGCAGGGGACAGGTGAAGAGCGCCCGATCGCCCGCGCCGAGTTTGACGAAATGATGCGTCTTGCCGAGAAAGGCTGTAGCGAGCTCTTCGCAGCGCAGAAAGCTGCGCTGGCTTAAACCTCAGGCGCAGGTTGGCGACCGGCAGGCATACGATAGCTCGGTTTCGTGCGCGGTGCCTTGCCGTTTAGTTTGCCGGCTTCCAGGTCTGCGCTGTACGGGCCGTTGGGTTTTATCCCAGCGGCTATGTCGCTCATGCGGATTGGCGCATATTGGCCGGGCGCTGCGCCCAGTCCGTGATCCTGCGGTTGGACCGCTTCGATCTTGGACCCGCAGTGCGGCTTGAGCCAGTCCCACCAGGTCGGCCACCAGGAGCCCGGACGCTCTTCAGCCGCGCTGAACCATTTGGCGGGATTGTCCGGCAGAGAGGAGTTGAACCAGTGCTGGTATTTTTGTGCGTCAGGATGATTGATGACCCCAGCAATGTGGCCTGATCCAGCCAGTGTGAACGTGACGTCGCCGCCATATTGCTGTGCGCCGCGATAAATGGAATGCCATGGACAAATGTGATCGCTCTTGCTGGCCTGAGTGAAGATCGGAGTTTTGATGTCGCCCATCGATACAGGCTCGCCAAAGACCTGAAACGTGCCAGCCGATAAGGCATTGCGATTGTAAAGCTCACGCAGATAGGTCTTGTGTACAGGGCCCGGGATATTGGTCTGATCTGCATTCCAGTAGAGCAGGTCGAACGCCTTTGGCGGTTTGCCCATCAAGTAATTATCGACGACATAGCGCCAAACGAGATCAGAGGGACGCAGCCAGCTGAACGTCTCGCCCATCATTTCGCCGGGCATGAAGCCTTCGTGCTGGTCAATGACCTCGTCGATATGATCCAGCGCGGTCTCATCGGTGAAAATCTTTAACTCGCCTGCCTGAGAGAAGTCTGACTGTGAGGCAAAGAAGGTCGCAGAGTTCACCCGGTCATCACCATCTTTCGCCATATGTGCCATGGCGGAGGTTAGCAGTGTGCCGCCAATACAATAGCCGATCGCATTGACGTCTTTTGATCCGGTTGCCTCAGTCACGGCCGTGATCGCGTCATAGATGCCCTGGTCGATATAGTCGTCCCAGGTGTAATCCTTGGTCTCGGCATCGGCCGAGCGCCATGAGACAACGAACGTGTTGACGCGCTTCGACAAAAGCCAGCGGATCATTGAATTGGCCGGCTGTAGATCGAGGATGTAGAATTTGTTGATCCATGGCGGGAAGATGAGCATCGGGCGCTCACGCATTTTCTTGCGCGTGGGATTGTAATGGATGACTTCAATTAGTTTGTTCCGGAAGACGACCTGACCCTTGGCCGTGGCAACATTCTCTCCGACCCGAAAGGCGTCCTCATCGGTCTGCGTTATCGCCATGCGACCGCCGCCGCGTTGCAGATCGCGCCGCGCGTTTCGGAAACCATTAACGAGGCTTTCGCCGCCTGTTTCCATCATTGCGCGCAAGGCCGCCGGATTGGTCGCCAGCAGATTTGTCGGGGACATGGCTTCTGACATCTGGCTGGCAAAGAATCGCGCCTTGGCTTTTGTCTCTGCGTCTACATCGCCATCCACGGCATCGATCAGGCTGGTCAACCATTCTGAATTCAGTGTCCAGGCGCGGCGCATGAAGTCAAAGGCAGGATTTGCGGCCCACTCCGGGTCAGCAAAGCGGCGATCTCTTGGTAGCTGTGACTTGGTTGCCATGGATTGGAAGAGGTTCATCCAGCCTTGCATCAGCGTCATCATTGCGTGCCCGGCTTTTTCCGGATGCCGCGCCAGAGCTGCGCCGATCTTCATCTGGGCATCCAGGCCACCCATCGGGTCTGGCTTTTGCAGGGATATCGGAGAAGCCGCGCTGCCCATTGCCATGTCCGAGATCAGGCCTTGAGCTTCCTGCATGGCTTGCATCAAATTTGAGGCAAGCGCCTGCATCGCTGCCGGATCCATGTCGTTGAACATGTTAGGCAACGTCGTGACCGTAATATTGTCAAACTTCGAACTATCAGTCATCAGACGCGCTCTCGCCATTCTGCGCGAACCACTATACGACTAAACCCGTTTGGGAATTATGAGTCCACCCGAGGATTGTGTTAATGCGCTCTGTCTTTTTCGTAATACTTGCCCTGATGGCTGGTTGTTCCAGCTCTATGGACAAGGTCCGCGAACTAAGAACGGCTGCTCCGGACTGGTACGAAGAGCGAAAAGTCGAGCTTGCGGGGGGCGGCTATCCAAGTATCACCGATGTGCCAGCGGTTGGCGGTTTTCCCGACTTGCAACGCAATCTGGCACTGTCGGAAGCCGAAACCCGCGCGGCGCTGAATATGTTTGCCACTCATCCCCGCGCCGAACTGGCCAGCGAGACCCCGGCTGATCTTGCGGCCTGGGTCGAACTGACACGCCGAGCGATTATGGGGCGGTTGCCCGCCCCCGATTTCCTGACCGATGAAGAGGTGGCCGTGCTGAAGGCAGTTTTCGATACGCCCCGCGGTCGCCTTTAAGATACAGACTTACTTTTTTAATGGAGCCCGCACATGCGCGGTGAATTTCACAAAATCCGGCGCCTGCCGCCTTATGTTTTTGAACAGGTCAATCGGCGCAAGGCTGAGTTACGTGCCAGTGGTGCGGATATTATCGACCTTGGCATGGGTAATCCCGATATGCCGACCCCGTCCCACATTATCGAAAAGCTCGCCGAAACGGCCCGCAAATCCACCGTTCATGGCTATTCGTCATCGCGGGGCATACCGGGACTTCGCCGGGCGCTTGTCGACTATTACAAGCGGCGCTTCGATGTCACCTTGGACAAGAACCGAGAAGTGGTTGTGACGCTTGGGTCGAAGGAAGGCTTTGCCAACCTGGCCCAAGCCATCACAGCGCCGGGAGATGTCATCCTTGCGCCCGACCCGTCTTATCCTTTGCACCATTTCGGGTTCATCATGGCAGGCGCATCCATCCGGGCGATCCCGGCCCCGTCTCCAGAGGCTTATCTGTCGGGCATCAGCAAGGCGATCCGGTATTCGGTGCCGCCGCCGACGGCGATGGTGCTTTGCTATCCTTCTAACCCGACCGCGGATGTGTGCGATCTGGAGTTTTACAAGGATGCGGTGAAGCTGGCGAAAAAGCATGATCTCTATATCCTGTCTGACCTTGCCTATAACGAGATTTACTTTGACGAACCGACGCCATCTATCCTGCAAGTTGACGGCGCGCGGGACATTGCGGTTGAGACGACGACAATGTCGAAGACCTATTCCATGGCTGGATGGCGGATCGGTTTTGCGGCGGGGAATGAGCGCCTGATCAATGCGCTGGCGCGGGTGAAATCCTATCTCGATTATGGCGCGTTTACGCCGATCCAGGTCGCAGCTTGTGCCGCGCTGGATGGGCCGCAGGATTGCGTTGATGAGTTCCGCGAAACGTATCGCTCCCGCCGAGATACGCTGGTTGAGAGTTTCGGACGGGCAGGCTGGGACATCCCTGTGCCGAGCGCATCGATGTTTGCCTGGGCCAGGATACCAGAGCAATGCGGGGACATGCAGAGCCTGGAATTTGCGCTGAAGCTGATGAACGAAGCTGATGTTGCGGTCGCGCCGGGGGCTGGCTTTGGTGAGCATGGTGACCGGCATGTGCGGATTGCGCTGGTTGAAAATGAGCAGCGTATCCGGCAAGCCGCGCGCAACATAAAGAAATTTCTCGCTGGCCTGTCCTCATCTGATACGGACGCTGGTGAGTTGAGGAGAACGGGGTCTTGAAGACAGTCAAATTGGGAGTTGCCGGGCTCGGCAATGTCGGGTGCGGGCTGATAGATCTGGTCGAGCGACAGGCCGAACTACGCTTGCCGGGCAAGATCGAGATTGTCGGCGTATCCGCACGTAGCAAGTCGCGAAACCGGTCTGTCGATATTTCTGGCTATCGCTGGTTCGATGATGCGGCGAGCCTGGCCACAGACAGCGAAGTTGATGTGTTTGTCGAACTGGTAGGCGGATCTGACGGGCCAGCGAAGTATTCGGTTGAAGAGGCGCTCAAGGCGGGCAAACCGGTCGTAACGGCAAATAAGGCCCTGGTCGCGATGTATGGCCAGCAGCTTGAAGACCTGGCGCAGGAGAAGGGTGTCGACCTGATGTTTGAGGCGGCGGTCGCCGGCGGTGTGCCGATCGTACGGGTGCTGCGCGACTCCCTGACCGGCGTCTCTGTCAAGCGGGTGATGGGTATCCTGAACGGGACGTGCAACTATCTGACCACGACCATGCTCAATACCGGGCGCAGCTATGACGATGTTCTCGAGGAGGCCCAGCGTCTGGGCTATGCGGAGGCTGATCCAACGCTGGATGTGTCTGGTATGGATGCCGCGCACAAGGCGGCCATACTTGCCTCCATTGCGTTCACGGCAGATCTCGATTTCGGCAAGGTTTCTGTCAAAGGCGTCGATACAGTAGAGCTGCTGGATCTGTCGCTTGCCGACCGGTTGGGCCTGCGGATCAAGCTGATTACGGAAGGCCTGCTGACAGAGGCGGGCGTGGTCTGCCGGGTCGCCCCGATGGCGATGCCGGTTGATCATCCGCTGGCGCGTATCGATGGCGCGCTGAACACGGTACGCGTTGAAGGCGACCCACTTGGCGCGGTGACGCTGACCGGGCCGGGTGCGGGGGCCGGGCCGACCGCGAGCGCTGTGATGGGCGATATCTCGAAACTGTTTTCACCGACCGCGCGCTCCCCGTTCGGTCGGGCTGCGCATCATACGGTTCGGCGCTTCGTTGAGGCAGAACAGACAGAACGCTGCCCATTTTTTGTGCGTGTGAAACTTTCTGATCGCCGCGGCGCGCTTGCAGGCCTCACTGAGGCATTAGCCTTGCATGGGGTCTCGGTGGATAAACTCTTGCAGGACTCGGCCGATGACAACGATGTCTCGCCCGTTGCAATTGTGACCCATGAGTGTAGTCGCGGTGAGATTGACGCGGCAACGAAAAGTGTGTCTGCGTTGGAGGCAATTGTTGGGCAGCCGCAAGTGATCTCAATCGACGCGGCTGGGTAGAGAGAAGTCGGGCATGGAAGCCCGCAGGAGTGCAAAAATGACGACAAGCGTGCTGATCCCGCATCTGGCGGATGCGATGGTTCGTGTGACTGAACTGGCCGCGATTGCGGCTGAAAAACTGGCCGGACGGGGCGATGAAAAAGCCGCCGACGCCGCCGCCGTGGACGCGATGCGCACCGCATTTAATGCGGTCGACTTTCAAGGCCGCGTCGTAATCGGCGAGGGCGAGCGGGACGAAGCGCCGATGCTGTATATCGGCGAGGAAGTCGGAACCGGTAAGGGCCCGGCGATCGATATCGCGCTGGACCCGCTGGAAGGCACGACACTGACCGCGAAATCGATGGCGAATGCGCTGGCGGTTCTGGCAATTGCACCGCGCGGCGGACTGCTGTTTGCGCCGGACACATATATGGACAAGGTCGCGATTGGCCCCGGCTATCCGGAAGGCATTATCGATCTCGATGAGAGCCCGGCCGACAACATCAAGGCGCTTGCCAAATTCAAGGGTGTTGAGGTCTCTGACATGACGGCCTGTGTGCTGGATCGCCGCCGCCACGAAGACATTATCGAGAGCCTGCGCTCAGCCGGCGCGCGGATCAGCCTGATCACCGATGGCGATGTTGCGGGCGTGATCAACACGACCAACCCGATGACCGGGATCGATTTCTATGTCGGCTCCGGCGGCGCGCCAGAGGGCGTTCTTGCAGCCGCAGCGCTGAAATGTGTTGGCGGGCAGATGCAGGGGCGGCTCGTCTTTCGCAATGATGATGAGCGCAAGCGCGCCGACCGCACGGGCATCACAGACTATGACAAGAAGTATGACCTGAACGGGCTTGCCTCTGGCGAGACTGTGTTCTGCGCGACGGGCGTCACCAAAGGCGGTCTGGTCGATGGCGTGACGCGGGTTGGCGACACGATTGAGACCGACACACTCGTCATGAGCAGCGCCGACGGCATGGTCCGCAAGATCAAGAGCTGGCATAAGGTTTAGTCTGCCCATAGGCCATTCCCGCGGGGTGCGACTCCCGCTTATAAGGGACGATGACGTCTTCCCCTTTCTCTGTGCCTTTGTCCTATGGTGGGCGGTTTTGGACTCTGCGGGAGAGTGATGAGGCGCTAGTTCGGGCGCTGACGCCGGAGGTGGGTGGCTCGGACTTGCTGGCGCGGCTGCTCGCCCCGCGCGGGGTGAGTGCGGCAGAGGCGCAGGATTATCTGAAACCGACTTTGCGCAATGCGTTTCCTGACCCGTCCTCTTTTGCGGATATGGACAAGGCGGCGGGGCTGGTGCTCGATGCGATTGTGGACGGCAAAGCGGTCACCGTATTTGCCGATTATGATGTCGATGGGGGCACGAGTTCGGCGATCCTGACGCGGTATTTCCGGGCCTGGGGGCGAGAGTTGGGCCTCTATGTGCCAGACCGGCTGAAAGAGGGCTACGGGCCGTCGCCCGCCGCGCTTGAGGCGCTGAAGCAGACCGGCGCGGATCTAGTGATTACAGTCGATTGCGGCGCAGCAGCGCGTGAGGCGCTGGAGCATGCGGCGGCGATCGACCTGCCAGTGATTGTAATCGATCACCATTTGATGGGCGGGGCGGAGCCTCCGGCAGCGGCTCTGGTGAACCCGAACCGGCCGGATGATACGTCAGGCCAGGGGCATCTGGCAGCGGCGGGCGTGGTCTATGTGTTTGTTGCGGCGCTGAACCGGCTGGCGCGGGAGCGGGGGATTATGCCTGAAGGCGGCCTGCCAGACATCCTGCAATGGCTGGACCTCTGCGCGCTGGGTACGCTGTGCGATATGTCGCCTTTGCAGGGGGCGAACCGGGCGTTTGTGCGTCAAGGCCTGAAGATACTGGAGCGAGGGCAGAATACCGGGCTTCGGGCGCTGGCGGATATTGCCGGAATTGGCAAGATTGAGAGCGTGTATCACGCGACTTTTGTGCTCGGGCCGCGTTTGAATGCAGGCGGACGCGTCGGGGACCCGTGGCTCGCGGCGAAACTGCTGGCGACCGAAGACCGACATGAGGCGATTGAGATTGCTGAGCGGCTACACGGCCTGAACGATGAGCGCAAAGCGGTCGAGAGCGCGATCCTGGAACAGGCGAGCGTTGAGGCCGAGAAGACGCTGGCAGCTGATCCAGACGCTGGCATCCTGATTGCGGCAGGTGAAGGCTGGCATCCGGGCGTGATCGGGATTGTCGCGGGGCGATTAAAGGACCGGTTTCACTTGCCCGCGATTGTGATTGGCTGGGGCGAGGGGCTAGGGCCGGTGGCGAAAGGGTCTGCGCGGTCTGTGCATGGGGTCAACATTGGCGATGCGATTGCAGCTGCGGCGAAGCAAGGCGTGATCCTGTCTGGCGGTGGACATGCGATGGCGGGCGGGCTGAGCCTGGAGCCCGAACAACTGCCTGCGCTGAAGGACTGGATGGCGGCGCATATGTCTGAGTTCAAGGAAGAGCGCGCGGCGGCGAGGGAATTGGTGGTTGATGCACTGCTGGCGCCGGCTTCAGTGACGCCGGAGCTGTTTGATCAGATCGAGACGCTGGGGCCGTTTGGGCAGGGCGCGCCACAACCGATCTTTGCGATGCGTAATGTCGAGATCACATACACGCGCCCGATTGGTGAGAACCATCTCAAGATCACGGTCGAGGATGGCTCAGCCCGGGTCGAGTGTCTGATCTGGCGGTGTATGGGGACGCCGCTTGGCGATGCGTTGATGCAACGCGGGCGGGTTCACCTTGCTGGTCGTTTGAAGGACAATGAATGGAATGGGCGTCGTACGGCGCAGCTTGAAGTCATCGATGCTGCGCCAGCCGACTGACTAGTTTGACGCAATCGCGCCGATGATCAGGCCGATAACTGCGCCGGTCGCAATTGAAGCGAGGATGGCATCGCCGCTGTCATGATCGCGAACCCAGTGATAGCCATGCGGCGGATCATACAGGTCATAGTAGCGATAGTTCGACAAAATGATCGTGTTGCCATGATAGCCATAATACCCACCGATGGAGTAGCGCGGCACATAATGGGCGTGCGGGCGATACGTGTGATGATAGATCGGCTTTGAATAGTGTTTGAAGACGCGGTGTGGCCGATAGAACGAATAGACCGGCCTGTAGCTGTAGCGTGGCTTATAGTGACCATAGCTGTAGGTCCGCGGCTTGTAGTAATGGCGGTTGGAGCTGTGGTGGCCTTTGCGATAGCCCTGATTGTAGCCGTGACTATAGCCTTTTTTGGCTCCGTGCTTATAGCCGTTCTTGTAGCCATGGTTTGACCGAACACCGCTATAGTGCTTCCCGCTATTGTGTTTTCCACTATAATGAGTGGTGTGGCCTTTGTGATGCTTTTGGCCACCTGAATAGTGTTTGCGATCACCTTGATAGTGCGATTTGCCCTGACTGTAGCCTTTGTTGCGGTTATGGTTCTTATTTTGATTATGACGGCTACGGTCATTGCTACTGTGCCGTTTGTCACCGCGATAATCATTGGTCTTACGGTCAGCGCGGTTGCCGCCATAAGCCTTTACCCCGCCCGGGCCGGTCCGACGGACGCGTTCAGTCTTGCCGTGATTTGGAACCCCGCGATATTCGCGATTGGACTTTTGAAAATTGTCTCCACGAACGCGTTTGCGGTCATCCCGGTCAGCGTGAGCGATTGGGGTGAACGCCGTACTCGCAATCGCTGCAGCGGCGATGCCGGTAGACACTTTCTTGAGGATGGCCATTGGGCGCCTCCTTCGGTTGTGGCAGCTGGGACGACACTACCCGGATTTCGGCTTTTCGTGACAAGCCTTACCTGCCACACTAGGAAGAGCGGCTGAATTGTACCTGAACGGATGCTTCATATGAGCGATGATCACGTCTTCGTTACCAAGGAGCTGCGCCTGCCGGAGTGGGAGCTGACGGAGACCTTTGTTCGCGCTTCAGGGCCCGGCGGTCAGAACGTTAACAAGGTTTCGACAGCCGTTCAGCTGCGCTGGAATGTGCCATCAAGCTCTCTGCCTGCGGATGTAAAAGCCAGGTTCCAACGCCGGTTCAAAGCGAGGCTGACCACTGAAGGCGACATTCTGGTTGAGGCGAAAGAGCATCGCAGTCAGATGCTGAACCGGCAGGCTGCGCGTAAGCGACTTGCCGAGATGATCGCGGGCGTTGCGACGCCGCCGAAACGCCGCATCCGGACGCGCCCGACCAAAGGCGCGGTTCGCCGGAGGCTCACGGCCAAGAAACAACGCGGACAGGTGAAGGCGCTGCGGGGCAAGGTCTCTGACGAGGAGTGAAGAATTCTCTGTATTGCCAAGGCGGCGGCACGGTTTTGCCCTGTTTCAGGAGGATGAAATGTGTAAGGTAAGGGCGGACGCAGAAGGATATTCAACAATGACCGGTTCACAATCGGGGGCTCGTATTTTCCTCTTCAGCGCGATGTTTGCTGTGCTTGCAGCGTGCGGTGGTGGGGGTGAGGTTTCGGAAGTGCCGCCGCCGCCAGAATCAGAAGCTGGAAAAGTTGTTGAACGCTCGCGCTCCGATCAGGTCGCGGCTGAGCGCCGGGAAGCCGAACGCCAGCGTCAGGCTGAGCGCCTGGGTGCTAGCAAGTTTGTTTATACCCGCTATGCGCCGGACCTCAGCGAGGATCAGCCGCGGGCCTGTCTGGTCTTCTCTCGCGCGCTCGATCCTGAGGTTGATTATGCGATTTATGCGCCGTTGGAAGGTAATGATGACGCGGTTTACAGTGTTAATGGCGAGCGCCTTTGCCTGAGCGGTTTGAGTTTTGCGTCCAGTTATGAGGTGACCCTGCTTGAGGGATTACCGGCTGCGGATGGCGCTGAGCTTGACCGTGAAGAAGTGGTTTCTGTCAGTTTTGAAGACCGCCCACCTTTTGTTGGGTTTCGCGGCGCCGGGATTATTCTGCCACGCGAAAATGCTGATGGTCTCGCGATTGAGACAGTGAATGTCGAGAAGGTGAATGTCACCGTTTCGCGCATCAATGATCGGGCGTTGGTGCGAAAATCGCTGACGCAGGGTGTTGAGTCAGGACAGGGGCAGTACGCTTATGTATACGGCGATGAGAATCCGTCGGATGCATCCTCTCCGGTCTGGTCAGGTGAGATGGATATCAGCAGCGTCAAGAATGCGCCGGTTGTGACGATCTTCCCGTTGCCGGACGTGATCGGCACGCTGAACCCCGGCGCATATTATGTTGAGCTGACCGATGCCAAGGAGCTCAACCGCTATGACGGTCCGGCGGCCTCTGCAAAACGCTGGATTATGCTCACAGATCTCGCCCTGACGGCGTATCGCAGTGGGAGCGGCCTGGATGTGACCTTACGCAGCTTGCAGGATGGTCGGCCTATGCCAAATACGACTGTGCAGCTGATCGCACGCAATAACGAGGTTCTGGGTGAGGCTGCGACGGGCGTCGATGGGCGTGTCAGCTTCAATGCCGAGCTTCTGGCGGGGACAGGCAATCTGTCACCGAAACTTGTTCTGGCCGCAGGCCTGAAAGGCGATACGGCCGTTCTGGATTTGACGCGGGCCCCGGTCGACCTCTCGGAAGAGGATATTGGCGGGCGACGCACACCGGGCGATGTGGATGCGTATCTCTATACCGAGCGTGGCATCTACCGGCCCGGCGAAACGGTGTACCTGACCGCCATGCTGCGGGATCGTACCGGCCGAGCGGTAAAGGAGCGCGCTGGAACCCTGATCACATATCGCCCGAACGGGATGGAAGCGATGCGCGAGCGGTTTCTGGTTGAGACGGCAGGCACGCTGCAGCGCGATCTGGCTTTGCCGCGTGATGCCTCGCGCGGGCTTTGGCAAACCGTTGTCGAGGTTGATGGCCTCGGTGTTGCCGGACAGATTTCCTACTCTGTTGAGGATTTCGTGCCCCAGCGAATTGCGGTTGAGCTAAGCGTCGAAGAGGCCCCAATGCTGCCGGGCGACGATGCGCGCGATATCGATGTTGCGAGCCGTTTCCTTTATGGTGCACCGGGCGCTGGGTTGACTGTACAGTCGCAGGCGCGGGTAGAACTGGACCCCAATCCTTTCGGTATGGAAGGCTTTAGCTGGGGCGAGCATACAAGTTCGTTTCGCGAGCAGTTTATCGACTTTGAAGATCGCACAACGGATGGCGCAGGCGCGGCGACGATCCGGCTTGCCCCGAACGGGCGCGGGCAGGGTGCGGATCACCCGCTGCGGCTGAACACGGTGGTTAGTGTGCTTGAGCCGGGTGGACGCGCGGTCAGCGAAAGTGTGCGGATCCCCTATCGCCCAAGTGATCTCTATCTGGGAAGCAAGCAAGCTTTTGAAGGCCGGCTTGAGCGCGGCGGCACCGGGACGTTTGAAATTGCGAGCGTGGATGCCTCTGGTGAAGCGGTTGAGACCGACCTCGACTGGAAGGTGATCGAGATCGACTATCATTATGATTGGTACCGTGAGAATGGGCGCTGGAAATGGCGGCGGTCGCGCACGGTGCGCACTGTAAATGAAGGTGTCATGCGATCTGAAGCCGGGCGCGCCACGATCCCCGTGTCTGACCTTGAATGGGGACCGCATGAGCTCATCGTCACGGCAGCTGACGGAGCGACCACAAGCCGGAGTTTCTATGTCGGCTGGGGCGGCGCGGTCTCTGATGATGGGGTCGAGGCACCGGACCGGGTTCAGGTCCTGGTCGAAGAGCAGGTGATTGTCCCCGGACGACCAGCGGCTGTGACCATTGTCCCGCCTTATGATGGAGAAGCGCAGATCGTTGTCGCAACCGACCGCGTTCTGTCTGTCGAAACCCGGCAGGTGCAAGCCGCCGGAACCGAAATTCGCTTGCCTGTGACCGAAGAGTGGGGTGAAGGCGCGTATGTGATGGTGAACGTCTACACGCCGCGCGATCCTGTGGTGCAGTCCAAGCCGCGCCGCGCTGTCGGGGTTGGCTATCTGCCTGTAGATATGTCGAGCCGAACGTTCGCGCTCGAAATCGATGCGCCGGAGCTTGCCCGGCCGGGCACCGAGCAAACAATTTCCGTGACGGTTGAAGGTGAAGCGCGTGACAAGGCTTTCGTAACGCTGGCCGCCGTCGATGAAGGCATTCTGCGGCTGACCAAGTTTACCAGCCCCGATCCGGCGGCCTGGTACTTTGGCAAGAAAGCCATGGGGCTGTCGCTATATGACGATTATGGCCGCCTGCTTGATCCGAACCTTGGCTTGCCTGCCGAAGTTCGCAGCGGCGGAGACCAGCTGGGCGGTGAAGGCCTGTCTGTCGTGCCGACCAAATCGATCGCTCTCTTTAGCGGTGTGGTTGAAGTTGGCCGCGGCAATACCGCTGAAGTCACGTTCGACATGCCGGAGTTTAATGGCGAGCTACGCCTGATGGCCGTGGCTTGGTCCGATACTGCGCTCGGCTCAGCCAGTCAGGCCATGACGGTGCGCGATCGTGCGCCAGCGGATCTGATCCTGCCGCGCTTTATGGCCCCGGGCGATGAGGCGGTTGCCACGGTTAGTATCGACAATGTCGAGCTGGAAAGCGGCAGTTTTGAAGCGGCATTGACCGCGACCGGGACACTGGATGTGCTCACAAGCGAGTTCACCAATTCGATCCCAAGCGGGCAGCGGGTCGATCAGGGCCTGCGCTTTACCGCTGAAAGCTCTGGAGTTTCGAGCTTGCGTTTGAATGTCGACGGCCCGCAAAACTATTCGGTCGCCCGCGACTACGAGATTGAGACCCGCTCGCCGTATTTGCCGGTGACACGGATTTCGCAAACCTTGATGGAGGCGGGACAAACCTTTGCACCGGATGCAGAGTTGATGAGTGGGCTTGTCGCTGGCACAGAGATGATGACGGTGAGTTTCTCGGCACTGCCGGTCGATCCGAATGCGCTCTACCATTCGCTGGCGCGTTATCCGTATGGGTGTACCGAGCAGACAATCAGCCGCGCCTTGCCGCTGGTCTATGCTGAGCAGCTGGTGAATGAAGGCGCCGATGGCTCTCGTGGGTCTGCTGAGGTGCAGGTTCAGGAGGCCGTGACGCGGGTTCTCAACCGCCAGAGCGACAATGGCGCTTTCGGGCTGTGGCGAGAGGGCGACAGCTACGCCTCGCCCTGGCTTGGCGCCTATACGACTGACTTCCTGTATCGCGCCAAAGAGGCGGGCTATCAGGTGCCACAGGCTGCTATGGACCGCGCGTATCAGTCCATGCGCACAATTGCGCAAGGTGATGCCTGGCGCGTCTATGGTTATCAGACAGATGTCTATGAAAGCCGTTGGCATGACGATACCGAGCGGCTGATGATGCAGCGTTCCTCGGCCTATGCCCTGTATGTACTGGCGCGAGCTGGCAAAGCGGATGTATCGAGACTGCGCTATCTGCACGATCGCGAGTTGAGCTCAATGCGGTCGCCACTGGCGCGGGCGCATCTGGCTGCAGCGCTGTCCTATATGGGCGATCGTTCGCGGGCCTTCAGCGCTTTTGATGCGGCTGAAGAAGCCCTCGGCTACGATAACTCAGGCGCTTATTATCAGACGCCTTTGCGGGACCTGGCGGGCGTGTTGTCGCTCGCTGCCGAAACGGGGTTCAATGACCATGTCGCCCGGCTTGCAACCCGGATTGGTGAAGATGTGCCAGAGCCAAGTCAGCTGACCACGCAGGAGAAAGCTTACTTATTGCTGGCTGTGAACAGCCTCTCCCAAGAAGACGGTCTGGATCTTGATGTCGATGGTCTGGGTCGCAGTAGCGACAATGATCGCCGCTATTGGGTGACGGCAGAGCAATTGGACCGCGGGGTCAGCTTCAGACTGCGCCGCGGCTCCAGCCCGATTTTCCGCACTGTCATGGTCACGGGATCCCCTGAAGAGGCGCCGCCACCCACCAGTTCGTCGCTGTCTGTCAGCAAGACCGTCCGCACAACGAAGGGTGGCCGCGTGAACTTATCCCGCGTGACCCAAGGCGATCAGTTCGTGATCTCCGTTACGCTGACCCCAAGGCAGCGCCGGAACAACCCGGTCATCCTTGCTGACTTGCTGCCCGCCGGATTTGAGATCGAGACGGTGTTGCGGCCCTCTGACGGGGCGCGTGATAGCGGCGTCGATGGTGCGTATGCCTTTGTCGGTGAGATTGATTATGCCCAGACGGCAGAGGCGCGTGACGACCGGTTCGTTGCCGCGATTGATGTCATCGATGAGCCTCGCACGCTTGCCTATGTCGTTCGGGCGGTCACGCCAGGCACCTTCGCCATGCCGGGGGTTGTCGCTGAGGACATGTATCGGCCTGACGTGTTTGCACGCTCTGCCGCGACGCAGGTCGTGATTACACCTCAAGTCACTGCAACAGGCGGCGCGAAGTGATACGCGCCTCGCGGCTGCTTCTAGCCCTCGCCATTCTGATTGGCGGGGTGCTGGTTCTTGATCAGCTGTTTCCGCCACCGATCGAACGGGGCCGTGACGTCTCAATCATGGTCAGTGACCGGGACGGACGCCCAATGCGCGCGATCCCGCTGGAAAACGGGACATGGAGGTTCGGGGCGCAGCTGGATGAGATTGATCCGGTCTTTGTCGAGGCGCTGCTTGAGGTTGAAGACCAGCGCTTCTGGACGCATGGCGGCGTTGATTGGTTCGGCATGCTGCGTGCTGCGGTAAGCAATGTGCGCGCTGGCACGGTTGTTTCCGGTGGCTCAACAATCACGATGCAGACAGCGCGTCTGCTGGAGCCACGTGATCGCACCATTCCGTCCAAGTTGATCGAAACGTTTCGCGCGCATCAGATTGAAGCGCGGCTGAGCAAAACCGAAATCCTTGAGCTTTATCTGACGCTCACTCCTTATGGCGGGAACCTGGAGGGGATTCGCGCGGCGAGCTGGCGTTATTTTGGCCGCGAACCCAACCGGCTTAGCGATGATCAGATCGCGTTGTTGATTGCCTTGCCACAGTCCCCCGAAGTGCGCCGGCCTGACCTGCGCCCCGAGGGGGCAAGAGCCGGGCGCGATGAGATTGCGCGCAAACTGCAACGGCTTGGATACCTGAGTGATGCGCGAACTGAAGAGGCGATGGCGGCTGCCTTGCCAGGGCGCAAATATGCTTTCCCGCAGCGTGCCTGGCACGCCACGACCCGCGCGGCGCGGTCGGCGAAAACTGATATCGTCTCGACACTGGATGCTGGGTTGCAGGCGGAAATTGAAGATATTGCCCTGCGTGCGGCGGAGCGCGCTGGGGATGAGGTACAGGTTTCGATACTGGTCGTGGATGTTCCAAGCCGCGCTGTGCGCGCCGCTGCTGGATCAGCGAGCCGGTCGCGCGCCGGTGGTTGGCTGGATTTAACAGCGCAGGCGCGTTCGCCGGGCTCGACTTTGAAGCCCTTTATCTATGCGATGGCCTTTGATGATGGGGCAGCCGCCCCTGGTACATTGATAGCGGACTTACCCAAGCGCTTTGCGTCTTATCAACCTGAGAATTTTGATCGCATGTTTCGCGGGGATGTTCGGATTGCCGAGGCCTTGCAGCACTCCCTGAATGTGCCTGCAGTGCTGGTGCTCGACCGGATTGGACCGCAGCGGTTTGCAGCAGCTTTGCATCTGGCAGGGGCGACACCGCGAACGTCTCTGCGCGCAGACAATAAGCCGGGTCTTGCCCTAGCCCTTGGCGGGGTTGGAATGACCGCGAGAGAGCTTGCTGTCTTGTATGCAGCGCTTGGCGATGGCGGGATAGCAAAGCCGCTGGTCTGGGCCGAAAGCGATATTCGCGATCGCGGAGGTTTTCGCCTGATGAGCCGGCAAAGCGCGCAGGATATTCTGGAAATTTTGCGAGATACACCTGCGCCCGCTGGTCGGATGCCGGGACGTCTGGCGGCGAATGCGCCGCAAGTCGCTTTCAAGACCGGAACATCTTATGGCTTCCGAGACGCCTGGTCCGCTGGTGTATCAGGCGATCAGGCAATTGTGGTCTGGGTTGGGCGGGCAGACGGCGCCCCGCGCCCCGGACAGACCGGGCGCAAGGCGGCCTTGCCAATCCTGTTCGAAGTCGCAGATCGCGCCGCCCATCATCTTGGGGATAGCAGTTCCTCCAAAGCGCGCCTTGTAAGCCAGCCGCGCGACCACGCGATTGGGGCACTTGGCCAGTTTGAGACGGTGAACCAACCACCCGAAATCCTGTTTCCGCCAAAGGATGCAGAGCTTTGGGCCGGTCCCGTTGATGGCCAGCAGGCGCGTGCCTTTGTGTTTGCCGGGCGGGGTGAGAGTAACCTTAGCTGGTTTGTGGACGGTGAGCCGGTTTACCCGGATGCGGGCGGACTGCCCGCCTGGACCCCGGGCGCGCCAGGGTTCTACCAGATCAGCGTCAGTGACGAAGCGGGCCTTGAAAGTCAGCGTTGGGTCCGAGTGCTACGTCCTAATTTTTGACACACCCGTCAAAAATCTTCATTTCTGACCTTGCGGCAGGTATGGACAATCTGCATGGCTGATGGTCCTTTTGAGCATGGCCGACTCTCATTTTGACGTACTCATCGTTGGTGCCGGGCTTTCTGGCATTGGTGCAGCTTATCATCTTGGCAAACGCTGCCCGGGTAAAACCTACGCAATTCTTGAAGCCCGAGAGGCGAGTGGTGGGACCTGGGATCTGTTCCGGTATCCGGGTATTCGCTCTGACAGTGACATGCATACGCTGGGATATAATTTCAAACCCTGGGAAAAGCAGAAAGCCATTGCCGACGGGCCGAGCATCCTGAAATACGTTCGAGAAACAGCGACCGAGAACGGTATCGACCCCCATATTCGCTATCACCACAAAGTGACCTCAGCGAGCTGGGACAGCGCGCAGGCCTTGTGGACGGTTGAGGCCGAAGTTGATGGCAAACGTCAGATTTTCACCTGTCGTGTTCTGCATATGTGTTCCGGCTATTACAGCTATGAAGCGGGCTACACGCCCGATTTTGAAGGGCGCGATGACTATAAAGGGACGTTCATACACCCGCAGCACTGGCCTGAGGATCTCGATTATTCAGGCAAGAACGTGCTGGTGATTGGATCCGGTGCGACCGCGATGACATTGGTGCCGGCGATGGCTGAGACCGCTGGACACGTCACCATGCTGCAGCGGTCACCAACCTATGTTGTCTCGCGTCCCGCAGAAGACAAATGGGCAAACCGGTTGAAGAAATTCCTGCCGGGCAAACTGGCTTATGGTTTAACACGCTGGCGCAACGTGCTGTTTCAGCTTTTCTTTTTCAATATGGCACGAAGAAAACCGGAAAAGGTCAAAGAGCGCCTGATTGGAATGGCCCGCGAGGAGCTTGGGCCGGATTACGATGTCGAGAAGCACTTTACGCCGACGTATAATCCATGGGACCAGCGGCTTTGTCTGGTGCCGGATAGTGACCTGTTCCATACGATTAAAGAGGACAGCGCCTCAGTCGTGACCGATCATATCGATCGCTTCACCGAGACCGGTGTCAAATTGAAATCAGGCGAAACACTTGAGGCCGACATCATCGTCTCGGCGACCGGGCTTGATTTGCAGTTTCTCGGTGGGATGGAGGTCAGTGTGGATGGCCGCCGGATCAAGCCGAGCGAGCATATCAATTATAAAGGCTGCATGATTTCTGGCATACCGAACCTGGTGAATGTGTTTGGATACACTAATGCCAGCTGGACGCTTCGGGCCGACCTGACGAGCGAGTTCATGTGCCGGTTGGTCAATCTGCTCGACAAGGAAAACTATGTTGAAGCCCGCCCGGTAGCCGATGGGGTTGAGGCAGATGAAGATTTCCTCGACTTCTCCTCTGGCTATGTCCAGCGCGCGATTGATCGTTTCCCAAAACGTGGAACGAAGCAGCCTTGGGTGCTGAACCAGAATTACGCGAAGGACATTCTGTTGATGCGCCATGGTAGTCTGGAAGATGGGACTCTGGTTTTCCGCCGGGCGCACGAAGAACAGTTACAAAGCACGCCGGATATGGTGGCTGCTGAGTAGCAATCTGCGGCTCGCGGACATTCAATCTTGAACAGCGCGCCGCTCCGGCGTATGTCAGCCCTTCGGGCCGCCTTAGCTCAGTTGGTTAGAGCGCTAGAATGTGGATCTAGAGGTCCCCTGTTCGATTCAGGGAGGCGGTACCATCACTTTCAAGGAATAGAAAAAGCCGACCTCGACATGTGCGAGACCGGCTAATTGAGACGACAAGACCGAGCTATGCCTGGAGCTTGATGTCGGTTCAGATCGACAGTGTAATCTTGCCGAAGTGCTGCTGGCTCGCCTGATGCGCAAAAGCGGCTGCAATCTCATCCAGCGGGAAGTCCTGATCAAGCACGGGTTTGATCTGGCTCGCCTCAATCGCGGCGATCATGTCTTCCTGCTGCTCGCGGGAGCCGACCGTGATGCCAGAGACCGTGATGTTCTTGGAGAACAGTGCTGCGGTCGGAACCTCTCCGGACACACCCGTGAGAACGCCGATCAGCGAGATATGTCCGCCAACGCGGCAGGCCGCGATCGATTGCGCCATGGTGCCGGGGCCGCCGATTTCCACGACTTCGTCGACACCGCGCCCGCCGGTGAGCTTGAAGGCTTCCTTGCCCCATTCAGGTGTCTCTTTGTAATTGATCAAATGATCAGCGCCGAGGGCTTTCAGCTTCTCGAGCTTTGCATCCGAAGATGAGGTTGCGATCACGCGGGCACCAACGGCTTTTGCGAACTGAAGCGCGAATATAGAGACGCCGCCTGTCCCTTGTGTGAGCACCCAGTCGCCCGGTTGGACCTTGTTTTCGACGAACATGCCGCGCCAGGCTGTTAGTGCGGCGCAGGGCAAGGTTGCCGCTTCGGTATAGGAATAGCCGTCTGGCATTCTCGTAAAGGCTTCGGCTGGCATCGCCACAAGTTCAGCTGCGAAACCATCTACGCCATCGCCCGGGACCGAGAAAAAGCCAGCCGCCTGCGGACCGCCATAAAACCAGTCCGGAAAGAAGGTGGAGAGCACTTTGTTGCCGACCTTGAAACGCGTCACGCCCTCGCCAACCGCGACGACATCGCCAGCGCCATCCGACATTGGGATGCGGCCATCATCGGTTGGGATGCCGCCAATGACGACAACAAAGTCATGATAGTTCAGGGAGGATGCCCGCACACGGACCAGGACTTCGCCTGGGCCGGCGACCGGATCGGGACGCTCTTCGATGATCAGATTACCTGGCCCGCCTGGCTTTTTGACACTCGCGACTTTCATGCGTTTTTCCTCCGGCTGTGTTCTGTTTTTTTACAATGTCTTTATGGCGCGCGCGCATGGCCCCGCAAGATAGTCCTCGGGGCAAGTCTCAGCCATTGGCTGTCTGTTGAAACCGGATTTACGCTGCTCTATTCGTCGTGCGCAAAAGGTAGCGGTCGCTGCGCTGATGTGGAGAGTTTCATCAGGACGGCAGCCTGCTTGACCCATTGGTCGCGGCTAATCCGGCCATGATAGCCGGGCAGTTTCTCGTCAATCATCGCTACCTCGCTATTATCCCAGCTTGCGATCTGCCAGTAATAGAAAACGCCAATGTCGTTGAGCAACTGCCTGAGCATCGGGCCAATACCCCGAATTTTCTCCAGGTCATCAGCCGCGCCGAACCCCGCCTCAAGGAGCAGCTCTCCCGGTTCGCCGGGTATGCGAATAATGTCGAGAGGATCGACAGGCGCTTCGGGCACCCTTGGAGCTGCAGGGGGCGTGTAGGCCATATCGCGCGGCGGTGCTCCAAAGGGGGTTCGCTGAGGCGAAGGCGGAAGCTCTGTGCTGCGTTCCAGACGCGAGCGTAGCATATGGTGTGTCGCGGCCAATCCGTACTCAATAGAGGTCAGGCGGTTCTCAACGCCGGCAAAATCCACGTTACTTTCAATCGAACGGACGGCGAGGTTGAGGGAAGAAAGGTCACGTTCGCGAAGATTGAAAACCATCTCGCGCAGGTGAGCGAGGCCTTTTTCCATCGGGTCCAACGACTCCAGACCTGACAAAGCAGGGCGCAGTGAGGCGACGGCAGCCATGGTCTCATCAATTTTGGTATTGGTGACGGTTGCATCCACCCGTTTGTCGAGCGTCATCAGAAGCCCACCGATCTGATCCATTCTCTGCTTGATTGCAACGATCGTGGTTTCAAACCCGCCAATCTTCTGATCGAGCGCGGCTAGAGCGTTGTAGTTCCCGGAATTGCTGACCGTGCGTGATGAAATGTCGGCCAGTTTTTCATTGATCGGCCCGAAATTATGCTCGCTTGCCATGACTTTCTTGTCGAGCGTCTGGACCTGTGACCCAAGATGTTCGATGGCCTCCGCAATACCAGATATGCGATCCCGAAGGGCTTTCACTTCAAGCTGGACGGGAGCAACATCGGTATTTTGCAACCCTGCAAGCTTTTCGCTGAGGCCGAGTAAGTCAGATTTTAGCGGAGACAGGAGCGCCGGTCCTAGCTGCGTCGAGTTTTCGCTAAGTTTCGCCAATTGTGGGCCAATAGTCTCCATGGCATCGAGACGGCTTTCAATTGCGCTTAGCTGTGAATGCACGGGCTGCAAGTCCACCTGTTCAGTTTCAGGGGCCGCGCTATGAATGAGCTTGGGCAGCTCCGTTTCCATATCCTGCAGTTTTTGGCCCAGCGCATCAAACTCACCCTGGCCGGACGCGATGCCTGCCAGCGCAGCTTCTATCGCGCTTAAACGCTCCACCAAATCTGATTGATCGCCGGCCGACCGCTGGATTTGATCCGCGACCTCTTTGATGTCCGCGCGCAGAATGTCGGTGTCCCCGGTATCGGTGGGCATGGCATTGCCGAGATCGGTAAGCTGCTGACGCAATGGCGCAAAGCCGAGACTGCCAAGCTGTTCAAATCTTTGGTCGAAGACGGCGAGTCTTTCGTCGAGATCGGCCGTCGTCAGGCCGCTGAAGACGGGTTGCTCGCGCTCTGATAGCGCTGTGTAGGATTCGGTGACATCTTCATATCGCCCCCGCAGCCACCAATAGGCGAGGCCGGCCCCGCAGAGCGCAGCAAGTAGCAGCAGGAATATGATTTGAAGCCAGAGGTACCACATTATATTCTTATCCTAACTGCATCTACATTCCGGGGCATCGCCTAGTCCGTTCCCGAGGCGCTGATTTCGATTTCAATTCGGCGATTGCGCGCGCGGCCATCCGCCGTGGTATTGGTGGCCACGGGCTGCGATGAGCCAAAGCCGCGTGCAGACACCCGGTCGCGTAATACACCGCGCGCCGTCAGTGCATCGCGAATGGCTTCGGCGCGGGCGCGGCTTAGGAACTGATTGGTACTGTCTGAGCCGGTTGAGTCGGTATGGCCGGCGATCAAAATCGAACCGGGGCAAACGCGCAATTCTTCGGTCAGCTGGTCAAGCAGTTCTGCATTTTGGGTGCCGACATCCGCGCTGCCGCTGGCGAAGAAGAACTCCGTTTCCTCCAAGATGCGGGCAAGGCGGGCGTTGCAGTCGGCGGGTGAACTTGCTTGCGCTGGCGGGGTGGATGACGCGGGCGTGGGGTCTGGGGCTTCGCGTGTGGCTTCCGGGTCTTCGGATGGGTCCGCTTCAGCGGGTGCAGACGGCGTTTCAGCGTCGAGCGTGGTCAGGTCTCTGATACGCGTGACGGGCCTTGCGGCGCCAAATAGCGTGCCCGCCCGCGCGCCGCGAATGAGCGAGATCGCCCGTTCTGCGCGTTCCCTGGTTGGGGCTTGCCCCTCAACCGTGATCCATTGGCCGGATGCCCGGACGCTTGCCCACGTCTCCTCGCCATCTTGCAACGCCGTCATCGCGGCGCGTTCCGTATGGTGCTCGATAGCATTGTGGGCAAAGGGATAGAGCGCAAACAAGGTCAGCAAGACAAGACCCAGTGCCGGGATCAGGCCAAGGGGAAAGAAAAGCGCGCCAGCGGGGCCACGTCGTCGGATATAACGGCGTGTTGATTCATACTGTTGGACGTCCGGATATGGTTCGGATTCAGTCACATGTTCCCCTTCGCGCCGTCAGTATATACCGGACTGCACTCAGGTCCATCATATCGATTCGGAACTTACATGCATGGATCGCAAATCTCCGATGCAGCCTGAGCGGAAGCCGTCATTTTGACTTTGGGAAACTGGCTCCGCGAGTAGGACTCGAACCTACGACCGGGCGATTAACAGTCGCCTGCTCTACCAACTGAGCTATCGCGGATCACCAATAGGCGGCCTCATTAGCAAACCCGATCCCCATGTCAAACGAGGAATCTCAGCCAAAAGACAAAAAAATGGCGGGAGAAAACTCCCGCCGAGGCGTTGGGTGATGGTGGGTGTCTCCAATAGAAGACATTATCCTTATCGCTTGAATTGGTTAACGAGCGATAAACGAATTTTCAGATTGTGGTCAGACTTTGGAAACCATTCACGCTCGTGGCAGGTTTCGCAATAATCCTAATGGAGGCTCCGGCCGGAATCGAACCGGCGTACACGGATTTGCAATCCGCTGCGTCACCACTCCGCCACAGAGCCGCCGAGGTGAGCGGCGTGCATAGCAGTGACATTCGGCGGTTGCAATCATCGAATGCGGCGAAAGACATTTGACCATATTGCCCTTGGCGTGTGCTATGCTATCGGCGCAGCAACACAATATCAGGAAGAGGCACTTATGGACTTCGAGAAACAACGCCGGATCATGGTCGACTCTCAGGTGCGTGTGAATGATGTCACCGAGCCGTCCATTGTATCAGCTTTCCTGACGGTGCCGCGGGAAACATTTGTTCCGAAATCAGCGCAATCGATCGCTTACTCTGAAACTGAAATTTCCGCTGGCGAAGGCCGGGCGATGTGGACCCCACGCGATCTCGGCAAAATGTTACGCGCTATGGCGCCGCAAGCGGGTGATCTGGCGCTCGTTATTGGTGCTGGTGCCGGTTATAGCTCAGCTTTGCTGGGCCGGATTGTCGAAACGGTGATCGCGCTGGAAGACAATGCCGAAGCCGTTGATCTGATGACCGAACGGTTTGCTTCAATCGGTATGGATCAGGCGATTGCCGTGGAAGGCGATCTTTCCAACGGGCTGCCAGAGCAGGGGCCATTTGAGGCTATTCTGGTTGCGGGTATGGTTGAAACTGTCCCGGAGGTCTGGCTGCAGCAACTGGCTGAGGGCGGTCGTCTGGGTGTGGTGGTTTCAGAAAGCCGCGCGCTCGGCTCTGCCAGAGTGTATACCAAAGCCGGAGAGAACGCGTCTTACCGTGAGGCGTTTGAGTGCTGCCCGCCCGTGCTTCCGGGCTTTGAGAAAGCCGAGACGTTCGTTTTCTAGGCGGGCTCTGGCTTTTCTGAGACGCTATCGGGGGTGCCGAGCGTGCCCTTGTCCGGGTCTGGTAGCAGGATGCTGGGCTGGACATCACGGCCGAGCGCCTCTGCAATGAGTTCTGCTGACCGAGTTTCGACAGCGTCTGTAAGGCGCGCCATCGCTATCTCCTTGTCGAGCCCAGGTTGAATCGGCGGAAGAAACTCGATCACCGCAGTGCCTGGCGTTTTCTTGATGTCTTCCTGTTCCCAGAAACAATTGAGGTTGGTTGCAACCGGGACAATCGGGACGTCCATCGCCTGCTGCATATGCCAGACGCCGGGCTTGTAGCGAAAATAGTGTCCAACAGGCGCAAGGTGCCCTTCGGGATAAATCAGTACGCGGCGACCATCCTCTTTGGCGCGGGCCATGCCTTCGGCGAGTGAAGCGGCTTTTCGCGTACCGCCGCCGCATGTATCAATGACAATCGCGCCGAGCTTGCGCAGAATGCCGCCGACCAAAGGGAATTTCTCCAGATGGTCACCGGTCACGAAGGCGAGATTCTTCACTTCGGGATAGATCATGAAGCCGTCGCCCCAACTCGCATGTTTGGCGGCGATGATGAACGGTCCATCTGGCAGGTTCTCTCGCCCGTGCACGGATTTTCGGACCCCACAGATCAGCCACAGCGCGAGATTGATAGCGCGGGTATAGGAGCGAATGATCAGCGTTACAGGTCCGCGCCCGGGCAGCATCAGGAAGGGTAGGGATGCCAGGACGTAGAGAACGGACAAGAGATAATAAACGCCAGTAAAGAGATAGCCGCGAATCATGAGCTTGGCCTTGTTTATTTCTGATAGATGATGGCGAGGATAGCCCGCGTGAACGCATCAACGTGCTGGCTGAAAGGGCCAGGCAGGCGACTGTAGATCTTGTTCTGTCCGGATTGCATCACAACGCCGAGGACCATGCCTGCAATAACAGCAGGATCGCCTTCCGGGATCTCGCCGCTCTTCATCATCGCGGCGAGCAGGTTTTCGACCACTGTAACGGGGTCGTCATCGCGGCGGGTATCATGCGGCAGGTAGCGATTGAGGGACACCAGATGGAAGGAGAAAAGTAGCCAGTCTTCATCTGCGAGTTGGCAATAGGCGGCGACCGCGCGACGGACCTTTTCTTCAATTGTGCCGTCTTCAAGAAAGGCTTCCTGCATCATCTCGCCGAGGCGATTGTGCGTTTCCATGAACAGGGCGAGCGCCAGTTCATCCTTGCCTTTATAATGGCGATAGAGCGCGCCTTCCGAGACGCCGGCGACGTCTGCAATCTCGCGGGTTGTGGCCGCATCCACCCCTTCACTGACAAACAGTTTCAGCGCGGCCCGTTCAATCTTGGGGCGCGCATTTCGAGCACGTGTGCGTTTCGGGGCCTCAGCCTGCATAAGGAATTCTCCAAATTAGTGAGCGTTTGATAACATATCATCAAGACGCTTACAAGTGATTAATTGCTCACAATTTAGATTTGGCTTGGTATCCCCTTGGGCAATCTGCTAATCTGTGGTCAGAAAAACTTGGAGGAACAGACATGGCCGACGGACACGGATCACATCGCAAAGCAGGGTTTAAAGAGTTTCTGGAATCGACCGAAGACGATTGGAAGATCATTTCTGAAGAGACCAAACCGTTTAATAAAGGCCTTGCAGAGCGTGTCTTGAACCATCTTCGTTTGCTGGACGGCGATTATGGCGGCTTCCCGATCGACCGTTTGAGCCATTCCCTGCAGACGGCGACGCGCGCGATGCGTGATGGACGAGATGAGGAGTATATCGTCTGCGCCTTGCTACACGACATTGGCGATACATTGGGGAGCTACAATCATCCTGATGTCGCCGCCGCGATCCTGAAACCGTTTGTGTCAGAGAAAAATCACTGGATGGTGGCCAATCACGGTGTCTTCCAGGGCTATTACTTCTTCCATCATCTGGGGCTGGACCGAAATATGCGCGATGCCTTCAAGGATCACCCCTATTACGAATACACGGCGCAGTTCTCTCATCTGTATGATCAGAATGCCTTTGATCCAGACTATGAGAACGAGCCATTGGAGACGTTCGTCCCGATGGTTGAGCGTGTGTTTGAGCGGCCAAAAAACTCAATGTACCTCAAGGCGCTTGAAGACGGTCAGGCGCATGCCCAAGTCTGAGGCGTGAGGCACGCAGGAACCGCCAACTGACATTCGTCAGGGGAAAGTTTGCTATTGTCTCCACGCGCCGATATAGGAGCGCATTCAATTTTGGAGACCAAATCGTTCATGCGTAAATTGTCTTTCCTCGCTCTGACCGCGCTTGCCACTGCCCCGGTCGCCTTGGCGCAAGACGCCGCAGCGAGCCCGTCCGGCGGTATTCTCGGCCAGCTGATCTTCTTTGTGCCGTTGATCCTGATTTTCTATTTCCTGCTGATTCGTCCGCAGAACCAGCGCCAGAAACGTCATCGTGAAATGATCGAGGCCGTGAAAAAGGGCGATACCGTCGTCACGGCGGGCGGCCTGATTGGTAAAGTGACCAAAGTGGCGGAAACGGAAATCACAGTAGAGCTGGCAGATGGCGTACGCGTGCGCACAGTCAAAGCGATGCTCGCGGATGTTCGTGACAAGGATGCGCCTGTGCCCGCCAATGATACGGCTTCGACTTAAACAACAGGGGCAACCGCGCCATGCTGAACTTCCCGCGTTGGAAAGTTGTTCTCATCTCATTCTGGCTGTTGCTGGGGGCGCTGCTGGCGATCCCGAACCTGTTCTCAGACGGGTTCCTCGGTATTGAGCCGCGCGATACGGGGTCTCTCGATCCGCAAGAGATCGCGGCCTATGAGCAACAACTGGCGGAGGCGGAGGCCTCATGGTGGCCGGGCTTTATGCCGAACAACAAGCTCAATCTGGGGCTCGATCTGCAGGGCGGGGTATATCTGCTCATGTCCATTGACCCGACAGAGGTTGCGACCAATCGTCTGAATACACTTCAGGCGGATATCCGGGATGTGTTTCGTCAGCGTGGGGACCGGGAAGGCATCCTGCGAGAACCGTTTGTCCAGAATGGCGATCGCCTGACGATTGAACTGGTCGAGCCTGAGCGGCAAATGGATGATGCGGTGCGCCGACTGCGCTCAATCAATCCGACCATCGGTCAGACGCAAACAGAACTTTTTGAGATACGGGTCACGGATGATCGCTTCATTCAGCTAACCGTTCCGAACGGTGCCAAGAATGCTCTGGCTGCGGATGCACAGGGTAAAATGATGGAAATTATTCGCCGCCGGATTGACCCCGATGGCGTCTCGGAGATTTCAATCACGCCGCAGGGCGATTCTCGGATCATTCTGGAAGCACCAGGCGAAGCGGATCCGAAACGGATCAAGGATATCCTAAGCCAGGCGGGCCGTCTGACTTTCAATATGGCCAATCTCAGCCCGTCTGCGGTTCGTAGTGCGCAAGAGACCGGACGACCCTTGCGCGGGCAACAGTTGATTGAAAGCATGGATAGCGGCCCCCTGCTGATCAATCGCGTGCCGGAGCTGACCGGTGCGGATATTGTGACGGCCAATCGCTGTTTTGATGAGGCCAACCGCCCCGCGGTCTGTTTCCGCTTGAACGGCGCGGCGGCCAATAAATTCTATAATCTGACAGCGCGTAATCGCGGAGAGTTCTTCGCGATCGTCCTTGACGATGTGTCCATGTCGGCGCCGCGGATCAATGAACCGATCCCGGGCGGAAACGTTCAAATCACCGGCTCATTTACAATTGAAGAAGCTGATGATCTGGCCGCGATCATTGAGGCAGGTGAACTGCCTGCAAAGCTGATCTTTCTTGAGGAGCGGACCGTCGGACCGGGCCTTGGACAGGAGTCGATTGAGGCGGGGTCGCGCGCGAGTTTGATCGGGATTGTTCTGGTCGGGATTTTCATGCTGGTCGCCTATGGCTTGATTGGCGGGTTCGCAGTTGGATCGCTGATCGCCAATATCGTGCTGTTACTCGGCGCGCTTTCCGGGCTGGGCGCGACACTGACCCTGCCGGGTATTGCCGGGATCATTCTGACAATTGGTATGGCGGTGGATGCGAACGTGATTGTGTTCGAACGGGTGCGCGAGGAACAGCGATCGGGCAGGTCGCCGGCGACCGCCTTACAGACCGGTTATGAGCACGCTTTCTCTGCGATCCTTGATGCCAATGTGACGACCTTTATTGCCGCCTCCATCCTGTATCTGATCGGGTCTGGCCCGGTCAAAGGCTTTGCGGTGACGCTCGCCATCGGGATTGTCACTTCCGTGTTTACGGCCTTCGTTGTGACCCGCTGGTTCACGGTTATGTATCTTCGCACGGCGCGCCCCAAGCGCCTGGCCATTTAGGAAGGACCCTGACCCATGCTTCTACGTTTGTGGCCCGAAGGCACCAAAGTAAAGTTCATGAGCTTCCGTATGGTGGCTCTGGTTATCTCTATCGTCGCGATTGCCGGTTCAGCTTTCATGTTGAGTACGCGCGGCCTCAATCTCGGGATCGACTTTGCTGGCGGATCGGTGATTGAAATTGTTCAGCCGGAAGGCACGACCGCCGATGATGTGCGGGCGGCCGTTACGCCGTTGAACCTTGGGGATGTGGCCATCAACAATGCGCGCGGCACAGGTGCTGACGCTGTCGATTTGGCTGTCATCCGATTTGAAACGCAGCAACCTCGCGAAGGTGAGGATGTTGAGTCGGCGCAGCAGAATGCAAACAACCGTGTCCGGGCAGCGCTTGCAGAGGCGTTTCCGGGAGTGGAAATTCGCTCCAGTGCAGCTGTAGGACCAAAAGTGTCAGGTGAGCTGTTCCGTAGCGGTGTGACGGCGCTGGGCGTGGCGCTGCTGTTGATGACGATTTACATCACGCTGCGATTCCAGTGGCAGTATGCGCTCGGCGCGGTGTCGGCGCTGTTCCATGACGTCTTCATCACGATGGGTGTGTTCGCGCTCACCGGATTTGAGTTCAACCTCGCAACCATTGCTGCGCTTCTGACGATTGTCGGGTATTCGATGAACGATACCGTGATCGTGTTCGACCGCGTGCGAGAGGAAATGCGCAAGTATAAGAAGCTTGAGGCGTCTCAGGTCGTTGATCTCGCGATCAATGCGACCATGTCGAGAACGCTGCTGACTTCGACCACGACATTGCTCGCCTTGCTGTCGATCTTCATCTTTGGCGGCGAAGTGCTGCGCGGGATGAGCTTCGCGCTGATCTTTGGTGTCATCGTCGGGACCTACTCATCAATTTTCGTCGCATCGACGGTGCTTCTGATGCTGCCAAGTCTTGATCGCGGCGACAAGCCGAAGCGCGAGGTCGAAGGGTTTCAGGGCGTCGGCTAGCTTGCCTGCCTCAGGCAGGTCGATTGGCGAGGATTTGCTCGACCTGTTCCTCAAGCGACTCGCAGACTGCCATGGCAATCGGGTCGCTTTCATCCGCGCTGGCGAGTGAAGCGGCCTGGCAGGCCTGAATGTGGAGATTAATCAGGGCGCGCTGCATTTGGACGTCATGATCATCCGCGATCAGTCGTTGCAATGAACCTGTCAGTCGGGTCAGTGCGCCGCCGCCATACGCCCCTGAGACACCATGAAAATTGTGCACGGCGGTACGAAAGGCCTCAACTCGTTCACCAGAGGCGTTATCCATGCTGGCATCACCCCACGCCTCAGAGATCGCTTTCAGATCACGCGCGAGCCACGCATCAAGGTCGATGCTCGTTTCTGCCTCGGGTTCGCTTACGGCGCTCTTTGGCATTTCGTCTGGTCGTAAAATACGGCTGAGGTCTGGAGCCGGAATAAGGTCCGGCTCTTTCTTGACCAGTCTCTGGATTTTTTTGAACAGAGACATGTCTCCATCCCTACTTAACTAACAATTCGCACTAATATCTTCCGATAAGGATAACAAAATCAAAATGCGAACTGCTCTGTAAGGATACGTTCGTCGAGCGCGTGGCCGGGATCAAACAGCATCGTGATGCGTTTTGAGCGATCTTCGCGGATCGATACTTTGGTGATGTCGCGCACTTCCTGATTGTCCGCAGAGGCTGCTACCGGGCGTCGCTCCGGGTGGATGACTTCAATATCAACCTGCGCGTCATGGCGCAGCAGGGCCCCGCGCCATCGTCTTGGCCGGAATGCGCTGACCGGGGTCAGGGCGAGGAGGTTCGCCCCGATGGGCAGAATTGGGCCGTGCGCGGACAAATTGTAAGCGGTTGATCCGGCAGGCGTTGCGACCATCACGCCGTCACACGACAGACTGGCCATCCGTTCCTGACCATCAACGACAATCCGAAGCTTTGCGGTCTGGGCAGTTTGGCGAAGCAGGGACACTTCGTTGATCGCAAGTCGGTCAACCTGTTCGCCCGCCCGATTTGTGGCGGTCATCGAGAGCGGGTTGACCATGGCGCGCTCGGCTCTGTCGATGCGCTCGGGCAGCCCATCTTCAAGATACTCATTCATCAGAAAACCAACCGTTCCACGGTTCATGCCGTACACCGCCTTGTGGTCGCTGAAGCGCCTGCGCATCGCATCTAGCATGGCCCCGTCGCCGCCAAGCGCCACGATGACGTCTGCATCGGCTTCATCTGTCTGACCATATTTTCGGGTTAGCCGTGTCAGAGCTTCCTGAGCTTCCGGGCGTTTTGAGGCGCTGAATGAGAGTTTAAGTGTCATGGCATGGCTATGTCGTCGCCCTTGAGCGCTGGGTCAAGCATCAGTGTTGATTGCGCCGAAGCGCTTCTCAGCGTATTGTTATGTCCAGATATAAAACGTGGAGGACGTCATGGCAGACGGAATGACAATCACCAGCCTTAAAGGCCAAGTCAGTGAAGAAGAGTGGAACGCGCGCGTCGATCTGGCGGCGATGTACCGCCTGACCGCCCTTTATGGCTGGACGGATATGATCTTCACGCACATTTCTCATCGGATTCCTGGCCCGGACCATCACTTCCTGATTAACCCGTTCGGAATGCATTTTGATGAGATCACGGCCTCTTCGCTGGTGAAGATCGATCTTGATGGAAATGTCATTCAGGAGACGCCGTACTCTGTGAATGCCGCCGGTTTTACGATTCACTCGGCGCTGCATGCCAGCAGCGACCTCGCAAATGTGGTTATGCATGTCCACACGGTGGACGGCGTTGGCGTATCTGTGAACGAGGAAGGCTTGCTGCCGCTGACCCAGCACGCGCTGCAGGTTATCCATGATCTTGCCTATCATGATTATGAGGGCATCGCGCTTGACCATGATGAGCGCGAGCGGATTGTTGCCGATATGGGTGACAAGACGATGCTGATGCTACGCAATCATGGCACGCTGACCGTCGGCGAAACAGCCGCGGCTTGCTTCCTGAGAATGTTCTATCTTGAGCAGGCATGTTCGATGCAGGTTGCCGCTCTGAGTGCGGGCCGCGATAAGGTCAAGATGCTGGGTGATGCGGTTCAGGAGGTCGTCAAAGGCCAGTTCAGCACCCCGACGGTCAATCTGGTTTCCAACGTTCTGGCTTGGCCGGGTTTGCTGCGCAAACTGGACCGCGAGAGCCCCGGTTACGACATTTAGGGCCTCTGGCTATATGAAATTACCTATAGAATTAGGGAATAGTACCTATAAGTCTTCAGGCCTGCGGCTTTTAAGACCGTTCCATTATGCCTGCTGTCGCCCTACATGGGCGGAATAGAAACTGGACCAGATCAATGAAGCACCTCAAAGCTTTCGAAGCCGCCTTAGACAAGATCCACGACGAAGGTCGCTATCGGGTGTTTGTCGACTTGCAACGCCACCGTGGGCAATTCCCGCGCGCGACGGCGCGTTTCGAGCATGGCGAGCGGGAAATCATCGTCTGGTGTTCTAACGATTATCTCGGCATGGGACAGGACGATACCGTTCTGGATGCGATGCACGAAGCCATTGATGGATTTGGTGCAGGATCCGGCGGCACGCGCAATATTTCCGGGACAACCCGCTATCACGTTGATCTGGAAAGAGAGCTTGCTTCTCTGCACGGCAAAACCGGCGCATTGCTCTTTACATCTGGATATGTCGCGAATGATGCAACGCTGTCGACCCTTGGTAAAATCCTGCCGGGTCTGATCATTTATTCTGACGAACTGAACCATGCCTCGATGATTGAGGGGATCCGCCGGTCAAAAGCAGACTACCGGGTGTTCCGTCACAATGATGTTGAGCATCTTCGGGCGCTCATGGAGAATGACAATCGCGATGCGCCGAAACTGATTGCGTTCGAGAGCGTCTATTCCATGGACGGCGATGTTGGCCCGATTGAAGCGATTTGCGATCTTGCAGATGAGTTTGACGCGCTGACCTATCTGGATGAGGTTCATGCGGTTGGCATGTATGGGCATGAAGGTGCCGGGGTTGCACAGCGCGACGACGTCATGCACCGTGTTGACATTATCGAGGGCACACTGGGCAAGGCTTATGGCGTCATGGGTGGCTATATCGCGGCGCATGAGACGATGATTGATGCCATCCGGTCCACCGCGTCCGGATTTATCTTTACGACCTCAACCTGTCCGGTCATGGCAGCCGGCGCGCTGGCCAGTATCAAGAAACTGCGCACTGATGATGGGCGCAGCCTGCGCCGCGATCATCAAGCGAAAGCGGAACTCTTGAAGCAGAAATTTCGCGATAACAATCTACCGGTCATGGACAGCGAGACGCATATCGTGCCGCTTCTCGTTGGCGATCCTGAGAAGTGTAAGGCACTGTCGGACACGCTGCTGTTTGACTTTGGGATCTATGTGCAGCCGATCAATTATCCAACGGTTCCAAAGGGAACGGAACGGCTGCGCTTCACGCCAGGGCCGGTGCACACAGAAGAGATGATGAATGATCTCGTCGCCGCAATTCTGGCGGTTTGGAAACAACTCGGACTCGACGAAAAAGCGGCTTAGGCTTTTAGATCAAAGTATTTACGTGAATAAAAGGCGCGCCCGGGGCAACCCAGACGCGCTCTTTTTCAAAAGTCTAAACTCTAGTCTGCCCGCTTGCGGCCCAAGCCAATTTCCTTGGCGAAGGCTGAACGTTTCTTGGCATAATTAGGCGCGACCATTGGGTAGTCTGAAGGCAGGCCCCAGCGGGCGCGATACTCATCCGGTGTCAGCTCATAGCGTGACCGAAGGTATCTTTTCAGCATTTTCAGCTTTCTACCGTCTTCAAGACAAATGATATGATCAGGCGTGATCGATTTTGAGATCGGTACCGCCGGATCAGGTCGTGGCGGCTCAGCAGGTTTGTCTGAGGCCAGTTCTTCGATTGTTTCGTGTACAGTTTTGATGAGATCTGCCAGTGCACTAGAGGGCACTGGATTGTGGGCGACAAAGGATGAAACAATATCCGATGTCATCTCCAAAACTTCACTCTTGGTTTGAATATTCATGATTGTGCTCGTCGTATATTTTTTATTCTGCCCACTTCTTTGAGTGGTCTGTTTAATGTAAATCATGGAACAGAAAGATTGTACAATATTTTTGTTAGGGAAGGTTAACCCTGACTCAACTTATACGCGTGGTCCGGGTATGGAATGCGGTCTTGCGGCAAGGGACGGCGCACCGTAGATAAAGGCAAGTTCAAGGAACAAGCTGACATGCCTGATACATCAAACACAGCGGCGTTCGACACAGCCGCATTCTTTTCGACTTCTCTTCGCGATAGTGATCCCGAACTCTTCGACGCGATCGCGCAGGAGCAAACGCGCCAGCAACAGCAAATCGAACTGATTGCTTCGGAGAATATCGCGTCTCAAGCGGTGCTCGACGCTCAGGGAACGGTCCTGACCAATAAGTATGCTGAAGGCTATCCAGGACGCCGCTATTATGGCGGTTGTGAGTATGTCGATGTGGCTGAAAACCTGGCCCGCGATCGCGCCAAGGCTCTGTTCGAGTGTCAGTTTGCGAATGTACAGCCGAACTCAGGCAGTCAGGCGAATCAATCTGTGTTTCAGGCGCTGCTGAAACCCGGCGATACGATCCTGGGTATGAGCCTTGATGCAGGGGGGCATCTCACGCACGGGGCCAAACCAAATCAGTCGGGTAAGTGGTTCAATGCCATCCAGTATGGGGTGCGTGAGGACGACCATTTGATCGATTTTGATCAGGTTGAAGCGCTCGCAAAAGAACACCAGCCGAAGATGATCATCGCAGGTGGATCAGCCTATCCGCGCCAGATCGATTTTGCCCGTTTCCGCGCCATTGCTGATTCAGTCGGGGCATTTTTCCTGGTGGACATGGCGCACTTTGCCGGACTGGTTGCAGGCAAGGCGCACCCCAATCCGCTGGACCATTGCCATGTAGCAACCACGACGACGCATAAGACGCTGCGCGGCCCGCGCGGGGGTATGGTGCTGACAAATGATGCCGACATCGCCAAGAAAGTGAACTCAGCCGTATTCCCGGGCATTCAGGGCGGCCCATTGATGCATGTGATTGCCGGTAAAGCGGCGGCCTTCGGTGAAGCGCTCGATCCAGCTTTCCGGCAATATGCAGCCGATGTTGTGGCGAATGCGCAGGCCATGGCGAATGCTGCAAAAGCCAGCGGACTAGATCTGGTCTCAGGCGGAACCGACACGCATGTGGCGCTGATTGACCTGCGCCCGAAAGGCGTCACCGGCAAGGATGCCGAAGAAGCGCTGGAGCGGGCTTTCATCACCTGCAACAAGAATGGTGTCCCGTTTGATCCGCAAAAACCGATGATCACGAGCGGTATTCGCGTTGGCTCACCGGCAGGTACAACACGCGGGTTCGGGATCGAGGAGTTCACTCAAGTCGGTAGCTGGATTGGCGAGATTGTTGATGCTTTGGCTTCTGGTGACAGCACAGCAACCGAGGACCGCATCCGTGACGACGTCAAGGCGCTGACCGCACGGTTCCCGATTTATAATGGGTTGGGAGCGTAGAGATTGCGCTGCCCCTTCTGCGGATCCGAAAACACGGCGGTGAAGGATAGCCGCCCCGCAGAAGACAATACCGCTGTGCGACGTCGGCGCGGCTGTGACAATTGCGGGGCGCGGTTTACGACCTTTGAACGCGTTCAGCTCCGCGAAATCACGGTGATCAAGCGCGATGGCAAACGTTCGGCTTTTGAGCGCAACAAACTCGTTCGCTCGGTTTCGATTGCACTTCGAAAGCGCCCGGTAACACCCGAACAGATCGAGCAACTCGTCTCAGGCATCAATCGCAAGCTGGAAAGCAGCGGTGAGACCGAAATCTCATCCTCCGACATTGGGGAAATGGTGATGGAAAGCCTGCGCGCCGTCGATCCGGTTGGTTATGTACGCTATGCCAGTGTGTATCGCGATTTTGGTGACCCGGCTGATTTCGCTCAATTTATTGAACAGTCCGCGCTGGAAGACGATTGATGTCGCGTCCTACGGTTACATTGAAAATCGCGACCAGCATGGATGGGCGCATTGCCTTGTCGAATGGGGTTAGCCAGTGGATTACCGGTTCTGAAGCGCGCGCCCGCGTGCATCAGATGCGCGCAGAGCATGATGCGGTCCTGGTCGGGGTTGGCACTGTCCTGGCCGACGACCCGCTCCTTACCGCGCGGATCGTTCCGTTGCCTGAAACACAGCCGGTTCGGATTGTGGCCGACAGTCAGGCCCGGACACCCGTAGCGGGCCGATTGGCGCAGTCTGTTGGGTTGGGGCGTATCATTATTGCAGCGTCGCAACCGCAGGGTAGCCGGGTCGACGCACTGGAGCAGGCGGGTCTTGATGTCTGGCGCTGCGGCGACGTGGATGGTCGGGTTTCACCTGCGCGCTTGCTCGATCGGTGCGCCGTCGACGAATTGCAGCGTGTCTTCCTTGAGGGCGGCGGCAAGCTCGCGGCAAGCTTTATCGCAGCAGGCCTCGTTGATACGATACAGTGGTTTCGAGCGCCGATCCTGATTGGGGGAGATGGCTTGCCGGCAGTTGCAACGCTGGGTCTTACCAAGATGGAGAATGCACCGCGGTGGCGTAGTGTATCGGCCACGCGTATCGGCGATGATGTGCTGGAGACTTATGTCCGCGACTAGGGTTGCCGCGACTAGCGCTGGCGGTTGGCTATCTAGTCGTCATAGTCCTTGCGGGCTTCCTCACGGAGGCGGGCCAGCATTTCAGAGACATCTTCATCATCATCGGTGGACTTTGCGTCCTTTTGAGTCACCTTTTCGAGCGTGAGATCTTCTTCCGCTTCTGCTTCCACTTCGGGAGCGGTTTCTGTCTCTTCCTCAGGGCCATTCGATGCTGCAGGTTCTGACACGACCTCTTCAGCTGGTTCAGGCTCGGGCTCAACTGTTTCAGGAATGATGAGTGGCTCCGTGGCATGTACGACGGCGCCGTCGAAGCTGGCGATGACCGTTTCTGCGCCGATTAACGTCTGTCCTGCGCGGACCTGTACCGGCGCGCTGGCCGGAACATAGATATCATACCAGCCGCCTAGGCGCAGCGTGCCGATGTTGCGACCAAGGCGTACCGCGTCGCCGGGATCAGACGTGATTTCAAGGCGCGGACCAAGGCCGCCGGTTGCGAAGCGAATGCCGGCGCTGCGCTTGCCACTCTCGAACGCGATATAGGCCACAGCCAGTCCCGGGCGGTCGACCTTCATGGCTGCAAACGCAGCGGGATCTCCGGTTTCACTGATCATGTGGTCGATGGCCCCATCCATTGGAGCGTAGATGCCATTACTCTTCGTTGGGCCTTTGGAGACGCGAATACGGGTCCAGTCGCCGGCACTGAGACGCAGCTCATCAGCCGGACGCGCGCCAGCGACCGAGACCACCAGCCCGTCGCAGGGCGCGACGATGAGATCATCTCCACTGGGCGGGGTGCGGGTTGCTGTGCGGGTTGCAAACAGAACGATAACCGCCGCAGCCAGCCCGATCAGGAAGAGCGGGTCCCAAAGCATGCCGAGCAGGATGCCGACAAGGATCGCGGCGAGTGCGCCGACCCAGCCTTCGAGGTCAAAACCGCTGCGAAGCCAGGGAAACTGTTTCGTGCTGAGATCGATATCTGCGTCGGCCATGTTGCCCCTCTTTGATTATTCAGCAGCGACCGCCAAGGCATCGCGCTTGGCTTGTCTTGCCCACATATCGGCATATTCGCCTTTCATGGCCAGCAACTTATCATGAGATCCGCGTTCAATCACGCGTCCGGCTTTCAGGACGATGATTTCATCGGCATTTTGAACGGTAGAGAGCCGGTGGGCGACCATCAGGGTCGTGCGCCCCTTCGAGGCCTCATCGAGCGCGTCCTGGACCGCCGCTTCGGTTGCGCTGTCGAGGGCTGAGGTGGCTTCATCCAGAACGAGAATGGCTGGGTTGGCGAGGATGACCCGCGCGATGCCGACCCGCTGTTTTTCGCCGCCAGAGAGTTTCAGGCCGCGCTCGCCGACGCGTGTGTCCCAGCCGTCTGGCAGGCTCTCGATAAAGTCGAGAAGTTGTGCGCGCTTGGCGGCGTCTTGCAGCTCTTCAAGGCTTGCGTCGGGCCGTGCATAGGCAATGTTCGAGCGAATGGTTTCATTAAACAGCACAACATCCTGAGGCACCAGGCCAAGCGCGCCGCGCAGGCTTTCCTGTGTCAGATCTCGAACGTCCTGGCCATCGATCAGAACCCGGCCAGACTGGACATCATAGAAACGAAACAAGAGCTTCAGGAGGGTCGACTTACCTGCGCCCGAAGTGCCCACAAAAGCGATTTTCTGACCGCCAGGCACTTCAAAGCTTATATCCTGAACGCCGACCGCGCGGGCATCGTGGGTGAACGCGACATTCTCAAAAACGACGTCGCCCTTGGGGCTGCTTAAGGCCGCAGCGTCAGGTTTGTCAGAGACCTCTGGCTTCATCTGTAAAAGCCCATAGAGTTTCTCGAGGTCGACCGCGCCCTGTTTAATCTCTCGCCATGCCCAACCGAGGATGTTCAGTGGCGCGTAAAGCGACAGGAACATCGCCATCACCGCCATAACGTCACCAACCTTCATAGTGCCGTTCGAGACATTCCAGGCTGACAGCACCAGCGCGGCAACAAGCCCGATATTCATGACCAGCGCCTGAACGGCGTTCAGGACGTACATGGAGCGCACAGCGTCCACATAGCGGAGATTATAGTTCCGCATCGCATCGTTGAAGCGGCCTGTTTCGCGCGTCTCTGCGGCAAAGGATTTTACGGTTTCGAAGTTGCTGAGAATGTCTACAGCGATACCGCGAAAGCGTGTGTCGGCTTCATTCATTCGGCGGCGTTGTCTGACCCGCCATTCAGTGATGATGACGGTAGAAACGACGTACAATCCGATCGTGATGACAGCGATCAGAGACAGAAAAATGTCATATGCGACGCCGAGTGCGATGGAGGCGAGGATGAGCCGGACAATGGTTGGCCCGATATTGAACGCGAGAAAGCGGATCAGGTAGTCAATCGCACTCGCGCCGCGTTCAATGACCCGGTTGAGCGCGCCGGTGCGACGCGTCTGATGAAAGTTGAGCGACAGGCTCTGGGCATGTCCAAACGCATCGACACAGGCCGTTCGCTGCGCATCCTGACTGACCGGTGAGAAACACCAGTCCCGTAATTGCGGCAAGGCCCCGCCGAGAAACCGGACTCCCAATGCGACCGAGAGCCAAAAAGCGGCAGGAGCAAATCCCGCGATGATGCCGTCATCATTGGCCACCAGCTGATTGACCGCATAGCCGAGCAAGAGCGGGAAGGCGACCTCGAGGACCGCTGCGCCGAGCGTTAGCAAGATTGCGAGCACCATGACCGGGCGCCATTTGGCAAGCTCGGGACGGGCAAGAAGTTTCAGGATACGCCCGATCGAGACGCCAATACCACCATCAGCGCTTTCAATCTTGTCAGTATCAGTTGTTGGGGAATTTGCAGAACTCATGAACGCCATATGGGGTAGAACCCCCATCAGCGCCAATAAAAATCCCAACAAATTGCGGCTGCGTCTTGCTGGGGGCTGGCGGCGGCGCTCAACCTGCCTTAGACCATCGTCCGTTTGCGTAATCCGCTGGGATAAGAGGACTTTGCCATGGCAACGCTGAATTCGATTTGCGTCTATTGTGGATCATCAAATGATGTGAAGCCCGATTATATGCGGCTGGCGCAGGATCTGGGACGGACGATGGCGCAAAAAGACATTCGACTCGTCTATGGCGGCGGCGGCGTCGGTCTGATGGGCGCGTGTGCGAGGGCCGTCCATAGCGATGGCGGTCAGGTGCTTGGCATCATGCCGCGCTTCTTGCTGCAGAAAGAACGGATCTTTGATGAGGTGCCACACGAGATTGTGGAGGATATGCACACACGTAAACAGCGGATGTTTGACGAGAGTGATGCCTTCATCGTGCTTCCGGGCGGTATCGGCACCTTGGAAGAGGCGGTTGAGATGCTCTCCTGGGCGCGGCTGGGTTTGCATGCCAAACCCATGGCTTTTCTGGATGAAGATGGTTTCTGGGCGCCATTCTTTGAGCTGATGGATCACATTATTGATGGCAAGTTCACGCCTCAGGAGTTCCGTGCAGCGCTTGTGCATGAAGACACGCCGGAGGCCTCGATCCAGGCGCTGTGCGACCGTATCGTGAAGCTCGGTGACTGAGCGCGACTGGATCGCGCGATACATTCGCCCACTGGTCACAGCGCCGGGGGCGGCGGACCTACGTGATGATGCGGCTTTGCTGAGCGCGAGTGCGCGCCCCACCATCGCAACGATGGATACACTAGTCGAAGCACGCCATTTCCTCTCAAGTGACCCGATATCGACGGTGGGTCAGAAGCTGATCCGCGTGAATGTCTCTGACTGCCTCGCCAAAGGGGCGGTTCCGCATGAGGCATTGCTCTCGGTAAGTTGGCCGCTGGGACGACGGGAGCGCGATTTCGCAGAGCTGATGCAAGGTATCGGCGAAGACCTGAAGACTTTCGGTGTGAGCTTGCTTGGCGGCGATTTTGTGAGCGTCGACGGGCCGTTGAGCCTGACCTTGACGCTGACAGGCACATGTTTGAGGGACGCCCCGGTCCGGCGAAGCGGCGGGCAGATGGGTGACAGGATATGGCTTTCAGGAGAGATTGGCTGGGGGCATGTCGGCTTGCAAGCGGCGCAGGCGGGGGGCGATGAGCAGGTTGCCAATCGCTACCGCGTGCCGAAACTTCCTGATTTTTCCGCTGCCACACTGGTTGCTGAACGGGCGACCGCCAGCCTTGATGTTTCAGACGGTTTGCTGATTGATGCGGGGCGGCTGGCCAATGAAAGCGGCTGCGGCGCTCTAATCGATCTGTCGCGTGTGCCTCTGGCGCGCTCAGACGCTGACCTTGAGGCGATCCTTGCCCAATGCACCGCAGGTGATGATTATCAGATCCTGCTGTCGGCCCCGGCCTCAGTGGATCTGGAGGGCTTTTCGTGTATTGGAAATTTGATCGAGAAGCCCGGATTGGCGCTGACCTATCAGGGGCAGGACGTTAATGTTCCGGCAATACTCGGGTTTGAGCATTAAACAGTAACCGCACTGCCAGATTCGCGCTTGGCGTTAGCACGCTTGTAAAGTGTGCCAAGGTTTGGCAGCGTGGCGACATAATAAGAATTGAGAGAGTAACTCTCAGCTAAGGGATAGGAAAAGGAGGGGCCATTCTTATGGATCTCACGCTATGGTTTTATGTGGCACTGGCAGCCGGTGTGCTGGCGGTGCTGTTCGGTTGGTTGCAATCGAACTCGATTATGAAGGCGAGCACCGGCAATGAACGGATGCAGGAAATCGCCGCTGCAATTCAGGAAGGCGCGAACGCCTATCTGAAGCGCCAATACACAACAATTGCTTATGTCGGCGTCGCAGTTGTCGTCATTCTGGCGATTCTGTTCCGCAATTGGGAAGTGCCGTTTGGCTTCATTCTCGGCGCGGTTCTATCTGGCGCAGCTGGCTTTATCGGGATGAAAGTCTCTGTTCAGGCGAATGTTCGCACGACTCAGGCCGCCAGCACCAGTTTGCAGGCCGGTTTGTCTATGGCCTTCAAGTCTGGTGCAGTGACAGGCTTGCTGGTGGTTGGTCTCGCTCTAATTGGTGTGGCTGGCTATTATGGTCTTCTGGTTGGGGCGCTTGGCATGAACCCGGCAACCGACCGGATCGTGATTGACGGTCTCGTTGCGCTGGGTTTTGGAGCGTCTTTGATCTCGATCTTTGCACGCCTCGGCGGCGGTATCTTCACCAAGGGCGCAGATGTTGGCGGCGATATGGTCGGCAAGGTTGAAGCGGGTATTCCGGAGGATGATCCGCGCAACGCTGCGACCATCGCGGACAATGTTGGTGACAATGTCGGCGACTGTGCCGGCATGGCGGCCGACCTGTTTGAGACCTATGCGGTGACGATTGTGGCCACCATGGTTCTGACGGCGATCTATTTCTCGAACGCGACTTATCTCGGTGACATGCTGCTCTTCCCACTCGCGATTTGCGCGGTGTGTATTGTAGCATCCATCATTGGCACTTTATTCGTAAGGCTGGGCCAAGGGTCCACCAACATTATGGGCGCTTTGTACAAAGGCCTGATCGCGACCGGTGTGTTCACCATTGTCGGCCTCGGGATTGCCGTCCAGTTCGGCCTTCCGGGCGGCTTTGGTGCCCTCGGTGAGGTCACAAGTGCTTCCGGGATTACGCAAACCAGCGGTGAAATTCTGGGCCTGATGTCAGCAGATGGCTCGGCCAAGGTTATCACCGGTGCCGATCTGTTCTGGTGTGGGATCGTTGGTCTTGCCGTAACGGCGCTGATCGTTGTGATCACCGAATACTATACCGGCACGGCTTATCGCCCGGTGAAATCGGTTGCCAAATCATCGGAGTCCGGCCACGGCACGAACGTGATCCAGGGGCTGGCGGTTTCGCTGGAATCAACGGCGTTGCCAGCAATTGTGATTATTGCGGGTATTATCCTCACGTTCAATCTTGCGGGTCTGTTCGGAATTGCGATTGCGACGACGACCATGCTTGCTCTGGCAGGTATGATTGTGGCGCTGGATGCGTTCGGTCCGGTCACCGATAATGCTGGCGGTATTGCTGAAATGGCGGAGCTGCCAAGTTCTGTTCGCGACACGACAGACGCACTGGACGCCGTTGGCAACACTACGAAAGCGGTGACCAAAGGCTATGCGATCGGCTCTGCTGGACTTGGCGCCTTGGTGTTGTTTGCAGCCTATAGTGAGGATCTGAAGTACTTTGCCGTAAATGCGGCCGAAGGCTCGATCCTGCGCGGTGTGGCTGCGGACTTTTCAATTGCGAACCCATACGTAGTTGTCGGGTTGCTGTTCGGAGGCCTTTTGCCATTCCTGTTTGGCGGGATGTCGATGATGGCGGTTGGCCGCGCAGCGCAAGCCGTTGTGGAAGAAGTGCGCCGTCAGTTCAAAAGTGATCCTGGCATTATGGCCGGAACGTCAAAGCCTGATTATGGCCGCGCAGTGGATATTCTGACCTCTGCAGCGATCAAGGAGATGATCGTTCCATCACTTCTGCCGGTTCTGTCTCCAATCGTGCTATTCCTTGTCATCTGGGGCATTGCAGGTGTGGCTGCGGCGCTCGCTGCAGTTGGCGCGATGCTACTGGGCGTGATTGTGACCGGCATTTTTGTCGCGATCTCAATGACCTCAGGCGGCGGCGCCTGGGACAATGCCAAGAAGTATATTGAGGACGGCAACCATGGCGGCAAGGGCTCTGAGGCCCATAAAGCCGCTGTAACCGGCGATACGGTTGGTGATCCTTACAAGGATACAGCCGGGCCTGCTGTAAACCCGATGATCAAGATCACAAATATCGTGGCACTCTTGATGCTGGCTGTGCTGGCGGGTGGTCACTAAAGTCTGACCCGACTTCAATTCAGAAAAGCCCGTGCTGAAAGGTGCGGGCTTTTTTGCTGCTGCAGAGCGCTTCCTGTTGCCGCAATTGCGCCTTTCAATGGCCGTTCTCGGCGCTATAGAAACGGGGATGGATAGACTCAGCATTACCGGCGGGCGCAAACTGAATGGCGCGATTGCGATTTCAGGCGCCAAGAACTCCGCATTGAAACTCATGGCGGCTTCGCTCCTCACAGGCGAACCGCTGACCCTCACCAATATGCCTAATCTGGCAGATACGCGCTTCCTCTCGCAGTTGCTCGCGAGCCTTGGCGTTGAGGTCTATTGGCCAAAGGGGCATTCCGAATGCCGGTTGAATGCTGAAACCCTGACCTCTACGATCGCGCCTTATGACCAGGTGCGGAAGATGCGGGCGAGCTTTAATGTGCTCGGGCCGATGCTAGCTCGCTATGGCCATGCCACGGTCTCTCTGCCGGGTGGGTGCGCCATCGGTGCCCGGCCGGTTGATCTGCATCTGAAAGCGCTGGAAGCGATGGGCGCGGACCTGTTGGTCGAAGGCGGGTATGTCAAAGCCGCAGCGATCCACGGGCTGAAAGGCGCGCGGGTCGTGTTTCCTTTCGTCTCCGTCGGTGCGACAGAGCATGCGATGCTTGCGGCCACACTTGCCAAGGGAAAGACCGTTCTGGAAAACGCCGCCCGTGAGCCGGAAATTACAGACCTTGCCGATTGCCTCAACAAGATGGGCGCAAAAATCAAAGGCGCGGGCACAGATACGATCCGGATTGAGGGCGTTGATAGCCTGAATGGCACGGAACATGCGGTCATGGCAGACCGGATCGAGGCGGGTACTTACGCCATGGCGGCTGCGGCTGCTGGCGGGGACGTCACACTGACAGGCGCACCGGTTGAGGCGCTCGGTGCGATGGTCTCCGCGCTTGGCGAAGCGGGTGTTGATGTTGAAATTGACGAGAGCGCCGCCACGCTGCGGGTCCAGCGGAACGGGGCAGCGCTGAAAGCTGTAAACATCAATACCCAGCCGCATCCCGGGTTTCCAACCGACTTGCAAGCGCAGTTCATGGCGCTGATGTCGATGGCCGATGGCACATCGATTATTCGCGAAAATATCTTTGAAAACAGGTTCATGCACGCCCCTGAACTGTCCCGCCTGGGGGCCAAGATTGAGGTTCGGGGTAAGGAAGCGGTGGTGCGTGGGGTTAAGGCCCTGAAAGGCGCGCCGGTTATGGCGACCGACCTGCGCGCGTCAGTATCACTGGTTATTGCAGGGCTCGCTGCGGAAGGCGAAACCTCAGTCAATCGCATCTATCATCTCGATAGGGGTTTTGAACGGCTGGAAGAAAAGCTATCTGGGTGTGGAGCAGATATTCGGCGGCTGGCCGATAGTGAATAGGACAACGCATGGCTGAACCAAAACCGCTGAGGCTCATTGCCCAGAATGGTGATGATCTCGAAATTATCTCGGCAGCGGTTCAGGATGCGGTATTGAAAGCCGAGAACCTGAAGTTCAATCGCCGTGAGCATCGCTTCACGATTGAGCTCAACCGCTATCGCTGGGAGACGCCAAAGGATAAGGCGCGCGTCCGCGCAATTCTAGCAATCGATACTGTTTTGAATGTGCGAACCCGGGCGGTTAGCAAGGCTGACCCCGACATGGTTATGTCAGTTCTGAGTTTGAAGTTTGCGCCAGACGCTGGACCGCCTGGCGGAAAACTCTCGATCCTGTTCTCTGGTGATGGTGAATTGGAGCTGACTGTCGAAGCGCTTGATCTGACCCTGCTTGATTCAACGTATGAATGGTCAACGAGACATCGACCTGATCATGAGAAAAGGCGCCGCTAATGGCAAGACGAATTGATGCACGAAAGCACGGGTCTAAAGAAACGATCACGGCTTTCCTGAATGAACCTCGCGGTGCGGTTTCTGATCTGATCGAAACGGTGCGCGATATGATTGCTGATGTTCGCGGTAATGGTGGAGAAGCCGTTGCGCGCTACACTGCGCAGTTTGACCAATTGGCGCTGGATCCGACACTTCTGCAATCGGACAATGTTGATCTGCATCGTCTGGCCTCTTCGTGCCCTGAGGACCTGAAGCAGGCGATTGATTTCGCAGCGCAGCGGATAGCGTCCTATCACGAGAAGCAGCGCCCCGAGGACCATCAATTCACCGATGAGGCCGGTGTGCAGCTAGGCTGGCGCTGGACGCCGCTAGATTCTGTTGGGGTCTATGTGCCCGGCGGCTTGGCCTCTTACCCAAGTTCGGTCCTGATGAATGTAGTGCCGGCCAAGATTGCCGGGGTTGAGCGCGTCGTCATGGTCGCGCCAGCCCCAAAGGGCCAGCTGGCACCGGCAGTCGCTTATGCCGCGCAGAAGGCGGGTGTGGACGCGTATTATCCGATTGGCGGGGCGCAGGCCGTCGCAGCGCTTGCCTATGGCGCAGGGCGGCTTGAGCCTGTGGACAAGATCGTCGGGCCCGGAAATGCCTATGTTGCCGAGGCCAAGCGGCAGGTCTTCGGGACAGTCGGTATTGATACCATTGCCGGGCCTTCAGAGATTCTTGTTGTTGCCGATGAAACCGCAAATCCTGACTGGATCGCAGCAGACCTGCTAAGCCAGTCTGAACATGACGCGTCCTCGCAATCCATCCTGATTACGCCGATCGACGCGGTGGCTAATGCAGTGGCAGCTGCAGTTGAGGCGCAACTTTCGGCGTTGTCGACGGGTGAACGTGCAGGACGGGCCTGGCAGGACCATGGCGCGATCATCCTGGTCTCAGACCTCGACCAAGCCGCTGACGTCGCCAATCTGATTGCTGCTGAGCATCTGGAGCTCGCGATTTCGGACCCGGAGGCGCTTTTGCCAAAGATCAAACATGCTGGCGCAGTGTTTCTGGGGCATCACACCCCCGAAGCGCTTGGCGACTATGTCACTGGGTCCAATCATGTTTTGCCAACCAGCCGAGCGGCGCGATTTAGCTCTGGTCTCGGTTTGAATGACTTTCTAAAGCGAATGAGTGTACAAAAGGCGAGTCCGGCTGGATTCTCGGCTTTGGCGCCGGCAGCTCTGACGCTTGCAAAAGCTGAGGGCTTGCCAGCACATGCCCGATCGGTCTCTATCCGGACCAATGAAGGTTAATCGGCAGAAGCGAGACGATGGCAGACAACCGCCTGGTCAGCATTGAGATTGATGATGAGACGCTTGGCGCATCCGGTCCGGATGCCGAGCACGAGCGTCGTGTCGCAATTTTTGACCTGATCGAAGAGAACAGTTTTGCCGTCGAGGGCTATGATGACGGGCCTTACAGCCTGCATCTGTCGATGATTGAGCGCCGTCTGGCGTTTGACATTCGCAAGGCAGATAGTGCTCCGCTGCACGTGTTCGGGCTGTCGATGACCCCGTTCAAGACGGTGATCCGCGACTATTTCATGATCTGTGAAAGCTATTATGACGCCATTCGTTCAGCGTCGCCGCACCAGATCGAGGCGATTGATATGGCCCGGCGAGGTATCCACAATGAAGGCTCAGAGCTGCTTGCAGCGCGGTTGGAAGGAAAAGTGACGGTCGATTTTGACACCGCCCGCCGTCTTTTCACGCTGATCTGTGCCCTGCATTCGGGCCAAGTTCGCAGCCAGGTTCGCTAAATCAGCGCGCGTCAGCCATTAAATGTGCCGCTACGAGGGAAGCCTTTTGGCGCAGCTTTACCTGCTTGTGCCCGCTTGGCGACCCAATCGGTCCACTCCGGGAAGGCCCGGTGGCGTCCACCCGTCATGACGATTAGACCATCCTCACGGTCAAATACCATCGCGTCGGCAAGCTTGTCATTGCCGCGGTAAGCCTGCAGCTTCACGCCTTTGCCGCGCGCCATCTCCGGCAGCTCGTCCAGCGGATAGATCAGCAGTTTCTTATTGGTTCCAATGATGGCGACAAAATCACCGACAGCGACATCACAAACCAGAAGCTTAGCGTCGCTGGACACGTTTACGGCCGATTTCCCGGCGCGGCGATTGGATTCCAGTTCTTTTTCGTCGATCAGGAAGCCATAGCCAGCATCAGAAGCGACGATCCGTTTTCGTCCGGGCTGTAGCTTGAACATGGCAACGATATCAACGCTGTCTTCGAGGTCTATCGACAGCCGGATCGGCTCGCCATGGCCCCGGCCACCGGGCAGGCGATCACAAGCCAGAGTGAAGGCGCGGCCATCACTGGCCATCAGGACCAGTTTGTCTGAGGTATTGACCTCTTCGGACAGGTGCAGGCTGTCGCCATCCTTGAACTTGGTTGTCTCAAGGTCTTGGCCGTGGCCTTTCATGCCGCGGATCCAGCCTTTGGTCGACAGGACGACGGTGAGGGGCTCTTTCGGCTTGGAGGCTTCCAAAGCGGCGTCAATATCGATCTCCGGGGCATCTCCAAACGCCGCGCGGCGGCGGCCAAGTTCAGTGCTGGGATCAAACTCGGCGCGAACCGCTTTCAGCTCTTTCTTGACCTTTGTCCATTGGCGGCCTTCTGAGCCGAGCAAAGTGACGATTTCAGTGCGTTCTTCGGAGAGATTATCGCGCTCTTTGCGGATTTCCATCTCTTCCAGCTTGCGCAAGGCCCGCAAACGCAGGTTCAGGATGGCTTCAGCCTGAGTGTCGGTAATACCGAACCGGTCCATCATGACCTGTTTTGGCTCATCCTCTTCGCGGATGATGCGGATCACTTCGTCAATGTTGAGGAACGCAACCAGATAGCCATCAAGTAGGTGGAGGCGCTTTTCGATCTTGTCGAGACGGAATTTCGAGCGCCGGATCAGAACCTCGCGGCGATGATCCAGATAGGCCCGCAAGATCTGTTTCAGGCCCATGACCTGAGGCGCCCCCTTGTGCAGGACGTTCATGTTCAGGCTGAACCGGGATTCCAGATCACACAGCTTGAACAGGCTTTCCATCAGGACTTCCGGCTCAATCGTTTTGGTGCGCGGTTCCAGAACCAGCCGCACATCCTCAGCGCTTTCGTCGCGAACATCCGCAAGCAGAGGCGCTTTCTTGCTTTCAATCAGGTCGGCAAGGCGCTCAATCAGTTTCGATTTAAGTACCTGATAGGGCACTTCGGTGACGATGATCTGCCATTGGCCGCGTCCGAGGTCCTCGACTTCCCATTTCGCGCGCATGCGGAAACTCCCGCGCCCGGTTTCATAGGATTTCAGGATGGACTCTTTGTCCTCAACAATGACGCCGCCGGTTGGGAAGTCCGGTCCTGGCATGACCTCAAGCAACTGTTCTGTGGTTGTTGATGCGCGATCAATCAGAAGGACAGCTGCATCGATGGTTTCGGCAATGTTGTGCGGCGGAATAGAGGTCGCCATGCCGACCGCAATGCCCGTCGAGCCGTTTGCGAGCAGGTTTGGGAACCCTGCAGGCAGGACAACTGGCTCCTGATGTTCTTCGGAATAATTGTCTTTGAAATCAACCGCGTCTTCGGTGAGGCCCTCAAGCATGATCTGCGCGGCTTTGGTCATGCGCGCTTCGGTATAGCGATAGGCGGCCGCCCCATCCCCATCGATATTGCCGAAATTGCCCTGACCATCGACCAGCGGATAACGCACTGAGAAATCCTGAGCGAGTCGCACCAATGTATCGTAGATGGATGCGTCACCGTGCGGGTGGTAATTACCCATCACATCGCCGACAATCTTCGCGCACTTCTTGAATCCACCATCTGGATTCAGCTTCAGCTCGCGCATGCCGTACAGAATACGCCGCTGCACAGGCTTCAGGCCATCGCGCACGTCGGGCAGGGCACGTGAGGTAATCGTCGACATCGCATAGGCGAGGTAGCGCTTGGTCAGCGCCTCGCTCAGCGGTTCATTTATGATACGGTCGTCGCCTGGTTCCACGATATCGGACACGAGAGCACCCCTACAGCTTTTTATGTTGGCAAAGAATCGCCAACTTGTTTCTTAGGTTAACAGAAAACGGCTTTTGGTTAAGGAAAGGAGAACAGGCGGTGCGCTGGCGCGTGAACTTTGGCTTCATATTGCTCTTCGCGTTGCTGATTATCCTCAATTTCACAGCGCCGAGCCAGCACAATCCATTCCGACAGCCAGATCTGACCGACCCGATCGGTTGGACGACTTATGATAAGCTGACAAAGCTCAAGTACAATCCGATCATGTGCCGGGCCAAGCTGGATGAGGCGGGGGTGGAATACAAGATAATTCCGGCAGATGCGCCAGGCGCGCGATGCCAGCTTGGCGAGACATTGAGCCTGCAAAAGTCGCTGACGCCGTTCAATGCCGCGCCGCTGCGAATGAGTTGTCATCAGATGGCGGCGCTGCATGTCTGGGAGCGGAACGTGTTGCGCCCGCAAGCTGAGCAGATCTTTGGCTCGCCGCTGCGGCAGATTCAAACGTATGGCAGTTTCTCTTGTCGCAATATTGCCGGGACCCGGCAACGCTCCGAGCATGCCTTTGCCAATGCCATCGACATTTCAGGCTTTATTCTGGAGGATGGTCGCCAGATCAGTGTGCGTCAGCACTGGCGCGCGAAGAATGATTACGGCCTGTTTCTAAAGCGCGCGCATCTTGGAGCCTGCCGGCTGTTTTCGGTCACGCTGGGCCCCGATTATGACGCTGCCCATGCCGATCATTTTCATCTCGACATGGGCAGCGCTGAAACCTGTAAATAGACGAGATTTTGCTAGTCGTCTCTACATTCGAAGCCGTCTTCATCGACCATTTTGACATTGCCGTCACCGCAGACCCGCAAAGCAGTCTCGGTGTTGATGGCAATTTCATCCAGATCGCTGCGATGGCCTTCATCGACATGGATACATCCAGTCAACATGAGAGTTGCCGCTGCTGCGGCACCAAGTGCGAGTGATTTCGTGTTCATTTCAGCCTCGAAATTCAAGAGTTTTCACTCTCCCCTGAACGCATAGCCTGCATGACCCATAAAGTGTGAACGGAGATTGAATATCTAGCGCTTGGTGGAAATTAGTTTCTTGACCAGTCGAGCGCGCGCGTCTGGCACAGCGCGGTTGACCGCTGCGAACAGGCGCTCGTCCATGAAATGTCCGGTGAGTGCAAGGCCATTTTCAATGTCAGTTGGGGACACCGGCGCGTTGGCGTCAATCAGGAAGCCGGGCAGGGCGAACAGGCGGTCGATATAGTCCTCTGCTTCAGAGCCGCGCACTGCACGTCCCGTTTTTGGTGAAACATGGGTCAGACCATCATTTGCGCCCGATAGCGCGCATTGATCGAGATCCAGTCCAAAACCGAGCGCCGACAGCAGTCCGAGTTCCCAGCGGATGTAAAGCGCAGGCCAGATGTCTTTCGCTTCGATTGCCTCCAGCAGGAGAGTCGTTGGTTGATACAAGGCTGATCCGGCGGCATCCCCCTCATCCAATGCATCCCGCAAGATCGCTGTGACGGCTGTGATCCCGCTCAGGATGCGGGCATTGTCGAGATGATGTGCCGCCCGGCTTACTCGTGCTTCGGCGACATCAAACCGGCCGAGCTGTTCTTCCAGACGACCCGTCCAGGCGACGTCGACAGTGTTGCCGGCTTCAAGCTGTGGACGTTTCTTGCGGCTGGCCCCGCCATAAACAAGCCCGGCGCGGCGCCCGCGGGTCGCCGTCAAAACGTCCAGGATAAGGCCGCTTTCTCCGAATTTGCGACCACCGAGGATCAGCGCTTCATCGCGCCACTGCATCTCGAAAGCCTCTAAACATCAAACTCCAGCCCAAAGGCGGTATAGGCTTCGCGCCGTTCCTGCCATTTTGGATCAACCTTCACAAACAAGATCAGATGGACGGTCTGCCCCAGCATCTCTGTCAGCTCTTCACGAGCAGATTTTCCAATCGCCTTGATCGCACTGCCGCCCTTGCCGAGCACCATGCCTTTGTGTTGCTCGCGGGCGATGATCACAGCCTGGCGGATGCGCACAGAGCCATTGTCGAAAGGCTCCCAACTCTCTGTCTCGACCATGAGCTGGTAAGGCAGCTCCTGATGCAGGCGCAGCATCAGCTTTTCGCGTGTAATTTCGGCCGCGAGCAGACGCATTGGCAAATCAGCAGTTTGATCTGGTGGATACAGGGCCGGACCCTCAGGCATCCGCTCTGCAATTGCGGCGAGTAATCGATCGACGCCATCGCCGTTCAATGCCGAGACCATGAAGATCTCTTCGTAGACGCCGGCCTGATTGAGTTCTGACATGATCGGCAGGACTTGCTCGTGCGGGAAGAGATCAATCTTGTTGAGTGCGAGCAAAACTTTCCGCCCGGTCTCTTGTAGCGTCTCAATCACGCGCCGGTCATCTTCGACGGAAAGTTTTTCTGCGCCGCTTGCCTTGTCTTCGGAGACCGCGACCCACGCTGCGGCGTCGATCAGATGCACAACCGCATCGGCTTCATCGGCACCAGCCCAGGCCGCTTTCACCATAGCGCGATCAAGTCGTTTCCTGGCACGGAAAATACCGGGCGTGTCGACCAGTACGATTTGCGCGTCTGCGTGGTGGGCAACGCCGCGGACGGGGAACCGGGTGGTTTGCACCTTGTGGGTCACAATTGCGATCTTGGTGCCGACCAGGTGATTGACGAGGGTCGATTTGCCCGCATTCGGCGCGCCGATGATCGCAGTGAAGCCAGCGCGTTTAATCTCGTCGATGCTGGGCGTTGTCTGCGCCTCGGGGGCAGGGGTGTCAGTCATTCTGTTCCAGTTGTTCGAGCAGAGCGGCGGCTGCGGCTTTTTCTGCTTCCTGTTTGTTGCTGCCTGCAGCGCTTGCAGACCCGTGACCGTCTATCGCAACCTCAACGGTAAAGACAGGGGCATGGGCAGGTCCGGTCTGTGAAAGCGTGGTGTAGACGGCATAAGCGGTCTGATGTGCGCCGCACCAGTCACTGAGCCGGGTTTTCGGGTTGGCCTCTGTTTCGTCTGCTGTTTTTGCTAGTGTATCGAAAATCCAGCATTTTTTGATGAAACGCTCTGCCGCATCCAGCCCGCTATCGTGATAAATCGCCGCAATCAGCGCCTCGACCGCGTCGGCGACCGCTTTGTCATACTGGCCGGACTTGTTCTGTTTCATGGACGCATCCAGAAACAGATAGTCACGCAGCTGAAACCGCTCACCCACCGCAGCACAGGTCGGCCCGCTGACCAGATGGTGGAACAGCTTGGTCATGTGACCTTCGCGTTCCTTCGGGTATTTGTTGATCAGGATCTCTGCCATCACAAGTCCAAGGACGCGGTCGCCGAGGAATTCCAGACGCTGATTGGAGAACTGGGCCCCGCCACCATAATCATCAAGCAGGCTAGGGTGCGTCAGCGCGCGGGTCAGCAGCGCTTCGTCCTTGAAGCGATAGCCGATCGCTGATTCCAGATCGGCGCGCTGCTCGTTCGATAAGGTTGGGCGTGAGCGCGCCTTTGCATTGGCGCGCAAGCGTGTTCGTTTTGGACGGGCCGGGCGCTTCATTCTGGCAGCGCTTCGATAATAACCTGCGCCTCAGCCCAGGGGTGATCATCGGTCATGGTCAGGTGGACATGCGCCGTGTGACCCTCCGGTGTAAGTTCTTCGAGCCGCTTGAAGGCGCCCTCGGTCAGCTTCAGCGTTGGTTTGCCGGATGGCAGATTCACAACTTCCATCATCTTCCAGTGCACGCCGCGCCTCGGAACACCCGTCCCGAGCGCCTTGGCGCAGGCTTCCTTTGCTGCAAACCGTTTGGCATAGGTCTCTGCCGTCAAGCGTCGGCGACGTGCCTTGGCGATTTCACCTTCGGTGAAACAGCGCTTCTCAAATCGTTCTCCGAACCGTTCGAGCGAGCCTTTGATGCGCTCGATGTTACAAAGATCATTGCCAATACCGATAATCATGCGCGCGCTTCGTCCATCAAATCGCGCATCTTGCGAACCGCCGCGTCGAGACCGACAAAAATTGCCTCGCCCATCAGGAAGTGGCCAATGTTGAGTTCGGTCAGTTCAGGGATCGCGGCAACGGGCTGTACGGTGTCATAGGTTAGACCATGGCCGGCCTGTGGCTCAATTCCGAGTTCAATTGCTTGCTCGGCGCATTCAGCAATTCGCTGCAATTCGGCACCAGCAAGTTCACCCTCGCCGGCTTGAACCAGTTCAACGTAGCGTCCGGTATGAAACTCGGTGATGTCCGCGCCCATTCGGCTTGCTGCGATCAACTGAACCGGATCGGGCTCGATAAACAGTGAGACCCGGCTGCCATTCTCCTTGAGCGCGCGGATCATGGGCACAAGCTTGTTGTGCTCACGTGCGGCATTCAGGCCACCTTCTGTCGTGCGTTCCTCGCGTTTCTCTGGAACGTACATGACCGTTTCCGGTTTGTAATCCATCGCGATGATGTGCATTTCCTCGGTGGCCGCGAGTTCCATGTTGATCGGCAAGTCTGTCGCGGCCCGGATTGCGAGGAGGTCCGGATCCATTATGTGGCGACGGTCTTCCCGCAAATGAAAGGTAATGCCGTCTGCGCCAGCCGCCGTCGCGATTTCAGCTGCGCGCGCAATGTCTGGGTGCGTCCCGCCGCGGGCATTGCGGATTGTGGCGACGTGATCGATGTTCACCCCAAGTCGAATGCGATCTGTCACGATTTCAACCCTCGGCTGCCGGGCTTGTAGGCGGGGATGGCCGCAAGCTCTGGCGGTAAATCATTGGGGTCGTAGTCTGGGAACTTGATCGCGGCCAGCGAAACCAGCGTACAGCCCACATCGGCCTCTCCGCCGCTGCGGTCGATAATGCACGACCCACCGACAACAGTTCCCGGAAGCTTGTTCAGCGCGGTAACCGTTTCGCGAAAGGACAGGCCTGTCGTTACGATATCCTCTGCGATGAGGACGCGGTCTGTTTCCTTCAGCTCAAAACTGCGGCGCAGTTCAAACGCGCCATCAACCCGTTCAACAAAAACGGCTCTACAGCCCAGTTGGCGGGCCAGTTCATAACTTGGAATAACGCCGCCCATGGCTGGTCCGACGACGACATCAATTTCGCCGAGTTCCGCTTTGACCTTGATCGCGAGCGCAGCACACAGCTTCTCGGACAGCTGAGGCTCTGAAAACACCAGCGCCTTTTGCAAAAAGACCGGGCTACGGCGCCCGGACGATAAAATGAAGTGTCCCTCCAGCAAGGCCTCTGCCTCACGAAATACATCCAGCACGTCCTGATTATTCAAATTCGCTCTCCTGCAGCCGCTCGACCCGCTCTACAACGGCGAGCGCACGCAGAGCGGCTTTGATCTGCTCCAGATGGCGTAGATCCTCGACTTCGATGTTGAAGACAAGCTCCATAAAGCCCGGCTCGCGTTCGCGCGTTTTGACGCCGGTAATATTGCCGCCAGCCTGCGCAACGACAGCGCACTGTTGGGCCAGAACGCCTTTGTTATCAGCGGCTGTCACGGCAAGAGAGCCAATCGCCCGAACGCCAGACTTGGCAAGCTCGGTCCATTGCAGATCGACCCACAGGTCCGGACGATCATCGTATTGCTCCATCTTGGCGCAATATATCGTATGTACGACAAGCCCCATGCCGGGCTCGCGCACACCAACAATCCGATCGCCGGGGAGGGGATGGCAACATTCCCCGAGATGCAAGGTGACGCCTGGGGTGAGATGATCCCCGGAAATCATTTCCGCAGCATGCTCATCATCCAGGGTGACACGGTTTTGCTCTCTAACCGCGTCGAAGGAGATGCCAGGAAAAGCCAGCGTGATAATCTCGTTGACCGCATCCTGATTGCGCCCGACGGATTCGTACATGGTAGCGATCCGATCAAACCCGGCGCGCTCGGCAACCTTGCGCATGTCGACTGTGACGGGATCGATATCCACCCGGCGCAGGCCGCGCTCCAGCATGGACCGGCCGAGGCTTGCAAACTGCTGGGTTTCCTGTTCCCGCCGCAGTCGGCGTTGTGCCGCGCGGGCGCGCCCGGTGACCGTAAGTGTTTCATAGCCAGGTACGGGGCGGGGGTCCGCACGGCGGATAATCTCAACGACATCCCCATTCTGCAAGACGGTCCGCAGCTTGCGCGGTATGCCATTTATCTTCACGCCGTCGCACGTGTTGCCGACCGCCGTATGAACCGCATAGGCAAAGTCCAGCGGCATTGAGCCCGCGGGCAGCAGGACCAGCCGACCTTTCGGCGTGAACGCGAACACATGCGTCCGGTACATCTCCATCTTGGCGTGCTCGAGAAAATCGTCAGCGTCGCCGCCATGAGCGAGCAATTCGCCGAATGCCTTCAGGTTTGCTGCGGGGTCAAGTCCGGCGGCACGTGAGGATTCAAGGTCAAAGCCGTATTCGCTGTTCTTGTAGGTCCAGTGCGCCGCCACGCCGCGCTCAGCGGTATCATCCATCTCTTCGGTGCGGATCTGAAGCTCAACCAAGCGGGTCTCGCTCGTACGCACGGTGGTGTGCAGTGAGGCGTACCCGTTGGGTTTGGGCACCGAGATGAAATCGCGAAAACGATTGGGCAGGCAGGCCCATCGCGTATGGAAAATGCCAAGTGCGCGATAGCACTCCGGCACCGTTTCGACGATGATACGGAACCCGAAAATGTCGGCCACGTCCCGGAAAGAAATCGACTTTTTTTCAAGTTTACGCCAGATGGAATAGGGCTCTTTGCGCCGTCCCTTGATACGGCAATCGATACCATGAGCGTCCATCGCTTCGCGGATAGCGAGACGCACCCGAGCCAGATCTTCCTGATTATCCTCGTCGAGAACCGCGAGCTGTTGCAGGATTTGTTCGCGGGCTTCCGGGTTGAGATGCTGGAAGGACAGGTCCTCCATCTCTGAAGCGACATAGTGAAGACCGATCCGGCGTGCGAGCGGCGCGTAGAGGTCCATCGTCTCGCGTGCGACGCGGCGGCGGGACTCTTCCTTTTTCTTGTGATGGAGCGTGCGCATATTGTGCATGCGATCCGCAAGTTTCACCAGTAGTACCCGAATGTCGCTAACCGTTGCGAGGATGAATTTCTGAAAATTCTCCGCCTGTTTCGAGGCTTCGCTTTGATATTCAAGCTGGCCGAGCTTGGTCACACCATCGACAAGAAAAGCGACGTCGTCTCCGAATAGGCGCTCAATGTCGTCTAGGCTGACATCATCGCAGTCCTCGACCGTATCGTGGAGCAGACCGGCCATGATTGTCGCCTGATCCAGCTGTATCGAGCAGAGGAGTGTGGCCACCCGGACCGGATGAGAATAGTAAGGGTCGCCTGATTGGCGCAGCTGGGTGCCGTGCTTTTCCTTGGCAAAGTCATAAGCCAGTAGGAGGCGTTCGCGGTCTGCATCGGGCTGGTACGCAATGACAGCGTCCGCCAGGGCTTCCCGGCTGAGATATGGTTCTTCGACGTGAGTTCCACGCGGTGATAACACATCGCGCGACCTGTCTTCCTGGTTGACGGTCGCTGTGTTCATCGACACCTACATTCGGTCGTCGCGGCCAGATTCAAGCTCAGCCTGATAAGCGCGCATAACGTCATCTTCGGTTGCCACTGGAGCAGACTCAAGCGCCATGCGATCTGCCTCGCGCTCTTCTTCTTCACCGGGACGAACTTCCTGAAGGTCTGCAATCAGAGATTCTTTGACGACTTTCAGATCAACCGTTGTCTCCGCAATCTCACGAAGTGAAACGACCGGGTCCTTGTCATTGTCGCGATCAACCGTGATTGGCGACCCTTCACGGATCATCCGGGCACGCTGTGCGGCCAGAAGGATCAGATCAAAACGATTAGGGACCTGCTCGATGCAGTCTTCAACGGTGACACGGGCCATTCAAATCTCCTGTAGCCGTCCCTTATATGCGCTGCAGCACACCTGCGCAACCCGCACTTGCATCGATTTTCACACTCCGCTACCTCCGCAGCACTGCGCGCTGCCCGAAACAGGAAAAACATACGATGGACATGAAATCCGTTCCGCCTGAAGCGCCCACAGATTGCGGTCTTTGTCCACGCCTGGTGGAGTACCGTGAGGCAAGTCAGAAGAAGAATCCGGACTGGTTCAATGGCGCGGTTCAGAGTTTTGGCGACCCTGATGCGGCGCTGCTTATCATTGGGCTTGCGCCTGGGATCAGCGGAGCGAACCGGACTGGCCGGCCTTTCACCGGCGATTGGGCAGGCGATCTGCTATATGCCACGCTGGGAAAGTTCGGCTTCGCAGAAGGCACTTATGACAAGCGCCCCGATGATGGCCTGATCCTGAAGGGCGCGATGGTGACGAACGCTGTGCGCTGTGTGCCGCCGCAAAACAAGCCGGTTGGCGCTGAAATCAATCAGTGTCGCCCCTTTTTGCAGGCACGTATGGCCGCTTTGCCTAATCTCAAAGTGATGCTCTGTCTTGGTAAGATCAGTCATGATTCAACCGTTCGGACACTCGGTCTTCGCCTGAAGGATTACCCGTTTGGGCACGAAACTGCTTACCAAACCGAGGCCGGGCTTTTGCTCTCAAGCTATCACTGCTCACGCTACAATACGAATACGAGGCGCCTGACGCCGGAAATGTTTGAAGCCGTGTTTTCGAAGGCCCGCGCAGCCGTGGATGCCTGATCGGCTGCTTGCGTGATCCTGAATTGGCGGCTACGTCTTGACTTTAAGCCTTTAACCTGGAGGGGAAGCCATGGAAGGCCTACTGATTATTGTTGGCATTATTGCCGTTGTCGCATTCATTGTGATCGGCATTTACAATGGGCTGGTTTCCAAGCGCCAGCGTTGTAACCAGGCCTTTGCAGACATTGATGTGCAGCTGAAGCAACGCCAGAACCTGATCCCGAATCTGGTTGAAACCGTCAAAGGCTATGCCAGCCACGAAAAAGAAACCCTGGATGCGGTCATTCAGGCACGCAACACGGCGGTCAATGCCAACACGCCAGGAGAAATGGGCGCAGCTGAAGGCATGCTGGGACAGGCGCTCGGCAAATTGTTCGCGCTGGCGGAAGCTTATCCTGACCTTAAGGCCAATACGAACTTTCTCCAGCTGCAGGACGAGCTTGCAGTGATCGAAGACAAGATCGCAGCGGCGCGCCGGTTCTACAACTCAGCTGTCCAGGACTACAACACCGCGCGTGAGCAGTTTCCGGGGTCACTGGTCGCTGGCAGCTTCAACTTTGAGCCAAGGGACTTCTTTGACCTTGGTGTTGAAGGCCGCGCTGAACTGAGCGTTGCGCCGGAGGTGAAGTTCTAGGCTCGTGAAGACCCGCTACGAGTTATTGATTTGCGACATTTCCGGTGAGCACAAGCCGGTCGCGAAATTCGTTTCAGAAACACCCTTCATGCCGCTTTCCGTTGGGGAGCGGTTTGATGATCATGGTTGGGACCGTCTGGACAGCGTTGGTAGAATTGCCAGTCCAGACTCCCCGATCAGATATCTTGTGTTTGCTGTGAAGCATTGCGTGTTCGAAAGTGAAGACCAGATTGTCTATCAGCTTGCTGTCGACCTGCAGCCCTATTCAGGACCGCGATCACCGGCCTGGGGGCATCAAGACCCCGTTTAAGTCAGCTACCGCACAAAACTCGGTAGCCATGTCGCCAGCGCGGGAATGGCTGCGACCAGAGCGATCATGATCAGTTGCAGGCCGATAAACGGGATCGCACCGCGCCAGATATCTATTGTCCGAACACCTTCAGGGGCAGCCCCACGCAGATAGAATAGAGCAAAGCCGAAGGGGGGTGTCAGGAAACTGGTCTGCAGGTTGAGCGCCATCAGGATCGCTAACCAGATCGGGTCTGCACCCAGAATAATTAGCGGCGGCGCGACAATTGGGACGACAACAAATACGATCTCAATGAAGTCGAGAAAGAAGCCCAGAATGAACATGACGATCATCGTCACCGCCAGCGCGCCCCACAGGCCGCCTGGAATACTCGTCAGCAGCGCTTCAACATAGTGCTCTCCGCCATAGGCGCGAAAAACGAGCGCAAACAGGCTTGCCCCGATCAGGATCAGGAACACCATGCTGGTGATCTGAACGCCTGACTTAAGGGCGGGGCTAAGCTGGGCGGCGCGGATCAGAACACGAGCTGCTGCCAGAAACCCGCCGAAGAAGACGAGACTAATCGCAATGGCAAGGCTGATAAGGGCCCAGTCCGTGCCGGTTATATCTTCTTGATTAAGACGCAGGTCTGCCGTGTTGGAGAGAATCAGCAGCGCCAGAATGGCTCCGAAAGCCGCCCAGATGCTGTAAGGATCGCCCGCTCTGCCATGCTCAGGTGATAGGCGTAGTCCAGCCAGCAGCAACGCCCCTCCAGCTCCGATGGCTGAGGCTTCGGTGGGGGAGGCGAGGCCGCCAAGGATCGACCCAAGAACCGCAATGATCAGTGCGAGCGGTGCGCCCAGGCTCTGGACCACTTGCATCACCGTAAGTGGCTCAGAATCCTCATCCAGCGAAACAGCCGGACTGGCGCTTGGGCGCAGGATTGCTGTGATCACCAGATAGAGCAGATACAGGCCAACCAGCATCAGCCCCGGCAGCAAAGCGCCCGCGAACAGGTCGCCAACTGAAACGACCCCGGCGCCCTGGCCAGATCGCATGGCGGCCGACTGGTTCGCGTTCGACACGGCATCCGCGAGGAGGATCAGAACGATACTCGGCGGGATAATCTGTCCCAATGTGCCGCTAGCCGCAATCGTACCGGTCGCAAGTTTTGGATCATAACCCTGCTTGAGCATAGTCGGCAGCGCAATCAGCGTCATGGTAATGACGGTGGCCCCCACGATGCCCGTAGAGGCGGCCAGCAGAGCGCCGACGATGACCACAGCATAGCCGAGACCGCCGCGGACCTTTGCGAGCAGGCGACTTGCTGTATGAAGCAAATCATCGGCCACTTTCGACCGCTCCAAAATCACGCCCATCAGCACGAAGAGCGGTACAGCGATGAGGACCTGATTTTCCATCGATCCGAGGATCCGGCTCGGCAAGTTGCGCAGAATGGGCATCGGGATGAGGTCCATCTGCACGCCAACAAACCCAAAGATGAGAGCGACGCCGCCAAGGGTCAGCGCTACAGGATAACCGGCAAGCAGGGCGGCAATGGCTGTCAGAAACATGCCAAGGGCGAGAAGGAGTTCGATTTCCATCAGACAGCGCCCCCATGCTCATGCTCGGGGGCATCGAAGTCCCAGAGGCCGCGAAGCGCCAATGCGGCTTTCAAGGCCTGACTAAGCCCCTGGGCCATGATCAGGACAGCAAATATCGGCACCAGCGTCTTGAACAGGTATTTGATCGGTAGCCCGTCGCTTTCGTTAAACGGTTCCAGCCCCGTCCAGGTTCGGGCAATCATGCCAGCTCCTGTGGTCAGGATGAGGTATCCGATAGGGAGAATGAAGACCATCGATCCAACAATCTCGATCACCGCACGCCCCCGTGGACTGAAGCGCGGGCGCAGGATATCGACACGTACGTGCCCGTCATCCCGTAAGGTTGCTGCGGCGCCAAGCATGAAGATCGTCGCAAAGGAGAAGATCACGCTGTCATTCAGCCAGCTGAAACTGAGACCAAAAACGTACCGGAGCAGCACGGCAGCGAGCTGGATGACAATGATCACGAAGGCCGCTGTCATGGCCACAGCCAGCGCGTAACCAGAGACCCGATCCAGGACTTTCGAAAGCCCGCCAGCGAAGCGGCCAACGAGACCTGGAATGACTAGGACCAGAAGCGGAAGTAATAGAACGGGAAGCGCCGCATACCCAGCATAGCGCAGCACAGTTCCCATAATCGAAACAAAATCAGCCATAAAGCCGATTACACGAAGCGCTCGCCAAGGGAAATGGGGCTATAGCTCTCTCGATGCGAGATAGGGGCCGTCAGCTATATTTGCCCAGCTGCGACTTTTTCTGAGCGCATCTTCGAAACTTTCATAGATGCGCCGCTCCAGGTCACCTCCAGACCCTGCATCGCTGCGGATATCTGCTGAAACCTCCTGAACGCGCGCCATCACATCCTCCGGGAATTGGCGCAGTTCGATATCTTCTTCAGTGACGAGTTTTTCGAGATAGACAGCGTTCTGATATGTAAACTCACCCACGGACAAGTGGTTGACCTCACTACAAGCGCTGCGGATGATATTCTGCTCGGTTGGTGTCAGGCTGTCCCATTTCTCCCGATTCATCCCCATGGCGAGGGAGCTGCCGGGCTCATGAAAACCGGGCCCGTAATAGAATTTCGCTTCGCGATGGAAACCGAGGAAATAGTCATTCCACGGGCCAACCCATTCTGTCGCATCGATCCGGCCGGTTTGCAGCGCCTGATAGATTTCATTACCGGGCAGGGACTCAGCTGCGCCGCCAAGGGCGCGGATGACATCACCGCCAAGGCCCGGAATACGCATTTTCAATCCGCGAAAATCGTCGAGACTGTTGACTTCGCGTTTGAACCATCCGCCCATCTGGTGGCCTGAATTGGCCCCCTGGAAGGCGATAACGCCATACTGGCCAGACAATTCTTCCCAGAGGGCCTGCCCTCCACCAAAGTCGATCCAGCCCATAATTTCCGGGGCGCTCATGCCCATCGGCACGGCGGTAAAAAAGTTGAATGCCTTGGACTTTGACTGCCAGTAATATTCCGCGCCGTGATACATGTCGGCATTGCCCGATGCCACCGTATCGAAGGCTTCGAACGCTGGGACCAGCTCACCAGCGGCATAGACGTTCACCGTGATCTGTCCTTCGGAAAGCGCTTCAATGCGCTGACCAATCCGTGTGGCCGCCATGCCGAGCCCGGGAAGGTCCTTTGGCCAGGTTGTTGTCATGGTCAGCCGGGTGCGACGCTTGACAATGGCCGGGGCCCCCGGCGTGCCATCGCTGGCAGACTGGCTGCAAGCTGTGGCGGCCACTCCGGCGGCTCCAAGTGTCGCTGCGCCCAGCAGTTTCCGGCGATCAATCATCAGCCAATTCCTTGATTTGTGTTTAGTCTTCGTCGGTCAGACGACGCCATTCGCCGCCATCGAGCATTTCCAGTGGTTCAAACCGGCGCTTATAGTCCATTTTCTGGCTACCCTTGATCCAGTAACCCAGATAGGTGTGCGGCAAGCCAAGGTCGCGGGCGTGCAGGACATGGTCGAGGATCATGTAGGTGCCAAGGCTGCGCTTCCTGATCAGCGGATCAAAGAAGGTATAGACCATCGAGAAGCCGTCTCGGAGAATATCGGTTAGTGAAACGCCAACCAGCGGTGCGCCGGCACCTTTACCGATTCGATACTCAAACAGCAGGGTTTGCACCGGGCTATCATTCACCATCGCTGTATATTCCCGGTAACCCATATCGGACATGCCGCCCCCATCATGACGGTGGCGCAAATAGGTCTTCAACAAGCGAAACTGTTCGCGCGTTCCGCTTGCTTCAACAGGTGAGCGGACAAGGTCAGAATTTGTACGGATCAAGCGGCGATGGTTCCGGCTAAGCTTGAATTCCCCGGCATCCACGCGAACGCTGCGGCAAGCGTTACAGGTCGGGCAGGCTGGCCGATAAGCAACGCTCTGGCTGCGCCGGAAGCCAGCCCGGCTCAACTGATCGTGCAGGGCGTCAGGATTGTCCTGCGTCAGATGGGTAAAACCCTTACGCTCCAACTGTCCCGGCAGATAGGGACAGGGACTGGCGCTGGTTACATAAAACCTTAGCCCGCGCCGGACCCCGGGAACCTGAAAAAGCGACTCATCGAGTTTCATAATCTCTATCTAGCCATCTAAACCTGAAACCGCCAAGGGGCGACCATAGTGAATGTTGCCCACATGATTAAAACTAACGGACCGCCAAAGCGTAAAAAATCCCCAAATTTGTAATGCCCGGGTCCCATAACCAACATGTTCGTTTGATAGGCAATTGGGGTCGCGAACGCACAGTTGGCTGCATAAATAACGGCCAGCAGGAAGGGCAAAGGGTCTGAATCTGTTTGTGCGGCGGCCGAGAGAGCGATCGGCGTAAACAGAACAGCGGTCGCTGCATTGCTGAGAATATTGGTCAGAATGGCGACCGCGAGGAAGATGGCAGAGAGGACAGCGAGCGTGCCAAAAGGTGAAGCAAATCCGACAACAAGTTCCGCGATCAATTGCGCTGCGCCGGTCGCTTCGAGCGCGGTGCCCATGGCCAGCGCGGCAGCAATTACCAGATAGATCCTCAGGTCGAGAGACCGGCTTGCCTGTCTGTGGTTGAGGCATTGCAAGAGAATCATGGCGGTGGCCGCCAGAACCGCGGCAATTGTGATGCTGGTCACACCGAGCGCGGCTGCACCAACCATACCGAGTGTGATAAGACGGGCGACTTGCGCCCTGGCGGTTGTCGGGAATTCCGATTGCGACCATTCCAGCAGGATCAGGTCGCGACTGGTGCGAAGGTTGCGAAACGCGCTGATCGGGCCGCACAGCAAAAGGGTGTCACCCGCCTCCAGACGGATTTCACCAAGCTTGGATCGAATCATCCGCGACCGGCGCTGAATGCCGAGTGTGACAGCTTGTGTGAGGCGGCGGAAACCCAGCATTTCAACGGTTCGCCCCGCCATCCGGGACCCCGGCGCAATGACGGCCTCGACGAGACCAAGCTGTGCGTCATCGGATGGATCGCTCGCATCTCCAGCGCCGCTTTGCCAGATATCGTTGAGCATTGCAGGCTTCCCTGCCAAAAGCTCAGTGAGCGCTTGCCGCGTTGCTGCGACAATAACAAGATCACCGGGCAGTAACTCAATGTCATCATATGGCGGGAGGATGGCCCGCTCCCCGCGCTGGATCATGCGAACTGTCATATCCTGAAGGTCCGGAAACATGCCTGCGACAGCGCGTTTGCCTTCAAGGAAATGTCCATGCGTGACTTCGAATTGCGCCACAAACTGTTTACCAGACCGGGCCAGTTCCTCTGAGAAGGTGGCGCGGTCCGGCAGCAGAATGCGCGAGGTTGCGGCGATATAGACCATGCCAACAGCGGCGAGGATCAGTCCGAAAACAGTCTGATCAAAGAATCCAAGTTGTACGCCTGTCAGGCGGGCATAGGAGTCAGCGGCGAGCAGATTGGTTGAGGTGCCGATTAAAGTGGTCATGCCGGCGAAGATCGACACGAAACTGAGCGGCATCATTAGCCGGGATGTTGAAGCGCCCATGCGTGCTGCGATGGCCGACATGATCGGCAAGAACATGATCACCACAGGTGTGTTGTTGGTGAAGGCGCTAATCGTGAAAACGGCAGCGAAGGCCCCGATCAGGGTGAGGAGCGGACGTTTGTCATAAGATCGGACAAGCGCTTTGGTCGGCCCCTCAAGGGCGCCGGTCTGGAACAGGCCCTGGCCGACCACGAGCAACGCCATGATTGTGATAAGCGCCGGATTTGCAAAGCCCAGCAACAGGTCAGCGGCTGAAATCTCGCTACCATCAAATGCGGTTGCCCCGGGCAAGCTGAACAGCAGAAGCAGGGCTGCGATCACGGTGATCGAAACCAGTTCCATCGACCACTTGTCCAGCATGTAAAAGACAATCGTAACGCCGACCGCCAACAAACTTGCCCACATGGGCCAGTGAGTCATGATCTCAACAGACATGCCTGATTCCATTTAAACCCTACAATATTGGGGTACCTGACCCGAAGCGCTTTTTACGAGTCTGCGTCTCGGATGACCAACACTATGGAGATGCGGCGATTAGCTGGCAAGTGCGGTGTTTGCACCAGAAGCGGGCGGGTGTCAGCGAGCCCTGTTACAGCTCTTATACGCGTTTCAGGAACGCCATTTTCTGATAGAATACGCCGAGCCGAGTTCGCTCTATCAGCCGATAGTTCCCAGTTGGAATAGCCGGGCGTCAAATTGGGATTGGAGTCAGTATGGCCTTCGATCCGCAAGGCATAAGGCAGGAAGCTCAAAGGCGTCGCAACAGCGCGCAGTAAGCCCTGGCCGGTCTCGTTCAGACGGCCATCGCCGAGTTCGAACAGAGGGCGCGTCGCCATATCCGTAATATCGATTCGGACATTTTCACCGTCTGCAACAAAACGGATGCTCTCGCCATAGGTTGCAAGTTCGGGGGTCTCACGAAGTGTCGTCAGAATCTGTTCCGAGATCGAGGGCGGGGCATCTTCTGCTGGCGCGGTAGCAATCGTGGTATCCGCTCCAAATTGTCTTGCCAGCTCTGCCTTGTCTTCCTCAGGCACGCCATGGACGATCCACATGACAAGAAAAAACGCACAGAGCGCCGTTAGAAAATCGGCGTAAGCCAATTTCCAATTGCCCAAACGTGGGCCTGGCGCGACGGGCATTCTGCCCGCAGTGCGCCGGGATGAGGTAGCATAAGCCATATCTTTCCCGTCCGACCCTTCTGGCCGTGATCGCACTAATAGGGCATCAGGGTGAAGATCGGTTGAGGCGACGGGCGCGGATTTGTGTGAAATTTGTCCGGTCGACGGCAACCTCTGATTCGAAAGGAAAACTTATGGCGAAAACAGCGTTCTTGGGACTGGGTGTAATGGGCTATCCGATGGCGGGGCATCTCGCGAGAGCCGGACATGAGGTCAGTGTCTGGAACCGGACAGCGGCCAAGGCGCAGGATTGGACGACGAAGTATAAAGGGCGCGCCGCCGATACACCGGCCAGCGCGGTGTTCGGAGCAGAGTTTGTTTTCCTATGCCTTGGCGACGATCCGGATGTTGAAACCGTTTATTCTGCGCTTGAGCCGAGCATTGGCGGCGGCACGATCATTGTCGACCATACAACCGCCAGTGCGGGGTTGGCGAGGACCCTGAGCGCGCGCGCCAGTGAAAAAGGGGCGTCTTTTATCGATGCACCAATTTCCGGGGGTCAGGCAGGCGCAGAGAATGGCGCTTTGACGATCATGTGCGGCGGAAAAGGGACCGCGTTTGAACAGGCCAAACCGGTCATGTCAGCCTATGGTAGGCGCATGACCCTGATTGGCGAGAGCGGCGCTGGGCAGCTCGCAAAGTCAGTCAATCAGATCTGTATTGCCGGGATCCTGCAGGGTCTGGCCGAGGGACTTCACTTTGCCGAAGAAGCCAATCTTGATGTTGCCAAAGTGATCGAGGCGATCAGCGGCGGCGCGGCTCAGAGCTGGCAGATGGAAAATCGTTGGGAGACAATGGTTGCAGGCGCATATGAGCATGGCTTCGCAGTCGACTGGATGCGCAAGGATCTGCGGATTGCGCTGGAGACAGCCCGAGAGCAGGGCGCAAGCTTGCCTTTGACCGCGATGGTCGACCAGTATTACGCTGATGTTCAGGCCATGGGGGGCGCACGCTGGGATACGAGCAGCCTGCTTGCCCGGATGGGACGGAAGAAAGGGTAAGGCGTGCGGCGTCTAGATCTGCATATGCGCGATACGGACGCGTTTGAAACTGCGATGAGCGCGATCAAGGCGGCGGACCCGATTGATTATCTCGTGATCCCGGTCGAGCAGCAGGACCGGCGCTACGTCTCCATCTTCCTGCGCGATAGCTCTGCGCAATCACTGATGGATAATTTGCAGTCCTGTCTTGAAGCCGAAAAAGACTGGCGCATTTCCCTGCTACCGATTGAGGCCACAGCTCCGAAACTCGAAAAGCGACCCAAAGACCCTGAGCGCGAGAGCCGGAGCAAGCAGGCGCTTCGTGAAGAGATATTCGCCGATATAGAATCCGAGGCGAAGTTGGATACAGATTTTCTAGTTCTGGTCATCCTGTCGACGGTTGTGGCTGCTGTCGGGCTTCATTCGAACAGCGTTGCAGGTGTTATTGGGGCTATGGTCATTGCGCCGCTGCTGGGGCCGATACTTGGCTTCTCACTCGGGACTGCGCTTGGCGATCGCGATCTTGTGCTTTCAGCCGGGCGGACGCTATTTGCTGGTATTGCTCTGGCCCTGCTGACATCGGTTCTGATTTCCTTCGTCCTTGATGTGAACTTTGACAGTCGCGAGCTTCTGTCACGAGCTGAAGTGCGACTTGATGGGATGGCTTTGGCCATCGCAGCGGGGGCTGCTGCAGCGCTCTCTATGGCAAAGGGGCAAGGATCGGTTCTGGTCGGCGTGATGGTCGCTGCTGCCCTTTTGCCGCCCGGCGCGGCTGTTGGTCTGTTTGTCGGGAGCGGCGAGTGGGAATGGGCTTCGCGCGCCGCCTTGCTGCTGACGCTTAATGTTGCAAGCCTCGTCCTTTCGGCACTGGTGGTCTTTCGCGTGCGAAAGATTGAGCCCCGTCTCTGGATCAAGCGCAAGAATGCTGAACGTGCGGTTCGGATCAATATCGGCTTGTCCATCTTGTTGCTGATGATCGCTGTGTTCCTTATTCTCTATCTCGACCTTGGGTCAGAGGTGTCGATCGGCTAAATTCGTTTCTGGGAGGACAAGATCGTGGCGAAGACCGAAAATAAAACCAAGGCAACGAGCGTCAATCCGTCTGACTTTATTGCAGCGGTTGAGCCTGAAAAGAAGCGTGCAGATGCGCAAACACTTCTCGCCTTCTTCAACCGTATCACGGGATTGGAGCCGGCCATGTGGGGCCCGTCGATGATTGGATATGGGCGATATCACTACAAGTATGAGACGGGACGCGAAGGCGAGTTTTTCCTGACAGGGTTTAGTCCCCGTAAGGCAAATCTCAGCATCTACATCATGCCGGGATACCGGTATGGGGAAATGGAAGACCTGTTAGCCCAGCTCGGAAAGCACAAGCTGGGCAAGTCCTGTCTGTACATCAATAAGCTCGCAGATGTGAATATGGATGTGCTCGAACAGATCGTGCGTAATGGCTTGGCCTACATGTACGAAAATTATCAAACTTGGGATGCGTGAAGCATAGATCTAAAAGTCGTAAGCTCGTCCATCGCGTTCCCAGTCGCCGAATCGTGTCGGTTCGGCTTTCTTGGGGCCACCTTTTTCACCTTTTCGGGTTTCCGCCAGCTCTGCTTCATAAGCTTCCTGCTTGGCGCGGCGCTCAGCGGCCTCGGCCAGGGCCCGTTCGGCTGCATCTGAGTGTTTGTCTTTTGTTATTTTTTTGTCATCAGACATGAATGCTACTCCCGCAGACCTTAACCACTAAATATATAGTCGAAAATAAAGTAGCACCTGCTAAACCCGGATCAAGGAGCGCCCTATGGGGACTATGAAGACATTTGCACTGCTTGCCGCCATGACCGCGCTCTTCATGAGCGTGGGTTTCATGGTTGGCGGAACAGGTGGCATGATTTTCGCCTTCGTCATCGCGGCGGGTCTGAATGTCTTTTCCTATTGGAACTCCGACAAGATTGTACTGCGCATGCAAGGGGCAAAGCAGGTCGACGAATCAGACCGGAGCCCGATGGTTCGTACATTTGTTTCAGACACCAAGGCGCTAGCGCAATCAGCAGGTATGCCGGAGCCCAAGATCTACATTATGGATTCAGCGCAGCCTAATGCTTTCGCGACAGGGCGTGACCCCCATCATGCAGCCGTCGCGGCCACAACCGGGCTGCTGAACATGCTGACCCGCGAGGAAACAGCGGGCGTGATGGCGCATGAGCTGGCGCATGTGCAAAATCGCGATACGCTGACCATGACCATCACGGCGACGATTGCCGGTGCTATCGGGATGCTCGCAAATTTTGCCCTCTTCTTTGGGCGCGAACGGGCCGGACTGCTTGGTAGCCTGGCGGTGATGATCTTTGCGCCTATGGCTGCAGGTCTAGTTCAGATGGCGATCAGCCGGTCTCGGGAATATGAAGCGGACAAGCGCGGCGCTGAGATCTGCGGCAATCCGCTCTGGCTGGCTTCTGCGCTTGAGAAAATTGATCGCGGAGCGCGGGCGACCATTAACCGACGTGCGGAGCAAAATCCGGCTATGGCCCACATGTACATCATGAACCCATTGGCAGGACGAAAGGGTGATAGCATGTTCTCGACGCACCCGGCCACAGCCAACCGGATTGAAGCCCTGCGTAAGCTTTCTGCGACGATGGGATCTGTTCCCCCACCGAAGGAACCGCGCCGCGCCGCAGGGCCATGGGGGTAATGAGCGGCGTCGCGTCAAGGCACGCAGCCGCTGATCTGCTCATAAAAACACTCGAAGACCGCCGGACGCTGGACGAGGCGATGGCGCGAAGCGAGGTGTTTGATGCTCTGACGGGAGCAGATCGCGCTTTCGCCAGAGCCATGGCGAGCGCGAGCCTGCGCCACATCGGGCGGATTGATCTGGCACTTGAGCCCTTTCTGGACCGCCCTTTAGAGGAGGCCACGCCAGTCGTGCGGGCTTTACTACGGGTTGGCGCAGCTCAAGCCTGGCTGTTGGAAACACCTGAGCATGCCGTTGTAGGGGAAACCGTAGAAGCGGCAAAAAGATGGCCTGAAGCCCAGCGCGCAGTAGGATTCCTCAACGCCGTGTTACGAAAGGTTGTGGCAACACGAGACGGGTTCGATGCAACCCCAATCCTGAATATCTGGCCAGACTGGCTGCAACAGGAACTGGTCGATGGGGTAGGGGAAGACGCCGCCGCTGCGTTGGCTGAGGCCCAGCTGGAACAGCCGGAAATTCACCTCACGCCAAAGAGCGGAGATGCAGCAGCACTGGCGGAGAACGTCAGTGGCAGGATCGTGGGCGAGAGGTCTGTGCATGTCGAAAGCACCGCTATTGAAAAGTTGCCGGGCTTCGACGAGGGCGAATGGTGGGTTCAGGACACGGCAGCGACACTGCCAGCCTTGCTCCTCGGTGTCGGACCTGATGACCGCGTGCTCGACCTTTGTGCGGCGCCGGGTGGGAAGACAATGCAGCTTGCGGCAACGGGCGCAGAGGTGATTGCGGTTGATCGGTCGAAGCCGCGCTTGAAGCGTTTGAAGGCGAATCTGAAGCGTACAGGGCTTCAGGATGTGAAACTGGTTGCCGGGGATGCGACAAGCTACCGGCCCGATAGTCCTGTTTCTCATATTCTATTGGACGCGCCATGCTCTGCACTCGGGACATTAAGGCGACATCCGGAAGGGGCGTGGATCAAACGACGCGAAGATGTGTTTCGCTTTCCGGAGATACAATTGCGCCTCCTCAAAGCTGCGCTTGATATGCTCCCGATTGGCGGCACTTTGGTTTATTGTGTTTGTTCGCCGCTACCCCGCGAGGGGGGCGACGTGGTGGAGGCGGTAGTCGATGATGAAGCGATTGCAAGAGCGCCGATTCGGGCAAGCGATTGCCCCGCTTTTTCCCACTGCATTACCGAAAAAGGGGATTTGTTGACGTTACCAGCGCTTAATCAACATGACAGCTTTAACCATGATGCTTTCTATATCAGCCGACTGACACGGCAAGCCTAACCAATTTGTCATTTGGTCTGTTAACTCTGCCCTATATTCGCCTCGTCAGGTTCATACAGAGTTCACCGACCAAATGCACAATAGGTTCAGTCAACACGTGCAAAGGAGCACAATCACCATGGCACAAGATATTCTGGCCAGAAAAAAACCAAACAAGATGATGGCTGGCGCGTTTGCCGCCATGACGCTCGCATTGTCTGCGTGCGCAACCGGTAACGGAGCAGGAACTGTCAGCACAACCGCCGTAGGATCGGCTGCAACCGTGCGTCAGGGAACAGTTGTGGCGGTGCGTGAAGTCACGATCAAGCCGGACAATTCTGTTCTGGGCGCGGCGACAGGCGCGGTGCTGGGCGGTCTTGCTGGCTCTGAGCTTGGCGGCGGCGACAAAGCGAACACAGCAGGCGGCGTCGCAGGCGCGGTCCTCGGTGGTCTGGCGGGTAATGCAGCAGGTACAGCGCTCGGAACAAAGCCTGGCCTCGCGGTCACTGTGGACTTTGGAAATGGCGATCTGAAAGAGATCGTACAACCGGCTGACCTGATTGTACAACCTGGTCAGGTTGTGAACGTTGCGTTCCGCACAGACGGCGTCTTTGTCTCGCCGGCAACATTCTAAACAAAAATACACCCCGACACGAAACGGGTTACAGTCGACAGCCGCCGTCAGCCTTGTGCTGATGGCGGTTCCGTTTTAGGCCTCAGTGATGACTGATGTGATGATTTCACCCTCGATTCTGTCTGCTGACTTCGCAGAGCTGGGAGCCGAGATTAGACGCATTGATGATGCGGGCGCGGACATGATCCATGTTGATGTCATGGACGGGCATTTTGTCCCGAATCTGACGTTTGGCCCTCCTATTATCGAGAAGCTGCGGCCCCATTCGAACAAACCATTTGATGTTCATTTGATGATTGCGCCGGTCGATCCGTACATTGATGCCTTTGCCAAGGCGGGCGCAGATATTCTGACCGTCCATCCAGAGGCCGGACCGCACCTGCATCGGACTTTGCAGGCGATTCGCGCTGCTGGTATGAGACCAGGCGTGGCGCTGAATCCGGCGACCCCTGCCGATGTGGTTGACCCGATCATTGAGGATATCGACATGATCCTGGTGATGTCGGTCAATCCGGGATTTGGCGGGCAGTCTTTCATCGAAAGCCAGCTGCGCAAGATCGAGCAATTGCGCACCAAGATCGATGCGACAGGGCGTGATATCATTCTGGAGGTTGATGGCGGGCTGAACCCTGACACGGCCCCGAGGGCAGTCTCTGCGGGTGTGACAGCGATTGTTGCGGGCTCAGCTGTGTTCAAGGGTGGTCCTGATCACTATGCTCAAAATATCCGGGCACTCAGACCTATGGTGACCGCCTAAGGCGGTGGAGTAGTGGCGCGATGAGCGAGTCGTCCAGTAACGATCAAGCCAAGCCAAGGCGCAGCGCAGAGGCCGATGCTGCGCTCTGGGCACGCTTCATGGGTAAAACGGGTGAGGATGCTAAGGCGTCGCCAGTGCATCGTCTGAAAATCGCCTCTGGGGCTCCGGACGGCTTCGGGCTGCACATGCGCCAGATTGTGCAGCCGGACGATCTGCGCGGCGAGATGTTGATGCGGGGCGTCTGGCGGATTGGCATGGACCGGATCAGCCTGCCGGATGGAACAGCGCCATGGGCGCAATTGATGCCCTCAAGACATTATGCGGACCGGTTGCACAGGTTTGACTGGCTGGCAGATCTTTTCACGCAAGGCGATGTCGGTGCAGACCGGGCGCGGTTCCTGGTCGATGACTGGATCGACAATTTCGGCCGGTTTGACGGGTTCTCGTGGCGAACTGGCTGTACAGCTGACCGGGTATGGAACTGGCTGAATTGCGGCGCTGCCTTGTTCGAGGTCGGCGAAGAGGAGGTGCGTCTTGCGCGCCTTGATGCGCTGGGGCGGCAGATTCGACACGTGCTTGCATTGGTCGATACAGAGGTTGAGCCAACTGTGCGCTGGCGCGGAGCCGTTCTCGGCGTTGCTTCGGCAATTTGCCTCGGGCGGGGCAAGGGGCTGGATCAGGCCCTGATGCGCCTGGAGAGCGAATGCACTGCGCAATTCTTTCCTGATGGCGGTCATGTCAGCCGCTCGCCGGCGCGTGCTGTGAGGTGTCTGGCGGATATGATTGCGCTGCATGACTTGCTCGTGCGCAGCGAACGGGATGAGCCTGAGTTCCTGCAACGCTGGGTTCAGCGCGTTGGTGGAATGGTTGCTTTCTTCCGCAGTGCTGATGGGGCGTTACCAGCTTTCAATGATGGCGATGAACGTTGGCCAGATGCTGTTGATGCTGTGCTCAGCCATCTTCCTGAAGCGCCGCGCCGTTTCAGCGTCGCGCCAAAATCCGGGTTCCACAAACTGGAGAAGAATGGAACACTGTTGCTGCTTGATGCGGGAGCAGCGCCGGAATTGCCTTTCGGAGACCGAGCGCATGCTGGTGCCCTCGGCTTCGAATTACACGCAGGTGCGGCGCGGCTTGTGACCTCCTGTGGGTGTAGTCCTGAAGTTGATATTGATTTCCAAGCGGCTGTGCGGCGAACCGGCGCACATTCCACTTTGATTCTTGACGATACTGATTCAGCCAATTTCACGGCCAATGATGAAACCGGATTGCTATATCCGGAGGGGCCGCCCGGGATATCGGCGAAACGGCTTGAAGAGGACAATGAGATCTGGTTGGACGCTCAGCATGGGGGGTATAAAGCTGCTTACGGCCTGCTACACCGTCGGCGATTGTTCATGTCGGGCGATGGCACGCGCCTTACTGGCGAGGATTCGCTGGCGCGGCCCGTTTCGGCAGGTATAGCAGAGTCCGAACAGCTCATTCCCTATGCGATCCGCTTTCACCTTCACCCGACGGTTACACCGCACATGGCCGAAGACTCCATCCTGCTGGTGAGCGACTATGGACCCAAATGGCGGTTCAAGACGAGCCACAAGCAGGCGCGTATCGAAAAGACAATTTATCTGGCGAGAGGGATCGCAGAGCGTAGTGAGCAAATTGTTTTGAGCGGTCGGGCCCAGCCCAATAGCGACGGCTCAGCTCCACCAAACTGCGTGAGGTGGGCGTTTTTGAAAGATATGGCCAAGTGACCCCGCGCGACGAAGCCCGCCGGGCCATGATCATCACGCTGACATTTGATGTGGTCTCAGCAATGGTGGCCATGGCAGTCGCGGTTGCGATCCGCTGGATCTCAACCGGCGGCGCGCCTGTGGACTCGATCGCAAATGGCTTCGTCGCTGCCAGCGTATTTGGTTTTGCCGCCTTGTTTTCGTTCTATCAGCTTGGGGTGCATAGGCAGGTCTGGCGGCATTCCGGTTGGCCTGATGCTGTAAGAGTTATTCAGGCAGTGGGCCTGACCGCGCTGATCTTCCTGCCTGTCCTGTTTATCTGGAACCGCTTGATTGGATTTCCGAGAAGTAGTCTTCTGATCGCAATTGGATTGTGGCTGGCTTTCCTCTTCCTTGGGCGAATGGCGGCTCTCTTTCGGTCAACGCGTCAGCCTTTCCAGATCTTCTCTGCCGTTCGCAAGGATGCACCGCTCACCGTTCTGATCGCGAGTTCGGAACAAGCTGCGAGTATACTCAAAGATATCTCAGCGAGCACGGGCGGTGCGCCTGTCAGGGTTTTAGGTGTACTCGAGCCTGATGGTGCCGAACCGGGACGAGCGATCCGGGGGGTGCCGGTTCTGGGGGACCTTGATGATCTCGGTAAAGTGCTCGGCTTGCTGAGTGTGCGCTACGGTATCATGCCTTGGGTGGCGGTGTCGGGCGCGACGCGGGACCGTGAGTTTATGAACCACATCCTGGCTGAAGCCTCCTCACATGGGGCCAAGGTCATGGCGCTGGGAACTGTCCGAGACGGTGGCCGACTTAAGCCGGTGCGTCCATCCGACCTCCTCGCGCGTCCAGCCAGACTGCTCGACCCGAACCCGGTTGCAAACCTTCTGAGTGATAAGAGAGTCTTTATCACCGGCGCAGGCGGAACGATTGGGTCTGAACTTGCCATGCAGTGCGCCAAAGCGCGTGCTGGACATCTGATCGCTTTCGATGCCTCAGAGTACAACCTCTATTCAATTGATCTGAAACTGCGAGAGTATGATCCGACATTGGATACGACGATCCGTCTTGGCGATGTCCGTGACAAAGCTCGGCTATCGCAGGCCGTAGAGCGAGACAGACCGGACGTGTTGATCCACGCCGCAGCTTTGAAGCATGTACCTCTCATGGAAATGAATGCGTGTGAGGCGATCCTGACAAATGTGGGCGGCGCTTTGAACGCGATTGATGCAGCGATCAAGGCCGATGTGGATCGCTTTGTCTTCATTTCGACGGACAAGGCGGTTGATCCGGACAATGTCATGGGTGCGACGAAGCGACTTGCCGAACTAGTCGTTGCCCATCGCACGAAAGGCACGCAGCTCGCCGCCTCTATGGTGCGCTTTGGCAACGTTCTCGGCTCTTCCGGGTCGGTTGTGCCGCTGTTTGAGCGCCAGATTGCAGCCGGCGGACCGGTTACACTGACGGATGATGAAGTATCGCGGTTCTTCATGTCAGTTGAAGAAGCGGCGTCGCTCGTCTTGCAAGGCGCAGCCAATAATGGCGCTCCCGGCAAGGCATCGCTCTACGTCCTGGATATGGGAGAGCCGATCAAAATCCGAGCACTCGCCGAAGCGATGATCCGGATGAAGGGGATGCTACCCGAACAGGACATCCAGATTCAAACAACCGGATTGCGCCCGGGCGAGAAACTGCACGAAGAGCTGACTTATGATGATGAGCGCTTGCAGGAGACAGGCGTCGAGGGGCTGCGCAAGGTCTTGCCGCGCAACAAACAGTTTCCAACAGCCGATTTTGAGAGCCGTGTAAGTGCCCTGCTTGAAGTGGCCGCGCGGCGAGACCGCAAAGCTGCGTTGAAGATGCTGTCTGAACTCGTTCCCGAATATCAACCGCCAGCGTGCAAGTAGGTCCGTGACAGGTTGGTTGACCCTGCCGGTCGACGTGATAGGCGGGCGCTTAGTCCACGAATATCGTCCGAAGGCCTCATAAATGTCCCAAGCTACAAAGATCCGCCGCGCCTTGATTTCGGTTTCAGATAAGGATGGTTTGCTCGACCGCGCGCGGGCTTTAGCTGATTTGGGGGTGGACCTGATCTCGACCGGGGGGACGTCCAAAGCGCTTAAGGCGGCTGGTTTAACCGTCACTGATGTTGCGGACCTGACAGGCTACCCTGAAATGATGGATGGGCGGGTCAAAACCCTGCATCCTGTTGTGCATGGCGGGTTGCTTTACCTGCGCGATAATGAAGGTCACCGCGCGGATGCCGCGCAGCACGGCATCCAGCCAATCGATCTCGTTTATATCAACCTTTATCCTTTCGAAGCGACTGTCGCATCCGGTGCTGGGTTCGAAGACTGTATCGAGAATATAGATATTGGCGGCCCTGCAATGTTGCGGGCGGCGGCGAAGAACTATGCGCATGTCACCGTCTGCACCGATGGTGGTGACCTTGATGCTGTTCTCGCTGAAATGTCGGGGACTGCCGGACGGGTAAGCCTGGAGACCAGTCGCAGGCTGTCAGCAAAAACCTATGCTCGAACAGCTGCGTACGATGCTGCGATTTCAAGCTGGTATGCACGTCAAATTGAGGGCGGCGCTTCAGATTGGACGGCCATTGGGGGCGCTTTGAATGAGGCTTTGCGATATGGTGAGAACCCGCACCAGAAGGCAGCGTTCTACACAACGGGTGATCAGCGCCCGGGTGTCGCAACGGCGCAGCAGGTGCAGGGCAAGGCGCTTTCGTACAATAATATAAATGATACTGATGCTGCGTACGAATTGATCGGGGAGTTAGGCGACGAGACTCCGGCAGTTGCGATTATCAAGCATGCAAATCCGTGCGGCGTCGCGCAAGCTGGCAGCGTGATTGAGGCATATCGTGAGGCGCTTGCTTGCGATTCAACATCTGCCTTTGGTGGTATTGTGGCCTTGAACCGCCCACTTGATGCAGAGACGGCCGCGGAGATCACCCGGATCTTCACCGAGGTTGTCATTGCGCCGGGCGCTGATGATGCGGCGCTTGAAATCTTTGCCAAGAAGAAGAATTTGAGATTGCTACTGACGGATGGTTTGCCGGATCCCGCATCGGCGGGCCTCTCGGTCAAAACCGTTGCGGGTGGACTCTTGGTCCAGGATCGGGACTTTGGACGGATCAGCAAGGATGATCTGAAAACTGTAACCAAGCGAGCTCCGACCGCCCAGGAGACTGATGACCTCCTGTTTGCATGGCGGGTCGCGAAACACGTAAAGTCAAATACGATCGTTTATGCCAAGGACGGCGCAACTGTTGGCATCGGCGCCGGTCAAATGAGCCGGATCGACAGCGCCCGCATTGCCGCGCGCAAGGCCGAAGATGCAAAAGAAAAAGAGGGTTTCGATACAGTGCGAACACAGGGCTGCGTTGCGGCGTCCGATGCTTTCTTCCCATTCGCGGATGGTATGCTGGCAGCCGCAGCAGCAGGCGCCACAGCAATTATTCAGCCCGGCGGATCGATCCGTGATGATGAGGTTATTGCGGCCGCAGATGAAGCGGGCCTCGCCATGGTCTTGACGGGCATGCGCCATTTCCGTCACTAGGTCTGGATGACGTCACTTCCACCGCCATTCGATGCTCAAGGTCAGCATTTCAAGGACATTCGTGTCTACTACGAAGACACCGATTTCACGGGCATGGTGTATCATGCCAACTATTTGCGGTTCTTTGAACGCGGGCGATCAGACTTCCTGCGGGATGCAGGGGTCAGCCATCAGAGCCTGCTTGCGCGCGATGAGCCAGCCGCCTTCACGCTCACCAATGTCGAAGTTGACTATAAGCGCGCGGCGAAGGTTGATGACCTTCTGACCATTCGCACGCGCAGTTTGGGGGTAAAGGGCGTGCGAATGTACTTCGGTCAGACCTGCCTGCGCGGTGAAGAGATCATCGCGGACGCACGGATTACGGCGGTGATGATCCATGCTGATGGTCGCCCCATGCGCCCGATCAAGGAGATTGTGGCGCAGTTAAAGCCGTTCCAGTTCACAAATACGCAGACTTAAGAGATCACGAGATCGGGCAGGCGCCGTTTTCTTCAAAACGGCCTGCGATATCCTGAAAGTCATCGCCAGTGCTATCGAGCTGCTCTGACGTGAACAAATCAACTTCTCCGCTTTCAATCCGGTCTTCAATCAGGTCGACAGCGTCTTCCACGCCTACATTATTGGCTTCTCGTGTGTTGACGATCTCCACCAGCACCTCTTTGTGCAGGTCGACTTTAGTTTCACCCGCGATGATCGTCTTGGCATAACAGGGACAGAAAATGTCTGACGTTGTCCCGCTCGCATTGAGCAAACCGCCCGAAATCTCAGGATCGTTTGCCATGAGTGCGAGACACCCTTGCGTCAGGAGTTTCTCATTTGGAGGCGCGCCTCTGCAGGAGGCCATCAGGGCAGCAGCGGTGGCTATCAGGTATATTTTGTTCATGTTTCCTCTCCCTTGCATGCAGGTTCGGCGCGCATGGGAGAAATAGCAAGCGTTTGATACTGGCCTACTGAACCACGTCCTGCCATTCCGGCGTCTTCTCAAGGGTCGCCTTGGCGAAGGGGCAGAGCGGGATGATTTTGAAATTCTCTTTCCGCGCGTCCTTTACCGCCGCCTCGACCAGTTTCTTGCCGACCCCGAGGCCGCGCATGGAATCTGGCACGCCGGTATGATCAATAATGATACGATTGGTTCCAGCGCGCGAGTACGTCATCTCAGCTTCGTCGCCATTTATTGTGGTCACATAGCGCCCGCCGCTCGAGCCATCTTCACGGGTGATTACAATCTCAGACATCAGTGCCTCCTAACTTGCCAATATAGATAGCAGGGCATCGCACTCTGGCTATGCCGACAGGCGTGAATTCTGTTATCTTCGTATTGCATGATGCGGTCACTGCGGTGGCGAGGGTTGAGTCATTTAGCGTTTTGCATAGCGCTACTTCGGAAGTTAGCGGGTATTGGAAGCTGGTTAGACTTTACCAATAGGGCTATGTCGCCGGTATGAGATTACCCCCCAGACCGGACCTTGAATGGAAACCTGACGGTACACCTGTGGACCGTCGCTTTGGTGATATCTATTACAGTGTCGAGGACGGACTTGCTGAAAGTAGAGCGGTTTTTCTGAAGGCTTGCGGTCTGCCGCAGCGCTGGAATGGCCGCGATCAGTTTACAGTCGCAGAACTCGGCTTCGGTACGGGGCTGAACTTCCTTGCGCTCTGGCAGATGTGGCGAGCTCATCGAGTAGAGGCTGGTTGGCTGCACTTTGTCAGCTTTGAAGGCTTTCCGCTGGATCGACAAGATGCGGGCCGTGCGCTGCAGATCTGGCCGGAACTGGCAGAGCTTGTCGAAAGGCTGCTGGGGAGTTGGCCTGAACGCGCGCTTGGGGTGCATCATGTCGTGTGGTCGGAAGAGCGACTGACCCTGACCCTGCATATCGGTCAGATTGAGAAGACGTTGCCGCAGAGCCGCTTCAAAGCCGACGCTTGGTTTCTGGATGGTTTCAGCCCGGCATTGAACGGCGACATGTGGGCCGAAACCATCTGGCCCGAATTGGCGGAGCGGAGCGCGCCTGGAGCAATCGCAGCGACGTTTACAGTCGCGGGCGGGGTCAGACGCGGTCTGCAATCGGTTGGATTTGAGGTCTCCAAGCAGCCCGGTCATGGGCGAAAGCGCGAGAGATTGGAAGCCGTGTTTCCTGAACAGGCGACGCCGCCTGCTCCAGCAAAGGCATCGCGGCGCGTGGCGATTATTGGGGCCGGAATTGCCGGGGCGAATGCCGCCTACGCGCTGAGTCGAAGAGGCGCTGAGGTTACCGTTTTCGATCCTGCTTCCGGTCCTGCGCAAGGTACGAGCGGGAACCCGCTCGCCTTGGTGATGCCGCGGCTCGACGCAGGCGACACGGTCGAAGCAAGACTGCTGATTGACGCCTATCTCAGCGCCTGCCGGACCTATAGCGCCTTGCCTGGAACCGAGCAGGTGGATGTGACGCACAAGCCAAAGGATGAAGCTCAAACGGCGCGGTTTGCAAAGGTTCTTGCTGATCCGCCTCTCGGACTGGAGCGTCTCGAAGCGCTTCGCGGCGGGGGTCTGCTGCACAAGGGCGCTATGATCCTGCGCCCGAGCGAGCTTTTGCCTGCCTTGCTTGAGGGGAGTGAGGTACATTGGGGGCAGGCGGCCGCAGTCGACCTCTTGGCGCGAACAGTGAATGGTGCATCCTTCGACGCGGTTGTTTTTGCGAGTGGTATGGCCATAGCCGAGACATTCCCGTGGCTTCGGCTGACCGGACGTATGGGGCAGGTCGAACACTACGAAAGCAGCGCGGAAGCGCCGCCATCAGCGCTTGCGTCGGGGCATTATGCGCTGAGCAGCCAGAACGACCGGCTATGGGGCGCAACGTTTGAACCTGTGCCTGAAACGGGGCCTATGATCAGCGAAGAGGCGCGCGCGTTAAACAGCCAGGCTCTTGAGGCTCTGGCCCCTTACTGGCGTGTCGAAGCCCGAGGCGTGAAGGTCGAATCGCGAACGGGTATACGCGCCACAACGCCTGATCGTTTGCCTTTGATTGGCCGCTTGCCAGACTTCGAACGTAGTTTGGGAGCGCTTGCGGCCTTGCGTCATGGCTGGTCAGAGAGGGCGCAAGCGGTTCATCATGAAGGCATTTATGTTTCTGGCGGATTTGGCTCACGCGGTTTTACCTGGGGGCCATGGGCCGGAGCGGAACTCGCAGTAGACATTCTGGGGGGACCTTCGACGATGACCCGATCAACTCAAAAGGTCATTGCTCCGGATCGTCAAATCCGGCGAGATCTGAAACGCGGCCTGATCTGAAGCTTAGTCTGGGCCAGCGAGCACAATGACATTGCCATTTCGCCCATAGTCAGGTTCGCCGCGATGATTGCGCCGCCGGTTGGAGAAATAGTCCCTCTCCATCGCGCAAGTGTCATGGCCTAGATCATCAATCGCGCCGACCGCTTCGCTTTGCAGAACGTGGCGGACATAACCGGTGAGATCGAAATGTGATTTATCGCCTTCGCCTGCAACAAATAGCCGATCCGTCCATTCATGCAGTCCAACCCAGGTGTCACGAAACTCAGGGCCGACTTCATAACTGGCTTGTCGGATGGCAGGGCCGATTGCAGCGCTGATATGGGATCGATCCGAACCGAGGGCCTCCATCGCCTGCAATGTGGCCTCAACCACGCCCGCGAGTGACCCTTTCCATCCGGCATGCGCCGCGCCGATCACGCCAGCCTGTGCGTCAGCAAACAGGATAGGCACGCAATCAGCTGTCAGGATGCAAAGGCCCAATCGGGGCTCGCCTGTGACCATGGCGTCGGCTTTCGGGCGGTCGCGAAACGGCTCTGTCAACGTAACAACCGTGGGCGAGTGTATTTGATGGCAAGACAGAAGGTGATCGGCCCCCATGGCCTGCCGCACGCGCTCGCGGTTTTTGGCAACGCTGCCGGGCGCATCGTCAGACCCCGCGCCGAGGTTCAAGCTCTGATATAGTCCTGCAGAGACCCCACCTTGTCGCCCGAAAAAGCCATGTCGAATACCAGGCAGGGCAGCAAGGGAATGGGATTGGGCTGGTACAGGAAGAGACATGCTGTTTGTCTAATCTGCGTTGGTCAGTGTGTCGACTTTTGCGACGGGCAGCTGCACGTATGCCGCCGAGGCGGGTTTGGGGCGATCTATAGAAGGCGAATGCGCGGGGGTGGTTTCGCAACCGGGTCAAGCGGCGGTGGCCGCGCCTGGCTCAGCTTGCGGATGCTCTCGGCCATGCCCTCATAGAGCATCGAGAGTTCAGTGCCCCAGCGGCGTGGAACATCTGCGTGTCTTCCCGGCGCGAGGAGTGGCCCGGGGCGGCGTCTGGCAAGGTGAAAAGCGAGACGTTTGGCGCGCTCGGTTGGCGCTTCGAGTAGGGTTTTCAGGGCCTTGAGCCGCGCGACCAGAGGCGCCGTTTGTACGGGCCCCGCAGTGCGCACGCGCTCGCCCCATGGGTCAAGAATCGCCGAGAAATCGGGGCAATCCCGTTCGCCCGTAAAAATGCGAAAGCGCGGTTGCAACGTAAAGCGCGGCGGGCGCTTACAGGCCGCGCGCCACCACCCGCGCGATCAGCAAATCGCCCTGGCGCTGCGCAAAATCGAGAAAATTGGGCCCGAGCGACATGCGGCGAAGCATGGCACGGGCAGCGAGTCGGTCGGATTGGAGCGGAGCCCCCCGGTGCGGGCGCGATCACGACAAGCGGCGTAACTCGCCCGAAAAGGACGCCGCCACTTTGGCAATTATTCGCCAGAAACGGTCGTTGACGTTCCTAGGCCGAATGTCTGGGTAGATGCAATGCAGCCAGTCACGAGCACAACCTTGGCAACGCTGTGGTGTCACGTAAGGCATTGAATTTAAAGAAGTACAACGTTGCCCAACGTAGCCTAACGTAGTGGAACAAAGCGCTAAATTGCCGATTGATACTTTACGACATTGCCCAAGCGTTGCCCACGTCAATCATGGGCTCAACATTCTCACTTTAGGGTGATTTCGCTGAACAGCCAGAGGAACCGTTTTTATACGCAAAGGCTTTTTTGTGCGGTGAGGGACAGCCGTAAACCGAATGATGTACGGGCCTGATTGGCAGAACAGATGCAGCACCGCAGCGGATATTAGTCGGCATGAATTCCCGCAGATCCGCGTAAGGACTTGTAATAACAGGAAGACCACTTGCTTGGAACGTTACGATATCGCAACAATGTGGTTCTGTGTTTGCGGGGGTGAAATATGGCTGAACCGATTATTATTTTGGCACATCCCCGAGATTTGCCATTCGCTCGCCAGTTACATGGTTTATTGAGCAACGTCGGCATTCGATCATCCGTATCCGATGTATTCAAGATGCTGCCTTGGGGAGCACAGCGTGTGCCGGAACGAATTCGGCAAGCGAAAGTTATAGTCTGTTGTTGGGGTAGACATAGTCTGATCCAAGGGCGCCTGTTTCAAGCTGCGTCTTTTGCTGCCTCGAGCAACGGGGAAAATCGTCTGGTTTCAATAACCTGTCTCGAAGATTTCGAGTTGCCAGAAAGTCTACCCAATGTGGAAGTCGACAACCTTTCGCGTTGGTATTTTTCCAATGGTTCGACCGAAGCCCAGTTGAACGAATTACGAAGCTTGTTGTCTAAATTCGATACTATCTTGGATCAGGGATTCTGTGTCGATTTGTTTGACGCGTTTATCGAGAAAAATACGATTGAAAAGAGCCGAAAGTACTTCGACTTGCATACGGAATTGGGCGGAGTGCACAGAACTACGAACGCATCGATTGACGATTACCGGAAATCAACTTGGAAAGCGGCTGAGGCACATCCTTATATTGAAACGTCAACCGTGCTGCAGCTGCTTAAGATAGCCATCGGAAAGTGTGTGTCTGATGTAGCAGCGGATCGAAACTCTTACATTTGGTTTGAACGGCTCAAAGCAATTTGGGCAGCGTACAAACTGAAACAACCAGATGAAGTGGTCGTCCAGCAAAAGTCGTTTATGTCATCGAAGAATTCGAGAGTGAGTTCACTAAATCTCTTACTCACCGCAATGGCTCACGATAAGAAAAACAACTGGCCGGCAATTTGGTGGCCCCTAATCGCACCAACCAGTGATCCAATGCGAAACGATCATGAAACTGCGGCATTGCTTTCTCAGCTGCAACTTAGTGCTGAAGAGACCTCCAGAATTGATTCCGACACTCGAAAGTGGTTCCTGCACCAGCAGCAAAAACTAAATAAGAAAAAAGTTGATGCGGAAGAAGTGCTAGCCGGGTTCGAGGAGGCAACTGGTTCTTTTTCAGACCGTATTCTCAAGCTCAGTGAGCCCGATTGGAATTTGCTTGAGAAACTTTTGTTTGGGCAGGGAAAAGAGATTCTGGCTTACAAGCGAGCGTTGTCTAGACGGCTGCTAGGACGACACCCACAGCGAATGATTGATTACATTGGTGCGCTGACAAATTTACTCAGAACCAAGCGGCTAATATTCGCTGCTCCTTTAATTATAGCCATGGGCTTCGGTGTTTGGAGTTACGCCGAAGAACATGGAAAAGTTGAAATGCGCCAAATAATAGAGGCCGATCAGGCGCGTGAAGAGAGAATCGTTGAAGCTACGATGGAGCGTTTCGCAAGAGAACAGGCAGAGCAAGAGGCTCGTCGACCGAAACTTCAAGCTGTGGATATTACCGCGAATCCAAGCGAAAGTTTGGATTTCTTAATTGCTTCTAAGACCGACGAGACAGCGGTAGCTATATCGGAAGATGTTGAGGTTTTCCCGTTAGGTGGAGGGTTTACTGTAGTGGACGGTGGGTTCGAAATGAGTCCCAAAAAGACGTTGGACCTCAGTCTGATTGAAAATAGCAGTTTGCTTCTAAGAACAACAAACGGTGGATTTTCTGAGTTATGGGATATCAATGCTCGGCAAATGATATCTCGTTGTTCAATAGAAGCTCCTGAGCGCATTCAAAGACTGCTCAAGCGCGATAGAGCAGATCTATACGTGCATGCGGGATTTGGAGTGCGGGAAGCTGACTTAGTGAAGATCTACACAGGTGAGGAAGCGCACGGCCAGGTTGTTTATCAGTACGAACTCGCGAGCGGGGAATGTGTGCCATTAAACGGTGCGATCGACGGCAGTCGAGCACCTCGAGAGATATTTGGGACCCAGAACTTAATTGGTTTCTTTGATGAGTTTCAAGTACCATCACTGTTAGATCGCGGTTCAGGCGAACTACTTGATTTGCCGACCGACATTGATTTTAGGGAACTCGAAGACTGGGCTGTATCTCGAAGCGAAAAGATAGCTGTCGCAAAATTCTTCGCGGGGAATTTTACCGTGTTTAAGCGTGAAGAAGGTAGCCAGATTTTTGAAAGCCACTGGAGTTTTCTAGAAGCTTTAGAACTTACCGCACTGGATATTTCCTCAGATGGGAAATGGGTCGCAGCGGGAACCAATCAGGGAGATCTTTACTTATGGTCTGTGGCGCTGGGGCCTGAACGGTCATTTCAATTTAGCCTGCTCAACAAGGGGGCAGGGGTAGGACATTTCAGAAATCGCGAGAGCGTCAGTCAACCAAGTTGTTGTATCGTAAAGGATATTGAGTTTCTCGGAGAACCCACTCAGAACCAATATGAATTGCTCACTTTGGCAGATGACAACAAAGTTGTGCGATGGCGAGCCACGCTGCCGGATCAGCTGGCGGAAGATCCCTCATCTATAGAAGAAACTGAAGTGGGAAATACACTTTGATATTTCGGCTGTTGTTTTACTTGCTCGAACTCTCGTCGTGACAAATATGGAAATGTTAGAAGTAAGGAGCCGAATTATGCGATCTAAAAATGTACTTTATTCACTAATATTGTCGCAACTTGCAGCTTTAGCTCTATCTGCTTGTCAGGTGGGAGGTCATGCGGGTAGTGCTCCCCATACTTTTGGCGATGAAGGTTGTCGCAGTGCTTTCAACTCATCTTCCGACATGTTGTCTGTGGATGGCATCGCTGCAAGAACATTATTCTTGGAAGACTCTCTCCTGGCGCTTGGAGATGTGCAGTTAACTTCGCCTGAAATGGAGATTGTCGGTGCAATTGTTAGAAACGCCGACGAAGATCAATTGCGACAGTGTCGTCGTCTAAATCAATATCAAATTGTCGCAACTCGCATAGACGATATCGACGATCAAAAGTTATTGGAAATCGAGATTCTCGAAGCAATGGAAAATCAGGAAATAAGTAAGTCGGTGCTCAGATGTTTCATTTTGGCTTCGACAGATGGAGAGAACGAGATCTCAAAGTGCATTTTGAATACTCCGTCGAAATATAAAGTCGACAATAGTGTTGACTGGAGTCCGGTGTCTTAATAATTCAGTCAGGTGACGTACTGGTGAAGGTGCCAGTTGAGCATATTTCAGGGGGTGGGTACATGTGGAAAACTCTGTTTATTGGATCGCTATTTTCACTTTTGGCGTCATGCAGCAGTGACACACCGAGAGCGGTCGAATCGTCGCCCGCGGAATACACATCGATGGTTCAAGTAGAACGGCTCAGAAGTGACTCTCTTGGGATTGCTTTGGAAAGCCTGACCCCTCGAAATATTACTCCCTATACCATTGAGATGATAAAAGACTTTGAGGGATGGTCTGCCACAGCATACGACGACCCGTCAGGTTACTGCACGGTAGGGTATGGGCATTTAATTGCCCTCCGAAAATGTGAGTCTATCGATTTGGGGGAATTTTCGAAGGCGATAACAAAGGAACGAGGTCATCGACTGCTTGAATTAGATACCCGCATAGCCAGGAAAGCGGTTGAAGACCTAGTCGATGTTTCACTAAACGATGCTCAATTTAGTGCACTAAGCTCATTTGTTTACAATGTTGGGGAGTCGAATTTTTCAAACTCCACATTACTTCTCCTATTGAATCAGTCTGATTACTCCGCAGCATCCGCCGAGTTCCCGAAGTGGGTTTACTCTAAGAAGGTTGTGCTAACGGGACTCGTGACGAGAAGAGGTTGCGAGCGGCACAAGTATGATAGCAACATTGGCTTTGATTACACCGAGCCATTTTCTCGCGAGAACTGTGAAGAAGTGCTTGGGATAGCAGGCGGGTCAGAGTTCTATGATATCGAGACAGGGGAACGGCAATAATTATCAGATTGCTTAAGTACCTAGCGGTTTGTCTTGTCGCTGCGTGTAGTGCCGAACAGTTACAAGAAAGCGAGCAAAACAAAGCTGCGAGTTCGTTTACAGAATTCGAGAAATGTATTCGAATTCATCAAAATCGATTGTCTTCGGGTGGTGGTACTCATGAAGATGATTTTGGTTTTCGAATTGTGGACACTTTAGCCGACGGCTTTCAAAAAAGGGCCTTGGCAATTTCGCCTAGCGTCATTCCATGCGGACAGATCAATACTGCTTACGCTCATGTTGTTCGCACGAGAAAGGAACAAATCGAGCCGGGAGAATATATCATCTACAATCCCGATTGGTTGAGAGCGGTTGCAGGAACGGATGAAAACCTAGCGTACGTTATTTTTGGGCACGAACTCGGGCATTTTGTGAATCGAGACTTTTATCCTCCCAATAATCAACTATCGCTGACACAACGAGAATTGAACGCTGACAAGTTTGCCGGTTGTGCTTTAGCCGTCGTCTTGGGTGATGAACTGGCATTGGTAGACCTGATGGAGCGCTTGCGGTTGTCGACCTCGAACGCTTATCCAAGCCGTGCTCAGTCCATCGAAATTGCACAGGATGGTTACGACCAATGTGCATCAGAGACTCTGCAGAACATTCGGATTCAAGAGAAGCTGAACCGCATGAACTTTGATATCGATCAATTTGACGGCACTTGGACTGTTTCGACAGATACGTCCGTGCGTGAGTTTTTGAGGATGACAAACTCGTCTTCTGCGTACGGAGCAAAGCAATCGATTCTGGATGTAATCCAAGAGAACGTAGATTTTGATAACTTCGAAATGTCGCGACGCCAGACTTGGGTTCCCGCCTCGGAGAACTGCCGACGCATGTTAAACGCTGGAGAAACCGTCAGCACGGAGTGTTTTGAGGGTGAGCAATTATTTGTGACATCGTGTAAATCCGAAATAAGCTGTCCGCTTGAACGCATATTGGAAGCACGTAACAGAACGATAGTTGAGAAGACGGAACTTAGCGACACTGCAACAGCGACCCTTTCTCGCTCCGATTTAGCTGTTCGTATGGCCGCCCGTTTTGAAGGGTTCTCGGCGACGCCTTACAACAATGCCTCAGGATTCTGTACCATCGGTTTTGGGCACGTAATTGCCATCAAAAGCTGCGAGGAGTTGGACTCGGCAGAATTCGTGCCGTTCGAAGAATTGTCCACTCAAGAAGAGTGGCTACAACTTCTGAGTGCAGATCTGCGAACTGCTTTTACGATAGTTGATGATCTAGTTGAAGTGGAACTTCAACCTTATCAGCGTGCGGCCCTCTCGACATTCGTGTTCAACGCGGGGGGGAGCGCGTTTGAAAAATCGTCTTTATTGAAGGCCCTAAATGATGGCGCGATAGACTCGGTTCCAAATCAAATGAAACGATGGGTGTACTCTGGGGGAAAAATAGCGCCTGGATTAGTGAGTCGACGTAGGTGCGAAGCCGATATGTTTCTGGGGCGGCATGAAATGCAGGACTTTATCGACGTTTGTTTGGTGAGTGGTTAATTCTGCTTTGTTTGAACATCCCCTGAAAACGCAAATCGCGTTAGTCGACTAGGGTTAGCTCGTCTTAGCCAGTCTTTGAGGATCAAAGTCGCAACCCTGTGTAGGTCGGGGTTGTGAACGACTAGAATCGAGCAAGTTAACGACACCGGATGAAATCTGTCGTAGTGCTGCATTGGGCCAGAAACCGTCAAATGGTGCTTGGCGTGAGTGTCGCGGACTCGCTCCACACCAACCACGTCCCGGTCTATCTCTGGCCGTGGGTTTGCTAGCAGCTGCTCGGCATCTGCAACTGGTGCGGCCTGTAGCGGCGTGAGGTGCCCGCGCCGCAAGACTCTTTTTAACTGTCATCCCGGACGCGCAGCGATCCGAGACCTAGTGTTGTTTTGCCCGGCGCTGAGCGGCTGCGCCGCAGCCGGGCGACAGCAGGTTCCGTATCGCGCTTCGCGCTCACATGAACCAGGTTCAGGACTGTTTGTGTTCGGAACCCCTTGGCCTGGACCCGGAGCCCTCAGCCCGGTCCATCGCGAAGCAAAGCGGAGCGGGTGACCCGCTTCCACCGCGTCGCCCAAAAGGGCGTTAGCGCGGTGAAAAGAAAAACAGCCCTGAGCCCGGTCTATGTGAGAAACCCGCTAAGCAAAGCGTGGCCGCAGGCCTCAGCGCTTTGCCAAATACAGACCTGTCACAAACCAAACCTCACCGCATCGCCCAAACCGGCCAAACGCGCTGCCCTCTAACTTGATCAGAGGGTGCCACCTCAAAACCTACTTCTTCTCCAACGCGGCAACGCGCTTCTCGAGCGCCTCGACTTGCTCCAGCGCGCTGACGGCAATCGCCTTCAGCACCTCCACCTCATCGCGCCCGGCAAGGTCCATATCGGCGATCATCGCGCGCAGGCGGGCCTGACCGGCGGTCTTGACCTCTTCCCCGGCACTGCGGGCCGCGCCCATTGCGCCGGTCATCAGTCCGCTAAGGTCATCTAGCAGTGGATTCTTTGCTACCATGGCGCTACTCCTTCGCGCGTCGTGAGTCTGTCTCACATCCTGACTAACAGATGGGCGCACAAAGCCCATAGGAAAGACCGCCGCATGAGCCTGATTGCCCTCTCTGCCATGAGTTTCCCGGAATGGAGCCCGGCCCTGTTCCAGATTGATCTTGGCTTTCTGGGCCTCGGCAAGTTTCCCATCCGCTGGTACGCGCTCGGCTATATCGCCGCTTTGCTGGTGGCCTGGCGCTACGCAATTGCTCTCATCAATCGTCCAGCGCTCTGGGGCGGCACGTCACCAGCGACCCGTGAAGGGATCGACGACCTGCTCTTCTACGCGACGATCGGCGTGATCCTTGGCGGCCGACTTGGCTATATTCTCTTCTATCAGCTCCCGAACAATTGGGACGCGACCATGGCTGACCCGTTGAGCCTGCTGCGTATTTGGGAAGGCGGCATGGCCTTTCACGGTGGCTTTCTGGGAGTCGTTGTCGCGATTTATCTGATCACGCGCCAGTACAAGGTGAACCTGATGAGCATAGCCGATATTGGCGGTGTGACGGCTGGCTTCGGTGTGTTCTTCGTGCGCATAGCAAACTTCATGAACGCAGAACTATATGGCCGTGTGACGGACAGCTCCCAAGGCATGATATTCCCTCAAGGCTTTGCCGGGGGAACGCCGCCTGCCTACAACTGGGATACCGGAGAATGGGTCTATACGGGAGCTGAGCTACCGCGGTATCCAAGCCAGCTCTATGAAGCCGTGCTTGAAGGTCTGATCCCGGTTATCGTGACCTCCATCCTTGTCTGGCGCTTCAAAGCATTGCAGCGCCCTGGTCTGATTGGCGGCCTCTTTGTGTTCATGTACGGATGCGGACGCAGCGTCGCCGAGTTTTACCGTGAACCGGATGAGTTCGTGGAATGGCTACCTGAATGGATCACGATGGGTCAGGTCCTGTCGCTGCCCATGATCCTCGCCGGCGCCGCCTTGATGTGGTTTGCGTTCTCGAGGCCCATGGTGAAAGCGACGGCGTGAGCGACCTGAAAGACCGGATCAAACGCCTTATCCAAGCTGACGGCCCAATGTCGATCAGCACCTATATGCAGATCTGCCTGCACGACCCGGAAGACGGCTATTACGCGACAAGGCCCGGTCTCGGAACAGACTTTACCACCGCGCCTGAGATCAGTCAGATCTTCGGAGAGCTGCTTGGCCTGTGGGCCGCGCATGAATGGCAGCAAATGGGTCAGCCCGACCGGGTTAATCTGGTCGAGCTTGGCCCCGGGCGCGCCACGCTCATGGTCGACGCGCTGCGGGCCAGCGCTGTCCTGCCCGGCTTTCAAACTGCGATGCAGCTAACCTTGATCGAGGCGAGCCCGGCGCTGCGCAAGCTCCAGTCAGAACGCTTGAAACCGCAGACCCTCGACTTTCAGACCGAACTCACCGCCATACCCGAAGGCCCAACGATTATCCTCGCCAACGAGTATCTCGATTGCCTCCCGGCTCAGCAATATATCCGCGAGGGCGAAGACTGGCGCGAACGCGTGATCGGTCTCGACGCTGACGGCAATCTTGGGTTCGGTCTATCTGCAGACGCACTGCCCGTGACCGATGCCCCTGATATTGACGCAATCGAGCTGCAGCCCGCGCTAAAAACCCTTGTGGACCAGCTATCCCGGTTGAGTGAGCGCGGTGATCCGGTCCGCGCGCTTTTCATCGATTATGGCTCGGCCAATGAGACACCATCTGACACGCTCCGCGCGTTTCAAGAGGGGCAACAGATCCATCCGCTTGCGGCGCCGGGTTTGAGCGATCTGACCGTTGATGTCGACTTTGGTTTCCTGCGCGGTCTGGCGCACAAGGCGGGCCTTGCTGTGCACGGGCCCATCCCACAAGGCGACTTTCTGCTCCGCCTCGGCGCCGAAGCCCGCCTCAATCAGCTCGCTAAACTCCACCCGGACAAGGCCGACGACCTATATGACGGCATCCGCGAACTCGTCGACCCGGAACAGATGGGCACACGCTTCAACGCGATCGCCATCGGTAGCAACGGACTACCCGTCCCCGCTGGCTTTTAGAGACAGCGCCCCAATTCAGAGCCACAGCAGCCATAAGCCGTATGTCCGATTCGGGGCGAGATTAGAACGTTCGCGAAATTCCTTGATTGACTGGAATTGGCCCATAACGGACTCTGGCTGTAATCGTTTCGATGACCGCTTCTGGCGACGTACCGCCATTCAGGTTGGGGTGGCCCATGTCCCCTTCGCATGAGCCCCGCCATTCGTGCCAATGGCCATGCTCAGGGCTTCTCTGGCGCTTAGTTGCCAGTCGATTGCTGCAGGACAAATGACTTAAAGCGCCCTAAGTCGGACGCTTGGGATGTCCGACTTGGGGCAGCGCAAAAGCAATATCAAAGAATCGAGTTACGTTAGCCTCATGTCTGTTTGGTATTATATTGCGGTGGTGGTCACGCTAATATTGGGCGGAGGCTTAGTTTGGTCGGCTCGAGGGACCGCGAAACGCCTTCGTGGTTTTAATGATTCTAAACCAGGTTCTTGGGGGTGGCTTCAAAACACATATCTCACTCGAGAGATGCGGAACTACATCTTATTTGCTTTGATGATTCACTTCCAGCTTTTGGCGTGGTCCAAAATCGGAACGCCGTACAATCCGGGCGTCATTCCCTTTCTAGAGATGGTTGCAACGCTTCTCGATACGATGGCCAAGGGCGTGTTTTTCGACCTCTTGGAGAGCTTCGAAGTAACTTTCGCAATGTATCAAATGCCGGATTCTTGGTGGCTGCTTGATGGTTGCGTTCAGTTCGTTTGTCGAACGGTTTACGGTATCTCTTTTGGAGTGTTGGCTTTTCACTACGGCGACAGACTCATGAAACGGTTCAAGCGAGATGGCTAATAACGTTTTGTGCGGGGCTATTTGTTTTCGCCACCATCTAAAAAAGTTATCGAAGTAGTCTCAAGCACATCTTCAACAACTTTCTGGGTAACCTAAACGTTCCGAATTCGCCCCAAAACGGACTCTGAACGAAACCGTTTCGGTGACCATTTCTGGCGAATAATTGCCAGAGGGTCGCGTCCGCTTTAGGGCGCTTTTTGCCTCTCGGCTGGTGCCCTAAACCACGGCGATTGTGGTCTCAGACTGGAAGCCGTTAAAGTTTGTGGCGAGGGCCTGGCCGTAGGCGCCGAGGTGGCAGATTTCGATCCAGTCGCCTTCGTGGATGTCGCTCGGTAGGTTAAATGGACCCATCATTGTGTCGAGGCTGTCGCAGGTCGGGCCGAAGAAGCGGAAGCCCTCACTTTCTTCCGAAACAGCACCCTTCCGATGCAGTTTCACCGGGTATTTCCAGGCGCAATTGGCGGCATCGAACAGGGAGCCATAGCTGCCTTCATTGAGGTAGAGATCATTGCCCTTGCGCAGCTCCACGCGGGCGAGCGTTGAGCCGCCTTCACCGCACAGGGCGCGGCCGGGTTCGCCAATGATTTCGAGGGTTTCAAAGCCGAATATCTTAAAGCCTTTCTCGATCCGCGCGAAATAGTCCGCCATTGGCGGCGGGGTGAGACCGGGATAGGCAATCGGAAAGCCGCCGCCGCAATCAAGGCTGTCAATCACCACGCCTGAAACCTCAAGCAGGCCGTGCACATAGGCGAGCGCCTGAATATAGTCGGCGGGGTCCATGCACTGGCTGCCGACATGGAAGCAGACGCCGAGCTTTTGCGAGACGGGACGCGCGGCGCGGAGCAGATCAATCGCGTCTTTGTAGGACGCGCCATACTTGCCGTCGAGCGGCATGCTGGCGCTGCCGCCCTGTGGCAGGCTGAGGCGCAAATGTAGATGCAGGTCATCGCTATCTTGCGTTTCCACAAGGATCTTGCCGAGTTCAGCGGCGCAATCAAACGCGAAATGGCGCACGCCGCTCGCATAGGCATGGCGGATGGTTTTGCGCGATTTTACCGGATGCATCAGGTAGAGTTCGGCATCGGGGCAGGTCTCGCGCAGCAGATCAATCTCGCGGATCGAGGCGACATCGAACGCGCGGACCCCGGAGGCCCAGAGCGTGCGCAGAACGGCCGGGTGCGGGTTGGCTTTCACCGCATAGAGCGTCTTGCCGGGAAAACCGTTCAGAAAGGTCTGGGCCGCCGCTTCGATCACTTTTGGATAGAGCACATAGATCGCGTCATCGCCGTCATAGGCGTTCAGCGCTGCAGCGATACTGCTAAATACAGGCAGCCCGTTTGGGCGGTCAATGTCTGGAATAATGGCGGGTTGCGCAAGGCGCGAAGAAGAGGTGTTAAACATGGCTGGATCAAGGTCCGATATGGCGAAATATCGCGCATGAAGGGGACAGACGCGCCTGTCAGGCGTCTGGCTCAAACGGAATTGGCGATCCTACAAAGGCTCGGCCACGACCGCCATATAGTCCGCATCCTTGGCAAAGGGGCGGTGCACTGTCGTCGTGTCAAATGCGACATCGACTTTCTTGATCAGGGTCGCAGAAGCGGCCATGGGATGAGTCATCCAAGTATCCTCGCAAAGCAAAACCGGTTGCCCGACATTGAAAGGGAAGACAGTTGGGCTCACTCGTACTGACGGCAATGCCCGTCGTAGCTCGCTTACTTGTCAAAAGCGCAGATACGTATGACTGCCGCCTGCGTCAAGACGGTTTTGCTGCGATAATCCTTAAGAGCGGCAAGGGTTTGGTTAACCCCGTGACCACCAGCCGCGTTTTTTCTTCTTGGGCTTTTCCGTCACCTCAAGCACTGGCTCCGAGGCGATTGGTGTTTCCGCAGAATACACCGCTGCTTTGGACGCTTCGGGCTCAGCTTCTACCGCTGGTTCGGGGACAGGTTGCGGGTCAGCTTCTGCTTCTGGCTGCGGCTGTGGTTCCGGGGCAGGGGCGTCTTCGACCACAGCGACAACCGGCTCTGGCTCGACCTCTGGCGTCGGCGCTGGTTCAGCAACCGGGTCGCTTGTGTCCTCGTTCGCTTCAGACGCCGCGATCTCTGCCGTTTCCGGTGTTGTCTCAGCGTCAGCCGTATTGCCGCGTTTCCGGCGTCTTCGACGGCGGCGCTTGCGCGGTTGTTCTTCGTGATCTGCGGACGCAGTTTGGTCTTCCTCAGCGGGGTCTGCGGGGGCCGGTGCAGCAGCTTTGGCCGTGACCGTGGCAACTGGCTTTGCGTCGAGCCCGCCCTCTTCAGCAGCCGGGAGTTCCGGTGGCTCATCGTCAAGGAGGTTTGCAACGCTCACAGCGATGCCGTCGAGCAGCGCGCCTCCATCACTTGGCGGTGCGCCCGGATCCAGCAGCTCGCTATCCTTCTTGCGACGACGTCCGCCTCTACGGCCTCGGCGACGGCGTTTGCGGCGACCGCCTTCTTCTTCGGACCCCTCTTTGTCGCTGGCCGTCTCTGTTGCAGCCGTTTCTTCGCTCGCCTCAGCCTCTTCTTCGTCTTCCGGTTCGGGGAGCAGATGATCGTCCTCGTCCCCTTCGAGATAATCAGCGCGGGTGAACTTCTTGCGGCGACGCCGGGCATTGGAGGCTTTGTGCGCATCGAGGTTGAAATCACCCGGGATCATTTCGCCGGAAGATTTGATTGCAATCGCGAACCCGGCCTCTTCTTCGATGGCCGCGATCGCATCGCGTTTTGTGTTCAGCAGATACAGCGCAACATCAGTCGGCGCGGTCACGCTGAGCCCACGCAAACCGCCGCCAGCGGCGCGCGCCTCGACAGCGCGCAGCAGCTGCAAGGCGGCATTTGGGATGGAGCGGCGACGGCCGGTGCCATCGCATGCAGTACATTTCTCAGATGTCGATTGCAGCACGCCAGCCCGGCGGCGCTGCCGGGAGATTTCCATCAGGCCAAATTGCGAGATCCGGCTGTTCTGGACGCGGGCGCGGTCGAGTTTGAGGCACTCTTTCATGCGCTTTTCCACGGCGCGATTGTTCTTGTTCTCCTCCATGTCGATGAAGTCGATCACGACAAGGCCAGCAAGATCACGCAGGCGCATCTGCCGACAGGCTTCTTCCGCCGCCTCCAGATTCGTCCGCAGAGCCGTTTGCTCGATGCTGCGTTCTTTCGTGGATTTGCCGGAGTTAACATCGATCGCGACCAGCGCTTCGGTCTGGTTGATGACCAGATAGCCACCGGATTTCATCTGAACCGTCGGATTGAAAATCGAATCCAGCTGTTCCTCGATCCCCTCAGAGACAAAGAGAGGGTTGGGCGCGGTCCAGCGTTTCACCTTCCGGGCCTGCGCCGGCATCAAGGTCTTGGCGAGATCCTTGGCTTCACGATAGGCGGTGTCGCCTTGTACGACGACTTCCTCAATCTGGCGGTCGAACATGTCTCGCATGGCGCGGTGGACCAGTCCGCCTTCCTCGTGGATCAAGGCGGGTGCCATCGAGTCGAGTGTCTTGCTGCGAATATTGTCCCAGAGTTTCTGGAGGTATTCATAGTCGCGCTGAATATCGGCTTTGGTGCGTTTTGCGCCAGCGGTGCGCACGATCAGGCCCATGCCCTTCGGCACTTCCAGCCCATCCATGATTTGCTTGAGGCGTTTGCGATCCCCGCTTGAGGCAATCTTGCGAGAGATGCCGCCGCCGCGTGGTGTATTCGGCATAAGGACTGAATAGCGCCCGGCTAGCGAGAGATATGTCGTCAGCGCTGCGCCTTTATTGCCGCGTTCTTCCTTGACGACCTGGACCAGAAGGACCTGACGTCGACGGACCACTTCCTGGATCTTGTACCGGCGGCTGGCAGAGGATGCGCGTGTCTTGCGGGGGCCGCGCTTGCGAGTCTCAGGTTTCGCCTTGGGTTTGTCTTCAACGTCGCTTTCGTCACTGTCTGCATCGGTCTCTTCAGAGGCCTCTGCATCAGCGGCAAGCGGTTCTTCTGAAGCTTCGTCGGCCTCTTTGTCGGCCTGTGTGTCGGTTTCGGCGGGCGCGGGCTCATCGTTTGCAGACTCTGCTTCCGGTTCGCTGTCTTCATCGTCAGCCTCAGCATCCGCCGAAGCCTCTTCATCAGGTTGCTCGTCGAGATCGTCGAAAGCATCGTCTTCGCCGTCATCGAGGTCGGCTTCGTCAGCTTCTGCAGCTTCGCGCGCTGCCTCAGCCAGCAGGGCTTCCCGGTCTTCCTGAGGCAGCTGATAATAGTCGGGGTGAATCTCACTGAAGGCCAGAAAGCCATGGCGGTTGCCGCCATACTCAACAAAACAGGCTTGAAGAGAGGGTTCTACGCGGGTGACTTTTGCCAGATAGATATTGCCCCGCAGTTGCTCACTGCCAGCGGCTTCAAAGTCAAAATCATCAACACGTTGGTCGTTCACGAGAGCGACGCGGGTCTCCTCTGGGTGGACCGCATCGATCAGCATAAGTTTTTTCATAGAGGTATGCCTTGCATACTGGCGGCGCGACGCCCCTGGCAAAGCGAGGGGCATGGCGACCAAGGCCAGATTTTTGATTCGTTGAAACAGGCACAACGTTTAACGCACCCGACCCCGTCCTGGGTTGGCGCAGTTTATTCACGTTTATTGCCCGTAAGCTCATTCATTCCATCCGTTCCGGTTCGGGCTTTGTGCAGGGGATTAGGCCTGTTCACCTGCCCGTCGGGGATTCTTTTTCCACCCTAAAAAGAGGGTTGCTTATTACATGCCCCTAGTGGACCTGAATTGAAAGACCCTAAATGCGTGCATGCGGATGAATATTTTTGTATCGCCCATAAATCTTCGATTAAGCGAGTATCTGTCATACAGTTTACCTCTGACACTTTAAAAGATACGGCAGTCAGGCCATGGATGTGATGAACAGGATCAGCCGCTGGATACAGCTTCTTGCATTCGCGCTTGTGTGCGGGGTCTCAGCGGTTGCCGAGATTCAATCTGTCGGCATTGCCGGAGATGGCGAATATACGCGGATCACGCTGGCCTCAACCACGCCGCTTGAGCCGCTGGTCGCCTTGGGCGGTGATGAAGCGCTCGGGCTGATCAAGGTTCAGCCGTCGCACTTCTCCATTGATCCGCACATTTATCTCGGTGAGCCGGTTGGCGGGGTGATCGCCTATACGGTGAAAGCCGATCACATCCTGTTTGAGCTTGAGATTCCGATGATGGTCGTTCGCGAGCTTGATTTGCCGCCGACGGGAAGCGAAGCGCTGTATCGGTATGTGATTGATCTATCAGCTGTTTCAGAGACGCGTTTCCTGCACGCTGTCCGCTCTGACGCAGCTGTCTTTGACGCACCGCCTATGCTGGCAGTGCCTTCACTGCCTGAAGCTCAAACGGTTGCGGCTGTCACCGAGCCGGTTGAGGCCGTGCTTACAGAAGCGTCTGCCGCTGCGCCATCGCCAAAGCCGTGGTCGCTGATGCGGATGACAGAGCTTGCGGCGACGCAAAGACGTCACACCGTTGTGATTGACCCCGGTCATGGTGGCCGCGACCCTGGCGCACTGGCTGTGAACGGCGGTCAGGAGAAGGACATTGTTCTGAAAACAGCGCAGATTTTGAAGACCTTACTGGAAGAAGATCCGCGCTATGACGTTCGCCTGACACGCGAAACCGACATTTACGTTGAGCATGAAGATCGCGTCTCAATGGCGCGGGAGTGGGGCGCAGATCTGTTCATCTCGTTGCATGCGGACGCAGCTTTGAAGCCGCATATTTTCGGGGCGTCTGTTTATACGATCTCGACCCGGGGCGAACGCCGGATTGAAGGCACAGCCAATCGATTTGGCTGGGAAATCCCGATTGAAGACGGAACATCTGAAGAGGTTTCTGGTATTCTGGAAGATCTGGTTCTGCGCGAAACCAAGTCCAACTCTGCAATATTTGCCGAGGATCTGGTCCCGGAACTGGAAAAGGCCGGGCCGCTTTTGCGCAACACGCACCGGCAGGGCAATCTGTTCGTTTTGCTGGCCCCGGATGTTCCGGCTGTACTGGTCGAGATTGGGTTTTTGACGAATACGACCGACTCCCGGCGCCTGAAATCAAGCTCTGGGCGCACCAAGTCTGCGCAGGCGATCAAGCGGGCCATTGACACCTATTTTAATCGTCAGGATCAAATGCTGGCCTCAAACTGACAGAGGCCGCTTTCACGATTGCTTACCCCGCCTTAGTCTTGCCGTGTTAGAATGTGATTCACGCGGGCGAAGTCCCGAGACAGAGAAGACACTTTATGCACGAATACGAAACGGCAGAGAAAAGCTTCCCAACCTGGAAAGTCATTCGAATTACCGCTCTGGTGCTGGCCGTGCTGGGGGCAATTGCCTTGCTTGCGGTCTGGATTTGGGTCTTGTCGCTGTCGCGCGGTCTGCCGTCTGTTGCGAAACTGGAAGAATATAATCCGCCGATCACCTCACGCGTGCATGCCGGTGATGGCACCCTGATCTATGAATTCGCCGCCGAGCACCGCGTTTTCGTACCTTATGAGGCGATTCCGGATCATGTGGTTCAGGCTTTTGTGTCGTCAGAGGACAAGAATTTTTTCAGCCATGGCGGCCTGGATTATGTCGGTATCATTCGCGCGGCGCGAAACTCCGCCATCGCAAAGATCACCGGCAATGGCGGCCTGCAAGGTGGCTCGACGATTACCCAGCAGGTGGCGAAAAACATGCTGCTGACGCGCGATCAGGCGATTGAACGCAAGGTCAAAGAAGCGGTCGTCGCCCGCCGTATGGAGAAGGCGTTTTCCAAGGAACATATTCTGGAACTGTACCTGAACGAGATTTATCTTGGTGGTCGTTCTTATGGCGTTGGCTCTGCGGCGCTGAACTATTTCAACAAATCTCTGCCGGAGCTCGACATAGCTGAGGCTGCTGTTCTGGCATCGCTTCCGAAGTTTCCGGGCCGGGTGAACCCTTATACCAATCCTGAGCGACTGGTGCAGCGGCGTGATTATGTGATCGGCCGTATGGTCGAGGATGGCTATATCTCACGCGAGCAAGCCGAAGAGGCCAAAGCGAAAGAGCTGACCACGACCAAACGTCTGCGCGGGCCGGAATATGCCGCGGCGACGTATTTCGTGCAGGAGCTGCGCAAACAGCTGATCGACAGATACGGTGAGGATGGCCTGGAAGAGAGCGGCCTGTCTATTCGTACGACGATTGATACCAAGCTACAGCTCGCGGCGCAGGAAGCACTGCAGATCGGGTTGGAAACCTATGATCGCCGCCATGCCTATCGCGGACCAATTGCAACGCTGGATACGTCTGGCGGTGATGTGCTTGAGCAGCTGAGTGCTGTCACCCTGCCGGGGGGCTATGGGACGTGGGAACGCGCCATGGTTATCAGTGCGAACGCCAGTGGGGCGCAGGTCTTGCTGGGGGACGGCGCAGAAACGTCGATCCCCGCCGAAGACATGGAGTGGGCGGCGACCTATGAGCGAAGCGACAAGACCACGGGCCTCAAGTCCGGTGATGTCGTGCTTGTCGAGGTTGCCCGCCGCCAGCTGAATGCCGATGAGGCCGGTGCAAACATTGAAGGTGACCCGGCAGATGATGACCAGACGCAACTGATCTCTGAGCCGATCCTTGTGCCTGCCGGACAAGCTGAACTGAAACAGATACCAGAGATTGAAGGCGCGATTATCGCGCTCGATCCGCATACCGGGCGGGTGTTGGCCATGATGGGCGGTTACTCATTCTTCAAAAGCCCGTTCAATCGAGTGACGCAGGCGCGGCGCCAGCCAGGATCTTCGTTCAAACCGTTCGTTTATGCGTCTGCGCTGGAGCGGGGCTACACGCCGGGCACCCGAATTCTCGACTCGCCTTACGTCTATTATGACGAATCGACCGGCGAGGTCTGGAAGCCGGAAAACTATTCAGAAGGCCTTAGCTATGGCGAGGTCACGATGCGGGTCGCGCTGGAGAAGTCCTATAACCAGGTGACCGCGCGGGTCGCGACCGATATCGGCATGGAAGCGGTTTCGGAACTCGCAGAACGATTTGGGGTCTATGATAATCTGCCGCCTTATCCGGCAATGTCGCTGGGTTCGGGCGAGACATCACCGTGGCGTCTATCCAAAGCCTATGCGGCCTTTGTGAATGGCGGCAAGGAAGTGACCCCCACACTGCTGGACCGCATCCAGGATCGCAATGGTGTGACACTGTACAAGCATGATGAGCGTGGGTGTATCGGATGTTTGGCTGAGGCATGGGATGGCGGCGAGCCGCCCATCCTGCCGGATGACCGCGAGCAGCTGATTGATCCGATCATCGCGTATCAGATCGTGCACATGCTGGAAGGTGTCGTTGAGCGTGGAACAGGCCGCCGGGCGCAACGTGTGGGCAAGCCGCTTGCGGCAAAGACCGGCACAACCAATGACTATGTTGATGCATTGATGTTCGGTTTCTCACCCGATCTCGTCGTCGGCATCTGGATGGGCTTTGATGCGCCGCGCAGTCTTGGGGATGGTGAAGGCGGCGGCAGTGTTGCCGGGGTTGTCTATACAGAGTTCATGGAGCGCGCTCTGGCAGATGTTGCGCCGCTACCGTTCCGGATTCCGCCGGGCGTTCGTCTTGTAGAAGTGGATGCGCGCACAGGACAGCTGCCAACATTCGGATCGTCAGAGATTATTCTCGAAGCGTTCCGGCCTGGCACAGAGCCGGGCATGGTGTTCGCACAGGAAGACACGCTTAGCCTCTCTGGCACCAATAGCGATCTGTTCGATCGCAACGTGATCCCCGAACTGGACCCGGAAACCGGCGAAATTCTGGAAGATGATGTTGTCGAGGAAAATCTCGACGACATTTATTGACGCCTGTTCGAAACATCGTCATTCAGTCCGATTGAAATAGACCAGAGGATCGTAATGTCCGCCGAACTCGTGGCCATGGCCGAACAGATCAAGCAGTCCACCGAACTGCTGAGGAGGCGTCTTTGACTGGGACGTCGCTGAAAAGAGACTTGATGAGCTGAACGCGCTGTCAGAGCGCCCGGACTTCTGGAATGACCCGGAAGAAGCCCGAAAACTAATGGCTGAACGCCAGCGCCTTGAATCAGGAATGCAGACGGTTGAGACGCTGGAGCAGGAAGCGGCCGATGGTATGGAGCTGTTGGAACTTGCCGACGGTGATCAAGACATGATGGCTGATGTTGAGGTCTCGCTGCGCGCTGCCATGGAAAAGGCGGAGAAAGCCGAGCTGGAGGCGCTTCTGTCTGGCGAAGTCGACGGCAATGACTGCTATATCAACATCAATGCGGGGGCAGGCGGCACAGAAAGCCAGGACTGGGCCTCGATGCTGCGCCGGATGTATGTGCGCTGGTCTGAGAAGGCGGGCTATAAGGTTGAAGAGGTTGAAAGCCATGAAGGCGAAGAGGCCGGTATCAAGTCAGCGACGCTGCTGATCAAGGGCGAGAACGCCTATGGTTGGCTGAAATCGGAGCAGGGGGTGCATCGGCTGGTCCGCATTTCACCCTATGACAGCTCTGCACGTCGCCATACGTCTTTCGCCTCGATTGCAATTTCCCCGGTGATTGATGACTCAATTGAGGTCGATATTGATCCCTCTGATGTGCGCACCGATACCTATCGCGCGTCGGGTAAAGGTGGGCAGCACGTCAACAAGACCGATTCTGCGGTGCGCCTGACGCATGAGCCAACCGGCATTGCTGTGGCCTGCCAATCTGGTCGCTCGCAGCATCAGAACCGCGCCTCTGCCTGGGAGATGTTGCGCTCGAGACTGTATGAGGTGGAGCTGCAGCGCCGCGAGCAGGCGGTCAAGGACAGCCATGATGCAAAGACCGACATCGGCTGGGGGCACCAGATTCGATCTTATGTCCTGCAGCCGTATCAGTTGATCAAGGATTTGCGCACCAATCACGAGACTTCTGACACGAATGGCGTTCTGGATGGTGATCTTACACCTTTCCTGAGTGCGGCGCTCTCACATGCGCTGGGCGAAGCGACGGCTGAGGCGGATTAAAGCCGAGAGCCAATGGCAAAGAAAAAAGCCAGCCCGGTGAGGCTGGCTTTATGTTCGTTATCCCAAACCGGCTTTAAGCGTTGCCGGTTGTGCCGACAGATGGGGTTGTGGCGGCCATAGGTGTCTTTGAATTGCCGAGGCCAGCTGAAGGCGCCGCTGCTTTTGGAGCAGCATCCTTTAGTGGGTCCTGCTGACGCTTGACCTGGCCTTCGAAAGCGGCGTCAGGCTGAATGATCAGGGCGGCATGATAGATGTCGCCAAGCACAGATGCACCCGTTTCGAGTTCGACTTTCTTGGCGCGGACAGAGCCCTTGATCTCACCTTTGACACGCAAGGTCTCAGCCTTGATCTCGCCGATAATCTTTCCAGTTGAGCCGATAGTGACGTCTCCAGCTGTAACGTCGCCTTCGACAGTTCCGTCGATTTGAAGGGCGCCCTCTGACTTGATCGAACCAACAATGCGTACGTCAGAGCAGAGGATTGAAGCTCCTACGCGTGCAGTTGGTTTAGAAGACGCGCCGCGAACAGCATCCTGGGCAGGCGAAAAGCTTGGTGTATCGGATTTAGTCTTGGTAAACATGTTTTCCTGCCTTGATGAACTCTACGGGGTTGTAAGGTTTGCCGTGAAACAGAACCTCATAGTGAAGGTGAGGCCCGGTACTACGTCCCGAAGACCCCATTGTACCTAATTTGTCGCCAATAGCGACCGTCTGGCCCCTCTTTGCCACAATTTTATTGAGATGAGCATAACGCGATACAAAACCTTGCCCATGATCAACGTCAACAACGCGTCCATAGCCTGACTTGCGGCCCGCATAGATTACTTTGCCCGGACCCGCCGCCACGATGGGGGCGTTCCAGCCTGCACCCATGTCAATGCCGCCATGCCAGGCGGGGCGTTTGCGAATTGGATCTGTCCGCATTCCAAACGGTGAGGTGATGCGCGACGGGATACCGATTGGTGTTGCCAGCGGTAGATTGTCAACAAGGCCCTCAAAATAGCGCGCTTCTTCCATACGCGCGGCAACCTGTGCCACGCGAGATGCAAATTGGGCTTCTTCAGGCGTGTCGAATTCACCCGACACAAGGCTGGCAAACGTGATTTCCGGTCCGCCCATATTTTCGCCGCTGGTAATCCGCCCGGCACCGACTTTGGTCAGGCGGAGGACGCCGCGGGCAGACTCAGCGCGCTGAACCGCCATGTCCTCAATCTCATCAAGGAATTCCTGCTGTTCGCTGCGAATGTTAGCGACCTGACCGCTTAGGCCAACTTGCGGTAGGCTGGCTGAAGCTTGCTGTACTTCCTGCGACTGTCTTGCATCGGCTTCATCGATTGATGCGGTCACCAGAAGCGGCGCTGAGTCCCCGCGCAAGGTTGAGACTTCAAGCTGTTCACCATTCTTCAGCGCATTCAGCATTGCTGAAAGGGTCTGGTGGCGGCGCTCAAAATCGAGCGTTGCGTCCTGGAAAGCTTCTGTGCGTTGAGCGAGCTGGTCCGTTGAAAGGGTATCGCGTGCCCGTAACTCCTGCACCCAGCGCTCCAGCTTGTGGACTTCATCATCAGCCACATAATTGCGCGTGCTGCCCATGCTGAACAGGAAGGAGGCTGTGGCAAACATCGACCAGCAGACAATGGCCAGGGCCGCGCCTGCAAGCATCATTTGCTGGGGAGACGAAATTGTAAAATATCTGACGGTGCCACCACTGCGATGGTAAATTTGCCGTTCAGGAAACCAATTCCTGACCAGGTCAGAAATTTTTTCAACTGCTTTCATTCTACCGCACCTATCCGTAAAGACGACCTGAGCAGCCGGGGGAAGCTGATATGGATCGATTGGTGTAGAGTCACAGTAACCTCATTCTAAACGGGTCGGAAAGCCCCGAATTGCCGTTTAATTATTTGAAATGCAGTAGTTTCGTAAAAATCGCCTTAAAGACTGTTCACATGACTTAACATGGGTCTCAGAGCGCCGCGACTGCCTCAAAAACAGCCTCTGCATGTCCTTTCACGCGAACTTTGCGCCAGACCTCATGCAATGTGCCGTCAGCGAGCACGACGAAAGTAGAGCGTTCAATCCCCATATAAGTCTTGCCATACATGCTCTTCTCGACCCAGACGCCGAAGGCCTCGCAGGCGGTCCCTTCCGTGTCAGACGCAAGCGTGACCTCCAGAGATTGTTTGGTTTGAAATGAGGCGTGGGATTTTAAACTGTCCTTTGAAACGCCGATAATATCGAAGCCCAGTTCGGCGAATTTCGGCTTCAGAGAAGTGAAGTCAATCGCCTCGGTCGTACACCCTTTGGTATTATCCTTTGGGTAGAAGAAGACGACATGACCCTTTCCGGCTGGACGACCCAGATTGATCTCTGTGTCACCTGTTGCGGGTAGAGTAACCTCCGGTGCTTTATCGCCTTTTTCTGGCCGGTTTGTCATGGCATTGTCCTATGGTCTGGCGGGATGTTCCCGGTTGATCTGCCGTAATGGCAAGCTGGAACGGTAAATGGAGCATTTGATTTGGTTCGCCAGACCACAAAAGTGATTATTTTTGAAGTTTTTGGCGTCATTTCGCTTTTACTCATGGCGGCGGTCGCCCTGATCGCGGTCCGTCTGGCCAGTGGTCCGTTTGAGCTTGGCATTTTCAGAGACGATGTCGAAGCCGCGCTGACGCAAGCGCGCGGCGGGCGTGAGGTTGATCTTGAGACGCTGACGCTGCAATGGTCGCCGTCCGAGCGGCGCGTGTTTCTGGTCGCCCGCGGCGTGTCCCTGAAAGACATCAATGGCGATGAAGCCGGCCACGCGGAACAAGCGAATATTACACTGGACGCCGGGGCGATCCTGCTTGGTGATATCGAGGTTCTGAGCGTCGATATGCTGGGCGGTATGCTGGACCTGCGAAATACGGCCCCGAATGTCTGGACCCTGGCCGGTGAACCCTTGCCGCCTATCCCGGAAGGCGAGTTGCCGCAGACGCCTGAAGAGTGGCTGGACCGCACCAATAGTGTTCTCGGGGCGGTGCTTGGCGGTCTGAGCGATACGCATGGAACGCTTGACTTTGAGGCGCTCGCCTTTGCGGACACGACGCTCAGATTTTTCGATATTGAAGGCGGTGAAGTCGGTCGCATAGACGGCGCGGAATCCCGGATGCAGCGGCTGGAACAGGATATCGCGTTTACCTTGTCAGGGCGCGGCGAAGGGATTGGCTTGCCGGGCGAGTTTTCTGCATCGCTGGAAACCAGCGGCGGATACGGAAACATGGTCACGGAAGTGACTGTCAGCAACTGGCCATTAGTGGATCTGGCGCGGCGGCTCCAACTGCCCGGTTTTGAAACCGGGGGACTGACAGCCGACATCACCATGGCAGCGATTGTTGAGCGTGAGGCCGGTCTGGTCGAGGTCGATCTCGCCTTTGATCAGCAGGAGGGCGCGTTGATCCTGCCGGTGCAGGAAGAGGTGCTGCAGGATGTGGATTTCGAGCTTGGCTATATCATTGCCGACGACGCGGTGAATATTAACCGGCTCGCGGTGCAGACAACCCGCGCAGATATTGAGATGACGGGGCGGCTATCGAATGTCCTCGCTCAGAACGCCTTACGTCGTATCGATGCTGATTTTTCGAGATTCAACCTCGACGCAACGCCGGTCTTCCCAACGCCATGGACGTTCTCTGATGTCGACGTGTCAGCGGATCTGTCCGATGATTTCACGATTGCGGTCATTCGTCGCCTGAACCTGCCACTTGGCGGTGCAGACCTGCGCGCCTCCGGTGAAATCGATTTCGTCGTAGACCATGAGGACGGGGAGTTGCCATTCAGTCTGGATCTCACCGCCGAAATCGAAGGCGATCTCACGAAGGACATGGTCCTGAACTACTGGCCCGAGCGCCTTGGCGATGGCGCCCGGCGGTTTGTCGTCCGACAGTTGGAAGAGGGCATTGTCAACGAGTTGCGCGCAAGTGTTGAAATCCGCCCAGACAGTCTGGCGCAGGGACACTTGCGCGACGAGGATCTGAATGTCGAGTTCGGGTTCCGTAATGGGCGGGTCTATTTCCTGCGAGACTTGCCGCCGATCGAGAATGCGATTGGCACAGCCAAGCTTGGCGGAAACTCGTTTTCCGTCTCTGTTGTCTCGGCGACCTATGATGACTGGGAGATTAGCACTGGCAGCGTCGACTTTGCTGCTTTCATGCCGCGTGGTGAGAACATTATCGTGCAGGCTGAAGGCAACGGCCCGGCGGTTTCAATCCTGCGGCATCTGTCTGAATCCAGACTGCGGCTGGAGGAGAACACTGGCTTTGATCCCGAACGTGTCAGCGGGCAAGCGACCAGTCAGTTCTATATGACCCGGCCTGCGCTGGACCGGGTCCCGTTTGAAGATATTTTCCTGCGTGTGAATGGCACCATCGCGGATGCGGGCTTGAAAAACGTCGCCTGGGGCATGGACCTGACCGGCGGCACGGTTCAGGTTGATCTCACACAGGAACGCCTGATCCTGACCGGCTCTGGCGATGTTGGCCCGGCGCCGGCGCAATTCACGTGGCGCGACGGTCTGACCAATGATGGATTGCCGTCGGATCTGTCCGCCTCTGCCATCCTGACAAATGATATCCTGAATTCACTTGGCCTGACGGGGCGCGCCTATCTCAGTGGTGAAATTCCGGTCGAGCTGCAAGGCAAGGTCGATAATGGATCACTGGATGTTGCCACACTTGGTTTCGACTTGCGTGAGGCGCGGATCGATATCGGTGAGATCGGTTGGGTTAAACCCGCCGGTGACTTGGCCCGCGCAACGCTGAGCTATCGCGGTGATGATACGGCGCAGGCCTCGACCGTGCGTCTGGAGAGTGAGACCGCCGCGGTGGATGGCGACCTGCTGCTCGACCCGGTGGGACGTTTTCAGGCACTGACCTTGCGTCGGCTTTTCGTCGATGGAACGGCAGATGTCGCCGGGCGGATTGAGCGTACTGGCCAAACGGGGCTTGATGTCGAGTTCTCCGGCGCATTTCTCGATGTCAGCTCGTTTATTCCTGATATTGGCGGGCTGGGTGAAGCCGCTGGCAGTGATGTCGAGATCAATCTCAACTTACTCGCAAATGTCGACCGTTTGAGACTGCGCCGCGGGCTCGACCTGACCAATGCCAGCGTGACTGTGGAAAGCGATGAGAACGGTCTTAGCGGGGTTGCAGCGAACGGCGATATTGCCGGTGGGGCGAAGCTTTCGGCGAACTATCTGGCGGGCGATGGCACGGCCCCGCCGACCATGAGTATGCGCGCCGGCAATGCAGGTTTTCTGGCTGAAGCCTTGCTCGGCATTGAGTTTATGCGCGGCGGGGACTTGCAGATGGAAGGCACGCTAGGCACCGGCGGCGCGCCGACACGGATCATAGCGAACGTCAAAGATGTACAGCTGAGCAATGCGCCGGTTTTCACGCAAATCCTGTCGCTCGCTTCTTTACGCGGGCTTGCGGATACACTGTCGGGAGACGGCGTCATGTTCTCTAACGTTGTGGCCCCGATCTCGATTGGCGGTGGGCGATATGTGATTGATGGCGGCCGGGCGAGCGGCCCCGCGCTTGGCCTGACGGTAAATGGCTGGATCGCCACAGATGGTAGCGGCATCGATTTGAATGGCGTCCTGGTGCCGAGTTTCGGGGTAAACTCCGTACTGGGCGGCGTGCCGATCATTGGGGATCTGGTCGTCGGACGTCAGGGCGAGGGGATCTTCTCGATCAATTATGGTGTGAATGGTTCGCTCGAACGCGCCCAGGTCAGCGTAAATCCGCTATCGGCTGTAACCCCGGGCATTCTGCGCCGGATCTTTGAGAATCCCGCAGATACGAGCATCCCGGACTCATTGCCGGTCGACCCGGACCTTAGACCGCCGCAACCGAAACTGCCTGACTTTGGCGACGAAGAGTTTATCGAGCCAACGCCGGGCGCGGGTTAGGCGGGTTTGGTCATAAGGGGCTCTATCGCAGGCTAGACCGGCTTTACCAGCGCGATGCGTTTTTTGCCGACCTGAACTTTGAAGGCGTCGACATCAGCCAGCAGATCGTCCCAGGTGTGTTGGCAGTCTTCACCGATTTTCTCATCGTTCACACGGACAGCACCTTCGCCGAGCTTACGACGCGCCTCGCCATTTGATTTGACGAGTTCTGCCGCGCGCAGGAGTGCAGTTGTCGTCGGACCCTCTGCGTGATCGGCACGGGTGATCTCAAAGGTTGGCAAGTCGGCGGATACGCCGCCGCCCTTAAACGCTGTCTGCGCAGCAGCTTCCGCCTCCTTCGCAGCGCTCTCCCCATGCAGCATGGTGGTTGCGGCATTGGCGAGCGCGATCTTGGCGGTGTTGATCTCTGCGCCTTCGAGGGCTTCCAGTACGGCGATCTCGTCCAGCGGCAGATCGGTGAACAATTTGAGGAAGCGCCCAACATCAGCGTCCTCGGTGTTGCGCCAGAATTGCCAGTAATCATAAGGACTGCGTCGGTCAGCATTCAGCCAGACCGCCCCGTCCACCGTCTTGCCCATCTTGGCCCCGGAGGCTGTGGTCAGCAGCGGGCTGGTCAAGCCGAAGCCCTGTCCGCCATCCGCCTTGTGGATAAGGTCGACGCCGCCAAGTATGTTCCCCCACTGGTCAGAGCCGCCCATCTGCAATTGGCAGCCATGACGGCGGAACAGTTCCAGAAAATCATATGACTGGAGCAAAAGATAGTTGAACTCCAGAAAGGTGTAGGGCTGCTCATTGGTCAGCCGCCGGGCAACCGTTTCCTGCTTCACCATTGTGTTGATGGAGAAATACTTCCCGATGTCGCGCAGGAATTCGATATAACCGAGCTTGTCCAACCAATCGGCATTGTTGACCATGATGGCGTCGGTCGGGCCGTCACCAAAGGTCAGGTAATTGCTGTAGGCTTTGCGGATCCCTTCCGCGTTGGCTGCGATCTGGTCTTCGGTCAGGATCGGTCTTGTCTTTTCCTTGTCTGTTGGGTCGCCAACCTTGGTCGTGCCGCCGCCGATCAGGACGATGGGCTTGCCCCCCGCCTGCTGCAACCGGCGCAGCATCATGATGCCGACCAGATGTCCGACATGCGCGCTGTCAGCCGTCGCGTCGATCCCGATGTAAGCTGTCGGCATGCCCGTCTCGCAGTACGCATCAAGCTCTGTGGTGTGCGTTTGCTGCTTAATGTAACCGCGCTGATGTAGCGTGGTGAGGAATCGGGACTTAAAGGTTGTCATCAGCTTCGTCTTTCTTTCGAAGCCGCGCGGTTAGCATGGGATTGGCAGGGTTTGAACAGGCAACAGGCAGATTTTGAACCGATTTGGGTGGCGGGCTTTATGTCGGGCACATCGCTGGATGCGGTTGATGCCGCCTTGATCCGGACCGACGGCGAGCGCGTGCTGGAGTTCGGGGCTGCTGTGGAGCGCAAATATACGTCAGAAGAGCGGCAGGTCTTGCAACAGGCAACGCAGGCGGCGCGGGACTGGAACTGGACCGGCCCGCAGCCGGAAGCTGCGTTTTCCGCCGCGCGCCGCACCGTGGTCGAGACGCATGTTCAGACATGGCGGAAACTGCTCGATACAGCCGGACTGTCCGGCGCGACCGGATCGTCGGCTTACCCGTCTCTGATCGGGGTACATGGACAGACCATCTTGCATCGCAGGCCAACGCCCACGTCAATTGGCGCGACGTTGCAATTGATGGATGGACCCGCCTTGGCGGAGCAGGTCGGCCTGCCGGTCGTCTGTGATTTTCGCAGCGCCGATATTGCTGCGGGCGGGGAAGGGGCCCCTCTCGCCCCCGCCTACCATGCCGCCTTGCTTGAGCGGCTCAGCGGCGGGCCTGCCGTGGTTTTGAACCTTGGCGGGGTGGCGAACATTACAGCGCGCTTGTCTGACGGATCGCTTGTTGCCTTTGATACCGGCCCGGCGAATGGTCCGATAGATGAATGGATCGAGGGGCATGATCGCGGCACGCATGATGTAGGCGGCGCATTTGCGGCCGCTGGGCATGTGCATGAGGGCTTGCTGGCGGGCCTGTTTGAGCATCCGTGGTTCAGTGAGCCGCCGCCAAAGTCGCTTGATCGCTATGACTTCAATGCCAGCATGGCGCGGGGTTTGTCGTTTGAAGATGGCGCTGCGACATTGACCGCCTTTAGTGCTCGGGCAGTCGCTGCAGGGGTCGCCAATCTGCCCGAAGCGCCTGAGCGTGTGATTGCGTGCGGCGGGGGACGGCATAATCCGGTTTTGATGCGTATGTTGTCTGAGTCAATGACGTGCCCGGTGATCAGTGCGGAGCAAGCCGGGTGGCGCGGCGATTCAATTGAGGCGGAAGCCTTTGCCCTTCTTGCGGTGCGAACGCTGCGTGGGCTACCGATTGGATGGCCTATGACAACCGGCGTTTCAGCGCCTCAGACGGGCGGTGTGGTTAACTCGGTCGCTTAAGCGCCAACTTTGTTCAGTTAACGCGCCTCCACATGATTTTGCCTTCTATCCAAGCTCAGCTCTTGCAGCTAAGGGGTCAGGTGCTAGCCTCGGCTACGTGGATAGAACGCCACGCTGATTCGGAGGGGGATCGACATGAGCCTTACCTTGAGAACACCAGACGTACAGGATATTGATCCGATGGAACTGGTGGAAAGCTGTCTTGCCGAAGCGGGTTGGGATTTCCAGCGCGACGAAGAAGACAATACATTACAGTGTATTGCCAATAGCCGTTGGGGCGATATGGGCGGCATGTTTGCCTCACGCCGAGAGCCCCCCGCGCTACACTTCTCGATCACGCTCGACATCAAGCCGAAGCGTGAGCGTCAGGCGCAGATCTCTGAACTGGTGATGATGGCGAACGAGCGGATGTGGGTCGGTCACTTCGATTACTGGATTGACGAGGGCGTGCTCCTGTACCGCCACGCGTTGCCATTGCTCGACCGGGTTGAGCCTGAAGCGGGGGAAGTTCGCGCGATCCTTGCGGCGGGCCTTGATGCGATCAATATGTTCGTCCCGGCTTTCAATTTCGTCATCTGGGCGGGCAAGACCCCGCGCGAAGCGATGGAAGCGGCGCTTTTCGAAACAACCGGCGAAGCCTAGATCTAGGCTTCAAACGCAACTTGCATGGGGCTGACCTGACGGATGGCCCCCGGTACGAGATGTGGCGGCGGACCGATCAATTTGGTGTTCGGTGCGACCCGCGCGATCGCGGCGAGCATTTCTTCCATCTCTGCGCGTGCGAGGGCCTCACCGACGCAGCGATGGGCCCCGGCGCCAAAGACCAGATGCCAGCGTTGCTGGTCTGTACGATGAATATTGAACGTCTCTGGATCAGAAAACACGTCCGGGTCACGTAAGGCCGACATGATCGACACAACGATGACCGCGCCCTCCGGGATGCGGTAGCCGTCGACGTCCAGATCTCGCAGCGTGACGCGCGGAATACCGGATATCACAGGTTGATAGCGCAAGCCTTCTTCGATGACCGCGCGTTTGAGGCCTTCTGTGTCTGCGACAAAGTCGGCCCACTGATCCGGGCGCTGCAACATTTCTGACAGCGTCATGCACATAGAGCCGCGTGTGGTGTCGGAGCCAGCCAGAATAAGCCCCAGAATCTGGGTGCGAATCTCACCTTCTTCCAGATTGCCTGCTTCAGCCGTGGCGCGAACGTAGTCAGACAGAAAGTCTCCTTGGGGGTCGCTTCGCCGCGCCTCCAACAGGTCGGTGACATAGGCCATGAACTCCGTCAGGCTGGTTTCAATCTTTTCGCGCTGGTTTGCGTCGACGATGCCAAGGGCATCAGCAGTATCCTGAATCCACTGCAGGAAGATAGGAATGTCCTTGTCTGGAATGCCGAGGATTTCTGCGATGATCCGAGCTGGAAGCTGCGCGGCGATGTCTCCGACAAAATCGATCGGGCCTTTGCCGAGCCGCGCTGTGATCATCTCCTCTGCAAGGGCGCGGATGCGCGGTCGCATGGCGTCCATCAGTTTGAATGCAAAGGTCCGGGCGACGGGCGTGCGCCTGCGGATATGCACGTCATCATTCGCAAACAGCATGGCCAAGCGTGTGAAGTCATAGATCGGACCGTCGACGATGCCCTGCATGATCTTGGTCTCAAGCTCAATTTGGCGGGTTGTACCATTGGTCAGGAGCGCGACATGGCGATTACGAAGCGCCAGAGTGACGCCAATATGCGTACGAGCGACTGGTGCTGTCTCGCGGAGTTCTCGAAACACATCATAAACTGTCTGACCAGGCTGCAAGTCTTCTGGAGCGCAGGGCGCATCCTCAAGCGATTTCAGCATTTCAGTCGTCATGGAGCGCTCCTGTTTTTTCTCTCGTAACAGAAAATGACGTCGGCGTCATGTTTTCCGGGCTGAAAGTCGGCTTGGACATGTTCAGTGATTGGTGCATGACAATCAGATGAGTAAATCTGAGCGCATTACCCTGATCGGGGCAGGACGAATGGGATCGGCTTTGGCCGGGGGCTGGCTAAAAGCGGGCTATTCCGGGCACGTTGATATTGTAGAGCCCCATCCGTCTGCAGAAATTGAGGCCTGGGTCCAATCGGCTGATGTCCGTTTGAACCCGGAGGCCAAAGCGGCCGATATTCTGGTGGTCGCCGTGAAGCCGCAAGTTTTTGGGGACCTTGCAGATCAGATCGCCGGACATGTCGGCGAGACGACGCAAGTCCTCTCGATCATGGCTGGTGTTTCGATGGAGACTTTGGCTGCGAAGCTTGGCACCGACAAAATTGCACGCGCGATGCCGAACACGCCTGGCCTGATCGGGCGCGGTGTCACGATTTTATGTTTGCCTGATCCGGCTGATGCCGCTCTGGAACGGCGGCTGAGGGCGCTGCTGGAGCCGCTCGGCGCTGTTGAGGGGCCGATCTCAGAGGCCTTACTGCCGGCTGCAACGGCGGTTTCAGGCTGCGGACCGGCTTATGGGTTCCTTCTGGCCGAGGTAATGGCCGCCGCCGGGGCCAAGCATGGGCTCGACCCTGATATGGCGATGCGGCTCGCCCGGCGCACAGTTGAGGGGGCAGGCGCGCTGATGGCGACATCGCCGGAGCCTGCCGCAACCCTGCGCAAGAATGTGACGTCCCCGAATGGTGTGACGCAAGCCGCGCTTGAAGTCTTGATGCACGAGGAAGCGATGCCATCTGTATTCATAGACGCCTTGCGGGCCGCAATAGATCGCGACCGCGAACTCGCATCGGAGACAGAATGACAAGCAGCCGAACCGAGGTCATTGAGAAGGGTTTGAGCGCCGCGCTAAAGCTCGCTGAAATGCGGGCGTGGGGCGACCTGACCCTTGCAGAAATTGCAAGCGAGGCGGGCCTCACGCTGAAAGACTTTCATGGGGTCGCTGACAAGGCCGATCTATCCGCCGCGATTGAGCCGATGTTTGATGCACCGATGAGCGAGGGCTCGATTTCAGAGGATGAAACGCCGCGCACACGCCTGTTTGATGTGATCATGATGCGGTTTGAAGCGATGGAGGACACGCGTGATGGGGCAATGTCCTTCCTGCGCTGGCGAGATCGGAGCCCGGCTGGACTGGCACTTCGGCTTCGCTCGCGGGTTGCAACGGCAAAGTGGGCGCTGACCTGCTCTGGGCTCGACAAGGCCGACGGGGCTGCAAGGCAGGGGCTGATCGCAGGTGTGTCCTGGGCGATTGCGCAAGCCGAGCGGGCCTGGCGCAAGGAGACTAGCGCGGACCTCACCCGCACGATGGCAGCGCTGGATGCGGAACTGATCCGGCTTGAAGAGCGGATCAACTGGATCAAGGGGCGGCGTCGGACACAGCCCGAAGCAGGTGGTGAGCCAGCTTAGCTTTTAGCTGCTCAATTATGCCTTTTCACAAAAGCATACTTTAAGGGTTGCTCACTAAAGAGCACCTTAGAGACTCTGGTGGAGGTGCGTGTGGAAGAGCGGTTTTATCCAAGTAAAAGTCGCGTTCTGCTGGGCGTTCTGGCGTGTGGTCTTTTCCTGATGATTTCCTTGTGGATCGGTTTCAGCGACCTTCAGGCTGACGACTTTCGGTGGCGCAAAAAACTGGGCATGTTGATATGGCCACTAACTGCTTCGGCTTCCATCGCAGGAATGGCTTTTGGAGTGCACAAATTTTTCAGAACTTCACCCACACTGACTATTTGTGATCAGAAGGTCGTTTTTGGGGACCCGAATGACAAGCGGGCGTTGTATCTCAGTAAGAGCGAGTTACTTCGAACCGAGCGACTCAAGGTTGATAAGGAAGAAATTCTAAGGCTTTATTTTGCCGACTTCGAGAGTCTAAGAAAACGAGCGGCTAATCGACGGCAGCTCTTTTACGTTCGGAAAAAGAAATCAAAAACCCCCTACTTTGCGATGAACGCTGCGCTTTTGGGCAGTATTGCAGACTTGGATAAGGTGCACGGCTTATTGCAAACTTGGAGATAAGAACCCGCTTAGTAAGGCAGTCTGAGCCGGACGCGCAGGCCGCCTATATCGCTGTCTTCCAGCCGGATATCGCCGCCATGCGCGCGGGCAAAATCGCGTGCGAGTGTTAGCCCAAGGCCTGTTCCGGGTACATTCTGGGTGCGCGCTTCATTCAGACGATGGAAGGGGCGGAAGGCATTTTCGCGTTCGGTTTCCGGAATGCCCGGGCCATTATCGTCAATCAGGATTTCCGCCATGTGCGGGCCCTTTACGAGACGCACTTCGCAGCGGTCACCATAGCCGACGCCATTGCTGATAAGGTTCGATAAGGTCCGGGTCAGGGCCATTGGGCGCGCGGTCACCGTTATACTGGGAGCCTCGACCACAAATGCGCTATCGATCCGTTCCGAGACCGTCTTTGCGATATGATCCAGCCGCACTTCCTCGGGTTGTTCGCCTTCTTCACCGCTGGCAAAGGCGAGGTACTCGTCCAGCATGGACGCCATATCATCGAGGTCTGCGCGGGCCCCGGCAATCTCGTCTGAAGGTTCCATTATGGCGAGCTGCAGCTTCAGGCGGGTCAGGGGGGTCCGCAAATCATGGCTTACCCCCGCCAGCATCGCGGTGCGCTGATCTGCAAAGGCTGTCAGCCGCGCGCGCATATCCATCACAGCGCGGGCCGCATCGCGGATTTCGGTGGCCCCGGAGGGCCGAAAGCCCGGAAGGTCCCGCCCACGCCCAAAAGCCTTGGCTGCGTCGGTGAGGCGCAGGATAGACCGGACCTGATTGCGCAGAAACCCGAACGCAAGCGCCAGCATGAAGAGTGTACCCAGCAGGACCCAGACAATCGTAAAGTGCGTATTGGCCGCAAGCGCCCGTTTGCGATCAATCAAGACGCGGACAGTCGCGCCTTCACCGTCGCTTCGAAAGTCCAGCACTGTACCCCGCTCAATCGTCGCAACACGAACCGGGCGGGACACCACGCTGTCGAGCTGGGCACGAAGGATGTTGGCATAGGCAAAACCGGACCGCGCCCCCTGTGGCCACAACTCATCAGAGGGAAACGTACAATCGAGCAGCAGGCCGAGTTGCTCTTCGACATGAGATTCTTCGCGAACGGTGTGGGTGTCGTCTTCGCAGATGTCGATAATCAAGCCGACTTCACGGGCGATGGATTGTGAGAGTTTCTCGTTCACATCAGTGATGTGTTCCTGATAATAATAGGTCGTCGTGATCGCGAAAATCGCCAGCACCGGCACTGCAACAAGAGCGGCAAGGCGCGCATAGAGACCGCGCGGCGTATAATCGCGTAGCCTGAACCCCATGATCTATCGCTTCCGTAGCATCAGGTTGAGCCGGTCCTTATGGGCAATTTCATAGCCCGCAGACAGTAACATTGCCTCGCAATCGCGTTCCCATCGACCGGCATGACAGTGCTCCATAACAATGGCTTTCGGGTGGAGGTGCTCTGGCGCTGTTTCGAAGAATGGGAACAGGATGGAGTCTTCAAAGCCCTCAACATCGATCTTGAGGAGGTCAAGATGATCAGCCTCAGGGGCGCTAAACAAATCGAGCATCGGGATCACCGGGACCTGAACGCGCTGGCCATCGGCCTGCTCATGCACACTCGCCCGGCCAGCCGATGTCGTTGGCACCGAGAGCGTCAACTCGCCTTGCGCCGCGCCGAGTGCGGTCTGTTTGAGCTGCACATTGAGCCGCTCGGAAAGCCCCGGATTGAGGGCAAAATTGGTCTTGAGTCGATTGAACATGGCAGGCTGGGGTTCGACGCAGATGATCGTTCCAGAGCGCATATGTGAGGCGAGAAAAAGACTGAACACCCCGGCATTTGCGCCAATGTCGAGGAAGACGCCGTCCTCCTTTGGCATCATCTCTGCGCAGAAGGCATATTCCTCGCGCGAGAACCGCTTCGGGCTGAGTAGGGCTTTGACCTCGCTATTATTGCCCGTGTGGTGCAGGCGTGCCTTGCCGCCATAGAGCGAGACATCGAGGGGCGTTTCGGGGTTCAGTGCCCGGACCCCCTTTGCCATCAGCTTGCGTAGCTGACCCCGACCGAACGGTGTGTGCCGCGATAGCCCGAGCAAAAGCGCCGTCACCGGGCCGGGTGTAAAGGATTGGGGAGACGCCGATTGTGTCATGCAACAGGTATAGTCGGCACAGCTTGCGAAGGGTAGGGCGGAATGCTGACCAATGCCATGATGCTTAAACACCTTTCAACCGGGTCTCTTCCAGCTCCAGGGTAAGTTTTTCGATAAGCTCAGCAGCGGGCAGGGACCGCGCTAGCGGGGCGCCTTGACCGGCCCATTGGGCGCCAAATCCCGAATCTCCCGCCGCCTTCCCAGCACTATGAAGCGCTTTGCCAGCATCATAAGCCAAAGGATAATCTGGAGGAACAATGTCTGGGTGAGCCTGCGCCCATTCAGTAAATCGATTGGCCAAGCACCGGGCCGGGCGTCCGGAAACAGCATTCGTCATAACCGTATGGTAAGCGCCGCGACCTGTTAGCGCTTTGCGATAAGCTGCATCTGCACTGCTTTCAGGGCACGCAACAAAAGCGGTGCCCATTTGTGCGGCTTGTGCCCCAAGCGCAAGGACTGCTGCAATACCGCGTCCATCCATGAGGCCGCCTGCTGAGATAACGGGCACTGAAAGCCGTGAGATCAGGAGCTGCGTCAACGCAAAAGTTCCAAGCTCCGCATCGGGAATCGATGGATTGAAGACCCCGCGATGCCCGCCTGCTTCGTAACCTTGTGCGATGATGGCGTTTATTCCTGCGGACTGTGCGGCTTCTGCCTCTTCGAGACATGTTGCGCTTGCGAGCAAATAACATCCTGCATTCTTCAAGGCCGAGATCTTTGCGGCACGGGGCAGACCAAAATGAAAGCTGACGATCGCAGGGCGCGTGCGAAGCAGCATGGCCAGCATGTCATCGTCTTCGTTGAAGCTGGTATAGATCGTCCGCAGATGTTCCGGAGGCTGGGCATTGAAGCCCTCAAAAGCGGGCGTCAGCGCGTCAAGCCATCTCCTTTCTCGGACCGGGTCAGCGATAGGCGACGCATGAACGAACAGGTTCACGTTGAAGGGGGCATCCGTACGCCCTTGCAGTTCCGTGATCATCTTGTGGGCACCTGCTGCATCCGCCGCGCCGATACCGATCGAACCCAATGCCCCCGCATTAGAGACGGCTGCTGCGAGTTCAGGTGTTGATACACCGGCCATTGGCGCCTGAATGATGGGAAGGGCGATGCCGATGTCTTTTAAGAAGTTCATCTGCCGTCCTAGTCTGGCATCAGGCGGTAACCGACGCCGCGTACGGTCTGGATGTGGATCGGGTTCTTGGGGTCGGGTTCGATTTTGCGGCGGAGACGCGTGACTTGCACGTCGATACTGCGTTCGGTGCCGGTTGAGGCCTCGGCGGCGAGGGCTTCACGGCGAACGGGTTCGCCGGGCACACGGGCCAGAAGGCGCAGCAGTTGCAGCTCGCTTTCAGTGAGGCGGATATGGTTCTGGCCATCGCTGAGCACACCCTTGGCGACATCAAAGACCAGCCCGGACATTTCGATATCGCCGGGCGGTGGTGGAACGTGACTGCGGCGCAGGATGGCAGCAGCGCGCAGCGAGAGTTCCTCGGGCTCGAACGGTTTTGGCAGATAATCATCTGCACCGTGTTTCAGCCCTTCAATCCGGTCGCTTGCCTGGCCGCGTGCGGTGAGCAACAGGACCGGCGTCTGATTGCCATCATCGCGCAACGCCTTGAGCAGGCTGAGCCCGTCTTCGCCGGGCATCATGATGTCGAGAATGGCGAGATCGAAGCTGAATGTGTTGAACAGTTTGCGCGCGGCGCTGGCACTGGCAGCTGTGGTGACATTGTGGCCCTCGCGGGTCAGGTATTTCTGCAACAGGTCTCTGATGCGATCATCATCATCGACCACCAGCAAATGCGTGTCTGAGCTCACTACAAAGCCTCCAGAACCGAACGTGCCCCGGCGACGGCTGAGGCTCCAGCACGGCGATAGGCAAGTCGTAACGTGTCGCGCATCGCAATTGTGGCCGGATCGGTCAATCGCTTTCCCTCTTCGGTGAGGAACAGGGCGCGGGCGCGGGCATCGGTTTTAGAGGGCTGCCGGTCAATCAGCCCGCGCTTGCCAAGGTCGCCAAGAATACGCGCGAGTGTCGGTGTCGTTGCGTCGAGTTGTTCGCGCAGCGCCTTCACCGTCTGCCCGGGTAAGAAGCGGATCGAGATCAGCACACGCGCGGCGAGCGGCGGCATGGCGTGCTTCTGGGCAATGTGCCCAGCCTGCTTCATCAGCACGCGTTCAGCGGTCAGCATCAGGGAGATGCCGTAATCAAGTTCTTCGTCGCGTAGAAAAAGACGCGGGTCAAAACCGGGCGGGTTTGTTCTGTTATGGTTGACATCTGCCATGGTGTTCTGAGAATGCCGCTGAATTGAAGATGTTGGCAAGACAGGAACGAGAGAATGGCAGCACCGCCCTTTGACGATCGCGACGGATATATCTGGATGGATGGCGAGTTTACGCCATGGCGCGACACCAAAGTGCATGTGCTGACGCATGCCATGCATTACGCCTCGTGCGTGTTTGAGGGCGAGCGCGCCTATGGCGGGCAGATCTTTGAATCGCTGCGCCATTCACAGCGGCTTGCGAATTCTGCTGACATCATGGGGTTCAAACTTCCTGTCAGTGTTGAAGAGCTGGAAAGCATCAAGGCGGAAGCGCTTGCCAAATCTGGCCTTGAGAATGCGTATGTGCGGGCCTTTGCCTGGCGCGGCAGTGAGATGATGGGCGTTTCGGCGCAAAGCAATACGATCCATCTTGCCGTCGCGGTCTGGGCCTGGGGTGACTATTTCGCCGACAAGATGAAGGGCATTCGGATGACGCATGCTGAATGGCGACGTCCAGCCCCCGATACGGCGCCTTGTCATGCGAAGGCCGCAGGCCTCTATATGATTTGCACCTTGTCCAAACACGCTGCAGAGCGCGATGGTTATGCCGATGCGCTGATGCTCGACTATCGCGGGCAAGTGGCTGAGGCGACGGGGGCGAATATTTTCTTCCTGCGCGATGGGGCCTTGCACACGCCGACGCCCGATTGCTTCCTCAACGGGATCACGCGTCAGACGGCGATCCGGCTTGCCAAAGCCCGCCAGATTGAGGTGATCGAACGGGCGATCATGCCCGATGAGCTCAGCACATTCGATGAGTGTTTCATTACCGGGTCTGCCGCTGAAATCACGCCCGTCGCAGAGATTGGCGAGTTCAATTACAAGCCGGGCGCCGTTTCGGAAGCGCTGGTGCAGGACTATTCAGATCTGGTGTATCGCAAGCTCGCGATGCCGGTGGATTAATGCGATCATCCGATCGCATTATGGTTGGCAGGGAACTTCGACCGATCGGGCGTACAGGAAATTCGGCCGATAGCCCGGCCAGCACCGTCAAACATTGAGAAATCGTAGCTCCAGCCTTTGTCAGTAAACATGGTCATTTCTTCCTGCGCGCAGAAGCCGACTTTGGTTTGCCGCAGGATGGCACTCATTTCCTGATTTGGGATACGCTCTTCTGACGTGACAGTTTCCACGAATGTCGCGTTCCAGGGCGTCGCAGAGAATTCTGAATATCCGACATAGTCGTAAGTCTCGGTTTGAACGATGTATGTCTCAAAGGCCGCGGTGAATTGGTCCACCACATCGTCCATGTACTCAGCGCGGTCTTCGTATGCGACCTCGGTAACCAGACGGATATCGCTGTCCAGCGCATCCTTCAATCCACCGCTTGCAATGCCGTAAGTCACCCCGCCAATCACGAGAACGGCGCAACCGCCAATTTCCTTGATATCCATAGCTCTGTCCCTTCGAGTTTGGTTGTGAGCATTATCGGGGACGAAGCTGAAAGTGGGTCTAAGCAAACCTTTTTGATCGTGGGTTTGGACTTCAGGTCCGATTAAGCACAACGGGAATCAGTCAACGAATAGTCGACAGTCTGCTATCCGATTTGTGAGGGGTTTCGACTATCCAAGCTTTTGCGCCGCAGATTCGGCGAAGTAGGTGATGATGCCGCTTGCGCCTGCGCGTTTGAAGGCCAGCAGCGATTCCAGCATCACGCGTTCGCCGTCGATCCAGCCGTTCTGCGCAGCGGCCTGGATCATTGCATATTCGCCGGAGACCTGAAACGCGTAGGTTGGAACGGCAAACGTTTCAGCGACGCGCCGAACAATATCGAGATAGGGCAGGCCGGGCTTGACCATGACCATGTCGGCGCCCTCGGCCAGATCCATGGCGACTTCACGCAAGGCTTCATCACTATTGGCTGGGTCTTGCTGATAGGTCTTCTTATCGCCAATCAGGGCGGTCGCCGATCCGATCGCCTCACGATACGGGCCATAGAAACCGCTCGCATATTTGGCGGCATAAGACAGGATCAGCGTGTTGGTGTGGCCCTCTGCTTCAAGGGCGGCGCGCAGCGCACCGATACGCCCGTCCATCATGTCGGAAGGGGCCACCACGTCGGCCCCTGCATTTGCCTGAACCAGTGCTTGCTCGACTAAAACAGCCGTCGTCTCGTCGTTCAGGACATAACCGGCTTCATCGATCAGGCCATCATGTCCATGGGTCGTAAAGGGATCGAGCGCGACATCGCAGATGATGCCGACCTCGGGGGCTGCGTCTTTCATGGCTTTGATTACGGTGGGAATAAGACCATCCGGGTTCAGGCTTTCGCGCCCATCTGCACCCTTATGGGCCGGGTTGATATGGGGGAAGATCGCGATTGCGGGAATGCCGAGCGCTTTTGCGCGTTTCGCGGCGGCGGCCGCTTCAGCGACGTTCAGGCGGTCCGTGCCTGGCATCGCAGCAACCGGGATTTTGGCTTCATCGCCATCATGCACCACCATCGACCAGATCAGGTCAGAGGGGGTCAGTGTGTGTTCTGCAGTCAGGGACCTAACCCACGGCGCTTGACGCAGGCGGCGCAGGCGAGTGGCGGGAAACGATTGTGGGAAAGGGGTCATAATCTGGCAGGAACCGGCTTTTTGAATCTGAACAACGGACGACGCACACGGCGACGCATGAAGCACCGCTTTGTCACGTCCATGAGAGGCTGTTGTGCCTCTTCGATTTCAAACATGTAAGGCTCATATTTGTCGCGTGGCAATTCCTTGAAGCCAAGCGACGCATAAAATGGCCCATTCCAGGGCAGATCTCTGAACGTAGAAAGAGACACATGCGGCAGACGCCGCTCTTCAGCTTGCTCTATGACGCATAGCATCAAGGCGCTGCCAAGACCGCGCTGGCCATGATCAGGGTGGACGCTGATCTGATCCAGATAGAGGCCAGTGCCGCGCGGGCGGATCAGAAAGAATCCAACAGCCGTATCCGTCTCGTCGCGCATGACAAACACATTTTTCTCAGGAATTTCGACTGTCAGTACGTCCAATGGAACGTGGTCGTTCAGGGCTTCAGGGCGCAGCAATCCGGTCGGCGCGAATAGCTGGGATGCCGCCTTGTCTACGTCAACAATGGCGGGAATATCCCCAATGCTCGCTTCCGTGATCGAGTATCCTTCGGGTAGTGCATACATTGACGACCCGCCTTCCACTTGCCCCACTTCTGCGATAGACCAGACCGGCTTAAAAGCCAATCAACCTCAACTGACCAGAGAACCCTTTTTCCGGATACAGGGTGTAGGGGATTTATTGTCCTGTTTGTCGCAGGGTGAACCTGATATCGACACTCTTGGCGTCCTGCAGGAACAGGGATAGTGTTCCGACAGAGAGAGTGTCAAAAGGACACCAGTTGGAGGATTTTATGAGTATTCGCATTTCACCCCTTGAGGGCGTTGGAGCTGAAATCACGGGCATTGATATCAGAGCGCTCAGCCAAACTGAGTTTGATCAGATTGAAACGGCTTTTGCCGATCATGGCGTCCTTTTCTTTCGGGATCAGGAGACAACCGAGACCGATCATATCGCCTTCGCCCGGCGCTGGGGCGACATCAATGTGAACCGGTTCTTTGCTGCGCACCCTGATTATCCTCAAATTGCCCTGGTGGCGAAGGAGCCTGATGACCACGAAAATATTGGCGGTGGTTGGCACACCGATCATTCCTATGATCATGAGCCAGCGCTTGGGTCTGTTTTGGTCGCACGGGAGCTACCGGATAGTGGCGGCGATACGATGTTTGCCAGCATGTATAGCGCCTACGAGACTTTGCCGGATGATCTGAAAGCTGAAATTGAAGGCAAGTCGGCGGTTCATTCCGGCAAGCACATTTTTGGCGAAGGGCCCGACACATACTATAATCAAACCGATGCAGGCGGCGCTGAGGAAGGCGCAAGTCGCATTGGCAATACAGCTGCTGCCGCAACGCTTGAAGACCCGGTTCATCCGATTGTCATCACCCATCCGCTGAGCGGCAAGAAAGCCCTATACGTCAACCCGGCCTTTTGTACGTCCGTCGTTGGCATGGATGAGGCCGCTTCGAAAACGCTGCTCGACAAGCTGTATACTCATGTCTTCCTCGGCGAGGCTTTTCATACACGCTTCAAGTGGGAATCAGGGAGCATTGCAATGTGGGACAATCGTTCAACCTGGCACTGGGCGTTGAATGATTATCACGGCCAACGCCGGGTTATGCACCGCATCACGATTGAGGGCTGTGCTCTACACTAATGCAATGATTAAAAGCGCGGTGTCTGTTTTAATGAAGGCTTGATTTTGCGGGTCATTCAATTAGCTGCGAAGAGGCAGCTGGGGGACGACACCCGGGACGCTCGTCCGGTGAACACTCGGGCGAAGACGCGAAGTCCGAGGGCTAGGCGATTTGTCCGCCATCCAGAACAATTGTATGCCCTGCAACCCAGGCTGAGGCCCGTGATACGAGATAGATTGCGGTTCCGGCCATGTCTTCCGGCCCACCGGGGCGCCCGCGCGGGATCTGCGCAACGGCCGCGTTGTGAACCGCCTCATTGCTGGCAATTCCGGCCGTCATCTTGGTTGGGAAATAGCCCGGCGCGATGCCATTCGCATTGATATTGGATCTGGCAAGATCAGAGGCGAGGTGTTTGGTCAGGTGGATCACCCCCGACTTACTGGCGGAATAGGCGTAGGCGGGCATGCCGGGATTGTCGAAGCCATGAATGGAAGCGGTGTTGACGACGCGTGAGGGGTCTTCGACCGTCGCGTTCTTGCGCAATAAGGGCAGGCATTTTTGCGTCATGAAGAAGATCGACTTGATATTGATATTCATCACCTTGTCCCAGGCTGCTTCCGGGAAGGTGTCAATCGGCTCAACCCAGTTTGCACCGGCATTATTGATCAGAATATCAATGTGGTCTTCACGCGCTGAGACTTCACTGACCAGATGCTCAATGCCCGCCATGGTCGAGAGGTCTGCCGGGATCGCGATACATTCGCCGATCTTGGCCAGCTCTTCGGCTTTTTCCAGCAAAGGTCCCGGTTTTCGCGACGAGATATATGTCTTTACGCCGTTCTCGACAAAACCGCGTGCGATCATCGCGCCAATGCCGCTAGATCCGCCGCTGACAATGGCTGTTTTCCCTGAAATGTCGAAAAGATTTTTCATTGCGTCTGCTCCCTGCTTTTCAGTCTCGTGCCACAGCTGCAGACGCTTGGCTATTGTTGACCGCGCGGCGGCTCTGCGCTTGCAACAGGGCTATGACAGAGTGGGGCTGGCCGTTTCGACTGAATTGCCCTAGACGCGCCGCTTCTGAGTGAGCGACCTGAAAGACCCTGCCTATGGCGCAATCCCCTTTGAGTGAATTTGCGGATCGACTGAATCTGACAGCCTGGGCGCAGACCCAGCGCGCGACCTTTACGCCAAATCGGATCAAGATTGAGGTGCTGGCTGGCCTCACCGTGGCGCTCGCGCTGGTTCCGGAGGCGGTCGCCTTCGCTTTTGTTGCGGGTGTTCCGCCGCTGGTCGGTCTCTACGCAGCTTTTATTGTTGGCTTGATTACGGCGCTGATTGGCGGGCGACCGGGTATGATTTCTGGTGCCACCGGGGCGCTGGCGGTGGTTATGGTCGCGCTGGTCGCGCAACACGGGGTGGAATACCTGTTCGCGACCGTGGTCCTGATGGGGCTGATGCAGGTTACGGCGGGGATATTCAAGCTTGGCAAGTTCATCCGGCTGGTGCCGCACCCGGTGATGCTGGGTTTCGTTAACGGCCTTGCGATTGTGATTGGCCTCGCTCAGATCGGACAGTTTCAGGTGCCGGGAACCGCGACGCCGGACCCGCACGGCTTTCTGCCCAATGGCGACTGGTTGCCGACGCCTGATATGCTGATCATGCTCGCCCTGATCGGCCTTACTATGGCGATTATCTGGGGGTTGCCGAAGGTCACAAAAGTCGTGCCCGCGCCGCTGGCCGGGATCGGGATTGTGGCGCTGCTTGTCATCAGCTTTGGCCTGAACACGCCGGTCGTCGGGGACCTGGCGAGCATCAAGGGCAGCTTACCGAGCTTCCATATTCCGTTCACAACCTCCACCGAGCCGGTCTACGGCATCTTCAAGTTTGATGGCAGTGAGACCGGCTTCGCGCCGATCCCACCGCTGACGCTGGAAACGTTCTATATCATCTTCCCCTATGCGCTGATCCTTGCCGCAATTGGCTTGATCGAGAGCTTGTTAACGCTCAACCTGGTTGGCGAGATCACCAATCAGCGCGGCGGGGCGTCTCAGGAATGTGTGGCGCAGGGCACCTCCAACATCGTCACCGGCTTCTTTGGCGGCATGGGCGGGTGCGCGATGATCGGCCAGTCCATGATCAATGTGAAATCCGGGGGGCGCACGCGCCTTTCGGGCATCTCAGCGGCGCTGTTCCTGCTCGGCTTCATTTTGGTTGGGTCGCAATGGATTGAGATGATCCCGCTGGCTGCACTGGTCGGGGTGATGTTCATGGTCGTGATCGGTACCTTCGCGTGGAACAGCCTGCGCATCATGCGCAAGATCCCCCGCATGGACGCGTTTGTGATCGTGCTGGTAACGGCCGTGACGGTCATGGAAGACTTGGCCGTCGCAGTTGTCGTTGGCGTCATCGTTTCTGCACTGGCCTATGCCTGGAACAATGCCAAGCGCATCCGCATCCTGCAGCGCGACAGTGTCCGTACCCCAGGTGCAACCGTCTATGAGATTGAAGGCCCGCTTTTCTTCGGATCGACCGATGGCTTTGCCGAGTTGTTCAACCCCGATGACGACCCGGATGTCGTCATTGTCGACTTTATGCGCTCTCGCGTTGTTGACCAGTCAGCACTGCAAGCGATCGAGGACCTTGCTGCAAAGTATGAGGCGAAAGGCAAAACACTGCGCTTGCGCCACTTGTCCCCGGACTGTCACAAATTGCTTGCACGCGCAGGGCAGCTCATGGTGGGATCTGAAGACGATCCTGATTATGCACTGGCTGTCGACTATGGCATCCGAACCGGGATCTTTGGGGGCGGGCATTGATCGATCTGGAACGAGCCATTAACGCAGGTCTCATGTCTACCTCCGTACTGACCCGTGTATCTGGCCAAGTCGGCCATATCACTCTGAACCGTCCCGAAGCGCTGCATGCGCTGAACCTCGACATGTGCGAAGCCATCCTGACGGCGCTCACGGTCTGGAAGCATGATCCGACGGTGAAAGCCGTTCTGATTGATCACGCAGACGGCAGTCGCGGATTTTGCGCGGGCGGCGACATTGTCATGCTGCGCAATAGCGGGATGGATGATGCAGCCGAGGCGCGCGCGTTCTTTGCTGAAGAGTATCGCATGAATGCCGCGATTAAATCCTTCCCGAAGCCCTATGTCGCGCTGATGGATGGCGTGACGATGGGCGGCGGCGTTGGGCTGTCTGTCCATGGTACCTATCGCGTCGCGACGGAGCGGACGTTGTTTGCGATGCCAGAGACGGGCATTGGCCTGTTTCCCGATGTTGGCGGAGGCTGGTTCCTGCCGCGGCTTGACGGCGAGCTTGGCACTTGGCTCGCCTTGACCGGCGCGCGCCTCAAGGGCGGCGATGTCGCGCAAGCCGGTGTGGCAACGCATTTCACGCCGTCTGACGGGCTTGCAGATCTCAAAACCGCCATTCTGAACGCAGATTATGGTGAGACACCGGACATTGTTCTACAGCAGATCCTGGATGCCGCGCACGAGCCGGGGCCGGCTGCGAGTTTCGCAGATGTACAGAGCATTCTGGATAATTGCTTCGCCGGGGACTCTGCCGAAGCCATTGTTGCCGCTTTACAGGCCGAGGGCAGTGAGTGGGCGCTTAAACAGGCGCAGACCATCGCAGAAAAAAGCCCAGAAACCGTGAAGGTGGCGCTTCGACAGGTCCGCGAAGGGGCGGCTTGCGAGACGTTTGAAGACAATATGCGCATGGAGTACCGGATTGGCTGGCGCAAGGTTCAATCGCCTGACTTTATCGAAGGAGTAAGGGCGGTTGTCGTCGATAAGGACCATGCGCCGAAATGGATGCCGGATACGCTTGAGGCGGTGAGCGATGCGTATATCGACCAGTATTTTGAGCCGCTTGGCGACGATGAGCTGACTTTTGACTAAGCTGGCGACAGAGCTGGAGGCGTGGTGTGCGTCGTATGTCGCGGCATTCTCAGCTTATGATGCGGAGGGTGTTTCGGCGCACTGGGCGTTTCCGGCTCTCATCCTTCAGGGCAAACACCGTCTTGTTTTTGCTGAAGAGGCCAAGTTTACAAAGAACACAGAAAATCTGCTTGCCTTCTATCGACGACAGGACGTTGATCGGGCCGACCGCAAGCTGCTTGAGGCTTTTGAAATGGGTGATGCGACGGCCGCCATGCGGGTTGAAGACCAAATGCTGACACCAGACGGGGATTTGATCGCAACCTGGCAAGCCTCCTACATGCTGCAAAAGCAGGCTGACGGCTGGCGTGCTGTCTCTGCGGTGGCCGATGGCGAACTTGCGGCTTGGGCGGCGCGTGGAACACCTTTGGGCTCCAAATAACGCGATTTCGAGTATTCAGAGCTCGTTTAGTAATACAAAGGGCCGATTTGTTAACCATGTCATGCGCGCCGCAAGATGTGCTTAACGAAATATCAGGACCGATGCTGTAACTCTCATCAAACTACAACAAAAGTTGAGTGGTGATGGTGATGACAAATAATTATGCCGCAGCTGAGGCTGTGAACGATTCAGGGAGCCTTGCGGAATCCTTCGTAAAGTCTCTTTCCCTTCTTGAGCAAGCGCATCGTCGCCTGCACGACGTGGTGAAAGATGATCTTGAGCGGGGAGGTGAGCGCCACCTGACAGGCGTGCAAGCGCTCTTGCTCTATGAAATTGGTGAAGATGAAACACCTGCCTCGACCTTGCGGTCTCGCGGCGCGTTTGCAGGCACCAGCCTGTCTTACAACGTCAAGAAACTGCAAGAGGGCGGGTATCTGACGCAAACACGGTCGAAAGCTGACAAGCGCACTGTGCGTCTGAAGCTGACCGAGCGTGGTCTCAAGGTTCGCAGCCGGGTTGAGGATCTGTTTGATCGTCAGGCTGTTGCGCTGGAGCCAACGGCGAGCGTTCGTCCTGATGATTTGAGCCAGTTGAATAAAACAGTGTCTCGTCTTGAGCGTTTCTGGTCGGATCAAATCCGCTTCCAGCTCTAAGGCGGGTTTGTTTAAATAACAGGTAGTTAATATTTGGAGGCCTGTTAAGGTCTCCAAGTGAAACGGCTTGTGCTCTCATTCCCTTTATTGCTGCCATGGCCTGAGGCCTTGGCAGCGCCTTGGGTTCAGGATGAGGGCGGTCTGTATACGCGCGTCGCACTGGCCTCTGAAGAGGTTGAGGGGCTGCAGGCGCAGCGCCAGGACGTGTATGCCGAGTTTGGTTTGACTGCCGACTGGACAGTCAGCGCCAAGGCTGAATCGATTTCCTATGACGGGGCTTCTGACTTTAACGCGACGGGCTGGCGCACAACGCTGCGCCGTAAACTGTTTCAGGCGCGCGGCTTTACCGCTTCGGTCGAAGTGGGGGCTCTTGAGGGCGCAGCGATTGGCGGCGCCAATGGCTGCGAAACGTTGGGCGGCGAGGTGCGCACCGGGCTTGCCTGGTCAGGTGCGCTGAGAGAGCGAGACACGTATCTGTTTGCTGAACTGGCCGGGCGCTTCCATGAAGGCTGTCAGCGCGAGCGGCTGGAGGTCGGCTTTGGTCAGAATTTGCGCGGACAGCTTTGGGGGATGACGCAGGTCTGGGTTGAGCAGGGCGCCAGAAATGCTCAGTCCAGCAAGTTGCAAAGCGAGTTGATCTGGCGCGGGGATCGCCTGGATCTCTCTTTCGGCTATCGCCAGGAATATGGCGGGCAGTTTGAAGAGGAAGGATTGTTTGTCTCGGCAGCCCGACGGTTTTGAAACCATCGAGCGCGCGTGGAGATTAACTGCGGCGATTACTCTGCGGTGTAACCTGTTTCCAGCATAATGTAGGCAATCACTGCCAGACGGTCATCTGGGCGACGGACGCCTTGAAAGGTCATGCGGTTACCCGGCAGGAATTCACGTGGGCTTTCCAGCCATTCGTTGAGGATTTCCGGGGTCCAGATAAAGTCGGCTTCCATCACAGCGGGTGAGTACGCAAAGCCGTCTACTGTCCCGACATCGCGCCCAAAAATCCCGTACAGATTTGGTCCGACCAGATTGGGGCCGCCTTCAGCCAGTGTGTGGCAAGACTGGCAGAGTCTGTATGTGCGGCGTCCCCGGTTATAGTCAGCTTCTGTGTAAGGGGCTGGCAGGGCAGCAAACAGGTTTTCCGCAGGCTCCTCTGGAGCCGCCGGCGTGGGTGTTTCGGGTGAAGAAGTCTCGCTAACCTCCCGATTTTCAACAGTATTTTCGGTCTCTGTGGTTGTGCTTTCAGAACCGCCTCCACAGGCTGATATTGCCAGAAATGCAGCGCCTGAGAACGCGGATCGCCAGAAAAAAGTCATTTAAAAATGGTCCCTTATGCGGATTTTGGTATCATTATTCGCGCATTGGCGGGGCAGTGCAAGGCTTTAATTGCAAAGGTCTTCGACAGACCTGCGACGCGGCATGAGGGTCAAAGCATCGAATTCAACAATCTGCATTAATTGCAGCAACATAAGTCCGATATTAACCATGCAAACCTAGGCTCACACTCATAAAAACAAGAACCGATGGTGGTCAAAAATGAGATGGGTAATGAGTGGGCTAGCCGCCTTGGCGGTGTCCCAGTCGGTTATGGCGCATGCCAAACCGACCAATGCTGATATATGGATCGGCTTCGACAATAGTGATGATGGTTTCCTGCTGGACACCCAGACGGGTGAGGCCTGGATGACAGGTGTCTGCTTGAAGCCTCTGGCTCCGGCGACGCAGTCTGGCGACCTGTGGACAACGCACAATGTCGAACTTGTATCCGTAGGGCGCGGAATGGCGCTGCTCGAGCAAACCTTCGCGCTGGATCTGACACCGTCTGCACCGCAGATTACGGTGAACTCGACGGGGCGCGGCGGAATGCAGACCTTCTACGCGGTGCTTGATGCCAACTGCGCCGATAGTGGTCTCTGTGATGCGTTGATCGCAAACCAGACCCCGTGTGAGGGCTAGCGGCCTTTCCGCTTCCGGGTTTTATGTTGCGTCAGTCGGTCCTCTTCATTGCGGCACTTGGTGTTGTGTGGGCATGTCTTCCGGACATGGCCGCGCAAACGGTTGTGCCTGCAGCGCCGGCTGAGGTCGAAGAGCAAACAGACCTCCCTGAAAGTGAGCCTGTAGAGGTTCTGGAAGCTGCCCCTGCCAAGGCCAGCAGTATTGAACATCTCGACATGGTGATCGAAGGCGAGGTTACGTCCGTGCGCACACGGTTGATGGACGAACGCGAGCGGGAATACCACCTTGACGACATCGCCGTGCCATTGCTCAGCCGGGTTGAGACAAAAGACACGATCCTCGGATATTTCCGCGCGCAGGATGGCGCCGTCATGACGATCGACATGTCAGACGGCAAAGTCCGGGCAAACAAGGTTGTTCTCGGGAAATTGCCGGACTTCGAACCGCGCGAAACGGCTGACCCCTGGATTGGTCTCAACGCAGTTGCAGTCATGACCGGCACGCATGTGTCCGAAGACGAGCAGGGCCGAACGGTCCTGACCCTGGACAAGCAGCTCAAACCGCAATTCGGGCTGGAGCTGTGGGTCTCCGGCGAGCCGGTCGATACGTTCGGGATCGAGCCGAGGACGATTGGTCCCATACTTCTGGTGCCGCTGGAACCGGTGGTCGAAGCGCTCGGCCAGAGGATCGAGCGGGAACCGGGGCGTGTTACGGTTCAGCGCACACAGGATCAGGCGGTCATTGAACTCGAGCTCGGCACCGGGCTCGTTTCCGTGAATGGAACGCCCATGGGCGTCAGCCCGGATATGGCTCTGGCAGATCAGGACTTGCTGATCCTGCCCTTTTCAGCTGTGGAGACCCTGACCGGAACGCATGTTGTCCTGAAGCCTGGCTCAAACCGGGTCGAAGTCAATCTGGACAGTCGCCTGACCAGCACGGCGTTGCCCGGCGAGCGGATCACTCAGGAAATTGAGGACACGCCATTTACACTGGAATCTCTTTCGTATGAACTCAGCGATCGTGGTCCGTTGCGAGCCGAAATTGCCAGCCACTGGGGCAAGTATAATGCGCGCACACGCATTGAATCGAATGGCGGGTTTGAGAATTTCGCAAACTCCCAGCCTGCCTGGTTGTCAACCGATATACAGTCGCTTGAAGGGTGGGCCGGGAGCGTTGGCGACTATAATGCGAATTATCGGGAGCTCGCCCCGCTCGGCCAGAGCCGGATCCGCGGTGTCAGTTATCGCGATCAGCGCCCAAGCGGCGCCATTCTTGCCGTTGCAGCGGGTGTCCCGTTGACCGGCTCCAACACTGAGAATGATACGATCACGACACCGGAATTTGGCGGGTTTGCAGGCGGTGCTCGTCTCACGGCACCTGATCAGTCACAAGATATCGGCGTCGCCGCCAGCCTCGATGAGGATGGCAATAATGGCATGGTCGTTGTCGGTGGCCAGAAGCGGTTCGACTATCAAGGCGAAGACCGCGGCTTGCAATCGGCCTATGTCTCAGCCGATCTCGGGGCTTTCACAGGAGACGAGTCCGGCGCCGACATTCGGGTTCGCGCCAATGCCAATTATGCTGTTTCAGACAGCGTCGGCCTCTCCGGCAATGCATCCTATGAGGGCGAAAAGTTCGCGTCCGGGGCCGGGCGCAGCCAGTTCTCTGAGGTCTTTGATCAGCGCGTTGGCGCGCGGACAGCCGTTTCGACCGCTGCGTTCTGGCGCAAGCGCGAGCCATGGGGCGCGCTGCAACGCCTGTCACTTGGCGTGCGTGCATCTGTTGATCATACTGGCGGCGACAACGAGACCACCAATCAGATTATCTCCGGGACTGCATCCACTCAGATCGGGGATAGCGGCCCAACCGTAACAGCCTCAATCGTTCAATCCGACCGCACTGATAGCGCGGGCGAAGACGAGAAAACGCTGACGACACGTGTGAGAGCGCTGCAGCGCTTCGACTGGGGCACGTTGAACGCAACTTATGTGAACTCCCAGCAAGACAAGGCCGATACCACGCAGCAATTTGTTGCGAATGTTCAGACCAAAGGCATCCACAAAGCGTTCGATAATGGCGCGCGTGTCTCTTTCTCGCCAACCGCATCCCTGAACTGGAATGGCGACAAGACAGACGCCCGCCTTGGCGCGAGTGTCTTCGGGCAGTCTGGTCAGGCTCTGGGGGAGCGCTTATCTGTCACGGGGCGTCTTTCAGCGCTTTCAGACTTCGATATTTCCGAGGCGGGCACGCGTTTCTTCGGCAATCTGCAAGCACGCTATCGGATTACTCGGAATATGGAACTCACCGCCCAGTATAGTGATGATTTCTCTGGCAATCGCGACCTGGCGGTTGGCTTGCGCGGCATTGTGACGTTCAACGAGCCCCGTCGCCATACCTTGCCGCAAGACGGTGCCGGGATCCTGACTGGCCGGGTCTTCCTCGACACCAACCGTGACGGCATTCGTCAGGAGGATGAGCCTGGTATTGGCGGCGTCAAAGTATCTGTACGCGGCACTGGCCTTGGGCTCTATGCCAGCCGCGATGGCAATTTCACGATCCAGAATATCAAAACGGGTCTCTACACCGTGACGGTAGGAAAACGCAGCTTGCCGCTTGGCTATATGGTGGCTGAAAGCGCTGAACCGCGCGTAACAATTGGGGATGGACGGCGCACCGGCGTCGATATTCCGATCATTCTCTCTGGACAGGTGCGCGGCACGATCTTTGTCGATGATAATGCGAATAGTGAAACGGATCGCGGCGAAAAGCGCCTGGAGGGGCAGTGGGTCCGCCTGATCCCTGAGGCGGGCGGTGAACCTCTGGTCATTCAGTCAGCCTCGTTTGGTCAATATGGTTTTGAGAATGTCATGCCCGGCCGCTATGATATTGAAGTTAAAGTATCGGGTCAGCCGGTCATCCAGACGATTGAGGTCAGCGACGCCGATCCGTTCATCGTGCAACCCGTGCCGGTTCCGCCAGATTTGCTCGAAAAGGGTAGCGGCGTCGACATGAGCGCCGGCGTGATGGCCGCGCCTTAGGAAGGTCAAAGGGCTTCCTGCCCTCAAACAAAAACCCCGACCAGATGGCCGGGGTTTTGATTTTAGGAGCGCGCGAAAGCCTAAGCTTCGTCTTCTTTCAGAAGGTCTTCCTTGCTGACCGTTTCTTCTTTGATTTCAGCAGTTTCAAGGATGTGATCGACAACTTTGTCTTCGTAGATTGGTGCGCGTAGCTGAGCCATAGCCTGCTCATTCTTCTGGAAGAACTCGATGACCTGGCGTTCCTGACCGGGGAAGTTCCGCGCTTCATTGATAAGCGCCTGCTGGACTTCGCTTTCCGTGATCTGAATTTCGGCTTCGCGGCCGATTTCCGCCAGAACCAGACCGAGACGAACACGGCGCTCTGCGATGGTGCGGTATTCAGCTTTCAACTCGTCCTCAGACTTGTCTTTGTCTTCTTCCGCGGTGCGGCCGGCATCCATTTCCTGCTGCAGCTGTTGCCAGATCTGGTTGAATTCCGTGTCGACCATTTTCGGCGGCAGATCGAAATCGTGCTTGTCATCAAGGACATCAAGCAGGGCGCGCTTCGCTTTGCTGCGTGAGGCGGCGCTGAACTCATTCTGGATTTGCTCGGTAACGAGTTCTTTCAGCTTATCGAGATCTTCCAGACCAAGACCCTTGGCGAATTCGTCATTGATTTCAGGGGTCTTGGGGGCGCGAACTTCATGAATCTTGACTTCGAACACAGCAGGCTTTCCGGCCAGATGCTCAGCTTGATAATCCTCCGGGAAGTCAACCTTAACTTCAAGTTCGTCACCTGCTTTGGCGCCGATCAGTTGATCTTCAAAACCGGGAATGAAGCTGTCTGAGCCAAGCACCAGCGTGTGACCTTCAGCAGCCCCACCTTCGAACGCTTCGCCATCCATCTTGCCGAGAAAGTCCATGACAACCGCATCATCCTGACGCGCTTTTGCGGTCTTTGCGCGCTTGTCATATTGTTGATTGGACTCAGCAATCTGGGCAAGGCGCTCGTCGATTTCAGCGTCGTTGACTTCGGCGACCGGTTTGGTCAGTTTCAGCTTCTTGACATCGGCTGGTTCGAAGTCCGGCATGATGTCGACATTCATGTTGAAAGTCAGGTCGGCCTTTCCATCCAGCACCTCTTCCATGTCGCTTTCCATCTGCATCTCGGGCTGACCAGCAGGACGGATATCTGCATCTTCGATCGTCTTTGCCGTTTTTTCCTGAACGAGCGCTTGAACCACTTCGCCCATCAGGTCCTTGCCATACATCTTGCGAACGTGAGATGCGGGGACTTTGCCGGGGCGGAAGCCCTTGAGGTTCATCTGTGGCCGGATTTCCTCGATACGATCAGTCAGGCGCTGTTGCAGATCGGCAGCGGAAACGCTGACCTTATAACTACGGCTCAGGCCTTCGGAGGTTTCGACACTTTCCATTGTGGTTATTCCTTGTTTCGGGTCCAACATAGACCTAGCCGTTTTCGGCTTCATCGAGCATTCAAACGGCGCTCTATAGGCCAGCCTTGTGCGCGTGTCCACGCGTTGTGACGGTGCTTTTGCAGGGATTGCAGATGTTTAGGGTTGAGCGCGCGAGAAACCGTGGTTAAAGGCGGTCTCTCTACCCCGTGCGGATGTGGCGGAATTGGTAGACGCACCAGATTTAGGTTCTGGCGCCGAGAGGCGTGAAGGTTCAAGTCCTTTCATCCGCACCATTCATTTCCAGTTTGCGAAGCAAAATTTTTGATCCGGTGGATCAAAAATAGGAAATGAATGAGTCTTTGTTTGATCTCGCGCTGAGCGCTTTGCGCAAGCGAGATTAAGCGGGTTCCGCTGCAGCCCTTTAGGCTGCGCATGAACCGGGCTCAAGGCTGTTTTTGATCCCGTATCGCTTCGCTCACATGGATCGCGCTCAGGGCTGCTTTGCGGCTCGTTATTAGAAAGACATCCAAGAGCCAGTCTATCCCCTCGGTGATGAGAAAGGGGCGTCATCAGTCCGGCGGCGGAGCACAGGAAACTTGAACCCTTTGTCTGGATCTGCGCTGCCATCTTCGTATTTGTTCACGAGGCGATAAGCGAGCCAGAAGCCGAGGATGCCGAAGACAATTCCGCCAATGCCCTGTCCGATCAAAACGCCGGGCGCGCCGCCAATATTCGCGCCCATAATCACGAATGGGACAACCCCGATTGTGTTCTTTCCCCAGTTCAGGAAAGTAGAGAAAAGCGGGCGCCTCAAATTATTGAAGGCGGCATTGGAGATGAACAGTGTGCCGTTGAAGATGAAAAGCGGCGCGACCGCGGCTGCAAACCAGAAGATCAGATTGCGACCGTCCTCGGTGAGTTGAAACTGGTCCGAGATGATGCCGTTCAGGGCGAAAAGAACCATCCAGGCTGCCAGCGTGTAGATGGCGGTAAACTGAACGGCCTTGATCAGAGTGGCGCGAACCCGTCCAAACTGTTTAGCCCCAAAGTTCTGACCTATGATTGGCCCGATCGCACCAGACAGGGCGAAAATCACGCAAAAGGCGAGGGGGGTCATCCGGCCAGCAACGGCGTAACCGGCGACAACACTATCGCCAAACTCTGCAATTGTACGCGTCACAACACTATTGCCGATTGGCGTGGCGACATTGGTGAGCATGGCAGGTGCAGCGATCGCCAGAATAGGCCTGAGGTCGGTCATGAACCTGGGCAGGCCAATTCGAGCCAAGCCGCCATAGTGTTTAAAGATCGGATAGAGCGCGGTTGCGGCCATCGCAATGCGCGAGGCAACAGAGGCATAGGCAGCGCCGTCCAGGCCAAGCCCAAGACCGAAGATCAGGATTGGATCGAGGATCGCATTCACAGCACCGGCAGAGAGCGTTACGGTCATGGCGCGCCTTGCATCGCCATGCGCTCTAAGTAGGCCAGACGCCATCATCCCGAGCGCACTGATCGGCATGGCCGTGACGACGATCCGTAGATAACGGACAGCATAATCAGCAGTTTCGCCTTTCGCGCCGATCCAGTTAACCAGCGTTGGGGCGAAGAACCAGAACAGGCTGCCAACAATGATGCTGACGATGAGCCCGAAGATGATCACGCTGGAGGTGATCATCCGCGCTTCATCCATATCACCTTGACCGATGCGTTGAGCAGCAAGCGCGCTCGCCGCAATTGTCAGGCCGATTGAGACGGAGAAGGTGAAAAATAGCAGAGTACCAGCAAAGCCAACCGCCGCCGCCAGTTCGGCTTCCCCAAGCATGGATATGAAAAGCAGATCTACAAAATCGACGAGAAAGATTGAGACCAGCCCAATACTCGCTGATGACGACATAATAATGATATGCCGCATCAGATTGCCTTGCAGGAAGACTGCTGGTTTTTGTTCGGCCATTATTCCACCTCATGGTGACGGCAGAACCAGCCAAGCGGCCGGACATGGCGTCTAAACTCAGGTGACCGAAAGTGGGGTATCAGGACAGAATTGCAAGCTAAAGGATTTTGGTTTCCGCCTCGCCTGCCTTTTGGATCAGTTTCAGACCGCCTGCCACCAGTTCGAGAACCGTTACAGAGCAATAGTCCGGACGCACGACGGTTACGGTGTCAGTATTTTCCAGATAGCCAACGATCGCGTTGATCGCGACGAAGTGGGAGAAGACGGCGGTGTTCCCTGTAAGAGACTTTGTGGTCGTGATGAGCTGTTCGCGCCAGTCCGTTACAATTGGCGGTGCGCTGTTCCAGCTGCCGCTCATTAGCTCTCGTAGCCAGGTGACCCGGTCCGTTACATCATTTGGCGTTGGAATTTCAGTGACGCCAGCCTCGGTTTTGACCGGTAAACCTGAGGCCTTCGAAAAAGCCGCCGCAGTGTCCTGACATCTTTGCATGGGGCTGGACACAATAGATTGTATGTCTTTGTCAGCCAACCAGCTGGCGACACGCTCTGCTTGCTTGAAGCCTGCTTCTGAGAGGCTGGGATTGGGATGATCGCCCCAACGCGCGGCAGCCTCTCCATGGCGAATAAAGTAAATCAAAGTGCGTAAGCTTCCTGGCCCTGCGCTTCGGCCTGCGCCATCGCATCATGAATGATCTTCAACGCCCGGCGATACTTGACCGGCGGTGAAATGTTCAGCCTTGCGCGGGCTTCTTCCAAATCTTCTCGTAGCAGGGAAGGAACGTCCTGATCGATTATCGGTGTCGCCGCTTTGCCGTGAGCGCGCGCTTCTTTCATCACGTCAGCGATTCTTGCAGACTTCGGTGTGTATTTTGTGATCTGGCGCTGCCCCATGAAGGCGATGAACTGAATGCCGCGCCCGCCATGCTGTTGGTGGGTATAGGCGAGCAGGGCCGCTTCGCCGAGGCTGTCGCGCCCATAACCACTGAGGACGTGGTAGAGATCATGGGTATCGCGTGAGCGGTCAGCATACCATGACAGGTCATCCTCAAACGCATCATGCGCCGCGCGTTGCTTGAGACTTTCCTGAACCAGGCCGTTTGCAGAGAGACCTTCGCGGCGCATAAAATCGATATAAGTGCGCCCGACGCTGCCCTCTGGCAGGTCTTCCAGAGGGCCGTGATTATCAAGAAGATCTGGCAGAAAGGCGCGCTCGGCAAGAAGGTCCGGGCCATCGGGCGCTGCCAGGAAACGTTTGAAATCGCGGCGCAGAGACTCGCCGTTAAGTGCTTGAATAATATCGAATACTTGCTCTGTATCTTCTTTATCGGCGAGCAAATTCTGCATATGATGCCAAGCTTTCAGTGGCCGAATGCGATTGCGCGGGCGGGTGGGATCAATGTACGGTTCTGGTGCTGACATGGCGCCTTCCTCAATTTTTATTTGTTTTTATCACGCAAATGGTTTTCAAACAATGACGCAGGCGTCACATTTTGAGTTCCGGGGATGACAAGAATTGGGGCAATGGTGCTTCAGATTTGAGCATTGGTGCGAGGTGGGAGGTGCCTGCGGTGACTTCCCCTCCCGTCCTACGGGGCAGCGCTTTAAGCGAAAACAATACTCAATACCTATAAAAGGCTAAAGCGAATGAAAAAAATTGAGGCCATAATTAAACCGTTCAAACTGGACGACGTGAAGGAAGCGCTTCACGAAGTGAGTGTCCAGGGGATGACCGTTGTGGAGGCAAAGGGATTCGGGCGTCAACGAGGCCATACAGAGCTGTATCGCGGCGCAGAGTATGTCGTCGACTTTTTACCAAAACTGAAAGTTGAAGTGGTGGTCGCAGATAGTGCTGTTGATGGCGCAATCGATGCGATTACCAAAGCGGCGCAAACAGGCAAAATTGGCGATGGCAAGATTTTCGTTTCCGATATAGGGGAAGCGGTGAGAATACGTACCGGAGAAACCGGTGACGGCGCACTGTAAGTGCAACGATTTTGAGTGAATTGAACAACTGAAATATGGTGGAGGGCTTCTTATGGCCGAAAATATTCTTAAAATGATGCAAGAGAGCGATGTTGAGTTTGTCGATCTGCGGTTTACCGATCCGCGCGGCAAGCTGCAGCACGTTACATTCGACAAGGGCATGGTCGACGCCGACTTCTTCAGCGATGGACAAATGTTTGACGGTTCTTCGGTTGCTGGCTGGAAAGCGATCAACGAGTCAGACATGACGCTGATGCCAGATCTGGCGACCGCCAAGATCGACCCCTTCTTCCAGCAGACGACGCTTGCTGTAATGTGTGATGTTTTGGATCCAATCACCGGACAGGCTTACAATCGCGACCCACGCATGACTGCCAAAAAAGCCGAGGCTTATCTGCAGTCTACCGGCGTCGGTGATACAGCTTACTTCGGTCCTGAAGCAGAATTCTTTGTGTTCGATGATGTGCGCTGGAATACTGAGCCACATGTTACGGGATACTCTTTTGACTCAACCGAGCTGCCTGCAAACACGGGCAAAGAGTACGAAATGGGCAATATGGGTCACCGCCCGGGTCCAAAAGGTGGTTATTTCCCGGTCCCGCCGGTTGATAGCGAGCAGGACATGCGGTCTGAAATGCTTTCTGTCATGGGCGAGCTAGGCCTTGAGCCAGAAAAGCACCACCACGAAGTGGCGCCGGCGCAGCATGAACTCGGCATGAAGTTCAACACGCTCGTTACCATGGCCGATAATCTTCAGCTATATAAGTACGTGATCCACAACGTTGCGGCGTCTTATGGCAAAACGGCGACCTTCATGCCGAAGCCGTACTTCAACGATAATGGCTCCGGTATGCACGTGCACCAGTCGATCTGGAGCGATGGCAAGCCAACATTTGCTGGCGATGGATATGCCGGGCTGTCGACCACTTGCCTTCACTATATTGGTGGCATCATCAAGCATGCTCGCGCTCTGAACGCGCTGACCAATGCGTCGACAAACTCCTACAAGCGTCTGGTCCCGGGTTTTGAGGCTCCGGTTATGCTGGCTTACTCAGCCCGCAACCGTTCAGCGTCGATCCGCATTCCATTCGGTACTGGCGAGAAGGCGAAACGGATCGAAACACGCTTCCCGGACCCAACGGCGAACCCATACCTTGCTTTCGCAGCGTTGCTGATGGCTGGCCTTGATGGCATTCGCAACCAGATCCATCCAGGTGATGCGATGGACAAGGACCTTTACGATCTGCCGCCGGAAGAAGCCAAATCTATCCCACAGGTTTGTGGTTCACTTCGCGAAGCGCTTGAGGCGCTCGATGCTGATCGCGGCTTCCTGAAAGAGGGCGGCGTCTTTGATGATGACCAGATCGATGCTTACATCGAACTGAAAATGGAAGAGGTGGAGCGTCTGCAGCTGCATCCTCACCCGGTTGAGTTCGACATGTACTACAAAGTCTAGCATTCAGACTTTTTCGAATGGGCGCCGGGGTTTCAACAGAAGCTCCGGCGTTCTTTATTTTGGCGTCGGGTGGCCCAACCACCCTGACCAGAGCAGGTCAATTCGAGTTAACCGCCATCCACATCTTGCATCGCTGAGCGAATGGACAAATATCTAGCTCTCTGTCATGCAACCAGAACACATCTGTCTTGAAAGTATTTCCATGTTCGATCCGCGCACAACTGCTCTGAACCTTGTCCCCACTGTTATTGAACAGACCAGCCGAGGAGAGCGTGCATTTGATATTTTCTCACGCCTCCTTAAAGAGCGTTTGATTTTCATTACCGGACCGATCGATGACGCCACCGCGTCGCTTGTTTCGGCTCAACTTCTGTTTCTGGAATCGGAAAATCCAAAGAAAGACATCGCGATGTATATCAATAGCCCGGGTGGCTATGTGACAGCGGGTCTCGCGATTTATGATACGATGCAATATATTCGCTGCCCAATTTCAACGCTGTGTATTGGCCAGGCCGCCAGCATGGGATCGCTCCTGCTGGCCGCGGGTGAACCCGGCAGCCGTATCGCTCTGCCGAATGCGCGCGTGATGGTGCATCAACCGTCTGGTGGGTATCGCGGTGTTGCGACGGATATTGAACGTCATGCTGAAGAGATCCTCGATCTCAAGAAGCGATTGAACAACATTTATGTAAAGCATACAGGCCAGGATTATGACACGATCGAAGCCAAGCTTGATCGCGATACATTCATGACTGCGGAAGAGGCAAAGGAGTTCGGAATTATCGACCAGGTGTTTGAACGTCGCGAAACTGACGACGACGCGTAAGACACCCTTCTGGCACAAGGATTGCGCGACAAGGCTTGCGCGTAATTCTAAGCGTCCTAAACTTGTAAAGTGAATCGGGCATTTCGCACAGTGTTCAGTGCGTGTTAATCCATGTCCGTCATTGAGGTTGCCCATGGCAAAGCAAAATGGCTCCAGCGATTCTAAGAATACGCTCTATTGTTCCTTCTGCGGCAAAAGCCAGCATGAGGTAAAGAAACTCATCGCCGGTCCGACCGTGTTCATCTGTGATGAATGCGTTGAACTTTGCATGGATATTATCCGCGAAGAGAACAAAGCATCAGGCTTTAAAGCCAAGGAAGGCGTGCCGACACCGCAGGAAATCTGTGATGTTCTGGATGACTATGTCATTGGCCAGCCTTATGCGAAGCGCATTCTCTCTGTCGCAGTGCACAATCACTATAAGCGTTTGGCCAATCCTGCGGGTGCAGATGGTGTGGAACTCGCCAAGTCGAACATCATGCTGATCGGTCCGACGGGCTGTGGTAAGACCCTGCTTGCGCAGACGCTTGCCCGCGTCCTCGACGTACCGTTTACAATGGCTGACGCGACAACTTTGACCGAAGCGGGTTATGTTGGTGAGGATGTTGAAAACATTGTCCTGAAGCTGCTTCAAGCTTCCGATTATAATGTCGAGCGGGCCCAACGCGGTATCGTTTACATCGATGAAATCGACAAGATTTCCCGCAAGTCCGACAATCCTTCTATCACACGCGATGTTAGCGGTGAGGGCGTACAGCAAGCCTTGCTGAAACTGATGGAAGGCACTGTCGCGGCGGTTCCACCTCAGGGCGGGCGCAAGCACCCGCAACAAGAGTTCTTGCAGGTCGATACGACAAATATCCTGTTTATCTGCGGCGGTGCATTTGCGGGTCTGGACAAGATTATTTCGTCGCGCGGCGAAAGCACAACGATTGGCTTTGGCGCTGACGTGAAGGACCCTGAGGCCCGCAAGGTTGGCGATATCCTGCGCACCGTTGAGCCAGAAGATCTGCAGCGCTATGGTCTGATTCCGGAATTTATCGGTCGTCTGCCGGTGCTGGCGACGTTGGAAGATCTCGACGAAGATGCTCTGATGACCATCCTGACGCAGCCCAAGAACGCGCTCGTCAAACAGTATCAGAAACTGTTCGAGATGGAGGATGTCGACCTGACATTCACACCGGATGCGCTGACCGCTGTTGCACAGAAGGCCATCGTTCGTAAAACCGGGGCGCGCGGCCTACGTTCGATCATGGAAGGTATTCTGCTCGATACGATGTTCGAGCTGCCTGGCTTGCGCGGTGTCTCGGAAGTTGTGATCAATGGTGAAGTGGTAGAGGGCAACGCGAAGCCGCTCTACGTGCACGCAAAACAGTCGCAACCCAACGAAGCTTCTTGAGCCTGATAAATTTAATTAGGTAATCTCCGCAATTCGCCGCAGTTTTGTGGTTGAAGTGACATATTGTGCGCATCACATAATGCCCAAGGCAAACTTGTCCGCGAACCGGATGAGGGCCCAGGCTGCCGCTGAGCGGGGCCGGATGATAAAGGAGTCAAACAAATGACCACGAAAACTCTCCCCGTATTGCCACTGCGCGATATCGTAGTTTTTCCAGACATGGTGGCGCCGCTATTTGTAGGGCGTGATAAGTCTGTACGTGCACTCGAAATGGTGGATGAGGGTGAAAACCAGATTATGCTGGTGGCCCAGCGCGATCCGGCCACGGATGACCCTGGCGCCGATGATGTTCACGCGATCGGCACGACGGCGACAATTCTGCAGCTTCTGAAGCTCCCTGATGGAACTGTAAAAGTTCTGGTCGAGGGCGGTCAGCGCGCACGGGTTCATACATTGGTTGATCGCGGCGATTATTATGACGCTGAGGTTGAGCTGATTGACCTTGAATATACTGAAAGTGGCGAGCTTGAAGCCCTGACCCGCGCGGTCAGCGAGCAGTTTGAAAGCTATGCCAAACTCAACCGGAAGATTCCGCCGGAATCTGTCTCGACCATTTCTGAGATTACGGACCCTGCCAAGCTGGCCGACGCGGTCGCTTCACAGTTGCAGGTGAAACTGGCTGAGAAGCAAGGCCTGTTGGAGCTCCCGCAAGCCAAGGAACGTCTCGAAAAAGTCCTGTCGCTGATGGAAGGCGAGATGGGCATGATGCAGATGGAGCGGAAGATTAAAAACCGCGTGAAGCGTCAGATGGAGAAATCCCAACGCGAATACTATCTGAACGAGCAGATGAAAGCCATTCAGCGTGAACTTGGCGATCAAGCCGAGGGCGAACGCGACGAGGTTGGCGAACTTGAAGACAAGATCAAGGAGGCCGGGCTTTCTGAAGAGGCACGGACCAAGGCTGAGCAGGAGGTCAAGAAGCTTCGCCAGATGAGCCCGATGTCGGCTGAATCGACCGTTGTTCGGAACTATCTGGACTGGCTGCTGGCCCTGCCATGGGACAAGCGCAAGGAAATCTCGACGGACCTTACGGCGGCTGAGAAGCAGCTGAATGATGACCATTATGGCCTCGACAAGGTCAAAGAGCGTATCCTTGAATATCTCGCGGTTCAGAAACGTACGAACAAGCTGCGCGGGCCGATCTTGTGTCTCGTTGGACCTCCAGGTGTCGGTAAAACCTCGCTGGGCAAGTCAATCGCGGAAGCGACCGGGCGCGATTTTGTGCGCGTGTCGTTGGGCGGTGTGCGTGATGAGAGTGAAATTCGCGGTCACCGTCGAACCTATATCGGATCGATGCCGGGCCGGATCATTCAAAGCCTGAAAAAGGCGAAGACCGGCAACCCGATGTTCCTGCTGGATGAGATCGACAAGATGGGTATGGATCATCGCGGCGATCCGTCTGCGGCTTTGCTTGAGGTGCTCGACCCGGCGCAGAACTCGACCTTTAACGACCACTACCTTGAGGTTGATTACGATCTGTCAGATGTGATGTTCGTCACAACGGCGAACAGTCTGAACATGCCTCAACCCTTGCTCGATCGGATGGAGATCATTCGCATCGCTGGCTATACCGAGGATGAGAAACTGCAGATCGCTGTGCGACATCTGTTGCCAAAGATCCGTGCCGATCACGGTCTCGAAGCAAGCGAATGGGTAGTCGAGGAGAGTGCGATCCGCGATCTGTTGCGTTACTATACGCGTGAGGCGGGTGTTCGTTCTCTGGAGCGCGAGTTGGCGCGTCTGGCCCGTAAGGCTGTGCGCAAGCTTGGCGAAGACGATGTCACCACGGTTACGATTGATAGTTTCAATCTGGCTGAGTTCTCTGGCGTTCGTAAGTTCCGTTTCGGGCTTGCGGATGATGAGGACCAGATTGGTGCGGTCACCGGACTTGCCTGGACTGAGGTGGGCGGCGATCTGCTGACGATTGAAGCGGTGTCGATGCCTGGCCGGGGCAACACTAAGGTTACGGGTAACCTGAAGGATGTCATGAAGGAGTCGATTTCGGCTGCCGGATCACTGGTACGCTCGCGGGCCGTTCTGCTCGGGATCAAACCGACGACGTTTAATACGACGGACATCCATGTTCACGTTCCCGATGGCGCGACGCCTAAGGACGGCCCTTCCGCTGGTATCGCGATGACAACTGCGATGGTTTCCTTGCTGACAGGCAATCCGGTTCGCCGGGATGTGGCGATGACGGGTGAAATCTCTCTGCGCGGGCGCGTTCTGCCTATCGGTGGATTGAAAGAGAAACTGCTTGCAGCGCTTCGCGGCGGCATCAAAACGGTGCTGATTCCAGAAGAGAATGAGAAGGACCTCGCTGACATTCCTGAGAATGTCAAAGACAGTCTGACCATCGTGCCGGTGTCTGACATCAACGAAGTTCTTGCTCGCGCGCTTGTACGTCCGCTCACCCCAATTGAGTGGTCAGAAGCAGACGAACAAGCACTTGCGGCGACCCTTTCAGGGCGTCCCGCGCCCGGTACTGATGGACAAGCTATCCGTCACTAGTACCCTGGATACAGCGTAAAATCGGCGGCCTCTGTCTTTTCTGGCAGAGGCCGTCTTGCATTTCCGGCTCGGGTGTCGCAAATAGCGACCTCTGAGGGCGATTAGCTCAGTTGGTAGAGCATCTCGTTTACACCGAGAGGGTCAGCGGTTCGAGCCCGTTATCGCCCACCATTTTGCGGCCTGGATTTAATCCGGGGGATCAAATCCAGCGCAAATTGAATCTTTCTTTTGTTCTTGTATCGCCGCTGATGCGGCCCACATGGAACGTGCTCAGGGCGGATACCCCGCGCATATCGCTTTTTTCATGAGCTCGTTTATTTATGAGTATCATGATCAATCGACCTGAAAACTGGATTTCATTGTTTCCCCAACCGTCTGTCGATGGACACAAGTATCACCGCGGACATGCAGCGCTCCTTGGTGTGCCGGAACTCACCGGCGCAACGCGGCTTGCGGCAGAAGCATGCTCGCGCATCGGGGCAGGGCTGGTCAGCGTTTTGTCTGATGATGCGGGTGATATCTACCGCATGACTTTGCCGGCCGACATTATGGTCAAACCGCTGGAGGCGCTGGCATCGCCGCGCGTCACGGTCTTGCTTGCGGGGAGCGGCGGCCTAAGCCAAACCACAAAGAATGCTTTGCTGAATGCGCCGCCTGATTTGCCCAAGGTTCTGGATGCAGAGGCCATCAGCTTGTTCGGGCGTTTGACTGCGCGCGAGCTTGTCCTGACCCCGCATGATGGCGAGTTTGGTCGAGCATTTGCCGACCTAGAGGGAGACCGAAAGAGTATTGCTGTCGCTGCCGCTAAACGCGCCAATGCTGTGTTGCTGCTGAAAGGGCCTGAGACCGTCATTGCGGCACCGGACGACCGGGTTGTCATCAATACGCATGCTAGCCCGTATCTCGCCAAAGCGGGGACCGGGGATGTTCTTGCGGGGATGATTACAGGCCTGATTGCGCAAGGAATGCCGGGGTTCGAAGCAGCAGCTGCTGCGGTATGGATGCATGGGCATGCCTCCTTGAAAATCGGTCCGGGGCTCATCGCCCAGGACCTGATCGCAGCGCTGCCAGATGTCTTGAGTGACTTGCTAGAGACGCCGGATGGCGCTGACCGGATTATCAAGGAGGAATAGGGGGCCGCGTCGCTGAAGCGTTCCCGTGATCTCAACCGGGTCTGCCACAAATTCCAACAGGTCACGCGAGTGGGCGAGGCCGCCATCGGTCATGATCATGAGCGCTTTCTGATCCTGGCGATCCTGAACGTAGAAGGCTGGCGGGATGCCGCCGCGAATGCAGAGACTGGCGCAGGCTTTATGCACTTTGCCCTGATTGGGGCTCATCGCGCCGAACCAGCATTTGCTGTCCAGAATTTCCCCTTGCAAGGTCACTTGGCCGAGCGTCTCAAGCTCTGGCAAAGCAGCTGTTGGTGCGTCACTGGTTGTATCCTCGCGGATCCAGTCCATGCCATCGACAACTGCGATCATCTTGTAGGGGCCGCGCTCAATCAGCGAACCTTTGACGATCACGGGCTTGCCAGCATGAGAGCCGATACGGGCGCCAACCCCGCATTTGCCCTGGCATCCCAGCAAAGCGAAATCAGGTGCGTTATTCGCAGATCCAAGGCGCAGCATGGGGTAGGGGTCTGCGGTTGCAAAGCCGCGCCATTCGCGGACGTCCCCCATGTTCCAGCTGCCCGTGCCGGGGCGGTTTTGAGCGGATGCGACAGCGGCTGCAATGGCACCCGTACCGCCAAGCAAGGCGAGCCCTGCGCCGATAAAGAAACGGCGATCCGGTTTTGGCGTGTCAGCCCAGCCAATGAAGAAATCATTCTTGCTCATACGGTCTCTCCAATCACAGATGGCGATTGCGGCGTGCCCGGGGCGTTCGGCTCCGGGTTTACGTAAACGGTGGCGTCGACAATCCGGGTCGCATAGGTCGCGATTTTCTCAGTGAAGGGCGGCGGTGACTGGCCATCCTCCATACGGTACTGAAACCCGTGCCACGGGCAGGTGATACACCCATCGACGATCTTGCCTTCGCCAAGCGGGCCGCCCTGATGGCGGCAGACATTGGAAACCGCTGAAATCTGGTTGCCATCTCGAAAGACGGCGATGGCTTCGCCCGATTTCGGTTTGATGATTTTTGCCCGGCTGTCTTCCATCTCACTGAGATGAGCAACCTTGACCCAGCCATCTGTCTCGCTCGCCCGGGCTCCGGCGAAGCTGGCAAGACCAGTGATCACGTGGAGCGCAATTACCGTTATCGATCCCGCATAGAGCAGGGTCACGTAGATCGGGGCGCGCTCAAGCTGAATGGCACCAAGCGCGATATGGGCGATCAATAGCGCGTAGGCGATGTAAACGCCCATATGCAGGGCTTTCCAAAGCCCTGGGCCGAGATTGGCATTCCAGAAATCGTGACTGGTTGCGGCCATCAGAAACATGATGATCAGAGCGACCAGTCCAAGGCTCTCAAACGGGAAACCTGAAATAGAGTCGTAGCGGGGATTTGAGATCAGAAGCGAAACAAGTGGGTTCGTTTCCGAAAAGCCATGATACCACAGGATAACCAACGCGGCGTGCAGGAGGGCGATCAGGAAGGTGGTTACGCCGAGGTGTCTGCGATTATAGAGAAACGGCTTGAACCGGTCTGTCAGCCGCGCAAGCGGACCGATGCACAGAATAAAGGTCAAGAGCAGGAAGGCCAGCGTTCCAAGCGCCCGGATCAGGATCTGAATGGGTGCAAAAGCTTCTCCGGCAGGTTGCGTCATCGTGCTAATCGTCACGAAGGCGCTGAGATAGAGGGCGATGCCGGCCAGCATCCAAAGATCGAACCGTTTCTTGAATGGGGTCCACTGCACAGCTTTATAGTCGTGGGACATTATTCCGCCTCCTCGATCAGATTGCCCAACAAGCTATTGGGCAAGCGATCATTCGTGGGCTCGTCCGGGCGAACCATGATGGCGATGACAAGCGTTGCGATCATGAGTGGAGCAAGGATCAGCCACATCAGGACGTGCGTTTTGCGGTAAGCGCGTTTCATGAGACCGGGGGCTCCTTCTGCGTGAAGAGCTTGGTTAGCATAATCGGCCATAGTCCCATGACGCCCGGGATAATCAACAGACGAACGCGAAGGGGAAGACCTTTGCCTTTCGCAGCTGGATCAATGCGTCCAGCGCCACCAAAAACGTAGATCAGGGCGACAATCAGCCCGATCAACAGATAGAGACCGCCTCCCGACACGATCAGATTGGCGAGGTTTTCGCTCATCGCGCCACCCCCGCATACTCCACGCCGGACAGCTCCGCCATTTGGCGATCAAACGTGATCAGGTCTTCGATGTTAAAGTCCGACAGACTGTGATGCCCGCAGGCGCGTGCCATGACGTTCATAAGCTCTGTAGAGGCCTCGAAGAAGTTGTTGAGGCGTTGCGCTGAGGGTTCAACCAGGAGACGGGAGACCAGATGCGGTTTCTGGGTCGCAATGCCGACCGGGCAGTTATTGGTATGACAGGCGCGCATGGCGATACAGCCGATTGCCTGCATGGCGGCATTTGAGACCGCGATTGCGTCTGCGCCAAGTGCCAGGGCTTTGACGAAGTCGGCAGGCTTTCGCAAGCCGCCTGTGATGACGAGCGAGATGTCGCCGCGTCCGAGGCGATCAAGATGTCGTCTCGCGCGGGCAAGCGCGGGTATGGTCGGCACAGAGATATTGTCCCGGAAGATGATTGGGGCCGCGCCCGTACCGCCGCCTCGACCGTCGAGAATGATATAGTCCACACCCACCAAAAGGGCCGCGTCGATGTCCTTTTCGATATGCTGGGCTGAAAGCTTATAGCCGATTGGAATGCCGCCGGTTCGGTCACGCACCTCATCGGCAAAGTCTTTGACTTGCAAGCAGTTGGTCCAATCCGGGAAGCGCGGCGGCGAGATCGCCGACTCGCCTTCTGTCAGACCGCGGACCTCAGCAATTTTGCCTTGCACCTTATTGCCAGGCAGATGGCCGCCTGTGCCAGTTTTGGCGCCTTGGCCCCCTTTGAAATGAAAAGCCTGAACCTTGTCCAGCTTGTCCCACGAGAAGCCGAACCGGCCCGAGGCAAGCTCGTAGAAATATTTGGAGCAGGCCTCCTGTTCCTCTGGCAGCATGCCGCCTTCGCCGGAGCAGATGCCAGTGCCCGCCAGTTCTGCGCCGCGTGCCAGAGCGACTTTTGCTGTTTCTGAAAGTGCGCCGAAGCTCATGTCAGAGACAAAAAGCGGAATGTCCAGTTTGAGTGGCTTTTGTGCGTTGGGGCCAATCGTAACGGATGTATCGACTGGCTCATCATCGAGCAGCGGCATGCGATGCAGCTGCGCCGTGATCATCTGAATATCATCCCAATCGGGCAAGTCCTTGCGGGGTACGCCCATCGCGTCGACCACCCCGTGATGGCCGGTCTTGGAAAGCCCATCACGTGCATATTGCTGGATCAGCTTATTGTAGGGCTCTTCATGTTCTTCATGGCTGGGGTCCTGATAGAGACCGAGATAGGCGTCGCGATTGTAAGGCTGGGGATTGTCCTTGCCCCAGGCGGCGATCTCATCGGCATCGACACAAACCTGATCTTCTTCGATCCAGGCTTGGAATTTCCGTAATCTTTCCGAATTCTCATATTCGGAGACCCCGGAATCCAACCTGTAGTCCCAGTTATGCACGCCGCAGATCAGGTTATCATTGTCGTCGACATGTCCATCGGACATCAGCGCACCGCGGTGAAGGCAGCGGCCATAAAACACAGAAACCTGCTCATCGAACTTCACCACGACGAGATCGACCTCTGCAACCAACGCATAAGTAGGTTGTCGATCTTCGAGCTCTGACCAGGTGGCAACACTTGTTTTACTCATAACTCCCCCATTTCTTGCTGGTCGAGCTGATAGCCGATCCTCCCTTGAGCAAGCCAATCACACGTCCTGACATTTATATGAACGCTTGTGAGGTGTGTCCGCAACATGCTTTGATTAAGGACGTCATCACATTTGATCATCGGGGGAACGGATATGTCCGACGGAAAGACCACGTTAATCTGGCACAAAGTCGCTGAAGCAAGTGAAGTTGATGACGGCCGTGTGAAATCTGTCACCGCTGGAGCGCAGTCGATTGCGCTCGTGCATTTTCAGGGTCAATGGGCGGCGATGGACAATAAGTGCCCGCATCAGGGCGGCCCTCTTGGAGAGGGCTCAATCGAACAAGGCATTGAAGACAAGTGCTGGCTGCGCTGTCCCTGGCATGGCTGGGACTTTGATCCGTTGACCGGTAAACCTCCGGGCGGTCATGAGGACAGCGGGCAGGAGATGTTCGAGATTGATGTGCGCGGCGATGAGATTTTTGTGGGCGTCCCTGAACTTCCAGAGCGAGAGCGTTCGGTTGCTGATATTATGGCCGAAACCATGGTCAATTGGGGTGTGACGTCTGTCTTTGGTATGGTTGGACATTCGAACCTCGGACTGGCCGATGCTCTTCGTGTTCAAGAGTCCAAAGGGAACCTGTCTTACTATGGAATCCGTCATGAAGGCGCAGCCGCATTTGCAATTTCCGGCTATGGCAAACTCACCGGACATCCTGCAGCTGCGCTCACCATTGCCGGGCCCGGCGCGACAAACCTGCTGACCGGCCTTTGGGATGCGAAGGTCGACGGTGCGCCTGCACTTGCGTTAACGGGTCAGGTTCAGGATCAGGTTGTCGGCGTCCATGCCTTTCAGGATATAGATCTGGAAGCCGCCTTCGAAGCGGTAGCCGCATTCTCTGAAACCGTTCATGCGAACTCCGACCACCCGCTTTTGATGACCCAGGCGATCAAGACGTCGATCCTGGAGCGCGGTGTTGGGCACTTGATCTTCCCTGATAATGTACAGCCGCAGAAGGCTGATAAAGGGGTGACGGCCCACACGCCCACAGGCCGTATGGCCGACTTGCGTGTCGGGCCGCCGCAGGCAGCGCTCGATGAAGCGCTGAAGCTTTTGAACGGTGCAAAGCGGCCCATGATCATTGTGGGCTATGGCGCCCTGGAGGGTATGGAGAGTGTCACCGCGCTGGCCGAGGCGCTCGGTGCACCTGTCGCAACCACGTTCAAGGCGAAAGGCCAGATTGCCGATGCGCATCCACTGGCTGCTGGCGTTATGGGCCGATCCGGGACGCCGATCGCGAGCTGGTTCATGAATGAAGCCGATCTGCTGCTGGTTTTTGGAGCCTCTTTCTCTGACCATACCGGGATTTATGAAGGGGCACCCACCATACAGGTCGATACAGACCCGATGCGTCTTGCCAAGCGCCATCCGGTGACGGTTCCGGTGATGGGTGATGTCGCGGTGACGGCTCAGTTGCTGCAAGCGGGGATTTCATCAAGCGGGTCAGCTGCGCAAATTCGCGATGAGGTTGCTGAACGGTGGCGTCTCTGGCGGGCGGAAAAAGCAATGCGTATTCATGAAGATAATGGGAAAGGCGTATCGGCCGCGGCTTTGTTTGACGCTTTAACGCGGCATGCCCCGGAAGACGCCATTTTGCCCGTGGATGTTGGCAATAATACTTACTCGTTCGGACGCTATTTTGAGCCGACCGGCGACCAGCGCGTCTTGATGTCTGGCTATCTCGGCTCCATCGGCTTCTCTTTCCCGGCAGCGATGGGCGCTTGGGCAGCGACGCAGGATGACGGCCCGTATAAAGGCCGTAAAGTTATCTCCATCTCCGGCGATGGTGGCTTTGGCCAGTACGCGATGGAGTTCACCACGGCGGTTAAATACGGCATGAACATCACGCATGTGCTGATGAACAATGCCGAATTGGGTAAGATCTCCAAAGAGCAGAAAGCGGCTGAGTTTGCGGTTTGGCAAACCAGTCTGGTCAATCCGAGCTTCGCAGGCTTTGCACGTAGTTGCGGCGGCATGGGCGAACTGGTGAAGACGAGAGAGCAACTGGATGAGGCCTTGGCCAAGGCAATCGCACACAATGGCCCGTCGCTGGTTGAAGTGATCACGGATGCGGAGCTTCTGTAATGTCAGAAGAGGCGCATATCGAAGGTATGACGGGTGGCTCGTCACTTGAGGCGCTGCCGTTTGAGATCGGTCGCAGCTTAGGCGAAGTTCTTGAAGTGATGGCGGTCGGCATTGATTTGATTGGCGTCGCCATCATTGTTTTCGGCTTTAATGTCGCATTGATCAAATTGCTGGGCGCTCTGGGTGATGGTGTTGGTTTACGAAAGTCGTTGGGTAACATTGAGCGCGTGCGCACGATGCTTGGAGCCTATATCCTCACCGGTATCGAGTTCATGATTGCCTCTGATATTATTCATACGGTCATCACGCGGGAGTTTACAGATTTGCTATTTGTCGGTTTGCTTGTGGTCATCCGGACAGCGATTTCGTTCTTCCTTGGAAAGGAAGTCATGGAACTTAACGACAAGAAAGAGACGGCCTAGGCGCGTTTACGAGCCGGTGCGACAGGCGCAAGCGGTGGTCTCTTGTTGGCAAGACTTTCGTTAAGGGCCGATATGGCAGCCCGGCATTCTGAAAGCGCAATAATCGCTTCTTCCTGCAAATAGGCACTGGGGGTGGTGGCATCAGGACCCGTCAATCGCTCTTCAAGGACTCCGAGAGCATTGGATAAGACCAGAATGTGGAATTCCACATTTGGAGCGTCCAAGTCACACATTTTAGACCCCTAATACAACCATTTAGGGAATTATGCATTTATAGAGCAAAATAACAACTAAAAATAGAAATATTTCTTGGTTGAGTGCAAGGAAATGATCTGAAGATTATGGGCCTCAGGTTCGCTTCTTAGGTCGCGCGGCTTCAACTGTGCTGATCAGTTCTAGAAATTCAGGTGGGAAATCTGGACTATCATAGTGAAAAGGCATCGCATCGAGGACCGTCTCGGTGGAGACGCCACCTTTTCCGCCGGCGAAACGCGCAACGACACGAACTTCCGCATGCTGTTTGTCGCCGCGCATGAAACGGTGCCTCAGACCAACATAGGTGCTGTCCCAACCAACAACATTTGTCACAACATCAAATTTCTGGGGTGTTTTCAGCATCTTCGAAATGACCATGGTCTGACCACAGACCACGGGGAACCAGCCATTCTTGCGCAAGCCCGACCAGAACCCGCTGCGGATGATATAGTTTAGCGTGCCAAGGTCACCGAAGGACAGATAGCGGCTGTTGGTCATGTGCGCGAACATATCCTGATCTGTCAGCCAGACCCGGTAACTGCGTTTTGCTTCGTCCAACATGCCAATTCTCTCTTTGGACGAGAAGGCCTGGATAAACATGAAGACAAGGCGGAAAAAGAGGTTCAAGGCGGCGCGCTCCTAGCTGGTTACAACAGCCTTCTGCAGTCTTTGCGCCAGTTCTGCATTATAGTTCACAATATGTGATACAACCTCGTGAGAGAATGTCGCGCCCGTATACCATGTATGCGCTTCACCCTGCATATCTTCCAGACGTGTCAGGAGGCCATCGAGGATGGCTTCTGCTTTGTACTGCGAATGGTACTTCCACATTTTCTGCAGGACCACATTGGTGACCTGACCGCCGCGCTTTTCGACATCAGATTTGAGAATTTCAGCGAGTTCCGGACCTGAGTAATCGCCGGTCAGTTGTCCTGTCAGGTAGACGTGGCCCCCAAGGTCCGGGACGTAACCCTCATACCGTACAGACAGCATCTGTCCCAGCTTGGCACCCGGCACAACGGCTTCCTTGAAGGAATCCACATGCGTATCGTCAAACCAGTTCTCAACCACGATCACGGTTGTCGTGTAGCCATTCCATTCAATCGACTCCGTGACGATTTTCTCGTTTGGTGTCAGGTCCGCTACTTTGCCTAAATCATCGACCGGGATCGCGCATACCATCAGATCAAACTCATGTACCTGCCCGTCTTGTGTCGTGATCAGGACATCGGCATCACGGCGCTCGACCTGCGTGACTTTAGCATTCAGGCGAACGTCGAGACCTGCGGCGATCCGTGCCCAGAATTCGGCCCAGCCATCGACTGGGAACTTCAGCTGTTTCAGCGCACCCGCGGCCATCAATTCAAAATCGTTCCAACGCAGCGCCTGTACCGTCGGCAGCACATCAATGAATCCATAAGCCAGATTGGTTGTTGAGCGGTGCATGAAGTTTTCCATCTTGCCCAGATCACGTTCTCGCAACCAGTCGCGGATAGGCATAGCAGCTTGCTCCAAAGCCCATTTCGGCGGCGTTGGCTGCTCAAGGGCCTTCAGAACCTTGCGGCGCGCGTTCAGATATCTCCAGATCTGAACCAACAGCATTGGGCCCGACCCAGCATTCACATAGTCCATGAAGTCAGCGCCGTTGAACCGAACCATGCCCAAGCGACCCATTTTCATGCCGAGCTGGCGGGTCCACTTGTTTGTGATGCGGTGGGAATAGGTTGCATAAGCGGTGCCCATTTCCACCAGTGTTTGACCGTATTGAGCTGTAAACGACTTGCCGCCTACCTGGGGTAGCGCCTCAAAGACTGTAACATTCTTAAAGCCTTGCTCTTTCAGGAGGCGCGCCATACTCAGACCCGCCGGTCCACCCCCGATGATACCAATTCTGCTGGATAGACCTTGCTGCGTCGCGGGCGGCGTTATCGTTTGTTGGAGCATTGTTCTACCTAAAAATAGAATTCTTACGTTGATCGGAGAACGTCAATTCATTCGCAAACTGTAAATAACGCTACGCATTACGCAAGTAATTCACAAGTGTCTTTTTGCTGTATGTTAAGTGCTTTATGACAGTAGAGTGGGATGACCCGTCAAGTCGACCCTTCTGGAACACTGCAAGCACTTATAGGGCGTTTTCCAGCGCCAACAGACGATGTACAGGCGGACATCTATCGCGAACAACACATGTTGCTCACGGGTCAATTGCTCCCAATGGCGCTCATCAACGTTATGGCGGGACTATTGGTGGTCGCCGCCGTGTATGACGATGTTGGCTTGCTGACGTCGGCAGCATGGCTGTCTGTTATCGTTGTGGGCAGCGCATTTCAGCTTGTCGGTTGGACCAAGCATCGAAAGACCGCACCACCAGAGCGGGTAAATGGCGGATACTTGCGGAAAAGCGAGTGGGGCTGCCTGATTGCGGGTTCAGTCTGGGGTATGTGTGCCGTACTGTTCAGTGCAGATGACCCGGATCAGGCCTATTTTCTTTACTTCATGCAAGGCGGTATGTCTGCGGGCGTGGTCAGCCTCTTGAGCCCGCTTCCACGACATGTCGTCCGTTTCATCGTGCCATGCCTGCTGCCGACAATTCTGGCCCCGATCTTTGCGAGCAGCGATTTTGTGGTTGTGACATCAATCATGCTCATGGTGTTTCTGGTCGCGCTTTTGAATAGCAGTTTTGTCAGCTACAGGATGCTGATGGCCACTGTCAGCCGGACGCGAGAGAGTCTGACGGCACGAAAGAACCTCGTTGATGCGATCGAGGCGACGAATGATGCGTTTGCGTTCTATGGCGATGACGGGAAGCTCATCCTCGCCAACCAGCGCCACCATGACTTGATTGGTGATGATATGGAGGCGCTTGCGCATCTTGAAGACTCCTATGGTGTTGAAACGATCAAGCGCGATGGGCGCTGGTTGCTGCAATCGCGTCACAAGATTCCTGAAGGTGGTGTGGTGCTTGTCCACACGGATGTGACAGCGCTCAAGATGCGTGAGCGTGAGCTGGTTGAAGCGCGCAAGGAAGCTGAAGAAGCTGACCAGGCGAAGAGCCGCTTCCTTTCGACCATGAGCCATGAGTTGCGGACGCCATTGAACATCATCCTTGGGTTCTCACGCCTGATGGCGAGCGATTCCAAGGTGAAACTGAATTGGGAAGAGGTTGCTGAGTATTCTGACAGTATCAATGAGAGCGGAACGCACCTGCTGCACCTTATTGATGATATCATTGACTATTCGAAAGTCGGGCTTGATCGCTTCCTGCTCGAACCGGCTCCGCTTGATATCAGAACACTCCTATCCAAGACGGTCGCGCTTGCTGCCAACTTTGAGCATATCAAGGACCTGTCGGACTTTGATGTTCAGGTTTCGCCTGCATTGGGAATGATCCGGGTGGATGAAGCGGTTTGCCAGCGGATCATCATGAACCTGCTCAACAATGCAATACAGTTCCGTGGAGCTGATCGCAGGGTCATTGTGCGTGCCGGGTTAAACAGCGAAGGCTGCCCGTTTGTTGCCGTGCGTGACTTCGGAAACGGTATTTCTGAAAATGAGCTGGAGCGTGTTTTCGATGCCTTCTACCAGTCCGACAATGGGCTTGATCGAGGAAGTGGCGGCACCGGACTGGGCTTGACGCTTTGCCGTCATCTGGCCCGCTTGCATGACGGTGATATTCTCCTGAAGAGCCGTGTTGGTGTGGGAACCACGGCGATGTTTGTGCTGCCTCGGGATGCGCACCTGCCTGGCACCGCCGAGCAAAAGCAAATCGCAGCTTAGTCGGCGCGCCAGAGTTTATCGAGCTCCGCCGCGATCGCGAAGGCATTCTTTGCGCCAGCCCCGCCAATCCGCAGGCCAATCATTGCTGAGCCCTCAAGTGATGAGGGGTCATCGCTATTGCGGTCCCAGCGCGATCCGGCAACGAAGCCCTCATCGAGGGACGAGAGATACGCCCCGAAATCATCTTCCCGGCCATCCGCAAATAAAGGAAGCCAGATCAGGAACTGGGCTTTTGGCCAGCGCCGCATGGCCCGTGGAATCCAGTTGGCGAGTGCGTCCATATCCGCTTCGGTTTCGTAACTTGGATCGAGGAGGACCAACATACGCTCGCGGCTGCGCGGTTGCAGGCGCAGGGCCCCATTATAGCCATCCTCTTTCTTGATCTGCAGCCGGTCATCATCGCCAAGGGCTTTGACCAGCGCCTTATGTTCCGCCGGATGCTTTTCAAACAATGCAAACCGGGCTTTGTCATGCAGGGTTTGCAGCGCAATGGCCGGAGAGCCGGGATAGGCCTTTGGTCCTGCCGCTTGAACGAGTTTGAGCCAGGGTTGCAGGGCTCTGGGGGCAGTCTTGGCGCGCGGCATCGCGAGAACACCGAGATCGGCTTCGGCTGTCTTACGGGACTGCTGACTGGTTAAATCATAAATGCCCCGTGCGGCATGGGTCTCTACATAAAGCAGGGGGGACGTATCCTGCGCTGCAGTCTGCAGAACCGCGTGCAAGACGGCATGTTTGAGAACATCTGCGCGGTTCCCGGCATGATAGCCATGTTGGTAAGATAGCATGCGATCTAGTCTTTCTCAGCCAGCGAAGCTTGTCGTACGGCCTCGAATTCATTGCCGGGATACCAGGTTGGCCATGCCGTCGATGTTGCGATCTGAAATGCGACATTGAACAGTGTCATGACATCCTGCTCCATGCCAGACAGATCCCAGCTGTCGGAATACTCATCCATCGGTTTGTGATAGCGCTGCGTTGTGTAAGTCTGCGCAAATGCCCGACCTGCTGCGACACCGCCGTCCAGACGATCAATACCATTCTTCGCATATAGCATTGGAACGCCGAGACGTGTGAAGGACACCTGATCAGATCGATAGAATGAACCGGCCTGCGGGTTCTGATCCGGGACAATGATACGATCGCTTTTCGCCAGTTCGGCCGCTAGCATATCCTCAAGCTCTGATGCGCCATATCCGATGACAATCATGTCGCGGGTCAGCCCAATCGGCAGAATGGCGTCCATATTGATGCCCGCCACGATTTGATTCATGGGAACCGTCGGATTTTCTGCATAGAAGGCGGAGCCTAGAAGTCCGGACTCTTCCAGCGTGACGGCAAGAAAAAGGGCTGAGCGATCCAGCTCTTCATTCGCCATGGCCTCGGCCATTTCAAGCATTGCTGCGATGCCGCCTGCATTGTCGACGGCGCCATTGAAGATTTCATCGCGGTAGAAGTCTTGCGTTGGTTCGCCGGCCTTCTCGCCGGTTTTGATGCCGAGGTGATCCCAATGAGCTGTAAAAAGAACATGCTCTTCTGGTGTTGTTGCTCCGGGCAGAAGGCCAAGAACGTTTCGAGACTCAGTTTGGGTAACAGTTTGCGAGATACGGCCACTGACCGTAAGGTCACCCATATCGACATATTCGAAGCCTTGCTGCTTGGCCTGCCGTTTCAAGCGGTCAAAACTCAATCCGGCTTGCCCAAACAAGGCGCGGGCCTGCGGTTCGGAAATCCAGGCCTCAAACTTTGTGCGGCCAGCCCCGCCATCGTTGCGAACGAGATCAGCCTGCGCACCTGACCAGGAATTGGCGACCACGTCCCATCCATACGAAGCTGGTGCGGTTTCGTGGATGACGATCGCCCCCGTTGCGCCCTGACGCGCCGCTTCTTCGAATTTGTAGGTCCAACGGCCGTAATAGGTCATGGCCTTGCCTTTGAAGAGCTCGTCTTCCCGGGCATATCCGGGGTCATTGACGAGCATGACCACCGTTTTGCCTTCAACATCCAAACCCTTGTAATCGTCCCAGCCATATTCTGGCGCGACGACGCCATAGCCAACAAAGACGAGTTCTGAAGCGGCGAACTCAAGATTGGCAAGCGCCTGCTGTTTTGACCAAAGGACAGCGTCCTGACCGAGCTCTGCTGGAAAGGCCTCACCCGATGCGCTGTCGGTAAATGTTAGTGATGATGTCGCCTCATCGAGGGTTTGCTCAACCATGCCGACGGTCTGAAACCAGCTGCCATTCTCCCCACCCGGGCGCAAGCCAATGCGGGCCATCTCTGCGGCGATCCAGTCAGCGGTTTTCTCGCCATTCTCCGCCGCCGGAGCCCGGCCTTCAAACGCATCATCAGACAGCGTCTTGATGCGGACATGCAGGTCTTCGGCTGTGATTTCGGTCGTCGTCGCTTCAGGAAGCGGAAGGAGAAGCGGGAGCTCGACCTGTTTGGTCGTTCTCACCTGAGCTCCATCAGAGCTGCTGATCGTAGATGTCTCCGCTGCACAGCACGCACAAAAGAGCGCGCCGACAAGGGCTGAATAAATACGAGGCATCAGGACAACTCCACTCAACAGTGATGCCGCGCGTCTTCGCATACGTGGGGAGCGCGTTCAAGAAACAGAGCTGCTTTGGTCTGGCTTGTGGCTATGGCAGCGCAATGTAGTCGGTCTCGCCCTCGGGCAATTGGAATGGGGTGTCGACCCAGCCTCGCTCTGCGGACAAACGCCAGTCACTTTTGGCTTGCTCGATACGTGCCTTGTCGGTGCCGACAAAGTTCCAGTCGATCAGGCGCGGTCCATCCATCGGTGCACCGCCAGCGAGCATAAACCTGGAGTTCGGACCTATCTGGATGGGTATTTCAAGGCCGGGTTTAAAAATGGCGAGTTCGCCTTCAGAGACCGACTGTCCGTCTATGGTTGCCGTCCCCTCAGCGATGTAAAGCGCGCGCTCTTCGGCTTCATCAGCGCCAATGGTGAAGTCTGCGCCCGCCGGGGCCTCGGCACCGACATACCAAATCGTATGAGGGTAATCGACAGGGGCGTCATAGCCAAAGGCAGAGCCCGCCAGCACTCTCGCATTCGCGCCGCCAAGATCAAATTCGGGAAGGGTATCTGCTGGATGGTGGACAAAGTCTGGCGCGATCTCGGCATAGGCTTTCGGCAAGGCGACCCAGGTCTGAATGCCATGCAGGGACTGGCCTGTAGCTCGTTCTTCTGGCGGCGTGCGCTCTGAGTGACAAATGCCGCGGCCAGCGGTCATCCAGTTGACCGCGCCCGGACGGATGACGAGATCGCTGCCGATTGTGTCCTTGTGGGCAATTGCGCCGCTGAAGAGGAAGGTAACCGTCGCCAATCCGATATGGGGGTGCGGGCGCACATCAAAACCTTTACCTGGGGCGTATTCGACCGGCCCGAAATGATCGAAGAAAATAAACGGCCCGACCATTTTGCGATTGTGAAAAGGTAGAATACGACGAACCTTGAAGCCATCGCCAAGATCTTTGGTTCGTGGTGATATGATTTGCTCTATCAAGTCCGTCATGCACGTGTTTCCATTCAAAGCTTGTAGAAATGATAATTGGAACAATGGCAGATTTGAACAAGCTGATCGGGGAAATTCGCGCATGTAAATTATGCGCAGACGACATGGATCGCCCGCCAAACCCGATTTTTCAGGTTTCTGAGACAGCGCGTATCCTGATCGCGGGGCAAGCGCCGGGCAATCTGGCAGACAAGTCCGGCAAACCCTTTACAGACCCGTCCGGGGACCGTTTGCGGCAATGGCTGGATGTCAGCGATGAGGAATTCTACGACACAAGCCGGATTGCGCTTTTACCCATGGGGTTCTGCTTTCCGGGATATGATGCCAAAGGCGGTGATCTGCCGCCGTTGAAGCGCTGCGCTCTGACGTGGCGAGGCCAGCTGATGCAGTCACTGCCACAGATTGAGCTGACGGTTCTGATAGGCGGCTATGCACAAGCCTGGCATTTAGGCGCACGCACTGAAAAAAGCCTGACAGCAACGGTTGCAAGGTGGACAGATTATCTGGCCGACGGCATCTTCGTGACGCCGCACCCAAGCTGGCGAAACAATGGTTGGTTGAAGCGAAATCCATGGTTCGAAACAGACGTCTTGCCGGCTTTGCAAAAACGTGTGCGATCCTTGTTGTAGGATTACTTGTCGGATTTGGCTTTCTGGGCGCTTGCGTTACACCGGCAACGTTTTCTGCCCTGACTTATGAGACACCGCCGATGCCGAGATTTGAACCTGATCGCAATCGCTTTGTCAGTTTCGATGGCGCTGAACTCGGGCTGACTGTTTGGGCCCCAGACGCCGAGCCAGAGATCGTGATTGTCGGCGTGCATGGCATGAATGACTATGCCAATGCCTTTCATATGGCTGCACCTTACTGGGCTAAGCACGGGGTTAAAACCTACGCTTATGACCAGCGCGGCTTTGGGCGATCGGTCGGGCGGGGCGACTGGCCCGAAGAAGAATTGATGCGCGAAGATTTGCGGACTGCGGTCGGTGTAGCACGGGCTGCACACCCCGAAGCGGTACTTGCCGTCGTCGGAATCTCCATGGGGGGTGCGATGACCATGACGGCGTTCGGATCTGAACGTCCGCCAGAAGGTGTGGATCGTCTGATCCTGAGTGGACCCGGTCTTCGCGGTTGGGGCGCAATCCCTCTTATACAACGCGTGGCGCTCTGGACCTCCGTCAGGGCGCGTCCGGGTTGGGTTGTCCGTCCACCAGGGTTTGTGAAAATCGAACCGTCAGACAACATCGAGATGCTGCGCCGCCTCTGGACCGATCCGCTTGGTATTCGCCATAACAAGATCGAACAGGTGCATGGCGTGGTCACCTTGATGGAGAATGCTCACAAAGCGGCCCCTAAAATCGCATCAGATGTACCGACGCTGATGACCTATGGCGCGAAGGACATCGTCATCCCGGAGCGCGGGGTAAAGCGCACGGCAAGGAAACTCGCACCACATGTTCGCACGGCCTACTATCCGAATGGGTATCATATGCTTTTGCGCGACCTTCAGGCCGAGATGGTTTTCAATGATGTGCTGACTTTTCTGCGCGATCCGGAGGCAGAGTTGCCGAGCGGTGTGGGGGAAGTTCCTGGTCGCAATTGACCTTGCGCCTGCAAGCGTTAGACGGCTGGCTCGGTTTCAATTGCAACAAATGATGCTTGCTTATGTTCGATCTTCCAGATTTTGACGCCCATGAGGGTGTCCACGCGTTCCACGACGCCGAAAGCGGCCTGCGCTGCATCATCGCCATCCATTCAACCGTGCTTGGCCCGTCTGCAGGCGGAACGCGCATGTGGGATTATGGCTCTGGTGCTGAGATGCTGACTGACGCGTTGCGGCTGAGCAAGGGTATGAGCTACAAGAACGCGATAGCAGGCATTCCCCATGGCGGGGGCAAAGCTGTTATCTGGGGCAACTCCAAGACAGATAAGTCCGAGGCCATGTTCCTGGCGCTCGGGCGCGCGGTGGAGAGCCTTCAAGGCCGCTATTACACGGCTGAGGATGTCGGCATTGAAACCGCAGACATAGAAATTGCAGCGCGCGAAACGAAGTATGCTGCTGGCCTGACGTCCGGTACAGCCGCGAGCGGCGACCCGTCTCCGGTAACCGGGAAAGGTGTCTTTCTGGGGATCAAGCAAGCGGCATTACGGGCTTTTGGAAGTGATGATCTGTCCGGCCGGACCGTCGCGGTTCAGGGCGTCGGCTCGGTCGGAGGATATGCGTGTCAGCATCTGGCAGAAGCTGGCGCGAAACTGCTCATCAGTGATATTGATACCGAAGCACTGGCACTGATTAAAAAGACCTATGACGCAGAAATTGTCGGCATTGATGATATCTACGATGCGGAGGCGGATATCTTTTCTCCAAATGCGCTGGGGGCTATCATCAATCACAAGACCCTGAAAAGACTGAAAGCGAAAGTCATTGCCGGGGGCGCGAACAACCAATTAGCCAGCCCTGAAATGGGAGCCCTAGTGCGCGATGCCGGGATCATTTACGCACCTGATTATGTCATAAACGGAGGCGGCATTATCAATGTCGCATCAGAGATTTCTGGAACATATTCAGAGGCTTGGGTCTATGAGAAGCTGGATACGCTCATGACAACCCTGGGCGAGGTGCTCGATACAGCCATTGAAAGTGGTCGGCCCACAAATGTCGTCGCTGATGAGATTGCAATGGCGAGAATTGCGGCGGGCCGTAAAGCTTAGGCTTTAGCTTATGGCGTGAAAGGCCTGATCCAGGTCTTGTATCAGATCATCCGGATCCTCGAGCCCGACATGCATGCGTAAAAGCGGGCCCTTGCGATCGTGGATACGGTCATCTTTCAGCCGATTAAGCTGATCGCAGCAGGGGATCAGCAAGCTCTCATATCCGCCCCACGAAAAGCCCATCCCGAACAGCGTCATGGCTTCGAGAAATGTATCTAAGTCGGACTGGTCCATCTCATTGAGAATGATGCCGAACAGACCGTTAGCGCCTGTAAAATCGCGTTGCCAGATCGCGTGCTCAGGATGCGTTTCCAGTCCGGGGTGTAGCACATCGGCGACTTCCGGGCGGTCCTGTAACCAGCGCGCAAGCGTATAGCCTGAACGCTCGTGCTGGCTCAGTCTGGTCGTGAGGGACCGCAGGCCGCGAAGCGCCATATAAGCGTCGTCGGGTGATAGCGAGATGCCCCAGTCATTAGAACAGTTCAGGATTTGGGTTGTAAGTGGCTCTGAGTTGGTCATCACCGCCCCGCCCATCGTGTCGGCGTGCCCGACAGCATACTTGGTCAGAGCTTGAATGGAGATGTCGATGCCAAAGTCGAGCGGTTTATGCAAAACCCCAGCGCCCCATGTATTGTCCATAATTGTTGTAAGCCCCCTACCGCGAGCGAGCTCAACGATGGCTGGGGTGTCCATGACATCAAAGGTCAGCGATCCGGGCGATTCAAGCAGGATCGCTTTGGTGTTCGGTTGGACAAGGGCCGCAATATCTGCGCCGACAATCGGACTGAAACGCGTCGCCTCAATCCCCATGGTGTGTAGACGTCGCTGACAGAACCGCCGGGTAGGGCCGTAGATGCTGTCTGCGATCAGGATGTGGTCCCCGGCTTTGACGCTGCTCGCAATGGCCAATGCGCAAGCTTGCAGTCCGTTCGCGGTGAGTTTGGTGTAGGTGGCATTCTCAAGAAGACACAGCGCAGCTTCCAGCTCGCGGTGAACAGTCAGCCCCATGCGGCCATAGGTCGGGAGGTCTCCATAAAGCGTATCCCGGGTCGAAAACAGAACGGTCGATGCGCGCTCAATCGGTGGATTAACGGTGACTTTCTTGCCGCGATCAGAGCGCGTGTGGATCAGCTTTGTTTCATCTTTCATGCGCGTTCAATCGGATTGTCGGGTGAGGCGGCCCATTCTGTCCAAGAGCCATCATAGAGGGCTGTATCCCATTGCCCGATTTGAGCCAGCGCAAGCGATATGACGGCAGCAGATACACCTGAACCACATGTGGTGACAATGGGGCCATCAGCGTAAGGCTGAAGAATCTCGAGTAAGGCCTCTGGTGCTTTCATTGTACTGTCAGGGTTCAAAAGCGATCCTGCAGGCACGCAATAGCTGTTTGGGATGTGACCGGAGGGCAGATCCTTGCGAGGCTCTGGGGCGGTGCCGTCAAATCGACCTTGCGCGCGCGCGTCGAGGATCGCTGCCGAACGGGTGTCAGAAATGGCGTGCATCTCGCTGAGGTCTTTAACGAGACTGGCATTATGTTTGGAGATGAATGTGGTTTCGGTTGGTGCCGGCTCTTCCTTTTCAAGGGCGCCGCCAGCGCTTTGCCACGCGGCCTTGCCACCATCAAGCACAAGAACACTATCGTGCCCCATCAGGCGCAGCATCCACCACGCCCGGGCAGAAGCAAAAAAACCATTGCTGTCATAAGCAATAATCCGGTCGCTGTTGCTGATCCCGAGTTGACCGAGTTTGTTCGCGAATGCGTCTGCATCCGGCATCATGTGGGGTAGGGAAGAGGCCGGGTCTGAGATGTCGTCAATGTCGAAGAAGACAGCGCCTGGGATATGCCTCTCATCGTATTCTTCGCGGCCCGTTTTGCGGCCGGTCAGGAAGCTGGGGACCCATGTCGCATCAATGACCTTTACAGCGTCTGCGTCGATATTCTCGACCAGCCAGTCCGCTGTTACCAGGGGGCCATCCGGTGACATCGTGCTCAATCCTCCATCCATGGCGGCGTAGGCAGATCCTTGGAACGCAGGAATTCAGGATTGAACAGCTTGTCCTGATATCGGTTCCCATAGTCACAGAGGATCGTCACAATCGTGTGCCCGGGTCCAAGATCTTTGGCTAATCGGACAGCGCCCGCGATGTTTATGCCTGCCGATCCTCCAAGGCATAGCCCCTCGGTCTGGATCAGATCATAGATCACTTTCAGGGCTTCACGATCATGGACCCTATAGGCGTAATCGACGCTCAAGTCTTCGAGATTGCCGGTGATCCGCCCCTGACCGATACCTTCTGTCATAGAGGTGCCTTCAGACTTCAGCTCACCAGATGTGTAATACTCATACAGTGCAGCGCCGCCTGGGTCCGCGAGGCCGATTTTAACGCGGCCATCGGATTTCTCGCGAAGCGCCTGCGCGGTCCCTGCGAGGGTGCCGCCAGAGCCGACGGCGCAGATAAAGGCATCGACTTTTCCGTCGGTCTGTTCCCAGATTTCAGGACCCATGGTTTCATAGTGCGCTTTGCGATTGGCCGTATTGTCAAACTGATTGGCCCAGATCGCACCGTTCGGCTCGCTCTCGTTCAGCTCTTCGGCCAGACGACCGGAGTAACGCGCATAATGGTTTGGATTGGAGTAGGGGACGGCATCCACCTCTACCAGTTTGGCGCCGAGATTGCGGACAGCGTCTTTCTTCTCTTTCGATTGGGTGCGCGGCATCACGATCACGACCCTGTAGCCGAGTGCTGCGCCAACCATGGCAAGGCCGATACCTGTATTGCCAGCTGTCCCTTCAACAATTGTTCCGCCGGGTCTCAGGATGCCGGCTGCTTCGGCATCCCGGACCATGCCGAGCGCTGGCCGGTCCTTCACCGATTGCCCCGGGTTCAGGAATTCTGCCTTGCCGAGAATCTCGCATCCGGTCTCTTCAGACAGTTGGTTTAGGCGCAAGAGGGGCGTGTTGCCGATCAGGTCCAGAACAGAAGTGTAGATTGTCATAGTCAGCCTTGTTTTAGAGTTGTCACGCTAGGCGCAGAGCAGCTGTAATTCAACCGCCTCGATTGTGATCCATCTGGGCATGTGATGCGTATCATCCAAGTATACAGTCACTCGAGTAATGCTTAATGAATTCCGACGCTTATGACGCATTTATGCTGGACTACACCGCTGGGTCTCTCTCGCAGGACATGGCGGTGGCAGCAGAACTGCACATTCTATTGAATACGAGAGCAAAGCGCTCTGCGGAAATCTGGCGCGCTGCTGCAAGTACGCTTGTGTCCCGCCCGCCTGCGCGCGCCTATCTTCCCGAAGCGCTCGAACTGGCGACAACCGATGCAGCCACTGTGCCATGGAAGCGCGGTTTGTCCGGTGTGCACTATGCCAAGCGTGGTAAAGATAAAGGCCAGCTGATGCGCCTTGACCCCGGCCAATCTGCCCCTGAGCATAGCCACTCAGTTCTTGAAGCGACAGTTGTTCTGTCAGGTGAGTTTGATGACGGGCATGGCGTTTACGGGCGCGGTGACCTCGTGCTTGGTCGCCCGGGGCATCGCCACCGTCCCGCCGCCCATGGCAGCGAGATGTGTATATGTTATGTTGCGAAGGGGCGGTTGCCATTCTGGAGATTTAGCTAATGAAGCGATTTCTTGCCTTGATACTGTTTGGTCTGACATGTTCGCTGTCCGGCGCTGCTGAAGAAACGGCTGAGCAAACGAGTATGCCGCTGCCCTGGACGGCTTATGATGGTGCGGTGATTGACTTTACCGTTCTGCGAAAGGGTAAGCCTTTCGGTCAGCATAAACTGTCCTTTTCGGAGACGGACGATGGAGCGCTGAAGGTCACAACAGATGTTGATCTGCGGGTCAAAATTGGTCCGATTACAGCGTTTCGGTATCGCCTCGACAGTGTGGAAGAGTGGATTGACGGCAAGCTGTTCAGCCTGTCTGGAAAGACCAATAATGATGGCCGCAAAGACTCTGTCAGCGCGCGCACAGAGGGAGATGTGCTGGTCGTTAATGGGAGCGACTTCAAAGGCGATCTGCCCACAACGATCATCCCCTCAAGTCACTGGAACCGGATGCAGGTCTATTCTGATCGCATGCTCTCAACTGAATCCGGCGAAGTGATTGATGTCGACGTTCAGAACCTTGGACGTGACGCCGTTTCGGTTGGCGATCAGACGGTTGAGGCAACGCACTATCGCCTGGTCTCAGATCTGACGGTCGACCTTTGGTATGATGACCAGTCGCGATGGGTGAAGCTCGTCTTCGAGGTGCGCGGCCAACCGATTGAGTACGTTCTGAACGAGCTCTACTAGGCCGCCCATGCTGATTTGAACGACGGATTACCGCTCTTGGGGTACCCAAGGGCGTTCTGCGCGTTATGTAGCGCGGTTCGAAAGTTCATGCCTCGCAGGACAGCCAAATGGCCACCACCTTCTTTCTGAATACGCTTTCAGCGCCCGCTGCGGTTTACGGCGCCCCCTTTGGCTATGATTTGCTCTGCTTTATCAAAGCTTTGCATCAGCGGTCTGGTCTTGGGCTGTATGTCGCGCGCGACGACAAGATGGCGGCCACCGCGCTTAAGCTGGCTCAATTCATTGATCCATCGCTGGAGACGATATGGCTGCCTGGCTGGGATGTCTTGCCTTACGACCGGGTGAGTCCTTCACCAGCGGTCGCCGCGGCAAGGTGCGCCGCACTGGCAGTACTGGCACAGCGGCAGACAGCTGGCCAACATGCCCCGCCGCTTCTGGTGGTCACGACAGCAAGCTCTCTTGTGCAGCGTGTCCCACCAGTAGAGACGATGCAGGCCTCAAGCTTTTCGGTTCAGGTTGGCGGCCGTGTCGTTCAAGATGAGCTGACCAGCTATCTTTCTGTGAATGGCTATGTGCGCACCGCTACGGTTTCGGAAAAAGGCGAGTATTCCATCCGGGGCGGCAAGGTCGACATTTATCCCCCAACCGGGGCAGAACCTGTGCGGCTTGATCTGTTTGGTGACGAGGTTGAAACGATCAAGGCGTTTGATCCTGAAACCCAGATTTCTACCCGGTCGCTCACTGCTGTGGCGCTGGCGCCTGTTACTGAAGTCCTGTTTAATGAGCGCTCACTAAGCCTGTTTCGTGAACGGTATCTGGAAGCGTTGGGGTCGCCTGCTGGTGATCCTATGTATGAGGCGGCGCGAGCTGAGATCCGGCGTCAGGGCATTGAGGTCTGGCTGCCGCTGTTCCATCCCCGCCTGGACACTGTTTTCGACTATCTCGGAGAACAGGTGCTTGTAGGGCTTGGACATCTAGCAAGCGAAGCATCGGCGGAGCGGCTGAAGCAGGCAACCGACTATTATGAGGCGCGCCTTGAGGCGGCTGGGGAAGAACGCCAGGCCCGTGTCCTGCCCCCAAAGTCGCTCTATCTTGATACTGAAGAACTGGACGCAGCTTTAGCTGGGCGCAGCGTGGCAAGGTTCAATCCGAGCGTCGAAACTGAAGGTCTTACGCTGGGTGGTCAAACCGGGCGCAACTTTGCCCCGGAACGGGCGCAGCCGGAGATTAATATTTTTGAAGCAGCCGGCGCTCATGCAAAGGCGCTACAATCAAAAGGCAAGACCATCATTTTCGCCGCTTGGACGGAAGGGTCTGCGGACCGTTTGACGGGTGTTCTGGCTGACCATGACATCGAGGACGTGGACCGCGTCTATTCTCTGGACGCGGCGAAGTCGTCCGGGATGGCGATTGCTGAACTTCCACTGGAAACAGGGTTTGAGTCCGATGATCTGGTGATCATAGGCGAACCCGACATTCTGGGCGACCGCCTAGCTGCGCCGCGCAGAAAGCGCAAGGCCGCAAACTTCATCGCAGAAGCGGGTTCCCTGAATCCCGGTGATCTCGTGGTGCATGTCGATCATGGTGTTGGGCGTTATGAAGGTCTCAAGACACTGGATCTGGCCGGTGCGGCACATGACTGTCTCGAACTCGGCTATGCCAAGGGCGATAAGGTGTTCCTTCCGGTTGAGAACATTGACCTCATCAGCCGGTATGGGTCTGAAGATGCTGAAAGTGCGATCGATCATCTTGGCGGGGTCGGCTGGCAAACCCGTAAGGCCAAGGCGAAGAAGCGTATTCTTGAGATGGCGGCTGAGCTCATGGCGATTGCAGCTGCACGTGAGTTGAAACGCGCTGAGGCCATCCAGTCTGGGGATGGCCTTTACGAGGAATTTGCGGCGCGGTTCCCTTATGAAGAGACAGATGATCAGCTCAACGCGATCGAGGATGTTCTCGGTGATCTCTCATCAGGAAAGCCGATGGACAGGCTGGTTTGCGGCGATGTTGGCTTCGGTAAAACAGAAGTCGCACTGCGGGCGGCTTTTGTGGCGGCGATGGCAGGGATGCAGGTTGCCGTGATTGCCCCGACGACGCTGCTGGCCCGGCAGCACTATAATACATTCGCAACGCGATTTGCCGGATGGCCCTTGCAGGTTCGACCGCTCTCGAGGTTCGTATCAGCCAAAGAGGCAACCGAGACGAAATCCGGCATGACCTCCGGATCTGTTGACGTCGTGGTTGGGACGCATGCGCTTCTCGCCAAGAATGTCGAGTTCAAACGGCTCGGACTTCTTATCGTCGACGAGGAACAGCGCTTTGGTGTGAAACACAAGGAGCGATTGAAAGAGCTGAAATCCGATGTGCATGTGCTGACGCTCTCGGCAACGCCAATCCCGCGCACCATGCAAATGGCGCTCACAGGCATTCGGGATCTGTCGATTATTGCAACGCCGCCGGTCGACCGACTGGCCGTCAGAACCTATCTCACCGAGTTCGATGCAGTGACGATCCGCGAAGCTCTTCTGCGTGAGAAGTATCGCGGGGGGCAAAGTTATTATGTTGCGCCGCGGATTGCTGATCTCGACTATCTGGAGAATTTCCTCAAAGCCAATGTGCCGGAAGTGAAGTTCTGTGTCGCGCACGGGCAGATGCCGTCCGGCGAACTCGAAGATATCATGACGGCCTTCTATGAGGGTGAATATGATGTTTTGCTGTCGACAACGATTGTTGAGAGCGGCCTCGATATTCCGCGTGCCAATACGCTGGTCATTCACAAGGCAGATCGCTTCGGGCTGGCGCAGCTCTATCAGTTGCGGGGGCGGGTTGGACGCTCCAAATTGCGGGCATATGCTTACCTGACGACGCCGGCTGACCGCGTCGTTTCACCCAGCGCGGAGCGCCGGCTGCGTGTGCTGCAATCGCTTGATAGTCTCGGCGCAGGATTCCAGCTGGCCAGTCACGATCTTGATATGCGGGGTGGGGGCAATCTGCTGGGGGATCAACAGTCCGGGCACGTTCGCGAAGTGGGTGTGGAGCTATACCAGTCAATGCTGGAAGACGCCGTAAACGCGCTGCAGGCCGGTGCGTCGGGTGAGGTTGATGTTGCCGATGACTGGTCGCCGCTGATCAATCTCGGCATCTCAGTCCTCATCCCGGAGGGCTATGTTGAGGACCTTGGAGTAAGACTGGGGCTTTATCGGCGGCTGGCTGATCTTTCTACTGAACAAGAGCGTGAGTCGTTCGCCGCCGAGCTGATCGATCGCTTCGGCCCGCTGCCTGAGGAAACGCGTCAGCTTCTGGATGTCACAGAAGTGAAAGTTGCCTGTAAGACGCTTGGGATTGCCAAGCTGGATGCAGGGCCAAAAGGCGTCGTTGTCACCTTCCGCGATGATACGCGCGTTGACCCGATGCAGTTGATGCAACTGGTTCGCTCCAGACCGGGCAAGATGAAGCTTCGACCGGACAGCAAGCTCGTCATTATGGGCGTTCCGGGTGAGGCGAAAGCGCGTGTTCGCAGCATCAAAGGCTTGTTGAAAGAATTGGAGGCGGCGGCGAGTGTGGCTGCTTAGGCTTTCCTGAGCACTTGCCTTTGCGGCGGCAGGGCAAATCCGGTCATGAGGGATTTTACAGTGTGGAAACGGCGGCGTTCGATCGGCTTCCACTCGACAGATGGTCCGAGAATGGGTTCCATTCTGCGGACAAAGCTGATCGCCCCCCGATACGTTGTTGCGGGCATTGAAATACAAATTTCGTTGCGGCTGATGGCGGCGGCGGTATCTGTTTCGCGAAGCGATTTTGCGATGACCTCACCGACCTGCTTGAGACGATTTTCCGCACCACGTTGACGCAAGTGGATCACAGACAGCATGTCACCAGAGCGATCTGCATCATCCATTTGGGCCTGCAAGTGGGCCTCAAAAAAGGACCGTGAGTAGAGTCCTGTTTTCAGATCATGAACGGTTGAGGTCAGACGCGGCGTTGTCCGCGCGGGTGGAACATTGAGATAGGCGGCGAGCGTTTCGGCCACGGTTTCCGGACGTTCCCCAGCCCCGATCAACATATGCGCTTTCTCGGCCAGCCGCTGTTGCAAACCACCGGTCCGCTGATCGCTTTCCAGCACGATCAGGGCCAAACGCGCATCATAGTCGCTGGCGCGGAACTCCTGCAGGAAGAGTGAGCCTTGATCACCATCCTCTTCGGGTTTGAGGATGATAGCACCGAACTGACCTGTGCTGAGATAGTCCTTCGCGGTGTAAGCGCTGAGTGCGGCGAGCAGCTCTACGTCCTGAGTGTGCAAAGCCGACTTAAGGGAAACAAATTCCGGTGTGCCGACACCAAGATACAGGGCCCTATGGTGGGCTCGCCCGGTTTGCATGTCTTCGGCGGCACCGCCAAGCTGTCGCTGCGTTTCGGCGCGCAAGGCGAGCTCGCGCTTCCGCTTCAGATCACGTTGGCGAATAGCGATCCGGGCCGTTAACGCGTGGATCTGATCGGTATCTGTAAGACTGAGCGGCGAGAGCGGACGCAATGACTCAGGCACTGTGCCCAGAATGATCAGCAGGCGCCGTGGTTGTTGGCCGATCCAGGCGGCGGCTATTGCGGCGATTGCCTCTCTCGGCGCCGTCAGAGTATCGAGAAAAAGAGGCTGGGCGCTGTTAGGGTCAAACCCGTTCTCGACGGGTACGGGTCGCATTCCAGCCTGACGCAAACGGATTTGCAGCATTTCCAGCCGGGGACTTGCCGCCAGGACTTCGATTGTTGGGGCGTCAAAACTGTAGTCTTGAAGGGTCACTGCGCAGCTCCGCGGACGTTGGGTCACGCCTTTTCATTGCGCACCGGAGTCTTAATGTCTGGTTGACTATAAGTGTGCCCAAGGCGCGAAACAGACGGGAGAGTGAGATGGCATCGGGACCATTGGCAGGTGTAAAAATTGTGGAATTCGCCGGAATCGGGCCTGGACCCTTTTGTGGCATGCTTCTCAGCGACCTTGGTGCTGATGTTGTGCGAATCGATCGCGCGGGAAAAATACGCCCGGGAAACCCCAAAGATATTGGCAGTCGTGGACGGCGCTCTGTCGCTTTGAACCTGAAGGATCCTGCAGATGTCGAAACCGCTCTGAAACTGATAGAGAAGGCCGATGGTCTGATCGAAGGGTTCCGCCCCGGTGTGATGGAGCGGAACGGCTTGGGTCCTGACGTGGCTTTGGCGCGAAACCCAAATTTGGTCTATGGTCGGATGACAGGATGGGGACAGCATGGCGCGCTAAGCCATGCGGCAGGCCATGACCTGAATTATATCGCCATTACAGGTGGTCTGCATGCGATGGGTGAGGGCAAAGGACGGCCACGCCCGCCGCTTAATCTGGTCGGTGATTTTGGCGGCGGGGCTCTGTATCTGGCGTTTGGACTGGTCGCAGCGATTGTGAATGTGAAGAATGGCGGCACCGGACAGGTGATTGACTGTGCAATGTCTGATGGAGCCGCGTCACTCGCGACCATGTTCTATGGTATGCGCGCCATGGGCGTTTGGACCGATGAGCGTGAATCGAACCTGCTGGATGGCGGGGCGCATTTCTATGACACGTATGAGTGTTCAGATGGGAAGTGGGTATCTATCGGCTCCATTGAACCGCAATTCTATGCTTTGCTGCTCGAGAAAACAGGTATCAATGATCCCGCGTTTCAGGCGCAGATGGACCGTACTGCGTGGCCTGACCTGAAAGCCAAACTCATGAATGTGTTCAAGACCAAGACGCGGGATGAGTGGTGTGAGATCATGGAGGGGACAGACATCTGCTTTGCGCCGGTGCTGTCCATGGCTGAGGCCCCGGACTACAAGCACAATAAGGATCGAGAGACCTTCGTCGAATATGACGGCGTTGTTCAGCCCGCCCCTGCGCCAAGATTTTCCGAGACACCGGGCGCGATTCAACGCACGCCTGCCGGAATTGGAGAACATCAAGAAGAGGTGCTGGCCGATTGGGGAATCGTCTAGCGCCGGAGAGGAAAGACACTGATGGGGGCTTTGCCGGGAACGACGGGACGTCGACGCATCTACCTGATGCGGCATGGGTTTGTAGATTATACCTCTGCCGAAGTGCGCGCCGCGCAGGACCCGTCGATTGCTTATCTGACTGAGACGGGCCGGGAAGAGGCGAGAGCTGCCGGGATCGCCCTGTCGGAGGTGAAGCTTGATGCGGCCTTCCATACAGGATTGCGCCGTACCGAAGAAACGGCGCAAATTGTCCTGTCGGAACATGAACTGGAGACGCCTGAACTGGAGTTTGACCGGCGCTTTCAGGAGCTGCGCTCGGGTCAGTACATAGATTTCAAATCACCGGAGCATCTCGCCGCCACAATGACATTTCAGTTTGAGAAAGCGGGGCAACCGGGCGCAACCTTCCTTGAGGGCGGGGAAAAATTCGAAGACGCGATGGCGCGAATTAAAGACGGCTTGAAGGGATTACTGTCCCGTCCGGGCTGGGCAACCTGCCTCATCGTGGCCCATGAAGTGGTCAACCGGATGATCCTGTCATGGGCCATCGGCGCACCGCTTGGGTCGAGTTCAGCCTTTGAGCAGGACACGGGATGTATCAATATTCTCGACTTTGACCTCGTTCCGGATGAAGCCGGAAACACACGAATCGAGCGCGCCTTGATCAAGGCCGTAAATCTGACACCCCAGAATTATCTGAAAAATGGCATGAATTTGCGGAGCCTTGAGGCCATTTTCACACGCGTAGCTGAATAGACATTCAGAATGCCAGTCAGTTTGGCCCGAATATGAACGAAGCCAGCGTTTAAACTCGGCTCCCGTTCATGTTGGTTAATCTATAAAGAACCTGTCGAAGATAGATGGATGTCTTCTGTCTTTTTCGACGTCCTTCTTGCTTACCTGGCCGCTCTTATGGGCGGTCTTTTTTTTGTGCGAGAGCTTCGGCGCGTTCCATCGCTTTACGAAGGTTCGTCTCCAACTGGATACGCAGGGCTTCGCGATCCTTCTGTGCATCAGGAATGACAGGCGCTCCAAAGACTAATGCACCGCGCGTAAAGGGGTAGGGGATGCGGAACCCGTCCCACGTGCCGAGGCGTTTTCGAGGCGCTGAAACGATCGCATAAGGCAAGATCGGCGCCTGACTGCGCTGAGCCATGATGATTGGCCCGTTCTGCGCGATCTCAGCCGGGCCCCTTGGGCCGTCCGGGGTGATACATATTCCGCCACCATTTTTGAGGATCTTGAAAGCCTCATTCAGGGCCTGGACACCACCTTTATCGCGTTTCTTCTTTTTGTGGGTTGAAGAGCCGCGTACCGCTTCAAGGCCAAGATGCTTGATGGCCTTTGCCACCGCTTCTCCATCCTTGGAGAGAGAGATCAGCATCGCAGAACGGGTTTTCTGTTGTGGCCATTTCTGAATGATCCGGTTCCAGCCTGAGGGTAGAAGCAGAATTGTCGAGTGCCAGGCGGCGACAATGATATTGGGATAAGCGAGCCAGGTCTTCAGGGCCTCTTCATCGCCCTCCACCTGCCAGCGGATCGTCCGGTTACAAAGCGCCATGTAAGACCAGATAATCCAGCCGAGCAGGGTGGTGACAATAGGATGGCGCAACAGCAATTTCATTCTGAACGCGTGTAGCGAGGTTGATCGGTGCAGGCAAAGCCCGAATGCACAAACGCCCGGGTTCGTAATGAACCCGGGCGCTCGATCAAGTTCTGAACTGTTTCAGAGACCTATGGTACGAAAGCCGTGTAAGTCACTTCGGCTTCAACAACGCCAGCGCCTTGTGACAGGTCATAGCCTGTTGCAGAGCCGAGGCTGTAAGAAGAGTCAAAGCGGACAGACTGGCTGACAATGTTACCAGTGTTCTCAGCGGTACGAACGGTTGACTGATAAACAGTCGCTGCGCCAGCAGTGTCCATGTCGTCCAGATTCGCATGTGGGTTTGTGACAGATGGCGCCAGGTTATCAAACGCATTACCACCGAATGTCAGTGCGCCGTCTGTGCCGTTTGGCTCCATGTCAAAATCGTAGCTGACGTCGGCAAGACCGAAATCGCCGCTGACGGTTGAGTCAGTCAGTTCAGCAGTGATGCCGAAAGCTGTGTTTGACGCAACGTAGAAGCTTGAGTCGTATGTGAACGCGTCGCCTGTCAGCGTTGCAGACGTAACGTCAAAAGCAGCGAACGTATCGTCAAGATCCAGATCGCCGTCACCATCACCGATTTCGGTGCCATCGATGTCGAGGGCAGAGAAACCACCGAAAGAACCGGCAGTTGCCGTGAGGGACCCAGTTACAACTGTGCGACCTGTCGCAGCGATCAGGTCTGTGTCAGCCGCATCACCGATAACGAAGTCAGTTGCGATTGGTGTAGACCCATCAGCATCGTTGGCGCCCCAGACGATTACAACGCCGAGAACTTTAAAGTGTGGACGGTCAATGATCGAAGCCTGTGCAGGGGCGACGACAGAAGCGGTGCTTGCAGCCAGCGCAGCGCCAGCAAGAAGCAGTTTACGGAAGCTCATCTAATTTTCTCCATGGTTTGCAGCGATAGTGCTACGGACGGGCCTTTTTGACCTCGTGCTGCAGTCATGACAGAGAAAAAATTACATTCAGCTAAGAATGATTTCGAGTTTTTGTTTTGTAATTAGGGATCTAGTAATCTGCCAGTTCCGCATAACGACCGCCATGGTAAACGAGGGGGCGCGCTGCTGGATCTGACTGCATACGATCGATCTGCGCGACGAAGATCGTGTGGTCGCCAGCTGGGTGCCGACCGTATAGTGAGCATTCCAATCGCGCCGCGCAATCAGGCAGCAGGGGCGCGCCGCCAAACCCAGGTTCTGTTTTAAGGCCCTTGAACTTGTCGGAGCCCGAACTGGCGAAGCGCATTGATAGATCGGCCTGGTCGTCTCTTAGAATATGTACGGCGAAATGCTGGGCCTGCTCAAAATAGGGTAAACTGCGTGACGATTGACCAACAGACCAGAGCACAAGCGGCGGCTCAAGCGAAACAGAGTTGAACGAATTGGCAGTAATACCAATTTTTTCCTGATCCAGACCCTTAGTTGTAATGATTGTCACGCCGGTCACAAAAAGTCCGAGCGTTTCCCGCAAAGCGTGACTGTCGATTGTCATAGAGTTCCATTCCGGCAGCGTCCCGACAATGTGGCTCATTTTGCGAGCAGGTCTAGGCTCGAAAGCAGATATTATAGTCTGTCTTGGCAACCTGCGCAGTCATGGAGCGCTGTATATTTGCTGAACAAGACATGATTCGGTATCTTTATGGGTGTAAAAACCGTGGTGAAGGCAAGCGTGTCACGGATCAATCAAATGCAAAATAGTATATCAGATATGCATATGTGAATATTTAAGGGCTTGGAGTCCTCTTGCCTGGTGTTTCAATATGAACAAGTTATAAGATCACAATATAATCTGATTGCCTATAAAATATACAGTTTTGCCATGAGTGTGAACAGTAACATGACAGAATTATGTAGATGAATGGTTGTTCATTATGAATGGCTGTTCATAATTATGTCCTACTAAAACTTCATCCAAAAAAGGGGCTTGTATGTCGGATTTGTTACGGGCATCTAGCACTCATCAAGAGCGGGTCATGCAAGCCCCATTTAGCAGTGAAGGACATCTTTTAGCAGTCGCCGATCGACTCGGCGAACAAACAAGATGTGGAGAGTGAGTAAATGAAAGATTGGTGTAACGATGATGGCGCTAAGCGCCTACGCGAAAAAATTGCTGAGTATTGGACTGAGCGCGGTTATGAGGTCGAAGTTGACCTGGTAGATGCGGGCTTTGTGCCTGCAATGCGTAGTGCTCGGACTGATGTACGCAGCAATATGGTTAATGGCATGCCACGACGCAAAGTCGTGAATGCTAACGAAATGCGTAATGAGTATCGCCCAGACTAAGATAAATGTCTGAGTGTTTTGAGAGCGCTTGCCATTTCTGACCAGTGATCAATTGATTGAATGCGATCATAAGGGTCCCCGGTCAGCGCTCCATACCCAAATGTTACGAACACAAAGGGCAGCTCCGCATCACGGGCTGCCCTTTCGTCTGTATGGCTGTCGCCAACCATAATGGTTTTGGCCGGGTTACCACCCGCTTTTGCGACCGTATCGATGATATGCGCGCCATCAGGTTTCTTCGATGGCGCTGTATCGCCCCCCAGTGTTGCCACAAACAAGTCAGCCATACTCAATCCGGTCAGGACACGCTCGGCGAGGTCTTGCGCTTTATTTGTGCAGACTGCCAGACTAGCGCCCTCAGCGCGCAGGTGCTCCAAAGTCGGCAGAGCGCCTTCAAATGGGCGGCTAAGGCGGCAGATATTAGCAATATAGTGATCGAGAAAGGCGGGCCACAGCACCTCGTCTATCTCTGCTTCATCAATGCTCGACCGATTCCACTCCAGACCTTTTCGGATCAACGCTTTGGCGCCATCCCCGATCATCATTCGGATTGTCTCTATCGATACAGGCTTTAGTCCTTTCAGGGTAAGCGTATGATTGAGGGCGGCATGAAGATCGGGCGCGGTTTCGACCAATGTTCCATCAAGGTCAAAAACCAGGGTCCAGTCCTGAAACGTCGTTCCCATTGAAATTCGCTCCCGCATAAGGCTCGCATCGAGTCGCAGGATGGTTTAGGGCGTTTCTGGCAATAGGGCGAGGAGCAATGCAATGGCAGCGCGCGCAGCAATTATCTTGGCCGCCGGGCAGGGGACCCGGATGCGGTCTTCACTTCCAAAAGTGCTTCATCAGGTTGGCGGACGCGCGATGCTGGACTGGTCGGTCGATCTTGCCAAAAGAGTCGGTTGCGAACGGATTATTGTGGTCGCCAGCCCGGCGGGCGAACAGGTTCGCGAGCATGTTGCAAGATCACTCGGGCCAGACGCGATTGCGATCCAGGACCCGCCCCTGGGGACAGGCCATGCGGTCCTGGCAGCAAAAGAGGCTCTATCCGGTTTCGAAGGCGATGTTGTTGTGTTGTATGGCGATACCCCGCTTATTCCAGCGACAGCCGTTGAGCGCCTGTTTGAAGAGCTTGATGAGGGGGCCCGGGTTGGCGTGCTAGGCTTTGAAGCTGCCATTCCAGGGGCTTATGGTCGACTGATCACGACGGCCAAAGGGGATCTGGAGGCAATCGTTGAGGCCAAGGAAGCAAACGCCGAACAGCTGGCAATCAATTTGTGCAACTCAGGCGTTATGGCGGCCCGCGCCAGAACCATGTTCGATTTGCTGAGCCGGGTCACGAACGAGAATGCCAAAGGGGAATATTATCTTACTGATATTGTCGGGCTTGCGCGTACTGATGGCGGGCTTTGCCGCGCGGTGAAATGTGCTGAGGAAGACGTCCTTGGCGTGAACTCTCGCGTGGAGTTGTCCGAAGCGGAAATCGCTTTTCAGACCCGCCGCCGCGCTGAGCTTCTTGTCAGCGGTGTGACGATGACGGCACCAGAGACTGTTTTTCTGTCGTATGACACGATCATCGAGAGTGACGTTGTACTGGAGCCAAATATTGTTTTCGGTCCTGGGGTGCACGTTAGAAGCGGCGCAACGATCCGGGCTTTCTCTCACCTGGAGGGCGCGCAGGTTGATGGCGGTGCGGTCGTTGGCCCGTATGCGAGACTTCGGCCTGGCGCTCGGCTTGAGTCCGGGGTTCGCGTTGGTAATTTTGTCGAGGTCAAGAATACCCGCATGGCGAAAGGAGCGAAAGCCAACCATCTTGCCTATCTCGGCGATGGCGAGGTTGGCGAAGGTGCGAATATCGGCGCCGGTACGATTTTCTGTAATTATGACGGGTTCCTGAAGCACCGGACGAAAGTCGGTAAAGGGGCCTTTGTTGGATCAAACTCCGCTCTGGTGGCACCTGTCACAATCGGTGATGGTGCTATGATTGGCTCTGGATCTGTGATTACCAAGGATGTTGAGCCAGATGCGCTGGCTGTCGCGCGGGGCAAACTGGTGCAAAAGCCGAACTGGGCAACGGGGTTCCGGGAGAAAATGACTGCCATCAAGGCAGCAAAGAAAAAGGGCTGATTGAAACGCATATGGCGAACGAGCTGGAAAAAGAAAACGCCGCCGCGGCTGCAATGGATTACATAGAAGACGGCATGACCGTCGGATTGGGCACGGGATCAACAGCCAAGTATTTTGTTGAGATACTGGCCGAAGAGATCACGGATGGTCTGGTTGTTCGAGGGGTGCCTACGAGTCTGCAAACACAGCGGCTCGCTGAAGAGCTGGGCGTGCCGCTGGTTGATGTTGAGCAGGTCGATCGCATTCATGTCACCGTCGACGGCGCTGACGAAGTGGATCAAAGCGCTCAGCTGATCAAAGGGGGCGGCGCGGCTTTGCTGCGTGAGAAAATCATTGCCAATGCGAGTGACTTGATGGTGGTGATCGCCGATAGCTCTAAACATGTCGAGGCGTTGGGCAGGTTCCCTCTGCCAGTGGAAATCACGCCCTTTGGATACACGATCACAGCCAAAAAGGTTTATGATGCCCTTTGTCAGGCGGGCGTCCTGCGCCCGATGATAAAGGTCCGGTCTGGCGCGAATGATCAACCAATTGTGACGGATGGTGGAAACTTCATTCTGGACTGCCAGTGCGGCACTATTCCGGATGCGCCGAAAGCTGCAGCATTGCTCGCAAATGTGCCCGGTGTCGTCGAGCATGGCCTGTTCATAAACCAGTGCCGTGTTGTGATCATCGGTTCGGAAGACGGCGCAACCATATTTGAATACTGAGCGCGGATCGCCATATCCGGCGCTGATTGGAACCCACCCCTAAAGAGGAGCCCAGAATGGCTGAACATTCCTTCGACTATGATTTGTTTGTGATTGGAGGAGGTTCGGGAGGGGTTCGCGCCGCCAGGATCGCTGCCGGGTATGGCGCAAAGGTGGCTTTGGCCGAAGAGTACCGGATGGGCGGTACTTGCGTCATTCGCGGCTGTGTCCCGAAGAAGTTCATGGTCTATGCGAGCGATTACGGTCGCAAGATCGAAGAAGCGCGCAAGTATGGCTGGGACGTCACCACTGGCGCTTTCGACTTTGGAGGCTTTATGGCCAATCTGCATGCTGAGGTGGATCGGCTGTCCGGCATCTACATGAGTGGGCAGGTCAATGCGGGCGTTGAAGTATTTGAAGAGCGTGCTGAGTTCATCGACGCGCATACGCTGAAACTGGTCGGATCGGGCAAAACCATAACCGCTGACAAGATCCTGATTGCGGTTGGCGGTACCCCTTGGCGGCCATCCCCTGAGGAACTTCCGGGTGTTGAGTATACAATCACATCCGACGGCGTATTTCAGCTGACCGAGCTGCCAAAGCATATGGTGATTGCCGGAGGCGGCTACATTGCGTGTGAGTTTGCGCACGTGTTTGCCGGGCTTGGGGTTGAAACCTGTCTTGTTTATCGCGGCGACACAGTGCTGAACGGTTTTGATATGGACGTTCGCACCACTGTTCACGAAGGCCTGAAAGAGGCTGGCGTGCGTGTGATCACCAATACGATTTTCGAGTCGATTGAAAAGCGTGAAGGTGATGTGCCTCTGCATCTGAAGCTGGCCAACGGCATGACGCTCGACGCCGATGTTATCATGATGGCGGTCGGGCGGCGGCCGCATATTGAGGGGCTGGGCCTGGATAAAGCGGGTGTGACGATTGGGGCGCGCCACGAGATTGTGGTCGACGACTATTCGAAAACCAGCGCCGACAATATCTGGGCCGTTGGCGATGCAACCCGCCGTGCGGAGCTGACCCCCGTTGCTATTCGCGAAGGCCATGCTTTTGCCGATAGTGAGTTTGGTGGCAATCCACGCGTCTTTGATCATGACACGATCGCGACGGCCGTATTCACACAGCCGGAAGTGGGCACAGTCGGTCTCGCCGAGCATGAAGCGCGCAAGAAGTTTGGCGCTGTTGATATCTACAAAACCAGATTCCGGCCCATGAAGAATATGCTGAACGGCAAGTCCGAGCGCGTGTTTATCAAGCTCATCGTGCGTCAATCCGATGATATCGTGGTCGGGGCGCACATTGTTTCGCCAGATGCGGGCGAGATGATCCAGATGCTGGGGATCGCGGTAAAAATGGGCGCGACGAAGCAGCAGTTTGATGAGACATGTGCTGTGCATCCAACGATTGCCGAAGAAATCGTGACGATGCGGACGAAGAGTTAGGACAGAAAGAGCGAACGCAAAATATGTCTAGCAAGGTTTTCCTGAGCTATCGCCGCAGTGATGCCGGTTGGGCCGCGACTGCGCTGCATGCTGAATTATCGCGCGTGCTTGGAGACGGGCAGGTCTTTCTTGATGTGAGTTCTTTGGCGCTTGGTCATTCATGGTCTGAGGCGCTTAATGAAGCTTTGGATGCGTGCGACGTTGCTGTTATCCTGATCGGACCAACATGGTTGGAGTGCAAGGACCCTGCAAAAGGCACCCGGCGTCTCGATGATGAAAATGATCTGGTTCGTATTGAAATTATGCGATCGCTTGAACGCGGCATCCCTGTCGTGCCTATTACACTCGATGATACGAAGCTACCTTCTGTCAGCCAGCTACCTAAGGGGCTTGAAGAGCTTGTCGACCAGCTCTTGGACAGGCAAGGCATGCCGATCAGACAGGCTTCTTTCAGATCTGATGTTGCAGGGCTTATTGAGCGGACGCGTATTGCTGAAACGCCTGCTATACCGCCAAAGCCTGCAGCAGATCCGGCGGCGGCGGATCTTCGCGCTCTCTTGATTCAGTTTTTGAGGGCTTACAGGCAGTGGTCTTTCTCTGCATTGCGGGTCGCAAACTGGGGTGCTCAACAACCGGGGTTTGAGACCCTTGCAAACGTCTCAAAGGATGAGATCCGAGTGGAATTGGACTCGATGGTAAGCGCTGGAATTGCAAAGACGCGCCTCAGCAAGAAGGGCGGAACGCTGTATCGACTGGTTTGAGAGCCGAGCTAGCGACTTAAATGTCGACTGCTTTAAGCCTGTTTAGGGTTTCGCTTGGGACATCCGCCCTCAGAGAGACTTCGACGACCTTATCCCTCGTTTTCGCAAGGCCGCGCTTTATCCGGTTGGTAAGGAAGTCTTCCACGCTTTGGGTGACGGCCACATAGATCCAGTCTCCGCGAGGCGATGGTCGGCGGGTGGCACTTCCCGTATTGATCGGCGCGAGATCGATAGAGTGCTTGAACCGGTCGAAGAACTCACTTGAGGAGAGGCTGATGACAGTATTCTGCCCGCGATCAGTGAGGCTCTTGGCAAAACTATTGCGGACGCGTCCCGGCCAAAAGAAAATGCGTCGATCCAATTGCTCCGCCCAGCTTTCGAGTGTGTAGTCGTCAAGAAAGCTTGAGGCGCTACGTCGGCCTGCGATTAGGGGGCGCTGGTGGTTCAGCCGCGCTGTATGATTGCCGCAGGTGAGTAGTATCGGGTCTGGTCTGGGCCCAATCGGTCTGGTTTTTGAAGTCTCAAACAATTGATATGGACGACGCAAGCCGACCTGTCGAATACCCGCCAGGTTCTCCCCAAGCGTTACATGATGGACATGAGCTCCGACCAGTTTGACGAATTCAGCTTTGTCCAATGGTGATCTCTGGAATGATCAAGCAGCCTAAACCGAGAAACTTGTGCCGCAGCCGCAGCCGGCCGTTGCGTTCGGGTTGTTGATCTTGAACGCCGCGCCGATGAGTTCGGTGGAGAAGTCAATCTCTGACCCGTCCATGAATTCGAGGCTCATTTCGTCGATCAGGACGCTGACGCCATTGCGCGTAACGACAAGGTCGTCGGCATTGGCGGTGTCATCCAGATCGAACTTGTAGGAAAAGCCTGAGCAGCCGCCACCTTCGACGCTAACCCTAAGGTAGGACTTATCGGGTTGTTTCGCCAGAATCGCAGTAATGCGCTTCGCAGCCGATTCGGAAAGGGTCACATTGCTCATGACGTCTAAGATAGGGGCACCCGTCATTCCTGAAAAGAGGGCAGATTTCGCAACCTTGTGGGAAGACTCTCGTGGGCGGTTCATCGACGAGCCGCATTCGGCGACGCGAACGCCGTTTCAGAGGGATCGTGATCGTATTATCCACGCCTCTGCATTCAGGCGGCTGAAACAGAAAACACAGGTTTTTGTGGCGCATGAAGGTGACCATTATCGCACGCGGCTGACCCATTCTCTGGAAGTGGCGCAGATCGCACGGTCGGTGGCGCGGACGCTGGGGCTGGATGAGGATCTGGCCGAAGCGATGGCGCTGGCTCATGATATCGGGCATCCGCCGTTCGGACATGCCGGTGAGGATCAGCTGGACGCTTGTATGGCGGAGTATGAGGGGTTTGATCACAACGCCCAGACGCTGCGGGTCGTGACGAAACTGGAGAGCCGATATCCGACCTTTGACGGGCTGAACCTGACCTGGGAGATGCTGGAGGGCCTCGTCAAGCATAACGGGCCACTGCTGACCGCTGACAACAGCGTTGCCGATCTGCCAGCGGCCTTTCGCGACTATGCGCATCTGGAGGCGTTGGAGCTGGACCAGTTCGCCGGGCCAGAGGCGCAGGTGGCGGCACTGGCGGATGATATCGCCTACAACAATCACGATATTGACGATGGGATTGCCGCTGGCCTTTTCTCGATTGAGGATTTGATGGAGTTACCGCTGGTCGGCGACATTTTCCGCTCGGTGCGGGAGACGTATCCCGCGCTGAACCGTGAAAAGTGGGTTTATGAGGCGGTGCGGCGCCTGATCGGGTACTGGATTACAGATCTGACGACAGAGACGCGGCGACGTGTGGACAAATACAAACCCAAGTCAGCGGCCGATGTGCGCGCCATGCCAGTGCCGTTGATTGCGTTTTCAGATGACCTTGAGCGTGACCAGAAAGCACTGCGAGCTTTTCTGTATGAGCGGATGTACAAGCATTATAAGGTCAACCGCATGCGCAGTCAGGGCAAGCGTATCCTGAGCGAGCTGTTCGATCTGTTCATGGCAGAGCCGGAAACCTTGCCGGATATCTGGCGGCTGGATGCGCAGCAGGCGACCCCGGTCCGGCGGGCGCGGATTGTCTGTGACTATCTGGCCGGGATGACAGATAATTACGCTATAGACCTACATCGGCGTTTGTTCAGCATGGAAAGCATGCTGTGAGGTCAAACTGAACGCATCAGATTCAAACATCGTTAACGAACCGGGCCTTATTGTTAACTCAAATACTAGTTAAAAGGTGAAGGTATGAGTCGTTCTGGACTAGGCCCTGATGTCGATTTCGGCCCTTATGAAGATGAGTATCGCGGGTTTGAGCTTAGCGATGAGGATTCCGGGCGTGGCCCGATGATCCTGGTCCTGGCGCTTGGCGTTTTGCTGATTTTTGCGGGTGTAATCTGGAATACGTATCGCCAAGGCGTGCGGCCTGCCGAAAGCGGTTTGCCGGTGATCGCTGAGACTGATGCGCCGTATAAGCGCGCGCCGGATGATCGGGGTGGCCTGACCATCGCAGGGCAGGACAAGGGTTTCTATGAGATGATGGAAGGCCGCACAGAAGATGCGCCAGCGCGGGTCGAGCCTGCAACAGCGCCAATTGAATTTCGCCGCGCTGAACCACGCGCACTTGCCGGAGGTCCGGCTGTGGCGGCTGCGGACCTGCCACCTGTCGGGGGCGCTGAGATCGTTGAGGTTGAGACGCCGCAGTCGACGGTGGATCTGAACGTGCTCGATGCCCGCAAAAGCGCGGCAAGCGAGTTACGCCCGGTGCAGACGGCATCTTTGCAGCCCATTGATGTGACGCAGACTGTGCGTTCCGCGCCAGTGCTGGCTGATCCTGAGCCTGTCGCCAGTTCGCGGGCATGGCAGTTTATTGAGAGCGGGGCTTTTCAGGTGCAGCTAATGGCGGTTCGCAGTGAAGCGAATGCGCAATCAGAGTGGGCGCGGATCAAGGCGGACAATCCGGAATTGTTCGGCGCAGCGACACTGGACCTGCAGCGCGCTGACCTTGGTGCGAAAGGCGTATTCTACCGCCTGCGCGTGGGTGGGTTTGAGACCCGAGATGCCGCGAAGAACTTCTGCGGTGACGTTAAAGCGGCTGGACGCGACTGTATCGTCACAGCCAAGGCGGTTGGATGAGTATAAGCGCCTGTATTACCAGCGTTTCCGGCCCGGTCTTGCGAGATGATGAGCGCGCCTTTCTGAAGGAGGCCGCCCCTTGGGCTGTCATCCTGATGGGGCGATCATGCAAAAGCCGAACACAAGTCTCTGCGCTGACCGGGGAGATACGTGAGGCCTTGGAGCGTGAGGCCTTGATCTTTATTGATCAGGAAGGTGGACGCGTTGCGCGGCTGAAATCGCCGGAATGGCCGCGTTTCCCAGCTGCAGGTGTCTATGGCGACTTGTATGAACGTGATCCGGAGGTCGCGCTTGAAGCGTGTGAGCTGGGGCATCGCCTGATTGCGCATGAGTTACGCGGCATTGGGATCGATGCAGATTGTGCGCCTGTCGGAGACTTGCGGCAGCCGGAAACACATGACGCTATTGGGGATCGCGCTTTTGGCTACACAGAGGCGAGTGTTGTGCAACTGGCGAGTGCGGCTCTGGATGGTTTGGCGCGCGGCGGGGTTGCTGGCTGCATCAAGCATATGCCGGGGCAGGGGCGCTCAAAGGTCGATAGCCATCATGACCTGCCAAGGATTGAGGCAAGTCTTGATGATCTGCAGGCGGATTTCGCGATTTTCGAAGCACTGGCTCAAAAACAGACCATGGGTATGACAGGGCATGTTTCATATGCCTCTATCGCACCGGATGAGGCGGCGACTGTTTCGTGGACGGTTATTTCTGACATCATTCGTGGACGAATCGGGTTTGAAGGCCTGCTGATGACGGACGATCTTGGTATGGAGGCCTTGGGCGGCACACTGGCCAGTCGCGGCGCGAAGGCGCTGTCGGCGGGGTGCGATGTGCTGCTGCATTGCTCCGGATTTTTGAAAGAGCCAGAGGCCATCCTTAAAGAGATGGTCGAAGTTGCGACGGCTGCCGGTTCACTTTCCGATGCATCTCTGGAGCGCGCGAAGCTTGCTGAAAGCATGCGTCGGACCCCCGACAGAATTGACACGGAGGCCTCTTGGGCGCGGTTTCGCGATCTGATGGCCCAAGTTAGCGAGGGGATGAGTTAATGCGACCGGATACCCCTGAACTGTTGAACCAGGAAGAGATTGAACCTGAAGACCTGTTTTCGGTCGATGTTTCCGGTTTTGAAGGCCCGCTACACCTGCTGCTGGATCTGGCACGGCGGCAGAAGGTCGACCTATTGCATGTCTCTATCCTTGAACTAGCAACGCAGTATCTAGGCTTTATCGAAGACGCGCGGGACAAGCGCATCGATCTTGCGGCAGAGTACCTGCTTATGGCAGCGTGGCTTGCTTTCCTGAAGTCGAAGCTGCTTCTGCCAAGGCCCGAAGCCAGCAAGGATGGCGAGCCAGATGGTGAAGAGATGGCGACCAAGCTGGCCTTTCGCCTGCGCCGCCTGGATGCCATGCGTGAAGCCGGTGAAGAGCTGATGGATGGCGCGCTACTGGGCCGTGATGTGTTTACACGCGGGGCCCCGGAGCGACCCAAAGTGGTCAAGATTACGGAATATGACACGACCGTCTGGCACCTGACGCAAGCCTTTGGCAATATCCGCCAGCGCAAAGCGATGGAAGCCCCCCACACAATTGAAAATCAGTATGTTTTGCCGCTGGAAAGTGCGCGGGATGGTCTGCGCCGCCTGAAGCTTGAAATGACGGAGTGGTCGAGCCTTGATCAGATCCGTAATCGAATAAGTGATGCTGAAGATGCGATCCCGCCGCGTTCTGTAACGGCGAGCGTCTTTTCGGCAGCTCTGGAACTTACCCGGGATGGTGAAGTTGATGTGCGTCAGGAGACGCATTTTGGACCACTTTACCTGAAAGGGAAGTCGCAGTCGCAGGAGGATCATATCCGATGACCATGGAAGCTAAACCATTGCAGCCTCTGGAAGAGGCCCCGGAAGATATCCGCAAGGCTGTGCAGCAGCTGTCATTTGCCTACAAGCGGTCTGAATCCACGCTGTACGAGGTGCAGGATGATGCCATGGCGGATGCCGTGCGCCGCGCCGAGGCCATTCTGTTTGCAGCCGGTGCACCCTTGTCCGCGACCCAGATTGCCGAGGCTATGCCCCCGGGCGTGGATGTGCCAAGCGTTCTGATGAACCTGAAAGCGACCTATGCCACGCGCGGCGTTCACCTTGTCGAGGTCGCAGAGAAGTGGCGGTTCCAGACAGCCGAAGATCTCGCCTTCCTGTTTGTTGAAGACCGCCATGAGCAGAAAAAGCTCTCTCAGGCCGCTTTGGAAACTCTCGCGATTATTGCTTATGGCCAGCCGGTGACTCGCGCCGAGATTGAGGCCGTTCGCGGGGTGGCGGTGTCTCGCGGTACGATTGATACCCTGATGGAAGCTGGATGGGTACGGATTAAGGGGCGCCGGAAGACACCGGGGCGGCCCGTCACACTGGGCACGACAGACAAGTTTCTGGAGCATTTTGGGCTTGAGAGCCTGGACCTGCTGCCGGGGCGCGCGGAATTGGAAGCGGAGGGCCTGCTGTCTGACGTGGTTCCAGATGGGTTTGAGGCACAGGATGATCTGTTTACCGGGGCTGACACTGAAACCGATACAGAAACCGAACAGGTGCCTGATGATCAGGCGTTCGTGACTGACTTCGAGGGCAGCGAAGACGCCAACTAGTCGCATATGGCGCTCTGCCATTGTATCGAGGCCTTGCTGGGGCTATCTTAAAATCTGAGTATTTTCTGGAGACCTCATCATGGCCCCAAGTTGGATGCAACTTCTTCTCGTAGCTGTTGTGGTGCTGCTGCTTTTTGGCGGCCGGGGACGCATCTCATCGATCATGGGTGACATGGCGAAGGGGATCTCGAGCTTTCGCAAAGGCCTGAAAGAAGAAGACGAAGAGAAATCTGTCGAAGGCGATGATATGGTCAATATCACGCCTGAAAAGGACAAGGCCAAGTCCTCTAACTAGTGGCCACGGAGGCATTACGGTATGCTGCCTCAATTCGGAATTGCAGAGTTTCTGCTGGTGGCGATTGTCGCCTTGATTGTCGTCGGTCCGCGCGACTTGCCGATCATGATGCGTCGCCTGGGCCAATTTGTAGCCAAGGGCCGTGCGATGGCAGGTGAGTTTCGCGCCGCGTTTGATGATATCGCAAAACAGGCTGAACTCGACGATCTGCGCAAGGAAATCGAGGATCTGAAGCGCGACAATGCTTTATCAGCAGCGGTGGATGATCTGAAAGACGCAGAACGCGATATCAATGCGTCGGTTATGGCGGCCAACCCTGCAACGGCGATGATGCCAAAGGACACAGCGACAACCGAGACCGCTGAAGAGGCCGCCCCTCAAGAGACGCAGACCCCTACCGAAACGAAGACTGATCCTGCATGACCAAGGAATTGCCGAGTGATCAAAAGCCGGACATCACAGACGATGTCGAGGCTAGCCGCGCGCCGCTTCTGGAGCACCTGACGGAACTGCGGTCACGGTTGATCTGGGCGATGGCGGCGCTCTCTGTTGGTACAATTGTGTGCTTTTTCTTTGCCCTGCCGATTTTCAACATCCTGGTCGAGCCGTTTCTCGATGCGTTTGAGGTGCACGGCGTCGATGAAGATCCCAGCTTGATTTATACCGCGCCGCTTGAGTTCTTCTTCGTGAAGCTGAAAATCGCGCTGTTTGCTGGCTTGTTCGTCTCCTTCCCGATTATTGCCTGGCAGCTTTACGCCTTTGTTGCGCCGGGGCTGTATCGGGAAGAGAAGTACGCGTTTCTGCCGTTTCTGGTCTCATCGCCACTCTTGTTCGCGGTTGGCTCTGCATTCGTCTATTATATCATGATGCCTCTGGTGATGAGCTTCGCTCTTGGGCAGCAACAGACCGGGGATTTGACCACAGTCACAATTGAAGCCCAGATCAAGGTATCGGAGTATCTGTCGCTGACTCTCGCTTTGATGATTGCGTTTGGATTGTCGTTTCAGTTGCCGGTGATCCTCGGCCTGCTTGGCAAAGCTGGTATGATCAGCGCGGCAACCCTGCGAAAGGGTCGGAAGTATGCGCTGGTTGGAATTCTCGCTGTATCAGCCTTTTTCACACCGCCTGACATGATTTCTCAAGTCACGCTAACTGTGCCGGTTTACGGCCTCTACGAGATCAGTATCTGGATTGTGTCGATGATGGAAAAGAAGGCTGAGCAGCGCGAGAAGGAAGCGGCTGCCTAGTTCTGGTCAGGTTCAATCTCACTCTCATATCGAATGCAATTGGTAAGCACGAGATTGTCCGGCATCAGGGTCTCTACCGTCGCGCAAGCGCCATCAAAATCTGCTGTGTCGATGCCAAGAGCAAGGCTGAGGTCTGCACCTGAAAAGCGGACATTTCTGAAGCTCGCACCGCCGATGGCGGCATTTTTGAGATCAATGCCATTCAGGACGGCGTTGTCGAAGATAGCGCCTGTCAGATCAGCGCCATCAAACACAGCATCAGTGAGGTTCGCGGCTGAAAAATCTGCGCGAATTGCAGTTGCGCGATGGAACTTCGCATTGGTTAGCGTTGCACCGACGAAGTCTGTGCCTGTGAGCTTGGCCTCAAGGAAGGTTGCGTTGCTCATGGTTGCAGAACTGAAATTCGTGCCTTGAAGCCGGGCCTCGGTAAGATCCGCGCCAACAAAGCTTGAGGAGGTGAGGTCTGCCTTGCGGAAGTCAGCGCGATTAGCATTGACGCGGTCGAAATTTGCGTTGTGCGCTGTGACGTTGCGCAGGTTTGCACTCGATAAATTTGCGCCGGGATAATTGGCCTTGGAAAGGTTCCAACCCGCCATACTGTAACCGGCGAGGGAGCAATCGGTACAGGAGCCGCTATGGGACGGTGCCCAGGAGACGCGTGAGGCACCACTGTCCTGCGCCGCCGCTGTGTGAGCGACAGTCGTCGCTATGACGGCAGCAATGCCATATTTCAACGCGTGTTTAACCATGGTGGTGTCGTAGCTTGGTTTCAGAGCGCATCGAACTGAATTCCTAGTAATAACTGCTAAAAATCACCGACCTGTTGCGTGAATATCTCACAGCCTGCCTCAACTGCGGCAATGTGGCACTGTTTTGCCTTTTGGCAGGCGTGTTGTCATATCTCCGCAGGCTTGATTGAGCTGGGTCTGGGTCAGTCCTCTGGCGATTGAAAGATCCGCGCCAGACAGGTTTACATCCTTGAGGATTGCGCCGCTGAGATCGGAGGAGCCGAAATAAGTGCCGACCGCGACAGCGTGTGTCAGGTCTGCATCCTTGAAACTGCAGCGATTGAACCGCGCGCCGAACAGGTTCGCCACAGACATGTTTGCCTTGGTGAAAATCACATCATCATATGTCGTGAGAGACAGGTCGGCCTGGCGCAGGCGAGCATTACCGAGATTGATCTTGTCGGCATCTTTGTAAGAGAGGTCTGCTTGAAACAGATTGCAGCCCGCACAGGATTTGCCTGACTGAACCGTCGCTATGTGCGCGTCATTCTGGGCAAGGGCCGCGCTGGCTGAGCCGACCGTCATCAACAGCGCAAGAGCAGTACGTTTCAACATGGGACAGGCGGCCTCCAGAATGAGTTCAGCGTCCCTGGTTGACCGCAAAGCCCGGGCCAATGCACAGCGTATGGGCTATTCAGCGTTGCTGGTTTCGAGGATGAAGCCACATGTATCGCAAGTGATTTCGCCATTTGCAGGTTCGGCGTAGAGGGTGAAGCTGCTGCAATTGGTGCAGGCATCCGGCAGGTAATCTGGCGTAGGCGGCGGCATTTCAGCATCTGTTTCTGCTTCGCCTTGTTCTTCTTCGCGTTCCTCGCGATGCTTGTTCAGAATGACAATATTGTCGGGGATCTGGCCGCGAGAGAAGCCCCGTGAAATCAGTTGTGCAGCCTCATCGGGAAGAGGCTGGCCGTGGCTTCGCTCGATGCCGTCACCAAGACCGCGCCCGAGGCCGTCATGCGTGACATCGCCAAGCTCAGCGAGGTCTTCGCGAGCCAGATACGACACAGCCAGCTCCCGGAAAATATAATCGAGGATGGATGTCGCACGGGTGATCTGGTCATTGCCAGTTACTTCGCCCGCTGGTTCGAACCGCGTGAAGACGAAAGCGTCGACATATTCCTCCAGCGGCACGCCATATTGAAGGCCGAGAGAGACCGCGATCGCGAAATTGTTCATCAGAGAGCGGAAGGCGGCCCCTTCCTTGTGCATATCGATGAAGATCTCACCGAGAGACCCATCATCAAACTCGCCTGTATGCAGATAGACCTTGTGGCCGCCAACTGTGGCTTTCTGAATGTACCCCTTGCGGCGATCTGGCAGGCGGGTCCGGCTCACCCCTGCCGATGTATCCGGTATTGGCGCGTAGGCTTCATGATGCTCTTCAGCAGTCAGATCCTCAGCTAGCGCCATGATATGGCTCATCCGGTCCGACGTCAGTCGATCGACTGTCTGTTCCAGAGATGGCAGCCAGAGATCAAGCCCAGCCGCCTGAGCGGCATCGATCGCATTTGGGTCATCGTCAGACACGGTCAGCATAATCGGCGCATCGACGCATTCGCTTGCGCTGGCCGCAAGATCGATCATGGCCTTTAGGCCGATAGACTGGGCAAGACTGTTTTCCTCAAGCGCTGCCGCGACCAGAGCATGAGGACGACTGTCAATAGAGGTCTCAGCCTCTTCGATTTGTTTGCGCGAAAAGCCCAAGGATTTCAGGAGCCCGCGTCCATCCGCGTCAAAATTCTCTGGTGCCAGGCGAAGGTCGTTTGAGATAATCTCATCACCCAGGACCCAACGCGAGAAGGCCGCATTGAGCGGCAGGCCTTCGCTGAGCGCGCTCTTGACCTTTTCAATGGCTTCGAACGAGAAACCCCGACTGGTCAGCGTTTCGCCAGAAAAGTGCGGCGTCTGCTCGAGATCGGCAGCCTCAGACAAAGCCGTGAGCAAGAGCGGAAGCTCCGCCGGCGCTGTCCGCGACAAACCCAGTCGAACGATGTTTGAAAGCTCCAGAAGCCCGTCATCCCCGGTTTGCAGAAGCGCGGTGAGCGGGTTGAGCCCCTGACTGCTTGGCGTGAAGGTCTCAAGGATTTCGCTTGAAAGTGGTAGCAGCGCGAGCTGTATGTCTCGTTGCGCATCTGCCGGGTCGAGCGGCTCGATACCGAGATATTCAGTGTCTTCTAGCCGAGTAGCCTCGCCCGTAGCGGCGGCGCGGATAACGCGCAGCAGGCAGTCGACCGCTTTTATGTCTGCATCTGAATAGGTCAGACCAAGTGCCATCAAGGCCGCTGAAAGACCACACGGCACGATAAGCAGCGTGTGGTCTTCATTTGCTGACGCGGCAATAGAGATGAGGTCTCTTAGGACCAACAAGTCCATATTGTCCGGGGTGACAAAGCGGGCGATATCAATAGCCAGAGCAGGCGTATCTGGTTGAAGCGGTGTATCGGCGCAGAGCGTCAGGCTGACTCCCGACTTGCGCAGGTCGGTGATATCTGCGGGTTCGGCTGCTTCTGTCGTAATCCGACAGACTGGCGGCTGACCGGCTTTCAGACCCTGTGCCCGAAACGAATCGGCGAGCGACTGAAACCCTTTGCCTGAGTTGAGGGCCGTTTCAATGAGGGTCGCCGGGACACCCCGCGCGATTGCTTCGGCGAGGTCTGCGTTGCGGGGCTGATCGCCGAGTGTGTCCAGCAGCTCGGCCAAGGCGAGGCGACCTTGCTTCTCAATCTGCTGCTGGGCCGCCTGCGCGCGCGCTGCGTCGAGGGATCGGGTCTCAAACAGCGGGGCAGCAGAGAGCCTGGAGATAGGCAGAATGGAACTGATCAGGCCGGCTTCACGACCCGCCCCCAGAAGCTCTGATTGACGCTCTGACATATCGAACTGCCCCTTGTTAAATTCCCAGCAACAGGCTTGACGCTGGATGCGACATGATGTGTTGGCTTTGATAACTGGATTCGTCGCGGCGTCAGCGCCATAATGCCGCCTTAGATCACAGGCAGGAGTGCGAGCATGTTCAAATTGTTTACATGGTGGAACAGTGTCTCGCCCGGCGGCCGGTTTGATATCAAGCGCCGCAGCGAACATGTTGGCACCGACGATTATGGCAATCGCTACTTTCAAGACCGCAAAGTTTCTGTGGAAGGCCGCAAGCGCCGCTATGTCATTTACAAAGGTCTCGCTGAGCCTTCAAAGGTGCCCGCAGAGTGGCATGGCTGGCTGCACTATACATTTGATGAGCCGCCAACCGAGGCACCCCTGGCAACAAAGTCTTGGGAAACCGATCATAAACCCAATATGACTGGAACAGATTTCGCCTATCGCCCGAAAGGGACTTTACGTGAAGGCGGACAACGTCGTGAAGCAGATTCAGATTACGAGGCCTGGACCCCAGATGCGTGAATCCATTTTTGAAACTCTTGTTGGCCTTGGCGTCTTGCTGGTGGCCGGCGTCTTCCTCTGGTTTGCCCTGGCGCGCGGCGGCGATGCAACGCCGACATCCGGGACGGTCGAACTGGGTGTGCGATTTAACTCCGCCAGCGGTGTTGATCGCGGCACCGATGTACGCCTTGCGGGCGTAAAAGTGGGTACCGTGCGCGATATCGAACTGGATGTAGATCGCGCCGAGGCCCTTGTGACCATGGTTGTGGATGGGCGCTTGATGCCTATGGGCGACGGGACAACGGCCCGTGTGCAGTCCGAAAGCCTGCTCGGTGGCAGCTATATCGGTCTTGAGCCGGGCGAGGGCTTTGGCGAAATTGTCATGTGCGAAGGCGCAGAGACGGTATTTGATGGGTCTGGTTGCGGCGAGATCCTTTACGGTCAGGGCTCCATCGACATTCTGACCCTGTTTGCCTCCTTCGCAACTGGCAGCGGTGACGAGAGCGACGAATGATCAAGGCGGCCCTTTCGGCTGCAACGGCGCTAGGTCTGGCGCTGACAGCTGCGGCCCAATCTCCGACTTATGTAAAGCGCGATACCGTGACTCTTCGGGCGTTGGACAAGATTACGGGGCGGTCGACGGACTTTGAACTGATCAAGGGCGAGCCACAGATTTATGGGTCGCTGCGGGTCGATGTTGATGTCTGTTATCAGACCCCGCCCGAGGAACCCCCGGAAAGCGTAGCTTTCTTGCGGATCAGTTCGGCTACCTCGAGACAGGTTCAAACCATGGCTGTGCCGCGTAAGCTCACCGATGCAGACCGCGAGGCGACGGAGGGCGAGGGCGTGGATGTGCGCTTCTCTGGCTGGATGTATGCATCGTCGCCCGGTCTGAATGCGCTTGAACACCCGGTCTATGACATCTGGGTGATCCGTTGCAGCGCTGAAGTCGCGGTAGTGATCGAAGACGAAGCCGAAGAATAGAAGTCGCCTTCCTGGCGCAGGGCATTCCAAAGGCGCGTGCGAAACTCATCCCGCGGGATCTCCAACAGACCAAATTGCTCAAGATGCGGGTTGTGAAACTGTGCATCCAGCAGCTGATACCCGCCCGCAATCAATCGCCCAGCGAGATAGACCAGCGCAATCTTGGAGGCGTCAGTGGCTCTTGAAAACATACTCTCGCCAAAGAAGGCCGCGCCGAGCGAAACACCGTAAAGACCGCCGACCAGTTCACCATCTGGTGACCAGCATTCTACAGAGTGGGCATGGCCCTCGCGATGCAGCGCAGCGTAGAGGTTTAGGATCGGAGTATTGATCCAGGTAACCGGGCGGGTCGGATGCGGCTCAGCGCAGGCGTCCATCACGCGTGTGAAGGCCTGATCGACCGTAATCTTGAATGGTTCCTGCCGGATGGTCTTGCGCAGGCGGCGCGGCACATGGAAATCATCCAGCGGCAGAATACCGCGCCGATCCGGGTCCATCAGGAAGAGCCGCATGTCTTCCCGCGAGTCGGCCATTGGAAAGACACCGCGGCGATAGCAGTTCAGCAAATCCGATGTGGTAAACCGGTCAGACATGGCCTGCAGTCTACTTCAGACCAAGGAAACGCTCCAGCCAGTGAATGTCATAATTACCATCAATCACGTCCTGTGCCTCAACCAGCTTCTGGTGCAGGGGCAGGGTGGTGTTGACGCCGTTAATGACCATTTCGCCCAAGGCCCGGCGCAAACGCATGATACACTCATTTCGGGTACGGCCATGCACGATCAGCTTGCCGATCATGCTGTCATAGTGCGGAGGGATCGTATAACCGGCATAAGCGGCGCTATCGAGACGTACATCCATTCCGCCCGGAGCGTGAAAATCCGTGATTTTCCCCGGTGAGGGTGCAAAGGTCTCATGGTGTTCAGCATTGATCCGGCATTCAATCGCATGACCGACAAGAATGACGTCTTCCTGACTGAAAGACAGTTTCTTGCCGTCGGCTACGCGGATCTGTTCGCGGATGAGATCGATCCCGGTGATCATTTCGGTGACCGGATGCTCAACCTGAATGCGGGTATTCATCTCGATGAAATAGAAGTTTCCATCCTCGTAGAGGAACTCCATCGTCCCGGCACCGCGATAGCCGAATTTCTTAACTGCCTTGGCGACGATCATGCCGATCTCTTCGCGCTGGGCCTGATTGAGCGCTGGAGAAGGGGCTTCCTCGAAGACTTTCTGGTGGCGACGTTGCAGCGAACAGTCACGCTCCCAGAGGTGGCAGACATTGCCATGCGTGTCGGCAATCACCTGAATTTCAATATGCCGTGGCTGGCCGAGATACTTTTCCAGATAGACCGCATCGTCACCGAAGGCGGCTTTGGCTTCGGTCTTGGCCGTCTTGATCGCGTTTTCGAGATCTTTCTCGGTTTCAGCGACTTTCATGCCGCGGCCACCACCACCCGAAGCGGCTTTGACCAGAACAGGATAGCCGATCTTCTTGGCGACTTTCTTGCCTTCGCTGATCGAGGTCACGCCGCCATCGGAGCCAGGCACAACCGGCACGCCAGCCTCAATCATGGCTTGTTTGGCAGCGATCTTGTCACCCATCGTGCGAATGTGATCGGCTGTCGGCCCGATAAAGATCAAGTCGTGGGCTTCGACCATCTCCGCAAACTGCGCATTCTCCGAGAGAAAGCCATAACCTGGATGAATCGCGTCTGCGCCGGTAATTTCTGCGGCGGCAATGATCTGGGACTTCTTTAGATAACTCGATGCACTTGGGGCGGGTCCGATACAGACGCTTTCGTCTGCCAGTCGGACAGCCATGGCGTCTCTGTCGGCTTCCGAGTGAACGGCAACCGTCGACAGGCCCATTTCCTTACAGGCCCGGTGAATGCGCAAGGCGATTTCGCCGCGATTTGCGATCAGAACCTTTTCAATCATACCAGCCCCCTATTCGACGACGACGAGGGGTTCACCGAATTCCACCGGTTGCCCATCAGCTACGATAATCTGTTTCACCGTGCCGTCAGCCGTAGCCTCTACGGGGTTAAACGTTTTCATGGCCTCGATTAGCATCAGGGTGTCCCCGGCTTTGACCTTGTCGCCGACCGCCACGAAGGGCTTTGAGTCTGGATCTGGCGAAAGATAGACGGTGCCGACCATGGGGCTGGTAATTGCGTTCTGCGGCGCGGCTGCTGTAGCAGCTGGCGCAGCTGGGCTGGCCGACGCGGCTACTGGAGCAGGAGCAGCCGGTACAGGCGCGGCTGGCGCAGCATAGGCGACAGGCGCTGGCGGCGGCGCCATAGAGGTCGCTTTGCTGACACGAATGCGAAGACCATCATGTTCGACTTCGACTTCACCAAGGTCGGCTTCACTGAGGATTGAGGCCAGTTCGCGAACGAGTTTGGCATCAAGTGTGGTTTTGGATGTAGACATTGTTTCGGGCTCCTCAGTCTTTCATCTGGAGGGCGGCTTCCAGGGCCATGAGATAGCCGCGTGCACCAAAACCAGCAATGGTTGCTGTGGCGCAGGGGCTGACATAATTTGTGCTGCGAAAGGCTTCGCGAGCCGCGGGATTTGAAACATGAACCTCAATCACGGGCGCTTCGCATGATCGCAAGGCATCGTGCAGTGCAATGGAGGTGTGGGTATAGGCCCCAGCGTTCAGAATGATGATATCCGCAGCTTTAGCGCCTTCCTGGACCCAGTCGACAAGTGTGCCCTCTGAGTTTGTCTGGCGGAAGACCAGATTCGCATCGCCTGATGCGGCTTCCATGTTCTGCTGAACATCGTCCAAAGTGGTCGCGCCATATATTTCCGGCTCGCGCGTACCAAGCAGGTTGAGATTCGGACCATTCAGGACATATATGAGTTGCGTCATCTTGGCATCGTCTTGGGGTGGAACGCGCGGGAAAGCAAGTCTGGAAGCGAGAAGGAGAGCAGGTCTGTGCAGATATTCTTAAACGGCGAGTCGCGTAATATCGAACCCGGTCTGACGCTGGAGGCTCTGGTCCGTCAAATCGCAGATGATCCGCGCGGTATTGCGATTGAAAGAAATCTCGAAATTGTTCCGAAAGCGGAGCATAAATCCGTCATTCTGCAAGACGGCGACAAGCTGGAAATCGTGCAGTTTGTTGGTGGTGGCTAACCTGCTTGTCGCGACGACATGATTGCTCTTTGTTAGGTGAGTTTGGCAGACCGGTAACAGATAAAAAATTCATCTGTTTTTCGGGAGACTCTCATGACACTGCCTGCAACCTATCTGCAAATGACCTCAACGGTAACTGAAGCCGGTGAACTTCGAATGGAGCTTGTCGAGAAGCAGATGCCCGACCCGAAGCCGGATCAGATTATTGTCCGGGTTGAAGCGACCCCGATCAATCCCTCAGATCATGGCGTCATGTTTGGTTGGTCAGATATGTCAGCGGCCTCCAGCACGGGCTCTGGTGCGAGGACGGTTCTGACGGCGCCTGTGCCGCAGCAAGGCATGCGAGTGATGAAAGCGCGTATCGGGCAGGCGCTTCCTGTAGGCAATGAAGGAGCGGGCACGGTCGTCGCAGCTGGCAGTAGCGATTATGCGCAAAGCCTGCTCGGCAAGACAGTCGCGGTTATGGGCGGCGGAATGTATGGTCAGTACCGCGCTGTCGAAGCCGCGCTGGCAATGCCTCTGCACGAAGGGGATACCGCAAAGGATGGGGCCTCCAGCTTCGTGAACCCGCTGACCGCGCTGAGCTTCCTCGAGACCATGCGGATGGAAGGCCATACGGCGCTTGTGCACACGGCTGCGGCGTCGAACCTTGGACAGATGCTGGTGCGGATTTGTCAGGCTGACGGCGTTGAACTGGTCAACATTGTGCGCAAGAAGGCGCAAGCAGATCTGCTGCGCGACATGGGCGCAAAATATGTCGTGAATAGTAGCGATGAAAGCTTCATGGCGGATCTGACAGATGCGATCCATGCAACCGGCGCGACGCTCGGCTTTGATGCGACAGGGGGCGGGCAGCTCGCCTCAAACATCCTGACGGGTATGGAGGGCGCTGCAGCGCGCACGCCGGGTGCCTATAGCATCTATGGCTCCGTCGCGCACAAGCAGGTCTACCTCTATGGAGGATTGGATACGTCGCCGACCATGCTGACCCGAGGCTATGGCATGGCTTGGGGCGTTGGCGGCTGGCTCTTGCCAAACTTCCTCGCCAAGGCGGGTATGGAAGTTGCCGGGCGTTTGAGAACGCGTGTGGCGAACGAACTGAAGACGACATTCGCAAGCCACTATACCGACGAGATTTCGCTAGCCGAGGCGCTGCAAGCCGAGACTGTGGCGCGATACAATGCCAAAGTGACCGGCGAGAAATTCCTGATCTGTCCGCAGAAGGACTTGTAGGAGCCTGGCGGGTAACCGTTATGGCGACCCGTCATCGCCTCTGGGCGCTTCGATTTAGGCCTCAGCTCTCTGCCAGAGCATCTGTGATGAGGCGCTCAACTGCGGCAGTGTCAGCGCCTGGGATGATATCAGTTCCGATCAGAAAATTCGGTGTGCCTGAAACGCCAATTTTGCGCGCCAGACTTTTAGCGTCGGCCACGGTTTTCTGAACGGCGATAGAGGACATGTCGGCGCGCATCTTGGTCACGTCGACACCAACTGAGTCGGCTGTTGCATCGATGACTTCTGCGCTCATGCCGTCGCTATTATCCAGCGCCATGAGCGCCATGTGCATTTCGATATACTTACCCTGCTTGCCCGCAGCGATGGCAGCGAGGGCCGCCTTCTCACTTTCGACTGACAGAATTGGGTACTCCTTGAAGACCACGCGGACCTGGTTATCAAATTTTACCGGAAGTTCGCTCGCCCATTCGGCGGAACGTTTGCAATAGCCGCAGCGATAATCGAAGAACTCAACCACGGTGACAGGGGCATCTGCCGGGCCGATCGAAAAATCCTGGGGATCATTGTAGAGTGCGTCCATGTTGTCAGCAATGAGCGTTGCGACCCGCTCGGACTCTGCAAGCTGTTGCTTTTCGTTGAGCGCGATCAGGGCTTCTTCAATAATTTCCGGATTTTCAAGGATGTATTCGCGAACAATGCTCTCGATCTGCGCCTTGTCTGTTGTATCGATTTGCTCCTGCGCACAGGCGGGGGTCAGAAGCAGGCCAAGCGCGGCTGTTGCGGAGAGAAGGTTACGGTTCATGGAAACTGGTCCTGTTTAAGTCCGAGGCTTTATGTGACGCAAAAAGTCTTTCTTCCCAGTGAATTCGTACATCACTTTCTGACAATTGCGTGAGTGGGCTTAACTGCGGCGACGCCAATAGGCGGCATTTTCAGGCAGTTCGGGATCGGTTGCATTGCGAATATCCGCCGCGCGGCGTGCAGCCGGGGTGCCAAAATCCAGAGCCAGAACCGCCCGGCTGGCGAACGAATACGCACGTGGGAAATCACCAACATGATAAGCCGACTCGGCTGTGGCGAGCTGCGCTTCTGCGCGGCGGTCGAGCTTCTCAAGCGCAATGGCCAGTTGGGCCCAAGCGAACGCATTGCCTGGTTCAACGATCAAGGCATCCCGTAGAGCCGCCTCACCGGTCGCGATATCGCCTTCGGCTTCGCGAGCAATCAGGGACCGTGCATATGAAATGAGGAGAAGCGGGTGATCAGGCAAGAGCGTGATCGCTTCCTCGAGTGGTGCAACAGATTCAGCGGCGCGACCACTCTCAAACAGGATTTGCCCCTTCAGTTCGTGATAATAGGGATTTTCTGGTGCCGTTTCTATCAAGGCATCGATTTCACGTATCGCGCTTGTCAAATCGGCTGACTGCATTGCGGAAATGGAACGTGCGTAGCGGGCGGGCTCAGACGTATCGGTTGGCGGATACAGCTGAAACACTTTGACCGGCGGTTCGAGGAAGCCAATCAGTTTGGCGTGCATGATTTCCAGCTTTGCGACGTCCTCAGGTGTCGCTGGAACATCAAGAAGCCCGGTTTCCTCAGCGCGTTCGCGCAGACTGCGAATACGGTCGGAGGCAAGAGGGTGGCTTTGAAAGTATGGATATCTGCGGGCTTCCGAAAGGACTTGCTGGTAGCGAAATTTCTCAAAAAATTCGATCAGGCCCAATGATGATTCGCCGGTTTTGGTGAGGAAATCGACCGCCATCTGGTCTGCTGTGGCTTCCTGCACGCGGGTATGGGTGAAGAAATTGACGGCTGCAAATTGCTGCGAGCTGGCAATCAAGGCGGCCCCGGCATCGCCCGCGCCTGCCGCAATTGCCAGAATGCCAAGCCCGATCGAGAGCAGGGCGGGCCGACTGGCTATGCGGGCATCCCGCGCACGCAAGGCGCCATGTCCGCCAGCGATATGCCCCGTTTCGTGTGCAATGACGCCTTTCAGCTGTCCCGGCGTTTCGGAGGCGATAATCAAGCCAGTATTGAGATGAATCCGCTGACCGAACGCAACGAAAGCGTTCAAGCTGGGATCATTGATCAGGTAAAGGCCTACATCTTCAGGGACCAAGTCCGCAGCGATGAGAATTGGATCAGTATAATCACGAAGAATTTGCTCAATCTCAGCATCGCGAATGAGGCTTTGCCCCATGGCGACCTGTGCCCACCCGAGCCAGAGGGTAAGAGACAGTCCGAGAGTGGCAAAAAATCGCTTCATTAGGAAACCTGTTAGTTTTGAATACGCTAGGCTCACCAAAGCGTTTTGGCGAGTATTCAGATGCCTATATGACTGAATTGTCAGGTTTTGTCCGCTGAAAATGTGAGCACAGCATGGCGGTCGAGAGACAATTTCACTTTGTCGCCGGGTTTTGGAAGGTCGACTATGTTGCGAAGTAGGAACGATGTTTCCTCGACAAGAACTTTGACTTCCGCTGCCGGGCCAACACCGCCAATGCTGAGGACGGTTGCTTCGACTGTGCCGGTTGGGTCCAGACGCAAAGCTTCTGGTCGCCAGTGTAGCTCATCTTCCGAACCGAAATCTGTTGTCCATTCCGAAGGGAGAGCCTCCACCGGATAGGATTGAATACTGCCGAGGGCGCAGGCGACACCGAGAGAGCTGGGTGTTTTGTAGACACTTTCAGCCGTTCCGGTTTGCAGGATCTTGCCACCAGCCATCACGGCAATCTTGTCAGCATGCCTTAAGGCCTCCGACGGATCGTGGGTTACGAGCAATGTCGGAATATTGGAAGCCAGAACAACGGAAAGGACCATATCCCGTGTTTCGGCGCGCAAGGCCGGGTCGAGGCCTGAAAAGGGTTCATCCATCAAAATGGCGAGCGGCCGCGGTGCAAGGGCCCGTGCGATCGCCACGCGCTGTTGTTCGCCGCCGGAGAGTTGGTGCGGAAAAGCGTTCTGACGATGCTGCAAATGCAACTGCGCGACCCAATCGGATGCGATGGTCTGACGGTCTGATTTGCTGTGGGATTGCAGGCCATACATGATGTTTTGCAGCACGTTCAGGTGCGGGAAGAGGGCGAAATCCTGAAAGATCAGACCGGTTCTTCTGTCCTTTGGGGGTACAAGTTTCCCTCTGGCTGACAAAACCGTTTCGCCATATCGGATCTTGCCCTGATCAAGCGGCTCAAATCCGGCAAAGAGACGCAACAGAGTTGACTTACCCGCGCCCGATCCGCCGATCAGGGCTGTAATCTCACCGGGCTCAAGCGTTAGATCGACACTTTCAAGAACACGTGTGCGGCCATAGGATTTGCTGATGGCCTCTGCGATGAGGGGATAGGCGGAGGACATTAGCTGATCCTGTGTCCGGTACGGTTCATCTGGCGCGATAGCAAGATGACCGGCAACAGGCCAGCCAGAGTGATCATCAAGGAGGGTAGCATCGCCTCTGCCAGCCGTTCATCGGTGGCATAATTGTGCGCCTTCACCGCCAATGTGTCCCAGCCGAATGGGCGCAGCATAAGCGTGGCGGGGAGCTCTTTGAGTGTTTCGACAAACAGGATCAGCGCCCCTGCGAGGATGCCCGGTGCCATGAGTGGCAGATCGATGCGCCTGAACCGATAGGCCCAGGAGGTGTTATAGCTGCGGCTGGCCATTCCAAGCGATTTTGGCGTTCGGGCGAGAGCGGCTGTGATCGGCTCGATCCCGGCTGCAGTGAAGCGCGTGGCGTAGATCCATATGAGCAGTAGAACGGCCGCTGCGCCGGTTAGCGAAAGGTCCAGCGCTTGTAACATGAACAGACCCCCGAGCCCGAGCACAGCGCCGGGGGCTGCATAGCCAGCCGCAGAGCTGAGCCGTGACAGCCATGCCATCCGGCGCGCCGTCTGATTGCTTTGGACCAGCGTGATCGCCAGCGTCAGCGCGAGAAGCGCGCCTGCGATACCGAAGACGAGACTGCTGCGAAGCGGCATCCAGAGGCCGTCAAAGCCTGTGCCGGTTTCCAGACTGAGCCAGATCAGGCGTGAGACAGGCAGGGCAAAGGTGATGAGGACGACCGTCAGGCAAATGCCCGGGGCCGCCCAGCGGTAAACCCCATGTAGCGGTTGGCGTGTTGGGGCCAGCAAGCGATTACTGGTTTCCTGAACAGAGCTGCCCTGCAGGAAGCGTGCGGCGATCAGGAGCGTGAAGGCAATTGAGACAAGGATCAGCGCGAGACGCGCGGCTGCAGCAGGTTCGCCGAATGAGGCCCAGGCGCGGACAATCCCGACACCAAGGGTTTGGATGCCGAGAAAGTCTGCCGCGCCATAGTCGGCCGCAGCTTCCATCAGGCCGAGCGACAAGCCTGCAAAAATGGCGGGCGCGGCGGCGGGCAGGGCCACGGAATGAAATAGCCTGATATTCGAGGCACCAAGGCTGCGCGCAGCTTCGAGCGTCGAGAGCGACTGATTGATGAAAGCGGAGCGGGCTGTGATATAGGCATAGGGAAACAGAGTTGAGCCGAGCACGAAGGCGAGCCCGCCTGGCGTAAACAGGTCCGGGTACCAATAGTCTCGGGCAGAAAGACCCGTCATGTCCCGAAACGCCGCGTGCAATGGACCTGCGACTCCGGCAAGATCCGCCCACGCATAAGCCATGACATAACCGGGCATGGCGAGCGGCAAGACAAGCGCCCAGTCGAAAATCCCTCTGCCCGGGAAGTCGAACAAACTTACGAGCCAGGCTAGCGGTACGGCAATGAGCAGCATCAACCCGCCTGAGAGCAAGAGCACCAGAAGTGTTGTTGTCGTGAACTCCGAGAGCCGGTTGCCCAGCAAATGCTGCCACGTTTCTGATCCGCCTGCACTCACGCCGAACCAGGCGGCTGCAAGAACAGGCAGTCCCAGAAAAAGTGAGATCAGAACCGGAAGCGGCCTCAGCGCCGAGAAGCGAGGGGTGCGAAGTCCGCTATTGGTACGCTGTTCCAATCAGTTCCATTCCGCCAAGTCATAGAGGCGTTGGGCCTCTGCCTGATTCTCGCCGAGAACATCCAGCGAGGTCTCTGAACGTACATAGTCTGGAATAAGATCCGCGCCAGCCGGTTGCTCAGCCTCAGCCAAAATTGGCAGTTCCTGGGTCGAGACAGTCAGCATTTCCTGTCCTGCCTTGGACGCGAGAAAGTTCACGAATTGCGTCGCAAGTGCCGGATCTTTTGCGGTTTTAGCGAGCGCGATGCCAGTGATGTTGACATGAGCGCCTGCGCCGTCGGGAAAGCTTGGAACAATAAGTTTGGTCTTTGCAGCAACGTCACCGTCAGCCTCTGTGTCGGAGGTTGCCAGACGGGCCCAGTAGTAGTGATTGACGATCGCGATACTGCACTGACCCGCCGCGACTGCGCGAATCTGATCCGTATCACCGCCCTGGGGGTTGCGCGCCATGTTTGCCTTGACGCCCGCAGCCCAGGCTGTGGCTGTATCTGTTCCCACACGATCAATCATCTCTGCCATCAAAGAGAGGTTGTAGATGTTCGAGGACGACCGAACGCAGATTTCACCGCGCTTGGCTTCATCTGTCAGGTCCGCCCATTCATCAACATCTTCGGGCTGAACCAATTCCGGGTCGTAGGCGACCAGCCGCACGCGTTCCGCAAGTCCGATCCAGTGATTCTTACTGTGCCGCAGAGACGCCGGGATGGCATCGGTAAGGGCATCAGTGTCGAAGGCCTGTGTCAGACCTGCATCCTCAAACCGCCATAGCGCGCCAGCATCCGAGGCGATAATGACATCTGCAGGGCTGTTTTCGCCTTCCGCTTTCATGAGTTCGAGCAATTGGCTCGCATTCGTTTCGCGCACGTCAATTGTAACACCAGTTTGCTCCTCGAACGCCGCGTATAACAGCTTGTCAGAGTCATAGTGGCGCGCGCTGTAGAGCGTCAGACGCTTGGCGGGTTCTGCTTGCGAGGCCTCTGTCGTATCCGAATCAGGCGAGGGTGTGCAGGCTGCTGCGAAAGCAAGCAGTCCGACGGTCGCAATAAGTGTTTTGCAAGTCATGTATCAGTCCCTCTCATAAATGAGAAGCATTCGCAACTAGTATATGTTCTGTGTTCAAACTGTCGCATTTTTGTGCAGAGCAAAAAAATTTGTGGAACACGGCATGCAGGGGTCGACGACGGTTTTCGATTGGGTAAACATTCCGTAACTGCAGAATGTGGTGGGGATTAGAGTATGTCAGAAATGGTTTTGGAGTTTGGATTGCAGAATGCGGTCGAGGAAGCGGCTTTCGTAAAGGCCGTATATTCGTTTTCCGAATGGATTAGCGATGCCAGTGAGGCCCGTGAAAACGCCTCGGACGCACCCGACGTAATGATCAAAACGGTCTGTGCACCGGACGGTACCTTGAAAAAAGCCGTGACATTTCAAAACCAGAGCTGGGCTCAGGCCTTCATGGACTTCTGGACACGAACCCGATGCGAAGCGGCCTGATCCAAGTTCTCAAAATGCATAAATGAGTGGCGTTCGTGCGCGTTCGCGATACAGCTAGCGCATGGCGTCAGAAGCAGTTCAGGCGAATGTGAACCTGAGAAGGTTAAGTGTCGGCATCATCGGTGCGGGCGTGATAGGTCTGTCATGCGCTGAAGAATTGTCCCGACGTGGAGCACATGTTTGTCTGTATGAAGCAAACGCGCCGGGAAGAGGGGCAAGCTGGGTTGCGGCTGGCATGATCGCCCCGGCATTCGAGACCGTCGCAGAGGCAGGGCAACACCACAAGCTTGCCGAACTCTGCCTTCAAAGCGGTGAGATGTGGCCGGAATTCGCAGATCGACTTGAGACAGATGCGGGTCGGGAGATCGGCTATGTGCCGGGCCCATCTCTGGCTGTTGCGATGAATGCCCCCCAAGCGCAACGTCTGAGTGAGATCGCGTGCAGGCTTGAGCAGAGTGGTGTGAAACATCAGGTATTGACCGCTCATGATGTTCGCCGTTTGGAACCGGCTGTGGCGGAGACCTGTCGCATGGGCCTACGGCTTCACTCTGACGGTCAGGTTGATAATCGCGAAGTGGTTCAAGCGCTGCTGACCATCCTGCATGCCCGGCCTCATGTGTCACTCACAACCGGTGCAGGCGTCTCTGATCCCGAGGTGTTGCTAAGCGAGCATGATGCTGTGCTTTGTACAGCAGGCTGGCAGACTACAACCTTAATGAACGCTTTTAAGCCGATTGAGCCGATAGGGGGTCAGTTACTCGCACTGGGCCAGGCAAAGGGTGCCCCGCGCCATACCATTCGGTCTGACCATGTGTATATCGTCCCGAAAGCGGACCGGATTGTAGTTGGCGCGAGTGTGGAGCCCGGACAGGTTCTGAACGGGGTAGACGAGACTGTTCTGAGCGCCCTGGAAGCGGCAGCGGTGTCTATTTGCCCCGCTCTATCTGAGGCAATGAGGCTGGAAGCTTGGGCCGGGGTTCGCCCTGGTACATCAGATCATGCCCCGCTGCTGGGCAAGGTGGGCCGGCGCGCGATCTATGTTGCCAGTGGTCATTATAGGAATGGCATCCTGCTTGCCCCAATAACAGCGCGCTATCTGGCCAACCTAATTCTCGAGAATGGGCGGTGTGACTTAGCCGATGCTTTCAGCCCCAATCGCTTTATGTCGCAGGCGCTATGACGCTGAGGCAACATGGACGCCATCCGGCTGGCGAAATAAGTCTGAAAACAGATAGGAGAATGACTTATGCATACGATCGCCCCGACCAGTGAAGATCAGTTAGCCATCAAAGACGCCGTCGCCCGAACTTGTGCGCAATTTGATGACGAGTACTGGTCCAGGACGGACGAGACGGGGCAGTGGCCGGAAGAGTTTACCTCGGCGATGGCAGATGGTGGCTGGCTGGGTGTTGCTATGCCCGAAGAATATGGCGGCGCAGGCCTTGGCCTGACAGAAGCGTCGATCGTCATGCAGACCGTGACCCAATCTGGTGCGGGCTATTCAGGCGCTTCGGCGATCCATCTGAATATTTTTGGACCAAAGCCCCTTGAGAGATTTGGCACCGAAGAACAGAAGCAGGAAAACCTACCCAAGATCATTTCTGGCGAAGAAAAGATGTGTTTTGCGGTGACCGAGCCAAATTCCGGCCTCGACACCTCGTCTCTTGAGACTAAGGCCGAGCGGACCAATTCAGGCTACACGATCAATGGTCGCAAGATCTGGACGACCGGTGCGCAGCGGGCTGACAAAATACTGATCATTGCCCGCACTACACCGAAGGATCAGTGCGCTAAGCCGTATCACGGGCTTTCGCTCTTCTATACCGATCTCGATCGCGGCAAGATTGAAGCCAATCCGATACCGAAAATGGGCCGCAAAGCCGTCGAGTGTAACACGCTGTTTATTGACGGCCTGGAAGTGCCAAAGGAGCACCTGATCGGGGAAGAGGGTGCGGGCTTCAAGTATTTGCTGCAAGGCCTCAACCCGGAGCGCGTACTGTTTGCGGTGGAGAGTATTGGTCTGGGCTATGCAGCGTTGGAGAAGGCCACACAATATGCGAATGAGCGGGTCGTGTTTGGTCGTCCGATTGGCCAGAATCAGGGGATCGCTCACCCGCTCGCGAAAGCCTGGGCGGAGCTGAAGGCTGCGGAGCTTTTGTCTTATAAAGCCGCGTCACTGTTTGATCAGGGCGAGGAATGCGGCGCAGAGGCCAATGCTGCAAAGTATCTTGGGACCGAAGCGGGCTTCAATGCCTGCGAGACAGCGGTTCTAACGCATGGCGGCATGGGCTATGCGAAAGAGTATCACGTTGAGCGCTATATGCGTGAAGCTATGCTGGCACGGATTGCGCCAGTCAGCCGCGAGATGATTTTGAACTTCATCGCGGAGCGGGTGCTGGGACTTCCGAAATCCTATTGAGCTGAGTATAAGACTTCCTCAGAATGCATGACGCACCCAAACCAGAGCGCGTGTGCAAAACGGGGGGGATCTTATGTCTGCACCGATCGTATTCTTCGATATCGCGGGGCCGACGAAGCGGTCCTGCGCGTATTTTATGAAAAAGTCTTCGATTGGCCATGCGGCAAGCCGGGTAACTTTGCGCCTGGTAATATGCCGCTTCTGGATGCTGCGATCCGGCAGGATCCAGCTGAAAAGGTGCTCTATATCGGTGTTCCGGACGTTGCAAAGGCCCTTGGCGATATCGAAGATGCGGGCGGAAAGACTGATGTTCCGCGTTTCGAAGTGCCGGGTGTTGTGGTGCTTGGTCTGTTTCTGGACCCCGCCGGAAGCCGTATGGGACTGGTAGAGATGGAGGGCGATAGCCCGGTTATACCTTAGTGCGTTTCTTGATTGTACCTGAGAAGTTCAGCACGGGGCGGCCATCGGCTGTAACAAGACCGCGCACAAAAGTGATGGAGCGGCCACCGCCGACCACTTCGCCGCGCGCTTCGATATACTCGCCTTCCTTTGCGCCAGATAGAAACTCCGATGTGAAAGCCACGGTCACACCATAGCCGTCACTTTCGCCTGTGTGAGCGAGCGCAAAGAGCGCAAAGTCTGCGAAGGTCATCAGGCAGCCGCCATGCATGACGCCGCCCGCATTCATGTGCTTGTGTTGCGCCCTGAAAGCGGCAACCATGCCATTGTCGTCTTCGCGCAGATAGAAGGGTCCGGCTGTATCATACTCGAAAGGTTCGTTCTGCCATGTCTGCCATCCGGCAAACTCGCCTTCAGTGATCATTGTTGGTTTCATAGACGCCTCCTGATGAATTCGTTTAAGCTTGGTGTGGCGTATTCTCCAGAGTGACTTGGCGTCAGGCTTCAACTTCTTGCCGACAGCGTTTAATGTATATTTCGAAAAGGAGAATTGTGATGGCGTTTGATCCGGAAATTCGAGAAGCTCTGATAGATCAGGTGCGCCGTTTTGTGCGAGAGCGCTGTGTTCCAGCGGAGGCGCAAGTCGCCGAAGAAGACGCTGTTCCTGATCACCTCGTCGAGGAGATGAAACAGCTGGGTCTGTTTGGTCTAGCCGTTCCAGAAGAATATGGCGGGCTTGGCCTCGACATGGAGACTGAATGTTTGGTCGGCTTTGAACTTGGCTGGACATCACCGGCTTTTCGGTCTGCAGCGGGCACAAATATCGGTATCGGGTCACAAGCCCTGGTTCTGTTCGGTACTGAGGAACAGAAGTCAGAGTACCTGCCAAAAATTGCCAGTGGGGAGATCGTAACATCGTTTGCGCTTACTGAGCCTGAGGCGGGGTCGGATGCGGCCGGGTTGAAGACCAAAGCGACGAAGGATGGTGACGCTTACGTCCTGAGTGGAGGCAAGCGCTATATCACCAATGCAAATGTCGCCGATCTGTTCACTGTCATGGCGCGGACCAACCCGGACGAGCCGGGCGGCAAGGGGGTCTCGGCCTTTATCGTGCCGCGTGACACGCCGGGGCTCTCGGTAGGTAAGCCGGAAAAAAAGATGGGGCAACAGGGCGCGCATATCTGTGACGTGAACTTCGACAATGCGCGCGTTGGTGCCGAGATGATGGTCGCGGGCGAGGGCGAAGGCTTCAAGGTCGCGATGAGTGTTCTCGACAAGGGGCGGTTGCATATCTCGTCTGTCTGTACCGGCATGATGGAACGGCTGATCAGTGAAATGGTCAATTACTCGATGGAGCGGGTGCAGTTCGGTAAACCGATTATGCAACATCAGCTGATCCAGGCGATGATCGCTGACAGTCAGGCCGAAGCCTACGCTGCCCGGTGTATGATCCTGGATGCAGCGCGTAAACGCGATGCCGGTGAGCCTGTGACGATGCTTGCCTCCTGCTGCAAGATGTTCGCATCAGAAGCAGTGGGCCGCGTAGCCGACAGAGCGGTGCAGGTGTTTGGCGGCGCGGGTTATGTCGCCGACTATGGTGTTGAGCGCTTCTTCCGTGACGCCCGGATCTTCCGCCTGTATGAAGGGACGACGCAGATCCAACAGATTATCATTGCACGCGAGCTGAGCCGCGCAGCCAAACGCGGAGAGCTTTAGAAATGGCCGATACGACACACGATTTTGCGCCCGAGGATGTTGGACTGAACCGGGCCAGTCTGGATCGTGTGTCGGACTATTTCGACGAAGCTTACATCAAGACTGGCAAACTGCCTTGCATGGCGACCATGCTGTCGCGCAATGGCCAGATTGTCCACGAAGCCTATCGCGGGAACACGCATCTGGACGGTGGCTCACCGATCAATGCGGATACGATCTTTCGCATCTACTCTATGACAAAGCCGATCACCTCTGTCGCCGCGATGATGCTGCACGATGAGGGGGTAATCCGTCTGGATCATGAAATCGCGCGCTACATTCCGGAGTTCGAGCACACTGAGGTCTGGGATGGTGGTAACCTGAAAGACTATCAGACGCGCAAGCCAGATCGCCCCATGACGATCCGGGACGTGTTCACCCATACCAGCGGTCTGACCTATGGCTTCCTGTTTCAACATGAAGTCGACGCGCTTTACCGGCGTGAAAAGATTGGTGGCATTGGGGAAGGTGAAGGCGAGACACTTGGTGAGATGTGCGTGCGGATTGCCAAGCTTCCGCTCGTTTTTTCGCCGGGGGAACGATGGAATTATGGCCACTCAACCGACATTCTTGGCCGCGTGGTAGAAGTCGCCAGTGGGATGACGCTGGATAGGTTCTTTCGGGAGCGTATTTTTGGCCCCCTGAGGATGGTCGACACAGATTTCTATGTCCCGGAGGATAAGCTGGGTCGACTAATGGCGTGTTATGCCAAGAACCCGATTACGGGCGAGGTCACGATGTCTGATGGGGCCGGAGCAGAGAGCAAGGCCTACAAAACTCAACCGAAATTGCTCAATGCTGGCGGCGGCCTTGTATCGACGCTGCATGACTATCACCGTTTCTGTCTGATGCTGCTGCAAGGTGGCAGCCTGGAGGGCGAACGTCTGTTGAGCCCAAAGACGATTGAATTCATGCGCATGAACCACCTGCCAGAAGGCAAAAGTATCAAGCAGATGGGCGACAAGACATTCTCTGAAGCGCGCATGGACGGCAACGGGTTTGGACTTGGCGGTTCGACCACCATTGATGTCGCTGAAACGATGACACCGGGCTCGAGCGGAACTTTCAGTTGGGGCGGGCTGGCCAATACGTTCTTCTGGATCGATCCGGTTGAAGAAATCATCGCGATTCAGGCGACGCAAATGATGCCATCGGGGTGCTATCCGATCCGTCCGCAATTCCAACAATTGGTCTATGCCGCAATAGATTGGTAAATGACGCTTCGTCATTCGGGCAAGAATTGCCTTCATTAACCAATATCAGGGCTGATTTTGCAAAATTATTTGTAATTTAGCGATTTTGCTAGCGTTGTCAGACTTGCCAAATCTGCGAATAAGGCCATCTTCCCCCGCGACAGCTTTTATTTGACGGTACAGTCAAAAAAGGCTCAACACGGAGGATTATTTCATGAAATCAACCAAACCATTCCAACAGCGCGTTGAAGAGCTATTTGCCGCGATCGGTAATATCAGGGTTCAAACCATGTTTGGCGGTACGGGAATTTATTGTGGTGAGGATATGTTCGCGCTTGCCGATGATCAGAATGTCTACATCAAGGCTGATGATGATTTGAAAGCGAGCTTGGAAGAGAAGGGCGGTGCGCCTTTCGTCTGGACCAACCCCTCAACGGGTACAACGATGAAGATGAGCTACGTCTCTGTTCCGGTGAACGCACTTGAGAACGAAAATGAGATGTCTGAACTGGGTCGGCAAGCGCTTGACGTTGCGATGCGGGCACGCCGCGCCAAAGTGAAGTCACCGCGGCGTCATCCGTTTTAATCGACAGGACGTCTAGGACGCTCTGAAATTTGAGGGCCGTTTTTCCAGGAAGGCGGTCACACCCTCTTTGAAGTCGCTCTGGCGGCCTGCTGTTTGTTGGGCAAACCGCTCTGCCTGTAGCTGGCTGTCAAAGTCATTATCTTCTGCTTCCCAGACGAGTTCGCGAATAAGAGAGAGCGCTTGTGTTGGGCCATCCGCCAGGGCGTGGGCGTAAGTTTGCGCTTCGCTCATCAGCTCTGCATCAGGCACCACGCGGTTGACCAGACCCCATTCGAGCGCCTTGCTGGCGGGCAGTTTCTCACCAAACAGCGTCATCTCCATCGCTCGCGCGCGCCCCACCATACGTGTCAAAAGGAAGGTGGAGCCGCCATCCGGGACCAGCCCGATACGGCGAAAGGCTTGCAGGAAATAGCCGCTTTCACCTGCAATGATGAAATCGCCCATCAGCGCGATAGAGCAGCCGACCCCGGCAGCAGCCCCATTCACGGCTGTGATTACCGGGTGAGGATGAAGCTTCATCATCTTGATCAGCGGATTGTAATGGGTATCCAGCGCTTTACCGGCATCCGGCTTGCCGCGATTGGTGCCACCGCCTGTCATATTCGAAGACAGGTTTGCGCCTGAGCAGAAACCGCGTCCTGTTCCTGTCAGGATGGTGCAGCGGGCTTCATCAGCGGCTTGCTCGAAAGCAAGGGCCATTTCAGTGACCGTATCAATACCGGCCGCATTCATCGTCTTGGGATCGTTCAATGTGATTGTCGCAATCTCATCGCTCACGTCATATGTGATTTTTTCGAAGCTCATCGTCGTTCTCCTCGTCTGGTCTCAGCTTAGCGCGCTACAGCTGGAGCGAAAGCGTAACCCAAGGGCAAGTCGGTAAATGCTGGCCGCATTCTGAATTTCAGCTATGCTGTCTCAAAACAAACGGCATTTGGAGGATACTTACATGGCACTCGACATGGTTAGCGCTGATGCGATCGGCGCCGCTCTTGCCAAACAAAAGGCAGCGAACATCCGAGACGGAATACCCTCGGCTGAGAAGCGAACCGAGTGGCTCGACAAAACCATCGACTTGCTGGTCACGCATGGTGATGATCTGAACAAGGCGATGGCTGATGATTTTGGACATCGCTCCGTGGATCAGTCTGGGCTGACGGATATTGCGAGTTCGATCGGAGCCCTGAAGCACTCAAAGAAGCATGCTAAAAAGTGGATGCGCCCTGAAAAACGTGGTGTGGATTTCCCGCTCAATTTGTTGGGAAGCAAGGCGCATGTGCAGTTTCAGCCGAAGGGGGTTGTCGGCATTATCAGTCCCTGGAATTTCCCGGTAAACCTCACCTTTGCGCCTTTGGCGAATGTCTTTGCGGCCGGCAATCGCGCGATGATCAAGCCGTCAGAGTTTACCGAAGCAACGTCGGCGCTGATGAAAACGCTGTTCGAAAAGTACTTCACTGAAGAAGAAGTCGTGGTGGTGACAGGCGGTCCTGATGTTGGCGCGGCTTTCTCTCAACAACCGTTTGACCATCTCATCTTTACCGGCGCGACATCGGTCGCCAAGCATGTCATGCGAGCTGCTGCCGAGAATCTGGTGCCGTTGACGTTGGAATTGGGCGGCAAGTCGCCGGTCGTGCTGGGACAGTCTGCCGATCTCGAAAAGGCGGCAAGCCGTATCATGGCTGGCAAGACCCTGAATGCGGGCCAAATCTGTCTCGCACCAGACTACGCCTTTGTTCCTGAAGACAAAACGCGGGACTTTATCGGGGCTGCGCAGGGCTCTGTGGAAAAGATGTTCCCAACCGGCATGAAAGACAATGATGACTACACGTCCATCGTCAATCAGCGCCATTATGATCGTCTGAACTCCTACCTGGATGACGCGCGCGACAAGGGCGCTGAAGTGATCGAGATCAATCCGGCTGGAGAGAATTTCAGCCAGCAACCTCATCACAAGATGGCGCCGCATATTGTTGTGAACCCAACCGACGATATGAAAGTCATGCAGGATGAGATCTTTGGCCCAATCCTGCCGATCAAATCCTACAAGCAAACGTCAGACGCAGTGGCTTATATCAATGAGAACCCAAGACCGTTGGGCCTGTACTATTTCGGACAGGATGCCAAAGAGCGCGATATGGTTCTTAATAACACCACATCTGGCGGCGTTACCGTGAATGATGTGATCTTCCACGTTGCGCAGGAAGAATTGCCATTCGGGGGGATTGGCCCGGCAGGCATGGGGTCCTATCAC
>JBCBZD010000016.1:0-68245 GCA_039815485.1 Pseudomonadota bacterium | reverse complement strand
TCCAGCCGCTTCTTTGCAATGCCGGTATAGGTCAGCAGCATGACGCGGGTGATGCCGCGCGCGAGAAACCAAAGCGAAATCTTGCTGAGCAGAAAGAGGATCGCGCGCTCAATTTTGATCGGATCCATATCAAGGCGCACGCCAAGACGCTGGATCTCCCAGAGATCAGGCAATTTATCGTGGGGCATATTGAGGAATTCAGGGTGGTTGGCCTCAAGCATCGTCGTCTCTTCTGATGAGACGAGACGCGCGACGCCGATCGGCACGCCGTACTCATCTTCGAGCAGAACATAGACAGAGCCAAAGAGGCCCGTATCCCAGACGTCGAATTCAAACTTGTTCCAATGGCTGAGATCTTCGCGCCCGACGGTTTGGATGAAAATGTCGTGGCGCAGTTTGTGGACCTTCTGCATGAGGTCGCTTTGAGCGTGAGTATTCTCGGGGAGGATAAATGTTGTTCGCATTCAGAGTAAGTAGAGCTGATTTGCAAACGTGATGGACTCAACAAATGTTGAGTCAGATGATTCCCATCTTTGCTGCGCGATATACGAGCTGGGTATTTGAAGACACACCAAGCTTGCCGCGAATCTGAGAGAATGAGAGCCGAATCCACTGGTGGCTCTTGCCTGTGATATGGGCAATCTGGCTCATGGAACGCCCGGCAGCGAGCATACGTAGATCCCGCATCTCACGCTCATTTAGGCCATAAGTTGCCAAAATCTGTTTTTGGCTTTCCGCCTTCATCGTCAATTCTGCGAGTTGCAAAGCGCTCGTCATTTGCATGATTTGGGCTTGGGTCACGGGCCGGTCGCAGCCCGTCGCTGAAAAACCGCCATGCAGACCCGCGCTGTTATTCAATGGAAAGCAGAAGCCATTCTGTCGATTATACTCGCGCGCATGAGTTAAAAACCGTTCTTGGTTTCCAGAGAGGTTACAAGGCGGCTCATCCAGACGGAACCAGTTTCGTTCCCAAGTTGCGCGTTCAATCGCCCAGTCAAATCGACCATAATTCTGACCTTGATAAAGGCTGTGCCACGTCTCGTCGCCAAATCGATAATCGCGCACATTTGATGAATGATAAGGCGACTCAGCAAGAGGGTCTTCCAATTTGCAGTAGAAGATGTCGGTGAAACCGAGATTTTGAGCAACGCCCCAAAGAAGCTCAAGCTTGCCCGTCACAGAGGACGTCTCCGCGATTCTCTCATAGAATGTTGCATCACTTTTGGCGGACAAAAGCCCCGTGGATGCCCCGTCAGTTAAAGTTCCGTTCCACATCGTGGTCAGCCCGCTTCATTGAAACTTATATATCTATACCAACTACACTACTCTATTATCGAGGTCCTTCTGCTTTAGTAAAGTACGAACATTCTAACGTAACAGAAACACACCTTCATATGCGACATCATTCTAAGACATGCTCTAGTTTGTATATCTAGATCGTGGCACCGTAATAACCAAGCCAGTGAGCTGTTTGCGTGTCCATCTCTCACCGACGCCTCTCAGAGAGGCACACCGGACAGGATGACCTGTGAGGTCTTGTCCCTATCATCACAATCACGCTTAAACTTCGCTACTGAAGCCCAGTGAGACGTGTTGCTAAACCCATTTCGACTGGATTTATGGAAGGTGGCTGAGTATGCACTGACAGTGATCAGCACGCGATCGCAACCCCGTAGACATACTCAAGGTACGCCGCATGGCCATTTCCGCCGATAAACTGAAAACCCTTCAGGAGATTGAGAAGAAGCTGCTCTGGCTGGCTTGCTGGACGGTGCACAATGCTAATCATCTACGTCAGAAGGATGAGGTCAAAGTCGGCGGGCATCAAGCGTCCTGCGCATCCATGACGGCCATCATGACGGCGCTCTATTTCCATGTGCTGAAGCCGGAGGATCGCGTCGCGGTGAAGCCACATGCATCGCCCGTCTTTCATGCTATTCAGTACCTTGCCGGTCATCAGACGCGCGACAAGCTGGAGCGTTTTCGAGGCTTTGGCGGCACGCAGTCTTATCCAAGTCGAACAAAGGACATCGATGATGTCGACTTTTCAACAGGCTCTGTTGGACTGGGTGTCGCGATCACAGCGTTCGCATCCATGGTGCAGGACTATATCGCAGCGCGTAACTGGGGTGATGGGCGCGACCTTGGCCGGATGATCGCGCTGGTCGGGGATGCAGAACTCGACGAAGGCAATGTCTATGAATGCCTTCAAGAGGGTTGGAAGCATAATCTGCGCAATTGCTGGTGGATCATCGACTATAATCGTCAATCGCTGGATGGCGTTGTCCGTGAAGGGCTGTGGGAGCGGATTGAGGCAATCTTCGGGGCGTTTGGATGGGATGTGGTGCGCCTGAAATACGGCAAACTGCAACAGGCGGCCTTCGAAGAACCCGGCGGTGAGGCACTACGCACTTGGATTGATACCTGCCCGAACCAGCTCTATTCCGCGTTGACCTATCAAGGCGGGGCGGCATGGCGTGCTCGCTTGCTGGAGGACATCGGCGATCAGGGCGAAGTCAGCGCCCTGCTGGGGCGGCGCAGTGATGCGGAACTGTCAGACCTGATGAATAATCTGGGCGGGCATTGCCTTGCCTCTCTTATTGAGGCGTTTGATGCGGTCGATCATGATCGACCGGTGTGTTTCTTAGCCTATACAATTAAAGGCTGGGGCACACCGCTAGCCGGGCATAAGGACAATCATTCTGGCCTGATGACCAAGACCCAGATGGCCGAGTTTCAAGCCGGCATGGGCGTTCCAGAAGGCGAGGAATGGCAGCCCTATTCTGGGTTGAGTGATCAGGTGGGTGCGAAAGAGCTCGTTGAGACTGCCCCCTTCTTCTCAAAGGGGACACGACGATATTCGAGCGCGCAAATTGGTGTCGGCGACCTGATTTGGCTTGAGGATAGCGAGCTGTCGACGCAGGCAGGATTAGGGAAAATCCTCGATCAGATTGCCCGAAGCAAAACCGAACTGGCAGACCGCATTGTCACAACATCACCGGATGTCACGGTGTCCACAAATCTTGGACCATGGGTCAATCGGCGTGGCCTATTCGCACGAGAAGCCCAAGCCGACACGTTTAGAGAACAGAATATCCCCTCGACGCAGAAATGGAGCTTCGGCGAGAGCGGGCAGCATTTCGAGCTCGGCATTGCTGAGATGAATTTATTCCTGCTGCTGGGCGCCGCAGGCTTATCGCATTCTCTATTTGGAAAGCGGCTTCTACCGATTGGAACGGTTTATGATCCATTCGTAGCGCGCGGTCTCGATGCGCTGAACTATGCCTGTTACCAGGACGCACGGTTTATTATTGCTGGCACGCCATCGGGCATTACACTGGCGCCTGAAGGCGGTGCGCACCAATCGATCGGGTCGCAACTGATCGGGATCAGCCAAGACGGACTAACCTCATTTGAACCGGCCTTTTTGGACGAGCTCAGCGTTATTATGCATTGGTCGTTTGATTATCTTCAGCGCGATGGTGAAGGCGATCCGGATGAGCGTACATGGCTGCGTGATGAAACAGGGGGCTCAGTCTATCTGCGGCTGACGACACGGCCGCTGGAACAGCCGCATACACGACGCAAAGACCGTGAGTTTCATCGCGGCGTGATCGATGGCGCCTATTGGTGGCGTGCGCCATCGCCTAATACCGAACTCGTGATTGCCTATCAGGGTTGTGTTGCCCCGGAGGTTATAGAGGCTGCGGGTCGGATCAGCGGTGATCGCCGCGATGTCGCTGTCCTTGCCGTAACGTCATCGGATCGCCTGCAAGCAGGCTGGTTTGCCGCCCAACGCGCGCGTCGGCGAGGAAACATACAGGCGATGAGCCATGCAGACAGGCTTATGGCGCAAGTGCCGTCTCATGCGGCTATTCTGACAGTTACGGACGGCCATCCGGCAACGCTGGGATGGCTGGGTGGCGTACGCGGGCATCAGGGGATCCCTCTGGGCGTAGAACATTTTGGCCAGACCGGAACAGTTGCCGATCTCTATCAGCACTTCGGCATCAACGCTGACGCCATCGTGACGGCCGCACAGAATTTACTTCCCGGACGAAGTATACGCGGCATGGGCGAGACGGTTTAAAGCCCGCATTCACGACAAAGAAAAAGCCCTGAAAAGCGTAAACTTTTCAAGGCTTTATTTGGGTGCGGGAGGGCGCACCAATCAAAACAGTAGGATGATAATTCCCTTTAATACAGTGGGTTAGAGAGCAGACGCTTGTTGCGAGCACTGGACCGCTGCCCAAATGTGGCCTTCAATCTCTCTCAGCATCACTCGCCTTTCAAAGCTTCGGCCCTTTGCCGTAGTTCCGGAGCCGAGGTGAGGTATTAGTTTCTCCCGGTCGCTGTCAGCAGATTGATTGCGAGTTGCGTCAGCGCATCTGCCTTGAGCACTAAGGCGTCCGCGTCTTCCGGATCTAGCGCAATGAAGTGGTCGCTGAGTTCGGCGGCCCATTGCGCATCGCCCTTCGCCAATGCCGCGCCTGCCTTGGTGCGCAATGCGTCCGACCCACCCGCACGCGAAGACACGCGTTCAGTCGATCCTTCCGCCTTTGATGTCTGTCTCATCGTCTTTCCCTTCCAGGGAAATGATGAGCCACAAACCCTCACTTAGTAATGTAGCCGATCTGTCTCAGGGTCGCTGGGGGGGAACACAATGTTCTGATTGTGGGTGAGAAAAGGCGCACTGGCGGAGAAGCCCCGAACCTCATCACGATTTTCAGATAGACTCTCGTACTTAGAGCGCACGCGCGATGAGTTCCTTCATGATTTCGTTTGTCCCGCCATAGATTTTTTGAACCCTCGCATCGGCGTAGGCTCGCGCAATCGGGTATTCCATCATGAACCCGTTGCCCCCGAAAAATTGAAGGCATTCGTCCACGACGTCGTTTTGGAGGTCGGTGCTCCAGAGTTTTGCCATGGAGGCTGTCGTGGCAGTGAGTTCCCCAACATCTTGTTGCGCGATGCAGTCATTGATGAATACGCGCGTGACTTCGATCTTGGTTTTAACCTCAGCGAGTTTGAACCGCGTGTTTTGAAAATCCGCGACGCGTTGTCCAAATGCTTTGCGCTGACGCGTGTAGGCGATGGTTTCCTTCAGTACGAAGTCCATCTGGCCCAGCGCGCCAATCCCTAAATAGAGGCGCTCCCACGGTAGATCCGTCATCATCTGGGCAAAGCCCTTGCCCTCTTCGCCGCCTAAGCAGTTTTCGAGGGGCACATGCATGTCCTCGAAGAAAAGCTCAGACGTATCATTTGCCTTCATGCCAAGCTTTTCCAAATTGCGGCCGCGCGAGAAGCCCTTGAGGCCGTCGGTCTCTGCAAAGATGAGTGAAATACCTTTTGAGCCCGCATCCCTGTCGGTCTTGGCGATGATGCAAATCAGATTGGCGGTCTGGCCATTAGTGATGAACGTCTTGGTCCCATTGATGCAGTAGGTGTCGGCGTGCCTGTCGGCGTAGGTGGTAACCGCTTGCAGGTCTGACCCGGTCCCCGGCTCCGTCATCGCGATCGCTGGTATCAATTCACCGCTCGCCATGCGTGGCAGCCAACGAAGCTTTTGCGCTTCGGTGCCGTAGCGGGAGATATAGTGGGCAATGATCGTATTGATCCCGAACCCCCAGCCCGTATCACCAATGCGGGCCTGCTCATACCCAATGATGGCATCAAAGCTGTAAGTGCCTCCTGCACCGCCATAGGCTTCGGGGATCGTTGCAGCCAGGAGGCCTATCTCAGCCGCCTTGTCCCAGAAAGCGCGATCGACGACGCCTTGCTTATTCCACTTGGGAATATTGGGCACGAGTTCAGCTGCAAAGAATTTGCGGACCATGTCTGCAAACATCTCATGCTCAGGCGTCATCCAGGACGGGGTGCGTTGATCATACATGGTTTACATCAATCCCGGATAAGTGCCGCCATCGAGCAGAATGTTCTGCCCGGTGATATAGCCGGCGTGCTGACTGCAGAGAAACGCGCAGGTGGCCCCGAACTCGTCCGGTGTGCCGAAACGTTGTGCCGGAATGCTCTGACGGAAGCCCTCGCGCACGGCAGCAGATTCCTGACCACGCATCTTGGCGACCTTGTCCTGATTGGTTTTCAGCCGGTCTGTATCGAACGCGCCCGGTAGCATATTGTTGATGGTGACGCCGCCGCCCGCAACGTCCCGCGAGAGGCCGCTGACAAATCCGGTCAGTCCTGCCCGCGCACCATTTGAAAGACCGAGAAACCCGACAGGCTGTTTCACCATGTGGCTGGTGATATTGACGATACGGCCCCATTTGCGCTCGATCATTGGATCGACAGTCGCTCGGATCAGCTCGATTGCTGACAGCATGTTTGCATCCAGCGCAGCAATCCAGGTATCGCGGTCCCAAGTACGGAAATCTCCAGCAGGAGGGCCGCCTGCATTGTTCACAAGAATGTCCGGGCTCGGACACGCCGCGAGCAAGGCTTTGCGTCCGGCTTCGGTCGTGACGTCCGCCGCGACCGGCGTTACTTTGGCACCCGTTGCCTTCGCAATATCTTTTGCAGCCTGCTCGATTGCATCGGGTGTTCGTGCGGCAATCGTGACGTCCACGCCCTCTGCTGCGAGCGCTTCAGCGCACGCTCGGCCTAGCCCCTTACTTGCCCCGCAGACGATGGCCTTACGGCCCCTAATGTTCATATCCAAAACGAAAATCCTCCAAATTGTTCTTATGTCGTCTCAAGGTCTAGAAAGCGGCGTGCAGCGCCGAAGCGAACGCTGTCGCGGCTATTGTCAGAAATAGATGTCGCGGCCAAAAAGCTGGCGGGGTCATCCTGCATGATCAGATAGGGATAGTCGGTGCCAAGGAAGGTTTGGCCTTCTCCCACACCTTCGAGGAATTGTGAGAGATAGCCGGGATCATAGACCAGGCTGTCATAGAACAAGCCGCGCGCAGCTTGCGACGGCGGCAGGTCGAGCTTGCCACCATATCCTTTCGTCACATGCCACCCCTTGTCTAAGCGATGCAGGATTGAGAGGATTGCGCCGCCTGCATGACTAAAGCCGATACGAAGGTTTGGGAACTTTTGCGTCACGCCGGACATAAGCAGATGGGCAATGGTCACAGCCGTGTCGATTGGAAATCCGACCAGCGCGCCAAAAGTTGGACTTGGGTCAATGTGAGGGGTCGCAGCTGGGTGTAGCGCGTGAACAAACACGGATAGGCCGAGGTCTTCGCAGGCGGCAAACACCTCGTCGAAGCGTGGGTCACCTAGAGCGAGCCCGTTAATGTTGCTGCCAATCTCGATGCCGGACAAGCCGTATTTTGTCTTGATATCTGGAAGCATTTTTACGGCGCGCGCAGGGTCTTGCATCGCCACCATACCAAGTCCGCGAAAACGCTTCGGGTGTTTCGCGACTATACTGGCAATCGCGCCATTTACATGTGCGGCGAGCAAATCATAGGCTGGGTCTTCGACCCAATACGCTAGCAATTCTGGCATTGGAGACAGTACCTGGATGGCTACGCCATCGCGGTCCATATCGGCTATCCGGCGCTGTGCATCCCAGGACCGATCATCGAGCGCGCGGAACAAGTCTCCGTCAACCATCACCGAACGATTGGCGCCGCTCGCACAATCCATGCACGGCCAGCCTTTAGTCCCGCCAGCCTTCGGATCAGCCGGAAAATCTCCGGGGCAAAAATGAGCATGGACGTCGATTAGACCTGTCACAGCATGGTGCTCCCACCATTTACGCTGATCGTTTGACCGGTCACAAAGCCAGCTTCGGGAGCCGCCAAATAGGCCACCATCGAGGCGACTTCTTCGCATTCGCCGGGCCGCCCCATCGGGATAACGCCGGTAAACTTGTCAACAATTTCCAGCCCTGCGGCCATCGCATCCTTAACAGGTTGGGTTGCGATCATGCAGGGGGCGACCGTGTTGATGGTCACGCCCGTTGTCGCAAACTCTCGCGCCAATCCAGTGGTTAGCCCGTGGACCCCACCTTTCGCTGCATTATAGGCGGCATGGTCCCAAAGGCCGTTGCGAACGGAGTCCGCGCCGATATTGATGATCCGCCCCCAGCCTGCCTCAACCATGTGCGGCAAGACGGAATGACAGCACCAAAGCGCTGTCCATAGATTACGGTTCAAAGTGGCCGTGAAGGACTCTAAGTCATGATCCAGAAACGGCCGGATCACGCCGCCCCCGGCATTGTTGACCAGAACATCTACGCGCCCGAAAGCTTTATGCGTTTGATCGACCAGTGATACGACCGTTGCTTGCTCGCTTAGGTCCCCCGCACACGCAATGACCCCTTCGCCAAGCTCACGGGCCAGCGCCTCAACGTTGTCGACGTCTAGGTCTGCCAAAGCGAGCGACATACCTTCTGCTAGCAATCGATCACAAATAGCGCGGCCAATATCGCTGCAAGCGCCCGTTATGATGGCTGATTTTCCGGCGAGCCCTTCCATTAGCTCTTTGCTCCGGTCAGCGGTTCAATGGCACCACGTGCTGCAAACTCCGGCGACGGAATCGCGCCCCAGTAATCGATGGACTCTAAGCCCGGTGGCAACAGCCGCGGTTCACGCGGCGTAACATCCTCCGGGAACTCCTCCATTCCAAAAGAATATTCCAGCGTAAGACCATCAGGATCGAGGAAGTAAAGGAACATCGAATCCGATGGCGGGTGGCGTCCCGGACCAAAAACGATTGGAACCTCGGCCTTCTTCATGCGCCACAGCGCGCGACCGATATCATCAACATCCGTCACCATGAAATTCACATGGTTCAAACTATTGGTGCCGCGCGGCGAGTTTCCAAGCCCGAGCGAGTGGTGCAATGGGTTCGGAAAACACCGCATGAAGGTCACCGTGCCTTCGATACGGTCTGATGCGCGAAACCCAAGTTCTTCCGAAAAGAAGCGCTCCGTGGCGGCATGATCCGCGACAGAGAAAACGACATGACCAACGCGCTCAATTTTGGCGACGCTGGGCTCAAACGCCCCCTCTCCAGCCACCATGGAGTGATAATACTCAAACGTCGCGCCAGTATTGGGCTCCGTGATCCGAAACCCATCCTGTATTCCGAGCGCAGCGCACTCCGCTTCCGCCACATCTACCGACTTAATCCCAAGCGATCCGAGATGGGAGCGGATCGCCGCGACATCTCTCGCACCTTCCATCTCCCAACCAACCCGGCGTAGACCCGGCTCTGCAGCTTCGTGCAGCGCAATATCATGGTGGCGACTGGTGCAGCGAAACAAATGCTCAGCGCTTGGCGTCTCGCTGCCAGCCACTAGTCCCAAAAACTCAGTGTAAAATTGTTTTGATCGCGAGATGTCGCTGACGTTCAGAACGACATATCCTAATCGGCGATACCTGAAAGTCTTTGCCATCGCGCGCGCCCCCTAAATGATAATGCTAACTTTGCCCTGCTCAGAAATATCATCTGAATCGAGGTGCGAAGTTTTGTGCCGAATACGGATTTTTCCATCGCTAATTGTGAGCTTGTAGAGATGGTGACCAAAATAGGTTTCGGTCTTTCCGCGTTTAGACCTGTAGGTGACGAAATTGGAGGTTGCCATAAACTCAGCGTCGCTTCCTCCCGTGATGCGAACATTCGACACCATGCGACGCGTTTTTGAGTGTGGATACTCCACATGGGCTGTACGTTTCAGCAAACGCTTGATCCGCTCTGTCAGCCGGTGCCAATCATCTGCCACATAGAATAGGGTTGTCGCCGCATCGATTCCGTCTGGCGATCCTGCAGGCGGCACATGATAAGTCGCCCCCTCCTCAAATAAGGAGAGCCATTCATTAAGTTTCCAATCGTCCAGTAGTGCGGCCTCTTCAAAAAAGAATTGCGCAACATCCTGCGCCGTGACGCTGAGCGATGATTTCGTTTTGGACGTCGTTGCCATCAGACACCTCCCTCCATGCGCCGGTTCCATTCGCGCCAGAAGGCCCGCATCTGAGCTTCATCATCTGTCTTTGGATCGTCAGTATTCATGCCTTTTGAAATGTCGTTCCAGCCAGCCTCCAGCATATTGGCATAGCCTTCCTGACAGAGCGCGAGCGCTTCGCAATCATCTGGCGTCGCAAAACCGCCCGGCCCTAGAAATTCCAAGAAATTGTACAGCCTACGTTGGCGCATATCGGCTTCTTCACCGATTGGCGCGAGCGACCATGCAAAGACTTTCTGCTTGCCCGGCGCGACCGGATCAAACGTGCGAACTGTTATCGCCATAATGTCATTGATAACAAGGTTCGGAAAAATCAGCAGGTTGCGGTTTGTGTACGCAATTCGCTCGGCGCGCTCCTTACCAAATTTGGCCTCTAGACCTTTACGCAACTCAGCCATCTGCGCTTCGCCAGCCTCGCCCCAGGCTGGAACGGCCTTAGCGACCGGCCTGCCCCACGGCGCGCCATATTCGACGACAGCGTGCCCATTACCCAGATCGCGCGCCGTGCTAACATCAACGACGTTGTCAGCCAGTGCTCCATTAGTGGCCATGACATATTCAAAGTACGTCGCATGGGTCGGATAGCCATGATAGCCATCGACACTGTTTTCTGCGAGCAGCTTCCAATTGGCGGCGAAGCCGTATTCCTGTGTGCCGCCGACAATCTCCATGCCCGTCTCGCCCTGATCCATCACCAGATCGATATATTCCTTAGCATTACCAAGATAATCTTCGAGACTTCCTGCATCCTTGTCGAAATTGACAAAGTAGAGCCCGCGATAAGATTCTAGTCGCGGCACAGCCACCAGATTATTGTCACCATCGGCATTTGCGTCTTCGGGATAGCATTCATTGCCCGGACGGTTGATCAGTGTCCCCTCAAGGTCAAAAGCCCAAGAATGATAGAAGCAGCGAAACATTTTTGCTTTGCCGCTTTTCTCCCGGCAGACCAAGGCGCCACGATGGGGACAGGTGTTAAAATACGCCTTGGCCTCTCCGTCTTGGGCGCGCACAAAAATGAGTTTCCGGCCAACGACAGAGCGGGTTAGAAACTCTTCCTTTTTGGCGATCTCACTTTCATGCCCAAGATAGAGCCAGCATTTATCAAAAATGGTGCGGCGCTCTCGCTCCAAAACATCTTCGTCGACGAAGGCGCGGCGCGAGACGCGAAAGGACAGTTTTTGGTCGTCTTCCACGACGTAAGGATCGCGCGCGCTCCAGTCAGCTCTTGTGTCTATGAGGTTCATCGGTCATCGCCTCCTATCAGGCTGCTTCATTTTCAAGATATTGAATGATTTCTTCGCGCTGCTGGCGCGGCGCGCCGAGCAATTCCGTATTTCCGCGGGCGCGTTTGTAATAGAGGTGGTTCTTCATTTCCCAGGTAAAGCCAATTGCGCCAAAGACCTGGATATTGCGATGGGTCGCGGCCTTGTAAGTCTCACTCGCATAAGACTGCGCCATTGCTGCGGCAAGTGACCCCCGCGCATCTCCGGCAGACAGCGCCCATGCTGCATATTGGACTGCTGCCGTGGCGCACTCACTCGTGCCAGCGATCTCGGCCAATTGGTGTTTGATCGCCTGAAACGCTCCGATTGGACGGCCAAAAGCTGTTCGCTGTTTGGCATACTCAACGGTGTCACGAAGTGTTTCAGCCGTTCCGCCAGCGCTTTCAGCTGCCAGCACCAAGTAAAGCCTGTCTCGGACAAATGGCCATGGGTCTGTATCGCTGCCGTCAAGTCGCGTGGCTGGCACACCTGTCAGGGTCAGCGTGCAAACTTCCCGAGTAATATCGCGCCATGCGAGTCGATCGATGCTAACGCCCGTTGCTGTAGCGTCGATGAGATAAAACCCGTCCTCAGCACGCACAACTATTTTGTCAGCGCTGCCAGCATCCACGACAAAGGTCTTGGATCCCGTCAGAACCGTTTCGTTGCTGGTCGTGGTTATGCGAATGTCTTGTCCCGAAACACCCTTTAGCGCCAGAGCGAGCTTCAAACTGCCCGCTGCGACGTCCTGCAGAATCATTTGCTTTTGCGCATCGGACCCAGCCGCTTCAACAGCCCACGCGCCTGCCAAGGTGCCAAAGAAGGGTGCCGGCGCAAGTGTGCGACCCATTTCACCAACAATCATGCACAGATCAACGAGGTCCATGCCGAGCCCGCCATAGCTTTCAGGGATGACAATTCCCGGCCAGCCAAGCTCTGTGATCTGCGCCCAGAGTTGATCATACCCTGCCTCGGCGACCGTGGCCCCATGCTTCAGGAGCGGGGAGAGATTGACCTCTTTGTCCAAAAATGAAGCGGCCGAAGCCTGAAGGGTTAGGTGATCTTCACTGAGTACAAAATCCATTTTCTGTCTCCTACCCGACCGACTTGAGGCGCGCCTTGCTCGCCTCGTTGAACGGAATACGTGCCGTAGGGTCTTCGTCGCGCGGTAAGCCGAGCACGCGCTCGGCAATCGTGTTCTTCAGAATCTCCTGTGTACCCACGCCGAGTGTCGCTGCTGGCGCAAACCAATAGGCGTAGTCCCAATTTGAGAAGATACCGTAGGGCTTGTCCGGTAGCGGCAAGACATCATCATTCTTGATCATACCGCTCGCACCTTGGGTACGTTTGGCCAGTTCGCTCAAAGCCTGCCCATGCGGGGACGCAATCATCTTTCCAACATTACCTTCAAGACCCGCAGGTTGGCCGTTGATCCGGTTGCTCATACCCCGAAACACAAGCAAGCGCAGAAGTTCGCCTTCAATATAAAGGCGTGCCGCGTCATCGCGCACAAGTGGATCCTTGATAGCGCCGGTTTCGATCAGTCCTGAAACAAGTTCGCGCGCTGTTGGACCAAAGCCCCAGACCGCGCCCGGCTTGGTCATTGCAGAGCGTTCTGTCTGCAATTGTTCAACGACAAGCTTCCACCCCTCGCCTTCCCGCCCGAGTAGGCAGCTAGCAGGCACACGCACATTATCAAAGAAGACCTCATTATATTCATTGGTCTCGCCGGTCATATCAAAGATAGGATTTACCGTGATGCCTGGCAGGCTCATATCCAGAATAAATTGCGAGAGACCTTTGTGTTTGGGAACGGATGGGTCTGTACGCGCAACAAGAATACCAATCTCTGCGCGATCAGCTGCCGACGTCCAGATTTTCTGACCATTAATGATGTAGTCATCACCATCGCGAACTGCGCTGGTGCGGATTGCGGCAACATCAGACCCGCCAGACGGTTCACTAAACAACATGCACCATGTGTGCTCACAGGCTAATGCTGGCGGCAGATAGGTTTGGCGCTGTTCTTCGGTGCCATGCACCAAGAGTGACTGACCGCACTGATTGACCGCGATCGGATTAAAATCATGCGGTGGGACGATACCCGCTCGCAAAAACTCCTCATCGATGATGAACTGCAATTCTGGGTCGGCGCTCAATCCCCAAGGAGCGGGCCAATTGGGCGCGGAGAAACCACGCTCCGCTATTTGCTGATAACTCGCATTTGGATTGGCTTCGAACCATTCGCGAATGTCCTTCCGCCTCGGATCATGCTCGTCTGGAAGATTAAAATCCATAAGGAACCCCTCCTGCGTTTTTCGCCAGTGAGAATTACTGTATAGAACAAGCGTTTTAAGTCAATCAAGTTTACTTGGAGGCGACAATGGGCGAGCCACCTCCATCGACCGCCTCGGGGACTGTCACTGGCGCTTCAATCAAACCGGTTGCTGTATCGATCAAATTGAGCAGTGGATCATAGTCCAGCCACACGGCGTTTCGCTTCCTATTAGCGCGATCGACCTCGACAGCGCTAAGCGCAGAAACAAAGTACCAAGCTACAAAAATTAGGCGCTGGCGCATCACCGGCATTGGGATTTCACCGCGCATTTCCGCAATCCGCTGCAGGAGCTTTGCGAACACAACAAAATGCATGCGATCAAGTACGTCTTGCACCATGCGGCGACGGGTAAACATAACGCTGGCGAGAAACCGTGAAGCTGTGGGCGACGGATCCGACAGGCAAGACAAGTCGCAGTAACGAACAATGACCTCGACAACATCCCTGACAGTTGAGGGGCCGCCATTACGATCAAGGAGAGACATACCTTCGAGCCAAGAGGCAGACATTTCGCTGAATATGTCCGTCAACAGCTCTGATATGAGTTCTTCTTTTGACCCAAAATAATAGTTCAGCGAGCCCACATTCTTAGCTTCTGCCGCTTTAACAATCTCGCGGACGGTGACGGCCTCTACGCCGCGCTCCGCAAAGAGCCTGCGCGCCTCAATCTTGATCCTGTCGCGTGTCTGCCGTTTTGATGCCACGTCTATTGCCCGTCATGTAACTGAATGATTAGGGTATATTTGATGCATTTGCCGCGCCAATCAATCAAAACGCCATGAGGCCTACTAACCGCTTTTACTCTCAGCCAGTATCTCTTCTGCCTGCTCACTCAATCCTGGCGCGCAAGTATCAAGATTCAGGTCACCATTGCTGAAGCGAACGGGAAATCCAATCTGGCGAACTGTGCCCATTCGCGCATCTTCGCGGTCATAAATGGTCTTATTATGCTGGACCTGCGGATCGTTGAAGAAATCGGCCACTGTATTAACAGATCCAATGGGAACGCTATGTTCAGCAGCTCCGTCAACAATGTGTTGGGTTGTAAAATGCTGAGATGCAGATTCAATCTCTCGCCACATTTCAGGAAAATGAGTAATTCTGGACCATGTGTCTTTGAACCGATCGTCCCCGATCAAATCCTCACGCTCAACCACTTTGCACAGGCCTTCGAACTGAACGTCATGCAGCACATAGCCAATCACATATCCGTCTGAGGTTTTAATCGGATAATAGGTGTTGATATGAGGTATTTGCTCAGCGTCGTCATTCTGGAATGTGTGATTGAGCATAATGTCCGGAAGGATAAACGCCGCATAGGCATCTAGGAGCGTTGTTGAAACCGTCTGGCCATTCCCCCCATTCATGCTGCGCTCAAGAAGCGCGGCCAGCACGCCATTGGCGATAGTCTGGGCGGCTATCTTATCCACCACGACATTCCGGAACGCATCAGGGCGGCCATCCAATTCTTCATAATAGCGCATCATGCCCGTCATGCCTTGTATGACATGATCATAAGCAGGTCGGTTTGCATAAGGCCCATCTGCACCGAAGCCGGTAATCGACGCATAAATCAATCCAGGATTATCGCGGCTCAGATCGTTTGGCCCTAATCCCAAACGCTTCATCACTCCGGGACGAAAGTTCTCGATCACGACATCCGCGTCAGCACAAAGTGCGCGCGCCGTCTCAATCGCCTCTGGGTCTTTAAGGTCAAGCGCGATGCTTCTCTTATTGCGGTTAACCTGCACAAAGAACGCTGACATGCCGTCCTGCATCGGATGCAAATGACGCATCGGGTCGCCAGCAGCAGGTTCAATTTTGATGACATCCGCCCCAAGGTCACCAAGTATTTGGCCAGCGAGAGGTCCCGATATCATCGTCGCAAATTCGATTATTTTTAGTCCGGCGCAGGGGCCCGGTCGTTTCGCAGATTTAGTCATCAAACATCTCCAGCAGCTTCAAAGCATCAAACTTCGATTTCTCGCACCATATCAGATTAAAACGTTTGTTCTATACTTTTCAGAATTTTTGTTCAAACATGGCCTGATACGGCGATTAGCCAAAGCGGGAGGACAAGACCTTGAACGGTGCAGAAGATCTGATTGGAAACTTGAATGCTGCAGGGGTCGATACCTGTTTTGCCAACCCCGGAACTTCGGAAATGCAATTGGTGGCCGCCATCGACAAAGCCCCCAATATGCGCGCAATTCTGTGCCTCTTCGAGGGTGTGGTTACGGGCGCTGCCGATGGTTACGGCCGGATGGTAGACAAGCCTGCGCTAACCTTACTCCACCTTGGTCCGGGCTTCGGCAATGGCATGGCAAACCTACACAACGCCAAGCGCGCTTACTCCCCGGTCCTCAACATGGTTGGCGACCACGCCACACATCATCTTCAATATGACGCGCCGCTGACAGCCGATGTCGAAGGTTTTGCACGGCCTGTTTCCAATTGGGTTGGCACATCGACGAGCCCAGGTAATTTAGCCAGCACTGGCATGACCGGTCTGTCTGAAGCGCTCCGCTACCCCGGGCAGGTCGCAACCTTCATTGCGCCGGCTGATCACGCCTGGTCTGAAACGCCCGCCTCAAAGCCACCTCTTACCGTGACGAGTCCAAAAAACGCAAGCGACGACACGCTCGCTTCAGCCACGCGCGCGCTAAAAGGGAAAAATCCGGTCGCGGTGTTTCTTGGCGGGCGGGCTTTACGAGAGAACGCGCTCTTTCAGGCAGGCAGAATCGCAGCGACGACCAATGCCACACTCATCTGCGAAACCTTTACGGCCCGCTTCCAACGCGGCGCAGGGCGGGTTCCAGTTGAACGACTTCCCTACTTTGCAGAAGAGGCAACAGAGGTGCTGAAAAATTACAAGGCCCTGGTATTTGTCGGCACAAAGCCGCCTGTCTCCTTTTTTGCTTATCCCGAAAAGCCAAGCTGGCTGTCACCGGGAGATGCAGAACTTGTTCGCCTTGCTGATCCAGACGTCGACGCGTTGGACGCGCTCACCCGTCTTGCAGATGCACTGAATGCTCCAGAAGAGCCAGTCAGATTGCAACCGGAACTGACACCGGCGCCAGAAAACGGGAAACTCAATCCGCTGGACCTTGGTAAAGTATTGGCTGCAAACATGCCTGATAACGCAATCATCTCTGATGAAGCAGCAACCACAGGAGTAGCCATTTTTCCGGCCACACAAGGCGCAGCCCCCCATGATTGGATGATGCTAACAGGCGGCGCAATCGGTCAGGGCCTGCCGGTCGCAGTCGGCGCAGCTGTTGCTTGCCCTGAACGGAAGGTGATCGCGCTACAAGCGGATGGATCGGGGATGTACACGTTGCAATCGCTCTGGACCATGGCCCGCGAAAATTTGGACGTCACCACGATCATCATGAACAATGGCAGCTACGCGATCCTAAACATCGAGCTGGCACGCGTTGGCATCGAAAATCCTGGCCCTAAGGCGCTTTCACTGCTCGATCTTACCAATCCCCCTTTGGATTGGGTGTCTCTCGCTACAGGTATGGGCGTGCCTGCAAAAAAGGCCACTACAGTAGCAGAGTTTGAAGCGGCGCTAGTTGAGGCTCTTAAGACGGATGGCCCACATCTCATCGAAGCGATCTTGTGAGGCAGTCAAACTCAGCACGGATGGCCATTGGCACACCAAACGATCAAAACCAGAAAGACTGCGATAATGGATTATGAACTGAACTTTGAAGGAAAAACCGTACTGGTCGTGGGCGGCACAAGCGGTATTGGAAATGCGACGGCGCAAGCGTTCCGGGCCAAAGGCGCTAAGGTTTTTGTCTGCGGGACACGCGCGAGCGCAGATCTATACACAGATGAACCTAGTTCTGACTTGACCGGACTGCACTACAGTTGCCTCGATGTCAGCCAATCCCAAACGGTCGCAGACTTTATCCCTTCGTTTAAAACACTGGATGTTCTAGTGCTCTGCCAGGGCATCGTTCTTTACGACCGCAAGGAGTTTGAAATCGAAGGCTTCAAGCAGGTGCTTGACGTCAATCTGACCAGCCTAATGAGTTGCGCTTTGAAATTCCAACCGCAACTTTCTCAATCGAACGGATCGCTGATCATTGTCAGCTCTTCTGCGGCGTTCCACGCCACCCGCGGCAATCCCGCTTACAATGCATCTAAAGCTGGCGCACTAGGGCTGACACGAACGCTTGGCCAAGCTTGGGCCAAAGATGGTATCCGGGTCAACGCGATTGCCCCGGGTTTTGTCCCCACGCGCATGACCCGTATTACCACCGAGAATGAGACCCGCGCAGAGGCTGCGAAGTCAAATATTCCACTTGGGCGTTTTGGCACCCCAGACGAAATGGCCGCAATCGCACTCTTTCTCGCCTCGCCGATGAGTGGGTACATCGTTGGGCAAACGATCCTTGCAGATGGTGGGATGTTACTTTGAGAGGCAGTGCTGCGTCGCCAATACGTTCATAACCCCCATCCAAAACTATACTCCGGCGTGGCGCGTCAGCCTATGCATTCACGAAGTGATTGAGGCAGCTGATTGCAAGCAAATACGGTTTGAGTCTGGCAGAATCCCAGGACGCTTTCGCCGCTGACGTCCGCATCTCCAGGAACGGAAACCACACTCATATTCATTGCCCGAACACGTATTCGAATCGCCTGCTTTTCAGCCTACAATAATGGCGGCCTGCATCGGGCTTGGATTGCAGCAAGCACGCCGCACGAGGTGATGGCAGCAATGGGCGCGATGCTGGACGAGGCAACCAGCGTATCGCCTTGTCGCGCACATGCTTTAAGGAGCGCACGCTTCCTACGAGCACCAAGACGAGCCCTCCTTCGGCGCTGGCCTGGCTACAACCAAGCACCCACAAGCAAGAACCAATCAATGTCGGCTTAGCGACGCGCGTCCATGATCGAATGGAAAGCTGAATGCCGCTGCCCAGAGCCCGGTCATCACATACTGACGATCGGCGAGATGCTGATGTTCATCTGTCTTAAGCTCAGCCAAGAGACTAACCCAGGAAAGCGGATTCAGAACCTGGCTCCAGATCATGCCCGGAACCTTATCGTAGAGCTCATCCGCATCCGGCTGGCCAAAGAGCGCCTCCCGCAAAGCGCCGCAGGTCACACCCTGAACGGCTTCGACATCCAGAACACCAAGGAAGACGCCCCAGTTCCCGAGCAGCGGCTCCGGGTTTCTGGGGGAAGCCGCGTGGTCGATTTGAAATAGATAAAAAGGCCCGATGAGATTGAAGAGATCGCCCGGCTTGCCGGCGATCTCCCTGCCTGCTTTTGTCAGCCGGCATGTCAGCTTGTGATGCCGGATCAGCTTCAGCTTCAGAAGATAAAATGCAACGCTTCTAGCGCCGGAAAATCATACTCGTTCAGCACCTTGTTAACGAGGAACAGCTTGTCCTCTTCCTAGCCCGGCCAGGCGAATTCGGCTACGGCCCAGTGTACGAACTTGCGCTAGAACGCTTTGCCCTTCGTCAGGCCGATGGCTTCATGTTCGAAAAGATAGACCAGAAGTTTCTGAGCGGCGCAGACCATGGGGGCACCGGCAAGTGCAGGCTCGTTATTCTTCACGGGTTGGAGCAGGAAAGTCATCTCAAATTCATAATCAAGCGCATGCGCCAACAGGGTACCAACAAAAGCGCGGGACGACCATCCGAACCGATGAAGGTTCGAGCCCCGAATGTCGCGCCCAACCCGATGAAACCAGGGTTTGCGGACATTTTATACTGATGTTTCAGAGAGTTATTTAGTTAAGTGCAGCGCGAGTGACGCGCCTGAAAATCAGCCCATTAAATCAACAATATCAATGCATTAAGTGACATTGAATCGCCAAATGTAGTGCAAAAAGTCGGCAAAAAGTAGTGCAAACTGTAGTGCATTTTTCCTTCTCTTCTAAAGTTCGACGCTACCCATAGCGCCATTAGAAATGGTTAACAGAAACTAGCCTGTCTGTCAGCCGCAGAATTCGGTATGGGCAAACTCTTCTTCCCGATCGGTAATTCTCACTTAAAGACTCGCACTTAATCTCCGTATATTCCCTATCGGTAACATTTAACTTGATTTTAAGCCTAGACATCCATATCTTCCCGTAAAGGAAGAATGTGATGATCGTAAAAGACATTGGAGCGCTGATCAGGCAAACACGCAAAGCGCAAGGCCTTCGCCAGGACGAACTGGCGGCAGCCGCCAATGTTGGCGTACGGTTTCTGATCGAGCTGGAAAGCGGAAAAGAGACTGCGCAGATTGGCAAGGCGCTGTCAGTCCTGTCAGCGCTTGGGATTGCCATTCGCCTCACGCCCCCTGGTGAGACGAAGTTATGAGCAAAAACCTCACAGTCTGGTGGGACGGTGTCCGCGTCGGCAGACTGGCTCTCAACGTTTATGGCGAACCGGAGTTCACCTATGCACCCGATTGGCTCGCCTACGATGCGGCACGCCCGGTTTCAATGTCCCTGCCGCTTCAGCCTGATCCATTTGACCGCCGGGCCACGCTGCCCTTCTTTGAGGGTCTCTTACCCGAAGCATCACAGCGCACGGCTGTCGCGCAGGCGCTGGGCATTTCTGCGCGAAATGAGTTCCGTCTTCTGGAGGCACTCGGCGGTGAGGTCGCAGGCGCGCTGGAAATCTGGCCAGACGGCATGGCTCCACCCGACTACCGCACTCCCGTTCCAAATACCCCGCTCTCCGACGACGACCTGGTGTCTCTGATCCAGCGCCTCCCCACGCGCCCGATGCTGGCGGGCGGAGACGCAGGCTTAAGGCTATCGTTGGCAGGCGCGCAGGCCAAGCTGCCAGTGGTGGTAACGGAGGGAAATATCACGCTGCCGGTGTCCGGCCAGCCGACAACCCACATTCTGAAACCCGAAATCTCAAGGTTCGATGGCACGGCGGAAAACGAAGCCCTGTGCATGACGCTTGCCCACAATATCGGCCTCGATGTTGCGCCTGTCGAATACCGCGCCATCGGGGAGACCCGTTTTATTTTGATCGCACGCTACGACCGCGTACGCGATGATGGCGGTACGATCACACGTCTGCATCAGGAAGACTTCTGTCAGGCGCTCGGATATACATCTGCGCAGAAATACGCTGCTGATGGCGGACCAGTCTTTCGCGACTGTTTCGACCTTGTGCGCCGCGCCGCGACACGGCCAGCAACCGAATTGCTCAAACTGCTCGATGCGGCCCTGTTCAACACCATCATCGGCAATGCGGATGCCCATGCGAAAAATTTCAGTCTTCTGTTCAAACCGAGTGGTACAGAACTCGCTCCGCTCTACGACCTGCTCTCGACAGTCGCTTATCCTGATCTCAGTCCGCGCTATGCTATGAAGATTGCGAAACGTCGAACACTCGATGAGATTTACCCTGCCGACTGGTCGAAATTTGCCGAAGACATTGGCATGAGTCCCCCCTTCGTGCGCAAGCGCGTCCAGGATATCGCAAGTGCCATTACAGTGAAGATGGATAGCACCGTTCAGGACCTTGCTTTGGCAAACGACCGGCGAGCATTCGCGCAGGCTTACGGCAATGCAATTAAGGAGCGGGCCGGTATGGTCCAAGACAGTTTGAATTAACGAACGCAGCTCCTCGCGCCGAACTTATTCTCGGAAACTCTCGCAAGCTAAGACCGCTTCTTAACGTGCCTTGAGCTGTCTGTGACCCAGCCCTATCATTGCGGCAGCTTTCGCGCGGACGCGCCTCCATGTAAGAAAGTCCGCGCCTAAAGCGGATTGTCCAACATGATTTAACGTGGCGCGTCAGAGATGTGATCCGATGTCAGGCCTGGCGTGGTATTCAACCGCGCCGACACGCCTGTCTCCTTTCCGAGCTTTCGCGCCACCTGCTGAATGAAATGGTCAAAGCGACGTTGCCCCAAAGCATGGGCGGCATCGCGTTCGCCTTCGGCGATAGGTTCGGTGCGCGTCAGCCAATAAAAAACGAAATGCGCGAGCGTTTCGAGGCAGAGCGCTGTATCACGTTCAATCTCGCCTTGGCGCTCATCAAACGCATCCATTCGGCGCAAGAGGCGCTCCTCAAGGATAATATTGGCTTCGGGGTCAAAAAAGCGGCTGAGCGCTTCTTCAACAATTTCTGTCTTGGTCACGCTTGAGACCGTCGTGCGTCGCTCAAGTTCAGCATACAGTTTATGGGACAGACGCAGGTTCACACGCGGTTTTCCCATTTCAAAACTCCGGCAATGTATCAGGATCGGAACGATCGAGCGCTGCGGCACGCCGGATTGTTTGCAGATGCTGCGCGTCGGTCGGATCGAGCGGATCATCATCTGAAAGATCAATCGCCGCCCCTTCAACTTCAACCTCTCTCATGGGCTGCTTGTCAAGCTCAGGGCGAAGGTCCTTCCCGCCATCCTCAGCCGCCGTATTCGAAGCGATTGCAACACTCGTCTCCGGTTCGACCATATTCGACCAAAGAGACACCGGACCTGTGGCCTCAAGGGCCATCCGCGCAGGTGCCAGCACCCGTTCGGTAAAGTTGCGATCTTTGAAATAGCGCAGCTTATCCGCCATGACAGGCGGTACGCCTGCAACCATGACCACTTCCTGTTTTGGCGGCAGTTGCATCACTTCTCCGGGCGTCAGAAGCTGCCGGGCTGTCTCCTGACGCGAGACCATCATGTGCGACAACCAAGGCGCAAGGCGATGGCCGGTATAATTCTTCTGCGACCGCAATTCGGTCTTTGCCCCTAAAGCTTCAGATATCCGCTTCGCAGTGCGCTCATCATTGGTCGCAAACGCGACCCGAACATGACAATTGTCGAGGATGGCATTGTTCGGCCCGTAGGCTTTCTCAATCTGGTTCAGGGACTGGCCGATCAGAAAGGCGCGAATGCCGTAGCCTGCCAGAAACGCTAGCGCTGTTTCAAAGAAATCAAGCCGCCCCAATGCCGGAAACTCGTCTAGCATTAGTAAGACCTTGCGCCGCCCGTTACACGGCGACCTCTCCGTCAACCTGCGACCCACCTGATTCAAGATCAGTCGCATCAAGGGCCGTGTCCGCGAAATGTCGGATGGCGGCACCACCAGATACAGCGAGACTGGCCGCTCCGCCTCCACCAGATCCATCACGCCCCAATCGCTGGTCGATGTAAGGTCGGCAATGATCGGATCGCTGAACACTTCGAGTAGCGTCAGTGTCGTTGACAGAACACCAGACCGCTCATTCTCCGACTTGTTCTTCATCGCCCTTGCGCCGCGAGCGACATAGGGGTGAACGCGCCCGCATCCATCACCACCAACCAGATGCGCGGTGTTGAGCATCAGCTCCAGCGTTTCACCTATGGTACGCTGCGGATGAGAAAGAAACTCCGCGCAGCCCGCCAGAGATTTGTTATCCTCTGCATAGAGGACATGCAGCATTACTGCGACGAGCAAGGCATACCCTGTCTTGTCCCAGTGGTCGCGGCTTTCATGACTGCCGACTGGATCAACCAAGATGTCTGCAATGTTCTGCACATCGCGCACTTCAAACTTGCCCTTGCGCACTTCAAGCAGCGGGTTGTAGCGCGGCGAGACATCATCTGTCGGATCAAACCGTATGCAGGGGCCAAGCCGAGATCGCCAGCCAGAGGTCAGCTCCCAGTTCTCACCCTTGATGTCATGAATGACGGCGCTACCCGTCCATGACAGGAGCGTCGGGATAACCAAACCCACGCCTTTACCTGAACGCGTTGGCGCAAAAGCCATGACGTGTTCGGGGCCATCATGGCGCAGATAGTCACCGTTCCAGCGCCCCAGAAACACACCGTCCCCACCAAGCAGTTTCGCCTTTACAAGATCGCGCCGCTCCGCCCAGCGCGCCGAGCCATAAGTCGTCACCCGGCGTTCCCAGCGCGACCGCCAAACCGATCCCAGCACTGCCACCAAAATACCAAACAATCCGCCACTCGCCGCAATCGCACCACCTTTGGCAAATACGATAGGCGCATAAGCCTCATAGGCATACCACCACTGGAACAAGCGCCAGGGCCGATAGATCGGCACATCGCCCCAGATAAACCACGGCCTTCCTAGCCCTGGCTGATAGCCCAGCTCAGCCGCCACCCATTGCGTCGCGCCCCACATCATTGCGGCAATAATCGTCAGGACAATCAGGAACTGACCGATCAAAATCTTGGATGGCGACACGAGCATAACCTCCGAGCAAGAAAACCCGTGCAGTCTCAAGCTCAGAGCGACTCACGACCAGTGTGAATGGCGGCAAATCGCGGCATGAGTTCAGGCCCGTGGAAGATGGAACAGCAGTCAAAATACGAAGTGTCATTGCCTAAAAATCAGGACAACTATTCGAGAAAATAATATGTTTCCATATGTTGCGATTTAAAAGTCCAACCGGAGCAGATGCCACGTCCATATCATTGCAGTTAATTAGACGACGCGCTTTATCTCGCCATAAGAACCTCTGACACTAAGGGTGACCTCAACATCTACATCGCTCCGATTGCGCCAGAACCAGCCATGCGTCCCATCAAATTCTGCAATTAAGTCTCCCGTGTCAGACACTTCTTTGCGGCCTTTTCTGTAACTCGTAGATTGGCCCGCTGTGCCATCACCGTGTAGGTCAGAATTCAGGTGGCCTTGGCTTACTGTCCACTCATAGGTGACCAGATCACTTTTGTTCATTTCAAGTTTTATTTCGGCGGCCTCGCCCGGCTTCAGGATGATGACAACCTCATCTTGCCAGGCGTCAACCGACTCAGCCGTAGAGGCTGCTTCTGTAGGCACCTCAGTCTGTGCAATTGGCGGCGGTGCACTGGCTGGTTGGGGGCTGGGTGTGGCTTCAGTTATCGCACTATCTATTGCGGCTTCTTCGGCCAATTGTTGTTTGATCTCTCCCATCTCAGTCAGGCCGAGAACTTTCCCAATTCCAGTCGGATCGATGGCATATTCTGCAGGCAAGACAACGGTCACGAGCAAAGCGGCAGCAGTTGTAATTGCAATCGCAGTTGAGCGGAGCAATTGTCCTGTTGTCGGAAGTTCAGCGCGTGTGGGCATATCTGTATTGTACATACCTATTGTCCTCCTAAGAGACGAAATAACCGGTGAGTTGATAACCGATAAGCATGAAGCCTGCTGCCATCATCACCATGTTTGCAGTGTATGCGTGTTTGAGAAAACTTGGTGTCTTGCGCCAGAAGCCCATGACGATTAGGATCGCACCGAGCGCGAGCAATTGCCCGACTTCAACACCGACATTGAAGGCGAGCAAGTTAGGTAGCAGTCCATCGGGTGAAATTTCATAATCGAGAATTTTGGAAGACAAGCCAAACCCGTGACAGAAACCGAAGATCAGTGTCGCAGCTTTGGTGTTTGGCTGAACTCCAAACCATCGTTGGTACGCGCCCATATTGTCTAGGGCTTTATATACAATGGACAGGCCAATGATTGCATCAATCAGATAACTGTTAATGCCAAAATTGAAATAAACACCCGCCAGCATGGTCGTCGAATGCCCGATGGCAAACAGGCTGACGTAAATGCCAATATCTTTCATCTTATAGAGGAAAAATATAACGCCGAGCAGGAAGAGGATGTGATCGTATCCAGTCACCATATGCTTGGCCCCGAGATACAGGAATGCGATCAGGTTTACGCCAGTGATTTCTTGTATGTAGCCTTTGTCACCTTCGGCCACAGCGTGTGCAGATGCATCACCTGCCAACAGGCAGACAGAGATAATCAACATGGCGAAGAATGTGAGCCGTAGTGCTATCCCACATCGCCAATTATTCGTTCTGGATAATGCGGCACTCATCCTGATCATACAGATCTACTTATTTGTTGCACCTACTATCACTCAAACTTTATATCGAGCTGCGACGCAATCCAAATTGCGCAAAGATACAGCGCAATCGTCATCAACAATGAGAGAGATAGAGCTGCCCAGAAGTTTACGCTTTTTTCCAAGAGCCAAGGAAACACAAGAAAGAACGGCAAGCTCGGCACAACATACCACAGCGTAGCACGTGAGTGAGCTGCGATTTGCCCCACATCTCCGACCGTATCGCGCCAAAGCCAGACAATCGCCAGAACGGATATCAGGGGAAGCGAGGCGATAAGGCCACCAAACCCCGGGTATCGCCGCGAGACCTCAGAAATGATTGCAATCAGAACACCTGATAAAGCAGCTTTGGCAATGAGATAGATCAATTTTTTCTCCCACGTGTATCAAGCAGAGATTGTTGCTGACGGCAAAAGCTCATTGCGGGCGTCAGAAATCATTCGGGTGATGACCATTTGTGCAGGCTGCATGATCCCCCAGCGTTTCCAATACCTTACAGTGCGAGACACGTCCGCCTGCACAGGCCGAAAGCATTCGCTCTAACTCAGCTTCCAGGGCCTCTAACTGGGCGAGGCGGCGGCGCACATCTGTCAGCTGACGCGTGGCAATTTCATCAACTTGGGCGCAGCTGTCGTTTGGCAGGGACTGAAGGTCGACAAGTTCGCGGATTGACGGCATCGGGAAGCCCAGCGCGCGGGCGTGGCGGATGAAGTTCAGCTGCTCAATCGCAGTCGTCTCATAGACCCGCTGACCGCTTTCGGTCCGATCTGGTTCGGCCAAAAGCCCGACCGATTCATAGTATCGGATCGTCGTCACCTTCACACCCGTCTCGCGTGAGACAACGCCTATCGTTCGTTTTTTTGGCATCACAAAAAAAACCTCTTGCCCCTACAGTCACTGTAGAGGTTACGCCCAAATCACTAACATTCATATAGTGAGGCCAAAAAATGCCTGATCTGTACTCCTCCCTTGGATTTCTAAGCCTAGTGATGATCTTCAATGGTTTGCTCACACTCCCATTTGGCATTCTGGCCAGCCGGGCATTCCGGACACGGGGCAAATTATCGCCCTTTCTTGCGGCGTGGTCCGGTGTTGCCATGCATGGGCATGCTCTGATGACCTTTGCAGCAGCGTGGCTTGATCGGGGGTCGCTTTATCCGGCCAATCCGCTCTCAATCGTAATTGGCGCCGGACTGATCATTGCGGGCGCATATGTCATCTATCTCGGGCGCAAGGCTTATGGCGACCAATCACGGGTTTATGGACTGAAAGAAGATGCGCTCATTACGAATGGGATTTATCAAAGATCACGTAACCCTCAGTATTTTGGCTATGGGGTGATGTTTGTCGGAGCCGCTCTCGGGCTTGGCTCTGGTATCTCGCTAATCTTTGTCGCTGTGTTTGGTCTAATGATACATGCAGGGGTCACACTGGTTGAAGAACCTCATCTTGAGCGCGTGTTTGGGGAAAGTTATAGGGACTACAAGTCCCGGGTCAGCCGCTATTTTGGCTAAGAATGAGCCATGCGAAAAGAAACCCGCAGGCCGCACCTCTACCACTTCCAATCAATCACAAACGCCATATAAAGTCAGCATATGAACATCACATCAGACGCCATACGCCTTAGTCGGCTCATACTTGCGCTAGTCGTTATGGCTTTCGCATATGTACCGTTGTCGTGCGCGGCAGCGTGCGACCATGCTTCTGGCGAGGAGAATTCTGCCGAGAAGCGCGCAGACATTTTTATACAACAAGACTTACCTTCTCAGGAACAGGCAATAGCCAAGACGGCCTGCGCGAGTTGCTGTGCCCAAGTATTCGTCGAATACATTTCAGAAGTCTCGCGTGTGAAAACGCATGTGAAGGTACAGATTGATTTAGCCGAAACAGCAGGCGCGGCGCCGCCCGGTATGGTCTTCCGCCCTCCGATTGTCTGAAGGCTTTACGCAAGAGCGCATCGAAGCGCTCATCACGTGTCTATACAATTTTCAGAGATCGAAATCCCATGACTTTACCATACCGCTATAAAGCGTCCGCCCTTATTGTATCCAGTTTTGCCCTTTCAATCGGCCTCGCTTACGCAAGTCCGGAGCAGTCTCAAACTGAGCCCCCACATGACGACCACGTTGAGCATGGCGAGGCACATACCGAAGATGACCACGATGATGGTGAAGCTCATGATGAGCATGACCACAAAACGCTTGAGACTGTTATTGTAACGACCACGCGCTCCGGGCGGGCGGTGAATGATGAACCCGTGCGTGTTGAAGTAATCGGTCGCGAGGAGATTGAAGAGAAAGCCATTATGCGGCCTGGTAATATTGCGACACTGGTTGCAGAGACTGGCGGCGTGCGTGTGCAAACAACATCACCCGCATTGGGCGCGGCCAATATTCGCCTTCAGGGGCTATATGGACGCTACACCCAGTTGCTCAATGATGGTTTGCCGCTTTTTGGCGGTCAGGCGGCATCGATTGGGCTGCTCCAAATCCCGCCAACAGATCTGGCTCAGGTCGAAGTGATCAAAGGGTCTGCTTCATCCTTTTATGGCGGCTCGGCGCTGGGCGGCGTTATCAATTTGGTGTCCCGGCGTCCGGGAGATGAGGCAGCTGGGGAAGTGCTGCTCAATATCACCAGCGAGGACGGTCAGGACCTTACTGGCTATTTTGAAACGCCGCTGAATGACCAACTCGCTGTTTCGCTTACAGCCGGGGCACACCGCCAGACAGTGCAAGATTTCGACGGCGATGGCTGGATCGATATGCCCGCTTATGAGCGATTTACGGCGCGTCCAAGACTGTTCTGGGATGGCGACGATGGTGCGTCGCTCTATGCCACACTGGGGGTCATGACGGAGGAGCGCGAGGGTGGAACGCTGCCTGGCCGTACTGTCCCGGATGGCAATCCGTTTGCACAAAATCAGGATACGACGCGTATTGATGGCGGGTTCATTGCTGAGCGCCCCGTCTCTGATACGATAACGTTCAACCTGCGTGGGTCGGCGATGGTTCAGGATCATGAGCATCGTTTTGGCCCTGTCACTGAAGAAGACCGACACGAAAGCTATCTCATCGAAACCTCGCTATCAGGTGATTTGGGGACGACCAACTGGATCATCGGCGCAGCCTTCCAGTCTGAAGACTACACTTCGGACACGTTCCCCGAATTTGATTATACCTATGATGTGCCCGGTGTGTTTGGTCAGATCGACTATGACTTGAGCGAAACGGTTTCAGTCTCACTTAGCGGACGCCTTGACGGCCATAGTGAGTTCGGCACCCAGTTCAGCCCGCGCGCCTCTATTCTTTATAAGCCCGGCGACTGGACCATTCGGGGCTCCTACGGCCAAGGCTTCTTTGCCCCAACACCTTTTGTCGAGGATATTGAAGCGGCCGGTCTTTCACGTCTCGCGCCCCTATCGGGCTTGCAGGAAGAGACGGCTGAAACCGCGTCTATTGATGTTGGCTATCGCCGCGGATCGATCGAAACCAATGTCAGTGTGTTCGGGTCGAATGTAGACGGCGTGACTGAATTGGAAGCCTTCTCCTCTGTGCCGGGTGGCACGCTGGACCGCGTCCAACTCATTAATGCACAGGGCGAGACGCAAATCCGTGGCTCTGAGCTATTGGTGCGATACTACTGGAACGATTTCAAATTAACCGGCAGCTACCTCTATCTCGATGCCACAGAGGATGATCCGCTGGGGGGACGCCGCGAGATAGAACTCACCCCGCAGCATTCGGCTGGCTTTGTTGCCATGTGGGAACAGCATGGGCGCGGCCTGCTGGGCTTTGAAGCCTACTACACCGGAGAGCAACGCCTGGACGGTGATCCGTTCCGTGCAACAAGCGATCCTTATTGGCATCTTGGCCTCCTCGGCCAGATCACAGTGGGACGGGCCAGTTGGTTCATCAATGCTGAGAACCTGCTGGATGTGCGCCAGACGAAAGAAAATCCGCTTGTGCTCCCGGCGCGCGCACCTGATGGCCAGTGGACCACAGACATCTGGTCTCGCAATGATGGCTTCATCCTAAATGGCGGTGTCAGGATAAAGTTCTAACTTATATTGTAAGTCTGAACGCACCGGCATGCTCGGAACTGACCGATCAAAATCTTGGATGGCGACACGAGCATAACCTCCGAGCAAGAAAACCCGTGAAGTCCCATTGCCAGACGCACTCAAGCCCAGTGTGAATGGCGGCATGATCGCGAGCCAGAGGAAGATGACACAGCATTCAAAATACGAAATGTCATCGCCAACAAATCAAGACAGCTATGCGAGCAAAACCAGACATCAGAAATCGGGTGATCTAAGTTCGACATGGTCAAAAGTAGACTTTAGAAAACAGCGCCTGCTACGTCTTCGCAATAAATGGGAAAATTAACTAAGCGGATTTTGTCTTTTGCGTCTCAGGATCTATCGTTGCTAAATCGGTAGATTGCCCCAACGAAATAGCGCGAGACAGCGTTCGCCAAATCCATTTAGCGAAACGCACCACATCTCCCGGTATCATATACGCCGCCGGAACGACGAGAAGCGTCAACAGCGTTGAAGTGGTCAATCCGCCAATGAGGAGCGCTCCGAGTGCGTTTCTCCATTCCGCGCCGTCTGAGGTAGCAAGCGCCACAGGCACCATGCCGAAAATGGCGGACAGAGCTGTCATCAAGACCGGGCGCAGTCGCTCTGGACAGGCCTGCCTGATTGCATCGCCGTCAATCATGCCGTCTTCCATGAGTTGGTTCGCTCTATCGACCAGAAGAATGCCGTTCTTCATCACGATCCCCATCAGACCGATCAAGCCAATCTGGGCAAACAGAGATGACTCCAATCCGAAATAATAGAGGCCCGCAAATGCACCGGAGAAACTTAGCGGTGCTGTCACCATGATAATCAGGGGCTGGACGAAAGAATTGAACTGGCTGGCGAGAACCATGTAAAGAACGATGAAGGCAAGCAAGAGCGCGAACCCGATAGCCCCGGCAGTTTCCGCCATGTTCTTGGCCATGCCACCCATCTCGAATGTAATGCCCGGCGGTGGGGGCACCTCTTCAATCATTTGCAAAAGCGCTCCAGATGCTTCGCCTAAAGACGAGCCTGTGGCGGTGATCGCCAGGACGGATACTTTTCTTGAACGATCCTTTCTGTCGATTTGGGCAGGCCCTGACGCAAATCGTATCTGCGCAACCGAGCCAACATCGACGAGGCGGCCATCAACACCCCGCACCTGAACGCGTGACAGGTCGCTAATGGTTTCGCGTTGGAAATCTTCCAACCTCAAGCGCACGTCATAACGCTTGCCCCCATCTTCAAAGCTCGCAACATCGAGACCGCCCAGAGCAATACGAGACGTTGAGGCAAGTGTTCGCGCTGAGACGCCTTGATCGCCCGCGCGACCGCGATTGAACTGAATTTGAGCTTCAGGACGTCCGGATTGATAGCTTGTGCGGGGATCAGAAAAAGCACCATGCACGCGCATTCGCTGGACCAATTCATCTGCGTAGCTCGCTATCTCGTCTAGGTCTGGGCCTTTCAGGATGAGATCAATATCTGTTCCACCAGAGCCCGTACCACTCACCCACGGAACTTCCAGCACCGAGGTTTTGACTGCAGTCGGCGCAGCCGAAGCAATCGCAGCGCGGGCTTCATCCATAATGACGAATTGAGATTTTGTGCGATCAGCTTTTGGGGTGAGTGAGGCATAAAGCGACAAGACATTCGTGTCGCTCTGCGCCCCAGCGCCAATCGTCATGAAAACATCTTCGATATGTTCAACATTCAGCAGCGCGACCGCCACATCATTTGCAATATCACTGGACGCTGTAATGCCAATTCCAAGAGGTAGCTCGATTGTTCCCTGAAACTCGCTTCGATCAGCCTTTGATGTGAAGCCAGATGGAACGCGGGCCGCATACCAACCGCCGACGATAACCGACCCAGCCGCCAATATAAGAACAAGGTATCGCAGCTTCACAGCCCATGAGACGATGAAACCGTACCCCTTATCAACGCTGTCCCAGAACGACTCGATGGGCCGGAGCACAAATGCAGTCTTGCCATGCTTGAGCAGGCGAGATGCCAGCATCGGGGTAAGTGTTAGGGCGACAATCAATGAGATCGAAACGGAGAAGACGATCGCCAAGCCATATTGGAAGAAAAAGCGCCCCACGATGCCGCCCATGAAGGCGATGGGGACAAAGACTGCGAGCGTTGCAGCCGTGCCTGCAAAGACCGCCAGTCCAACCTTTTTCGTGCCATCGTAAGCAGCCTGCATGGGCGGCTTTCCGTCTTCAAGCTCGGTTGTAATTGCCTCAATGACGACGATGGCGTCATCGACCAAAAGACCAATCGCGACGGTCAACGCCAGAAGGGTCAGGACGTTGATCGTGAATCCCATCAGATAGAAGCCAAAGAAGGTTGCGACCAAAGAGGTGGGAATTGCGATGGCAACAATCATGGTCGCGCGAAAATTCAGAAGGAAAATAAATGTTACCGCGATGACCAGCCCAATAGCGATTTGTAAATCGTGGCCGACATCCTTGATCGAGCTTTCTACAAATTTCGAGACATCCCGTGTAACGACAATCTCTACACCATCCGGAGCGACGCTTCGCAATCGCTCGGCTGCCGCTTTGACAGCCCGCGATACTTCAACTGTGTTACGGCCTGATTGTTTGCGTATATCGAGCGATACGCCGCGCCGCCCGTTGAGGAAGGCGGCAGAGCGTTCATCCTCCAGCCCATCCTCCACTCGTGCGACATCGCCGACATGAATGGTGACACCGTTTTCACGGTAGGCGACGGGAAGATCAGCAAAGCCTGCAGGCGTCGTTGCCTCGGCTAATGTTTTGACGCCGAACTCACGTGTGCCACCTGCAACTTCTAGCCTGCCGCCGGGTAGCTCAGCGTGTTCACTTTGGATGGCCATGCGAACATCATCTGCCGTAACCCCAAACGAGCGCATACGGTCGTTTTCAAGCCAGACGCGGATAGCCCGGTCGCGCCCGCCGACTATTGACACCGAGCCCACGCCCTTAATGCGCTGAAGCTCTTCCTTGGCGATATCATCAGCGAAAGCGGTTATTTCCCGAATGGGAATATCACCGGCAATCATCACCGATATGATGGGCGCGGCATCCGGATCAACTTTATCAACAATAGGCGGGTCAACATCGCTCGGCAGATCGGCCAGTGCGAGCTGAACTTTATCGCGAACATCCTGAACTTTGACATTAACGTCGGTCGTTAAAGAGAATTCAATCAGAACACTCGACACACCTTCGGTGCTGAACGATTGCAGGCTTTCGATCCCGTCAATCGTGTTGACGTTTTCTTCGATAATATCTGTGACTTCAGATTCAATCGTTTCAGGCGAAGCCCCTTCCAGCGTTGTTGTTACGGACACATAGGGAAATTCTACATTCGGAAAGAGATCGACACCGAGACGGCCAACTGAAATCCATCCAAGCCCAACCAATGCAGCGATGAGCATGACGGCGAAGACAGGACGACGGATGGAGGTATTTACGATCCCCATCATGAGGCATTGGCCTCCACCTGAGTGCCATCACTTATTTTGTCTAATGGTCCAGTGATGACCCTATCGGCAGCGCTGAGGCCAGACAGGACTTCTACCTGGACGGCATCAATATCCTGAACCGTAACCGTCGTGCGGCGCGCGCGATCTCCATCAACTACAAAAACATAAGGTGACGAACTGGTCCCCTGTAGCGCCGCCCGAGGTAAAACAAGCGCTGGACGCGGGTCGACGTCCACCTCAGCGCGCACCGATTGGCCTGCGCGCACGGCGCATCCTTCATTCAGGAAAGCCATTCTGAACTCAACGGTTCTCGCCTTTGGATCAACGCGGTCATTCAGTATAATAATCTCGGAACGGATGGGCTCATCGCGGCCATCAACATAGAGGCTACCCGTCAATCCCAAGTGCAAGCGAGCAACTTCAGATTCAGGAGCGAACAAAATACCCGCCGCGATCTCGCATTCTTGAATTTGAACGACTGCCGAATTGCCCATCCCGGAAAAGCTGTTGGCCATGAAGACACCCTCATCAATATAGCGGGCTGTCACCGCCCCGTTAAAGGGGGAACGAACGGTTGTGTCGTCGAGTTTTTGTTTTGCAGCATCAACTTGTGTGCGCCGTAGCGCGGCCTGCGATTTTGCGACCTGAAGCGTTGCCTGAACATCATCAAATACAGCCTGCGACACGTGTCCCTTATCGAGCAGAGCCGATGTGCGTTTTAAGGCGTTCTCAGCATTTGCCTGCTCCGCAAGCGCAATAGAAAGCTGAGCCTCTGCCTCTGATAGCTGCTGCTCATAATCGACACGCCTTGTTTGAAAAAGGGCCTGACCCTTTTTAACGCGGTCGCCAACTTTGACATATATTTTCTCGACGACGCCTCCGGCGAGCACACCAATATTGCTCGTCTGTTTGGCGGCAATGGTTCCTGACGCAATAAGCGGATCAGCAAGATCGACGCTTTCAACGATGACCGTTTGAACCTTGATGGGGGCGGCAATAACGGGTGTCAGTTCGTCAGAAATGGTAGCTGGTTCCGGTAGTGGCGGCTCACTCGAGCAAGCCGCAAGCAACACGGGCGCGATCAGCGCTAGGCATCGGAGAATATGGGTCACGATGATGGCCTCGACATACGATAGGCACCTCTGCCGCTCGCGAGCAGTTCACCTGCCTCGCTCAGCACATTAGCCTCTGCGACGGACAGTGTGGTTCCATGACGAACCACCCGCCCAACAATGGTCAAAGGCCCGGGGGTTGCAGGTTGGTGATAGTCGACCCGCAAATCCGCCGTCGCAAGCGGCATGTTTCCAGTTGCAATGAGTGCATAGAAGCCCGTCAAATCTATAAGCGCTGCCAGTACGCCGCCATGAGCTGATTGTGATTTCGGATTGGACACAACCTCATCGCGCCACGGCATTAAGAGTTTGATCTCATCTGCTCCAGTTTCGATAACGCTAAGTCCGAGCCACTGGTGAAATGGAGCTGCAACCAATGCTTTTTGCATGAAAGCGACATCGGGAACCTTGTTACTCATGCTTCAACTCCTTCTGAGTGCTGGCGCAGAAAATCGCTGACGGCCTCCGTGAACACATCATTGCTATCACCTGCCACCATATGACGGGCGCCAGCGACATCTGTGTAGTGAGCGTGAGGCACCAAAGCCTTGAAGGCTTTGACCGAGTCCTCCGAGACAAGTTCACTCATCCGTCCGCGCACCAGGTGAATGGGGACATCAATGTTCCGTACGGCGTGCTCAAGATCACTCGCCTTATCGACCGCTGAGCGCTTCATCACCCCCTGAATAAAGGCCGGGTCCCAATGCCAGCGCCAGCGTTTGTCTGCGCCTTGCTTGAGGTTCTTCCGTAAGCCTTCAAGGTCTTTGGGGCGCGGCCTGTGCGGCATATACTGCGCAATGACGTCTGCAGCATCTTCAAGTGTCGCAAAGCCTTCTGAGCTGTGCTCAGCCATGAAGCCAACAACTTTTGCGACCCCAGCAGCTTCCATGTTCGGCGTAATGTCAACCAGTGTGACGGACGCAAATGCTCCGGGTTTTATTAGGCCAGCCCCAACAATCGCGCCGAGTCCGCCGAGTGAAGCCCCAACTATATGAGGTTTACCTCGCCCGACCCCTAACTGATCTGCAATAGCCACCAGATCGCGACCAAAAGCTTCAAGCGTATAGTCGCCATCTTCAGCCCAATCGCTGTCGCCGTGCCCGCGAAGGTCCAGGGCAATCGCGTTAAAGCCTTGCTGACCAAGGGACCTGGCTGCGCCCTTCCAGGCATAGCGGGTTTGTCCCCCACCATGCGCAAAGATCACTCTTGGTGAACTGTCATGCCCGAATGCAGTATATGTAAGGGTCAGTCCATTGACTTGGATTTTTTGCTCTAAACCATCATGCTTCATCGACGTGAACTTTCACAAAATTTGTTGTAATGCACCTAACTGTAATGTAGCTTACAATTAAAGTAAATCGGAATGATATTTTGACCTCCTCACTGACCGACAAAAGCTTTGCAGAGCGGATGGGCTCTGATGACAGAGTAAATCTGAGCTTCTTACTCGCAGAAGTTACACGCTTGCTGCGAGCAGCTTTTGACGAAGAGATGGAGCGGCTTGGACTGACGCGCTCGCAATGGCATGCCCTGATCTACGTCCTCAGACTGGAAGCGCCCTCTCAGACAGAACTCGCCGAAGCGCTAGAAGTTGCTCGTCCATCTGTTGGCTCGCTCATCGATCAATTGGAAAAATCGGGGTATGTCTCACGTGAAGCCGACCCCCAAGACCGTCGCATCTGGCGTGTCGTGCCAACACGCTTTGCGTTGGAGCGGTCAGAAGAAATAGCGCGCCTTGCAGAGAACGTCGCGGATACAGCTTTTGACGGGCTATCGAAAAAGCAAATAGAGGCAGCCTCGTCGGCGATTCAAATGGTTCGTCAAAACCTAACTGAGTAAATTTCAACGCGTTTTAAATCGAAAACCGAGGCGGCTTTCTACAATCTTTGACACCAACTGGATTATCAGGCGACCTATTCACACTCGTCAAACGACTGCCGAGACGCTTAGAGGATACCTTAGCTTTTCGGCTCTTATTGGCGCGATGTCCACATTGTCGCTGCGTATAAGAAAAGGCGACGAGATTAATGAGATTAGTGCGCAACGACAGAAACTAGAAGATCGGCAAAAACCCTTGCAAGCATTTGCAGGAAACGCCCTCGAGAGCCTGAAGGAAATACAAGTGGATTTAGGAGGAGCTGATTTCCTTCGGTGGCGCGTAAGATCGCTAAGCTCAGAACTGAAAACGATCCTACGCAGATAGTCCGGTTTTGAGATCAAATGGCGGTTTTCTTATGTCGGGTTTTTAGGAACAAGCTAAAATTCACTAAGTCGTTCATGATGAAACGAAAACGCGCAACACTCTGCCGATCCGCTCAATTTTGAGTCCTTACTGCTTTCACCGCCCTATCCCTCTCTGCCGTGGCCCCGGAAAACTCCAAGATAATCCTTTCGCGCGCTGCTCAATCACTAGTGATGCACCGCGATGGCGCTCAAGAGCCGGCCGCCATGGCACCATTGCGAACGCCTTCTGTTTGCCAATGATCGCCATACGCCCGTGTGCCATATCAACGGTGCGTTCGAACCGCCCCTCGAACGTCTCGCCGGAGGCCAATGTAAACTGTTCCCGCCCAGACTTACGAGCTTCAGTCTGACCAGCACGCCGTAGCTCTTCCCTGCCCAACTGAAGACGCGCCTCTTTCGACAACGCGCCATCCTCTATTTCAAACCCTTGGCGCTTCAAGAAGACCAGACGCGCCGCACGCGCCTTACCAATGCGTCCCTCGATCCGCTCATTTTCAAGGGCCTTTGTGCTATCCAGCCACGTCTCGGCACGCGCTTCAATCTGCGTTTCAAGTGCCATCCAGGATCGCACCTGTATTTTCACACCGCCGCCTCTGGATGCTTCAAAGTCTGCTGCCCGCTGCAAATAGCCTTCGCCAATCTCCCAGACCCCATCAGCCCTGCGCCGGGTCAGCCCCGCACGGCGCAGGGCTTCCAGTCGCCGCTTGTGCGCCTCCCGGAAATTACGCGAAGCGGACGGGTCGGAAGCAGCATGTAAGTCATCTGAATAATACCCGCCATTGCGCGCAGCAATGTCTGCAATCACTCGGTCAGAAGCCCGCGCCTGTTTCGGCGCAGCGGACACCTCAATCACTGCTCCGCGCGGAGGCAGACCACCCGGCTCAATGCCGCGGGCAGAAACCGCCCAGCGTGCGCCATCCACATCCTCCACCAGCAAAAACCGCGTATCGCGTAATTCATCATCAGGACCTTGCGAAAGCACAACACCTGTCAACGGTTTCGTATCCGAGGGCCTTTCTTCAAACAACCGTATCCCCGTCGATGTCTCACCTGGTTCCAGTCCTGCCGCCAGACCCCGCACAATATCGCCGCGCCGTCCCATGGCTTGTAAGGCCCGGTCCCAGCCCTCTTTCAATCGCCATCGGCCCGTCCCGCTCGGCTGCGCCAAATGCAGGGTTTCAAGATACGACAATCGCTGCTGATAGAGGCTGCGCATGAAGCGACCGCCAGACCCTGCCCTCGCTGGCAACTCTACATGCCCTTCGACTGAGAGCTTGGCCAACTCACGATCAAGGCTGGTGAACCGGTCCTGAGACACTTCGCGATATCTGGCCTCGGCAATCTCAACATCGCGGCGCGGCCCCAACTCCTGTGTGAGTCCCTCCTCTGCCCGCGCCCGCAGGCCTTTTGTGAGATAGTCCCGCGCGATGACTAGATCCGCGCCTTGCGCATCCTTGCCTCTGACAACGATATGCGTGTGCGAATGACCCGTATTATGATGATCAACAGCCACCCAGTCGAGCCGCGTGCCAAGGTCGCGTTCCATCTGGCTCATGAGCGTCCGCGTAAAGACTGTCATATCTGACAACGCGTGGGCATCTTCGGGTGACACAATAATGCGGAACTGATGCCGGTCGTCACGGCTGCGCTCGATAAAGCTACGCCCATCACTTATTTCGCCGTCGCGGCTATAGAGCTCACCACCTTCACCACCTCTATCAACGCCGTCCCTCTGGATATAATCAAGATGGCGACCATAAGCCCTGATACCGATGCCACCATTTGCGCGCGCGATGTGAACTTTGACGACAACGCGGCGCATACGCATTTGTGACAGCCGCTGCGCGCGTTCATGCGCGTGCATTGCTGACGCGCCACCTCTGCCATATCTGGCCCCAGTAAATTTCGATTTGCCTTGCTGCGTGGCAAAGCCTTTTGTGGCCTTGTAAACTCTGGACCGGAAACGCTTTGATGAGCCCGTACCCGTGTCACGAAGTTTGCCAAGGCGCGGCGTGAAATCATAATCATCCACCATGAGACAATCGCGCCGTCATGCACCAGAAAAACGCAATGAATTCAGTAATTCCGATCAAATGTGTGCACCACATTTCGCGGCATAAGGTGCCAAAAAAGAGATGTGCAGACAATGACTTATGCGCCTCTTGGTGCATGAGCTTTAATCTTGCCCTGACGGGTTCGCTATCTATTCCCATGCCGCCTTTCGCCGCCACTTGCCGCGCTTTGCCGCCATATGCCTGGATTGCCATATTCAGAATTCCCAAATCAGCGCGGCGACGCCATCCAGATCGCTGAGATCAGTCGCTCCGAAGTAGCGCCCATCCAGCGAATCTGGATGCGGATTCATCAGGAAGACTTCGGCCTCAGAAAGAGTCTGACAGCCTGTCCAGACAGGCAAAGACCGGCCTCGTGAATCAATATTCTTCGCCTTGCCAACGGTGTTTCCATTCACCGTAATCACGCCATCGAGCCTGCAGATTTCGTCTCCGGGCACCGCCGCAATCTGCTTCAAAAGCGGCCAATCCTTACCGACAAATCCTTGAGACTGAGCCCACTGCGCATCGTCGCTCCTGGCTGAAACGACAACCCATCTGCCAAGGGTGAATGGGTCGTCGTTCAGCCAGTAGAGCCCTGTCGGCGCACTCGCTGTCCGGTTCCAGATCAAGCGATCCTGGGGATTATGGAAACTGGCAAGCACCACCAATCCAAGGCCAGCCAGTGTCAGTATTGTGATCGGGTAGCGCATGGCATTAGCGGATCGGATCGCCGGTCGAGGACCAGCGTTGCCCATTGGACCAATCGATAAGATCGGGCTTGGCATAGAAGATACGCCAGCCATGTTTGCGATAAATCGGTCCGCGTCCCTGGCAGCGATAATGTGACAAGGTGATGGGCGACAGGTTCAGAAATTCTGCGGCTTCAGCGGCTGACAAGAGTTCAGGTAGCTCATTGCTGCGGGCGGATTTCTTCGAGGATCGTGACATTTTTTCTGGCTCCTTTCGTCGTCGTTTCGAGATGTCAAAAAATGCCGGAAACAGCCGCCAGTCATAGCCGCAATAAGCGCGGCGTGAATTTTCACCCTGCTGATTAACCAAGTATTTTCAACGCAAAACCGCCCCGAAAATGATCTTCGGAGCGGCTGAAGTGGACTGGGTTTGCCCCTAGTCACGCGGGTTCCAGAGGATGACGTGGCGGCCTTTCTTGCCTTTAACGGGGGCGAGGTTCGCGTAGATCTTGCGCGGGCCGATCTGCGGGTCTGCCAGGGTAATCGAGACATATTCGCGTCCCGAGGCCTTGGCTTTGCGCATCCAGCCGCCGCCGATTTCGGTCGAAGTTTCACCGGCATAGATGCGATAGTCCGGTTGTCCGTCTTGGGCTTTCTCCGCGTTCTTCTCGATGCGGATCGCAGCAGCGAGGTTCATCATTGCAAGAGCGCCTTCGAAGCCCGTTTTGGTTTCGCTGACATATCCGAGTGCGTTGGCCATGGTGTGGTTCCTTTCGTTTCCTTGTGTCTGAGAGGACCCCTTGTCCCCGTCGACGCCGGACCGAAAGGACGGCGCAGGACGGGCCTGAACCGCTCGCGGGCGAAACGAAGTGGAGCACCGGCCCGGAGAAGAATTTTGATCCGCGAGGAGCCGCGAAGCGGCGGGGAAAAATCTTCGCAAGGGCCGGTTTCAAGGCCCGACAGGCGTCGTCCAGGTCACACGGCATGAGACGGGAACAAGGGGTCCGGAGCGCATTTGGTGGAAACGGTTGGAACAGTGCAGGCCGACATTTCGGATTGATCTGAGAGATACTAGATCAGGCAGAGTTTGTCCGAAAGTGGACTCCGGAAATCAATTCATGGGGTCAGGTGCAGGTGTTCGAAGGCTGCCCCGATCGAGTTCACTTCGCGTAGCACCTATCGCTCAAGTCGGTACTCGATTGGATATCTTATGGGCATGTCGGTTCGGCCAGGGCTACGACAGGGTTCGCCATACTGGTCTTTGGTTGGCCAACGCATCTCTGCGATAACTTGCTCTGTCGTGGACAAGAATGCTTCTTCCGAACACTCGACGGTTATGTCGTACGGTTCACCCTGCGCATTCACGAAAAACTCCGTTTCGCAGATACCTTCCAATGGCCGATGGGTGATCGGGTATCGCGGCGTGGGAGGCTGTGGTGCGCATGAGTTTTCCGCGCAGCCATCGCAGATGCTTTGTCCGTTTGGGGACAGAATAGGCTCTGGGAGCGCTGGAGGGGCGAAGGCCAAGTCTTGAACGTCTGGAATTTCTGCCGAGGACTCTTGGGGCGCTTTCATCATTCCAATTTCGGATTGGTTCGAAGAGTGCACCCATAGGCCCCCAATCACCGCTAATCCGGCGGCAATCAAGATGGTGGGAGTCAAGCGCGATTTCATCACTCGCTTCTACCGACCGATTCTAAAATCGTCACCTGCAACGTCGAAAACAGATGTAATGCGAGCGGCTTCAACTCGCGCTGAAACGGTCGCTTGATTGGTCATGCTTATGTGTCCACTTCCGGCGGAAAACCGCCCGGCGACTGTCACCGGGCGGCTCCGTCATCCGCCTGACGAGGAGACTGAAAGGTCAGGCGGCGTCTGGCTGATCAAAGGCTGGCGTCTCGGCTCCATCAATGTCTTCGCCGCGCTCGAACAGGCCCGCAATCCGTGCCCATACGTCTGCGGGCGGGGAACCTGCATCCATGCAGGACGCCAGTCGGGATTGCGCTCGCATCCATTGCCGGTGATCCGGTTGCCGATGATTGCTTTCTGGACCTTGGCGGTATCGCTGGCGCAGGATTCGGCCAGCGATTTCGAGCCAATATCCGCGACCATGGCATTGATTGCGCGCTTGTCTCGGAGCAGGTCGAAGAAGGCGGGTTCCGGCTTCCAGTATGCAGGCAAATCCGTCTCGCAGACATGCAGCACGGCCTCGACGACCGGCCCGCCTGCCTCCAGCGTCTCAGCCATCGTGAAGGCCAGCACTTCCATGACTTCCTCGTCCGACATGGCGAGCAAGGCAGCGAAGATTTCGCAAAGCCGGTAGGCATCAGTATTGCGCCGCGCCTCGGCTGACACGCCCAGCGCCTCGAACAGGGAGACGATGCGGGCGCGCTTTTCTTCCATCTCTGCGGCGGCTTTCGAGCCTTCAAGGCTGGAGCGCGTCTCCTCCTTGCGGCTAGCGCACTCATGGGCGCGGACTTGCCAAAGGGCGCTGCCGGTCATCGCATGAGCCACCATGAGGCGCAGCGCGATGGCAGGCTGGCCCGCAAGGCTTGCCGACGCTGCGCCATGGCGATGCAAGAGAATGTATTCGGCGAGCGGGCCGGACATTTCCGGTTTGACGGGCGCGGCAGGCGCATCGTCCTTGCCGGACTTAGTCTTCTCCTGCCGCCGCGCCTCGGCCTGTGAGATATAACCCTCATGGAAGGTCACGGTGCCGTCATGGCGTAGCTCGGCATAGACCTTGCCGCCTTGTTTCTTCGTGCGTGTCTGGTGATCCCAGCGATGGAAAAACGCCCCACGCTCAAGGCAGATCACGTCCTTCCATCCCTCGGCGATATAGGCCTCGACGCGCTGCGCCACGGCGGCGGACTGCGCCTTCCAGAACACCTCCGGATCAGCAAACACGCCATGCTCGCCGAACAGGTCGGCGGTGATCTGGCCTTCATAGTCGGCGATGTCGAACAGCGCCTTGTCGGTCGTGATAATCGCCCCGCCCGTGATCCATGCCTTGCAGTTCCGGCCACGTGGTGCGCGTTCATCCTCGCTTTCATAGAGCCGTAGCCATTCGGCCTGCTGCTCCTCTGTGGCGAGCGTCAGGGCGCGGATCGTCTCGCGGTCGATCTCATCCTCGGCATAGAGCTTGCGGATCGGTTCCGCCAGCGAGGCGAGCGCGAGAACGCGGCGCACCAGAAGCTCGGTGACGCCAAAGAAAGCGGCGATTTCGTCCACGCTGCGCCCTTGCGTATGCAGGCGTTTGAAGGCGGTGTACTGCTCCATTTCCGAGGCTGGCAGGCGACCGACATTCTCGATGACGGACGCGGCAATAGCGCTCGCGGCATCCTCCTCCGTCATGATCGCACAGGGCACTTTGGGCGTCTTGCCGGTCTCCTTCTCGATCTCTTTGAGGGCGAAATAGCGCCGCCGTCCGGCGACGACGCCATAGTGATCGCCTTCCTTGCGAACCAAGAGCGTTTGCCGAATGCCGCTCTCACGGATCGACGGCAATATATCGGACACGTCCGGCTTCTTGCGGCTGTGGCGCATATTGAGTTTTGAAATCCGAAGCTCGGATAGCGGAATGGACTTAAGAATAGGCTGGGCCATGATCTGGCTCCTTGTTGATTGAGAGGTTTTGAGATTGGGGGCGCGCCGTCAGGCGCGCGCCCCGCTGGTTTCAAGGGCGGCGCAAAGGCGGCGGGCGGCGGCGCGGCCTGCATCCAGCGCCTCGGGCAAAAGCTCCTGCGCGACCTCGGTCAGATAGGCGTTGTCGCCATCCGGGTAGTTCGCCTCTATGCCCCAAAGGCTGGCGGCATGGGCGTCCAAAGTGACGCCTTCCAGCGCAATCGAAAGCACAATTCCGCAATAGAACCATTCATCCTTGCGCCATGCGTCCATGACGGCTTCGGCCTTGTCTTTTGCCTCGGCGAAGCGTTGCCGATGATTCGGACCCGGACCGATAAATCCCGGCGCGCCCTTGTAGAGCGATGGCCAGAATCCGCCCTGGCGTTCGTCGGGCGCATCTGGGCAGTCATCGCGCACAATCCGCGCGATGATCTCGAAGCCTTGGGCCTCGCAAGAGATGCTGTCACCTTCGCAAACGAAGGTCTGAAAACGCTGTGTGAAGGTCATGTCAGCGGCTCCAGAAAATGTGGACTTCATCAAAGCCCGTCTGGAACACCATGATCTCGCCATTCAGCGCCATGTCGCGGGCAAGCGCCTGCCAGTCGATATAGTAGCGCAGCGATTCCGGTATCTCGGTACCGGTTTCTTCGTGCAGGCTCTCGGCAAAGTCCGCCGCGCTGGGATACTCGCCCGCATAGTCCTCAAAGGCGGCGCGCGCCTGCTCAAGGTCATCTCCAAAATGCCGGTAGAGTTTGCCGCCAAGCTCGCCATGCTCCTCGATGAAGTCCGCAAGCTCGCAAACCGTCTCGAAGCTCGCATACTCGGAAAGGCTCGCGCCCTCAAAGCCTTCGTAATCGTGGATCGCCCACTCTTCCGCCTCCGGCTCCGGCGAGGCCGCCAGCATGGCGCGGACCTGTTCCCTAATCTCGTCAGGGGTGGTCGCGTCGATCCATCGGCCATGCAGGCAGCCGGAATTGTAGGCTGCAAGGCACGCCACATAGATGCGCGGTCTATCGGGTCGCGCGGGTGCGGCGGTGGCTGCAAGAGGTGCAGGGCCCAAGAGGTGGTCAGTCATGTCAGTCTCCTTCCCCGCCCTGCGTTCTTTTCCCGGCAGTCGGGTGGGCGGCGAGGAGGTGCTCAGCCGGAGCGCATCAGGGCGGCGCGCAAGGGGAAGCTGTAGGTAGGACGCCTAAAGACGATCATAGAACACAAAGTCCCGCCCCCTTGCGCGGCGACCGCGCTCTGGCAGACGCACCGTCCGCCCACCTGACTGATGGGAACAGATATTGAGGCGGAGGGAGATTGTACTAGCCATGCGAGCACGCTGAACGCGAGCGACACCCAGACCCCGTTTCCCGGTTGTGCTATTTCCCGATTCTGCCTAATTTTCTCAAATAGGCTGATTTCGGCTCAAGGGGCGGCCATGGAAACTGACATTCTGACCATCAAGGAAGTGGCGGAATATCTGCGAATTACGGAGAAAACAGCCTACCGGCTGGCCTCCGAGCGCAAGATTCCGGGCTTCAAAGTCGGCGGTTCGTGGCGGTTCCGCAAAGGCGAGATCGATGAGTGGATAGAGGACCAGCGGTCAGGGTCAAACAAGGCTGAGAAGCCATAATTAAGAGGGGGCGAGCATGATCACCGACTATCATTCGAAACTGTTCGCTCACGAGCTGTTGCGCCGTCATTCGGTCGCCGATGCTGAGAAAATGGCAGGCACGCTGTTTGATGCGCAGGTCGACTTAAACCCACATCAGGTTGAAGCCGCCCTATTCGCATTCAAATCTCCGCTTTCAAAAGGCGCGATCCTCGCTGATGAAGTTGGACTCGGCAAAACCATTGAAGCGGGCTTGGTGCTTTCGCAGAAATGGACCGAAGGTAAACGGCGTATTCTGATCGTTGGCCCTGCAAGCTTGCGCAAACAATGGGCGCAGGAGATCGAAGAAAAGTTCTTCCTGCCAAGCTTCATTATCGAGTCGCGAAACTACAAAAAGATAATCAAGGACGGGGGGCATCGCCCCTTCGAGCAACCGGCTATTGTCATTTGCTCGTTCCAATTTGCCGCGCGCCACGCGGACGAATTGATGATGACACCCTGGGATCTTGTGGTCATCGACGAAGCCCATCGCCTCAGAAATGTCTACCGACCTGACAACAAAGTGGGGCGCGCGCTGAAGACCGCTTTTGGCAATGTTCCGAAGGTCTTGCTTACCGCCACGCCGCTACAGAACTCGCTCATGGAACTTTATGGGCTCGTCAGCATCATCGACGATTACGCCTTTGGCGACGCCAAAAGCTTCCGGGCACAATATGCGCGCCTCAGTGGTGATGGACAGTTCGATGAGCTGAAAGCGCGTCTCGAACCGATTTGTCACCGCACGCTCCGGCGGCAAGTTCTCGAATATATTCGTTATACGAACAGAATTCCGATCACACAGGAATTCGTGCCGGGACCTGAAGAGCAAAAGCTCTACGATTTTGTATCGGACTATCTCCAGCGTCCAACGTTGGCTGCGCTTCCGTCAAGCCAGCGCACGCTGATGACGCTTATTCTCCGCAAGCTTTTAGCATCATCGACATTTGCAATTGCAGGCGCACTGAACTCGTTGGCGAATAAGCTCGAGCGGCAACTGAAAGATGACGCCACGATCAAGAACAATCTTGAAGACCCTATCCCAGACGACATCGAAGAAGACTATGATGGGTTTGAGGAAACGGCGGAAGAATGGGTTGATGACGAAACGCCGCCTGAGCTGCTTTCAGACGATGACATTGCGGTCATTGAAGAAGAGATAGCAGAGCTTCGGCGGTTCAAGGACCTCGCCGTTTCGATCACAGAAAACGCCAAGGGAAAATCACTTCTGACGGCCTTAGCGGCCGGGTTCGACAAAGCCGATGAACTTGGCGCCGCGCAGAAGACGATCATCTTTACGGAGTCCCGCCGCACGCAGGACTATCTCGTCCAACTCTTGTCGGACAATGGTTATGATGGCGACATCGTCCTGTTCAACGGATCAAACGCCGACGCGCAGTCCAAGGCTATTTATGAGCAATGGAAGGCGATCCATGCCGAGACCGATAAAGTCACCGGCTCGCGCACGGCGGATATGCGCGCGGCGCTGGTCGATCATTTCCGCAACAGCGCAAAAATCATGATCGCGACCGAGGCGGCGGCGGAAGGCATCAATTTGCAATTCTGCTCCATGGTCGTGAACTATGACTTGCCCTGGAACCCGCAACGGATCGAGCAGCGCATTGGTCGTTGTCATCGCTATGGCCAGAAGCATGACGTGGTCGTCGTCAACTTCCTTAATCGGAACAATGCCGCTGACCAGCGCGTGTTTGAGCTGCTTTCAGAGAAATTCCAGCTCTTCAATGGTGTTTTCGGCGCCAGCGATGAGGTGCTCGGATCAATTGAGTCTGGCGTCGATTTTGAGCGCAGAATTTCAAAAATCTATCAGAGCTGCCGCACCCCGGATGAGATTGAAACGGCTTTTGAATCGCTGCGCACGGAGATGGATGAGCAGATCGCGGAAACCATGGACAATACGCGCCAGAAGCTGCTCGAACATTTCGATGCCGAGGTGCATGACCGTCTAAAAATGAATATGGAGAAGGCCAGCGCCTATCTCGATCGCTATACAAAAATCCTCTGGGCACTGACCAAACATGAACTCGGAAAGCGCGCGCAGTTTGATGACGGACATCACACGTTCACGCTGAAGCAGGCAATCGACGGCGTCGATGCACCGGTTGGCGGCTATTTCCTGCGCAAGGAGGGCCTCGAAGGCCACCGCTATCGCCTCGGCCATCCCCTTGCCCGCCATGTTCTGGAGCGCGCGGCGGATCGCAGCCTGAATGGTGCGTCCCTCACCCTCGATTACAGTGGCTGGCCTGCAAAGGCAGCGGCGTTGGAGCCCTTTGTTGGCTCAAGCGGTATAGCGGTTGCGCACAAGCTCTCGATCCGCGGGGCAGATGATCAGGATCACATCATCATTGCGGCGCAGACGGATGACGGACCAAGCCTTGGCGAAAACGCCTCGCGTCGCTTGTTCGACCTCCCGGTTAAGGGGCAGTCCGCTTCCACGGTAGAGGCAAAGCCAGAGACCCAAACGCATATCGACCGGACCCGCCAGCGCATCCTCGAAGAGCTTGCTGCACGGCAGGCGCAATGGTTCGACGACGAAATGGAGAAGCTCGACAACTGGGCGGAGGACAAGCGCGCCGGGCTGAAGGCCGACCTCAAAGACTATGACGACCAGATCAAGGCGCTGAAGAAGGAGATCCGCCTTGCGGGCGGTCTGCCAGAAAAGCTCAGTCTGCAGCGCAAGGTGCGCGATCTAGAGCCCAAACGCGACGTCGCCTGGCGCGCCTATGATGAGGCGGCGAAGGACATCGAAACCCAGAAAGACAAACTGCTCGACAGCGTCGAAGAGCGTCTTGGCCAGGACGTGTCCGACGAGACGCTCTTCGTCATTGAATTTGAGATTGTGTGAGGAAAACCAGAATGAAGGCGAATCTGTATGCTCAACTCCAATCCAATTCCTCAAGTGACAGCTTCGGTCAAACGATTTCGACATTTATACAGTCAGGGCGATACAAACACTGTGATATCGCAGTGGCGTATGCAACGGTTTCCGGTGTCCGCCGCGTTTTGAACGCATTTGACAATGTGGGGCTACAGAGTAGCCGATGGCTCTTTGGGCTCGACGATTTTGTCACGCAACCAGGCGCTATTGATTTGGTCTGCTCCGTTCCGAACTCAAGCTTGAGGGTTGTTCCTCCATCGAAGGTGAACCTTCGCTTTCATCCAAAATTGTATCACTTCGAAAGTACCGAGGCGAAACTCGATCGCAAGCTTGTCGTAGGATCAGCCAACCTGACCGCCTCCGCGTTTTCCGGGAATACCGAGGCATTCGCAGTGCTCTCTCCCGAATCATCCAGCGATGAGGAATCAATCAATAGAACGTTGACTGATCTCTGGAAGTTAGGGACCGCGCCCGATGAAGAATTTCTGAAAGACTACCAACGAGATTTCGAACGCGCTTCAGCGTTCAAGAAACAGCATGAAAAAGAACGCGCAAAATTTCCCGAAAAGATCCTCGATAGTGACGACGCCGAACTAGACCCTTCATTGGCAAAAATTTGTTGGATTGAGTGCGGTAATATTACAGCCATGGGCCGAGAACTTGAGATTAAAGCAGAGCAAGGTCTGTTTTTCCGATTGCCGGTCAGTGGTTCTGACACAAAAGAGCTTCGACTAAATTTGTCTGACGGCAGCACCTCCTTGTTTAAAATGAAATACCAAGGGAATCATATGTGGCGCCTACAGATGAACAACAACATTCCGGAAGTACAATCTGGGCTTAGACCTACACTTTCAAATGGAAAGCTTGGGCGCTCCCCTTACGTAGCGGTTTTCACTCGCAAGTCGAAGGGAAACTCGTATGACCTTCGGTTTATGAAGTTAGACAGCGACGAATTCAAATCCCTCGAAGAAGAAACGATCCGGTTTGGCACTTTTGGACAGACCACCGCTCGAAAATATGGATGGAGCATTTAGCATCATGACAAACCAATCAGATAATTCATTCGGCGTGTCGAAAGATGTGCTCAGCGAGCGCCGTCAAGAACTCATGCAACTCCTAAAGAAACTGGCCCCTGAGACAGTCTCAGATGGGAACATCAACTTGCCTGCTCTGTCGTCCTTCTTCGGCATTACAAGCTCCGAAAATTCACGGTTTGGTCTTTCTTGGCCAGGACGCGAAAGCAGCATCAGAGCCATTGGACAAGTTTCTAGCGCAACCTTGCTGCCCGTAAAGGCGAAGTCTGTGCAGTTTGAAAGTGCAGAGAATTTGATTATCGAAGGCGATAATCTTGAGGTTTTGAAGGCGCTTCAGAAGAGCTATTTTGGCAAGGTCCAGCTGGTATTCATTGACCCCCCCTATAACACGGGAAAAGATTTTATTTACCCGGACAATTTTTCAGAACCGATCAGTGCATATTTGGATATCACGGGGCAAACTGATTCTTCTGGACGGTTGCGAAGCACTAACGCCGAGTCATCCGGAAGATACCATTCAAAGTGGCTCTCAATGATGTATCCGCGCCTCTTTCTTGCGAGGAATTTGCTCAAAGAAACGGGCGCAATTTTTATGACTATTGACGATTCCGAAAGCGCCAATCTCAGAGGTCTTTGCGATATTATTTTTGGAGAAGAAAACTTCGTAGCAAACGCGATCTGGCAAAAGAAATACACACGCGCAAATGATGCGAAATGGTTTTCGGACAATCACGATCACGTACTAATATATGCAAAAGATAAAGACCGATTTGTTGTCAATGGCTTACCTCGCAACGAAGAACAGCTGAAGGCTTATTCTAACCCAGACAACCATCCAAAGGGTCCGTGGAAGGCAACGCCTCTACATGCGAAAAGTGGCTCCAATACCGACACATTTGTTTTTCAAAACGGTATCGCGTGGGCTCCTCCAAAAGGCACGTACAGGCGGTTCAGCGATGAAACCATGCGAGAACTCGACGCCATGAATGAGATCTGGTTTGGAAGCGATGGAACTCAAATTCCATCGAGGAAATCATTTCTATCAGAGGTCAAAGGAGGTGTTACTCCCACGACGATTTGGACTTATCAAGAAGCAGGCCACAACCACCAGGCCAATGATGACTTAAAGAAACTGGGCCTCGGTGGGCTGTTTGACAATCCTAAGCCCGTACAGCTGTTGAAGCTGATCCTTACTCTTGCGACCAGTTCGGACAAAGAGGACCTTATACTTGATTTCTTCGCAGGCTCGGGCACGACCGGCGAGGCATGCATACGTTTGAACCGCGAAGACGGGGGCAACCGCAAATTCATTCTGGTTCAGCTTCCAGAGCCAGTAGGAGACGATACTCCCGCAAAGAATGATGGGTTCACTAGCATAGCCGACATTACGCGAGAGCGAATCAGAAGAGTAATTGGCGAAATCAAGAAGCGAGATGAAGCCGAGTTGAACTTTGGAGCTCAAGGGAGTTCGGAAACTGGCTTTCGTGCCTTCAGCCTCTCCCATTCGAACTTCCGAAGATGGCGGGGCGAACCAGACCAATTGGAATCAGAACTCGACCTCCACGTCCAAAACGTGGACCCGTCCGCAACGCCCGAAGACATCGTTTACGAACTGCTCCTGAAGGCCGGCTTCCCGCTTACAACCAAAATCAAAGCCGAGAAGATGGCGGGCAAGACCGTCTACAGCGTGGAGGACGGTTCGCTCCTCATCTGCCTCGACAAGGAGATCACGCCTGCGTTGATCGACGCGCTCGCCGACGCCGACCCTCTGCAGGTTATCTGCCTAGATGAAGGCTTCAAGGGCAATGACCAGCTGAAAGCCAACGCCGTCCAGACCTTCAAGGCCCGCGCCGCCAGCCGCGAGACCGAAATCGTCTTCCGGACGGTTTAGGGGGGATTGACCGATGAAGATGAGCAAACAGCCATACCCGATTACTACACTTTATGGCCTACGAGACAGGATTGATCCAACACCGGATTACCAGCGCCCGCCCGCCTGGTCGAAGAAGCAGAAGCAGCTACTCATCGACACGATCTTGCGCGGATATGACGTGCCAAAAATGTACTGGCAGCGCCTTGAGAAAGGCGCCCCTTTCGAATTCGCGGTAATCGATGGACAGCAACGATTGAGGACAATCTGGGAGTTCTGTGGCGGCGAGTTCGCGCTTGCCAAAGATATGGACCCGGTCGATGGCATCGAAATAGCAAAAAAGAAGTATGCCGATCTGGATTTTGATCTTCGATCCAAGTTCGATATATACTTCCTGGATGTCGTGATTGTGGACGATGCGATCCAGACTGACGAAGAAGACGAAGTGCGCGACATGTTCCTGCGGCTTCAAAGCGGCACTACCCTCAAGGCCCAAGAAAAGCGCAATGCTATGCCGGGTCAGATGCGTGACTTCATCAAGGAGGTCGCAGGCCACAAGCTCTTCGAGAACTGCAAGTTCTCAAACTCGCGTTTCGCATTCGACCATATCGCTGCGCAATTGGTGCGACTGGAAATGGCAGGCGAACCCGCGAGTGTGCGCGATAGCGACCTCAATAAGATGTATGACAGCAACCGGTCCTTCGATCCGAATGGCAAGGTCGCCAAGAAGGTTCGGCGCGTGCTGGACTATCTTCTGCGCGCGTTTCCCGACAAGACGCCCGAGCTTGAACGCTATAACGTGATCGTTCTCCACTGCCTCGCGTCAACACTGATCGGAAGATTCGCGCATACGGGCACGGAAGCGTCGCTAGCGAAGTGGTTCATCGCGTTCGAAACCGAACGTCGCAAGAATGAAGCGCTTGATGAAGAAGAGCGCGATCCGCAGCTGATCGAGTATCGCCGTCTTACGAGCCAGTCGACCGACAGCGAAGAATCTATCCGTGCGCGTCTCGAATTTATCGAGAAGCGCTTCTTCCTTGCTTGTCCAGACATCGAGCCTCTGGATGAGACAAGGATATTCACGCCTGAGCAGCGTCTCGCCATTTACCGGAAGAATGATGGCCACTGTCAGCTCAAGATCAAATGCAATGGCGAGCGCCTCGCCTGGGCCGACTGGCACGCCGATCATATCGTCGCGCATTCGCAGGGTGGAAAAACGGTTGTCTCTAATGGACAGGTCGCCTGTGGCCCCTGCAACTGGGTCAAGAGCAACAAGCCGGACCCGAATGGGGTGACCGCGTCATGAAGCTCAAATTCGATCCAACACTAGAATATCAGGCCCATGCGATCTCCGCGGTGACCGACATATTTGAAGGACAACCCTTCGCACAGACCAGCGCTGCTGCGTTTCAGGCGATCCAGATCGGTGGCCTGTTCCAGACCGAACTCGGCCTCGCTAATCGCCTCGTGCTGCCCGACGAGGCTCTTCTGAAAAACCTCCGTACTGTTCAGGAGCGCAATGACATCGAAATGGCTGAGGCGCTTAAGGGCCGTGACTTCTCCATCGAAATGGAGACCGGCACCGGCAAGACTTATGTTTATCTCAGGACGATCTTTGAACTGAACAAGCTCTACGGCTTCAAGAAGTTCATCATCGTTGTTCCAAGTGTCGCCATTCGCGAAGGTGTCCTGAAGAGTATCGAAGTGACCAAAGCGCACTTCAAGACGCTCTACGACAAGGTGCCGTTCGATCACTTCGAATACAACTCGAAACGGCTCGGCAAGGTTCGTCAATTCGCTAGCGGCAACCAGATCCAGATCATGATTATTAATATCGACAGCTTCCGGAAGGATGTTGCTGACAAGGACCTGTCGGAGATGACTGAGGATGAGCTGAAGAAGCTGAACGTCATCAACCGCGAGAACGACCGTATGTCAGGTCGGCGCCCCATCGAGTTTATTCAAGCGGCCAACCCAGTTGTTATCATCGACGAACCCCAAAGTGTCGTTTCAACCGACAAAGCGCGCCGGGCGATCGCGAACCTCAACCCCCTAGTGACGCTTCGCTACAGTGCGACACATCGTGATACGCCAAACCTTATTTACAGGCTGGATCCAATCGAGGCCTATGATCTGCGTCTGGTCAAACGCATTGAGGTCGCCTCTATACGTGAGGAGAACAGCTTTAACGACGCCTATGTGAAACTGCTCAAGACGGACAATAAGAAGAATATCAGGGCGCAGATTGAGATACACACTGCTGGGTCTCAAGGACCAAAAGCGAAAAAGCTCTGGGTGAAGCAGGGAGACGACCTCTTTATCAAGTCCGGCGAGAGAGAAACCTATCGCGACGGATACATCGTGCAGAACATCGATTGCACGCCGGGCTCAGAGTATATCGAGTTCAATCAGGGCGGTTTCCTAGAACTTGGTCAAGAAGTCGGCGGGCTCGGTGATGAAGTCATGCGAGCGCAGGTCCGCGAGACGGTTGAACAACATCTCAAGAAAGAACGATCCCTTCGGGGCAAAGGTATAAAGGTCCTTTCTTTGTTCTTCATTGATCGGGTGGCGAATTACCGAGTTTACAATGAAGACGGCTCTATAAGCCTTGGAAAAATTGGGCGCTGGTTCGAAGAAGCGTATGCTGAGCTATCCGCCAAGCCGATATACAAGGATCTGATATCCTTTCCCGCAAGTGAGCTTCATGACGGGTATTTCTCTCAGGATAAAAAAGGACAAGCAAAGGACACGAGCGGAACAACAAAGGTTGATGAAGATACGTACAGCCTGATCATGCGCGACAAGGAACGGTTACTCGACCCAACCGAGCCTTTGCGCTTCATCTTCTCACATTCTGCCCTAAGAGAAGGCTGGGACAATCCCAATGTCTTCCAGATCTGCACGCTCAACGAGACGCAAAGCGTCGACAAAAAGCGACAAGAAATTGGGCGCGGTTTGCGACTACCCGTGAACTCGGATGGGGAGCGCATTCACGACGAGACCGTCAATCGCCTGACAGTAATCGCGAACGAATCCTATGACGATTTTGCACGCACCCTTCAGACCGAATTCGAAGATGATGTCGGCGTGAAATTCGGCATCGTTGATAAGATCGCATTCGCCCATATTAGTAGACCTAACGACGCGGGCGAGGATGTTTCTCTAGGTCAGGATATTTCGGCGAAGCTATGGCAGCACTTTGTGTCGGCGGGATATCTAGGCGAAGACGGGACTATATTGGACAAGTTCGATCCAAAGAATCCGCACTTTGAGCTCAGTGTCCCTGACGGCTTTGAAGGGATACGGGCTTCCCTCGTCGATGAGATAGCCAAAAAAGTGTTTAAGAACCGCGTTGCGAATGCCCGAGAGCGGCGAGAACTCAAATTCAGAAAAGAGGTTCAGCTTAGCGAAGAGTTCCAGGAACTCTGGGAGCGGATCAAACATCGCACAAGGTATCGTGTGGAGTTCAAGACTGACGAATTGATCACCCGAGCCCTTAAACGAATTGCTGCAATTGAAACAATTCGGGCACCGCGCATTTCAACAACGGTGGTTGGAGTCGATATCTCGGAGGCTGGCGTTTCGGTTGACCGACAGCTGGCGTCGCGCAGCGAGGAAGTTGCTTCAGCGACAGTACTCCCTGACATATTAGGGTTCCTGCAGAAGGAAACTGAACTGACACGGCATACGCTTGCCTCAATCCTCAAGCAATCCGGGCGGCTGGCTGAATTCAAGGTGAATCCTCAAGCTTTCATGGCTTCGGTCGCAGACGCAATTGGGCGAGCGCTTCATGATCTGATGTTGGAAGGTATTCGATACGATAAAGTTCCGGAGCAATCTTGGGAAATGAGTAGGATCGAGCAGGAAGCCGAAAAAGGGATCGTCAGATATTTGAGCAATCTTTATGACGTGAAGAATCGTGAGAAATCGTTGTTCGATGCAATCGAGTACGAGTCAGAGACAGAACGTCAATTCGCAGCCGACCTCGATAATAATGAGCATGTGCGACTATTTGTGAAACTTCCGTCCTGGTTCAAGATCGACACGCCAATCGGACCGTATAATCCCGATTGGGCTTTTGTGACCGAGAATGACGAGCGGCTATACTTCGTGAGGGAAACCAAGAGCACTTTGGACAGTGATGAGCGTCGCACGAAAGAAAACCAAAAAATTGATTGTGGCCGCCGCCACTTCGAAGCTCTGAATGTTGACTTTAATGTCGTCACCAAGCTTTCAGACGTGGCTTTCTAGAGGACTGAATTCCAGCGTCCGCGACCCTTCTGGCGCCAGCCAGTGGGAAGCGCGGGCGCGCGGCCTGCCGGTGAGACCCAGCACCACGTTCTCCAGACGAACAACTGGACCCTCATTGAGCCTCGCCGGGCCGGTCGACGCAATCCGGTTCCTGCGGTTCCGGGCAGATGCGCCGGTCGAAGATCGGCGATCTGAACGGACCGCCCCGATGCCTCTCAACAGCCTATCCAGCCGGGCGAACAGCCCCGCGCCACCGGCGCGGGCAGGCTGCGAATGGCTCAGGGCTTACAGGCTACTGAAATCATGCCGCGAGCACATTCGGTCCAAGTTGTGAGCCAAGCAGTTCAACGAGATAGCCGCCATCGCGAAGAGCTTTGGCCTTATTCACCAGGTAGCGCGTGGTGCTCTTCATTGACGTGACGCCCCATTCGGCATCTACGGCTGGTTTGCCATAGAGGACTACGGCAATTTCCCGATGTGTCATGCCAAGCTCAAGACAGTCCAGCGCGATCAGACCATCTCTCAGGATTTGGGTTCGCTTTCGCCATACGGGCGTTTCAGCTTCCGGATCATTGCCGAAGATACGCATACCTTCCTTCTGGGCCTTCAGCTTCTGCTCATAGGTCTCCATGTCAGAAATCTGAAGTTTCATGCGAACTGGCTCAAGGCTGAGCAGCGTTTGGCCCGTGCAACGAACTTGAGCGACACAGCCATTGCCGCGCAGGAGAAGAAACTCTCGCTGCGCCCGATCAGTCACATGTGTAATCTTACAATGCGGAACAGTGCGATCCCAGATATCGCAGGTCTGGCCTTCTGCACGCGGCGTACAGTTCACCTCGACCTGGTCGGGAAATGCTGTTTTTAACCAAACCGCATCAGCATCAATCCCATTCAAGGACGGATCAGGCATGAAGACCAGGCCCCAACGGGCGGCCAGTTTTTGCGGTACGCGTGAGCGCAGGAGACGGATATTGGCATTGCGGCATGGCGCGGTCATCTCCGAGATATCATCAGAAGAATGAAGCGCCGCATCTTTGCGGAAATCCTTGTTGCGTCTCAGGTATTCCCAGGCCCAACGGTCCCGCGACATACGCCAGAGATAGTTGTATTTCTTCAGCGTCTCATCTGTTTTCAGTTCATACGTCTTCATTCTGCGCCTCCCGTAACTGGGGAATTTCAGGCAAGAACGAGGCCAAATCCGTAAATGTTAACAGAATGCGCCGGAATATTAATACATTCAAAATCAGAGCATTACGTCATTAACTGTACAAATTATACGAATTTATCCTTCGCCTGAGACGCGAAATTCGCTGGCTCGAACCATTGCCGGGCTTTGCTTGAATAAGCCAGCTTATGCCGAGACTTGCTCCCATTGGTCGCCATTCACACTCCCGCAAATGCCATCTGCCTGCGACGCTTCAGTCACACCAACCCCAAGTGACAGGAGCGCAGAACGATGGGTCAGCCCACGCACCATCAGCAAACAGAAGCTCGCCGCAGCGCCATGCTGCGTACAGCCTTCTGCCCAGTGGTGCGTGAGGCGCTCAACGCGCCAGACACGATCGAGATTATGGCTAATCCTGACGGATCGGTCTGGATCGAAAAAGCGGGGATTGGTCTCACCGTATCAGATCATACACTTTCCTCTTCCGACCGGGAGCGCGTTATCCTCTTGGTCGCCTCAGGGGTGGGAGAAGCTGCAAACCGCACCTCCCCCATCGTCTCTGCGGAACTCCCGGGCAGTGGCGAGCGGTTTGAAGGGCTTCTCCCACCTGTCTCCACGGCCCCCTGCTTTTCGATCCGGAAACCGGCAACGACGCCTTTCGAACTTGGTGACTATGTCGATCAGGGCGCACTGGCCCCGGCACTCGCAGCAGCCCTGCAGGACGCGATTACAACCCGCGCGAACATATTGATCGCGGGCGGCACCTCGTCGGGAAAGACCACCTTTACAAATACCTTGCTGGCTGAGGCCGCGCTGAATGACGACCGCATTGTTATTCTGGAAGACACGCGCGAGCTCCAATGCGCTGCGCCGAATGTCGTCCAGCTCAGAACCCATCGCGGCACAACCAGTCTGCAGGACCTTGTGCGGTCAACACTGCGGCTAAGGCCTGACCGGATCATTGTCGGCGAAGTGCGCGGGCCTGAAGCGCTTGACCTGCTCAAGGCCTGGAACACCGGCCATCCCGGCGGGATTACGACGTTGCATGCCAACTCCGCGCATGGCGCGCTCAGACGGCTTGAACAGCTCACCCTGGAAGCCACACCCCGCGCGCCTTTCGATCTGATCGCGGAAGCCATTGATGTCGTCGTCTTCATGAGCCGCACTGGCGGCCAGCGCCGTGTGGACGAAGCGCTGCGCATCACCGGCTTCAATGGCGAGAGTTATGACACCGCGCCGCTCGTCTCCCGATCCCTTTCACTTGTCACAGAAGGACCCCTGACATGATCTTCTATCATCAATCCCGCGCTGTTCATCGAGCAGTGCAGATCGCTGCTGCCATTGGCATCGGCTTGGCTGTAGCTGGTCCAGCACATGCAGCAGGTTCCGGCATGCCCTGGGAAGGTCCGCTCGACCAAATCCTGCAATCCATCGAGGGACCGGTGGCCCGGATTGTCTCGGTGATCATCATTACCCTGACCGGTCTGACGCTGGCCTTTGGTGAGACAAGCGGCGGCATGCGCAAGCTGATCCAGATCGTATTTGGGCTCTCCATCGCGTTCGCGGCGACCAGCTTCTTCCTCACCTTCTTTAGTTTCGGCGGCGGAGCGCTGATCTAATGGCCGAGGGCTATGAAATCCCCCTGCATCGCTCACTGACCGAGCCGATCCTGATGGCAGGCGCGCCACGCGCGGCTGCCATCGCCATCGGGACCCTCGCGGCAGCTTTGGCCCTTGGTCTGCGGCTCTGGATACCCGGTCTCTTGCTTTGGTTGCTCGGCCATTCAGCCGCCGTGTTCATGGCCCGCAGCGATCCGGATTTCATGGCGGTGGCCAGTCGCTCGGTGCGTAACAAGGAGCATCTGTCATGCTGAACCTGCGTGAATACTCTGAGACCCAGACCTTGCTGGCTGACTATCTGCCCTGGGCCTGCCTCGTCGCGCCGGGCGTGGTGCTTAACAAGGATGGCAGCTTCCAGACCACGTTCCGCTATCGCGGACCGGATCTGGAAAGCTCGACCGAAGAAGAACTCGTCTCGATCAATGCCCGTGTGAACAATGTGCTGCGCCGCTTCGGCTCAGGCTGGGCGCTCTTCTTCGAAGCGCAGCGCAGTGAAATCCATGAGTATCCGGATTGTGCCTTTCCCGATGCGGCGTCGTGGCTGGTTGATCAGGAACGCGCGCTGCAGGCAGACGAAGCCGGCGCAAGGTTCGAGAGTTCTTATTTCCTGACCCTGCTCTGGCTGCCGCCAGCTGATGCATCGGGCCGCGCCGAGAAAGCCCTCATCACCCGCGCTGAAACTGAAGACGCCGCGACCTGGCGGCATCGTCTGGAGACGTTCCAGCAACAGTCTGACCGTGTATGGGACCTTCTCGATACATGTCTCGATGACGTCTGGCCACTGACCGATGACGAGACGCTAACTTATCTGCACTCGACCATTTCCACAAAGCGCCATCCGGTCGTCACGCCTGAGCTGCCGGTCTTCCTCGACGCCATACTTGCCGATGAGCCCTTCGCAGGCGGGCTCGAACCCATGATTGGCGAAGCCCATCTTCGCACACTGACCATTCTCGGTTTCCCGGCGTCCACCTTGCCCGGCATCCTCGATGAGTTGAACCGTCAGGGCTTCGCCTATCGCTGGGCCACGCGCTTCATCGCGATGGACAAGGCTGAGGCCGAGAAGGTGCTCGGCAAGAAGCGCCGCCACTGGTTTGCCAAGCGCAAATCCATAGGCGCAGTCCTGCGCGAAACGATGTTCAATGAACAGGCCGCGCTCGTCGACAGCGACGCCGACAACAAGGCGGCCGACGCCGATGCCGCGCTGCAGGAACTAGGCTCTGATCTCGTCTCCTATGGTTATGTCACAACCACGATCACCGTCGCCGATCCCGACCGGCGCACCGTGGACGAGCATATCCGAATTGCCGAACGCATCGTGAATGGCCGCGGCTTCACCGCGATCAAGGAAACGCTCAACGCGGTGGATGCCTGGCTCGGCTCAATGCCGGGTCATCCATACGCCAATGTCCGCCAGCCCATCCTGCACACGCTGAACCTTGCTCATATGGTGCCGCTCTCAGCGGTCTGGGCGGGAGAAGACGCCAATCGTCACCTCAACGCCCCTGCGCTCATCCAAGCGCAGACCGATGGCACGACGCCCTTTCGGCTGAACCTGCATATCGGCGATGTCGGCCATACGCTTGTCGCCGGCCCGACTGGCGCAGGCAAGTCTGTCCTGCTCTCGCTGCTCGCCCTGCAATGGAAGCGCTACAAAGACGCCCAAGTCTTCATCTTCGACAAGGGCCGCTCGGCCCGCGCTGCAACGCTCGCCATGGGCGGAGCCCATGTTGATCTTGGCAGCAGCAATGCCCCAAGCCTACAGCCGCTCAAAGACATCGACAGTGACAACGGCGCAAGCTTTGCCGCCGACTGGCTGGCGGGCCTCTGCGGTAATGAAGGCGTCGCGATGACGCCGGACCTCAAAGCGCGGCTCTGGGAGGCGATCCAGTCGCTTTCCAGCGCGCCGGAAGCCGAACGCACGCTGACGGGCCTTACGCTCATGCTGCAGGACGAGACGCTAAAATCCGCGCTGCATCCATTTACGCTGGAAGGACCGCATGGACGGCTCCTCGACGCCGATCATGAAAGCCTCGCGCTCGCCGACACGGTCTGTTTCGAGATGGAAGAACTGATGCACGCCAAGAGCGCCGTCGCACCTGTCATCACCTATCTCTTCCACCGGCTCGAAGCGCGCTTTACCGGCAAACCGACCCTGCTCATTCTCGATGAGGCCTGGCTCTTCCTAGACGATCCGATGTTTGCCGCGCGCATCCGCGAATGGCTCAAGACCCTCCGCAAAAAGAACGTGTCCGTCGTGTTCGCCACACAGAGCCTCGCCGACATTGCCAACTCAAGCATCGCGCCTGCGCTGGTCGAGTCCTGTCCCACACGGATTTTCCCGCCGAACGAGCGCGCGCTGGAACCGCAATCCAAGGAAACGTATGAGCGCTTCGGACTCAATGCGCGCCAGATCGAGCTGATCAGCCGCGCGACACCGAAGCGCGACTATTACTACCAATCACCACTTGGCGCGCGCGTGTTCGACCTGGGCCTCGGGCCCATCGCACTCTCGATATGCGGCGCCTCCGCTCCCGAAGATCAGGCCTTGCTCGACCGTATTTGGGCAGAAACCGAAGGCGACGGATTCGCAGAATGCTGGCTTCACGAAAAGAACCTGCCCTGGGCGGCTGACCTGCTCACACGCTGGCCCGGCCATAGGCCGCATGCCGATGCGCCCGAACCTTTCACGCCCACTGAACTCGTCGCCGCTGAATAGGAGCCAAACAGATGAAACGTCTTCTTCTGTCCGCCGCGCTTTGCGCACTTCCAATGACATTGCTCACAGCGCCACCCGCCGCCGCGCAATTGTTTGGCGGCGGGATCGTCTACGATCCGGCGAACCATACTCAGAACATTCTGACGGCGGTTCGGTCCCTCCAGCAGATCAATCAGCAGATCCAGCAACTCACCCATGAGGTCGAGATGCTGGAGAATATGGCGCGGGACCTTGAAAATCTGCCGGACAGTATAGCTGATGACATTCTCCGCCGTATGCGCCGCATCGATGAGCTTATGCGCGAGGCCGAAGGCATCGGCTATGGCGTCGAAGAAATCGAACGCGATTATGAGATCATCTACCCGGAAGAATACGGCGAGACACCGCCTGAACACGAAGTGCTGGTCGAAGAGGCCCGAACAAGATGGCGGCAATCCCGGACCGCTTATCGCGAAAGCCTCCTGGTCACCGCAGAAGTCGTCTCATCCGCCCGGGCCGACAGTGAAAGCCTCGACCGCCTGATCGCGGGTAGCCAGTCCGCCGTCGGCAATCTCCAGGTCCTGCAAGCGGGCAATCAGATCGAGGCGCTCCAGACTGAGCAGCTCATGCAGATGGAAGCCATGATGGCCTCGCACTACCGCGCTGAAGCGCTGGAGCGCGCCCGCCAGCTTGCTGAAGCTGAACGTGGCCGCGCCCGTACGCGAAGCTTTCTCGGAAGTGGCAGCGACTAATGGACGTGATCGACACCTTCCTGGCGACCTTCATAGCCTATATCGATAGCGGGTTCGGCCTGCTCGCCGGGGATGTCGCATATCTCACGACCACGCTGATCGCGATCGACATTACGCTCGCCGGGCTCTTCTGGGCACTTTCTCAGAATACGGATGTCATCGCAGGCCTGATCAAGAAGGTGCTCTATGTGGGCTTCTTCGCTTTCGTGATCGGCAACTTCTCGCTGCTGGCCAATATTGTCTTTGATAGTTTCGCAGAGCTTGGCGTGACCGCAGGCGGCGGGACGATGACAGCGGCGGACTTACTCCGTCCAGGTTTTATCGCCGGGGTCGGCTTTGATGCGGCAAGTCCGTTGCTCGGCGAGATCAGCGACTTGCTGGGGCCGATCTCCTTCTTCCACAACTTCATCATGATCGCGGTCATGTTCATTGCCTGGGCGATCATCATGGTGGCCTTCTTCGTGCTGGCGGTGCAGCTCTTCATCACCATTCTGGAATTCAAGCTGACAACCCTGGCCGGGTTCGTGCTTGTGCCTTTCGCGCTCTGGAACAAGTCAGCTTTCCTCGCTGAACGTGTCCTCGGTAATGTCATTACCTCCGGCATCAAGCTCATGGTGCTCGCCGTCATTATCGGTATCGGCTCGACGCTCTTCTCCTCAGTCACCGATGCGTTCCGCACCGGAGATGATGTCACGCTAGCCCAGGTCATGGGCACGGTACTGGCGGCCATTGTCTTTTTCTGGATGGGCATTTTCGCGCCGGGGGTTGCGAGCGGGCTGATCACAGGCGCGCCGCAACTCGGCGCAGGCTCTGCGGCGGGCGCGGCTGCCGGTGTTGCGGCAGGCACCTATGTCGCCGGTGCAGGCGGGCGCGCTGCCGTCGGCGCGGCTGCCAGCGGCGCGTCTTCTGCCGTCAAAGCAGGCGCCTCCATGGCAGGCGCAGCTCGCACATCTTATACGCTCGGCTCTGTTGCCTCTGGTGCAAGCGGGGCAGCGGGCGTTGCAGCCGGTGTCGCGGGCATGGCCCGCGCTGGTGGAGACGCCGTTCGCAGGACGGCCAGCCGTCCAGCGCAGGCACTCAAAAACGCCTACCAACGCGGCAGCCAGGGCGCGTGGCGCGCGACCGGCGGTTCCGGCGGCAGCGACCCTTCATCTTCTTCAGGCAGCTCAGCTTCAAGCCCGGGATGGGCGCGCCGGATGCAGGCCCGCCAGAGCGCGAGCCAGGCAGGCCAGATGGCCGCTCACAGTCTTCGCGAGGGCGACCGCGGTTCCTCCGGCGCGGCCCCGCAACTCAACGACAAGGACGACTAAGCCATGGTCTTCAAACGATCTTCCACCAGCTACGGGCCGAGCCCATTCCCTGAAACGCCCTATCAGAAAGCGGGGCAAGTCTGGGACGAACGGATAGGCTCCGCCCGCGTGCAGGCCAGGAACTGGCGGCTGATGGCCCTCGGATGCCTGGCGCTCTGCTTCTTTACCTCAACCGCCCTGATCTGGCGCTCCACAATTTCGACCGTCACGCCTTATGTGGTCGAAGTTGATGAGACTGGCGCGGCCCGCGCCGTTGCACCGGCTACTGAGCGCTACACGGCGACCGACGCACAGATCGCACATCATCTTGCAAACTTCATCCAGCGTGTGCGCGGGCTTTCCATCGATCCGGTTGTCGTGCGCGAGAACTGGCTCAGCGCCTATGACTATGTCACCTCGGAAGCCTCAACGACCTTGAACGAATACGCCCAGGCGAATGATCCCTTCGCCGATGTAGGCAGGAAATCGCGCACCGTAGATGTCGTCAGCGTTGTGCGCGTCTCCGATGACAGCTTCCAGGCCCGCTGGATCGAGAAGACCTATGAAAGCGGCGCGCTGGTCGAAGCGACACGCTTCACCGGCCTCTTCAACATCATCACCCAGCCGCCGACGGATGCAGAGACCCTGCGCGCTAATCCCCTCGGCCTTTATGTCCACAGCCTCAATTGGGGCCAGGACCTCGTTACAGGAGAATGAGTCCCATGCTTCGCTTGCTTCTTGCCACCTCAGCCATCGCCCTAACCACGGCCTGCGCCACCACTGAACTGGACCCGATCGATCCGGCCGCCTTTGTCGCGGCAATGCCCATCGAGGACAGGACCGACTATCCGGTGGAGATTGTCGAAACCGCCGTCGCCTTGCCGCTGCCCGGCCAGATGATGCCGGTCGGCGGATCTATAACAACAAATCCGGATGGCAGTGTGACACGGCGCTATACGCGCACAGTTGAACGCGATGCCGTGTCGCCAAATGAGGCTATCCGCCAAGGTCGCCAAAGTGCCCTGATTGAACCCTCAGTCGATGGCTATGTGAACGCCATCCAGGTCTATCCCTACACCGAAGGCGCGCTCTACCGACTCTATGCCAGCCCCGGACAAGTCAGCGACATCGCGCTGCAACCCGGTGAGGAACTGGTGTCGGTGTCAGCCGGCGATACGGTGCGCTGGGTCGTCGGGGATACGATCTCCGGCGCAGGCGCCACGTCCCGCGCCCATGTCCTGGTCAAGCCGATCAGCGCGGGTATCCGCACCAATTTAATGATCGCCACCAATCGGCGCACCTATCATCTGGAACTGGAAAGCGTCGAAGGCGGCTATATGGCCGCCCTGTCCTGGCGCTATCCAGCGGACGAGCTGGCAGGCCTGATCGCCCGCAATGACCGCGCCATTGCGCACGAAGCTGGCTCCATTGAGCGCGGCCTGACACTGGAAGGTCTGAACTTCGATTATCGTGTGACGGGCGACAATCCCGCGTGGAAACCCGTGCGCGTCTTCGATGACGGACGGCAGGTATTCATCCAGATGCCGGAAGACATTGCCACGACCGATATGCCGCCGCTCTTCGTCCTCGGCGAGGATGGCGACGCAGAACTGGTGAACTACCGCGTCCGCAGCAATTATTATGTCGTGGATCGACTATTCCGCGCGGCTGAGCTTCGGCTTGGGACAAGCAACCAGACCGTGGTGCGCATCGCCCGCCAGGAGCGCCGCTCACCGCTGGCTGCGATCTTCGGGGGCTGAGGCGATGACCGAGCCCATTCCTTTTGACGAGCATGCCGAGCGGCTGAAAATCCGCTCCAGCCCGAAACCCGTGAGCCGGATCAATCGCAAGGTCCTGATCGTGGGCGCAGGCCTTGGTGCACTGGGCCTATTCGCCGCCGCCAGTATCGCCCTGAAGCCACCGACGGCGGCGGACCCCAGCCAGCGCCGCGAACTTTACAATGTCACCAACAAGCGCACGCCGGATGGCTTGTCGGCATTGCCCGTTGGCTATGGTGACGTCCGGCCGGAACCGATCACACGGCTTGGACCACCGCTTGCGGGAGACCTCGGCGCAACGGTTCTGGCGGCAGAGCGCGGTCTAGGCATTGAGCCGGAATATGTAACCCGGTTCGAAGACGATTTTCGCCCTAATCCGGTCGATGAAGCTGAGCGCGCCCAGCGCTTGCGCGAAGCCGCGATGGCTGAAGAGGCCGCCCGCGCGCCGGTCTTTTTTCAGCTGCAATCGGAAACAGGCGGACAATCCATCGCTGACAGCCGTCCTGCCTATCGCGACCCCGCGCTTGATCTTGGTTCGGAACTTCTGGCGCTTGCGGCGCTGCCGCAAGGCGCGCCATCCGGCTTTGCACAGCCCGCCGACAGTAATCTGCAAAGCCGAAAGTTGGCCTTTGCCGGTGAAGCAGCTGGCAGCGACATCTACAATCCACATGGCGTCGAAGACCCAGCCTCGCCTTACCAGGTCATGGCGGGCACGCTAATCCCGGCCAGCCTTGTGACGGGCATAAATTCCGACCTGCCCGGCACCATCGTCGCGCAGGTCACACAGCCCGTCTATGATACGGTCACCGGTCAGTATGTGCTCATCCCACAAGGCTCGCGCCTCATCGGGCGCTACCAGTCGGAAGTCTCGTTCGGTCAGGACCGCGCGCTCGTCACTTGGGACCGGATCATCTTCCCCGATGGCGCATCCATCATCATTTCAGCGCCCGGCGCAGACGCGCAAGGCTTTGCCGGCCTCTCAGACAGAACCGACCATCATTGGGACCGCGTGTTTGTCGCGGCAGGCCTCGCGACCATTCTCGGTGTCGGGGCTGAACTCGGCGCGGATGGCGACGGCGACATTGAACGCGTGATCCGGCGCGGCACAACTGATACCGTCAATCAGGCCGGACAACGCGTCGTCGAACGCAATCTCGGTATTCAGCCGACAATTCGCGTCCGGCCCGGCTGGCCAGTGCGCGTCGTTGTCACCCGTGATCTCATTCTCAGACCTCAATGAAAGGAACCTCAACAATGCAAGACCCAGACAACATTCTCGAATATGCGCAGGCTGAAATGCCCGACGGGCGCCTATTGCTGATCGAACGAGAACGCGCACCGCGCCTCGCGGCGAGAACCAGAACAGTTCTAGGCGCGGCATTCCCGCCAGCTGCGCTGGGTCTTGCGATCCTGATCGGCCAAACAGTTCCTGTCTTCACGATTGTCGGGCTGTGGGCATCTATCCCGCTGGCCTGCGCTTACGCTGCGCTATCAGCTTTTGCCCTATCGCGGCTCATGAACTGGGCCAGCCTCTCTCCCGAAGATCCTGCAAAATGCGTTGTGGTTGGCATGGATTGCTCGACCCAGGAATTGATTGACGTGGCATCTGGGAGAACTGCCTCAGAGCTTCTGCACGGGAGCCTGCACTGATGAGCCTCCGTCTTGGACCATTACCTGATCGCACACCGGTCCGCATGAGCCTTTCGGTTGATCCCGAGCTCGCGAGCGCACTCAGCGATTATGCCGAAGTCTATCGCCAGACCTATGGCCACGAGGAAAAGCCCGAAGCGCTGATCCCGGCCATGCTCGAAAGCTTTCTCGGCGGCGACGCCGGGTTCAAACGGGCGCGCCGCGCCCTTCACGCCAATACAGGAGACTAGACCCATGGCACAGATTGGAACCTTCACCGCCAAGGATGGCGCCTATACCGGCACGATACGCACCATGACGATCAACGTGAAAGCGCAGCTTGTTCCCAATGCGGACAAGGCAAGCGATGGCGCACCAGACTTCCGTCTCTATGCAGGCGGCGCCGAACTCGGCGCGGCCTGGCGCCAGGAAAGCAAGAATGGCGAAACGCCATACCTGGCGGTGAAACTGGATGACCCAAGCTTTGCGAATCCGATGCGCGCGGCCTTCTTCGAGAATGAAGCAGAAGGCACCGGCGTCATGGTCTGGAACCGCGCAAAAGCACAATAGCTTCACTTGCGACGAGCCCATGCCCTCAGAACCACCCAATAAACCGCCAGTAAGAGCGATCAAGCCTCGAAGGCACCGGGGCAAGAGAGGGCATGGTGGGCTCGCTGAAAATGATAATTTCGCTGTGGATAGACCGGTAGATCCACCACCGATATGGGCGATCGAGCTTGCGAAGGCGCTTGCCAGATATCGTGCGGGAGTGGCATACCGAGATGGGTCATGACCCAAAGAGTAGCTATTTACGCCCGATATTCGTCAGATCTTCAGTCTGCAAAGTCCATCGAAGATCAGCTCGACCTATGCCGCAAATACATACGCACCCATAATTGGGTCGAAACGAAGATCTTCTCAGATAGCGCGATCTCAGGCGGGGCGATGGTCACCAGACCAGGCGTTCAAGAGCTGATACGCGGCGCAACCAATCGCGAATTTGATATTGTCGTCGCCGAAGCTTTGGATCGCCTCTCCCGCGATCAGGCTGACACTGCAACAATCTACAAAATACTGGCCTTTCACAATGTGCAGATCATCACTCTTTCCGAGGGTGAGGTCGATACGATGCACATTGGCTTCAAAGGCGTGATGAACGAAATGTTCCTGCGCGATCTTGCACGAAAGACGCGCAGAGGTCAGGCAGGCGTAATAAAATCCGGCCGTTCCGCAGGCGGGCATTGCTATGGCTATGACATAGTGAAGGGAGAAGATAACGGCATTTACCAGATCAACGAGGAGCAAGCTGAACAGGTAAGAGAGATCATGCGCCTTTATGTCGAAGGCGTCTCTCCAAGAGCTATAGCTGCCCGACTCAATGAACGCGGAATCGAAGCGCCCCGCGGCGGAGAGTGGCGCGGTTCAACGATCAACGGACAAAAGCATGCTGGGAACGGCATTCTCAATAATGAGCTATATATAGGGCGCAGGATCTGGAATCGGCGCCACAAGGTAACCGACCCGATCACAGGCAAGAAACGCATGCGCGCCAACCCCGAAAGCGAATGGGTTATTGCCAATGTACCTGAGCTTCGAATTGTAGACGACGAGCTTTGGCATTCGGTCAAACGCAAACAGTCTACGGTCTCTGCAAAGCGCGGCGGTGCCAAGCGGCCCAACCGTTTGCTGTCCGGCTTACTTGAGTGCGGTAAATGCGGTGGCCCAATGTCGATTGTGTCTCAGGATCGCTACGGTTGCTCGGCGAGAAAAGAAAAGGGCACGTGCGATAACTCGAAAACGATCATGGCAAAATCGCTTGAAGAGCGCGTCCTGGCGGGATTGAAAAAGACCTTGCTGCATCCCGACGCTCAACGTGCTGCTGCCAAGGAGTTCCATGAAGAACTCGTGCGTCGGCAAGCGGCAGAGGGCGGGGAACGCCTACGCCTTGAAAAAGATATCGCTGAAGCAGGCCGCCGCATCGACAGAATAATAGATGCGATTGCGGATGGCCTGGCGAGCAATACGATGAAGCAAAAGCTGCTTGACCTGGAGGCGCAAAAGGCTGCCGACATTGCGACGTTGGCAGCATTGGGTGAAAGCCCAGTTGTGACACTGCATCCACAATCTGGAACGCTCTACGCCGAACTGGTGGGAGCTTTAGCGGAGGTTGTCTCTGACCCGTCACCGGATGCCGATGACGTTCGGAGCATTTTGCGCAAAGTGATCAACCGCATCGTGCTGCAGCCACAGCAGGATCAAGGCGATTATGGTATATCCATAAAAGGAGATCTGGCCGCCCTGCTTTCGCAAGACGGCCAGTCTACTCTTATGATGGGTGCGGGAGTAGGATTTGAACCTACGACCTTCAGGTTATGAGCCTGACGAGCTACCGGACTGCTCCATCCCGCGTCAGTGTGGGGTCTGCCATGGCAAACTCCAGAAACAAAAAAACCGGCACAAGGCCGGCTCAACTGTCCTCTGAACAATCAGAGGGCTCGAACCCGTCGAGCGATCTAAGGGAAGATTTCTGCAAGATTTGAGACTTATTTCAGCTGACCCGGCAGCGACTTACTCTCCCGCGCCTTAAGACGCAGTACCATCAGCGCTAGGGAACTTAACGGCCGAGTTCGGGATGGGATCGGGTGGGGAACCCCTGCCATAACCACCGGGTCGGCAGAAATAAGCCTGTAAGGCACGTTTTAGCGTGCCCAAACCAACAATTGACCAAATTTATATTTCGGTAGGTGTCTAATCTTCAAATCATGCGAGGCATTCACCACCACACATGCATTTCTAAAGATCAAGCCAATCGAGCAATTAGTACCGGTAAGCTCCATGCGTCGCCGCACTTCCACACCCGGCCTATCGACGTCCTAGTCTAGGACGGCTCTCAAGGGAAACCTGGTTTTGAGGTGGGTTTCCCGCTTAGATGCATTCAGCGGTTATCCCGTCCATACATAGCTACCCTGCAATGCGGCTGGCGCCACAACAGGTCCACCAGAGGTATGTCCATCCCGGTC
>JBCBZD010000033.1:0-2153 GCA_039815485.1 Pseudomonadota bacterium | reverse complement strand
GGCACGATCAATCTGAGGACAATACGCCCCCTGGATCTGCCGGGTCGTTTGGCGTCCATTCGTATCCAGGGCGAGGATAGTAGCCTGACAACGGATGGCATCACGCCGCGCCTGTCAGGCACCTATGGCAATAACTGGTCGACCGCCAATGGCGATTTCGGTGCTGTGATCAGTGCCAGCTATTCCGAGCAGGATGTCACCGCATTCCGCCCACGTGCCGACCGCGACAATCTGATCGCCTCTGATAGTGGTGCGGCGAGCGCGCAATCCTTTGACTTCTTGCCGATCCAGTTCCTGAACCAGGACTATGACAATTTCGAATATGAAACCCTGAACCTTGCAGGGTCTCTGGAATGGGCCCCGAATGACAACGTCACTTTCTTTCTGGACGGCGTCTATAATGACCAGGAGCGTCGGCAGGAAAGCTCGCGCGTTCAGGCCTCTGGCGTAAGCAGCCTGAACAATATTTCTGTACCCGACTCATTTGAGCTCGTGAACTTCGGAACGCTCAATGGCGAAAATGGTCCACAAACGCTTGGCAGTATCGAAGCCGCATTGACCGGCACGATCGGTGTCGACCTCGCTGATGATGATGACGATCCGAACCTGCGTTTCTCATCCGACACCAATTCGCGGCTGACCGTGAGCGAGATCTATCGGCTTGGCGCGGACTGGAATCACGGAAACTGGTCTGGCCGGGTTGAGCTGTCGACATCGACGTCCGACTCGACCACGCCGAGCTTCAATACCACGTTGAACTTCATCAACCCGAACGCGCCGCTTGATGCCGGTGGCGGCAACGACAATTCGGTGCCGTTCATTTATGATCTGCGGGACGGTTTGACGTTTGCGGTTGCTCAAAACGCGCCTTTTGGCCCGTCTACGGCGCAATTGCTGGATCCGGCGAACGTCGTGTTGCGCGATGTGAATATCGGGCAGGACACCGCGGATAATAGCGAAGATGCGTTCCGAGCAGACTTCAATTACGACCTCGCTGACAATGCGTTTGTCGGTGAGTACATCACCTCTGTTGATTTTGGATATCGTTATAACAAGACGGAAAGTACGCGCGATCAGATCCGTTCAAATGTCGGTCTGCGCAGTCTGGCGGACAGCCCGTCTGGCGATCTGTTCGCCGAGCTGCTGGTGGCTGGGCCAGACAATTTCGACGCAGCGGACGGTCGAGCCTTGTTCGTGTCCGATTTCCTGTTGATCAATCCGGAACTGGTTGCTTCTGATCCGAACGGCGTTCTGGCAACACTGAACGCAGCGATCACAGCACATGGTGGAAGCCAATCTATCGACACGCCAACGTCGAGCCAAAGCGCATTCTTCGATATCGAGGAAGAGACTCATGCATTCTACGCACAAGCCAATTTTGAACATGGTATTTTCCGCGGCAATGCCGGCCTTCGCTATCTGGAGACTGATATTTCATCGACCGGGAATTCCATCCTGAACGGTGTCTCGTCACCGGTGACGACGGATGGAAGCTATGACTTCCTGTTGCCGCGCTTCAACCTGGTGGTCAGCCCACATGAAGACGTGAATATTCGCCTTGGCTGGGGCACGGATATCCGGCGTCCTGACTTTGACGATCTGTCAACGTCTCGCACGTTCAGCACCAGTCCCAACCCGCCGGTTCAGATTGGCAATCCGGGACTGGAGCCTGAACAGGTCGACTCGTTTGACATCGCTGCGGAGTGGTATTTTGCGCCATCTGCTGTGGTCAGCATCGGCTATTTCAACAAGAAACGGACAGACCTTCACGTGACCCAGCAAGACGATCCGTTTGAGGATCCTGTAACGGGTTTCCGTGATGTCAGCGACCCATGTGAGCAAGGGGGTATCTTCAACCCGATTGCCGACGTGAACGTATTTGGTCCAAGCGGTGGCGTCGGGGTCTGTGTCCCGGTCTCGACCACCGTCAACGATCCGGGCGAAACCACCCAGGAAGGCATCGAGGTTGCGTTCCAGTACGATCTCTCGGAATGGGAAGACCAGATTGGCTGGGCCTCCGGTTTCGGTGTGGTTGCGAACTACACCAATCAGGAATTCTCTGGTGGTGATACTGTGAACAATCCCACAAGCCGTGCCAGCAATGTCTTTGCGGCGCTCGGCAGTACGGATGTGACGTTCCAGCAACCGCTGAT
>JBCBZD010000037.1:0-1962 GCA_039815485.1 Pseudomonadota bacterium | reverse complement strand
CTCGGATCCTGTTGTGAACGCAATTGTTTAGGGAGTCGTGAACAGATCTGTGCTAGCCGACAGACAAATTAAACCTTATTTGGACCCGCATGACCGACAGAACCGCTACAGTTTCGCGCAAAACGAAAGAAACCGACATCACGGGGACCATAAACCTCGATGGTACGGGAAAGACGGATATCTCCACCGGTATTGGTTTCTTCGATCATATGCTGGACGCGCTCGGGCGCCATTCCTTCATTGATCTTGAGGTGAAAACGAAGGGCGATCTTCACATTGATGGACACCACACGGTTGAAGATACGGGCATAGTTATCGGTCAGGCGATCAAGAAAGCGCTCGGTGATTTTGCCGGCATCACGCGCTATGGCCATGCCTATTTGCCAATGGATGAGACGCTCAGCCGCGCCGCCGTCGATCTCTGCAAGCGACCTTATTTTATCTGGAAAGTGAATTTCGAGCGCGACAAGATCGGCGATATGGACACAGAGCTGTTCAAAGAGTTCTTTCAGGCGCTGGCGGGCAATGGCGGCATGTGCCTGCACATTGAAAACCTCTATGGTGAAAACAATCACCATATTGCTGAAAGCAGTTTTAAAGCGGTCGCGCGTGCCTTGCGTATGGCAGTGGCCCCGGATTCAAAGCTTGCCGGAGCCCCTGCCAGTACAAAGGGTAGCCTCTAGATCGGCATTTGCGGGCAGATCAGGTACTTCTCACCCGTCGTCTTCGCATTGTATTTTGCCACCACATCGGCTTGGAGCGCCGCGGATAGCGACAGTTCATCCGTATAGTGGCTGGCAAACGTCGTCGTGAGTTCATCGGCCACGCGTTGACGCAGACGGATCGCAACGTCTTGGCCCGCTTTGGCGAGGAAATTTGGCAATAACCATCCGCCAACGCCCCACGCCATGCCATAACTGCGGCTAAGCGTCGTTGGCGCTCTTTCGAGACCCCCGTAAAGGTAGACCTGTTTGTGTGCGACCGAGCCATAAATGCTGTAAGCACCTGGCGTTCGCGCTGCAGCCCCCTCCATGGCGGCAAGAATATCTGATGCGAGGCTGCCGCCGCCGGTTGCATCAAAGCCGAGCGTCGCCCCGGTTTCGTGAATCGCATCGATCAGGTTCGGCATGAAACTGTCCGTGCTCGAATTGACCACATATTTTGCGCCCATACCGCGCAACATATCTTCTTGCTCCTGCTTGCGGACAATATTGACGAGATCAACGCCGTCTGCGTGGCAAATACGGTTGAGCATCTGACCAAGGTTGGATGCCGCGGCTGTATGGACGATCGCGGTGTGACCTTCCATCCGCATGGTCTCAAGGAAGCTCAGTGCGGTAAGTGGATTCACGAATGAGGACGCCCCCTGTTTGGCGGTGTTACCCTCATGCAGCGGCAATGCCATCATCGCGTCGACGGTGCGATATTCGCCATACATGCCGCCGCCCATAACCGCGACGGTTTTGCCAATCAGGCTTTGCGCATAGTCCCCTTCACCTGCAGCGATAACGGTCCCCGCACCTTCGTTGCCAACCGGAAGCGCTTGCCCGATCCGGGCTTTCATCATTTGCATGCCTTGTTCAGGCACAGGTGCGGTCAGGACCGAGTCTTTGCCGGAGCCCGTGCTCGAGGCTGCGGCCATATTTGACCAGCCGAACATGACGCCATGATCAGACGGATTGATCGGCGTGGCTTCGACGCGCACCACAATTTGTCCCGGTTTAGGGGCGTGCATCTGTTGCTCGACCAGTTCCATCCGAAGAACGCCTTCTTCGGTGAGGGTCGAGACCATTTGTAGATAAGTGTCAGGAAGTGACATTGGGGAGATCCTTTTTTTGGTTTGCGTTAAGGATGAGATCTTCCTGCCAAGTGCGGGCATGAATGGCCAGCCTGTCGTCGCGAAACACAGCAAACGCGCCGATTCAGGCCTTTTCCTGTTGCAGCGTCTCGTCTAAGGGCCGG
>JBCBZD010000034.1:0-2137 GCA_039815485.1 Pseudomonadota bacterium | reverse complement strand
TGCGGCGCGCGGTCCGTCGAGCGCGGGCGTGGATATCTATGATTTCGCCGAAAACATTGGCCTCTCAGTCGGTGCAATCGTTCGAGAGAACTATAATCTTTCGATCCCGGAACGCGCTTTTCTGGACCAACTCACGACCGAACTAAGGGTGATTTCGGGGTAGATTTGTATAACCAAAGGTTATGCCCCTGCTGTCGGAAAGACATTGCTCCGCAAAAAAATCCTCCGCAATCATAGGGTTGATGATTTGTATCGGGAGGAAATGAACATGATCGTCAAGACATCACTCAAAGCGGCTTTGTTAGGCAGCGCTGTATTCGCCACGGGACTTATTGCCCAGGCGCAGGACGCAACAGACGGTGCCGAAGACGCCCGCGAGCTCGATACGGTCGTGGTGGTCGGATCGCAAATCGTAGGATCTGATATTGCTGGCGCATTGCCGGTGACCGTTCTGAATGTTGACGATATTGATGTGACAGGCGCGGGCAGCGGTGACGAGCTCTTGCGTGCCATTCCGCAAGTTGGCGACATCATTTTCTCGGAAGCAGAATTTACCGGCGTGAATGGTGCGCGCGGTGATATCGGGTCGATCAATTTGCGCGGCATCGGAACCGGCAACACTTTGGTCTTGTTGAATGGCCGACGGCTCGTCCTGCACCCTGGCACGCAAGTGGAAGATTTTGTTCCGGTCAACACGGTCAACTCTCAGTCGCTGCCTATAACCGGGATTCAACGGCTTGAGGTTTTGCGCGACGGCGCGGCGGCCATTTACGGGACCGACGCCGTTGCTGGCGTGATCAACACGATTACGCAGGACGATTTCGAAGGCTTCGATGTTAGCCTGCGTTATGGTGGCTCCGAAAATACAGATTTGAGAGAGCTGACGGGTACCCTGAAATGGGGCAAGAATTTCAACAATGACCGCACCAATGTTTCGGTCTTCGCAAACTTTCTCGACCGCGACGGATTCTCAGCTCTGCAATTGAGAAATTCCAGCACGGAAGACTTGCGGACCTTCTTTGAAGGCACGCCTTTTGAGGGCGACACCCAGTTGCGCAACCTCTCGACCCAAACGCAGTGGGGGGAATTCAGATCTCTGGAAGGGCAGATCGCCGTTCTGGGAGATGATGACTTCCACATTCAACCGAACACGTTTGCTGGATGTCTTGTAGATTTGGGCAATGGCGCCTGTGTGGACAATGGTGGCTCGATTGATACGGCCCTGCGTCTGGACCGGGCAGGATTCCGTGAGCTGGTGGGGAATACGGAGCGTCAGAACTTCATGGCATTCCTGAACCATGAATTCGACAATGGGGTCGAGTTCTTTGGTGAAGCGACCTATTATCACGCGGATTATAACCGCCAGAGAGAAACAGCTCAGATCCTCTCCAGTGGTCGGCTCGCCATTCCGGGCGAGGCCTTTTACAACCCGTTCGGAGTCGATCTCGAAATCCGCGACTATCGCCCGATCGACGCAGGTCCCCGGAGGGTGGAAGTCGAAAATGACAGTTTCCGACTGCTCGGCGGCGTACGCGGCGATTGGGGCGACTGGAACTATGAAAGTGCGTTCCTTCACTCCGAAGCGGAAACGACGGACAGAACCAATCGAGTCAGCAATACGCTGTTCCAGGAAGCCATTTCCGGAACCACCGCTGATGCTTACAATATTTTCTATGGCGGCAACCGGTTGGACACCAATTCTCCAAGCACCTTTAACAGCCAGTCCGTGATCGACAGTTTTATTGTTCCGGTAACGCGGATCGGCGAAACGTCGTTGACGCTGGCTGATTTCAAAGTGTCCAGCGGAAGCCTGTATGAATTGCCTGGTGGCAATCTTGGCGTCGCTCTTGGTGTCGAGTTCCGACGGGAGGAATTCAAGGATGATCGCGATGCACGGCTGGATGGCACCATCGTGTTCACGGACGCAGTGACAGGCAATGTCATTCCGAGTGATGTCATGGGGTCCAGCCCGACACCCGACACGAACGGAGACAGAGACGTATTTTCAGCCTTCGCCGAACTGGCCGTGCCACTGGTCAGCGAAGACATGAACATTCCGCTCGTCCATAGCCTCGATGCACAGCTCGCCATTCGTGCAGAAGACTATTCTGATGTCGGCAGCGTCGCCAAACCGAAG